>JAIYAT010000033.1 GCA_027488905.1 Bacteroidota bacterium
CTTTTTTGTCCACCGCTAATATACAACGCTTTCTGCAATGTCTTTGTATGTGTTAATGTCTTTTTGTACGCTTTCTAATTTTGTTGTCAATGAAACAATTGCAATTTTTCCTAATGGTAATCGCAATGGCGGTGTGTCAAGTTTTGTAATGTCAATAATTGCTTTTGATGCTTTTATTGGGTCGCCTTCTTGTTTGCCATCAACTAGTTTCATTCGTTCTCTAAATGCTCCAGCTGTTAAGTTGTAATCTTCAATAACTTTGTCGGCTTGTTTAAATGAACTACCTGCAAAATTTGTTCTGAAAGGTCCGGGTTCTACAATGGTAAGTTTTATCCCCAATGGTGCAATTTCAATTGCCAATGCTTCACTAAAACCTTCTAATGCAAATTTGCTTGCATTGTAAATACCAAAACCTGGAAATGCTTTAAAACCACCGTGAGAGGAAATTTGAATAATATGTCCACTTTTTTGTTGCCTGAATAATGGTAAAAAGGTCTGGGTTAATTGCAAAGTGCCAAAGAAATTGGCTTCAAAAATCTCTCTTGTTTCTTTTGTGCTTGTTTCTTCAATAGCTCCTGCAAACCCAAAACCTGCATTATTTACTAAAACATCAATTTTACCGAACTTGTCCGTAACTAATTTAACTGCTTTTTCTATTTCGGTCGGTTTTGTAATGTCCAAAGTCAAAGCAAATGCTTCGTCTTTGTGCTGATTATTAAAAACGTCTGCTTGTGATTGATTGCGAAATGTACCAATTACAAAATCGCCATTTTCAATTACAGTTTGGGCAAGTGACTTGCCCAAACCGCTTGAAATTCCTGTGATAAACCAAATTTTATTTTTCATAGTTAGGCTACTTTTAAAAGTTGAACAGGAATATTAATTTTTACTTTGTCTGAAACTGCTAAATTTCCTGTACCTAACAAAACATTAAACGAAAGTCCAAAATCTTGTCGGTTTATGCTACCCGAAATAAAGAAACCTGCTTTTGTATTGCCAAATGGGTCTTGCGGAACAGTACCTGCATATTCCAAATCAAAAACAACTGGTTTTGTGATGTCACGAATTGTTAAATTGCCGTGCATTTTGTACTCGTTGGCAGTAGCTGTAGTTTCCATTTTAGTGCTTTCAAATTTCATTTCTGGAAACTTTTCAGCGTTAAAAAAATCGTCTGCTTTTAAGTGTGCATCTCTTTGAGCATCATTGGTGTCTATGCTGTCAATTTGCACAGTTACGTTAACTTGTAAATCAGAAAAGTCTTCTTTTTCTGTGTTTACTGTCCCTGTGTAGTTTCTGAAAAAACCGTCTGTTTCAGAAATTCCAAAGTGTCTTACACTAAAGCCTACTTTGGTGTGGCTTGGGTCTAAAACCCATTTTGCTTGTTCTTGCATTGTATAAAATATTAAATTGTGATGTCAATATTGACAATGCAAAGATGAGGTGAAGAAAAGTCTTGATGTAAAGATGAAACCTACCTTATTCGGTACTTTTCGGACATTTCACTTTTAAATGCTGCTGGAGTTTTGTTGGTTTCTGCTTTGAATAGTTTTGAAAAGTAGGAACTGTCAAAATAGTTTAATTGTGCTGCAATTTCAGAAACTGTAAAATCGGTAAAAGTTAGTAACCGCTTTGCTTCTAAAATGCTTCTTGCTCTTATTACTTCACTTGCTGTTTTACCTGTTACATTCTTAATAATGAGGTTTAAATGGTGTGTAGTAATATGTAATTGCTCTGCAAAGAATGATGTGGTTTTATTTTCTGTAAAATGCTTGTCTAATAAGTTTTTGAATTGCTTGAAAAGGATTAGATACTTTTTTGATAATGGCTTTTCAGTTTCTATGTCAACGCAACGCTGCACTTGTTTTAATAAAATATGTAAGTAAGATTGAGTGATAGTTTGGCTTTTGTCTTTTCGTTTTTGTTCGTTGGCAATTAGGTCAATTGTTTGCTTAATGTCTGCAAAATTTTTCTTGTCTAATTGGATACAGGGATTTGCATAAAAGTTGTCTAAAAAACTCAACTCAAATAATTTGTCCTTGTTGTTATGGTTCAGCAAAAAGAAATCTTCTGTAAATAGAATTGTTCCACCTTTTAAGGGTTTCCATTCTTCAAACTGATGCACTTGGTTGGGTGAAATGAAAAATAAACTGTTTGGTAAAACTTCATATTCCTTGTAGTCAATAGTCTGTTTACTGATACCTTTTTCTGTCCAAAGAATTTCGTAGAAAGTATGTTTGTGAATGTCGTCCACATTCGGTTCTTCCATTTTGTCAAACTGCATTATTTCAAATTCAGTGTGGCTAGATGGCTCATTAATAAAATTTCCGATAGAGTAAAATGGAAACAAATCTTTCATTTGTCAAAGGTCGTATTTTTTTCTGCTTGTTTTTTTTGTAGGGTCGCTCATAGCATTACGCCTAACGTTTTGGCGCTTGGCGCAGTGGCGGATTTCGGAGCACAAAACTGTCAATACACCACAAAAGTTGATGCGAGGTAGAAAGTTCAATTAACCACTTCACCCGCCATTGAGCCAAACGCCTGTTATGTAGCGTTTTTCTTTTCATCCGTTGAAGTATATTGCTGGTATTATTAAAGTTATCATCCAAAGTATGAAAATATATACAAAGTCAGCAAATGATGGTGCAGGTTTTTCGACTTTGGGTTCTCGTTTCATTACTCTTATAAATGCTAATCTTAATGGTCTCTGTATTATTAAAAGGAAAATTGGCATTGTCGTCACGGACTGTAACATTGGGGTATTTTCGTCAAATTTCTCATTTAAAAATAGTCCATATAAGAAAATTACTAGTCCAAGTCCAACGGAGCTAAAATACAGTTTGTCAACTTGAAGTATTTTATAGTCAAATGTCAGCCAAGCCCAAACCGAAAAGGCAACTACATAATTTATGGTCAAGAAGTCGTCTTCTGTCTGAAACAAAAAAAAGGTCAATACGAATGCGCAAAATATGACGACTGAAATTATTTTAAATCGGGTTTCTAATTTGTCTTTGGGTCTTTCTGTCAGGTTATTAAGGTCGTGCTTGTTTTGGATAGTTATGCTTTCTGATAGACCTAAGTTTAAATTTGTTGGATATTTATAATTTTTTCTTTCTCGTCCTTCTGTAATTCTTCCGCCAAAGTCCACTTTGAAATTTTCATTTTCTGAAGTCGTCACGAAAACATTGTCGAATTCTTTGTCTGTCGGAGAAATGTAGACCAAAAGCTCTTTGTTCTTTAGTTCGTTTTTGTCTTTACCTGTCGTATAACCTTCAATGTCAATCTTGTATTCAATTCCTTCTGGATAATTTAAATAGTTAACCAAATAATAGAATCTCTCATTGTCAAGTCTCTCGTCTGCCTGGATTATATGGTTTCCGCTTCCATTTTTATAAAGTTGAAAAGTCAACCCGTCTTGCAAGTCTTTTGAATAAAGGTCAATCCATTGTCTCAACGCTTTTTTAATGTCATTGTATGCACCACCTTTTATCAATATGAGATTGTCAATTTTCACTTTGTTGTGTCGTCTTTTAAAATGCTACATAACGTTTTCGGGCTTTGCGTTCGGGCGGGTTTCGGAGCACAAAACTGTCAACCTGCACTGAACTTGAATAGAAGCACAAAGCTCCAAGATTGCACGTCACCCCGCCTGACGCAAAACCCGTGTTATGTGGCGTTTTTCTCCTCATCGTCCGAATAATCTTTGAAAAAATGTTTTGTTCTCTTTTAATTCCCTTTTCGGTGCGTTTATAAGTTGTCCTGATAACCAAAACAGTCCTTGAACAATCCCGTTCAAAACTGGGGCTTTCTCAAAAAATCTGATATCTGCAACAACGTCAACTTCTCCACCCAAAGTTTCAACAAGTAACCAATAAAATTCTTCACTTGTTAACTCATTACGTTTCTTGTCAAATTGTTTGATAATTCCTGTAAACATACCTGTCGCTTGTGGAGGGTTGGGGTCTTTTTCTTCTTCTCCAAATGAAAAAAGTCCGCTTGGAACAAAAGATTGTGTTGCCCATTTTTGTTCAGTAGTTTGGCTTTCTTCATACTCTTTTTCACTGTCATAAATACTTAACTCTTGTGCAAACGCAGTTAATTGAATGTCATGATTCTTCGGGAAGTCAATTTGTCCAAAAGTTTTGAAGTCCGGTAAATCGAACACAAATGGGTAAGCACCACTGTCTGGATTGTTTTCTTCTGATGGGTCTGCCCAACAATGAAACGCTCCATCAAGTTCACTTTCGGGTCTTTCAAGCGCATTCGTCAAGCAAACGATCCTTTTACTTATTCCTTTGAAATGAGGATTTGCTCCTATACAGGAATTCGTTTTGTCAAACTGAATAAATAGTTGAGCACCTGAAATATCGGTATAAACAGAATAAGCACCTTCGTTAATTTTTATAGCGTTGCTTGTTCTATATGCTTTTTCCAGAAGTTGTTGAAATTCTTTTTGTGTCGAAACGTTAAATCCTATGTTTGAAAAGTTACTCATCGTGTAGTTTTAAAATGCCACATAACGTTTTGGCGCTTGGCGCTGTAAGGGAATGGTTAGCACAAGTTTCGCCCTAGCAGTTTACCCCAAAAATAATCTTTTTTGCCTTTTCTTTTCCCTTTTATTCAAATGCCCTTATTGCGTCCAAGCGCCTGTTATGCGTAGTTAATCCCATGGATCACCAGCTTCAAAATTTATTTTATACCAGAAAGGTCTTTCCTTTTCAAATATCTCTCGATATTTTATACTTGGACTTGTTATTAAAAAAATAGCTTCATGGTCATAAGGATAGATAATACAATCTATTACGATGTGCTTAGTCTTTATATGTCCACAAGCCTTAGTGTAATAAGAATGTTGCCACCAATGAATAAAATTAAATTTCTTGCCTGTGATTTTTTGAATAGTTTTATATAATGAGTCAATTCTTTTTTTTCCCTTTGTTATTAACTGAAGTGAAATTAATTCACCTTTATAATATTCGGCAGTCATATAATCGATGAATATCTTATCAATACTGTCTATATAGAATTCATTTATTTTTCCTTTATATGCCTTTTTTAATTCTGGTTTGATATTAATGTACTCCTGACAAAATTCAAATGAATCTTTTCCTTTATAAACAATAGAATCAGAGCGTCTTAGTTTGTTTAATTGAAATTTCTCTAATGTATTACCCCCAAGTTTTGCTTGGTCAATAAAAGTTAAGGCATTCTTCTGAAATGGCTTACAACTTGTAAATAATAAAAGTCCAATTATTATCAATTTCATCTTAATTACGCATAACGTTCCGCAGCTACAAGAAGTTGGCGCCAATCAGCACGAATATAGTTGCGAAGAACCAAATTTACATATACCACAAAAGTTTCTACGTAACACAAAACCGCCAATTTCTTGTAGGTGCTGTTAGCGGTAGGCATTCTCCTCGTCAAATGTTGTGTCGTTTGGTTTTTCATTGCATTGTCTTGTTACAATTCTTTTTTCATAACTATGATGTCTTTACCACCCAGCGCAAGTCGTTCCAATTGTTGCCAGTCAAGTCGCTTATATAAATTTTCTGCTGTATGAGTAAATAAATAAATTTCTTTAAGTCCAAGGTCTTTTGAAAGGTCTTGAATGTGACTACAAATCAATGCTCCTAATCCTTTTCCTCTGTTGTCGGGTTTTGTGTATACTAATGCTAACCAGTTTTTGTACATTTTAAGTCGTGGTTCTTTGTCCAGCAGTCCAACGTGGTTGTAAAGTCCGCCCGTAGCGATTGGTTTGTTGTCAACTGTCATTAGTACTTGAAACTCGTAATTGTCTGCCGATAAATTTTTAGTTTTTTCAATTGTCGTTTGAATTGGTATGTTCCACTCTGTTAAATACCAATCCGCAATAAGTGAAATATTTTCGTTGTCGTCAGGTGTAATTATTTGATATTTTATGTCTGTCATAATTTACAATGTCTGTTGAAGTTTGGTCGTCTATGCTTACCGCTAACGTTTTGCGGCTTGGCGAAGGTGGCGATTTTTACCACAAATGTTCATACGAAGCACACGCTTCAAATTTACAAAAAACTGTCATACGAAGCACTGAACCGCCACTTTTGCCAAACCGCTGTTAGCAGCAGTATTTATTGATTATTTAGTGTCTCTTCAATTAGTTTCTCAATTTTAAACCAATCAATCTTCTCGTCATTTCCAAACTCATAATTACGAGAATAAATTGTTGTACTCCATCTTTGAAGTTTATCTAATTGTAAATTTGAATTATTAAAAAAACAAAATTTGAAAGTTTTTTTTAAAAATATCAATGAGATTACCAAATTACCGTTATTATGCCACATTTCCTGATTCCATTTATCTACAGATTTTAATAATGGAAACTTTGTAGCAAGTAGTTTTTCAAACTTTGTTTGAATGTCTATCTTAAAATCATTGTCATTAGAGTGTTTGATTGTTACCATAAGTACTTTATTCTAGTTCTTCGCAAAGATAATTTTTTGCTATCAGTTCAGAGATTACTTGTTGTGAAATATTGTGCTGACTTTCGATACGTAAAATATTGTCAATGTCATCAAAATCAAAGTTCCATTTTGAATCTGGCAGTAAGTTATTTAAAATGAAAGTCATTTCTGTAAGGTCAGTTTTAGTTATCGAAGTCTTAAAAACATAAACAGTCATTACAATTCCTTTTTTCTTCTTGGAAGCAAATGTTCGTTGATGATTTTTGCTGCTCCGTCTACTTGTTTGTCAATATCTTTAATACGACTGATTGTATGTATAACGTGGCGCTTTTTGCCCATCGAAAGCTTTTCATATTTGGATTTTAATTCTTCGTCCTGCTCTAAAAGTGCTTCCAAAATTTCAGGCATTTTTACTCCAAGTGGGTCAGGGTCTTCTTTTAACTCAAAAGCTAATTTGTCACCTAACTGTTTGTTTACAATTTTTAAGTTTTTACTTCCTAAAATAATAAAAAAGTTACCGTCTCCAAGATGATTTAAACCACATTGGAAGGTCAACTTTTTGTCAATGGTGCAAAGAAAACGAGTAAGGCGTTTATTTTTAAATTGGTTTATAGTGACTGCCGAAATAGTAAGGTAAAAATATCCACCTTTTCGCTTTTCCAATTGCCCGATTACTTGTTCATCTTTAAATGACTTCATTTTTGCTCTACAAATTTTTTCAAATTGGCAAGGTCTTTAAGGTGCATTGAATGAACCCATTTTAAGATACCGCCAAAATAAGCGATTAAGAAATGAGGTTTTTTCAATAATTCCGAAAACCACATATTAATTTCTGTTTCATTGTTGGGTAATTCTTTTAAAATAAAAGAAAGTCTAACATCTTTTTCAAAAGGTGCTACGTAACTTTTAAGGTAGAAAGTCACCTTTTCGTTTTCAGTTAAATGAGTTATTTCTTGATAACCAAACTCTTTCCCATTTTTAGAGTAAACTGTCTGTGCCCCAATGATACCGTCTGTATTCTTTACAAAACATTGAGACTTTGTTTCAGTTGGCCAAGCACTCCAAGCCATAAGTTGCTCTTGGTAGCGAATTGCATCATAAACCCTTGCAATGGGTGCTTTAACTGTTATTGTTTCAATGTATTGCACCTTGTCGGGCAAAAAGATAATAAGTAAAATTAGAGCCAATACCAAACCGATAGCTAACGAAAGTAAAATTGTTGTTGTCATTTTTTGTTCTTTTTAATTCGTTGCAAAAGTAGAAACTGGAATTTAGAATAAATTTGTCCTATGGCAAAAAATCACTTTTTCTTGGCTCTAAGTCTGCTTAATGAACTTTGTGTAATCCCAATAAAACTTGAAATGTATCCCAATGGATATTTCTCTAACCAATTTTTCTCTTTTTCAATGCGTTCATATCGTTCTGATGCTTCTTCACTTTGAAAAGAAATTACGTTTCGGCTTAAATTCACAAAAGAAATTTCAACAGTTCGTCTAAGAAGTGTATTATAGGCATTATTTTTAAATGCAAGTTTGTCGCTGTCTGCTTTGCTAATTGTATAAACATTTGAATACTCTATCGCTTCAAAGTTTAATCTGCTTGGAGTTTCGTTTAAGTAACTTTCTAGGTCAGTAAAGATTTGTCCCGATGTTCCTATCCAAGCAGTAAAGTCATTGTCGCCTTTATGGTAGTACAGTCTAACTGAACCGCTTTCGATAAAGTAGTATTGTTTACAAACTTGCCCTGCTTTTAGTATGAAGTCACCCTTTTGCAATTCAACAAGTTTTAAATTGTCAAGGATTTCTGCAACCTGCCCTTTGTCACCTTGTGAAAGTTTAAGTATTTCGTCTGTAAGTGTCTGCATATTTGTTTATGGTGGTCGGCCGTAATATTGCTGCTAACGTTTTGCGGCTTGCCGAAGGCGGGGGTTTAGAAGCATCATCATTCAAGCTACCACAAATTTTTATTCGGAGCCGAAAAGTTTCTGCCACCGCGAATACCCCGCTTTTGGCAAGCTGCTGTTACCTGCTGGTATTCTTTCAAAGTCGTCCCAGTTTGCATTTTGTTTTTGTCTTACAAATAGCTTCTGGTCAGCTAATTCGTCCTTTAATATGTATAGGTCATGTTCAGTTTCTCCGTGGTCTTTACCACAATGAGGACAGATGTATTTGTTATTTACAAAGTCATATACTTTTATATTATTAGCCTCGTATTGTTCAGATAACCAGTTTCTATATTCTTTTGTTTTTTGACTTTCATATGTCAATTCTGGAATGAACAAATTCAATAACAATTCATTTTTGGCAAGCTGAGTAAAATTTTTATAATAAAAATCTAATGCTATGCATGATTCAAAAACTGATGGGTGTTGATAGCTTTTATTACAATTTAAGCATCTAATTACTCGAATATTATTTCTGAATTTAATTAATTTAAGCTCACTAAATTGTTCAGCGGGTATATTATTGTCAAAAAGCTTACGCAAAATGTCATACAAATTAGAATACCATGAGCTTTTTATATTGTTTGAATAAGAAGGTCCCCAGTCATTCAAAGACCCTGCGCCACCTCCAGGTAAAAAACCTCCTGTCCTTAAACCAAGAAAAGTGTCAAGCCATGACTTGTCCTCATTCAGTTCAATAACTCTAATTAGAGGTTCAATATATTGTTCTTTATTGTCCATAGTCGGTTTTCATACTTGCAGGTAACGTTCCGCGGCCTTGCGCTGTTGCCGACTTCGGAAAGTTAATTTGTCCTGCTAAGATAAAAATAAATGCGAAACGAAATATTGAATTTTAGTAAGTTAACGGCAATGGCGCAAGACCGCTGTTACCGCCAGTATTACTTCCCAATTATCGTATCTGTCTTGGAGTATTTGAATATTACTTTTGCTTTAAATGGTCTGTCTGCATAACTGTACATATATACTGAACTGTCAGACTTGGAAAGTGTTGTTGAGTCTGTTAAATCCTCCTCGTTATATTCATTGCAAATGATGCGAATTGAATTTTTGTCTTGCCACTCAATGAGGTCTTCTTTGTAATAACCACCGTCCCCGCCTGATTGCGTTAAGTAATTAATGTCAAGAATTTTTTTGTTTAGTGTGTCATAGCTGAGATAGTATAAATCAACGAAGCCAACCTCGTCACTATTTAGTATTGAAAAAATAATCTTATCGTCAATGATTCTATGGTCTATGAAATACCATTGTGAGAAATGGTCATACTCCAATTTTTTATTGTCAAGCTCAGGAATTGACATTCCTTGAAACCATTTTTTTAAAAAGGTAGTGTCGATTGGTTTATATTTCTCCAAATTAAGTCTGTCGCCAAGGTTCAATTTGTCTTGTTGTTTGAATGAGTTTTTTAGAACAATGTCTATAGGAAATGTCTCCTTTTGCGTGTCTGTCTTACAAGCGGAGATAATGGAAACTAAAAAAATAAGTATATGGGTAATTTGTTTCATGTCGGTCTTTTAATATTGGCGGTAACGTTTTGCGGCTTGGCGAAGGTGGCGATTTTACCACAAATGTTCATACGAAGCACACAATTCAAATATACGAAAAACTGTCATAAGAAGCACAAAACCGCCACTTTTGCCAAACCGCTGTTACCTGCTGGGCTTCTTAATTCGTTGTTTTGTCTAAGTTATTTCTATTTTGAAAGGTTAAGTTCTTTCCAAATAACAAGTACAGTAATACAATGAAAAATGGCAATAAAAATATTACTTACGACAACTGAATTTGTCAATGTCCCAACAGTAAATGGGGTTGTAAATTTGTAAATGATTTGTACGCAAAGCAAAGCTATAACCATTTTTGGGTCTGGCTTAAAAAGTAAAATAATGGAAAATAGTAATATGGCTATATAGACTGAAAGCAAAATACTTCTTGCAGGAGTGGGATTGCCATAGCCTACTTGTGTCCAATTTGCGTTGGACAATAACCCATAACAAACTGGAATGAGTACTATGATGTTTAATAGTAATGATGCTTTTATCATATTGATATTTAATAATTCTAAAATGTTCGTCCTATACCTGTTTTAATTACTGGATAAATTCCGTTATTGTCGGCATTAGTTGTTGCTCCAATTCCAAAACGGCTGTCAAAAGTCCAAGCCTTAGTTTTGCCAAACCTGTAAGCATAGCCATAACCTAAGTAAGGCAAAATTGTCGCTTTTAAATCCTCTCTCAATAATTTGTTTTCTACAAAAGCAGAGCCGACAAAAACATAATGTCTGTCCATACGGTCTTTAAAAAAATATTTGAGATTTGCACCGTGAGTGTTTACAAAATTAGTTTCTAATTGCAAAGTTACATTACCAAATGTTCTTACTTCCACTGTCAATAATGGTGTAAACGGAAAAAGTAAAAAACTTAGCCGAACATTAGCATTTGGTATTTTGGGTTCTACATTTTGTCCGTAGCTATGAAATACAGCTAAAAGCAAAGCAAATAAAGTAACTACTTTTTTCATTTGCTTTCTGCTATTCGTTTAATTTCTGTCAATACTTCAGGAAGCATTTCTCTGTAATTTTTCCCTAATTTTTTCCCTAACACTTTTTTCAGCAAGCCTGTAAACTCGACATCGTGAGTAAAATAGGTTTTCCCTTCCTTCACTTCCAATGTGCGTTTAATGATGAGCCAACCAAATGGAATTTTGGTTTTGAAAGTATAAGATTTATACGGTTCAAGTTCGCTAATAATGAACTTTGATTTAGGTCCTTTGTCGGGTATTAATTTCCCCTTTGAGCCCACAATAAATTCACCTTCAAGAATTGCTTCTTTCAAGCCTTTGTCCCACTGTTTCCAGTTTGGAACATCTGTCCAAACCTGCCAAATTTTGTCACTTGTAGCTGATGTGCTGTCGGTGTGGCTAAAATGATAATTTGTTTGTTGAGCATTTGTTGTCATTGCGAATAGAATTGAAATGATTAGAAATATTTGCTTCATCTTTTGATTTATTAAATGATGTTGCAAAATTCTTTCTTAACCATTTCAATCTACTGCACCTATGTTAACTTCGTTATGAAGACACGATTTTTTTTCTAATTCGGCTTAAAGATTGTGGAGCAATGCCAAAATAAGAAGCCAAATATTTTAAAGGCACTCTTTGTAATAATTTAGGATTTGTTTCAATCATTTTTTTATAACGATTTTCGGCTGTTTCGGTCTGAATTTCTTGCAAAATTTCTTCGGTAAAGTATTGAACTTCCTGAATGAGTTTACGAATAAACGTGTTCCAACTTTTTAATTCTAGAAGGTCATTTGCTTGATTCAATGTTGTTTGCAAAATAACAGATTGCTCAATGGCTTGTATGTTTTCAGTGGATGGTTTTTCGGATGTAAAACTAACTTGTGAAGTAAAGCAATATGGTGCTTCGGTAAAGAATTTTGTAATGTCATTACCGTCCTTATTGATGAAGTAGCGAAGTAGTCCGCTTTCAATAAAATAAAGGTGTCTGCAAATTTTACCTTCTTGTAAAAGTATTTCGTCTTTTTCAAAAACCCGTTTTTCAAAGCACATAGAAATTTGTTTCCAGTCCTTGTCTGAAAGTGTCGTGTAGTTTTCTATGAATTGTCTAAATGCGTCCAATTTTTTGTATCAATTTTTGGTTTACTTGTCGGTCTGTTAGCCTTGCAGGTAACGGTTTCGGGCTTGGCGAAGGTGGCGATTTTCACCACAAATGTTGATGCGGAGAACCAAACTTTGATTAACCACAAATGTGTCTGCGGAGCACTGAACCGCCACTTTTGCCAAACC
>JAIYAT010000001.1 GCA_027488905.1 Bacteroidota bacterium
ACTGCCAATAACCTTACTGGCCAAAAGCCTCTTCTATTAAACGTATAACGTAATCTTTGATCATATTTTGTTGTGTCAATATACTGTTGTGATGTCCAGGCTACATTGTTTCTGAAATAACCTGCTAACAATGGGTTCTCACCTGGTAAATCCCAAAAATTACGACTTGTATTAGTACTTGTAGCTACTAAGTTATATGGACTGTTGATCCATACAGTATCTGTTGGGATGGTAGAAGTAGTTGCTTGACTTGGGAAAAAGTTAGCGATTGGTGGTAATACTGGGCCACCGCTGCTACCATTACTTAAATTTACCCTATAATCTTCAGTCTCTCCCCAAGTATAAGGTCCGCAAGGAACAACACCCGTAGGAACTGTAGTTTCTACATCAACTAGCCTCATTGTAGTAAAACCCAAACTAGCAGTAGTTGGTACAGTAAATGTTTGGGTGTGGGTTGAAGGGAATCCAGGACCTGCGGTTAGTGTGGCAACTAATTCAGCCGGATCGTCAAAGGTAAAGTTTCTGTTAAAATCAATCCAAACTTTACAAATATTATTATAAAAAGTACCACTACATTGTGATAATTCAACCTCAATTGTGTAGGTGTTGCCTGGAACAAGGGTAACAGCTGGCAATGATACCGTATAATCCATGTATTGAGGAGTGGTTGCATAACATGTAGTAGGATTATTAATTTGGGTACCAGAAGCCCCAAATAATCTCACATTAGTTATTTCATCGTCGGCAGCAGAAGCTGCACCAGAGGTGCAATACTGCGCATTAATGCTGAAGGACACAAAGAGCAGTGCCAAAAGCATTAAAAAACTGGTAAGTAATTGTTTTTTCATGTATATTGTTGAATAATTGTTTTTAGGTGAATAGTTATCAAAATTATAATTTCATAGTTAAAAAGCAAATTTGGGGTCAGAAAATTTTGTTTCACGGGTAAAACTTGTATCGGAAAGAGAAAGCAAAAAGTTAAGCAAGTCTAATTTTTCTTGCGGAGTTAGGTTCAAACCACCCTCTTTAAAATGTTTTGCAATGTTTGGATCTACATTAGGTGAATTTTTTGTGCCGGTATCATAAAAGTTAATTACGTCCATGAGGGTTTTAAATCTGCCATCATGCATGTAAGGGGCGGTAAATGCAAGATTTCTAAGGGTTGGTGTTTTAAACTTAAATAAATCTGCAGGATTACCAGTAATGCGACCCAAACCACTGTCTTTTGGCATAGCATCTAGGCCATTGTTATGAAAAAGGAAGTCAGTAAAATAGGCCGTATTTTCATTGCCATGACAGTGAAAGCAATCACCTTTGCCTTCAGTATTAAAAACAAACATCCCATTGATTTCACTTTGGGTTCTTAATCTTTGGCGTCTTTCAGCTTTATCGTAAGGTGAATTGGTGCTAAGCAAAGTTCTTTCAAACTGCGCTAATGCTTTAGCCAACTTAACAGAAGTAATAGAATCTGACCCAAAAGCCCTTTTAAATAATCCAG
Organism: Bacteroidota bacterium; assembly: GCA_027488905.1. GTDB lineage: Bacteria > Bacteroidota > Bacteroidia > UKL13-3 > UKL13-3 > B1. Next base: position 1,499 of record JAIYAT010000001.1, read on the forward strand.
GGTATTCTGCATGGGTTTGTAATCTTTTTAACACAGGTTCTAAAGAAGGGTTAGACATCTCTAAAGGATTAAGAATTGGACCTAAAGCTTGTCTTTCTAAATCATTCGCCCCTCCATCCCAAAAATATCTTTGACCTGTAAAATTATATTTATCAGCCCATGGCAAATTAAAAAGGGGCATGGAATGTCTTTGACTAGCTTGCCCAAATGCACCTGCACTAAGTCGGGATGGGTCTGCAAATGCATTTTCTTGTTTATGACAAGAGGCACAACTTTGGGAATTGTTTACAGATAAAATTTGGTCATAAAACAACTTTCTACCCAAGGCAACTCCTGCTTTGGTAAGCGGATTATCAGCAGGAATGGGGAAGCTATTCCAACCTCTATTGCTTGGCAAAACCAAATCATAAGGCGTAGGATCATAAGTATAATCATCCGCTGGTTTAGAAGGATTTTCAGGGTCTTTTTTGCAGGAACCAACCAGCAAAAAGACTGCTAAAAAGAGCGTTATGACTACACGATATTTCATCAGTTATTTATAGATGATAATTTAACCATATCCTTCATATTTTCTAAAATCTTATCATTTGAAGGATCAGCAGGCGAATGAACATCATATCCGTCCCTTTCAAAATTATAAGTGTTAGGATTTTCTAACATTTCTTTGATGTCAATCGTTAGGTTCAAGGTAGGCTCAATTGATTTTACTTTGTAGGAAGTAAGGTCTACCCCATTGTAAGGAAATACTTTGTTCCCACCTGTATGTAAAGAAAATGTTCTATCCATAATAGTTTTGCCTTCCAATTTGAAAAAGATATAACCAGTTGCCCAAGTCCAAAACATGCTATAGGCCGGGTCTAATGCTCCCTCTTGTAGTCCAGAACTGTTATTTATTGAATCCACGCCAATTATCATTTCCAACTTATGATAGATGCTTGGCGGAACTCCATTTATCACAAAACTTCTGCTAGCTTTATCGGCAAAGTTTAACAATTGATAATTCTTTAAATTGATTTTTCCTTCAGGACCAGATAAAGTAAAATTTGAAAAATAATGTCTAACCAAGGTTAGTAAAAAAGTGTCACCACCCAAAGTATTAAAATACTTGGTATTTAATTCTAAAGAGTCTTTTCCGAAAACATAGTTTACATTTACTTTTAACTTTCCAGTTGAAGGAATTAACAAACCTTGGAAATTTGTAATGGTGTCATATTTGTTAAAAGGAGTTTCAATTGGTGGGTCAACCTTATCCTTGCAGGCACTAAATCCTAAGGATAGGATTATGGCTGCCAAAAAAATACGACTAAATGTTTTCATAATCAATTTGCACATTTATTTGCAATGCAATTTAAATATAATTTACTTTTGACACTATTAAAGTTTACTTAATATGCCAAGTTTCGACATTGTAAATAAAATTGACCTCCAAAAAATAGATAATGCGGTGAATACTGCTAAAAAAGAATTGCAAAATCGCTATGATTTAAAAGACGAACTATGTGATATTGAGTTAGATAAGAAAAGCAAATCTTTAAAGTTGGAAGCCAAGCAAGAAATGGCACTTCAAACCCTAATAGACATTATTTTAGGTAAATTTAGCAAGCAAGGTTTAGATGTAAGGTGCTTAGATTTAACAAAGCAAGCAAATCCAAGTGGCAGAATTGTCTTACAAGTGGTAAATATTAAAGAGGGATTGGACAAGGAAGTAGCTAAAAAAATCATTGCCTACATCAAAACATTGGGTTCAAAGGTTCAAGCTGCAATTAATGATGACCAGGTGCGTGTAACAGGTAAGAAAATAGATGACCTTCAAGAGATTATAGCTGAATTAAGAATGCAAGATTTTGAAGTTCCCTTGCAATTTGAAAACTTCAGAAGTTAGGTTTATTCGCCAAGCGCTACCATTTCTTTGCTAAACTGCTGATTGAGCCTATCAATGATTTCTTCTGCAAGGAGGTCTTCTTCTATTACCCCTTCTTTTACGTATGAAAGTAATCCCTTTTCTTCACTCACCACCAAACAAATTGCGTCAGTTTGCTCTGTAATGCCAATTGCCGCCAAATGCCTTAAGCCATGTTTATTGATAAAGTTTGGATTTTCACTAACAGGTAAAACACAATTTGCTGCTTTAATTCTTCCATTTGAAATTATTACCGCCCCATCATGTAAAGGACTGGTTTTGTTAAATATAGAAAGAATTAATCGTTTAGAAATGATAGATTCCATGGCTTCTCCTGAAGAGGCAATAAACTTCATTTCTGAAGTTATTGGAAAAACCAAAATGGCACCGGCCCTTTGAGCTGCAAGTTCTCTGCAAGCTTCTACGATTTCATCAAAGGGTGTTTGAAAGGTCTGTTGTATCCTCCATTTCCAAGGGAATATATTCCACCATTTCTTCTTTTCACCTAAAATGGAACTGTTGCCAATTACCATAAGAAACTTTCTTATTTCTTGTTGAAAGACAATTAATACTGTGATGATACCAACTTTTGCAAATTGTCCAAGAAAATCTGTCATTAGCGGCATTTGGAAATACCTAACCAATAGCCAAAAAATATAAATGGTTAAAAGGCCAATGAGAATATTAAAGGCTAGGCTTCCCTTTAGCAGCTTAAATAATTGATAACAAATAAATAACACCAACAACAAATCAATAATGTTGATGATGGTAATTTCATATGTTAACAATTCAAACGGCTCGCTTAGCATTTTACGATACTAAGAAATTTGTTGTTCAATTGCTAGATAAATATTAACGCATTCTTTTGCCGCTTTAACATCATGCACGCGTAGCATCTTTGCACCTGCTAGCAATGCAGCCATATGCACTGCTGTTGTACCATTAAGTGAAGATTGGGCATCTCCATGTATTACTTGCTGGATCATTTTTTTTCTTGAAACACCCACCAATAGGGGTAGTTCAAAAATTTTAAATTGGTTCAAACCTGCCAATAATTTATAGTTTTGAGCCAAAGTTTTACCAAAACCAAAACCAGGATCAAGTATGATATCTTTTACTTGATAACTTTGTAAGGCAGTAATTTTTTTGGAAAAATAATTTCCAATATCTAGTATAATATCTTCATAAACTGCTAGTTTCTGCATTTCTTTTGCCGAACCGGGCCTGTGCATGAGAACATAAGGAAGGCCCAATTCTCCAACCAATTTAAACATTTCAGGGTCTTCGCCACCTGAAACATCATTAATTATTCCTGCACCAAGATTTGCAGCAGCCTTTGCTACTGAAGTATAAAAGGTGTCAACCGATAAAATAGCTTGTGGGAAAGCCTTATGAATGGCCTCAATAATTGGTAAAACCCTATTGGCTTCTTCCTCTGCCGAGATTGTTTCTGCACCAGGCCTAGTAGATTGACCGCCAATATCTAAAATGCAGGCCCCATTTTCAAGCATTTTTCCAGCGGTTTCAACTGCTAAACTTATACTTGTCAAACGGCTCTCGCCATAGAAACTATCTGGGGTAGCATTTAAAATACCCATTACTTTTGGTTGATCCAAAAGAAGCAAGGTACCGCCACAGTTCAGTGAATTTTTTCTTAATATAGCTTGCAATTGTATCTCCTCCCCTATTTTTGCGTTGAAACAAATTAAAGCAAAGGTCTTGAGTAATCAAACGATACAACAATACAAAGAGGTAATTTCTTCGTGCAGAGAAATCTTTTTAAAAAAGAACCTTGATTATGGGAGTAGTTGGCGAATCATGCGTATTAGCAGTTTAGTTGACCAAATCTTTATTAAAGCTAGCAGAATTAGAACCTTGGAAGAAAAAGGAACAGCTAAAGTAGACGAAGGAATTGATTCTGAATTTAAAGGAATTATAAATTATTGTATCATGGGATTGATTCAACTAAATATTGAATTTATTGAACCAAACCCAAACGCGGAAACACTTAGCCAATGGTATGATGCACAAACAGAGGCCAGTTTAAACTTAATGCTAGACAAAAACCACGATTATGGTGAGATATGGCGCCAAATGCTTGTGAGCACCTTTACAGATATGTTATTGATGCGTGTTCATAGAATTCATCAAATCTTAGCCAATAATGGAAAAACAACCATTAGTGAAGGTGTTGAAAGCAACTTAATGGACATGATTAATTATTCAGTATTTGCTTTGATTCATTTAAAAGAAAAAACAAACAATCATTCATAAAACATTTTTTACCATGAAATTTTTAGTTCAATTCAGTAGAATTTTTGTTGGCGTATTATTTATCATTTCAGGCTTAATCAAGGCTAATGACACCTTGGGTTTTAGTTATAAACTCATTGAGTACTTCGAAATTTTTGGAACAGAATTCCTTAATGATTACGCGGTGGGCATGTCAATGTTCATTTGCATCTTTGAAATTGCAAGTGGTGTGGCTTTACTGCTAGGAAACTTTGTTAAACTAAACTCGTGGTTGCTACTTCTACTAATAATTTTCTTTACCTTACTCACAGGTTACAGCGCAATAACCGGTAAAGTTACAGACTGTGGCTGCTTTGGAGATGCAATAAAATTAAAACCAGTTGAAAGTTTCTTAAAAGATGTGGTATTATTAGTATTAATATTCTTCATTTTCATTGGGCAAAAAAATGTAAAACCATTGTTTAATAGAGTGATTGTAAATATTGCTTTATTCACTGCAGTTTTGGTATCTACTTTTTTCACGCTATACACTTTTATGTTTTTGCCAGCCAAAGATTTTTTACCCTATAAAATTGGAAACAACATTCAAGAATTAACCTTAATTCCGCCTGGTTCACCAGTTGATGAAGTTGAAATGCTTTTTATTTATAAGAAAGACGGAAAACAATTTGAATTTAAAGCAGATGCGTTGCCTGAAGACATTGACTCATACGAATTTGTAGACCGAAAAGATAAGATTGTAAAAGAAGGCTTTAAACCACCCATTCATGATTTTAAATTAACGGATGCCACAGGAATTGAATTTACGGATAGTTTATTTTCAGCAAAAGGGTATCAAGTGCTTTTGGTTCAAACCAAAATAGAAAAAAGCAGAAATGCTGCAATTAATGGGTTGAGAGATTTAAGTAATGATTGTATAAAAGCTGGCATTCCAATTTGGGCAATTACAGCAACTACGCCAGAGGATGCAGCCAAGTTCGTGAAGGAAAATCAGTTGCCTTTTCAATACTATACTATGGATGCAATTCCACTTAAATCTATGGTAAGATCAAACCCAGGGATTATATTGATGAAAGACAATGTGGTGATAAATAAGTGGGGAGCTTACAATCTTCCTAGTTATACCATCTTAAAAAAATACATGAATTAGTCGGTTTGAACCAAAACACTGACTTTAAAGTATTTTTAATTGGCATGCCTGGTGTGGGAAAAAGCACACTTGGAAGAAAGCTTGCCTTAACATTAGCATGGAAATTTGTAGACTTAGACCAGCTCATTGAAATAGAGACAGGTAAATCTATTTCTAATATTTTCGAGGAAAATGGTGAATCCTATTTTAGAGATTTAGAAGAAATCACCTTGAAACAAAATCTTCCAGCAGGAAACATTATCGTGGCTTGTGGGGGCGGAACACCAGTTTATCGTAACAACATTTCTTGGATGAAAAGTAAAGGGTATGTTATTTACTTAGAAGCAAGTAGCAAATTTATTTTCAGCAGAGTAAATCAGCCAGATTCTAAAAGGCCAATGTTTAAAGACCTAAAAGAAAATGAATTAATAAATGCAATTGAGCAATTATTGGCAAAACGGTCAATCATCTATGAGCAAGCCCATGAAAAAATTAAAATGCCTTTAAAATCAATAGAAATGTTAAAAGAAATGGTGGAGACAAGACAAAGCAACCAAGAAAAAAATGAGGAAATACGCTAAAAAAAGCCTGTGTTGAAAACTTGTGAAATAATAAAAAGAGGAAAATAATTCGAAAAGTATTGAAAACACTTGATTTTTCGGTTTCGATTCATAAGTTTGTTAAGCAAAACCCTTAATCTATCATAAATATGAACAAACAAGACTTAATTGATTCAATGGCAAAAGCTGCCGGAGTAACTAAAGTACAAGCTCAAGCTGCTTTAGATGCATTTATGAGTTCAACTCAAACTGCTTTAAAGAAAGGTGACAAAGTTATTTTAGTAGGCTTTGGTACTTTCTCAGTTACCAAACGTGCTGCACGTAAAGGTCGCAACCCACAAACAGGTAAAGAAATTAGCATCCCAGCAAAAAAGGTTGTTAAATTCAAAGCCGGCGCTGGATTACAAGCTAAAGTAAAGTAATTTAAGCTATCCAAAAAGAAGCCTGACCTAATGGTCAGGTTTTTTTTTTGTCATTGAAGGTAGATGTTAATTTTCTTTCTTTCTATTTCAACAGAAACATGTTCTTGCAAAGTAGTTTGTAAAGAAACCCCTTTATAATCTGCATTGACAGGATAGCTTGGGTGATTTCTATCAACCAAAACTGCCACTTGAATGGATTTCACTTGGAGGTTCAAAAACGGAGAAAAAGAATAAATTAAAGTTCTCCCAGTGTTTAACACATCATCAACCATAATAATTGTCTTACCTGTTAATTTAACAGAAGGATTTAAAACAACTTCAGAAGGCAAAGGGTTAGCTTTATCAATTTGTACTTCAACTAATTGCAGCCTGATTTTGCTAACTTCAGCAAGTTCTTCAATTAATTGTCTGGCAACTTCTTTGCCTTGTCCGGTGATGGCAGCAAATATCAACTCCTTCGCATCAAAATTTCTCTCAAAGATTTGGTAAGCCATTCTTCGAATAATTTTCTTGACTTGTGTAGCATCTACAATTTTTGTTTTCATAATAATATAGTGCTGCAATTTACCTTATTTGCCTTATTGCAAAAAGATACATGCAAGAATATGCCTCAGATAAAAAAAATTTGTTGATAAATTTTGAATTTGATAAATATTTGATACTTTTGCCCTCCCAAAATTGTACAAAAAATGAGAGAAGGCATTCACCCAAAAAACTATAGAACAGTCATTTTCAAAGACATGTCTAATGAGTACATGTTCATGACTAAGAGCACCGTTGACACCAAAGAGACAATCAAGTGGGAAGACGGAAACGAATATCCACTATTTAAATTGGAGATTACACACAAATCTCACCCATTCTTTACGGGTCAAAACATGTTTATTGATACTGCTGGTCGTATTGACAAGTTCAAAAAGCGCTACGCAAAAAAATAATAATAACAATTTATTAAAAAGCCTTCCAATCGGAAGGCTTTTTTTTTAGGCCTAGTCGGCGTATTTTGCAGCCAATAAGTATTTTCTAAAAACAAGGCATGCATACAAATTATTTGCTGTTCGATCCAAAAGAGCAAAGGCAAAATCTTTTGCCCTTTACTTTTACAAGGCCAGTTGGAAACTTGCGCATTGGAATTTTAACCATAAATGAAAAATGGGGAAAATATCTCCCTGAATGCCCAATTGGATTTAAAACAGCGCCTTATTTGAGTGAAAAGTTCCAAGGAAATTTTTCTACTCATAGCATTTTAATAAATGGAAGTATTTGTCCAAATCCAGCCTTAATAGAAGAAATAAAAAAACTAAAATCACCTGGGGATGCGCTTATTTGGGGCAATCAATTGGTTGCCGTGTATCTTGAACCAGCCCAAATAGAGAACTTTGAGGAGAATATTTCTCAATACAGATGCATAGAAACCTCATCTACAGACATTTTACAGATCAATTATTCTTATGATTTATTCTCGAAAAACGGAGAAGCACTTCAAAAAGATTTTGATTTGATTACCAAAGGGCGAAAGTCACAGCCTATTCCAGAAGGCAATCAATATGTAGCTGCAGAAAATATTTTTATAGAAGAAGGAGCAAAGGTTCAATTCTCCATCCTTAATGCAAGCACAGGTCCAATTTACATCGGAAAAAATGCCGAAATCATGGAAGGTTGCAAAATACGCGGACCATTTGCGATGTGTGAAGATTCTGGTTTAAAAATGGACGCTAAAATTTATGGTGCCACCACCTTAGGACCGCATTGCAAGGTTGGAGGAGAAGTAAATAATGTAATTTTTTATGCCTACAGCAATAAAGGACATGATGGGTTTGTGGGAAATGCAGTGATTGGCGAATGGGTGAACATGGGTGCAGATACCAATAATTCTAATCTCAAGAACACTTATGACGAAGTAAAACTCTGGAGTTATAGCACAGAGAAGTTTGAAAAAACAGGCTTAACGTTCTGTGGCTTAATGATGGCCGACCATGCAAAGTGTGGTATTAATACCATGTTTAATACTGGAACGGTAGTAGGAGTTGGGGCTAATATTTTTGGAGCGGGATTTCCAAGAAATTTCATTCCGAGTTTTAGCTGGGGAGGTGCGCAAGGCTTTGACACCTTTGCCCTTAATAAATTTTACAAAACAGCTGAAGCTATGTGTAAACGTAGAAATGTTGCCTTTACAGAGGTAGACAAAGAAATATATAAAACAATTTTTGAGCAAAGCAAAAAATATAGATTTTGGGAAACTCAAGTAAATGATAACAATAAATAATAACCAATATGAGAAAGAAAATTATTGCTGGCAACTGGAAAATGAATAAGAACCTTGAAGAAGGCATGGCCCTAGCCTCAGAAGTTGTAAATATGGTAAAAGATGAATACCAAGGAAGTGCCGAAGTGGTTTTAATTCCGCCTTTTACGCATATTTCTGCTGTATCTAAAATAATTTCAGATGCAAGCAATGTGTTTTCAGGAGCTCAAAATTGCAGTAATCATGCAAGTGGTGCCTACACAGGCGAAATAAGCACAGAAATGTTAAAAAGTGCTGGTGCAGCTTATGTAATTATTGGACACAGTGAACGCAGGCAATATTTTGGCGAACACAATGATTGGTTAGCTAAAAAAGTAGATGCAGTTTTAGGTTCTGGTTTGAACCCAATTTATTGCTGCGGAGAAACACTAGAAGAGCGAGAAAGCAATGTTCATTTTGGGGTTTTAGAAACTCAAATAAAAGAAGGCTTGTTTCATTTAAATGAATCACAAATTGCACAAGTAGTGATTGCTTATGAACCAGTATGGGCAATTGGAACTGGAAAAACAGCTAGTACAGCTCAAGCCCAAGAAGTACATGCCTTCATAAGAAATCTTATTAGCAATCAGTTTGGTTCAAACATAGCCAATAACATTACCATACAATATGGTGGAAGTGTTAAAGCAGACAATGCAAAAGAATTATTCTCTGCACCAGATATAGATGGCGCATTGGTAGGAGGAGCAGCCTTACAAAGTAGAAGTTTTGTTGACATTATTAAGGCGATGGCTTAGAATTTTTTCCTACGAAATACGTTCGAAAAGGCAAATAAAAATTATGAAAAAAGCGTACATCCTTCTATTCTCTTTGATGATGATTTGGCAACATAGTATTGCGCAAAGGCCAACTAGCTTTTCTTTTGACCCAAATGTGTTTATCGATGAATTTGAGTCGTTTGTTGCCAGCACAGGGAAAAGAGAAATCAAAGATTTAGGAGAGGAGTTTAGTGGCTACTACAGAGGTGGGAAGTTTAGTGTTGCTCAAAAAAATCAGGTAATCCGGTTAAGTAATGAGATGCTGAATGCAAATTGTCAGGTTCAACCAGACTTTGAAAACTACTTAATTACTTTAAATGCCCTAGCAAGCAACAATGCTTTAGGAAAGTTTGATAACTGGCATAAAACGCTTTCTGCCTCATTAAAAAGGTCAAAGGAGGATTATCAAAAATTTTTATTGGTTTCGAAGAACGTATTTGCAGAAAACAAATTGCTTCAATTGGGAGGTTTTACCTGGGTAAGCTCTTCGGCAGATGCAGAATTAATCATTGAAAAGGAACCCTTGTTTCTATTTAAAAATCTAAACTTGTTTTGCTATACACCCGGTGATACTTTTGAGTTATACAATACTTCTGGGAAATTCTATCCAAGCAAAAATCTTTGGATTGGAAAAGGTGGGCGCATAGATTGGACAAGGGTAGGATTAGATTCAAATAAAGTATATGCCCTTATTAAGAATTATAAGATTGATTTAAATGATGGAGAGTTAGTTGCTGATTCAAGTAATTTTTACAACCTTGCTTTATCTGCAAAGCCAATGCTTGGGCAGGTGAAGGACAAGCCAATGGGAAAATCACAGGGTGAAAAGTCTATTTACCCTCAGTTTGAAGGCTATTTTGCAACCTTTACAGGTGCAAGTTACGGTAAAGCCAAATTTAGAGGTGGATTTGGCATGCGCGGAGCGCTTGTGATTGGAAAAGGCAATACAGAACAAAAGGCAGAACTTTGGTTCAGCTTTAAAAACAAACCTTTCTTAAGGGTGCAATCACCTGAATTTTTTGTAAGAGATAATAAAATATCCGTTGAAAAAGCTGAGGTAACCTTGTTTCTTGATAAAGATTCTATTTATCACCCACAATTAGCGTTTTCATATTTAATTGATAAAGATAAGGTATCGCTTTATAGAGATAGTAAAATGGGTATATCCTCTGCCCCATTTATGGATAATTACCATAACATTGAATTTTTTGTTGATGAAATCAGGTGGGATTTAAATAGCCCCAAAATTGAACTGGATAATTTGGCGGGAGATGCTGCAGCGCGATTTCAATCAAATAACTATTTTAGAGACATAATTTATGAGAAAATAGGAGGAGTTTTATCCTATAACCCGCTTCAAAGAATAAAAAAATACTGCGAGGATAATAAGGTAAATAGCTTTCATGTAGAATCATATGCTAAGGCTTTCAAAAGCAATATTTCTGACATCCGCGTTCAAATGATAGATTTAAATGACAAGGGTTTTGTAAATTTTGATGCCGCAAAAAATATGGTTTATGTTAAACGTAAACTGATTGATTACGTGAATGCACATAATGGAAAAACAGATTATGATGCCATTTCTTTTAATTCAACAATTAGTGCAATACCAAATGCCCATATATCACTCATCAATTATGATTTAGTTGTGCAAGGTGTACCCAAGTTTTATTTTAGTGATTCGCAAAATGTTTATATACTTCCAAGAGACCAAGTAGTAACCATTAAAAAGAACAGAAACATGGATTTTAGTGGAAAACTAAGGGCAGGTATGACAGATTTTTATGGTAACAACTTTGCCTTTGACTATAATACGTTTAAGATTCGTTTGAACAACGTTGACTCATTAAAATTCCTATATTATGATGACTCTGTTGGGATGCAAATGCATGTAAAAAGTGTAATTCAGAACATTTATGGAACCTTGGAAATAGACTACCCATACAATAAAAGTGGAAGAAGAAGATACCATAAATATCCTGTGTTTACTTCGGAGGTTGGTTCAAAAGTATTCTATGACTACCCTACCACAATGAAAGGTTCTTATGATAGAGAACGCTTTTATTTTGAAGCAGATCCATTTACCTTAGATAGTTTAGCAGACCTTAACTTATATTCTTTAGCACTTGCAGGGAACTTTGTTTCTGGAGGAATTTTACCAGAAATGCGGCAAGCAATTAGTATGCAACCTGACAAATCATTAGGGTTTTATATACCGTACGAAGAAAATAACAAGTACACTTTATATGGAGGAAAGGGATTTGCAAATACAGATTTAAGATTGAGTAATGATGGATTAATTGGAGAAGGAACACTTTCTTATTTATCTTCAAGAACGAGTTCAAATAGATTTGAATATATGCTTGACTCGGTAAATGCCAATAGCTTTTTATTCGAAAATGATAGAACCTCTCTTTTCCCAACTGTTATTAAGTCGCCAAATGTTTATACCCATTGGATTCCATATCAAGACACCATGTTTATCAGCACAAAAGGTGATGCGATGAAAATTACATATGAAGGTGCAAAATTATTTGGAACATTAATTTTAACACCAAAAGCAATGAGTGCAAAAGGTTTGATGGACATAGAAGGTGGGAAATTAATTTCAGGAAACTCGATGTTTAATTTCCAACAAGATGAAGTCTTTTCAGATGATGCCACCTTTAAACAAATGCATCCAAAAGATACTACAAAAGTTGCTTTTGAAACAGGAAAAGTTAAAGCTCATGTTCATTTAGCTAAAAAGTTTGGTGAATTTACTTACAAGAATTTTCCAAGCGTAAACAACACCTTTATCTTGAACAATTATGCTGGTTCATTTGAAAAATTGAGATGGGAAATTGAACCTCGAACTTTAGAATTTAAAGGTCCGGTTAATCCAAAAGAAATTGACGCTGCATCCTATCTTATAAGTAAAAGACCTTCTCAAGATAGCTTAAAATACGGCGCTGGCTCTGTGCTAATGACTTTAGATGACTATGTGATGCGCATAGGCAAAATCCCTTTTATTAACATAGCAGATAGTAAAGTATTTCCGGATAGTGGAAATGCCATTGTAAGAGAAAATGCAGAAATGGATTTGTTAATTAATGCAAAAATTAAGGCTGATACCTTGAATCAGTTTCACGATATAGAAAGGGTTTCAATTAAAATAAATGGCAGAACAAATTGCACAGGTGCTGGAACTTACACCTATTTAGATGCAAAGAAAAAACCGCAACAATTTTACTTGGATGAAATCTATGTGGTAGAAAAGAAATTTTTGGAAGGCAAAACTTTAATACCAGACTCAATAAATTTTTTGGTTGGACCAAAAATTGGATTTAGAGGTAAAGCTATCCTTCACTCTTATGATAAAAATTTAGAATATAATGGATTCTTTAAAGGAATACACGAGCAGTTTACGCCAAAAACAGATTGGTTCAAAGCTGCTGCAACCATTAACCCTGATTCGGTGCACATTGGAGTCCCAACAACCCTTACTAATTTAAACAAACAAGCTCTCACCAATGGATTTTATGTGTCAAACGATTCTACACACGTTTATGCGGCCTTATTCTCAAGAAAAAGAAACACATCTGATTTGGAACTAATGAAATGTGAAGGAACCTTTACTTACTTTGAAAAAATGGATGAATTTAGAGTTGGGCCATATGGTAAAGTATTTGGGAATGAAAGAAGGGGTAATTTTATGGCGATGAGCGAGAGTAAAAAACTCATCTATGGGGAAGGGAAGTTTAACCTTGGATTTAACACCAAAGGATTTAGTGTTACCAGCGCAGGTTATTGCACTTATGGAATTACAGATACCAGTTATGGCTTGAAGTTAACTATGTTGCTAGACTTACTCATGCCGCCACAAGCCTTAAAAATGATGACTGATTCAATTATCGAGCAAACCGCTGGTGCTGGAATTGACTATTACGATAAACGTGTGGTAAATATTAGTATACCAGAATTAGTGGAAGAAAAAGTGTTTAAAAGATTAGTAGAGGATGCTAGCGAAGAGTTAAACAGCAAAAACATGGTAGACCTAGAAAAGACATTTTTCTTTACTGATGTTCCATTAGCATGGAATCAAAGCACAAGAACTTTTAACAATGTGGGCGATTTAGGATTAAGAAGCATTGAGAAAACATTGATAGAAAGAAAGATTAAAGCAAATTTACAAATCAAACGCACAAGAGGTGGAGACGAATTTATTCTTTACATAAACACTGGTTCTTGGTATTATTTTAAATACCAAAAAGGGATTATGTCTATTATTAGTTCTGATAAAATTTTCAATGAGGTGTTTAAAAATAATATTGATAAAGTGGCAAAACAGGCAGATGATTATAGCTTAAGACAAGCTAACATATCAGATAGAAACAAATATGTTAAAGCATTAAAGAAATAATAATGGAATTATCATATCTATTAATCGGTTTGACCCTATCCTACCTTTTAGGTTCAATTCCAAGTGCAGTTTGGGTTGGGAAAATAATGTTTGGAATTGATGTAAGAGAACATGGCAGTGGAAATGCAGGAGCCACCAACACCTTTAGAGTATTAGGAAAAAGAGCGGGATTCATTGTGCTTATTTTAGACTTTTTTAAAGGCTTAGCAGCAACAAGTTTACTTTTCCTTCAAGAAGAAGTATTATCAGGAACACCTGAGTTTCATAATTATCAAATGCTGTTTGGTATTACTGTTGTCGTAGGGCATGTATTTCCGCTATTCGCAGGATTTAAAGGAGGAAAAGGTATTGCATCATTACTAGGAGCGGTTGTTGGAATAAGTTGGTATTTGGCATTGGCTTGTGCAATTATTTTTGTTTTAACAGTTTGGATCACTAAATATATTTCTTTAGGCTCTATGATAGCCTGTATTCTTAGTCCTATTGTTGTCAGATTAATTTATGGCATTAATGAAAGCATTTTCATTTATTTTTGTAGTACAGTTGCTATCATGGTTTTATACACACATAGAACTAATCTAAAACGATTGAGAGCTGGCACAGAAGCAAGATTCTCGTTCAGTAAAAAGCCTGAAATTGAAAGTAGTAAATAAAGTATGCTGAAAGAAGTTACAAAGACGCAGGAAGATTCGGATGTATTAGAAGCTATTGAAAATAGTTACCAAGTGGTGCTATACAATGACGAGGTAAATACTTTTGATTGGGTTATTGAATGTTTGGTGGAAATTTGTGGCCATGATGCCTTGCAAGCCGAACAATGTGCCATGCTAGTTCATTTTAAAGGCAAAGCGATTGTGAAGTCAGGAGAATTAACAGAAATGCAAGACATCTGCACCGCATTATGCGACAGAGATTTATCAGCAGTAGTAGAATCATAAAAAAGTAATATGCTAAATAAAGTAGTTAAAAATGCTCAAGAGGCTATAAAAGACATTGAAGATGGCGCTGTAATAATGTTGGGAGGATTTGGTTTATGTGGCATTCCAGAAAACTGCATCACAGCTTTGGTTCAAAAAGGAACAAAAAACTTAACGTGTATCTCAAATAATGCAGGAGTTGATGATTTTGGCATTGGACTAATGCTAAAAACCAAGCAAGTAAAGAAAATGATTTCTTCTTATGTAGGAGAAAATGCAGAGTTTGAACGTCAATTATTGAGCGGCGAATTAGAAGTAGAATTAATCCCACAAGGTACTTTAGCCACAAGATGTATGGCAACAGGTTATGGCATGCCAGCCATTTTTACACCTGCTGGTGTTGGAACAGAAGTTGCAAATGGAAAAGAAACAAGAGAATTTGATGGCAAAACTTACTTACTTGAACACGCATTTAAGAGTGATTTCGCAATCGTAAAAGCTTGGAAAGGCGATACCCATGGAAATCTAATCTTTAGAGCCACCTCTAGAAACTTCAATCCTTTGATGGCTATGGCTGGTAAAATTACGATTGCAGAAGTAGAAGAATTAGTACCTGCTGGAACTTTAGATCCAGATATGATTCATACACCAGGTATTTATGTGAATAGAATTTTTCAAGGAAGTGATTACGAAAAGCGCATTGAACAAGTAACTACCACAAAAAGGTAACTACTACTTTGGGTGCTAATTAATTTCTTGTAGTTAAAAGCTCTTCAAGTAAACCTCAATAGGTTCTAAGCCAATTTTTGCACGTCGAATATTAAGATTTTTCTCGTCTTGGGTGGGAGCAAGTTCATACTTCCCTGTTTTGTCATTACGCTGCAATTGAGTTCCATACAGTTGCTTTTTACCTTCGCCTACCAAAATTCTATCCTCTAAATAAGCTAA
>JAIYAT010000003.1 GCA_027488905.1 Bacteroidota bacterium
ATTTCTGCGCCAAATACATTAAAAATTTGGTAGCTAAACTCCTTTCTATTGGATAATCTTAATTCAAACGCATCTTCAACTGGATTTGGAAACAAGCTAATTTCATCCTTTGCAAGTTCGTCTTCTCCACTTGCAGGACTTATGTTTACAATTAACATCAAAGTATCTCCATAGCAGCCGCCGCCTGTTTGTTCTTGGCAGTATAAGGTATCGGTGCCCCAACTTTTTGTCCATGCTACTTCTACGTTGTTGCCTAGTTTGTTAATAGTTCCTAAACCTCGTTTTAACCACCAATTGTATTGATAGCCTGTGTTAGCGGTTACAGTATATGTTTCTCTATCTAATCTTTTAACACTGGTATCACCAATGATGGTATTGGGCTGTGGGTTTGGAATTAAATACACAGTTTTGGTCATGCTGTCTTTGCAGCCGCCTGCACTCTCTAAATAGAGTTTTACATTAAAGTAATTTACTGTTCCAAAGGTGTAAGTATAATTTTCAATTACATTACTGCCTGTGTTGCCATCGCCAAAATCCCAGCGGCGGGTAGTAATGTCTGGCACTGTGGTGGTATCACTAAAGGTAAAGAAATTATCACGTGCGCATTGGATGCTAGCATTAACCGTAAAGCCTGCTTTGAGACTGCCGCCATTGCTAATTTGCACTACATTGGATTCGCTATTCTGGGTACCGCTAAATACCACTCGTTTATACCAAGTGCTGGTGGTCGGGAGGCCTGGGCTGTAATTCTGGCTTGTGTTCAAACCGCTAGCTGGTGAAAATGGCCCACTTGCACCACTGGTAGATTGAAGCCAAAGGTAACTATACAAACCATTGCCACCACTTGGCAATTGGCCCAATAAAGCATTTGGTATTTGGCTGCCACATAAGAATTGGTTTGAACCTATTAAGTTGTTTTTGATGCTGGAGTCTATAATTATAGGTTCTGGCAAATTAACTCGAGCGATAAAAAAATCAAATCCATTACCAGGTTTGAACTCAACTTGTGCGCCTGAGGTGGTAAGAAATGAATCTGATTGGGTGATACCAGAAATTGCAATTTGATAGCGAGAATATGCCTTTATGCCATAGATAATATCCCCATTGTTTCCGCCAAAATAGCTGCTGGTTTGGTGCGTTCCATTGCTTGAAAAAACACTATAAGTTCCATCGTAAACACCTGCTAAGTTTGGCTTGAGTGCATCAGGGGAACTGAAGCCAATTTTACTTACAGAAAATCCTCCCACAAAAACATATCCATCTGGTGAGGTAGTTATGTTTCTAGAAAAATCATTTTGATCTCCGCCTATGTAGGTTGCCCAATTTAAGTTACCAGAAGTATCATAACAAAGTAACATTCCGTCTTGGAAAGAAGTACCATAAAGGGAAGTTCTATAAGCCCCAACTGTAGCAATGCTATCGGTAGATTGGGTTTCTCCTGCTATAAAAACGTTGCCTTTTGAATCTGTAGCAATCCCTTGTACCAAATCTGTTTTAAGTGAAGAGCCAAAAAAAGTAGCATATTTAAGTACACCAGTGCTACTGAAAATTGCATAAACTCCATCAGGCGTATTTAGAATATTTGTTTTTTTTGTGCCATTAATGGTAGCAATTCCATCTGCAGAATAGGTATATCCACCAAAGTAGATATTTCCGCTAGCGTCTGTGGTAATCTTTGCCAACAAGTCGTTGCCAGCACCGCCATAATACGTTGCCCAAATAGGAGAACCTGTGCTCGTAAACCTTGCCAAGAAGAAATCATTTCCACCTGCATAAGTGGTTTTATGCCCATTAAATGTAAAGGAAAAATCAGTGGAGGAAGTAACACCAACTATGGTTATTTGATTGGTAATAGGATCAACTGCCACACTAGAAGCAGATTCGATAGCGGTTCCACCAAAATAAGTTCCCCATTTGTAAGTGCCACTAGAATCAAAGGTTGTTAGAAAGACATCGTTAGTATTAATTGATGAGATGGAAGTTTGAAAACTCCCTGTGGAGGCTATTCCACCAGATGAATTAGTATAGCCTACTAAAACTAGCTCTTGCTTATTGTTTATTTGCATTGCTGTTATTAAATCATTTCCAGTTCCGCCAAAGTAAGTGCCCCAAACTAATCTCCCTTGTTTATTAAACTTAACAATACAACCATCCTGACTATTGGTATAACTTGATAGATGCGCTCCTGCAGTTGCAATTCCAAATGTAGAAGTGGTAGAACCACATATATATACATTGCTATCGATATCGGTAACAAGATCAAAGTTTTGTTCACTGCCGCTACCACCCCAGTAAGTGCTCCAAACTACAGGGTCTATAATCAAAGTTTTGCTTGCATCATACTTTGGGATGTTAAATCCAAACAAGCCTTTGCCTTTTTCAAGGTACTTTACCGTTACATTTTTGAGTCGCTTATTATTATTTGAAAGCAGGTAGCTTAAAGGTATTCTTTCGCTGATGGTTTCATTACCAATCGAGAATTTCAATTGCCCTTTTGAGTCAATGACAACTGGTGCCTCGGCTTGTGCTTCAAAAAGAATCTGCTGTGGATTTGCACCCGGATGTACTATAAAATTGTACTTAAAGACTTCAATTCCATTCTCTAATTTTTCTGTATAACATTCTAAGTCGATTCCTTTGTAAAGTTCTTTGTAAATTACTTTTTCAAATGCATTTACCTTATAACTCATTGCAGGATTTTCTTTTGAGTTATACCTAAATTCACCTTCCATTTTCCCAAGACTTGTTAGCTTTACATTTGGATTGGTTTGCTGAAAATTTAAATCTATCCGATGGACAATATTGTTTTCGAACAACTCATAACTTAAGCCTTTATCTCTTAACTGAACCGAGAGATTCTTAAGTTGAAGGCTAAATTTTACCTCCCTATTGATTTGTCCGTGCTGGTCTTTTAGTTGACCCAGATTTTCCTTAAATCCTGCTGCAATTGGGGGCAAGCTACCTGCAAAAAGTAGATTGGTAAGTATTAGTCCTACCACATTTAAAACAATAAATTTTATTTTCATCTTAATTAATCTTTACAAATTTTGATTGATATGAATTGCCTTCCCCGTCTTTGATTCTTAACAAATAAGTTCCATTGCTGATATGCCCAAGCAATAAATTTTCATTTGGTTTAATTTTGCCTGTTTGACATTCGATTCCCAACATATTTAGAATGCTATATTCAACTTCTTCTTGGCTTGGTAGTGCTACTTGAAAATATTCTTTCACTGGATTTGGAAAAATTGTTAAGCCATCTATTTTCAACTCGTCTTCTCCGCTTGCAGGACTGATGTTTACAATTAACATGAAAGTATCTCCATAGCAGCCGCCACTTGTTTGCTCTTGGCAGTAAAGGGTATCTGTGCCCCAACTTTTTGTCCATGCTACTTCTACGTTGTTGCCCATTTTGTTAATAGTTCCTAAACCTCGCTTTAACCACCAGTTGTATTGATAGCCTGTGTTGGCGGTTACAGTATAAGTTTCTCTATCTAATCTTTTAACACTGGTATCACCGATGATGGTATTTGGTTGTGGGTTTGGAATTAAATACACAGTTTTGGTCATGCTGTCTTTACAGCCGCCTGCGCTTTCTAGGTAGAGTTTTACATTGAAGTAATTGATCGTTCCAAACGTGTATGAATAATTTTCTATCAAATTGCTGCCTGTGTTGCCATCGCCAAAATCCCAGCGGCGGGTGGTAATGTCTGGCACTGTAGTGGTGTCTGTAAAGGTAAAGAAATTATCACGTGCGCATTGGATGCTAGCATTAACCGTAAAGACTGCTTTTAGGCTGCCACCATTGCTAATTTGCACTACATTGGATTCGCTGTTCTGGGTACCGCTAAATACCACTCGTTTGTACCAAGTGCTGGCAGTCGGGAGGCCTGGACTGTAATTCTGGCTTGTGTTCAAACCGCTAGCTGGAGAAAACGGACCACTTGCGCTGCTGGTAGATTGAAGCCAAAGGTAACTATACAAACCATTGCCACCACTTGGCAATTGGCCAAGGAGGGCATTTGGCAATTGGCTGCCACATAAGAATTGGTTTGAACCTATTAAGTTGTTTTTGATGCTGGAGTCGACAGGTACTGAAGTTCCCGTTGAAAAATTAATAAAGAAAGCATCACTTGAGCCTCCAATGGCAGTTTGATGAGCGGCTGGAGAGGCAACAGAAGAGGAGGAAGTTGTATAACCACCAGCAACTATTTGATTGTTGGCATTAAAAGAAACATCAAATAACTGTTCAAGTTGCGTTCCACCATAATATGACAACCAAAGCTTATTTCCTGCGGGAGAAAATGCGCCTATCACACCATCATTTCCACCGCCATAGGTTTGCTGAAAGGCATCGGTTGACACAGGCAAAGCAGTACTATTGGTATGACCTGCCGCATAAACTTTTCCATCAGGACCAATTGTTACCCCAAAAAGGTAGTCGTTTTGAGCAGCCCCAACATAGGTGCCCCAAATTCGATTTCCGGCAGTATCAAATTTTATGAGGTAAGCATCAGAGCTACCACCTCCAAAAGTGCTTTGTTGTGCAGTTGGTGTGGCAATAGAATCGGCAGAATTGCCATAACCTACTAAATAAACACTGCCAGCATTATCTGTGGCTATGGCATTAAAAAAATCAGTACCTGCCTCGGCGCCATAATAGGTGCCGTATTTTAACTGCCCATCTCCAGAAAATATAGTGAATATGGCGTCTGAAAGTGTGTTACCATGGACCGGCTTAAATGCTTTTGCAGTGGCAATTTCGGAAATTGAAAAACTATTTCCACCGATATAGAGATTTCCTGAGTTATCAGTACAAATTCTGGCTGCATAATCATTTAAGGGGCCGCCATAGTATGACAACCATTTGATGGCTCCATTGTTTGTGAATTTTGAGATAAAAATATCTGTTAATCCAGTTAGGGAATTTTTATGTACGTTGGTAAACTTGTTGCCAATAGAATCGCTGGTGGTTGTGCCAACCAAAATAATATCATCGGTTAGGGGATCAATTGTTATCCCATTAATTTCTTCACCATCTGCCCCTCCCAGGTAGGTGGCCCAAAGTAGTGTTCCATTGGAAGAGAACTTTGCTAAAAAAGCATCGAATGAGCCCAACAAATTTGTTTGATACGCACCAACCGTTGCAATGTTTGAGGTTGAATTGGTATAGCCACCTATCACCACATCTCCATTTTTAAACGTGGCTATGGCAGATACCCTTTCAAGTCCTGAGCCAGCAAAATAAGTTCCCCAAAGACGTGTTCCATTGGGAGAAAATTTTGCCAAAAAACCCTCTTGACTAGTGCCAATTCGAGTTTCTTGGTGAGCGCCAGGTGTTGCAATATTGTTGCTCGAACTTGTATAGCCGGCTATGTATATGGAACTATCTGGAGTGGTAGAAATGGCTGTAATTTGTTCAGATGAAGAACCACCATAATAAGACGCCCAATTCCTTGTTTGTGCATTTGAAATTAATGACAATAGAAACAAATAGGAAAATATTAAGGGTTTCAAGTGTTTGGTTTGGTTTGTAGCCATTTGATTTTTATTGAAATAAGTGACGAATTTACAAAACCAATTTCTAAATACTTTCCTAATGTTAAAGCATAAAAACTACCAATCCAATATGGAGTGGCAGTTCCTGCTAAAATTAAATGCTTAAGTTACTTTTTTTGAACCGAGCAAGTATTCATCCCAACTAAGGAATAAATGGGACAAAAGCTAATTAAGCTAGTTGCTAGTAAAATGCCACCTAAACCTAGGAGTACATAGCCTAAGGTACCTGCAACAGTTCCTGTAAAAAATAGTACTGAGAATAAAACAGCAGCAATGATGCGAATGATTTTGTCTGTTGAGCCTACGTTTGTTTTCATAATTAAATTATTAAGGTTATAAATGATTTTAAACTTGTTGAACAAAGCTAAGGCCATTTTAACTAGTAAACGGTGACTAATATCACCAGCTATAATAATTCTATTTGGTACCCAATTTGAACCAGCTTTCCTTCCTCTTCTAACTTTCTAAGAACACGTGTAATCACTTCCCTAGCGGTGCCAAGTTCCATAGCAATTTGTTTGTGACTAATTTTTAGTCGGTTTGAACCTAAAAGCCTTGCCCGCTCTTTAAGGTAGGAAAACAAACGAGTATCTAACTTTTCGAATACAACTTGTTGGATGGTTTGAAGCAAATCTGAGTAACGGAGGTAGTACTGTGCATAGAACAAGGCATTAAATTCGGGATATTGTTTAACCCATTCAAGTACTTTTTGAATAGGAAAAAGCAACACTTCACATTCATCTTCGGTAACCGCAAAAATTTTACTGGGTTCATTTTTTAAACCTGCGGCAAATGTCATGATACAACTTTCTTCCTTCTGAATATAATAAAGGAGGAGTTCCTTGTCGTCACTGCTTATAAAAACCTTTAAAATTCCTGACACAACAAGTGGAATAAGCGAAACATATTGGGCTTCTTTAACCAAAACCGTACCTGCATCAAACTTTGCAAGCTGAGCATTGGCCAACATTTCTTGGCGCAGGTTAGGATTTAGGAAGTGAAATCCATTTAAAATACTTTCAATTGCTATACCTTGGTTTACAGTCATTTTTCCTTGATTCTACCCAAATGTAAAGAGAAATTTTCTAAAAAACTTGTGTTAAATAAATGAAAATACTACTTTCGCCCTCCCTTCAAGGGAAAAGGTGCGGTAGCTCAGTCGGTAGAGCAGAAGACTGAAAATCTTCGTGTCGGGGGTTCGATTCCCTCCCACACCACAAATAACCCCTGTAAATCAAAAGTTTGCAGGGGTTTTTTATTAGCCTTGTATGAGCATCTATTATATTCTATACATATGGTGGGAAGCTACCATACAAATGGTGCGAAGCTACTACCCAAATGGTGGGAAGCTACTCCATAAGAGGTGCGAAGCTACTACATAAGAGGTGCGAAGCTACTACACAAATGGTGGGAAGCTACTATACAAATGGTGGGAAGCTACTACACAAATGGTGGGGAGCTACTACACAAATGGTGGGAAGCTACTACCCAAATGGTGCGAAGCTACTACCCAAATGGTGCGAAGCTACTACCCAAATGGTGCGAAGCTACTACCCAAATGGTGGGAAGCTACTCCATAAAAGGTGCGGAGCTACTCCATAAGAGGTGCGAAGCTACTACCCAAATGGTGGGAAGCTACTCCATAAAAGGTGGGGAGCTAGGAAGCGTAAATCATCACCTCAAAAACTCAATGCCCATTTATACTTAGGAGTGGCAATTACTGAAACACTCTTTTCACCTGCATAAATATTATAATTAACCTCTATCTTTCTTTCCTTTAATTGGTCTACTAGGTAGTGTAAGGTGTCTAACTCTCCCTTTCTGTGCACATCATCAAACAATACCAAGAACTCATCGCCAGACTTTTTTTGAGCTAAAACTTTCACCAAATCAAATCTCGAAAAGTTAGCAGAACCTATTGGACCATCTACTACATATAAATCATACTCTTGCAGGTTGGTAGTGGAAAAATCAAAAAGTTGATTTTTATGCCCAAAAACATCTGTTTCAATTAAATTTAAAACATTTATTTGACTCCTATTTGATAAATTGAACTTTGAACTAAAGTGGTTTGCAAAATCTTTGTTCTGCTCAAAAATAGTGTGCTTGGTTTGCTTACTTTCAGGGTTAGATTCAATAAAAGTGCTAATAAACTTGGTGGATTCTCCTAGACCTAACTCCGCAATGCGCTCAAACTTATACTCTTGTAAAATCCTGCTTAACAAATAGAAAAAAGTATAATTACCCGCCCAATTGCCAACAAAAAGAGATAATTCTCTAAGCTCTTTAAATCCTCTAATGCTATCATGAAACTTCTGACCCCAAATCTGCTCCTGAACACTCAGCAGCAAGCTCTCTTGGTTCTTAAAAAACCGCTTTAATATTTTTATCATCTCTAAAAAAATCAAACTTAAACAAAGAAATCAAATTGACCAAAAGGGGTTCATTTAAAAATCAATCATTTAAATCCTACTTTTGAGGTTGAAAAATGTCTAATCAATTAATCCTATGTTAAAATACTTTAAATCTTACAGCACTTTAGTTTTAATCATTGCTGCTATGTCTTCAAGCTTATTTATAAGCAATTGCAGGAAAGCAGAAAACGACCCACAAGCAAGTTTTACAGTTTCTAATTTAACTCCAACCATTGACGAAGCGGTCACCTTTACAAACACCTCAACCAATGCACACCATGTTAAGTGGACTTTCCCTGATGGCACCACAGCTAGCAGCAATTCAGTTTCATACTCATTTTACCCAAATGGCATTTACACAGTAAAATTGGAAGCCTTTAATAAAAATGAAACTTACAGTGACTGGGTTCAACAAGACATTAGCGTATGTATTTCTGGTAAAGCAGTTTTTTACATGGATAGTGCAAGCTTTAAATCTCCAGTGGATATTACCTTTAATGGTGCCTTTGCTGGTAGCCTAACCACCTATACAAATGTGACACCTAACTGTGGCCAATCCGGTGCTGTAACTGTAGAAATTTGCCCAGGTACATATACGTATGAAGCAAAGGATGCAGACAATAAGGTTTGGAAAAACAGCGTGAGAATTACCGCAAACAATTGTTCTGCCATTAAACTTAACTAAATCTTAAAAAAAAATACATAAAAAAAGCCTGCCTTTCTTTCGAAAGGCAGGCTTTTTATTATGATTTAATATAAAGCTAATAGTATAGCGAAAACAAAAAACAGAAATATCACCTCTATAATTCCAAGAATTAAACCTGCAATTGCAAAGCCACGGCCTCTTCTACTTCCGCCACTAGTTCTAGACAAACCAATAGCAGAAAAAACAATCGCAACAACACCGAAAAGAATAGGGGCGATAAATAGTCCTATGATTGAAACTGAGAAACCAACAATTGAAATAACATCCCAATCTCCATTATTTAATCTTGAATAATGGTCGAAAGGTCTTTTTCTATTAGTTTCTGTAACTGTCTTTTTAGCCTCATCTTTAGTTGTAATATCCTTTTCATTTAAAATAGGGCTAGCTTCAATTGGTTTAGCAGGTGCAGCCACAAATGACTCTGCATTTTGCTTAACTAAAACTGGCTCACTTTTAACAGTAAAATTTTTAGTTTGTAGGTCAATTGGTCTAGGGCTAATTTGAATTGATTTAGGATTGTGCGTCTTAATTGCAACTTCCTTCTTAGGATCACTTTTAACCTTGTTTAAGTGCGCATAACGTTGATTACTGCAAGATGATAGAAGTACTAATACTCCCAATAAGTAAATTAATTGTTTCATTTATTTTGTGTTTTTTTTGTGAAATCAACTTTAGCAAACTTTTTTAAATTTTCAAAATTAAAAATTCATTAGTTGGTTTATCAATTTGTTAAATTTATTGAGGCTTTTACTAGACATACTCTTTCTAACTTAATAACAACCTATTCAATTATCATCTTTTTAACGTAGGATGCATTTCCTACCTGTATTTTTAACATGTAAATTCCTTGGTTCAACCCTAAAACATTGAATTGAACGGCATCTGGAGCTGCGCCATCTTTAAATGTTTGGAATACTTTTACAAGTTTGCCATCCATGCCATATAACTCAATAAAATCAATAGCAGCAGCTTCACTCGGTTTGATCCAAAACTCGTTTGAAGCAGGATTTGGATAAATAAGAAATTGGTTTTCTATAGGCTCATCAGCAATGGCCGTTGTTATTTGAACCTTTTTATAACTTTTAAGCAATGTAACACAAGCGGTATCATAAGTGGCAAAATTGATAAGACCTCTAGTAAAATCATCATATCCATCATAAATCAGGGCTTCAATGGCTGCAGAATCTTGTAAGCAAAAACAATTTTTCTCTAAACCTAAATTTAAATCAGAACCATTCTCAAGGTTGTAAACGGAATTAAAGCACAGCCTATTTTCTGTAAAGTTTTGAATAGTTTGGCCAGGTTCAAACATTCCTGAAACTTTTACCCCAACTTGATTGGCATTAAAATCATTATTAACTATTACACAAGGGCCAGTAATATCTAGGCCAAGGTTATTTGCAATCATAATATTTCCTTCCAATGTGGTTTGATTAGCGCCTAAAACGGCTGTTCCATTTTGTTGGAGAATGCAGTTCTTTACCTCAAGTCCATAACAATTTTCAATAGCAACCTCAAGCCCACTAAAACTACAATTTTCTACCAATCCTCTACACTGCATAATGGCTGCGCGCCCACCAACAAATTGAGAGTTGCTAACCATTAATGGATTTGCTAAAGTTGTAAAACACACGCCATTGTTCTGGAAATTACAATTAGTAGCAGTTACCCCTCCAAAGCTAATCATGGCTGCCATGGCTGCGCCATTATTAAGAAAAGTGCAATTATTTAATTTAATGTTTCCAGCAAGGTTTATTGCATAATTATTATGTTTAAAAATGCAATTGTTAAATGAAAGAGTATCAAAATAAATTTTATCGCTACTAATTCCATTAAATGAATTGTTAAACTCAAAATTGGAGCCAAAAAATTGTCCACCTTGCTTTGATTTTATTTCTATTCCACGCCAAGTATAATCGGTTGTATTGAGTTCTGCCTCAAACTTTATTGGCATTGTGGAAGTTCCGTTTGCCACCATATTACCCCTCAGTTCAATGTATGACATTAAACCAGTATTATATCCCTTAAACTGAACTTTTACTGTTACACCAGGTTCAATGGTTAAGGTATTGCCTGGAAAAACAACAATAGGGCCTGTTAGCAAATATGGACTATTAGCAGCTGTCCAAACGGTATTGGCAAAAATACCCCCACTAACCTGAGTTTGTGAATATGCAAGCTGTGTGAGGCTAATAAATAAAAGTATAAATAGTTTTTTCATAAAATTCTGATTGTGTTTAATAGACTCGCATATTAAAAAAGGTTGCTTGAGCCTTAATAAAATTCCTAAATTCTAAAGCCATAGTCCTAATTTAAGTTGAGCTTTCTTGCATAAACCTGACCACACATTTTAATATTCAGCACATACATTCCTTGGTTCAAGCCTAAGACATTTAATTTAAGTAATTCTGCCGTAGCTGCTGAAGTTAATGTGTCCCATGTTCTAACCAACCTTCCATCCAAACTATACAAAGCTATAAAATCAAAGCTTGTTGCTTTAGGTGCCTTAATCCAAACAAATTCTGAAGCGGGATTAGGATAAATTAAGATGCTATTATTCTCAATTTCCTCTGCTTTTAGCACTCTTATGCCTAAATCGGTTTTAGTGCCATCCAAATCTTCCTGCCATAGTCTATAATAAAGCCTTGTATTTGCATTAAGTATGTCTTTGTCTATATGCTGGTAATTAGTCAAGGAGTTTGAATTTCCTTTACCCTTATAAAACGCAATTGGTTCAAACCGTACCCCATCAAATGACCTTTCTAAATAAAAGCCTTTGTTATTTTGTTCTGAACTTGTTTGCCATTTAACCAAAGCATCCATATCGAAGGCTTGAACCTCAAACATATTCAAAACTACTGGCAATGGATGAGACAATGCCTCATCACATCCCATATAAGGCTTAAAGGGGTCGCGTGGCTGATAGTCTATGTCAAATCCAAAGCGGGATATTGGCAGGCCTGCCAAGGCAGTATCACCCAAAGAAGTTCCTGCCAAACGCAAATTCGATCCACTCACAAATTGCACCGGTTTGCTTCTAGAATTTGAATTGGTATTTGTAGCAGCAGCAAAGGCTGCTAAGCTTGCATAATCAGTAGCGGAGGCATTTCCTACAAATCCATTGTTTCCATTGGCAAACAAGAGGTTTCTATTCATGATGGGGTTTGAACCAGTCCATAAATAGGCAGCGTAATGTTTAGTACCAAGTGTACTAAAATTGGTAGATTCGTTTATAAAGATATTGTTGAATACAGAATCTTGTTGGTCTCCAATTATTGATAAGTAGGCAGCTGTATAATCGTTGCCGGTATTACTTACATTAATACCAGAAATTTTAACCGTATTAAAAAATATCTTATTGGCAGTTCCATCTTTAGTAATTCCATGATACAAAATATTACCCAAATTCGTACTTGGTAAACTGATTTCATTATGATGCAATAGTATATTTGGACCCGAAACAAGGATGCCTCTTACTCTTGCTGCCGTATTGCCCAAGGGACCAATGCCAAAAACAAAATTCCGAGAAACCTCTACACCATTTCCAATTATATGAATTCCAGAAGCCCCACCTGATGGAATACCATTGGTATAAATTAGCGCAACATGGTTGCCTGTAACGAAACGTTGTCCTGCTCCAGCGCTGGCAGTAAAAATACCATACAAGAAATTGAAATTTGGATTAATTAAACTTGCATTGCTTGGAACATGGTAAAGCTGCTGTACTACATTGTTTCTGATAATAAAAGGGGTATTGCCAGAATGGTGAATGCCAGTTAATACTTTAGAATGATGTAAGAAGTATCGCAAATTTCTTATCGTATTATTTTCTAGCAACACATGCTGACCATTGTTTACTGTAAACTCTATTCCATACAAATCGCCATTGCAGGCCGAGCTAATACTTCCTGCGGTTTGGTCTGAACCAATAAAATTGTTTCTTACTATAAAATTGCCCGAACTGGCATTGAAGCGTATGCCATATAAGTTTAGGAGGCCTCCACCAACAGCCTGAATGGCTCCTATGCGGTTATTGATGAGTTGAACCGAATCTAATGCTGAACCGAAACTGCTGCCAATATTAATGGCGCTGAAGCCTGCCGTACCAACTGAATTGGTATAATTAATTTGAATACTAGACAAGCCAGTGTCAGCACCAAGGATATTGTCTTGAATCAAAAACTTCCCATTTAAAACGCCAATCAAAGCATTATTTAAATCATTAACTAAACCTGTAAACTGAATTCTTCTAAAGGTATTTTGCCTAACAATTATATCTAAACCTTGCAGATTCGTAAGTGAAAAAGTACCCGATGTACCATCAAACATAGTTGGCTGCGCACCACCACAATTAGCCGCGGAGCCTCCAAAGAAATTATTAGCAATAAGCGCCCCATTGGCAGAATATCGAATAAATGAAAAGTTGCCTGCATGCGTATAGGTGAAGTTCTTATAAAAACTATTCCCAATTATGCTATAATTTTCATTGTCATTATCAATGAATATTCCAAAGTTATTGGGACTAACAATCTCATTGTTAGAAATAATATTA
This sequence comes from Bacteroidota bacterium, assembly GCA_027488905.1. Classification (GTDB taxonomy): domain Bacteria; phylum Bacteroidota; class Bacteroidia; order UKL13-3; family UKL13-3; genus B1. The sequence goes on from JAIYAT010000003.1 coordinate 13,232, forward strand.
TTACTTGAAAAGGCTTGTGAAGGACCTGTAGTTGCATTAGCCGAAATACAAACCGAAGGCCGCAAGGAAGGGCTAAAGGCGCCAATTAAACAACTATCAATTATATTATTGTCATTTCCTGTGATCAATCGATTCCCAAATTTAACAATGCCATCATTATTTAAAAATGGGTCACTGTATAGATTGCAATTTCTAATTTGATTAAAGGAAGCATCATTTTCTATTATCACACAAGGGGCACCAACAGTGTTTGTTATCGTGATTTTTCTACCCGCCTTACTTAACGTGTCTGAACCATTGATATTAACAAAGCTGCACCCATTTAGCTGAAAAACTGCAGGAGAACCAGAACCAGTAATACTTACTTGAACCCCATTGGCTGGTCTTATACTTATGGTATTGGTGGCACTTGCACCTTGAATAAGGTTTGAAAATGTAAAAGGAAAAGACTCTGTAGGTGGGGAATAGGTGGTTTGGGTTAGCAAAAAAGTAACTGGAGCAGAAACACCTCTTTGATGCAAGTCAGTAACTGCTGCAGTTAAAGTAGTATAGTTGCCGCCAGTTCCAACTCTATAAACACCCGCTAAAGGTGGTGCGACTATACTAAACCTAAAAGGGTTGGTGGGTGGCGTTAATAGACTGTCCATGCTCCCACTGTTAAAACCTAATGAAGGTAATGCCGCATAATTACCTGCACTATCTGCTGCTACAAAGAAATAATAAATAGAATCGCCAACAATTGGTAAAGAAGTAAGCAAGGCATAATTTAATGTAAACGTAAATGGCGAGGCATTGCTAGCAGATTCAACATACTTCCAGCCATTAAAGCTATTTTGGTTCAACCCGAAACCATTGCCTTCTGATTTCTTTTTAAAATATACACGAGGTCTTCTGCCGTTGGCAATGTTTATACCACTCATGGTATCAGTGATTATTAAAGATTGCAGAGTTCTTAACGGAATTGCACCACTATTGGCAGCATTTTGGTGTGCCCCAAATACGGGTGGATTTACATCATATTCATTTTCATAACAACCTATGCGCGTAAGTGTAGTTGAGCGCATGGAATCTAATAAATCTCGGTTGATTGCTGGAATAACCATACCCATGCGGAGTGCTCCACCCTTACTTGGCCTAAGATTACTATTGCTCACAAATAAGGGATTGCTTGAAATTGAATTGGCATTGCCACCCAGCACAGACCTTAATTCTGCTAGTGTATTAAAAGAACTCAAACCACTTGTTAACAATACACCATTAAGGCTATTTGCAAAATAATTATTGTGGTTAATCACTGCACCAGCAATTGGTAAGGTAGTAGAAACCCAAATAGCCGCGTTCCTGGAACCACTAATAGAATTCCCTATACCATTGCTAAAGACATTGTTTCTAATTTCTAAACCAGTAAACGGGCCATTACCAAATATTTGCATCGCACCTGAACCATTGGCCCCATTGCCAAAACTTGAACCACCAGAAAGATGCACGGAATTGTAAACTACTTTAATATTTGTACCGCCCTCAATTCTAATTCCAAAGGTGTTAAAAATATTTCCAAAGCCATTGCCACTGGTTGAAGAAATAATACGCGAAATACTATTGTTATAAATTGAATCATTGTTTACACCAATGCCAGAAGAAATTGAAATTCCGTAACAACCGGTGCTGTTGTTATTGGCACTTTCTATGTTATGGATAATGTTACTTTTGATACTTGAATTAGTTACATACTCCCCAATTGTTATACCGCTCACAATTTGAACAAACTGTGTAAAAAAATTAATAATGGAATTTTTATTTACAACCGCTTTATCAACCCCTTCGATATAAATACCTGTTCCTGCCAAGTTTAAATTAAAACTATCTGTACTAAAACGATTGTTTTCAATCAACAAATTGCTAATGGGCGAAGTGGCTGAACCAATGGCTAAGAGTCCAGATACGCCAAAATATAAATTACAGTTTCTAATGGTAATTCTGTCTGCTCCAGCAGCCTTAACAATGGCTTGTGGACCAATACCTGTTCTAGCGCCAATGATTACAATTTGGGTGGTACCTATATTTCCACCTTTAAGGTTTAGGTTTTTAAATTCTACATTCTTTACGCCGTCATTTGTATTGTTAGATTGGATAAACACTACGCTTTGCGCATTGTTGTGTGTATTTCGCAAACTCACATTTCTGCTGTTAGAATTAGCATTTGAGCCATCAAAGGTAAAGCCAATTACGCCATCTCTAACAACAAACAAGGCTGAATCGGATGCGCCAAAAATAAGCGAACTTACACCTGTGGCAGGTTTGATAAGTAAGGTGTTTGTGGCCGACATTCCCATAGATGCCCTAAGTGACAATGGAAAGGTTTCTAAGCCACCAAAGGTGGGTGTTGTATAAATTGCATTGGTGAGTAATAAAGTTACTGGCCCTGTTTGTACACTAGCCTCAAATCTTCTTAAGGCCGCAGTGAGTGAATTAAAATTACCGCCATTGCCCACAGTAAAAGTACCTGAAAGCGTATCGAAAACAGGGAAGAAACTAATTTGACCTGTTGCGGGGAAATTACTAGCCGCAAGGGTAGTTGATAATGGATTGCCAGCCAATGTTACAAAACCAGCTCCTACATTGCTATTGCTATCTTCTGCAGTTGCAAAAAACTCTATGGTATCGCCAGGCAACAAAGCACTTTGAAGCAAGGCATAGTTTATTTGAAAGTTAAAAGGCGATACAGAATCTGTGGTTAATACAAACTTCCAGCCTCCATTTGCATTTGTATTGGCAACAAAGGCATTGGCATCTGTTTTCTTTTTAAAGTAAAGACGCGGTCTACTAGATGTTGTGCCTTTAATACCAAATCTATCTGAAGCAAAAACCCTTACTTGCGGAGCAGCTTGATAAGGTGAAACACCTCTTAAGGGTAAATAAGAAATAGCTGGTTTAATCAAATCGGAAGGCAAAAATGCACCTTCATAACAGCCAACATCTGGGAATTTAGTAGAACGCATTAAACCCTCAATATCTCTTATCACCATGATAGGAGTATCAATTAAATTGGCACCAGACTCTATTTGAGTGGGAACACTTGTATTGGGTGCTAAATTGAATGGCTGAAACAACGCTTGTTGAAATACAACATCTTCAAAATAACTTTCAGACTCTCTTGGTGACAACCTGCTTTTGAGTTGTGAAAGGGTACTATCTTTAATTGAGGCATCAAAGAAAATAGCAAATCTTCCTGGTGTTCCTTCTGCATAAAATAGGTTATGGTTTGAACCTATTCTGTAAGTAGCCAAATTGCTACCTTCTCTATAATAGGCTGCATTAAAGCCATTGAGGGTTGCCAATGATTTATTGATAAAAACATTGTTTCGAGTTTCTACTTGCGAGAATATACCTGCACGCAAGCAATAAGAAACTAGGTTTCCAGAATTCTGAGCATTGAAGTAAACAGTGTTATGGTAGATTCGACTAACATTACTGGCATTTGAGTTATTAATATAAATGCCATAAATATTGCCAACAATTGGACTATAATACGTTTCAAAATCATTTATAAGGTTATTGCTAATGTTCACATTTAGGGCGCCTGATCCAATTTCTATCCCTGTCAGGGTAACGTTAATTGAATCGGATCTAAACCCATAAATCTTGTTTCGGGAAATGTTTACTTGTGCGTTGCTATTGTTGTATTCAATGGCTTTTACTGTGCCTAATTTAGTTCTAAGATTATAAAAGGTATTGTTTTCTATCACTTTTACTCCTGTATTAGCTGTACCAGTAATTGGCTTTAAATATCCAAGCACTGAGCCATTTACCAAATTACTAAGGTCAAAGATTTCATTACCCACAACACTATCTGCTTGATTTGAGTTTTGGTTATTGAAAATGGCAATATGCTGTCCGTTTAGGCAGGTACTGCCATAAATCCTATTGTTAAAAACCCTTCCAATGCCTTGCGAACCAAACAGGTTAATAGCATAAAAACTATTATTGCTATAGTTGCCATAAATTTCATTTCTAATGATGGAAGAATATTTATTTTGCGCGCAGGTTAACTGTATGCCTGTAAAAATTCCTCCTGAAGTTCCTTGGTAGCGGTTATTCCCAATCCTATTGGCAGAAATAATTAGTGTTTCATTGGCAATTGCATCAATCCCATTAAATGTTGCATTCAACGACAAACCATTGACGATAAAATTACTATCAATAAGTAATCTTACATACGAACTACCAATAAATATTCCGTTATTAGTGCCTGTGGAAGAGGTATCTGAAATTGTATTTGCTCTTACACTAGCACTTATAAAGTATTGCAAATATATTCCATTTAAAGTATTAGAAAAACTGGTTCCACCGCCAGAAATATTATTGCCTTCAATGAGCAAGTTGTTTTGAAAATGGGCTATTATACCAGATGCAGTAGAAGTATTGTTTGACCCAAAACGTTTAATAATATTTCCATTATTTTCCCTGCCTATGGTATTGCCTTGATCATATAAAAAAGGGAAAGAAGGGAATATGAATATCCCACTAAAATAGATACCAATTTGCGCATTGGTAATGATGTTTCCTTCTAGGGTATTAAAAGAGTGAGCATCTGAAATAAGCGTATAGGGAATAGATGAGAAATTTGAAGACACATGATTGGCGGCGTATATACCTGTTGGGGTCATGAAAGAACTTCGCCTAAAAGTAACTTCGCAATCTTTAAGAGTGTTGTATTGGCAACCATCCACAGGATTTACACCATTTCTTTTTACCAGCATAATGCCATACTCATACTGGGTGGTACTTGTTGCATTGGTATTAGCTTCATTAAAAACAAGATTCTCTAGTGTTACATAATCCACACCAATTAACCTAAACATAGCATCCATTCCGCCAGTTCCAGCGCCAGAGGTAAATACTGGTTTTGCACCAGCAGTCAAACTCTTACGAATGACTAAAGGATTTGAAGCACTTAAGCTTGCATTTAAGGTGGCCGAACCTAAACTCAAGCCAGCATTTGGAAGCGTTTCTGTATGTCCGTTTGCAATTTCTATAATGGCTCCACCAGTTGCCACACCATTAAGATTTAATGCGGAAACTGCAGCATTTAAGGTTGGATAATCGCAACCCGTTGTACAAACCGTTTTGCTTCCTGAAATAGGTTGTGCAAGGACAATTGTAAAAGAAAACAAGAAGTAAAAAGTAAATAAAAAACTTACTTTAAATGGTTTAGGAAACATATTACGGCTATTTTATGTGTTACAAAGAAAGTCTGTTTAAGCTTAAAATAATGTTAAATTGCCCCTTTATTATGAATAACAACGATATACTTAGACGACTTCGCTATACGTTCAGAATCTCTGATACGGCAATGACTGAGCATTTTTTAAAAGGTGGAAACGAAGTTAACATAGAACAAATCACAAATTGGTTAAAGAAAGACGAGGAAGCTGGATTTATTCCACTTTATGATGTTCAACTTGCAGCATTTTTAAATGGGTTTATCATTAAAAATAGAGGTGAAAAAGGAAGTGAAGTTCCAAAACCTGAAAAAAGTTTAAACAACAACTTAATCTTTAGAAAACTAAGAATTGCTTTGAACCTAAAAGATGAAGACATTCTTGAAATTCTTTTGTTGGCTGATTTTCGGTTCAGCAAAAGCGAACTGGCTGCACTTTTTAGAAACCCAGAACATGAAAAATTCAGGGTTTGCAAGGACCAAATTCTAAGGAATTTTTTAATGGGATTACAAATTCAGAAAACGGGTAGAAAACCTGGCGATCCGCCCCCTGTTTCGCAAATCCCCAAATAGCATTTCAAGTGCTATGCTAAAGCAATTCTTTGAGCATCCAAACATTACAAGAAAAATGCCCTGTATTGCCCAAAGCCTTATCCAACCTTTGATATCCAAATTTCTCGTATAAATGCACTGCAGCTTCCATTTCTGGAAAAGACTCTAAGTAAATATGTGTATATCCGTTTTCTTTGGCAAGCGCTTCACATTTTTCCATCAGCACATTGCCAAAACCATTGCCCTGAATTTCTGGAGATAAAAAGAACCTTACCAATTCTGCATAATGGGTAGGCAAACCATTGCTAGGGTAAATGCCACAACCACCTACCACTTGGTCATTTACTTCTAAAACTAGATAGGCAGAGCCTGGCGTTTGAAACAGGTTAAATAAATTATCCGTTGTAGGGTCAGAATGCGCAGTGCCTGCTGTAGGCAATCCCAATGCTTCAATATTTTCTCTGATGATTCTAGCCAGAATAAAATTATCAGTAGGCCTAATCGACCTAAATTCATACATCAAATCAAAACCTGCCATTACTTATTATTTATGTTTTTCATAAGATTGCACCTCATCGTGAAAGAACTCTAAACTTACCCCAGCATTGCTTAGCATTTCTTCGCTCTCGGTGCCTGCGTGGTATTTTCTTTCGCATACCACCCTTTTTATCCCACAATTAATAATTAGCATAGCACAAACACGGCAAGGCGTCATTCTGCAATATAAAGTTGCGCCTTCTAAAGCCACGCCATTTTTAGCCGCCTGACAAATGGCATTTTGTTCGGCATGTACGGTACGAACGCAATGTTCTGTAATGCTGCCATCTTCATGGAGAACCTTTTTCATTTGATGCCCAACTTCATCGCAATGCGGAAGCCCAATGGGAGAACCAACATAACCTGTAACCAATAATTGATTATCTCTTGCGATTACGCAACCGCTTCTTCCCCTACCGCAAGTGGCGCGTTTACTTATCGCCTCCATAACTTCCATAAAGTATTGGTCCCAAGTTGGGCGCACATAGTGCTCTGTATTTGTTATACTCATGATGGTAAACTTAAGGCTTTGTCAATTTGTAAATACAATTCATCAAAGGTTCCATTATTGGTAAAATGAACATCTGCCAGCGCCATACAAGCTGATAGGTTTTGCTTGTTGGGGTCGGAAGCGGTAAGTTCTCTCTCTTCGTTTTCTACAAAGGTTTCAAAAGAAACCTTATCTGTTTCAGAACCTCTTAATAGAATTCTATCGTATCTAATTTGTCTATCTGTATCTACAGAAAATAAACTAAAATTACCTTTGGCGCGCAGGGCCTCAATTTCTCCGAGGGTTCTAATGCTTTCTATAATGCAGTTTTGGTTTGTTGCAATGGCTTGTTTGTGCAGGGCTTCTGCAATATAACTTGGACCATAAGTTGCGCGTAGGCCATTGGCTGTGGTAACCATGTTGTCTCTATTAATTTCAAGCCCTTGGGCCTGCATAACTTCTATGAGGTAACCCCTTACAGAAAAATGTTTGAACCCATATTTTTCTACCAGATAATCTACAATAGTGCCTTTGCCAGCGCCAAGGGTACCCGTAATTCCAATGATTTTCAATTTAATAGTATTATTTGGACAGCAAATTACGAAAATGTAGTTACTCTTATCTACTAATTTTTTAGGCGTTTAGCATAAAGCTATGCTACACAGTTCTAATTACTTCAATAGCTTTTTCATACAATTAATAATTTTTTCTTGGTTTCGGTTTGAACCTATCTCACCATGAAATGCATTTAAGGTGATGATCTGCATTCCGCCATCGAACAATGGCTTCCAGCCAAGCTCCTGGTATTGAGGTGATGTTAAACTTCTGCCTGCAAGAAAATAAAGACAATGTGCTTGAGATGGATGTGGCTTTATATGAACCAAGGCCGTATTAATTTTTTGATAATACAACAAGGTTGCCTCTGAGGGACGGGTGCTTTTTATAATTTTTACACCAAGAGTATGATTGAAAAAATTCTTTATCCAATTTGAAGCATATATAATAGGAAAAGCTGGGTCATTGTTTTTAACTGCTTTATAAAAAAGTGTTTTTAACCTATTGGTACGATTTAAAATTGGTTCAGACCTAAAATAATAAATAGTATCTAGCATAATTACTTGCTTAATTGACGGCGTAATGTTTGCTATCGAATACGCAATAAAACCTGAAAAACTATATCCAAACAAGCAATTTATTTTTAATTTCTTAGCCTGTTCGGCAATATTCATTATCGCATTTTCATAGTTAAAATTAGTATCAAATATATTTACAGTTAACTCAAAAATCTGATAACTTTCTTTTAACCAAGAATTGTAATAACGCTGCCTAGCATTATCCTCGAAGACACCGATAAATAGGATGGCTTGTTTAAAATAGGGTTGACCAGAAATCTTCTTAATGTTAAAACATGTATTATCATTCAATTTTAATTTTTCTTCAACTAATAATCTTAAACTATGAACATTCCCAGCTTCTAGAAACTCATTTAAAGTCATAGACACCTTGAAATTTACTTCAATATGATTAAGGCAAATTAGCGCTGCCATTGAATCACCACCTAAATCAATAGAAAAATGATGAAGGTTTTGAATGCGACTAACTGGAATGGTTAAAACTTCTCCAATAATCCCTTTCAGCGTTTCAATAAGAGTGTTACTATCAAGGGATGATAGCAAATCTAGGGGAGGAAAATCATTAAATTGATTTATAAGTAATGCCTCAATAGCTTCTTTATCGCGTTTACCAGAATGTGTTAACGGAAATTTAGGGAGATAAACAGCTTTTGAAGGAATATAATTTAAAGGCAAATTTGCTGCTATACAATTATAGATCTCCTTACTAGAAAAAGCAGAATTACCAGTATAGGCAAGCAATAGTTTAGGAATTTGGTCAAATAAACAAATGCATGCAAAAGCATTGTCAACTCCTGGCAAGGCCTCAACAACTTTTTCCAAAACAAAAAAGTTGATTTTGGCTCCATTTAATTTTTCCTCTTGGTGAACTCTTCCTTGGTAGAACAGATAACCTTCTTCATTAAAATATCCGAAATCACCAGTTTTATAAAGTATCAATTCGTGTTCTGTGCCAAATACATTTTCTGTTTCTGCCTTTTTTGAAAAGTATTGATTCGTTATATGTTTTGAACTCACATAGATTTCACCACTGCTATTTGGTTCGAGCACCTTTCCATTTTCATCTCTAATACTTACAAGTTTATCTGCAACTGGTTTTCCTAAAGTAAAAACAGGTAAAGCCAATCTATTTTCTGTATTAATAAGTTGCCTTGCAATAGTTCTTGTTTCAGTGGTAGCATAAGCCACTTCCATTTGACATGTGGATGGAAACAACTCAAAGAATAAATTTACATCCTTCTCTAGATGTGCCTCTCCAGAAATACAGAGCACTTTTAAAGAACCAAGTGATTTGTAAGGGAATTTGAGTTTGGTTAAAGCCCTAAACGTACTTACAGAAATGGAGGCATGTGTTACATTCTCTTTTTTCCAAAAATTGGGAAGTCCACCCAGTCCAAGCAACTTAAGCGGATATACTGCAAGTTTAGCGCCACTGCTAAAGGCAGTGAAAATGCAGGCTAAGGAGGCACTAAATGAGAATGAAAAAATGAAATCAAAACAATCCCCAAAACCTAAATTGCCAGTAACTACTTGTCGATTGGTATCGGCAGTAATTGTTTCTAAGGTATGAATTACTAATTTGGGACTTCCAGTTGAACCACTTGTATAAAATGCACAAAGGAAATTGTTTAAGGAATAATTTAAAGGTGTAAAAGGAAGGTTGTTTTCATTTATAACCTTTATAGCAATTTCGTTTATAGCGTTTAACTCATTGTAAGAATCTACAATCCAAAGTTCTGGTAAAACAATATCTTCAATGCTCAATAAGAAATCATTTTCTGGTGTAATAGAAAGGTAATAATTGCCAGAAATTACAACAGCAAGAATGCTATAAATATGCTCAATTGGGTCTTCATTTTTTATTCCGATAAATTGATTAAAAACACCTTTTTGTTGAAGGTAGGAAGCTCGACTTTGAACTTCTTTTTTTAAATGCGCATAGGTTATTGAAGTATCCTTATAAACAAGTGCTATTGCATTTGGTAGCTGTTCGAAATTATATAATATCCTTTCAATTAGATGCATACAAATGATAGGTCTTGCTATCTACAAATCCGCAGCTTAGCATATTCTTATTGCTTTGAGAATTGGCATAAGTCCATGTCTCAATTTCTTTAATAGCAGGGTTTGAAAGCAATTGATTTACCCTAAACTTTATTCCATCTTTATGGTAGTTTTTAGCGCGATACATTGGCAATACTGCACCACCTGCTAAAAGTCCTTTTTCATTATTAATATACTTAATAATTACTCCTACAGCAATATCATTGTCTTTCATTATAAAAAGTTTGATGCTACTATGCAAAAGTAATTGCTTAAAGTTATTGATTACCTCATTTAGGTTTTTATCTTTAGCTTCAAAGCTTGTTAAATAAGTTTCTGTGAAAATGTCAATATTGTTTTCATTCACCAATTCAAAAGTAGTAGGACCAATATCATCAAGTAAATTTAAGGTTGGTAAAGTTTGTTTGATAAAGGAATTCTCAATCTTGAAACCTGCTTGAAGTAAATTTTCTTCAAGTAAAGGTGAAAGTACTTTGAATTTTGTTACCCCATGGCTTCTATAAAAATCATGAATAATTTTGAGTTCATTTTCAGAATAAGAAGCCATACTTATTTTAAATGAATAATTAAAATAATCTAGGCCATAAAAGCAAAAAGCATGTAAGGAATCTTGGTTCAAAAATTGGATACCTTTTTGCACAGTTTGGTAAGACTTCAACCTGAGTAAATCATACTGGCATATCAATTCCATAGGTTCTTGAGACTTGCTTTTAATATAGATTCAAGGATATAAAAATTAACATCGAATTAAAAGCAGATTTAAAAACTATTTAGTGCTTAGGTTCAAACCGATAAGAAAAAGCCCAAATTTATTTTGGACTATTTGTTAATTTATAGAGCCAATTTGATGGTTAACCTAGGTTGAAGATAGATTTACAAAATAAATTAAAGTGGCAAGGAGAGGGTAAAAGTTGTGCCTTTACCTAATTCACTTTTGGCGGTTAAACGTCCCTTTAAGGTTTCTGTAAAATCTCTGGATAATAAGATGCCTAAGCCAGTGCCAGTTTCTCCCTTAGTGCCTGGTGTGCTTAATATTCTGGAACCTTCATTTAGGATATTTTGTAATACCTCATTTGTCATGCCTACACCATTGTCAGTAATTTCAATTTCAAGCAAGCTGTCTGCAGGATTCTCCTTAACACTAAAATCTATCCAACTGTTTTCAGGAGAAAATTTGATGGCATTGCTTAATAGGTTTCTAATTACCACAGTTAATAATGCTTCATCTGTATTTATACAAAAATCTCTTTCACAAATAAAGTTTACGTGAAGGTTTTTATTAGTCACCTGAGGCATTAATTGACTTAACACCTCTTTAGAAAGATTACAAATATTAATATCACTAACCCTAGCGCTTATGCCTTTTTCCATTCCAGCGCGCGCCCAATTGAGCAGATTATCAAGCATTACATTAAGTCCGGCTAATGAGTTACTTACTTTATTGCTATAGGTTATTAATTCTTCATTTGTGATATCCTTTTCTTGAAACATTTCCAGTAAGCTCGTTAAGATACCCAAAGGTCCTCTTAAATCGTGTGCAACTATAGAAAATAGCTTATTCTTCTGTTGGTTAAGTTCTTCTAATCTAGATTTTTGAGCTTCTATTTCGGCATTCCTTATGCTTAGTTTTTCATTATATCTTCTAGAAACAATAAGTAATGCAAGTATTAAAATTATCAATAGCGTAAAAATACCTAACAAAAACAAACTCTGAGTTCTTTGCTCTTCCAAATGAATCACTTTGTAGGCATTATCTTCTATAAAATAACGGTCGGCATTTTTAGCTACTAACTGCGCATGCAATTTATCGTGGTCTGCTGAAACGACTCCATAAAATTCATCATAATAGTCTAGTGCTTCCTTATGTTTGCCTGTGGTTTGTGCCAACTTTCCTAATCTAAAACGCATTTCAAAATCAAAATCGGTTCTAAACCCAACATCATCCTCTCCAACCCTTTTCAATTCAATAATGGCGGTATCCAAAAATGCTTTGGCTTGCACAGGCCTGTTATTGGCAATTTCAATGTCGGCTAAAAAAAACAAAGCATGAATAGCACTTCCCATTTCTCCATTTGCAGTTGAGTGATAATAATCTTTAAGCAGGAGCTCCTTTGCCTCTTTATGCCTTCCTTTTTTTAAAAGTACTACTGCTAAATTTCCAGAAATAATTCCTTGCCAAACTTCACTTGTAAGTAATTTTGCTCTTTTTAATCCTGTTAAAAAATATAATTCGGCAGAGTCATATTTGAGTGCATTAAAAAAATATAAACCAAAGGAGTTAGCATTAATCACAGCATACAACTTTCCGCTTTTGTTTAGATTTTCAAAGCCATGTTTAGAAACAATCTGTTCTACTTCAAGGTGGGCCATTAAGCCATCCCCTATTTTACCAGTTGAAATCAAATGGTGTGCAAGTTCTAAATCAAATCGTATTAGTTCATTTATTCTAGGGCTACCTATTAAAGTTTGCCGAGCAGCATTTAATTGTGTTTGATAGGCAACAGAATCCTTCCTGTTATTTGCAATTACAATTCCAAGTAAATCTAGCATGTAACGATGTTTCTCAAACTTGGGGTGTTCATCAAAAAACTGCTGTAATGCTTCTTGACAGCGCATGGCTTCGCGTAATGGAAGTCTTGATTTGGAAACCAGAATAACAAAATCATCTAAAAAGTTAAGCAAATCTTGCTCTTTAGTATCCTGCCCTAATTCTTCAAAAAATCTTGGATTAACTTTATAATCAGGTTCAGAAAACTGAGCAGAGCTATTATACGCCAATGTTATAAAAACAACTGCTAAAAAATATCTTTTTAAAATATTCATACTTTAGGTAATCAAAGTTAGAATATTCAAAATCTATATTTGAATGATTTTTTTCAACAAGAAAGGGGAAATTGCAAAGAAATTAGCATTTGAAGCATTTGCTTAAACCAAGTTATAGAACTACTTTAAATAAAAAGGGCAATTAGAATTAACTAATTGCCCTTTTATATCATCTAAAAATTTAAATTATTCTTTGATAATTTTCTTGAAAGTATCTACACCATTGATAGTAGCTTTAACAGTATATAAACCATTTGGCAAATTAGCAATATCAATACTTACATCATTGGTATTTGGTAATGTTGTTAATACAACTTGACCTAAAGTATTGTAAATAACAACACTTTGAATATCTTTTATGGTATTAATAGTTAATGATTTGCTTGCAGGATTTGGATAAACACCAATTAATTCTTGCTCAATAGCAGCCATCCCTATAGCAGGTTTTTTGCTAAACAAAACATTATCGATGTATGCGATAGAAGTACCAGCAGGTGAACTTGCGAAAATAAGTTGTGCAATATTTGATCTAGTTGTTAGGCCTACAAAATTAGAGATTGGCACTGATACATGATTCCATCCGTTAAGAGTAGGAGTAATAGTAAGTTCGTGCTCCTTATCATCACCGCCACCAATAGTTCCATCAGCACCAGCATCAACTAATTTGAATCTAAAGCTTGTAGAATTAGGTGTCCACACATCAAATTCAAATGAATCCATTAGAGAGACGTTAATTGGTTTAGCAACCATCTCAATACCTACAAAATCTAAGGCTGTATATTTTTTAATATCGTCTGATCCAATTTTGATGTCTGTTAGTGTAGCAGCAGACCAGCCTGTTCTCCAAGTATCTACAGTTACATTTGTATAAGCGTTACTAAACAATGAAATAACATCTTTAGCCAATTTGGTAGGAGCTGGTGCAGAAACTGTTGGTTCAAGCACAACTGAAGCTTTAGAAAACATAATATTATCCAAATAAACAATAGAAGTACCTGCGGGTGCACTTGAAAAAATAAGTTGTGCAATATTTGATTTGGTTGTAAGGCCTGTAAAATTAGCGATTGGCACCGACACATGATTCCAACCATTCAATGTAGGAGTAATGGTAAGTTCATGTTCTTTGTCATCCCCACCACCAATTTTTCCATCAGCACCTGCATCAACCAATTTGAATCTAAAAGTAGTTGAATTTGGAGACCAAACGTCAAGTTCAAATAAATCCATAGCGCTTATGTTAATTTGACTAGCAATCATTTCGATTCCAACAAAATCTAAAGCAGAATATTTTTTAATATCGTCTGAACCAATTTTTACATCCGTAAGTGTAGCAGCAGACCAGCCTGTTCTCCAAGTATCAATAGCCACGTTGGTGTAGGCATTGCTGAACAATGAAATCACATCAGAAGCTGGTTTAGTAGGTGCAGTTGCACCAACAGTTGGTTCAGGTAAGGTAGTGCCAGCACTAAAAGTAATATTATCGAAATAAGAAACAGTAGTATCAGTTCTATCTGCAGCACCAGAATAAAAATCCAGGAATACCACAATTTGGGTAATGTTTGATGCTTCTGGCGTACCAATTTTTGATGTGAAATCAAATGTTAATTCTTCCCATTGATTGATTTTGGTATTAGCAACTTTGATCTCCTGGATAGCTGAATTATCATTTTTTGCGAATTTAATTCCAACGTCGCTAATTTTACTTTTATAAACCATCATCTTAACAATAGCGTTTGAGGCAGTTAAAGTAAAAGTACCAATATCTGGAGTTGCTCCTTTAGCGGACTCACAGCCTGCCCAAGGCTTACCACCTGGTAATGCAGTAAATTTTGCAACACTACTTGAGGTGTTTGGTGCTGCAGAACTAGGATTGTTAACAATTTGTAATGATGGATTTGAAGCATTTTCAAAAGTTGTCCATGTCCAAGTTGCGCCTTGTCCGCCTGTCTCAAAATTAATTGGTGCATTTTGAGAAAATCCAATACTTGCCATAAGTATGAATAGACTAGTAGTAACGATTTTTTTCATATCTGAAGTTATTTTTAAATTAATAATGCAAGTTAAGTAAAAATGCTTAAAGTTAAAAATACTATAAGTACTTTTACTTTAAAACAAAAACGCCCCTAAATTTGCATGATGAAAGGTCCAAATCCGTATTATATTTCTGAGTATAAATTACCCCTTAACGAATACTTTAATTTCGGCTTATCTGTTGATTGTGTGATATTTGGTTACCAAGAAGGTGAAATAAAAGTTTTGTTGGTACAAAGAAGTTTGGAGCCATTTAAAGGTCACTGGGCCTTAATTGGAGATCTTGTAGAGCCTGAACAAAACTTATGTGATGCTGCTAATAACGTGTTGGAAAAGCTCACAGGATTAAAAAACATTTACATGAAACAGTTTTTTGCTTTTGGAAATGTTGATAGACACCCGTTGGACCGAGTTGTAACAATAGGTTACTTTTCATTAGTAAATAGTTTGAACCATAATCCTTTTGCGTCTTCTTGGGCAAAGTCAGCTAAATGGTTTAACATTAATGATTTACCTGAATTAGCATTTGACCATTATAATATTTTAGTTAAGGGAATTGAGACCTTAAAAAATGAGGTTAGGCATAAACCAACAGGTTTTGAATTACTACCCCTAAAATTTACGTTGTTGGAGCTCCAAACATTATATGAAGCTTTATTAGGATGTAAGTTTGATAAGTCGAACTTTAGAAAAAAAATTCTGGAGATGAATATTTTAAAACCACTTAATGAGACCAAAGAAAATGTGTCTCATAGGCCAGCAAAGCTCTTTGAATTTGATATCAAGAGGTATAAAATATTAGAAGAGGAAGGCTTTGCATTTCAACTTTAACTACTACTATTTTTATCTACCACCAATTTAGGTGTTCTATCTGCTTTAAAAATACCCCAATGCTTTTCTGGTTCCATGGGGTCTGATGAGCCTTTCCAATTCTCATCAAATGCTTCAAAAAAACAGGTTAAAACATTATTTTTTTCAGACCAGTCCATCAGGTCCTCATAATAAATTTTCTGATTTTCTTCATTTACGTGCTCAGTATTTATTCCTCTTCCGTGCGAATTGGTGGCCCATCCAGCCTCTGTAATTGCCACTGGTACTCCAGGATATTGATTAACTACTAGATCATAATTCGCAATTGAAAACTCAACAGATTCATGTATGTGTTTATATTCCCAAACAGGATAGGTATGGATTGAAATAAAATCAATATGGCTTACGAGTGGCTTAAGGTAATTTAGCCATGGAACATAATTCTCACAAAAAGTGATGGGTTGCTTAATATTTTGCTTCACTTTCTTTGCAAATTCAATCACACGGTCTACAGGTACAAAATGGTCTGTCCAATCAACACAAGCTTCATTGCCTAATGAAACAGAAAATATAATTTCAGGATATTGATTAGACCAATCTATAAGGCGCTGAATAATTTTGTTGTTGGCTACTACATTCTCCTCAAGCTGTTTTTCATCATAAACTCCGCCATTCCAAGGACAACCATGATTATTCATTTCGGCCACAATGTAAGCCCCAAGCATTATTTTAAAGTCTAATTTTTCGTTTTGAATAACTTTGATAACGGTTAATGCATGCTCATCACAATCATACAAACGAAGGTAATTCCAATGAGGCTTAAGAAGCAGCAAATCTTCCTTAATCTCTTCATAGGAAGGAGTGATTCCTCCTGGTTGCTGTCCATCTCTAAAACCTGAATAACAAATAGCTTTAGCAAATGGTAAGTTAAATTGCTGAAAAAAATTAGTCATTAATATTTTATCTTTTCGTTTTTGTCCCAAAGTCCCCAATAAGCTCCAACATCTCCTTCTGGACCTACTTTCCAAGACTCATCAAAAGAAGCAAAATAGAAATTCTCTATCCTATTGGCATTACACCAGTTCTGGCAATCTATAAAATATCTCATGGCATTTTCATTGGTAGCAATTGATGCTTTAAATGCACCACCTTCGCTTGGCCATCCAGTTTCTGTGATGATAACACGCTTACCTTGTCCGGCATGTTTTGCAGATTCAAACATACTCTTCATGTGTTCAAAAGAATATTCAATTGGGCATCCTTCCCAATACGGATAGCAATTAGTTAAAATAACATCGCAAATTTCCGTAATTCTTGGCCTATGCGAAAACTCATAATAAGCATCTACATAACCAACAGGAATATGAGGTATGGCATCTTTAACTCTTTGGATATAGGTCAATAGTTGCTCTTCGGTTAAATCTTTTCTGTACATCACTTCATTTCCTACAGCCGCAACATCCACCAATCCTTCCTTTGCCATGGCTATTAAACTTTCAATTTCTCTTTCATTTAATTCCATATCATCTCCTAACCATGCGCCAACAAGCGTTTTCATTCCATGCTTTTTTGCCACTCTTGGCACATGTTCATTGCCTTCAATGCAAGAAAACGAGCGAACCCATTTTGCATATGGTTTTAAAATATTAATGCGTCTTTCTACTTGCGATTCAGTAATAATTGAACCTGGTTTTTGGCCATCCTCATAAATGCTAAAACAAATGCCATGCATACCCAATTGAAGTGTTTTGTGCCATAAACTTCTTAAATCTTCGACTGCAAGTTCTGAATAATTGATCCAATTTACTTCTTGTGCACTTTCTTGTTGAAAATGAGAATAGTGCTCTTTGTTTTCTGCATTAAAGAAATGACCTTCTCTGTATGACATATTATATAGATTATTTTTTATACTTGAACTTTTCGTTTTTATCCCATAAGCCCCATGAGGTTCCTAAATTTCCTTCTTGAACAACTTTCCAAGATTCATCAAATGAAGAGAAATGAAAAAGCTCTAGGTTATTATTGTTTGCCCATTGTTGTGAAATGAGAAAATATTTCATTGCATTTATTCTTGAAGGTATTGCACTTTCAAAGGTTTCTCCCAAACTTGGCCATCCTGTTTCTGTTACAATTATCCTTTTACCATTGCTGATTGCTTTTGTGACTTCAAGCATATTCGTAAGATATGACACAGAGTAATCAATAGCGGCACCTTCCCAAAAAGGATAAAAATTACATAAAATCAAGTCGCATACCTCTACCAGTTTAGGCCTTTCTATAAATTGATAATAGGCATCTACATAGCCCACTTCAATATGACTAGGAATGGCTTTCTTCACTCTATTTATGTAATCAATCAATTCGGTTTCTGAAATTTCTCCTCTATGCAATACTTCATTACCAACAGCTGCAATGTTAACCAATCCTGCATTTGCAAGTTTAATCAAAGCATTAATTTCTTTTTCGTTTCTTTCTTTATCATTGCTGATCCAAGCGCCAACAATCGATTTAATTCCTTTAGTGTGGGCAATTTCTGGTATCAATTCATTTCCTTCAGTAGCTGAAAAAGTCCTGATCCATTTTGTATGTGGAGCAATAATATCTATTCTTCTTCTAATTTGTTCTGCTGATAAAATATCGCCAATTTTTTGACCTTCAACATACGCGCTAAAACACAATCCACTCAAACCGGTATTAAATTGTTCAGAAAACAGGATTTCAATTTCTGTCTCTGTTTTTTTACTGTAATCGGTTCCAATAATTTTATTCAAATTGCTATTTTGAAGTAATGCACTTAATTTTCCTGATAGGTAGCTAGAAGATTGTTTCATTAAAGGTGCTTTTCTTTTATCAAGAAGATTTCTTACTTCTAAGGCTTTGGCCTCATCAATATCATAATCTTTCATTGCCCATAATGCAGTTAATGTTCCTAATATAGGTATGCCTACAAAGAAAACCCTTAACCAAAACATTGTTTCATCTGTTTGTGTGGGGGCATTTGATTGAAAACTGACCAATGAAAGAATTAAGCCGCTTATCAAGCCAGCCACAGCTGTTCCAAACTTTACCATCCACCAATAAATAGCACCTAAGCTACCTTCTCTTCGTTTACCCGTATTCAACTCATCAATATCAATCACATCAGATGTCATAGACATCATTAAGGTAAACAAACTACCAATCCCAAAAGAAAAGAAAGGTAAGGCAAAAAGAAAAAGATAAGGCTTACCAGGTACAAATAGTAAAAAGAGTAAAATGTAACCTACAATTGAAATGCTTTGAGAAAGTAAAAATGCTTTCTTCTTTCCCATTACTTTAGACATTCTAGCAACAATAGGAATCACTAAAACCGTTGTTATAATTGCTCCGATACTCCCAAACAAAGTAGGCCATAATCCAAAACCATCTTCATTGCCCTTAAATAAATAGTATTTAATAATAAAGTAAGAAAAGCCTGCAGTTGTTTGAAAAGCATTAAATATTAAAAAAGTAGCTATACAAATTTTTCTGAAAGGCTTAATTTCTATTGATGCTTTTAGCCCTTCTTTAATTTCTCCAAAACTATTTAGAATTCCTTTAAAATCGATAGGGCTATAGTTTTCGTTTAAAGTAGATTTACTAGGAATAAAAAATGCTGGAATAGCTGCTAAAATAGAACAGCCAATGGCAACATAAACCGACAAAGTTCTGACCGCAACATCACTAGAGGGAAACAATGATTTATCAGCCATAATTACCCAAAACCACGGTGCAATAACCCAAGCTAATTGACCAATGAGTTGAGAAGTAGCCATGATGTTTGTTCGCTCATGAAAATCATCACTCATTTCATAACCCATGGCCACATAAGGAATGCTAAAAATGGTAAGTCCAGAATAAAAAATCAAAGAAATTCCTAAAAAGAAGATAAAATTATAGGTAACTCCGTTTTCACCGTAAAGTTGCCACATTAATGCGAATGAAATTCCTAAAATTATGGCACCTGTTAATACATATTGTCTTCTTCTTCCCCACTTCGATTTTGTATTATCACTTACATAACCCATAATGAGGTCAAATAAAGCATCATAAAACTTTGGAATAAAATAAGTTAATCCAAGTAACAAACCGCTAAAACCTAGCTTTTCTACCAGAACAACGGTGAAAATTCCAATCATTGCAGGAAACATTTGATTGGCAAGCATGCCGAGACCAAAAGCAACTTTTTGCCCTATTGGAACTTTGTGTGATAAATTGTGATTGGACATACCTATTTATTGTTTAATAACGATTGTTTGTAATGCTTTTGAATCTATAGTAATTTGTTTTACTTCCGTTTTTAAATTGACTGAAATACTGAATTTATCATCAGTTGGATTAAACAAAGCAATAACAATGCTTCCATCTGGATTTTGAACAGCAGTAGCCATCACCTCCTTGTGATTTATTTCGCAACCAATTTTAACTGCCCCTGGTCGCATAAATTTGCTAAAATGAGCCATTACATAATATAATGGAGTAAAGTAAACCTCATCTTTATCTGGATTTACAATAACAGGAGCAACACACCAATTTTTAAACCAATTTGGCCCTCCTTGTGTATCTAAAACCATATTCCAATCAATCCAACCATCCACATAATTATTCAAACAGCCAATGATATCCGTAGCATATCTATTAACTGGCGCATATTTGGGATGCAAATGACGGTCTTTTTCACTGGCCCAATCCCATCCCCAATCCGTGGCTTCTTTTTGCCAATACCATTTGTCATCTTTCCATTTTGGCACTTCTGAATCTACACAGCCTTCTGTTTCTATCAGGTACTTTTCAGGAGCCTTTTTATGCGCATATTGCAGTGCATCTGGAAAATAATCATAGGTGCTTTCATACCAATGAATGGCAACGCCAGCAAAATACTTCGAAGATTTCTCATCCCTGTACATTTCATCTACCCATTCTTTTAATCCAGCTCTGTTTTGATCGTAACCAAAAATATTTAGGTCACCCCATCCATCCTTCTCCAATTTTGGACCTAAATAATCTTGCACAAAATCAGTCATTTCTTTGGGTGAAAATAAGGTGCTTTCCCAATTATTGCCATTTCCATGTGGCTCATTAATTACCGTAATACCCCAAACATTAATGCCTTCTTTCTTATAGGCAGAAAGATATTTTGAAAAGTAAAGCGCAAAAGCATCATTAAACTCAGGTAATAATTTACCACCAACAAAACTTTTATTGTCTTTCATCCAGGGCGGTGCAGTCCATGGTGAGGCGATGATTTTAAAGCCTTCTTTCGAGATTTTTTGTGCGTCTAGTATCATTGGGATTAAATCATCTTTATCATTTTCAATTGAAAAATGCTTTAACTCCAAATCATTCTCTACTTTAGCATAGGTATAATTGCTTAAAGAAAAATCACAGGATGCAATATGTGTTCTGGTTAAAGAATAACGTGCACCTTCATCACTAAAATAGGCATCCAATATTTTCTTTCTATTTGCTGGACTCAGTTTATTTAATAAAAAAGCTGACGCTTCAGTAAACGAACCGCCAAATCCTGTAATTTTTTGAAATTGCTTTTCAGGATTGACTTGTATTGTTAATGATTTATCGGCAGGTTTAAAATCTTGAATTAAGGTTAAAGCATTTCCTTCTTCGGAGGTTTCATATACATCAATCGTCATTTCTTTTCCTTTTGAACATTGAATAAAAAACAAACAAATCAATATTATTGATATGAAATTAAAACAATAGAAATGTAGTTTATTATTCTTCATGATTTAATTTTTCTCCCTATGGCAGTTCAATGGTATGAAGTAAATCTTCTTTTCTGCCCTTGTATGTCTTTTCAATTGGTCTACCATCTCTTGTCAAGTTTTTAAATACGCCTTGATCCAACATTTCCCATAAAGCAAACTTTGCTTTGCCCTCAATAGTAAATAATCCAAAATGATTTTCAGACCCATTGGGATTTTTAGCGTCCTTCCACTTTTCATCAAAAGCTTCAAAATAGAAGCATGTAATTTTCTCTTTATTTGTCCATTCCCTTACCAATTGGTAATACCTAGCTGATTTATATTCATCACAAGCTTTCGACCCCTCCTTACCATATAATCCATCAGATTGAGTTGCCCAGCCTGTTTCGCCAATATGAATTGGCTTATCCACTCCAATCGATTGCATATAACTAAAAACATTAGAATACTGTTCTTTAGCATAGTTTAATGAGCGTATCATCAACGAGTCAATTTTTTCCTCTTTACTTAGGCCCTTTTCACTTGGCTTCAATCCCCAAAAAACAGGATTATAATGCGTATCGTGCATGGGATAAGTATGAATAGAGATATAATCTACAGCTTGAAACAATTTCTTTAAATCAGTAACATGATACGTGGAGTCACCACCACCCCAAGAAGCGAAGTTGTCAGAGGAGGTAATCCATAAATCTTTGGGCAATCCATTTTCATCTTTTAACTGTTGTAAATGATTTACCCATTTTAAGATAATATTTGGCGATACATAATAACTAGTTGCCCACTTCACCATCGCTTCGTTGCCTACAGCTATTACCTTTATAATTTCAGGATATTGATTTGCTAACTTTACGGCTCTAGCGATTTCCTCAGCATTGGCCTTTTCATTTTCCCTTTCATGTTTGGGTTTAATATTAGTCCAAGCATTTTCACAATCTATCCACGCACCAAGCATCACATACATTTCAAAAGTTGGATCGTCTATTTTCAACTCAGAGATTGCCTGCAATAGATTATTTATCTCTGCATATTTAGTATTGTATGTGCGCAAAATTTTAACTCCCATAGCACTAATGAGTTTCATATCCTCTTTTAGTTGAGATAAGGTAGGTTGCGAATCCCGCGAATTGGCGCGATAACCACCATAGCAAATTGCCAAATAATTGGAATCACCTAAAATCTGAGCAGCAGTTTTATTCGTCTCCAAATACTTTGTTTCATTTGAATTGTTCTGGAAGTCACAAGAGGTAAAAACAATAGAAATTAACAAACAATAAATTAAACTAAGCTTTGGCATGCTGTTACTTTAAAATAGACCCTTTAACATATACAATAATTTGAACTATTTCACCGGTTCTACTAAATATAAGTGTACTTGTTTCTTTATCTAAGTAATGTGAAGGCTGTTTGGATAATGAACCATCCCTCTTTTCAATTTCCAGATAATTTTCATCAGATAAGTTATAAATAACAGGCACTTGACAAACAGTAAAACAAAGAGAACCTAAAATAGGTGCTAGCGTTTTATGTTCGTTGTTAATTGTAACATAATTAAACGTGCGTTCTTGGGTGGTAAACTCGTCTTTTCGCAATAAACATGGGTTAAAATACAAACAACCATTTGCAACAAAAACACCCAACTCACCAAATCTACTTAGAATATCTTCTTTTACCTGACCCGTCATACCAGGTTGTTGCGCGCCTTTATTTGCCGGAGTATGCGAGTAGGGATCTGTTGGGAAAGCACCATATAGTGAAGGTGATTTATGTACACCAATGCCTGCATTGATTTCGTAATAATGTTCTAAAAGTTTACCTATTAATTCTGGTGATTCATTAGTTTCTATAGCCAATAAACATACTTCTTGAACAGACAATTGAAGTTTAGAAACCATATGCCAATAAATAGAGCCAAGGCCCTCGTACCCATAAAATGTTCCTGAGCGACCAGTAAAGGACTTGTGATCAAACACAGTCTCAAAAATCTCTAAAAGAATCTGCTTTTCATTAAGAATTAGTTGACCATATTTCACTGCATCTAGTTTTTCTATAGCATTATCCAAATCCGATGCATTTTTAAAATTGCCATTAAAATGATATTCACCTTTAACATCTTGCTCAACAAGAGATTTATCTCCTGAAGCAAGCATTAAGTTAATAAGCTTCGATTGTTCAATTAACTTTTTAGGTATATTATTTTTATCTAGAAATTTAGGGAGATTCTTATTAGGATAAAGTAAATAACTATACTGATCTGGACGAAAGAGTGCACTATGTTTCATGCTGTCCAATAAACTCACTGCTTCTTTAGGAGATAAATAGCCAGAGCTTAGCACAGCAACTTGTCCTTCAAGCATTTCATTAAGATAAGCAATAGCGACTTCATTATCGTTTTGAAAACTCATCAAATTATAAGAATGATACATATTATCATCGCGCTTATTTGCATTGATGGTATGTTCAGTAAACTCAATACTCAATTTAACAAATGCTTTTAATCTTCTGTATGAAATTGTTCTTTTCTCTCCCCAAAAAGTTTGTTTGTAAATAATACTTCTATATTCACTACCCGCTTCACCTAAGCTATCAAGTATTAACTTGCGTTGCTCATTGTTAATCTCACCCTTTAATAAAGGCGCATTTTCTTCTAAGGTTGAATGAATCTTTTTAAAGAAAATAATCAATTCATTAGAAAGTGCAACACGCTCTTCATTTGTTTGCTCAATTAGCTTTTCAAAAAATACGAGGAACCTTCTCAGGTAACAAAGTGTTACCACCGAAACGCCATTTCCAACAAGTGCATTATTGGCATCATTCCATTCTGGTCTTTGGGTATTCATCCAAATCCCCCCACCAGGTATAAAATTAGATAGTTTTGATAAAATACTAGCCAGTATCTTTTCTATAAAGTTTACATTATATATTTTATCGTTTTGAGCCAACAAAAGAGTTGCATCAGAGCCTAAAATCTCTCTGCTTTTTCTGATCTTCGCATCCAACTCCTCATCAAACTCAATGGTGTCTTTTGCATTTTTAACAATCTCTTTATAATTCTTTATTTTGTATGGAACATTGGCATATACAAAAAGTTCTTCACTAAATTGACTGCTCAGTTGCCCTGGAAAGTACTTCTCATTAATTTCCAATAATTTTAGCAAATAAATGATCTGATGGTCACCCCAATAGCCAATGTAAGACCAAGGATTATCAGGTTCAACCGTTTCCCAGTCAAAGCCACCCTTTGTTAAACGATAGGGGTTATATCCTTCAAAGGTGGTTGCATTTAAAAACTTATGAACCATGCCTTTGGTAAAAGAAGGAAAGGATATCGACAAGGCCTCCCAATTTTGAAAAATATCCCGCCAGTTTCCTTCGTAATCTAATATTTTTGAATGATCTACTGCGCTCCGCGTATTGATAGAAAACTTATTCCAAGGCCTGCTTGGATCGCCGTGCCTTCTGCTAAACTTCAACGGAAGGTATTCAATACAAAGTCGCTTAAAATCTTTATCGTTAGTTTGCGTATATATTTTCTCCAACTCAAAAACAGTGAATGTTTCCTCCAAGCCTTCTAATAAGTCCTTGTGGTTCTCATATACTGATTTGTTTGCAGCTGCAACAGATTTAATTAAATCCCATTTCTCAATTTGGTAGTTAAAATCAAAAATACCTCCCCGCATGATATTGAAAAGGGTATTTGAAAAATGCCTTGTATCTCTATAAACATCATTGGATAATTGAATGCCGTCAGAGGATGCATTCAATTCCATTAGGCGTTTTGAACCAAGCTCAATATCATCTGTTACTTGCTTTTCTAGATTTTGATTGTTTTTAATTTCACTAATTAGGTTTACCACATTGGCCTGAGTTTGATTTACATCTGCTACTATAAGCCATTGCTTTTTACTTCTTAGTGCTAGCGTAATTTTCTTATTTATAAAATAAGCACCTCGTTCTGCCTTTACATCAATTTCTTGTGTTAATGGAAGTCCTTTTCTAAATTCATTGAGTTGCAAAGATGAAACTAAGTACAATGGATTATCGAACCCAAGTGACCATGCAATATTAGCCATTAGCGCTTCACTTGGTTCAGCCTTATCTACTATAATGGCACTCAACGCAAAAATACCCATGCCAGCGCTCGGGTCCAATTCATTGCGTTTGTATGCGTCCACAAGAATACTAGTTGAGTTTTGCAAATCACTGCCCACCCCATCTGGCATAATGTTTTGTATACCATCTAGGATATTAATAGTTAGTTCTTCGTTACCATCATTTATCAATGAAGATTTACGCACAAAACCATAGATGTTACTAGAGTTCCATTCGTACCTAAATGTTAGTTCAAAGTTGTGATTAATCTCCTCGAAAATAATTTTATTTCCGAAAACACTTTTATATAGATTACGAGTTGTGTTGAACAAGATAGTATTGCGTTCAGAAAATGGCTCCCAAATAAAGGTTTGGTCATTGTGAATAATCTGAAATATTGACTTAGAACCAGTAGTATCGTAAGACTCCGTAATCTTATCTGCAGTATAATATGGGAATAGCGCATGTTCGGCATTTTTACGACCAGCAGAAAGTCCACCATTACTCGATATAAACATCCAATGGTGAGAGTCACTTACAATACTCATAAAAAACGGACGCATTGCATCATGATTAGAAATACAAAAGAAGTTTTCGCCTTCTATTTTCAGTCTTTTTATTCCTACTAAAGATTCTTCTATCATTTGATTTTGAACTGACATTATGATTATCTATTCCTTTTTCTAATTATAAAAACTAATATCTATTAACTTTCTATTTCTCTTTATAAGCCCTAACATAATCAATAGTCATAGAACCTGGAAACGGTGTACTTGCATTAGGCGGACCAACAAAGCTTCCACCAACCGCAATGTTCATGATGATAAAAAATGGCTGATTAAATACCCACTCACCTGGCACTTCAGCAGGTGTAATTCTTTTATATAGGTAGTTGTTTACAAAAAAATCAATTTTGCTTTCATTCCATTCAACAGCATATATATTAAAGTCATTATCAAATCTGTCATTCGCGAGTGCAAATGGAGTAGTAATGGCTTGTCCACCAGAATAACCAGGACCATGAATAGAACCATAAGTAATGTTAGAAAATTTACCCTTTTGTTCCATGATATCAATCTCTCCGCATTGCGGCCAGCTAACTGCAGTGATATTATTTCCCAACATCCAAAATGCTGGCCAAATGCCAGAACCAGTTGGTGTTTTAATGCGCGCCTCAATCTTACCAAATTGTTGGGTAAATAAGCCTTGTGTTTTTACACGCGCAGAGGTGTAACTTCCATTACTATTTTTAAGTGCGGTTATAACAAGATTACCTTTGCCATCCAAAGATACATTTCTTGGATTGTTAGTATAGCTTTGTAGCTCGTTATTTCCCCAACCGTTTTGACCTGTGCCCAAATCATAGGTCCATTTTGCAGCATCAGGTGCAGCAGCAGAATCCCCTTCAAACTCATCGCTCCAAACCAATTCAAAATTTCTTTCTGGTAGCGTCTGTATTGGTTCAACCTTACAGCTAGCAACAACTATGGCTATAATTGCCATTAGCATTATTTTATTTGAATGTTTCATTAATTTCATCTTTAAAAATTACTTAGTTATTATTTGTAGAAATAAATATTGTCTAGAATAAAATTCGGACCGCCTGTAACAATAATAGCCCCTAAGTTACCTTTCTGATTTAAAATAGCGCCATTAAGTGGAATATCAAAAGACTTCCAAGCTCCCGTTTGAAATCCTGTTAAATTTGTTCTAACATCTTTATCATCTCCCATTGGATTGCCGGTATTCACATCCGTTTCAATGGTTTTGTTCGACCCTATATCTCTAATTTGAATTCCAATCGTAGTAGCAGCATTTTCAACATAAGCATCTATGTGCAAAAAGCCTAAACCTGAAGCATCCACTGGGTTTTCGGTGAACATAATTCCTGTATAATTATTATTACTATACTGCGCAACTTTTCCTGTGCTGGTTGTTAATATTTCAGTTATAGTGGTAGAGCCACCAAAATTAGGAGTAAAATTACTTTCAGTTGCATTGGTATAAGCATCGCTAAATAACGATTTTACATCCGCTGCTGGTCTAGTTGGTATTGGTGAACCTACCAAATCTCCTTTACAATCGATTGTGAGTTTTCCTTTAACAGAAACACCATTTATACTTGCAGTAATATCTGCAGTTCCTATAGCCAAAGCAGTTACCACCCCAACATCATTGACAGTAGCAACTGTAGGATTAGAACTGGTAAATTTATAATAAGCAGGAGTAGAGATTACACTTACATCTTGGCCGTTTACAAGATTATAAATATGGCTTAATCCTGTAAGGTTTATGGTCGAACCAATAAATGCCTTAACCGAACTTGTTTGCCCATTTAAAATGCTAGAGGTTGGTTTACCTACCGTACCCAGTTTTTCAAATTTTATTTCATCAAACCAAAGGGTATAACCAGTACCAATTGTAGCTTGAGGGCCAGCGGCAAACCAAAAAACGCCTCTTTCATTTACTAGTTTTGAGGGGTCGGGGATTGGAATGATAACCTTAGACCAATTAGTTCCAACATTAACATTTTGGATGGTTACTCGGTATTTATCACCTAGATAGTCGATCCCATATCCCACATCACTAAGTTTTGCACCTGTAGATCCTTTAACATAAAAAGTGAGTGCGTCAAAACCACTAAGGTTTCTGCCTGCACCATCAATTCTAAAAATAGCACCAGCATAAGTTCCTGTTGGATCTGTATTATTAGGCACATCTATTCTTACAGAAGCATTACTGTTATACCCCTCTTTCATATCTACCGAAAACACATCTGGTTTTGCATCGGCAAAGGGGAAATAAAAATTAGAGCCTAAACCAATAAAGTCATCTGTAAAAATATCTCCATTAGCAGAAAATGAAGGCAGTACCGCATCATCAGACAATTTTCGTTCGCACCCTACTTCAAAAAATAGAATGGTAGATAACAGACTTATAAGTATTGTTTTTTTATTTAAAGTATTCATCGTTTTCTTTATTTAATAAGTTCTGAATTTTATTAATTATTGATATTTACTTGGAAGTAGATTCGGAATTCCCACTCATTTCCGTTAGGGAATCCAATGGCATTTGGATCAGGAACGAATTGCCCAAGGCTATTCATCTTCATGATTGGTGAGTACCTATTAGAGTATCTATCAAGCGTACGATAGGTTCCTCTAAAACCAAGTTTAGTTCCTGGCATAAAAAACCAGTCTGGTTTTCCTATTTCTAAAGACCAGTCACCAATAAGTTGAAGTGGGAAAGTTTGGTTAAAATCTCTATGATAATCAAAAGGACCCCAATCATCAATTCTAGCAATAGTCATTAATTTCATTCTTTTATAAATGGTTCTAATGTCAACGCCATATCTATTAACGGTTCTTGCGTCACTTCCATTGGCCTGACCATTTCCAAAATAAATGTTACCAATGATACCAAATTGAGGATTAATTTTTGAAACCACTCTGGTGTTAACTTCCCAAAGGTCTTGGGCAGGTGCCGAACCAGGAAAAACAAATGTTGTACGGCCATTTCCGAGGATACCAATAGCAGCGTCTTGCACAGTTGGAAGGTGACGATAAACAAATCCAGCACTCATTGCAAATTTGGCATCTTCCATCCTGTCATTATCCCATTCATACATCCAAGTGGCAGGAGTTGGATCAAAGGTAAGCAAAAGCTCTCCAGCTACTGTTTCTCTATTTCCCCTTACAGAAAAAGGATCATCCAATATATTTCTTGGGCGAGCAGGAGCAGCGAAATTTGGTCCTATTGGTCCTACTAAAGGTTTCTGATATAAAAAATTTGGTGCAAATTGAAATTTACCAATGTTGTAAGTAAATCCAGTAAGTGCATTATACATGTTGCCACTTCCAATATCTTTTAGTGCCCATCCAGTAAATGTTTTTGTTTGATCCACGCCTCCGTTAGCAACCAAGCCCATATAAGAAGCAAGACCATACCACCTCACAGCTCCTGTAGAATAGGTGAGTTTTACTTTTCCTCCGAAATTATCTGTGTTTTTTATTTTATCTACATACACAACATCGTTTTCAATCATTTGAAAATCTCTTCCGTTGAGCGGCTGTCCGCCCCAAATTCCACCTAAATCAAAGGTGAGTTTTTCCATTTTTTTGCCTACCACAAAAGTCAATCTTCTTGTTTTTGGCACTGGAACCGCAAATGAACTCTGCAAATTGGTTCGTTGAACAATATCCTCATGAAAAATACCCGTTACGTCTAAACCAGCCACTTTTTTACTATACTTTACTAAAAATGCAGGGTTTGCTCCCCACCATAATTCTGGTCCAAATGCCACTTTTAGGCCTTTAAATTTTCTTTTCGCTTCCAGTTCAAAACCAAAAGGGGCGCCACCATTATATATGTCAATATTAGGCCCATAGTTTGCTTCAGGATATAGGCTAAAAAAATCTCCTTCATAACCCCAATGGTAATGGCCTGTTCTGTAAAAGCCTGTTAATTTAAAGTCCTTATCATCCCAACTATAGCTAACTCGATATAACTGCACCCTATTATTTGAGTTAATTTGTTGTGGTCCGCTTGGCGTTGTAACAGTTATTGGCCTTCCTCTATTTTCATAAAATATTTCATCAATAGGTTTAGAAGCTACATTACCCAGAACGTTAAGCTGAACATTTGCTTTCATATTAGGTGCAGGTCTAGCTGTTACGCCAATATTAAAGGACTGCATATGGTCAAACCCTTGGCCACTTGGATAGGTTGTTGTGTTTGATGGATTAGAGGCTGCAGGGGTTGTGATAAGACTACCACCTGTTTGGAAGCTTGTGAAATTAGCTTGCAGATTACTTAAATATAATTTGCCTTTGTCTTTTGACTCCAAAACTGCTTTATCACCTCTTGCTTTTAAAGCAAAGTCGGCATTAGAAACAGTATTGAAGAAAGAATTCATTGCGCTAGGATTGCCATTATAAGGATTAAATTTATGGACATATTGCAAAGCATAATAAGCTGCTCTTGGATAAAGCTCATAATTACCTCGTTCGTTTGTTTGTCCTTTGGCGCATATTCCAAACCACTCCTCATTCATATTATTTTCACCTTTGGCAAAATCATTGGAATAACCGCCATTCGACCAGGATGCAGTTGCATCATGTTCATCTAAGTTTAAGGTTTGACCTGTTTTCCACCATCCATCGCTAAATTGAAAGGTAAAGCCACCCAAGCTATTTCCGCTATTTCCCATTCCCTCCGCATTCTCATATATTCCTTTCCAATTACTCACCAACACCTTTGCCTGATATTCTTGATCTTCTTGATTAGCTATAGTATTATAGGCATCTGCACCAAATTCAGTCAAAACAATAGGCATATCTAATTCCTTCTTAACACGGTCAAACAAATCAGTAAAAGTTGCACCGCGGTATACATTTATACCAAGTATATCAACGTCCTTACATTCCTTTGCAATGATTTCAGCAAACAATAAATCTCCATTACAGATAGCAATTGGATGATTCTTGTCGATTTGCTTTAATTCCTTTGCAGCATCGTTAAAGAGTTTATAAAGATGATAGGCATCCTTTGTAGAATTACGGTCAGCAAATGGAATATTTTCAGTTTCTGCTCCTCGCCAAAAAAGACCATAGTTGTTCTCATTTCCTAATAAAAAAATTAAAACACCCGGCGTTTCTTTGTATTGGGATACCATTTCTTTTGTTTCATTGAGCAAAATCTCACGAACCAATGGATTTGAATAATCCGTAATAGCTTCCCATTTTCCTTTAACAGTTAACCCATATCGACCAAAAGAGTGGTTTAACATGGTGTAAATACCATATTTTTCATAAATATATTTAATCCACTTCGCCGGAACTCCAGTATATTGCCTGATAACATTTACACCCATATTTTTTAATAAGGCCATTTCATTATCTAAAGCAGCAATTATTACCTCATCAGGTTGCTTCCATAGACTATAGTTATAGTTTGTACCTATTGGAAAATAATCCCAGTTCATTCCATTGATGAATGTCTCTTTCCCATTTACAGAAAGTTTAAAGCCACTATTAGATTTTGTAACAAGCACTTTATCACTTTGCGCAAAAGTTAGTGCAGGTATTAGAAACAAGAGGCATTGAAGTAAGAGTTTTTTCATATTATATCTATTTTGTTTGTTCTTAAACTT
The DNA here is from genome assembly GCA_027488905.1 of Bacteroidota bacterium. Lineage (GTDB taxonomy): Bacteria > Bacteroidota > Bacteroidia > UKL13-3 > UKL13-3 > B1. The sequence goes on from JAIYAT010000003.1 coordinate 44,874, forward strand.
TGATTTTAAATTTGCGTTTTTGTGTACTTGTGAACGGTTATGAAGTTGAATCTGTCTTATGATTTTTTAATAATGGTTAAGTTTACCATAACCAAGGTAGTAAAAAATTAAATTACAATGAAATTTTTTATCTTTTAAAAAAAATTACCACAAAAGCCCAATTGAAAAACCACCTTCCAATCAGAAGGTAGCTTACTTTCTAGACATATGAAAGTCTCCATAAAACCAATATTTATGCAAAGCATTTTGTATTATGTTGCTAAAATAAACTAAACTCATTTATTCAAAATTTAGATTTTGTAAAAATGACAGTATTAAATGGTAAAGCAATGGTTAATACAATTAGAAAAACGGGGCGACTATTGTTTAAAGTTGTTAAGGCAGTCGAAAAACCCAAAAAAGCGTTAGCGGTTATCGCTCTAAAATTATAACATTATTGAAAAAAATACGAGTACTTTACTACTAAAAGAATTATCCAAAAACTGATTTTGTGAAAGTTGTTACTTTTGCTTAGGAAATCGTTTTGCCTCCTTAAGTGCTTTGTTTAACATCCATTCAATTTGCCCATGCGTACTGCGAAATTCATCACCAGCCCACTTTTCTATGGCCTCCATCATTTCTTTTTGGAGTCGCAAGGCAAAAGGTTTTTTTTCTTTCTCAGACATGCAAAGATTATTGATGCAAAGTTCCGGTATTGATAACTGGATTAGCTGACTTATCTGAGCAAAGTACCACCATTAAATTACTCACCATGGCAGCCTTTTTATCATCGTCCAATTCTATAATTTTCTTTTGAGAAAGGGAATTTAAGGCTAATTCAACCATACCAACAGCCCCTTCCACAATTTTGGTTCGAGCCGCAACAATTGCTGTAGCTTGTTGGCGTTGCAACATAGCACCTGCTATTTCTTGCGCATAGGCCAGATTGCTAATACGTGCTTCCATTACTTCAATTCCAGCAATTGCAAGTCGCTCTGTAAGTTCTTTCATTAATTCTTCATGCACTTCATTGTTTCCAGAACGCAAAGAAATTTCCTCCTGGGCATCGTCAAAATTATCGTAAGGGTAAGTACCAGCTAACTTGCGAATGGCAGCTTCACTTTGAATTTTAACAAAACTCTCGTAATCATTAACCTCAAATGCCGCCTTAAAGGCATCTGAAACACGCCAAACCAAAACAATTCCTATCATAATTGGATTTCCTAATTTATCGTTGACTTTGATGGGCTGCGAATCTAAATTACGCGCTCTCAACGAAATCTTTGTTTTAGTCATAAATGGGTTCACCCAAAAAAAACCATTTTCTCTAGATGTTCCTTTATACTCTCCAAAGAAAACCATGTTAGTGGCTTCATTTGGATTATTGATAAAGAACCCTGCTGTTAAGGTTAAGGAAACTATTAAAACAACAGATGAAATAATGTAAACATGCTGCAGAATCCCATAAACAGAGGCAGCCATAGCTAATAAAAGAATTATCAAAGTTAGAAGTCCTTTAGAAGCAGTCAATTCATTTTCTTTTTTCATGTGATATCAATTTGATATCACAAAGGTATCATAAAAAAATCAATTTGCTAACAAATTTCATCAGTTCTAAAAAATGAAATTACAGTTAGAATCTCACTTAGCTACGACTTTCGCTCTTCAAGTGTTCCATCGGCATGTTTTGCAAATCTCCCTTTACTTTTTGGATGCACCATATCTAGCCTTGCAGCAGCTTCATTAAAAACAAAAAAGCTGTCTCAAAAGTAAATTTGAGACAGCTTTTTTTAGATCTAAACTATTAACTATCGATTCATTAACTTGATACTGTTTCTGTTTCCATCTTGGTTTAAAAACCAATTAATACTTGATGCTCCTCCTGAAGTAGCCCAATCTATAAAATTTAAATAGGCTTCACTAATGTCTGTTTTCTCGGTGGCGAAAGGAATTGAACTATCTACATTGATTCCCCATGGTAGGTTATCGGCTGTTTTAAAGTATTTACCAGTAGATGGATTGGTTCTGTCTTGATTTTGTCCAAAATAAGTAAGGTTCATTTTACTTGTTGGGATTCTGTCGGCAAGATGAATTTCTTTTCCTCTGTCTTGACCCGCTATCAAATATGGATTGAATAGTCCTGTATTGAATGCGCTATAGTTTAAGGTTCCTCCTGATGGTGCAACACCATCGGATAAAAATTTCACTAAAATAATAGTTGTATCAGTTCCAGAGTCTGGTGAACCCGGATATACATTTACAAAGCTGAATCCAGTTTGAGTTTGTAATAACTTGTAGGCATCATCAAAAACTAGGATGTTAGCACCTGCTGTCTGTCCAGCTTCTGTGCCATTGCTGTTTAATGAAATCCATGTGGCTCCTGAAGCTTTTGAACCTATAACACTAGTTATTTTATCTTTACTGATTCCATCCAATTGAAATGCAAATCCGTTGTGCAAAGAACCACCAATGGCTCTTGTAACAAATGTGAAACGGATTTCAACAATATTGTTATCGGCATTTGTGATGGTGTTAAATTTATAATCAACTACTAAATCATTAAAGTCATAATCACCTTTACCTGGCCATAAGTCTTCATACATTAGAGTACCGAAACTGGCTGCCGGGTAGTTGTTGTTGAATGCCTTGTATTGGTCATTTGGGTATTGATCATCTGCATCAGCTACACCATCATTATCAGCATCTGGTTGCAAAGTAGTAGCAGATATGGTATATTTTGTTAAAGTAGAATATAAAATAGTAGCGCCCGAAGAATTGTATTCATAAATACTAAAGTGATAAGTTGTACCTGCAGTTAAGTTAGTGATGGTTGCTGATTGTCCATCGCCGTTGTATACTACAAAACCATCTAATGCATCACCAGAACCAAAAGCTGCATTAGCTGCATAGCTTGTATTGTTGGTTGGATTGGTAGAAGATGCTGAGCCACTTTTTGCTACAATAATACGATTAGCACCATTTCCTTTGGTAAATGCAAATGTAATGGCAGTTTGAGAAATTGAAGTATACACTGCTGCTGTTGAACCTATGGTTGGTGCAACTACGTTCGGAGTAACCGTAAGTGTTCCAGTAGCATTTACACTGCCACAACCTCCAGTTAATGGAATAGAATAACCGAAAGTTCCATCGGCTGTTGGTGTTCCGCTGATGGTTATTGTATTTGATGCCCAAGCTGCTGTAACCCCAGCAGGTAAACCTGTAGCTGTTCCAATACCTGTTGCACCTGTTGTAGGAATAGTGATATCTGTTAATGCCGTATTGGTATACAATGTCGGGGTAGATGAAGGACTTCCTACTGTTTTTGTGGCTGTTACTGTAATAGTTCCTGTTGCATTTACTGAACCACAACCACCCAACAATGGAATACTGTAATTATATATCCCTGCAGCAGAAGGTGTTCCAAAAATAGTGATCGTATTGTTGTTCAAAGAAGCAGCTACTCCTGCTGGAAGCCCATTAGCTCCTATTGTTCCTGCATTTGCAATTCCTGTTGCACCTGTTGTTGTATGGGTAATATTTGTAAGCGCTGTGTTGATACACACTATTGGGGTTGATGAAGCGGTTGTAACAGTGTTGTTTGAAGAAACGGTAACTGCCAAAGTTTGTGCAGCACTTGTTCCACCTGAATTGGTCGCCCTTACGGTAACGTTTCCATTTTGTCCTGATGCACTTACTGTTACTGTAATAGAATTTGTTCCTGTTCCTGCGGTGATTGACCAACCTGTTGGAACTGTCCATGTATAACTTGTTGCAGTGGTAACTGCTGCGATGCTATATGTTTGTGATGCAAGTCCAGCACATTGTGCGGCTGTTCCTGAAATCGTTCCCGGTGTAGCAGGCGTAGCTGGATTAACAGTAATAGTTCCTATTGCATTCGCTGAACCACAACCCCCTGATAATGGAATACTGTAATTATATATCCCAGCAGCAGAAGGTGTTCCATAAATGGTGATCGTATTATTGTTCCAAGAAGCAGCTACTCCTGCTGGAAGCCCATTAGCTCCTGTTGTTCCAGCATTTGCAATTCCTGTTGCACCTGTTGTTGTATGGGTAATATTTGTAAGCGCTGTATTGATGCTCAATGTCGGGGTAGATGAAGGACTTCCTGCAGTTCTTGCGGCTGTTACTGTAATCGTCCCTGTAGCTGTAGCACTTCCACAACCATTGGGCGTAATGGTATAATTGAAAATTCCTGATGCGGTTGGAGTTCCGCTAATGGAAATTGTGTTTGAAGCAAAACTTGCTGTAACCCCCGCAGGTAAACCCGTAGAGGAGCTTATACCCGTTACATTTGTTGTTGCGTGGGTAATGGTTGTCATTGCATTATTAATACAAAGAGAAGGTGCACTGGAAGCACCTCCTACTGTTCTTGTAGGGCAGGCTGGTGTCCAAACAACATTATTCCAAGAAACATCATCGCTGTTAAATCTATCGCCCACACCAAATCCATAGCTACCCGTAGGATTAACTGAATTAGTCACATTAATTCTTAATGTTCCGTTAATCATTACCTGTATTGAGCTTCCAACTACAGTTACCTTTAATGATGTTACACCCCCTCCCCCTGGAATAGCGTAGCTTGCTAAATCACCTGCTGATGATAATGGGCTGTTTAAAGTGTTTAATTTTAATCTAACTATGTAATTTCCAGAACTCCAAATATCACGATGATACGTTACAGCATAAAAACTGCTGGCGCTGGTATATCTGAAAATAATTGCTCCTTTACGCTCGTTATCCCAATTAGTAGTCATTGCACCACAATCGAAAGTGAAATCGTTGGTTGAGCCATCTCGGATAATAGCATTAAAAGAATTTCCAAGAATAGTTCCATTTTGGCTTATTGAGTTTCCTGTTCCATTAAATTTGTCAATACCAACAACTGTATAGCCGGTAGGCGCTGCAAAAGCGCTAATTGCTACTAACATGAACAAAACGATTAAAGAAGCCACTTGCTTGAACTTCTGTAAACTTTTCGTTTTTGAATTTGTATTGATATTTTTCATATAATTTATTTACAATTTTTATAAACTAGTGGTTTTTTCTTTTTTGCAACTTCTCTTGCATTTAGATAAATCAGGTTTAATGTCCTTAATAAATTTTTGAAGTATTTTTAATTAAAGGTAAGCTCTACTTTTCCACTTTTTGTGTCATAAGTCTTTTGCATGCCGCCAAAAACTACATTCAACTTTTCATAACGAGCAGGTACCTCTAAAGTTAAATCCACACTTTCTTTTACTTTTTGAAGCTTTGTGAATAAAACGGTTCCATCTGTTGCTTCAACTTTTAAAACAGCTACTCTTGCATCTCCTACAATACCGTTAGCGGTAAATTTAATGGTTCTGCTGGTACTCCATTTAAAATTTTCTGGAGCTTTCACTTCTGAAGTATTCTTTGCAATTACTTTTTCAGTGGTTTTGTTTTGTTCAAATTTATCAACAAGGTCTTTTTTGCAACTTGGCAATACTATTACACTTGTAAGAATCAGAATCAATAGATTACGTAAATTTTTCATTGTTATTAAATTTTTCATCTAAATAACAATTGACAGGCCAACTTCTATATTTCTTATATGTATTTGATATTCAATTATATAAATTTATAGCGCATGCAAAAAACACATCAAATTGTCCCAGAACGGACTGAAATTCCCAGAACGAGAATTGCCCTGAACAGTTTAAATTTACGGTAATTTGAGGGAGAGGCGTAGCGTTAATTTCGCAATTCACTTTGAAAGGCTGGGAATCTAGGTTGAAAGCAATTAAGATTTTCTTTCCTCTAAGGTACCATCGGCATGTTTTGCAAATCTACCTTTACTTTTTGGATGCACCATATCTAAGCGAGCCCAAGGCCAGCCCCCAAACTGGGTTTGATGGTAATCGTTAAATGCCTGTTGTATTTCTTCTTTTGTGTTCATTACAAAAGGTCCATACTGCATTACTTGCTCTCCTATAGGTTTCCCTTGTAATAATAAAATACTTGCATTTCCTTTGGTCGCCTTAATTTCAATTGGAACAGTTGGCATTACCTTAATAGATTTATAATTGCCTATCTGAACTCCATCAATGTCCAAGGATTCTCCCTCATAAAAGTATAAATTTCTATTGATATCCTTGCTGGCAGATGGCAGAGTTATACTCGCACCTTCTTCCAATTTTATTATCCAAATGGCTACTTCATTTGCAGCATTGGAAGCCCAAGAATTTGGTGGCGCCTGAAGTGCAATATGCTTTCCGAAATTACCTGCAATTACTTCAACCTTTACAGTTTTACCATTGTTACTTTTTAGCACAACATTTGGAATTTTCTCTGACCAAAACATTTTAAAATGAGGATCAACCATTTTATTTCTTGCGGGTAGGTTCAGCCAGATTTGAAAAAGCTCCAAAGGATTTTCTTTTTCTTGACTTAACAAGGGAAACATTTCTGAATGTTGCACCCCTTTTCCAGCTGTCATCCATTGCACATCTCCATTGCCATATCTTCCAGCAGCCCCTAAGCTATCTGCATGGTCCACTAAACCTTTTCTAACAATAGTTACTGTTTCAAAACCTCTATGCGGGTGACCTGGAAAACCAGGAACTTGTCGGCCATGATACATCCTAAAACCATCTTTCACTATAAAATCATCCCCTAAACTTCTCCCAGATAAACTGGCAGCCGGGCCCATCGCTGCATTTCCTTTTGGGAAATTATCTTCATGATGCACACAAAAGAGAAATGGGTCGGCAGTTTCCCACTGAAAACCCATTGGTTGAATTTGTATTATTGGATTTGATTTCCCCATTTCCTTTTTAATTTTAGCTGCAATATTCTCTAATGGATTAGTAAACATTGCACCAACACCTAATGACATTCTAGAAATAAAATTCCTTCTATGTAATCCCATTATCTAACTTATTTATTGAAGTAATATACAAAATTTTAATTCCAAATGTTTCATTCTGGGGAATTTTGACTCTTTTTGAGAAAAAAATATTTTAATTAAACCCTTTTCTTGTTGATTTTGTTTACTTTAAAATTTAGTACGAATTTTGTACTTCCTTAGAATTTTATATGTTTGAGTAACCTATGAAAAGTACACCAAATCAACCCACAGATAATTCTGAACAAAGAAAGTTTGAAAAATTAACAGAACTTCAAGATTTGTTAATGAGCCTTGCAATGGAATTTATTAACATGCCCATTAACCAATTTGAAGTCTCAGTAAACGAAACGCTTCAAAAAATTGGAAAATTTGCAAATTCTGATAGAGCCTATATTTTCAAGTATGAATGGGAAAATGGTACATGTACCAATACGTTTGAATGGTGCGAAAATGATATAATTCCTCAAATTGAAGAATTGAAAGATGTTCCACTAGAAGGAATAGAGGATTGGACATCTGCACACAAAGAGGGAAATGTAATGTATATCCCTGATGTATTAGCACTTAAAAAGGATTCTACCTTAAGGCAAATTCTTGAACCACAAGAAATTAAAAGTTTAATTACTATTCCGATGATGCAAGAAAATACTTGTATCGGATTTGTTGGCTTCGACTCGGTGGCAAATTACAATCAATATACCGAGAAAGAAATTACACTTTTGAAACTCTTTGCTCAAATGTTAGTAAACATTGAGGAAAGAATCCAACTTCTAAAAAACCTAATTATAGAAAAGGAAAAAGCAATTGAAGCAAATAGAGCAAAATCTGAATTTCTTACAGTAATGAGTCATGAAATTAGAACACCTCTAAATGGTGTAATTGGTTTTAATGAGTTATTACTTGTTACTCCGCTAAACGAAACGCAAAAACAGTTTGTTAATAATGCAGTTCACTCAGGTAAGATACTCTTAGATATTGTTAATGACATTCTCGACTTATCTAAAATAGAGGCCAATAAACTAGAATTAGAAATCATTGAAACCAATATTGAATCCTTAGTTAAAGAAACATTAGAAATTACTAAACTTCAAGCAGCGGAAAAGAAATTAAAACTATTCTTTCTAACTTCTCCAAATATGCCTAGTAAGGCGTTTGTTGACCCAATCCGACTTAAACAAATTCTCTTGAACCTACTTAGCAATGCCATTAAATTCACAGAAAAAGGAGAGGTAGAAGTATCCATTAGGTTTGATCCAATAGATAATAAAATTGGAAAATTTAAATTTTCAGTTAGAGACACAGGTATTGGTATTAAGGAAGTACAACAAGCAAGACTTTTTAAAGCATTTACACAAGCAGACACTTCAACCACCAGAAAATTTGGAGGAACTGGGCTAGGATTAACCATTTCAAATCTCCTCGCTGAAAAAATGGGAGGAGGAATCTCATTAATCAGTTCACCAGAGGTAGGTTCAACCTTCTCCTTTGATATTGAAACAAATTATTTAGAACAAATCTCAAATGAAGTTTTAGGTGAAAATCAGGAAAAAAATAACCTTGAAATTCAAACTAAAACAAATCCAATTCCAAGAATTGTTGTAGCAGAAGATATTGATTTAAATATGGTTTTAATTAAAGCGGTATTGATTAATATTTATCCTAATGCTATCCTAATTGAGGCCAAAAATGGAGAAGAGGTACTAGAATATATTAAACAAAATTCTGTAGATGTTATACTTATGGATGTTCATATGCCAATTATGGATGGAATAGATGCTACTTTACTAATTAGGGATTTTCAGAAAAATTTAAACTATAGAACGCCCATTATTGCCCTAACTGCAGGTGCATTAAAAGAAATAAAAGAAAAATGTTTTGATGCTGGGATGGACAACTTTCTAACCAAACCTGTTGATGCAAATACATTAAAGCAAGTTTTGTCAGAATATTTGTAGTGCGCATTTGAATGTTTGGGATTATAAAATAAACCTTATTTTCGTTGCAAAGACGCTAATGTATGAGCCAAATATTGTTCCTTATAATTGCAGGTATTGCTATTTACTTTTTTACCAAGAACCTTGGAAAAATTAGAAGAAACATTCTTTTAGGAAAAGACATTGATTTATCAGACAATAAGCCACTGCGATGGAAAACCATGCTGAGAGTTGCATTTGGTCAAAGCAAAATGGCAGTTCGCCCAGTACCATTTATTTTACACCTAATTGTTTATGTTGGTTTTGTACTTATCAATATTGAAGTTGTTGAAATTCTCATTGACGGTATTTTTGGAACCCACAGAGTTCTATCTTTTTTAGGTCCAGTTTATGATTTAGCAATAGGATTCTTTGAAATTTTAGCATTTGGTGTTTTAGTGGCTTGTGTTGTTTTTCTAACCAGAAGGTATGTTGTAAAAATTGCAAGGTTTCAAAGTCAAGAATTAAAAGGATTTGCTAACCAAGATGCCGCTACCATTTTGTTCATAGAAATCATTTTGATGGCTGCCTTATTAAAAATGAATGCGGCAGATCAAATTTTACAAGCTCGTGGAGAAGAACATTATTTGAAAGCCGGCGCTTTCCCCATCAGTTCATGGCTAATTGTTCCATTATTTAACGGTTTGAACCTAAGCAATGCAACCCTCATTTTTGCTGAACGTGCTGCTTGGTGGTTTCATATCATTGGCATTTTTGCCTTTATGAATTACCTTCCTTTCTCTAAGCATTTTCATATCATTATGGCTTTCCCCAATACTTGGTACTCTAACCTAAAAGCAAAAGGTGAGTTCAATAATATGGCAAGCGTAACGCAAGAAGTAAAGTTAATGCTCGACCCAAGCGCAGCAGTTCCAGAAGGCTACCAACCCCCAACCAGTTTTGGTGTAAAAGATGTTACAGACCTAACCTGGAAAAACTTAATGGATGCCTATACCTGCACAGAATGTGGAAGATGTAGTAGCGTTTGCCCACAAAACCAAACGGGTAAGCTATTGTCTCCACGCAAAATTATGATGGATACGCGTGATAGGTTAGAAGAAGTGGGTAAAAACATAGACGCCAATAAAGGCACCTTTGTTGATGATAATAAAAATCTACATAGTTACATTTCCGAAGAAGAACTTTGGGCTTGTAATACCTGTAATGCATGTGTAGAAGCTTGTCCAATTAACATTAATCCAATGGAAATTATCGTAGAAATGCGACGTTATAAAGTAATGGAACAAAGTTCTGCACCCAATTCTATTAATAGCATGTTTTCTAACATGGAAAATAACCAAGCCCCTTGGCAGTTTAGCCCAATGGATAGAGCAAATTGGACACAAGAAGCTTAGGCTTTAATTGCCCAACGCAATTTAGCGGACCTTGCCCTTGGATTACCACCAACTTCTTTTGCCGATGGCCTAATGGGATCTGGAGCTACAGCGCTATATATGCCTTGTCGGAAAAAGGTTTGAAATGCCTTTTTTACTCTTCGGTCTTCACCTGAATGAAAGGATAGAATAGCAACTCTTCCGCCAGAAACTAATGCGTCGGGTAGTTTTCCTAAAAACGAATCAAGCACGCCAAACTCATTATTGACAGCTATTCGCAAAGCTTGAAAACTCCTGGTACATGATTTTTTAACTGACTCAGGTTCTATAAAATCAAGTGCTTCTTTAATGACGTTTTTTAATTGATGGGTAGTTTCAATGCGCATACCTTTTTTCAGTTGTAAGATAATTGCCTCCGAAATTTCTTGAGCATATGGTTCATCAGCGTTTTCTATGAGTATTTGTTCCAACTCATCTTTCGAAAGCGTTTGTAAAAAGGCCGCAGCCGATTTTCCACTTTTAGGATTCAATCGTAAATCCAAAGGGCCATCTATCTTTAAGGAAAAACCTCGTTCGGGGTTGTCAATTTGCATGGATGAAACACCTAAATCAGCCAAGACAAAATCCAATAAACCTGCTTCCTGAACAATTAAATCAATATGGGCAAAATTCAACTTACGAGGAAGAAATATGTCTGGTCCATACCCAAGAGCAGCAAGTCGGTCGGTGGTTTTGGGCAACTCAAAAGGATCAACATCAGTAGCATATAATTTGCCGTTTGGCGAAAGAAGCTTCAACATCTCCAAACTATGGCCTCCATACCCCAAGGTCGCATCAAGCCCAACTTGCCCAGGCTTTATTTGCAATACATCCAATATTTCTTGAACACAGATGGAGCGGTGCATTCCAGCTGGGGTGGCTCCTTTTTCTTTTATTCTTTCTATATCATCAGCATACTTTTCTGGCTGTAATTCTTTATATTTCTCTTTAAACACTTTTGGATGTGTCCCTTTATACCTTAGCCTTCGTTGGGGTTTTGGATCAATGTTTTCCATTGGACAAAACTACTATTCTAAAATTAAGTTGGAGGAAAAAATAAATCTAAGTTGTCATTTAGAAAAGGAGTTTTTGTGTGCTAATAGCTAATTATAACTGGCTTTATAAAGTTAGTTTGATTTTAAACCAAAAAGAATTAGTACTTAGCCAATTTCTTGCTAACTAATTGCCCGTTTTCTCCAGTAAGATTAATGATATAAATACCTTCCTTAAATGTACTCAAATCAATATCAATTTGGTTCGAACCAAAATCCTGCTGAAAAAGTTGCTTACCTGCTATTGTGTTAATTGAAACACACTTTATAGAAAAACTACTATTAATTGAAAATTTACCCTGATTTGGATTAGGAAATATTTCCACGGTTTCAACTTTCAAATTTTTAGTTATCCCGGTTGACCCTTTTCTTGCTCTAAATGCACTTGCTGAAATACAATTCTCAAAGTTGCGCATCAAATCAAAATATTGCCCATCCTCAAAACTCAGGACCTTATTGCTTGCTACCTCTCCTGTAATCAAAGAAACACCTACAATTGCATTTCCTCTATTAAAATAATAAGTCATAGTGCCTGGATCAATAGCAGAACCCCCATTCAAAGTATAACCTCCCTGCATCAAAGACCTAGGAGAAATAGTGGTTACAATTCCTGTTTTGGGGTCAATTCTACCCAACTTGATAGTAGTAGAATCTAAAACCTGAATGGGATTAAGCGAGTCAATTGGATTTTTCTGGTATGAAAAATAATTCTGCCTAATCAATCCATATAGGGCAGTATCTGCACAACTATATGTAAAATTATCAAAGTTTATTCCATCTGTTATTTGAATTGGAACACTGCTAAAAATAGAGCCGTCGTAAATATCCAACCCAACCAATCTTGCACCTGTAGAGTAGTAATACACCATTTGGTAAGGGTCTATTGCACTACCTGCCAAAGCAAAACCAAACCCTACCGAAATTGGAGAAATTTGCGTTATAAGTCCTGTCTGTGTATTTGCCTTTGCCAAAAACACCTGACCAACATAACTCAGTGTTGCAGGATCATACACATTTCTTCTAGCCAAACCATACATTGTGCTATCGGCATTGTTAAACCTAAAATTATCAAAGTAGCTAGCAGCAATGGGGTTGTTTAATGGAACGCTATTGCTTAGTATTCCTGTAGCTAGATTTAAGGTATTTATATTGTTTGAACCAATAAAAATAAATGAATTACTATAGGGGTTCAACGCTGCGCCAGTAAGATTAACAGGCATCGTATAGGTATTTGATCCAAAATTATAAACAAATCCTACCGAAGGATCTGTTACACCCAATCGAACAGTAGCCGAATCAAATTGCTCATAAGTAATAGTTGAGTCTGTAGGATTAACTACAATGGAATAGTAATTTTTTCTAACAATCCCAAATAGGTTATCGCTTATTTGGGCCTGCAATTGAAGGGTTACAAACAATAAAATTAATACTAAAATTTTCTTCATGGCTATTAAATTTACTCTGATAACAAACGTTTTTCTAAATAGTTCAAATAAATAAAAAGCAATCTTCTAATTTAGTTAGCTCAAACGCCTCAACAATTCTTCAGATTTTTCTGATGACAAAGCTACCTCAAACTTAGAATGCAAGATAAGGTAGCCTCCATTTGATTTGATATAATCGGTTACAAAATTCAAATTAACAAGATAAGACTTATGGCAGCGCATGAAATTTGGCAAATGCTCTAATACATCTTCATAATATTTCAAACTCTTGCTAGAGGTTATAATTGTATCATCATGCAAATAAATCTGGGTATACGCTCCATCGGCTTTCATAAACAATATCGAATTTGTTTCTATAAACTTAATTGCATTAACCGTACTTATGGCAATTTTAGACAGTGTAGATTGGAATAGGTTTTCCTTTAACATGCTAAAAGAACTTAAATCTTGCTTCTTTTGTTTAAAGCGTAGAATGGTATCCTCTAGTTCGTTTACGGCAATTGGCTTTAACAAGTAATCAATGGCAGATAACTTAAATGCCTGTATAGCGTACTGATTATAGGCAGTTGTAAAAATGATAGAAAAGTTAATCTCTTGTTCATCAAAAAAATCAAGCAGCTCCAGGCCACTATGGCCTGGCATTTCAATATCTAAAAAAACCAAATCAGGTTTGTGCTTTCGTATAGCTTTTACCCCATCTGGCAAATCCTCGCACAATTCAACTACTTGAACATCTAAAGACAATTCGTCTATCATCCCTTTGAGTAAAGTGCGTGCCCTTTTTTCGTCGTCTATAACTATTGCTTTATAAATCATTTAATATATTGGTATTTGAAGTACTACGCGTGTGCCAATTGCCTCTCCTACTTCATTTTGTTTGTCAATTATTTCAATACCCAATTTGTTCAAGCTATCCTTGTTAAGAATAGCCAAGCGAGTTTCGTTTGCTTTGTTGGCAAAAGATTGGTGTTGCCCAGCCTTATATTGATTAAGCAATGCAGAACGTTGTCTGCCAATTCCATTGTCGTCAATTACAACTTCCAAAAAGCCTTGCCCCTTTAAGCTAAAGGTTAAATGAAGTACCCTTTCAGTTTTTATATGCAGTAATCCATGCTTAATGGCATTTTCTACATACGGTTGAATCAGCATTGGCGGAACCTTATATAAATCAACATCAATCTCTGGAGCCACTTCTATCGAGTAATTTAAATTATCTTCAAAGCGCATTTTCTCTAACGAAAGATACAATTGCAATCCTTCAATTTCTTCGCCTATTCGCAAATACTCCTTTTCAGACATTTCTAGAATTAAACGCGTTAACTTAGAAAATTTAGATAAGTAAGTACTGGCATTTTTCTTGTCATTTACAAAAATATAGGATTGAATAGTGTTCAAAGCGTTATAAAAAAAATGCGGATTCATTTGAGATTTTATAGAGGTAAGCACCGATTTGTTGAGCTCATTTTCTAATGCCATTTTCTCGGTAGTCAGTTTGTTCTTATGCATCAATAAGTTTATCTGCCAGCGGTAATAGGAAAATAAAATAAAACCTAAAATACAAACTAGTAAGGCAATAAACCACCAATGCAACCAAAATGGTTTATTAATCACAAATCGAATTTTGGCATGATCTATAACAGTACCATTGACTTTAAATCTAATGTTATAGTCTCCTGGTGATAAAGAAGCAAATTCAATGCTACGACTTTTAGGAATAAGCGGTACCCATTCCTCATTATTAATAGAATATGCAACTTTACCTATGTTTGAACCGATATAATCGAGTAGTGAAAAATGAATCACAATGTTGTTCTGAGTATTACTTAAACTAAACTCTTTTCTTAAACTATGCACTACATTGTTTATGCTAACTTTATGCAAAACAAAGTCACTAGGAGTAAACAAGGGTATTGATTTAGAGATTGGACTTATGATTAAACCGTTTTGTGTAAGCACCAATGCTTTGTTTTCATCTAATAAGATATCACTCATCTCATTGTAATTAAACTTAAGCATTAACTCTCCTAAACTCTTGCTTGGCTCATCCACATCTATTAAACGCGCTTTCTGTTCGCCAATAATACATAGTCGTTTGCCAAACAATTTTATACGCTTTATATCAGATATGCCAATGCTTGGTAAATCATTTAACTTGTTAATAAGTTTGTCTTCCTTGAGCAAGAAAAGCTCACCATTAGGAAGGTGCAAAAATAACGAGGGGCCGTTGCCAATTAGCTTACTCCCATAAATGCGCATTCCCGCCAACAAAACTTCACTTTGTCGGTTTAAAGTTCTCTTGTATAATCCATTGTTGGTTGCAAAATAAATTGCCTTATTCTTAACGTCATAAGCTACAGACTTCGCTCTAATATCCCTAATTATATAGGAAATTGTTGGTGTTTCTTTGTAGGCATAAAATAGCGAATCCCAAATAGAAACCTGCGCTGCTGCTGCGCTTGGTGAAAGAAATATACCTGCGTGTCCGCTGGCCGCAAATGCATAGTATTTATCATCCAATTTAACAATATCTTTAATAGCAGAATTAGTAAACTTAACCTTACTCAAATCCGATTTAGGATAAAAAGTGGTGCCCAAGGAGGATACAAATAAGTTATGATTTTGGTTATCTAAATACGCATAATATGCAGCAGAATTTCCTTTGTTCTGATGAAGCATTTTAATCTTATTTCCTTGCTTATTAAGGTTCAACCATTCATCCTTCTTTGTAAAAATATGATACCCAGATTTGGCAGGTAAAATTACAGAAGGCTCATAAGGTGCTAAGGAAAAAAATTGTGTGTTCAAATTAGGCACTACAAGTATCCCTTTATTTGTTGTTCCAATCCAAAGATGATGATGTTTGTCTTTAAAAATACAAGAAACACTATATTCAGGAAACAAAGTCAACATTCTGTTATGCTCATATACTTTAGCACCAGCAGCAGAAAGTACCCATTTCTGTTTGTTGAACTGAACTAACCCTTGCAAAAACTCGAAATCGTCAACATGTTTTCTAAGTAGGTTGCCTTGAACCGAAAGCTCATAATACTGTTTATTTTCATTGTGCTTTGAAATAATAAACAAAGAGGAGTCTGCTGGATAAAGTTGATGTACCTGCTCGTTCTCAGGCAGTTTAAATGGCAATTCTTCAATTGTTAAATTTGGGTTGATCCTAAAAACCGATTTGTCACCGATAAGAAAAAAGTAACTTTTATTTGAACCAGAATGCTTTGCAGATTTACAAGGAAAGGGGATGGTTTTTATTAGTTCAAGTGTTATTAAATCAAATACATCAATTCCATTTTGTTGCGTTACAAAAAGGTGCTTTTGGGTCAAACCAAAAGGAAAAAACCCTAAAGGTTTATTTTGCTTTAAAGCTACTAGGCTGCCATCTTCAACATAATAGCAAAATCCATCAAAATTTTGATACCATATCCTTCCGCTTTCCTCTTCGATCAAAATATTGCTTCCAGCTTTTGAAGTTTGCCTGGCACTTTGATAAGAAATAAAGTTAATACCATCATATCGGAATAACCCTTCGTCTGTTGCTATCCAAATAAAGCCAAGTTTATCTTGCTTGATGCTATAAACAGCATTTGAGGGTAAGCCTTTTGCAATGTCTAAAGTTATAGCATAAGGCTGTTGAGCCCAAACTAAGTTGCTTATAAGCGCAAGAATATTGAATAAGAAAAACCTCAAGATAGTTGTATTAGGTTCAAAGATAAAAATTAAAGGAGCTAATAATAGTTCATTTTATGAAACCCGCTTTATACCACATTAAAAACTATTAGCAGTTTATGTAGCACTATTTATATGTAAAAACATCCCAAAAAAAGCTTTATAAATCCGAAAGGGCATTTCATGTTTTCTATTTAGGTTTTCATGAAACGGGTAATTTATTCACTTTTTAGAACAGCATTTTTGCCTCATAATATTTCAGAACATGAAAAAAATAATAACTTTATTAGCATTCATTGGTATTGCTATTTTATTAAATGCCCAGATACCGCAAAACGGTTTAATCAATCGCTTCACCTTCGACAATACAGTAATGGGTACTGTCGGTTCAAACAGTATTACTAGCATATTACCCATTTATGGGGCAAATAGAAATAATGAACCTTCTAAAGCCTTAAATATAAATAGTGCTAATAATGCAACCAATAGTGCTGGCATAACTGGTTTACCCACAGGTAATAATGCAAGAACTATTGCATTTTGGTTTAAAAGTAATGCCTCATCTATTCATTCATTTTTTAACTATGGCCCATCAAATGCGGGTTTTGCCTTGGCCTACGACCCTGGTTCATCAAGAATTATTGTATCAAACGGTATTACAGAATTTCCTATTACCAGAAACTATAGTACCAACTGGACACATTTAGCTGTTACAACAAATAATGGAACACTATCTATTTATATTAATGGCGTTTTAAGTGCTACAACTACTTTAAACTTTAATGTTCCTGTTAACCCAACTAGTAGAATTGGCTTTTCACCATTTGCTGCCTACTACGGAAGTTTTATGATGGATGATTTAATAATTTATAACCGCGCCCTTAATTTAAGTGAGATTAACCAAATTAGAAACGGCAATTGCTTCGCAATGCCTATTAATACTACACCTATTGGAAACTTAACCATTTGCGAAGGGCAAAGTGTTAACTTAACTGTAACTGGAAATAAAACTATAAAATGGTTTAATACCCTAAATGGAACTACTCCTTTTGATACGGGAAATTCAATAACAACCCCCGTGCTAAATAGAGATACCATTTTCTATGCACTAAGTGATTCTCTTGGATGCACCTCGGAAAGAACAGCAATTGCTATTACGGTTATTCCATTAGTTAACCCTATCACCCCCACAATACTAACAGATACTAATTCACACTACTGCATTGGAAATAGGGTTTGGCTTGAAGCATCTGCCACAAATGGTTTAGTTAGATGGTACAACTTACCTGTAGGCGGAAATATACTAGATACAGGAAGATTATTTTTAACGCCAACATTAAATGAAAATGCAACTTATTATGTAGAAAACTCAACCAAATGCGGCGCGCAAAGTGTATCTCCTAGGTTACCAATTTTATTAAAGGTGAATGGCAATGGAGATTTAATAAATAGCACACCAAACTATTTAATGTTTGCTTGTAGTAATTTTACAAATTCAACGCAACTTAAGGTAAGTAGCACCTCTAATGATATAGCTTGGCGTTGGAGTGGCCCCATCTTTGCAACGGGTAAAGAAATTACGACTCCCTCTGGAATTACAAGAGACACCACCTTCTGGGCCATAGCCAAACAAGCTGGTAGTTGCACTGCTACCTTGCCATTAAGAATAAAATCTTATGGTTATCTTGCAACAGCTCCTAGCAATCAAACTCAAATCAATACAACACCTATTTGCCCTGGAGACACCATAACTTTAAAGGCAACATCTTTGGATCTTGTACCTTTAATTTGGCGAAACTCTTTTGGAGGAATTGTTGGTAGTGGGGATTCAATCAGAATTCCAAATTCTAAAGATGGTAAATTCACAGTTAGACGTGGAGATGGCTGGTGTGCTTCAAACAGCACTAATGTTAACATAGCTACAACAGCTACACCACTCGGAATCATTACCTATAGCAACGATACCATTAAAACAACAAACACCTTTGATAGCTATAAACTCTTTAGAAACGGAGTAGAAGTAGCTTCAGGTAATACCGGCAGTTTCGCAGTACCAGTATCTTGCGGTGAGTACAGAGCAACCTTTACCAATACCGCTAATACATGTGGTTCATTTTCCGCACTCGTTAGAAGAACTCAAATTCCTGCAGGACCTGGAGCGCTATGTTATTACTACGACTTTCAAGGCTTTAATGGTTTACAATTCCCAGCGTTAATGTCATGGGCGTTAAATGGAACTCCTGCAGAACCCTCTATGCCTATTAATCAGACTGGGGTTACCACAACTTCCAACTGGATATGCCCTGCAAGTGGAACTTTAAATGTGCGTATTAAAAGTGCTAATGGCTGTTATTATAATGCTAGCTTTTTGGTTCAAAATATTACTAATATTTACAACCAATTAGCTGGAGGTTTCCAAGGAGTAGACTCTTTAACAACCTGCACCATTCTTTCAAACATATTAAATGTGAGCCTTCCCGCCTCTATTAATATATCTACACCGAGTTTAGTTTGTAATGGTAGCACAGCACAATTTACAGGTAATATAACTGTACCAGGAAATATTGTTTGGTATGATAAAGCAACTGGTGGTAGTCCAATAAATACAGGTAATAATTTTACAACTGCCCCTTTAGACACCCTTTATTCAGTTTATGCTGCAAGAAATTACATGGGTTGCGAAAGCCAAAGATTAGCAAGAACCGCCAATGTTCAAGGAAAAATTAATGCTAAAATTAGCAGCTCAAGCGACACAGTTTGCGAGAATAGTGTTATTCAATTAACCGCTAGTAACGATTTGCCAAATGCTACATACGTATGGAACAACGGATTAGGCTCTGGGGCTTTAAAATCATTTCGCCCATCCCAAACAGACAGTTTTAGGGTTGTTGCCACAGTAAATGGCTGCAGAGATACCGCTTATAAATATATCACTGTAAAATCAAAAAGCAGTTATCAGTTTAAGGTAACCCAATGTGCTGGAACTTCCTACACCTTTAATGGACAAACCTTAACCTCATCTAACACCTATGAAGTTACGCTGAGAAATGCAGCAGGTTGCGATTCATTAGTTACGCTTGAACTATCTTTTCTAGATCAAATTAGCAATCAAATAAATGTAGCTATTTGTAGCGGACAATCATACAGATTTAATGGAATAGATTTAACAAGCAATGGCACATACAGAGATACCCTAAAATCAGTTTTTAGTTGCGATAGTATTATTATCTTGAACCTAAGTGTTAACCCACTTCCTACCCCAACGATTACGCAAAATGGCCAGGAACTTAGCACAGAAAATTTCTCCTTCTACCAATGGAAACTTAACAATAACAACATTGTAGGAGCCAACAACAGAAACTTTACACCAACTGCAATTGGTAACTATACCGTTGAAGTAACAGATAACAACTCTTGTAAAAATGTATCTGTTCCTTTTGCAGTAAGTTCTGTAGGTTTATTAAATTTAAAACAGTTAAACATTAGTATTTATCCCAATCCAGCAAAAGAACAATTTAGTATAAGTCATGTTCCAACGCATACCAAAATTCAATTGATGAGCATTGAAGGTAAGGTGCTTTTTACAAAATGGAGCGAAAATGAGACTGAAACCATTGACACCAAAGATTGGTTGCCTGGCATATACTTGGTAAGTTTAGAAATAGAAAACAGACTCCATCTTAGCAAAATTCAGGTTATGCACTAGTCTTCAATTAGGTAAAAAAACCCCATTTACATTGTATTTGGGGTTTTTCTTTTAAAGGATTTTACTAAATTGCCTCGGTTATCAAAATACAAGTTATGAGCGATTTTAGAGTACGAACAATGGCCGAGGTAGCATCAGCAGGCGAAGAAGCAGAAATTTTGTTTTGGGTAGGTTGTGCGGGAAGTTTTGATGAACGTGCCCAAAAAATTACCAAGGCTGTAGCTAAAATTTTGCATCAAGCTAAAATCAACTTTGCCATTCTTGGAACAGAGGAAGCCTGCACCGGCGACCCAGCCAAACGAGCAGGTAATGAGTTTTTATTTCAAATGATGGCCATGCAAAATATCACCACATTGAACATGTATGGTGTGAAAAAAATAGTCACCGCCTGCCCTCATTGCTTTAATACACTCAAAAATGAATACCCAGAATTGGGTGGAACTTATGAAGTATTGCATCATACAACTTTAATAAATCAGTTACTAAGCGACAATAAAATTAGCATTTCTGGTGGAGGCTTTGCAGGGAAACGCATTACTTACCATGATAGCTGTTACCTAGGCAGAGCCAATGATATTTACGAAGCACCAAGAGAAGTTATTCAAAAACTCGATGCCGCTTTGGTTGAAATGAAACGCAGTAAGGCAAATGGATTATGCTGCGGTGCGGGCGGTGCCCAGATGTTTAAAGATGCAGAAAAGGGAAACAAAGAAGTAAACCTTGAAAGAGCAGATGACATGCTTGAAAGTAATGCAAACATTGTTGCTGCTGCATGTCCTTTTTGTATGACCATGCTCAGAGATGGTGTTAAACACCACAATAAAGAAGCAGAGATTGAAGTGAAAGATATTGCAGAACTTGTAGCTGGTGCTTTAGACCTGTAAAATTTAATTTCTAAATTTTCTAAAATAAGTCGACCCGCAATTGCTTGCAGGCCGACCTTCCTTGCTTACTTATTGTATTGCTACAACAGTTTCTTTATATCTAGTTATTGACTTTTGATTGTGACTAAAACTCAAATATAAAATAATTACCAAATTAATAATAATTGTTACTTAGCGTAATAATTAACATCATCATGTAATGAAATAAAGCCAAACCTTGCAAACACGATGCACCTAGGTTTAAAAATAAAAATTGCAAGAGTTGGTAAAGGTCTTACCCAAGAACAATTGGCAGAAAAGATTGATAAAACTAGGCCACTAATTAGCAGCATTGAGCAATCTGGAAAAGTAAATCATTATACACTCAAGAAAATCTGCAAAGTTTTAAACTTGGATATCAATACATTAGAAAATAGCAGTGCTGAGCCACAGGAGTACTACAATGTAAAAGACCAAAATAAACTACAAGACCAACTAAACCAAATGAGCCTTGAACTAAGTTATCTCAAAAATTTAGTTGAATCTCAAAAAGACCTTATCACTTCTTTAAAAGGGCAAATTATTTTATTACAAAAAGGGAAATAACCAGCACAATTCGTTTGGTTATGTTATCCTATAAGTAATATTTTTTATCAAAACACTCCTAAATCTTAATTTGGATTCTGACAAAATATTATCAATTAATTTGAATCATCCTCTTCTTTCAATCTCAAGATTTGATCCAAAGCATCTGGCACCACATCACTACAAATGGTAATAAAATCTCCAAGTTCTGCATGCTTAATGGCAAATTCAATGGCCTCTGATTCTTTCTTAATTACAGTCAGCTTTTTGTTTGGGTCAATTTCAAAAATACCTTTAGTAATTAACTCAATAATTTCTTCCTCAGTTCGCCCACGCATGTTTTTATCTTGCCTTATAATAATCTCCTGAAACATTTTTGCAGCTTGCCTACCCAATGCAATCGTATCTTCATCTCTTCTATCTCCAACGCCTGCAATGATTCCAATATGCTTCGCATTAATTTTTGCCAACATGTCGCCTATTGCTTCAAAACCTGCTGTATTATGTGCATAATCAACCATCACCTCAAATCGCTTAAACCTAAAAATATTCATTCTTCCAGGGGTTTGTGCAGGACCAGGAATAAAGGTTTGAAGGGCTGTGCGCATGTCTTCTATTTTGAACTGGCGGATAAATCCTGCTAATAAGGTTGGCAATACATTTTCAATATTATAGGTAGCGCGTCCGCCAAAGGTTAGTGGAATATTTACCACTCTTTCTACCCTAATTTTCCAGGTACCTTTTGCAATTGTTACATAACCATTTTCGCAAATAGCTGCTAACCCTCCAGCTTTCATGTGCTCTTGAATGATTGGATTATTTTCATTCATACTAAAATAAGCCACCTTACAATCTAAGTCTTTCGCCATTGATACAGTCCACTTGTTATCGGCATTTAAAATAGCATACCCACTAGGCATAACACTTTTTGGAACAACAGACTTAGCACGTGTCAATTGCTCAATGGTATCAATATCTTGCAGACCTAGGTGGTCTTCTGCAATGTTGGTAACAATGGCCAAATCACAACGATGGAAGCCTAATCCAGCTCTTAGGATGCCTCCTCTAGCAGTTTCTAATACGGCAAAATCAACTGTTGGATCTTTAAGCACAAACTCTGCACTAACTGGACCCGTGCAGTCACCCTTCATCATCATTTGATTTTGAATATAAACCCCATCTGTGGTTGTGTACCCAACTTTATATCCCATGGTTTTAACCATATGTGCCATTAATCTGGTGGTAGTGGTTTTACCATTTGTTCCAGTAATTGCAATGATTGGAATTCTTGCGCTTGTTCCAAGAGGGTACAACATATCTATCACTGGCTCTGCAACATTTCTTGGTAAGCCCTCTGTTGGGTCGATATGCATTCTAAAGCCAGGAGCTGCATTAACTTCTAAAATAGCCCCACCATTATTTTGAATAGGTTCAGACAAACTAGGTGCCATGATATCTATACCACAAATATCCAATCCAATGATTCGTGCAATTCGCTCACACATAAAAATATTATCAGGATGAACATAGTCTGTAATATCAGTTGCTGTTCCGCCTGTGCTTAAGTTTGCTGTTGGCTTCAACCACAGTTCCTCACCTATAGGCAGAATGCTTGCTAGGTTCAAACCTTTCTTTTCTAAAATATCTAAAGTAAAATCATCAATTTTAATACTAGTTAATGTTTTTTCATGACCATATCCTCTTCTAGGGTCTTTATTGGTGTTGTCTATTAACTCTTGAATGCTATGCTTTCCATCACCTAGTACCGAGGCAGGTTTTCGAATTGCCGCAGCAACAAACTTGTAGTTAATTACCAATACACGATGATCAAGCCCAGTAATAAATTTTTCAACAATTACACCTCTAGAATAAACTTTGGCGGCTTCAAATCCCCTTAAAGCTTCTTCCCATGTTTGCAAATTAGTGGTTGCACCTTTACCATGGTTTCCGTCTACAGGTTTAGTAACCGCAGGAAAGCCAATTCGCTCAATTGCCTCTTTTAATGCCTCCTCTGTATACACAATTCTACCACTGGGAACTGGAATTTCTGCGGCCTCTAGTAAATTTTTTGTTTCTTCTTTGTTACACGCAATATCTACTGCAATACTGCCTGTTGTGCTTGCTACCGTTGCGCGAATCCTTCTTTGGTTCACACCATAACCTAATTGAACCAATGAATTCTTGTTTAACCTTATAAATGGTATTCCTCTTGCAACTGCCTCGTCTACAATACATCCAGTACTTGGACCTAAACGCTCTGACTCTCTTATTTCTCTTAAAGTTTGGATATCTTCACTCAAATCATAATCGACACCCTCAATCAAAGCCTCAGCTATCTTCACAGAAGCTTTAGCAGTATAAATACCTGCCTTTTCTTCCATATAGCTAAAAACGACATTATAAACACCATGCTTGCCTGTGCTTCGTGTTCTACCAAAACCACAATCCATTCCTGCTAAGGTTTGCAGTTCTAAGGCGATATGCTCAATTACATGACCCATCCAAGTGCCTTCTTCTATTCTACTAAAGAAACCACCCAACACACCTTCTGAACATCGATGTGAATACATGCTTGGAAAGAGCGTTTCTAAACGCACTCTAAAACCTGGGATTTTATTGGTTGGCCGCTCTTCCATCTCCTCCAAATCCAAGCGCATTTGAATAAGTTTATGCCTTTTTATGCTCCAATAATTTGGGCCACGCATCACTTTAATGTCAATTACCTTCATATACTGTTAATATGTTTTGGGCGAAATATGAGGCTATCTAATGTCAAAACCTATCTTTGCCGATTAAACGATAATAAATAATAAATTGGAATTACCAAAAGGAAAACTGGTTTCTGTTGGCGGAGCTGAAGATAAAGGAACCGATTTGGAAGAAGGATTTGTTCAACGCAATAGATTAAACTTCTTTGAACTAGGCATTTTAAAGCGAATTGTTAATGAAGTAGGCGGTGAAAATAAGCACATTGAAGTTATTACAACGGCTTCCTCAATTCCTGAAGAAGTGGGTCAAAATTATCTAGATGCCTTCGGAAAAATTGGTTGTACAAATATTGGAATCATGGATATCAGAAAAAGAGAAGATGTTCATAACCCCAACTATATCGAAAGAATTAAAAAAGCAGATGGGGTAATGTTCAGTGGCGGCGACCAATTAAGACTCACTAGTATTTTTGGCGGCACAGAAATTTATCAAATTTTGCACGACCGATATCTGGAAGAAGAAAACTTTGTGATTGCTGGTACCAGCGCTGGGGCAATGGCCATGAGCAATACGATGATTTACCAAGGAAAAAGCGATTTAGCACATCTTAAAGGTGAAGTTCAATTAACCACTGGATTGGCTTTTGTTGGCAATGTTATCATCGACTCACATTTTGATAAGCGTGGAAGGTTTAATCGTTTAGCACAGGCTGTAGCCAGCAACCCACAATGCACTGGCATTGGGCTTGGAGAAGATACTGGTGTGGTTATTACTGAAGGAAATCAATTAGAAGTTGTAGGCAGTGGTGCAGTGGTTATTGTAGATGGTAAAGACATCTTGCATACAAATATTACTGATGTAGACACGGGTGAACCTATTGCTGTTGAAAATCTAAAAGTTAGTATTATGGTAAGAGGCAATAGATTTTTGCTTAAGCAAAGAAAGTTTATTGCCAATGTAGCTACAGCAGTTTAGTTTTTGTAGATTGCGGTTTGAACCAACCCATCTGCATGAGACCATGCTCTGTACATGCCGTCGCTGTTAAAAGGGAGTTGAATGTTGCCTTGGGTATCAATAGCAATTAATCCCCCTTCTCCACCCATTTTTACCAACTTATCATTCACCACAAATTGACAAGCTTCCGCTAGGGTCAATCCCTTATATTGCATTATACAGCTTATGTCATAAGCCACAACAGCCCTTATAAAAAACTCGCCATGTCCTGTACAACTAATGGCACAAGTTTCATTGTTAGCATAGGTTCCAGCACCAATGATAGGTGTATCACCAATACGGCCAAAACGTTTGTTTGTCATACCACCAGTGCTAGTTGCAGCCGCTAAATTCCCATGCATATCTAAGGCCACAGCGCCAACTGTCCCAAACTTTTTTTCACCCTTCTCTAATTTTTCGGTGTGATCCAATTGATAAGTATCAGTATCCTTTATAGCTAACCACTGTTGATATCTTTCTTCTGTGTAGAAATAATCGTTTGGTTCAAACCGAAACCCACAAGTTTGAGCAAACGCCTCTGCCTCTTCGCCGCACAAATAAACATGTCCCGATTTTTCTTTAATAACACGTGCTAATTGAACAGGATTTTTGATACGGCTTATGCCACTCACTGCACCTGCTTCCAAATGCTTTCCTTCCATAATGGAAGCATCCATTTGATGTGTTCCATTATTTGTAAAAACAGAACCACAACCCGCATTAAATAAAGGAAAATCTTCTAAACTAATAACGGCTGCCTCCACCGCATCTATTGAATTTCCGCCAGTTTTTAGAATCTCTAGGCCAGCATTAACTGCTGCTTTTAATGCATTTCGATAGGCAAGTTCTTTTTCTGGTGTCATTAGCGAAGGTAATATGGTACCTGCACCTCCATGAACAGCTATGGCAAAATTTCTCATGGCTCAAAAGTAGGCTTACTAGTTTAAATTCATCCGTTTTACAAAATACTTATTTACCAAGATGCGATTCGAAAATGGATTTTAGTACTTCTGGTGAAATTGGTTTCTCTAGATAAAAATCTTCGAGATGGTAAAATTTAGCATGCTCTCTGTCTTCCCTACTTGCAGAACTTGTAACGATATAAATGCAAAGTTTATCAAATAAACCAACTGTTTTCAGCTCGTCCAAGGTTCGCCAAGCATCCCAATCTTGCATGGTTATATCAAGAAGAATGATATCTGGCAAGGCTTGTTTAGCCTTGTCTCTTTCTATCAAGGTATTAAATGCTGCATGCCCATCATTAAATGAGGTTACAGTTTGAACCATGTCCGTTAATTCAATGAATTTCTCGGCTAAAAAAACCAAGGTAGAATCATCGTCAATTACCATTACTTCTTTAATGACTTTCATAGGGTAGTTTAATATTAAAAGTGGTACCTATATTTTCTTGGCTTTCAACCTCAATCTTTCCGCCCATGGCTTCAACTTGTTTGAGTGTCATAAAAAGACCTAAACCTTTTGAATCTTTGCGTGGATGAATAATTTTATACATGCCAAAAATCTTTTCCTTATGTTTAGTTAAGTCTATTCCAATGCCATTGTCTTCAAAGCTTATCTCAATAAAACCTTTTTCAACCTTGGCACGGATGTGCAAATAAGAATCGCGTTCTTCTGAACAAAACTTTATAGCATTGGTTAACATATTTAAGGTAATGCTATCTAAATAGGCTGGAATAGCTTTTAATTCTATTTTTTTATCTACTTCAACATCTATTTTTAATCCTACTTCAGAGGCTAAAGTTGAAACACTACTTACCGCGTTATTAATAACTTCCAATAGGTTTATCTTCTTCCATTCTTCCTTATTAACCAGACTAATATCTAAAACCTGGTTTAAATGGGTAATGGTTTCGTTCAAGTTCTCAGATGATTTTAGCATCATCGTTAAATAGGGATGGTTGAAAATTTCTGGCGATTCAATTTTAAGCAACTTCAACAATCCTTCCATGTTGGCAGAATGAGAACGTAAATTGTGCGAAACAATATGCGTAAAGTTTCTCAAGCGCTTATTTTGCTCTTCCTCTATGGTTAACAGCTTTTCTATTCTCTTAAGATTTTCAACCGCTTCGGTTATATCTAAATTTGTTCCTCTAATACCACGAAACACCCCATTACTATCATAGGCAGGTTGACATAGATGTTTGATATGTTTGACGTTTCCTTGCTTATCCCGAATTCTAAATTCAGTTTTATCCTTTTCTGGAATAGATGTAACATGGTGACGGTGATGTGCAAACTGAGCTTGATCTTCTAGCAATATGATATCGTTCATTAAAGCAGGATTGTTTAGAAACTCCTCTGCAGTATATCCTGTAATGTTGAAACAAGAAGGTGAAACATATAACAGTTTCTTATTTTCGTCTTCCCAAAACTCCCAATTATACGTGTTGTTGGCAACAATACGATAGCTTTCTTCAGATAATACTAATCTTTCATGCTCTTCAATTCCTTCGGTTATATCTGTAATTATTCCAAACCAAAGTGTACTGCCATCTGCTAGCATTTCTGGGCGAGCATCGCACCTGCACCAACGAAGCCCTTTTGTTGGAAGTATCACTCTAAAAATGCTATGAAAAATGGTTTGCTTCTCAGCTGATTCATAAATCTCCTTTGAAACTCTTTCTACATCTTCTGAATGCAATCTTTTAAATACTAACGAAGCATCTTCTGTTAATTCTTCAGGATGATGCTCATAAATATCATACATTCCCTGACTAGAAAATGGAAAGCAAGAGCGACCATCTGGATACAATCTATATTGATATACAACCCCAGGCACTTGCGCCACTAGTTTATTAAGCATCTCAAAGGTTTGATCCAACTTTGCCTTTGTTTCAACTTCTTCAGTTACATCTTGGATTGTGCCAAGTGCACTTAGAGGAATACCATCATCAGAAAAATAAATCTCGGCGCGCTCCTCTACATGGATAATACGTCCATCCTTTATATTTATTTTATGTCTAAAGATATATGGCTTTTTATCTCTTATTGCCTCTTTAAAAACAATATCTAAGCTTTCTCGATCATCTTCATGAACTATTCCCAAAAAAGCTTCATAAGATACTGAGAAATTTGATGGGTCTATTTCAACAATCTTATAAATCTCATCAGACCAAATCAAGTTATTATTTTGAAAATCTAACTCCCAATGACCAATCTTAGCAAGTCGTTGTGCTTCATTAAGCAAATGTTCGCTGCGGGTAATTTTCCTCTCCCACTCCTTCCGTTCACTAATATCAGTTACATTCCCCAGCAAATAATTGCGAGAATTAATAGCAATTTTACTCGAATGAACTTCTACCTCAATTTGACGCCCATCTTTACACAAGTGTTTGCCATAAATATGTTGAACTTGATTTAAAGGCACTGCTTCCCAAAAAGCAAGAATTTGTGCATGGTTTTGGTAAACAACATCTAGGTCAATGATGTTTTTTCCCAATAACTCCTCCCTACTAAAACCAACCATCTTAACAGCAGCCTGATTAGTCAGCAATATTTGCCCTTCCATGTTAGCCAAATAAACAGCAACAGGAGAGTTTTCAATCAAGGCTTTTAAAGTATCA
Organism: Bacteroidota bacterium; assembly: GCA_027488905.1. GTDB lineage: Bacteria > Bacteroidota > Bacteroidia > UKL13-3 > UKL13-3 > B1. The sequence goes on from JAIYAT010000003.1 coordinate 73,703, forward strand.
AGGCCTTCAATGGATTGTAAGATTGGATCAGTCATGATGCAGGTTTAAAAGAAAATAGTCTTTGACCCATCTTACCATTCTGCGCTTGGGTCAATCTTAAATACCTCACTCATTTCTTCCACCAATGGCTCTAAATGAGAAGTGTGTTTCCCGAATCTTCCTCCATTTACTGCCTGCCAAGAATCCTGCGATGGTATCATTAATCCTGCTTTTAACAAATGTGGCGTAATATTAGCCAACCATTTATCGAACAAAACCTGTTCACCTTCAAAAATTCCTGCTTGCTTTAGTTCTTCTTCAAATGGGCCATTTTCAAAAATACCCAAGGCGTAATTCCAAGCTTCATTTAAGGCGTTTTGCATGCGTGTATGACTTTCTTCGTTAGCTGGACCAAGCTTTACAACCCAAGTGTTAGCATGAAACACATGGTACTTAATTTCTCCCTTTACTTTTCTAGCTACTTTAGCCAAGGGCTCATAACTAGAATTTGCCAACATCTCAAAACGCAATTGGTCTGCATGGTCGAAAAGGAAATGACGTACTAAACTAAAATCGTACTCACCATTTGGAAGCTCTACAAATTGACAATTGTGAAACTGACCAGAACCTCTAGCAAATGCCACTGTATCTGGCTCTTGCTCTCCCAATTCATGCAGCAATTGAAACAAGGCTTGTGATTGCCCAATTTTATCTTGTGCCATACTAGAAAAAGAGATGTCTTCTTCTAGAATCGGTCCTAAACCTGTCCATTCGCTATTTCTATGACCAATAATAAGTAGGTCATCTGCCATCTTGTAAAGTAATTCTTTAACTGCTGTATTATTCATAAGTTGATAAATTTATTGAATCGTATGGGTTATTTGAAAATTTAAAAAAACGAGGGTTCAATTCAGATACCTTTCTATCGCGCCACCAATTGGTATATAGAAAAGCCTCGGGCTGCTGGGCATATTCGAGGGTTTCATTTTCTTGGTATAAATATAAAGTTATAGAGGTTCCATTTTCTATAGTACTTCTCATCAATACATCTGCTGCGGTGGCCCACCAATAACCTCTCCAAATGGCAGGAGCAGTTTCTTGTTTTGCAACTAATTTGTATTGTTTTAATTGAATAGATTTTTCCACCAATTTGTCTATTGCAAGGAGCCTTGGTCTAAAGTCTTTATATCCAACCAAATTAATTTGCCACAAGGTAAATGCATAAAATGCAGTTAAAAAAAGCAAAACAAATTTTGCAATCACATTGTCTCCGAAAAACATAGAAGAACTCGCAATTGCAATCATGGTGAAAGTTGGCATATATGCCTTTTCCATCATCATCTGAGAATCTCCATGGTAAAATGTTGCGGCTGCAAGGGCAGTAAAACCAATAGCTGCCAATATAAGGCCAACAATTTTTAAAAAAGACTTTTGCTGCCAGAAATAAGCTATACTTAATAGTGCTAAAAGTATAGGCCAAACATAAAGTTGAGGCCTCTGGATAAGGAAAGATATTGAGTTCCATTTAAAAAACAGCCTGTAATTAGACAATGCTTCATATAGATTATTGTACTGTGCAGCATCATAATTACCTTCATTTAATTTAGACCTTAACACAGAAAAAATTGCTAAGCCTAAAATGCCTAAATAGGGTATGATTTTTCGAAATGTTCTAGTTTCTATTATATGCCATGCCAGCGAAAAGGCTAGCATAAAAACAGCGGCAGGATGAGAAAAAATAGCCAATGTAAAACTTAGCACGCCTAGTAGTATTACTATTATTTTAGTTTGGTTTGAACCAAGGCATGCATAGAATAAAATGCTCCAAGCAATGGCTTGGTGAGTTTCTGTAACTGGATGATAAAAGCTGTGTGCAACACCTAGTAACAAAGATAAAACTAAAGCAATGGCAGCTTTTGCTTGAACCAACACAAATTGGATCAACCCGAAAACCAAAGCATATAACACAATATAAGAAGCTGAAAAAACATATAAAATTGCTTTTAAGCTTGCGCCAAGTTTTAGGAAAACATAGGGTAAAAATTGTGGAATTGCAGCACTATACCTTTGCTCTGCTACACTTGGCCATTCTGAATTTACAAGGTTAAAAAAGAAGGCACTACTATCTGTGTTTAAGATTCTTTCTTGTGCAAACATTAAAGATAAAACAAAGCAAGCCAACAACGCTGCGCCACTTAGCCACAGTGCCATTGGCCTGCTTTGATATGCCTGGTTGCTCAACAAGAGTTAGGCCTTAACAGATTTTTTATACTTGTTTATCTTGTCCATTACCTTGTAGCCGCCAGCTTCTCTATATTGCTTTTCTGGAACGGTTTCAAAGATATCAGAATCATCATAATCAGTAGTGAAAACGTCTCTTGTTTTAACTACCCAAATATTTACACTTAGGCCACGGCGCCCATATTGCTCCTTCGCAAAAAGTATAGCCATTTCTGCATTGGGTGCGTGCACAATACCCACATGCATGTGTTGGTCGCCACGTCTCTTTTGATGAAACACTTCAAAGGTTTCCCATTGATCCATTTCTTTAAGAGGTTCAATGGCATTATCGAGTTCTATTTCTGCGCGCGTTACGCGAGGGTCGAGTGATTTAATCATAGATTATAGCTTATGCAAATGGGACCATGTATTTAGATTCTGAAGTGTTAAGCGCTTCTCTTACCCAACGTCCGCGTTCTTCTGCATTTCTGCGAACTGCTAAACGCTCTGCATTACAAGGGCCATCACCATTAATTACTCTTTTAAACTCGTCCCAATCTGGTTCGGTATATTCCCATTTGCCAGTTTCTTCATTTTTGCTGAGTTTAGCATCAGGAACAGTTAAACCTAAATCCCAAATTTTTGGCACATACATATTCAAGAACTGTTGACGCATATCATCATTAGTTGCCATTTTTACCTTCCAACGCATTAAGATTTCTGTATGGTTAGAGATTTTATCGCTTGGGCCAAAAAAGTGCATGATTGGAGGCCACCAACGGTTGAGTGCTTCTTGAACCATCTTGCGTTGAACAGGTGTACCTGTTGCAAGGGTAACTACATTATCATGACCGTATTTTAAATGGAAAGACTCTTCAGTACAAATTCTATCCAATGCTCTGCAGTAAGGTCCATAACTTCCTTTGGCATTTGCAACTTGGTTAATGATTGCACCTGCATCTATTAACCAAGCAATGACACAGGCATCGGCCCAAGTAAACGCTGGATAATTAAACACATTTGAATATTTACTTTTGCCTGTGATTAGGTCGTTAATCATTGCTTCGCGACTTTTCCCTAAGGTTTCGGCAGCGCTGTATAATAATTGGCCATGACCAACCTCATCTTGAACTTTTGCCATTAATGCCAATTTTCTTTTAAAACCCGGAGCGCGAGTAATCCAAGTGCCTTCTGGCAAAGCGCCAATAATTTCTGAATGGGCATGTTGCTCAATCATACGTATGAGTTGTTTGCGATACTCTTTAGGCATCCAATCTTTGGGCTCAATTTTTTCGCCACGCGCAATACGTGCTTCAAATTCTGCAAGTTTTTGCATGTCTTCTCCGGCTAAAATACCGGCGGCTTTTTCATTTGGGTCGATGTAAGCGTTTCCGTACATAGTTTTATTTATTATTGGCGTTTGTTATTTATATTAAATTTTAAGGCTTGTATCCTAGGTCTGTTATTAACTTTTTGCGAAGTCCTCCGAGTACAAAATCACTGATATTCTTAGCAATTTCTTCAACACTCATTTTACCTTCTAGTTTATACCATTCGTTAATCCAATTTACGCTGCTAAGGATGCTTAGCACTGCGAATTTTGGTTCAACCTGACCAAAAATATCTTCCTCAATGCCTTCTTTTACAATTTGCTTAAACCCATTTTCATATTGATTGCGAAGGGCAAGAAAACTATTTAAGGAAACCTCTGGCAAACTTCTCCACTCATGTAAGAACACAGCACTGCGCTCTTGGTTTTGAGTAATTAAGCGCACATGGTTTAAGATAGCCATTCTAAGCTTCTCTTCAGCATTGAAATAAATATCGTTTACCTCAACAATGGCAGATAAAAACTGCTCAGCCATGTCAAAACAAATGATTTCAAGAATTTCTTCTTTAGATTTTATATGATGATATAGGCTAGCTGCTTCAATGTGCATGGCCGTTGCAATGTCTCGCATGGAGGCAGCTTGGTAGCCGCGTTCTCTAAAGAGCGTTGCAGCGGTTTGCAAAATTTGTGCTTTTCTATTTTGGGTATCTGGCATATTGCCTAACATTTGTTAGACAAATATAGAAGTTATTGATTATTAGTCAAGCAAAATTTTTCGGTTCCGGTTTGAGCCGAATATTTTTACAATAAAACAATACAAATTTAATATTTAGCACTAAAGATGGCCGCAAATAAACTTCTCGAAAGTTTAGGTTAAATAAACTTAAAGTATCAATTAGAATGTTATGATTTCTCATCTTAAGAGTATATCATGCAATATGAATGCAATCAAAAATCATCAATGGCGTTTTTCAACTATTGGCGGAATTAAGCGCGTTAACCTAGAAACAGGTTCAGATTTATTGGCCTTAAATAGCCTTGACCAAAAACTTTGGACAGCCCTCAGTTGCCCAGTTGAAGGATTAGAAATAGACCAAGAAACGCTTGCCCTTATTGATACAGACCAAGATGGAAATATCCGCGTTCCAGAAGTATTGGCCGCTGTAAATTGGATATTGTCTTTGCTTAAAAACCCTGATGATCTTCTTAAACAATCTGAAACATTATCATTAGATGCGTTAAACGAATCCGACGAAGCTAAAAATCTTGTATTAAGCGCCAAACTCATTCTTAAAAATATTGGCAAGCCAGATGCACATGAAATTTCAATAGCAGATACTGCAAATCTTGAAAATATCTTTGCTAATACTATTTTTAATGGAGATGGCATCATTACCGTTAGCGCTGCAAACTCAGACAGCCTCAAAGATTTGGTTCAAACCGTAATAAACTTAGCTGGCTCAAGCCAAGATAGAAATGGCCAAGACGGCATTGGAAGCACACAAATTGATGCTTTTTACAATGCTTTAACAAGCTATCAAAATTGGCAATTACAAGCCAAAGAAAACGCTCAAACCATCTTGCCTTTAGGAGACCAAACAGGCTCGGCTTTTCTTTCTTATCAAGCAATCAAGTCTAAAATTGAAGATTATTTTCTGCGTTATAAACTTGCAAGCTTCAATCAAGATAGTTTAACTGCACTTAACCTAAACCAAAGCCGAGTTGAAGAAATTTCTGCCTCTAACTTAGTTGGGAAACTCGATGAAATTTCAAGTTATCCACTCAGTAAAATTGGGTTCGAACCAAAACTTAATTTAAAGGATAATATTAACCCTGCTTGGGAAACAATCGCTTCTGAATTTCTTAAAAACACCGTTGACCTAATTTTCCCAAACAAAACAGAAATTTCTTTGCAAGATTGGGAACATGTTATTTCTCTATTTGAACCCTACGAAATATGGTTAGCAGCAAAGCAAGGCGAAATGATGGAAGGATTGAGCTCAGAACAAATTTCTTTTGCAATGCTACCAGAATCACGAATTGAACTAGAACGTTTAATTGAAAAAGATTTGGAAATGGCTGCTGAGGCCAATGGAATGATACTAGTAGACAAACTATTGCGATTCCATAAAGACTTATTTCAGCTTTTAAGAAATTTTGTTACTTTCTTCGATTTCTACTCACCAAACCACAAAGCAATTTTCCAAGCTGGCACGCTTTATATCGACCAAAGAAGCTGTGATTTATGCATTAGGGTAAACGATATGGATAGGCACAATGCCATGGCCTATTTAAGTGGATTGTACTTGCTCTACTGTAATTGCATTTCTAAATCTACAGGAGAAAACATGACTATAGCAGTTGCCTTAACTAATGGAGATATTGACAATATTATGGAAGGAAGGAAGGCGCTATTTTATGATAGAAGAGGTAATGATTATGATGTAACTGTTATTAAGATAATTGAAAATCCAATTAGTATAAGGCAAGCCTTTTTTACACCTTACCGACGCGCTGGTCGTTTCATAGAAACCCAAGTAAATAAATTTGCCACTGACCAAGATAATAATGTTGAACAGCAAACTAGTGCTAAGGTTTCTGATACTGCTACAAATGTAGAAGCACAAGCAGTAATGGAAGGAACTGTTTCCAATGAAACCAAAGAAAATCCTAAACCATTTGACATTGGAAAGTTTGTAGGGATTTTTGCTGCAATTGCTTTGGCTTTAGGTGCACTAGGTGCATTATTGGCTAGCTTAGTAGGAGGATTTTTGGCCTTGCCTTGGTGGAAAATGCCCCTTGCAGTGCTAGCAATTCTTCTGATAATTAGCGGTCCTTCTATGATTATAGCTTGGCTTAAACTTAGAAAACGCAATCTAGCGCCAATTTTAGATGCAAACGGATGGGCTATCAATACCCGCGCAACTGTAAATATTCACTTTGGCAAAACGCTTACGCAGCTAGCAAATCTGCCAGAAAATGCAAGTATAAACTATAATGACCCGTTTAAGAAAAAAGGAGGCCCAGTTTGGCTAAGATTTCTAATTGGCTTTATTGTTGGAACAATAATCTATCAAGTTATGAAGTACTATGGAATTCTTTTTTAATTGACAGTTATCATGTTTTATTAGTGGAAAAGAAGCGACCTTTATACCTTATTTGAAGGGTATGGACGAACAATTGAAACGATTGTTATTTATGGGATTAGGCTTGGCTTCAACTTCTAGGAGGGCAAAGTTCTTGCTTGATAAGATTGAGATAGAGGGCAAACTAAGCGAGGAAGAGGGCAGAAGAATTTCGGATGAAATATTGTCTGCCTTTAAAAGTGAAGGTAGTAACATGGGAAACGACATAAAGGATTATTTAAATGATACCCTTAGCGAATTTGAAACCCCTTCTAGAAAAGAGTTTAATGCCTTAAAAGACAGAATAGCAAAGCTAGAAGCCGTTATAAAAAATTTAGGTCATGATGTTTAAACACCTCTCAAGATATAAACAGGTACTACAAGTATTTGTGAAATATGGTTTCTATGATGTGGTGTCGCATAGCAGCTTAAGAAAGATTTTACCTAAGGTAATTTTCCATAATAAAATTAATGGAAAAATTAATTCTTTAAACTATTCCAGGTACCAGAGAATTAGGATGGTTCTCGAAGAATTAGGTCCAACTTATGTAAAGTTTGGGCAAATACTAGCCAATAGGCCAGATATCTTGCCTGCAGAGCTCATCGAAGAGCTCAAAAAGCTACAAGATGCCGTTCCAGGATTTGCTTTTGAAGAAGTGCGTGCCATTATTGAAGCAGATTTGAACGGCAGAATTGAAGATCTATTTCAAAGCTTCGATATACAACCCATTGCCAGCGCAAGTATCGCACAAGTGCATAAAGCCACACTTCACTCAGGCGAGGTGGTGGTAGTAAAAGTGCAGCGACCAGACATTGAAAGTATCATTGCAGAAGATTTAAAGATTCTAGAAGAACTTGCAGATATTGCAGAACATCATTCAGAGCAGTTGGCTCGGTTTGAACCTATTGAACTCGTTAAGGCCTTGAACAAATCGATGACGAGAGAACTCAATTTTCTATTAGAAGCCTACAGCATCAACCATTTTCAAAATTTATTTAAAGAAAACGATTGGATAAAAGTACCTAAAGTTTATAGTAAATATAGCACTAGGCGTGTTATCACCATGGAGTATGTTTCAGGGATACGCGTGGATAAAATTGAACTATTACGCGAACAAGGCATTGATTTGGGATTGCTCGCAGAGAAAGGACTTTACCTATATTTTCAGCAAATTTTTAGGTATGGCTTTTTTCACGCCGACCCACATCCTGGAAATGTTTTAGTTCAACCCAATGGTGTAATTTGCCTCATTGATTTTGGTATTGTAGGGTCAATGAACCGAAAAGACAAAGAGGCTTTTAGGGAGTTTATCATTGCTATTGCTAAAGGTGATTTAAGTGGACTAACCGACGCCATTATTGCACTAACCAAAGGCAAGAGAATTTCAACCAGAGAAGAATTAGAATATGATATTTCCATTTTAATTGAAGAATTTCCTCCAGAAACCATCAATGAAAGGGATATAGGAGATATTGTAGACCGACTTCAAAAGATTATCTATAAACACAAGCTAAGCTTCTCAAATGATTTCTTTTTATTGTTACGAACATTGGTAATACTAGATGGCATAAGTAGACAGCTTGATCCCAATTTTAACACCTTAGAACAAATTAGGAAGCATTCGATGCGCCTTTTCGAAGAAGGACTACAACCCAAAAACTTAGTAAAATCGGCACTAAGAGACATCAGCGATGTTTGGGATTACATCAGAGTAATTCCTTCAGATGTAAAAGGGATTATTAGCAGACTAAAAGAAGGGAAAATTAAAATGGATTTTCTTGGTTTGAACCTATTGATTCATACCCTTGAAGTAGCCAGCAATAGATTAGCGGCTGCTATCATTTTAGCAGCAATGATTTTAGGGTCCTCATTAGTGGTGTTAAGTGGCATTCCACCCAAGTTCAACGATATTCCAATAATAGGGCTTATTGGAATAGTAATTTCTGGTATCTTTGGAATACTGTTATTAATATCAATTTTTAAAAAAGGAAAATACTAAAACCCACACAACTATGGATACCAATCAAATGAAAGACCAGATGAAAGACTTTGTTAGCAGCTGGCAAAAAAGACTAGAAGAAATGCAATTGCAATTTTCTTTAGGCAAAATGGATGCTTCAGAATCTTTTGAAAAACAAAAGGACCAATTAAGAGCAATGCTTGTTTCGATGAAGGAGAACATTGAAAAAGGAACTGATTTAGCGGAGGACAAAGCAACAGAAATGCGCACCAAACTAGAAGAATTGCGCTTGCAATTGGCACTTGGTAAGGCCGATGGTATGGAAGCTTTTGAGTTGCAACGTAAAAAGATTGAATTGGCCATGCATGAGTTCTACCAAACTGGAAAACAAAATTTTTCTGGAAACTACGAAAAAGGTTTAGAGATGTTCGACCGCCAATCAGAAGCATTTAAAACCGGGTTAGATATTGTTAAAATTCAATACAACTTGGCAAAAATGGACGCTAAAGACGAGGTAGAAGAAAAGAAGAAAGAGCTGAATGATAAGATAGTAGAGTTAAATAATCAATTTAAATCTATTCAGGAAACCGCCATGGAAAATGTGGAAGACATGAATAGGCAATTGCGCGAAAACTTTGAGAAAATGAAAGTTTATGCAGAAGGTTGGTTCAAGAAGTAATTTTGGCTTTTTTGAAAACAAACCTAGATAGTTTAATATCGGGCAATGGCCCTAGAAAACGAGAATCTATATTTTAACCTAGCTTCCGAAGTGGTAAATTTCACTTCTTGCAACCTGTTTCTTACAGGAAAAGCAGGAACTGGAAAAACCACTTTCCTTAAGTTCATCAAAGAACAAACGCAAAAAAATACTGTAGTTGTAGCGCCCACGGGCGTTGCAGCTATCAATGCGGGCGGCGTAACCATGCATTCCTTTTTTCAACTGCCTTTTGTTCCCTATTCTCCAATTGATAACCCTTTGTTTGATCACAGCAACAGAATAGACAAACATGGCTTACTCAAAAACCTTAGGTTCAACAAGCAAAAACTTGAACTGCTGCGTAACTTAGAGCTACTTGTTATTGATGAGGCAAGCATGCTTAGGGCAGATTTATTAGATGCCATTGACGCTATCTTACGACATACCAGAAGTAAACAACATTTTCCATTTGGTGGTGTACAAGTGCTTTTCATTGGCGACTTATTTCAGCTGCCGCCCGTAGTGAGCGATGACGAGTGGCAATTTTTAAAAGAATCCTACGCCAGTCCCTTTTTCTTTAGCGCTCAAGTCTTAGAAAAACATCCACCTTTATTTATAGAACTCAAGAAAATTTATAGGCAAAGCGAGGCTAATTTTATCAGTCTCCTAAACAATATTAGACACAACCAACTAGATGAAGCGGATGAAATATTGCTAAGAAGTTTATATAAACCTTTGCATGTTTCCAACTCAGACAAAACCATTACCCTAACCACACACAACCATCAAGCTGATAAAATCAATAAGCTTGCACTAGAAACTTTACCGGGCAAAACATATACTTACCAAGGCAATATTACGGGTGATTTTTCTGAAAAGGCCTTGCCCACCGAAATGGAACTTACTCTCAAAGTAGGCGCCCAAGTAATGTTTATTAAAAACGACCCAGATTCAGAAAAACGATATTACAATGGAAAACTGGCAACCGTAAAATCCCTTACTGCGGATGAGATAACTTTGACCTTGGCTGATAGTAACCTAGAATTAAAATTAAATTTAGAGAAATGGAGCAATGTGCGGTATGTACTCAACAAGGAAAACAGCAAAATAGAAGAAGAGGAATTAGGTAGTTTTAATCAATACCCCATTCGTTTAGCTTGGGCTATAACCATACACAAAAGCCAAGGACTTACCTTCGATAAGGCCATCATAGATGCAGGTTCCTCCTTTGCTGCTGGTCAGGTTTATGTGGCGCTTAGCCGTTGCAGAACTTTAGATGGTTTGGTACTTAGCTCGCCAATTACAACTCAAAGCATTAAAAGTGACAGTCGCATCATTGATTTTTCTAACAAAGAAAATAGTGTTGAAGAACTAGATGCTATCCTTGCGATTGAAAAGCCAAAATTCGCCGCGCAAGTATTGGTAAATATGTTTGATTGGGCCAATCTGTTCTTTGCGGTCCAAGCCTTTAACGAACTTACCCAAGAAAAGGAACTTCCGCAGAAAGAAGAACTAAGAAACATAACAAATGAATTGCTGAACCAGGCAAAGCAACAGCAAGAAGTTGCAGATAAATTCATTGTGCAACTGAATCAAATTTTAAGTGTGCAACCGATAGATACTGAATTGCTAAACGTACGCGTACAAAAGGCAAAACAATTTTTTGCTGCTGCTATTCATAGTCAACTATTAACTCCGCTCGAAAACATTAAATCAGCCTTAGACGGAAAAACCAAAGTAAAACAATACCTCGCTGCTTTAAAAACCTTTGAAACTACTTTATGGAAAAAATTGGACACCGTGCAAAGAGCAGCTTATGGTGAGTTTAGGTTTGAAATACCTGAAATTACAAGGAAAGAAACTGTTACACCCAAATCTAAAACAAGTAACACTAAAGGTGGCACTCAATTAGAGACATTGGCACTTTACAAACAAGGATTCACACCAGAAGAAATTGCCAAACAAAGAACCTTGGCCATTAGCACCATTCTTGGTCATCTAGCAAGTTTTGTGACAAGTGGAGAAATCAATGTTCTTGATTTTATTGACGAAAAATTGTTGGTTCAAACCGAAAAAATAATTGCCGAAATAAGTAGCGATAAACTTGGCGATTTAAGACCTCACTTTGGAGAAGAGGTTACTTTTACAGATTTAAGATTTGCCATCAGTTATTTGCAGGCAAAACAGAAAAAGGCCTCAAAAGGGTGATTTGCCGCGCATAGCCATGTACCAACTTAAGAAGGCAACTAAAGCATAAACCGCAGCCAAGCCAAAGGTAGTTTTGGTATTTTTTAACACATAAAAAGCAATAATTGGAATTACCTGCAAGGCATGCATCCCAATAAAATGGGCAATTCTTAAATCGCCTGCAGTAATGCTCCAATTGAAAAAAGGAATGCCTTTTCCTCCATCTGCAGCACCAATAGTATGCGTTAGCCTTGAACCCATTGCAAAACCTTGAAAAGAGAAAATCACAAACAATAACATTCCTAAACGAATGCCCCAAACATAGTAATCTGGCAATTGCGGCAGGGGTTCTTTAAAAAACAAAAGGCATATATATGCTGTATAAATGGTAACTAAACTTGCTGCTAAGGCCATAAAACTATACATCACTGCGTAAAAGGGTGTGCTTAGGTTAAAATGAGAAGCTTGTCCTTTGGCGGCTTGAACCAAGATGTAAAGAATCTCAAAGCCTAATAATATAATGGTTGACCAAACAAATGGTTTCATGTTAAACTGTGGCAAATAGAAGCAAAACCAAGCCATGGTCCAAGCATACAAGGTGGTAGATAAACTAAACTTGATGGGTTTAATATACGCTGAAATGCCCAGAAACTGAACCGTATCAAACCTAGAAACAAGCATCAACCCAAAGGCCAACAATAGGCAAATAAGGCCAAACCAAAATAACTCGGGGCTCCTAAACTTTAATTCACTTAAAAATTCCATTTTGCTTTATTTTAATGGTTTCAAAGTAAAGGTTTCGGGTTGAACCAAGCTGTATGATAAAGGATAAAGTGGCAGATTTTATTGATGAAGCGTAGTTATATCCGACCCTTCATAAAACTCAATTGGCAAACCATCAGGATCAGCTATAAAGGTAAAGCGCTTGCCAGTATATTCATCTGTTCTTATGGGTTCGGCAGCAATGCCTTGCTTTTCTAATTGTGCCAGTACATTTTCTAAATTAGCTACAGAAAAAGCCAAATGTCGCAATCCGCTAGCTTCTGGTCTAGATGGGCGTGAGGGGGGTGATGGGAAAGAAAAAAGCTCGATGATATATTGACCATTTAAGGCCAAATCTAATTTATAAGATTGCCGCTCTTCTCTGTAAACTTCTCTAATTATTTCAAGTTTTAACAGGGTGGTATAAAAATACTTCGACCGCTGATAATCGGAACATATTATAGCAATGTGGTGAATGGATTGAAGCATGCGGTTCAAACTTACTTTTTTAGAAGATTATTTTATCTGCGCTTCAAAATATTTTTCCCTTTTCAAATCCTATCTTCGCGCCCTTATGTCGTTAATAGAAGAAATAGAAAAGCGTAAAACCTTTGCCATTATCTCCCATCCGGATGCCGGAAAAACCACGCTAACCGAGAAGTTGCTCCTTTTTGGAGGTGCCATTCAGGTGGCGGGCGCTGTTAAAAGCAATAAAATCAAGAAAAGCTCTACCTCAGATTTTATGGAGATAGAGAAACAACGTGGTATCTCTGTTGCTACCTCTGTTATGACTTTTGAATACATGGGAAAACGCGTCAACATCCTTGATACACCTGGTCACAAGGATTTTGCCGAAGACACCTATAGAACGCTTACCGCTGTTGATAGCGTTATCTTAGTAGTAGATAGCGTAAAGGGTGTGGAGGAACAAACCGAACGCCTAATGGCCGTTTGTAGGATGCGCAATACGCCAGTAATCATCTTCATCAACAAATTAGACCGTGAAGGTCGCGACCCCTACGACTTACTCGAAGAAATTGAAAAGAAATTGAGCATCTCTACCCGCCCATTGTCTTGGCCAATAAACCAGGGTTCAGATTTTAAAGGCGTTTATAACTTATACCGCAAACAACTTAACCTATTTGAGTCGAGCAAGCAAACCTTAACAGACCAAATGCTTAATATTCAGGATATTGATAGCAGCGAAATTGATGGTTTACTCCCAGCCAAAGACGTAAAAAAACTTCGTGAAGATGTAAATTTAATTGAGGGCCTATATGAGCCTTTCGACCTTGATTTGTATAGAAGCGGCTTGCTTGCACCCGTATTTTTTGGCTCAGCCGTAAACAACTTTGGCGTGCAAGAAGTATTGGAAACTTTCTTAGAAATTGCGCCTTCGCCTTTACCACGATTGGCAGGTGAAAGGTTGGTTCAACCCGAAGAAGAAAAGTTAAGTGGCTTTGTATTTAAAATACATGCCAACTTAGACCCTAACCACCGCGATAGAATTGCCTTTTTTAGAATATGCTCAGGCAAGTTTGAGAGAAATAAATTCTATGCCCATACACGTTTGCAAAAAAACCTCCGATTTGCCAATCCAACCACCTTTATGGCCAATGAAAAAATACTCACCAGTGAGGCTTATCCTGGAGATGTAATTGGCTTATACGATAGCGGAAACTTTAAAATTGGAGATACTTTAACAGAAGGGGAGAACCTTCAATTTAAAGGCATTCCTAGCTTTTCACCTGAGATTTTTAAAGAGCTAGAAAATCGTGACCCGATGAAAACAAAACAGCTGGAAAAGGGAATTCGCCAATTGAGCGAAGAGGGTGTTGCACAGTTGTTTATTCAGAATCCAGGTAATAGAAAAATTGTGGGCACCGTGGGCGATCTACAATTTGAAGTAATCAAGTTTAGGCTTGAGCACGAATATGGCGCTAAGTGTACGTTTAGTCCGCTTAGATACTACAAAGCATTTTGGGTTACCAGCGATAATAAAGTAGAGTTTCAACAATTTTTGCAGCGCAAGGCACACGCCATTGCTTATGATAAAGACGAACATCCAGTGTTTTTAGCAGAAAGCGAATGGAATGTTACGCTATCAAAAAACGATTTTCCATCGGTGCAGTTTCATACCATCTCAGAGTACGAGCGCACTTAGGGTACAAAATCAAACAGGTGCTCAGGCGTTGTGCAGGTGTGTTTATGGCTTTCTCGCAGAAGGTCGAAGTTTACGTGCACAATGTTAGATTGGCCACTAAAACCCTTGCATAAAAGGGTGTTTTGAACCAAGAGATGGCCAGGTGTTTTATTGCAATTGGCTTCAGCATAAATCCAAACCGATTCTTCTTTTACCTCGTAACCAATTACGTTAAAAGGGTAGTTTTGCTTGTTGTCACGTATCTTTAAATGGGCTGCTAGGTATTGGTTCAAGGCTTTTTTTTGGGTTTCGGTTTGAACCAAAAAGTTTGCTTTAATTTTGTATTCTTGAAGCAATTCTTGCTGCAAATCATCAGCAAAAATGCGGCAGCTCAGGGTAATGTGTTTAAACTTAGGTTCAATATTAATGTCGCAAACACTCAAGTAATAGGGATGTTTAGCTGGTCGCATAGATAATAATACAGCCGTTAAACAAAACAAGGCGATGGCTTTTAGGATATTTTTTTTAGTTTGCATCTCTTCAAATATAAATAATAGATGGGTGAAATAAGTTTATGGTTTACTGAGGGCTGTTTGCATATCGCAGATTTTGCAGGCTTCGACCATATGCTTTTTTTGTTAGTTTTATGCACACCCTATTTTGGCAAAAAGCATCTCAAACAACTGTTTTGGCTCATCACAGGGTTTACACTTGGGCATAGTTTATCTTTGGCATTAAGTGTTTTTGGTTTCATAAAATTACCAAGTGCTTGGGTAGAAATGGGCATTGCCATAACTATTTTGATTACTTCTTTGATGGCCATCCTGCATAAAGAAGCTTCGGAGAACAAAGCGTTTTTACCCACACTAGGTTTAGTAGTGTTTTTTGGCTTGGTGCATGGCTTGGGGTTTTCCACTTTGTTAAAATCGATGTTATCGGACCAAGGTTCTTTATTGCAGTCCTTATTGTTTTTCAACTTAGGTATAGAAGCAGGTCAAATTTTAATAGTGCTGGTGCTGTTTTCTATTTGTTGGCTTTTAGAAAATAGGTTAAAAATAAAACTCTCAAGACAAATCAAGGTTTATGGATTAATAGCTGCGGTAGTTTCGTTGGTATTAACTTGGCAGCGCTTACAAGAAATTTTAAATTAAAAAATGAATAGAATTCTACTTTTATTATGGATATGTGGGAGCACATTTGTGTTGCAAGCCCAGAATCTCCGCAACAATCCAAGTTCAAACCATGGCAACAAGTTTGAGCAATTGGGAACCATTTTACCAGATGCCAATACCTATAGAGCCGCTTCTGGCTCACCAGGGCACCAATATTGGCAGCAACAAGCCGATTATAAAATCGAGGCTTTTTTAGATGAAGCCAATTTGCGTTTACATGGCGAGGAGCGAATTACCTACCACAATAATTCGCCAGACGTGCTTAGCTATTTATGGTTACAATTAGATGAAAATCAACACCAGCCAAATGCAGAAAGCAACAATTTTGATGGCAGCGAGAAATCGTATCCGTTAACGGTTGGACAATTGGAAGGCTTAGAATTTAGAAAAAACTTAGAAGGATATGGCGTAAACATTCTATCTGTTACTGACACTTTTGGAAACCCTTTAAAATATACCATCAACCAAACCATGATGCGTGTAGAGTTAAAAACACCTTTAAAGTCTAAAGGCAAGTTTAGCTTTAAAATTAAGTGGAATTACAAAATTCCAGAGCGCATGAAAATTGGGGGAAGAGGGGGTTATGAGCGTTTTGGTTCAGACAGTAACTGCACTTTTACCATATCGCAATGGTATCCAAGGATGTGTATATACAATGATTATCAAGGTTGGAACCATAAACAATTCACTGGTAGAGGCGAGTTCTCATTGGTTTTTGGAAATTTTGAGGTTAACATGAAAGTGCCTGCCGACCATGTGGTGGGCTCTACTGGAACATGCAGCAATTATGCAGAGGTACTAACTAAGGAGCAATTAGCTAGGTGGAATTTGGCTCAAACCGCAACAGAACCAATAGAAATTGTGAACTTAGAAGAAGCCAAACAGAAAGAAAAGTCGCCAGTAAATAATAGTTACAAAACTTGGCGTTATAAGGCAACCAATGTAAGAGACTTTGCTTGGGGAAGTTCAAGGAAGTTTGTTTGGGATGCTATGGCGGAGCCTGTAGAAGGCAAAAAGGTAATGTGCATGAGTTATTATCCTAAAGAGGCTTATGGCTTGTACAGAAAATACTCTACAAAAGTGGTGGCCCAAACCATTAGAACCTATAGCAAATTTACCATCCCATATCCTTATCCAGTGGCTATTAGTGTGGAGGCCGCAAGCGGAATGGAGTATCCAATGATATGTTTTAACTTTGGAAGAACTGATGAAGATGGCACCTATAGTGCTAGAACAAAGTATGGCATGATTGGCGTTATTATTCATGAGGTGGGACACAATTTTTTCCCAATGATTATCAATAGTGATGAGCGCCAATGGAGTTGGATGGATGAAGGCTTGAACACTTTTGTGCAATTTTTAACCGAGCAAGAATTTGATAACAATTATCCATCATCAAGGGGACCAGCTCATAAGATTGTAGATTACATGAGATTACCTAAGAATCAGCTTGAACCAATAATGACCAATAGCGAAAACATCATACAATTTGGTCCGAATGCTTATGCAAAACCTGCCACTGCTTTAAATATTCTAAGAGAAACTGTAATGGGCAGAGAGTTATTTGATTATGCCTTTAAAGAATATTGCAAGCGTTGGGCATTTAAACATCCTTCGCCATCCGATTTTTTCAGAACCATGGAAGATGCTTCGGCAGTGGATTTAGATTGGTATTGGCGTGCTTGGTTTTATGATATTGAGCCAGTTGATATTTCATTGGACAGTGTATTTGTATTTAGAGCAGATATACCAAAAGCTCCTTTGGAGAAATTTGAAACAAAAAGAAGCAGACCAGAGCCAGAAGAATTCATTCATGTAAGCAGGCAAAGAAACCTAGCCAGTGGCATGGTATTTTTGGTAGATAAAGACACCAGCTTGCGTGATTTTTATTATTACTATAAACCTGTAACAGATACTAGTTCAAGACGTGTAAACCGATACGAAAGCAACACACCGATTACAGAAACTGATTTTGAAAAGTATAAAGACAAATATTACTACGAATTGCATTTTAGCAATAAAGGAGGCAGTGTAATGCCAATTATTATTGAATGGACTTACGAAGACGGTACCAAAGAGGTGGAATACATTAATGCTTATATCTGGCGCAAGAATGAAAAGGAGGTAATTAAAACCTTTGCAAAAGACAAAAAGGTGGCTGGCATACAGCTTGATCCATACAAAGAAACAGCAGATATAGATGAACGCAACAATGCTTGGACCAAAGATTTGACTCCTACTTCATTTGACTTATTTAAGGCTAAAACCCTTGGTAGAGGTCAGTATGACGATGCTAATCCCATGAAAAAGGCAAAAAAAGGAAACTGATAAACTTCATTTTCTTTTAACTTGGGTAAATTCTTATACTTGCTCATCAATTAATCTATGAGCGCTACCCAAGTTAAAATTATCCTTGCTTTCTTGTGTTTGCAGGGCTTTGCCATTACTGCATTTGGGCAAACCTATTTTGGCATTACCTACCAAGGTTCTTCCTTTGCTAGAGGATTGCCAAATTTTAAAAATGAAGTATATAAGTGGAACAACATCACTTATTCAGAATTTGGAGATAAGTTTGAGTTTAACAATTTCTTTCATGGAATGGGTTTTGAAATTGGTACCTATACCAGGGATGGCATGCATGTGTTTACAGGCTGGGAAAACAAACACTTCTCCACCCATGGAAACGGTGATTACACCAGTCAAGGTAGGAACTATGAAGGCGACATAACCATTAAAATTAGGCATAATTTGTTTCATACTTTTGGGATAGGTTACAAACTTTCTGATAAATTTACCTTTGGTGTTTGCCCAATTGATATTGGCAATTTTAAAGTGTTAAAAAAGGATACAAAATCAACTGATAATCCAGAAGAATTTATACAATTATACCAAGTAAACACTGGTTTGCTTTCACAAAATACTACTTTGGGAATGACACTATATGCAGATGTTTACCCAATTCGTTTTTTCCGACTGCGGGCTTCTTATTATTTTGATTATATTCCTACTGAGCTTGGCATTGACCCATTTTATGCCTACCAGTTAAACTCCTTCAATTTACAGGCGGCTATCATCATTGGAAATAAAAAATAAGCAACATGAAAAAATTTAACACTCCTTTTTTGCTTGTTTTATTGATGCTTTTATTGGCCTTCTCTAGCAAAGCACAATTAGAGGCAATTGACCTTAATTTTAGTGCAGCCATTAATAGTATTGGCGGTAAAAGTATCAAAGCTGCAACACAGTCCTATAATGAGGTTTACGGTACGCAATTAAAACGAGAAATGGGAGAAGCAGGCATTCCTTATCTAACAGAAATAGGAATGCGTTTCTGGCTGTCTGATAATTTTGGAATGTGCTTAAACTTGAGCACTGCTAGAAATGTTATGAAGGCAGAGTTTAACAATGGAAACATAAGGCAATTTACCTTACTCAACCGCACACCAATAGATTTCGGATTGGTATTTGGGAACAGAAAAAAATGGGCTCTACAAACGCGCATAGGTTTTGCTACCAGTTCTTTGGTTTCAAATTACGAATACCCTGATGGCACCATTTCATTTAGTCAGATGCAGCCTATTAACGGCACATATAATACTTTTGGATTTTTCTATAAAATAGACACCAGCATAAAATTAAAAGGTCCATTGAACCTATATTTTGGAATTACTGGCGCTACTAATGCAGGTGGTTATTACAACGATTTATCTGGTGTAAGAGGCGAAGACGGCGCAAGTGACTCATGGGTACCTGTTAATTTTGAGGCCTATGAACAGGTGATTCCCAATGGGAATTTCTATGATTATCCAGACGATCAATACTGGAAAATGGATTATTTTATGTTGTTCGGAGGTTTACAATTTAATTTCAATGTTTATGAAAATTAAGCTTTTGGTTCAAACCTACTTATTGTGTGTGATACTTTTAGGTGCTTGTAAAACAGAAAACGCACTCAGACAAAACTTTAGTGGCCCTAGAAAAATTAGCAGGTATCAATGGCTAAAGCAAGATTCGGTTTCTGGTGATTTTAATAAAACCATTTATGATATTGACACTTTGGGAACCATTGTTTTTTGGGATAATGCTAGCGATACTTATAATGATTTGGATTTTAAAGTAAAAGCCTACCCTGTTTCGTGGGGAAGTAGTTTCCAAAAGCTAGTCAATTCAGGTGCAGCAATCAAATGGTATGCCGATTGGAAGGAGGCTAAATCTTTTAGCTTTTTTACGATTCCAACAGGTACAGATTTTGTGCGAAGGGTTACTTATACTGTAGATAAGCGAGGTAAAAAACTTGTTTTAATTGGTGCTTTTTCTGATGGCAAAAATTATTTTAAAGAAGTACTAGAACTTGAGGAAATTCCCAATTCAGGTTTATAAGTATTGATGTAATTATCTCAGCACTAAATCAGTTATCTTTGAGGCATGAAGGCATTGAGAATTATTCTAGTATTTTGTTTAGTTACTTTAGTTTTTGTGGGTTGTCGTAAGGATGAAAGCAGGAACCAACAAGGTGATTTTTTCCCTCCTGTTAATGTAGATTTTTATGTGAACTTAAATTTGCCAAGCTATGCAGATTTACAATTTACCAATGGCTATGCTTATGAGTTGAACCAAGGATACAAGCAGCGAGGAATTATAATTTACAACACAGGTTTTGAAGGGCAGGAAAAATATGTTGCCTTCGACAGATCTTGCCCAGTGAATGTAGATAGTAGTTGCAGTTATGTAAGTGTAGAAGCCTCAGGTATTTTTTTTAAATGCGGACAATTTAAAGGCAGCAACTTTACCAGTTGTTGTGGGTCTAGGTTTGTGGCCAGCAATGGTTCGCAAATAGAAGGCCCCGCGAAGCGGGGCCTTAGACAGTACTATGTGCGAAATCTGGGCACACAACTGCATATCACGGCTACACCCTAATTAAAACTTAATAGGAATTCGTCCTTTTTTATAACCCTTTACTTGCAAGCTATATTGATAGCCATGCGCTTTTAAACTACTTATATCATAACAAAGGGTGTCTGTAAAATAAGCTAAACACATCTGTGGCGCTGGCATATTTCCTAAAGCAAATTCTATCTGCATTGGCATACTTTCCTTTAGATTCCCATCCCAATGTAAATTAATGGGTGAAGCATCAAAATTACAGCCACTAAATGCCACAAATAACTTTAAATTGTTTCCTTCTTGCCATACGTTTTCTATGCTTACTGTTTGCTCTTTATCTAAAGATGGACTATTGATTAAACTTTTGCTACACTTGCCAGAAACCTTATTAATACAAGTAATACCAACCTTTTGGGTAGGCATAATCATTCCATTTGGGCATTCAACAAAAATACTTTCGCAAGTTTCATTTGACTTTAGCGCTCTTGTGCCAAATACTACTTTTTGTCCTTCAGCATAATTTTCAGCAGCAAAATTAATAATGTCATTGGCACAGGCTTGATAAACCTCTCCATTGTTTCCTTGAATCCATAAATTGTTTAAAACACTTTTGCTGTAATCTGTTTTAATTAAGGTGCCTGAAAGATTGCAATCTTTGGAATAGCCGCCACCACTGCCCTTTCCTTCTTCTAATTTCTTACAAGATACAAATCCTACTAAAATTGAAATGGCAAACATGGCTGCCAGGTTGTTTAATTTTTGCATAGCTTTTAATGATTATATACCAAAGACTATCTAAATGACTCGCATGTTACAAAGTTTAAAAATAATATTGTAATCCCATTTGTATGACAAAATTGGCGCTTGGTTTTTTATTGTATACACTTGGATTTAAATAACTTCTGCGGTAACCAATTGCCCCTAAACCTGCATTCATCCAAAGATTTTTTCGAATGTTGTATCCTGCCGATGCTGTACTTGTAAGGCCAAACATATTTCTATTGAATCTATCTTGATTTGCGGCATTAATAGGCGATTCAATGGCTTTACTTACAGGATCATAGCGCATAGAAGAGGTAGCTAAAAGATAGTTAAATTGAGCAGCAACATCCATTTTTAATTGCCATTTATTCATTTGCTTCAAGTAAGTTATTCCAAGCGGTAAAGTGGCTGTTGTATAATTTAAATCAAAGTATTGCTTATGATAAAACATTTCATCCCCACTTGCACTAATACTTCCTTCCGTATAGTCAGTATATAAACGCATGTCAGTAAAAATGGTGCGTTGATATTGCAAGCCCGTCCAGAACCAAAAATTCCTGTAAATTCGCTTTCCCAGCAAAAGATTCAAGCCATAAGCGGCTTGTGCAGCGTTACTTGATGGTTTATCTGTTATTTGTAAAAAGCTTTCCTCATTATTACTTAACACACCTTTTCCAAATAACTGTAGATAATTAGCAGCTAGCCACCATTGCTTATTAGGCTTATCACCTTGTACATTAATTAAACCCAATTTATCAACTGGAATTTCAATGTTTTCGCAAACCGATGCCCTAATTGTATCCGCAAGGCTTAGGGAATCATTAAATAGATTAGAAAACCCTGTTGAATTAAAAGCAGGGGGATTAACATTCTCAACTATTGGTAGCGCTTGCTGGCCCTTATCTTCCAGAGAGTTCATTGGTTCATTTAGGGCTTTACTAGGTGTTAATTTTTTAATGTTTCGGTGCTCTTTTTTTTCGGTTTGAGCCAAACTTTTACGCGTGAAATTATTTGAGTTTATAATTGAATTTTTATGTTGTTGCTCTTGAGAAGGAATTTTCTTTTTAGGGGTTTTTAAAGTTAGTTTTTCAGTAACCTCTTTTCTTACTTGTTTTTGAGGCGCTATGGTTGGTTCAACCCGAAACCAATAGCTAATTGCTAAAATACTTGCAGCAGCAACTGGTAAAAGCCAAAACCAAGCAAAGACCATTTTCCTTTTCTTATTGCTGCGTTGAGTTTGCATGCTTTCAAACAACTTGTCATTTGGTGTGCTTTCAAAAGTATGCAAGCTATCGAATAGTTGCTGATCTAGAGCGTCTTTATCCTTGGTGTTCATATGCCAGATTCTCCTTTTTTTTTAGTCCTAATTTTTGTGATAACAACTGCTTTGCCCTATGTAAATGAACTCGTGAAGCCGCTTCTGAGATTCCTAATTGGGCTGCAATTTCTGGGTGGGAATAGCCATCAATACAATACAAATTGAGTACTACTTTGTAATTTTCTGGCAGCGTTTGAATGGTGTTTAATAATTCCTTTACCTGAATATTTTCTAGTGGCTCAAAAGCATGCTCCCTTAAATAAATAGCTGCCTCTGTGTCGGTTTCTAAGGTAAATTTATGGGTAAGTCTAAGGTGTGTAAGGGCCGTGTTAACAGTAATTCTTCGCATCCATCCTTCAAACGACCCTTGATTTTTAAAATCACTGAGCTTACTAAAAATCTTTATAAAGCTTTCTTGCAATACTTCTTCAGCCTCAGTTTGGTTACGACTATGCCTAAGACAAATCCCAAATAATTTTGGGGCATAGCGATCCCAAAGCAGTTTTTCGGCTTTAGGATTATTTTTGAGGCAAGCATTAATAAGGTCGTAGTCAGTCAGCTTTCTGGTGATTTAAATGAAGACTACTACAAAGATAAAAGTGTTACATGAAAAGATATTTTTAAAAAAATAGCTAGTGTCTGCTTAAAAAGGTAGACAATTCAATGATGCACAGTTTTTTGAACATTTGACACACTTCCTTTCACTTAGCAGGCTTCAATTTAATGAAATTCCCAATAAAATCGAAACACACAAGGTTATTAAGCAGGCCCTATTTACAGATAAAGTTTTTCAATTATTTCTTTAACTTAATAGACAATTAAAAAAATATTCTATATCAATAAAAATATTTGCAATTAAGGTTTAACATAAAGTTTGGATGCATTTCTATAACCCGACTGATTTTTATACCAATCGCTATAACTAATTCCTCCACTTTGAACCCATGAAGCAAACCTTAGATGTGCTAAAACTACTTGTGTTTTTTCCCAAGGATATTCAAATCTTTCAGGTACAGCAATGGCAAATGGAAGGTTGTTCTTAGTTTTGTAATAAATTCCTTTAGCTGGGGAGGTAGCATCAGAATTGGTTCCTAAAATTAAAGTATTTACTAAGGAAGTTGGGGCTTGGCCGCTCAAGTGAACCTCATAACCTCTTCCTTTTCCAGGTTCATCAACAAAAATAAATGGATTGAAATTTCCTAATGTTATACTTTTCGCGTTAGCTAATGTAAGTGTGCAAGTAATTGTGTCTGTTTCAATGTATTTTGCATTAGCTAAAGTGTTGTAACTAGAAAGAATCGATTTAGAATTGCTAAAGACCTTAAGAATTGCTTTAGTTGAGCCAGCTTCTAATCCAAGTGAGGTTCCAATAACTGTTGAAACTTCAGAAACATTAAATGGCATTTCCACACTAAATCCATTTTTGTATACCCCACCAGCGGCCCTAAGTTTAAATTTAGCTTTGATATCTTTAGTTTTGTTTGATGCATCAGTTACTGCTTGGTACTGGAAATCAACAACCACATCGTTTAAATCGTAATCACCTTTGCTTGGCCAAGAGTCTTCGAATGCTACACTCGCAAAAGTATTTTGATTTGGATAGTAAACATTATACGCTCTAGCTGCATCATTTGGGTATTCATCAAATAAATCATCAACTGAATCTCCATCAGTATCTTTAGCTTGTGTGGTTGGCACAAAATTATCTGTTGTTACAGCTTTAACAGGATTTGCACTTGCATAAATAACACAATCATTAAAATCGTCATCGGAGCTAGTGCCGCTTCTATATAAATCTTCAAAACCAATCAAGAATCTTTCTGTAGGATTGTCATATAATAAAACTACGTGTTCTGCTTTTGCAGGATTCGCTTCTGGATTTAATTCTTTAATTGTTGTGTATAAATTTAAACCCATTCCTACTTTTCTGGTTGTTGGGTTCCACCCTCTGGTTGTGATAGCGAATCCAATGCAAGTATCCGCTCCAAATCTTCCTATATAAACTTTATCACCAGACGTCATCGCTCCTCCACTATTATTAAATGAAGCATTTGGGAAAATATGATAAAACGAATCAATTTGGGAAATGCTAGTTGGTTTGTTGTTTTTATTGTAAATGAAAAACATCAAAGCATTTTGATTCCCTGTTCCTTCTGCAACAAATGTCACCCAAACATCACATAACTCTTTTAATATTAAATTTCTTTCTTTAGTACTCGATAAGTATTCGGGATTAAAAGATGGAACTGGCCTTCTTTCTGGCAAGGAAACATTTACATTTTTCAAGAATGCAGAAGAAACAACATCTTTAGTTGGCATTAAATAATTTGGTTTTCCATTATTATCCCAATTTCCTAATTTGCTTGAGAATCTATTTGCATTTTTTCCTAAAGGAAAACTCATCGTTTGCGTTTTTGTGTCAGCAGTATATAGTTTTTGAGGTGCACTTCCACCAATTAGAGCAAGTAATTGGTTTGCTTGAATTGTTCCAACTAAATTATTGGGTAATCCAATAAAATCAGTATTAATTACTATTTCCTTAATATAAGATGGAAGCTCCTTAGAAACTTCTACATTTCCATTTTCATCACTAATTCCAGTTGCTAAAATATTTCCTTCTTCCTCAGGCGCTTTATCCATGAAATCTACACGTACTCCTTTAATTGGTTCGTCATTATTAGTCAACAATTTTATTTTGAAATTAATAGATTTAGTAGTTTTATAATCAAAGCCAATTGGAACAACCATTTCGTTGATGTCGTTAACAAATTCTGGCGGAGTTGAATTGTCATTATTAATTTTGCTTTCTAATGATTTCTTGCACGAAACCAAGCTCAAGGCAATAGCCATTGTCAATATAAATATTTTCATAATTTAAAATTATATAACATTTTCAATGCCAAAAGTTAATCATTTGAAAGTCAAATTTTTAAAACTACTATAATTGCTTGTTTTGGGAAACAATTGGCACAATTCCTCCTATTTTGAATTAGGCTTCAAGATAAATTTTATTGTTTAAATTTATACAATTTATTTGATTTATGGCCTGACGACAAAGATGAAATTGTTTCTGCCTTATTTAATTTGTAAACTAATTTTCTTAATGCAAGGATTCTTAAACAATTGTTCTTAAAACCTTGCATTTAGAATATTAAAACCTTATCCAATTAATCGACAATAAGTACTATTAAAGATTTTCAGTAGGCCATAGCTATTGACTAACAAAGAGATAAACAATACTAACCAAAGTAAATACTAAAACTGTAGGCAGCTTTTAAATGTATTGCGTTGATAACAAGCACCGGAATTTCTTGCTCATTTCCTATTACCGTTTGCTCAAAAGAACCACCGAAATAAGTAAAAATGTTCTCTTGGTTATTAATGATAGTGATTAAATCTGCATTGGCTTTTTCAGAGAATTGGCAGAAATCTTTGGCGAAATTATTTTTTTCTATTCCTGTGATTTCGTAGCTAACGCCATTTTCCTCAAGTAATTCTTCTGCATAAGGAATGTTTCTTTCAATTTTAGCAGCAATAAAAGGATCCTTTTCTTTTAGGTAAACGATATGAATTTTTGCATTGAAATACTTACCAATCTCCCATGCATACTTAATGCTTTGTTTCACCTCTTGCTGAAAATTAAGGGGAATAACAATGGTTTTAAATCCTTCTGGCTTCAAGGGTTTATTTTGAACCACAATAAATGGCACATCACTGTTTGTAATAACCTTTAGGGCCTTGGAGCCCATGATATGTTGCATGCCTTTAACCCCATGCGTTCCCATTACAATTAGCTTTGCATCTAAGGTTTTAGCTACCCCACCAATATCATCAAATATATTTCCAACTACAACATGTGTATTAGCCTCAACACCATTGGTTGATAAATTAGAAGCAATGGTTTGAAGGGCTGATTCTGCCATAGGAAGTTCTTTGTCTTTACTTACTACATGCAACATTGTAACGCTGGCGTGAAGTATTTTTGCCAATTGTTGTGCATAATTGGTTGCACTTTCGCCTATTGGAGTAAAATCTGTAGGAACAAGGATAACTGGTTTAGTCATTTTATTTTTATTCTTGGTAAGATGAAACAATTAGTTTTATTTTTTCTACGTGGTCGTTCTTTTTACTTTGTCTAAGCTGGATAGCACTTTTTGTGAAATAGTTATGCGAAGTAAGGAATTTAAGCTGTAATCTATTCCAATCTTTTTCATTATTTAAAACCCCGTAAATCTTCAATTCCTGATAAAGGTAGTTACCAATTTTCCAAAAATCATCTCTACCAAGATAATCAAGGTCGGCATCACAGATAATTTGTTCAAGCAGATTATTTGGAGACTGTGGGATTTTTGTTGCCATAATCATCCCACAAATTCTCGTAATTTCTTCTTCCGTATAATCAAACTGAGGCAAGGTTTCTTTTGCAATTTCACATCCAACATGTTCATGTTCATTGGCTTGTTTAATAAAACCAGCATCATGGTACAAAACTGCTGTTTTAAGCAAAAGACATTCGTAATCGGATAGCCCTTCTGATTTAGCAAGATTTATGGCAGCATTTAGCACATCCATCACATGATGATAACTATGATATTTTAGAAATTCAGGTAAATCACTTTTTACCTTGTTTATAATAAATTCGCTGGCCTTGTTATAATCCATCTTTTCAATATTATGAAAATAAACAAATAATACAAAGTGTGATAGTTGAATAAATAAGAAAGACATTGGCTGGACGCCAAAGTATATTAGTCATGACCATTAAAACAGTATTTTTCTGTAGGTCAGATTTATTCTTGAATCACATTTTATCGTTGTTTTTGGGATTGCATGCAGCCAATGATGTTGCATCGTTCCTTTCATTAATATTAAACTACCCGGTGTAAGGTTTATCGCCAACTTTAGGGCTTTATCTAGTTTATGTTTTAGTAAGAATTTTCGGGTTGAACCAAAACTGAGTGACGCAATAATAGGTGAACTGCCCAATTCTTTTTCATCATCGGCATGCCAACCCATGCTGTCCTTTTCATTCCTATATAAATTGAGCAACACACTGTTGAGATTTGTTTGAAAATTCTCTTCAATTTTGGTTCTTAATTTCTCTAGCAAAGGAGTAAAGGGTAATGCATTTAGGTTCAAACCAGAATAACTATAAGCTATATTTTCTTCTCCATACCAAGCTGTTAGTCGAGGTTGGTTAATCATTTTACCAAACATTCTTATTTGGTATTGTTGCCAATTGATTTCTTTTAAAAGCTGCTCATAAATAGGCTTTGCCTCTCCTGGTGGAATAAAGTTTTCAAACAAATATAACTCACCATCGCAGGGTAACAAGTTTTGTTTGCTATTAGAAAACAGATTCATCTATTTATGCTTAAACTTCCCCATCATGTATTTAACCACACCACGCGTTCTTCTGATATCTCTATAGGGTTGTGCAAAGTAATATAAATCATACTCCATCTCCCAAACACTCGCTTTAGTTTTAAGGAATTCTGCACTTGCTTTTAAATATATGCCTCTGCTATTAACAGAATAATTTCGATATGTCCCTGTAGCTATTGATCTGCCAACAAACATACCACCAATATAAGCCGTGCCAATACTTTCAACAGAATCAACCATTACACTCAAAGAAATTACATACTGTGGATTGTTAGGCTTATAGGCATGTCCCAATCTAATAAGTTTTTTTATGGCTGCATCCTTTATTTCTGCTTCAAAAGCCGGATAAATTTGTTTTGGGGCATAATTATCAATTTGTAAAGCAAAGGTTCCCTTGTTTGGATTAGCCCTTACCTTATTAAGATAATAATACTGCTTTCCGCAGCTGCAAAATAGTAACCCAAATACATAGAAAAAAAATAATAATTTACTGAAAATGTTCATGGCTTATTTGTTCTATCCAAATTTCTAAAATCTAGACCAAATTATTACAAACAATTTATAAGTCGCATTGTACAAAGCATTTGCAAAATTGTTTTTAATTATTTTTTCTAACCTAGTTATCAGGTTAAATAAGTTTTTTCTTCAGTTTCTAGACAACTATCAGAAACATCAAATGTCTATAACGAACAATTTATTAAAAAAATAAAAATGAAAAAAAATGGTCTATTATTAAGTGCATTGGTAGCCTTTGCACTTTTGTTTGCAGCTTGCACAAAAGAAGATGACAAAAAAGAAAATCCAGCACCAACGCAAAAAACAATTGCAGGTATTGCAAGTGCAGATACTTCTTTTTCAATCTTAGTTGCTGCTTTGAACAAAACAGGTTTAACAGCAACTTTAAATGGCACAGGAAATTTTACAGTTTTTGCGCCTAAAAATGCGGCTTTTAGAAAACTTAGCATAACTGAGCAAGTTATTAGTACACTTGAAGGTGCCGATCTTGAAAACTTGAAATCTACTTTATTGTACCATGTTTTGGGTTCAGAAGTAAAGTCTACTCAGCTTACAAACTCTTACGCCTCTACACTTTATAAAGTTGGTGAAAATGGCGTTTCGTTGAAAATTGGTATTGCTCCTGTAAAATTAAATGGTGCAGTAAATGTAATAACTGCTGATGTTGATGCAAGCAATGGTGTGCTTCATATTATTGATGCCGTTTTGACCCCTCCAACTGTGGTAGACATTGCCTTAAATGATCCATCATTTACTTCTTTAGTAGCAGCAGTTGTTAAAGCAGAATTAGTAACTACACTTAAAGATACTAAAAACATTACTGTTTTTGCACCAATTGATCAAGCTTTTAAAGATATCAACTTCGACTTAAATGCTACTACAAAAGCGCAATTAACCCCAATTTTAACAGCACATGTGTTAGGAAGTCAAGTGAGATCTAATCAGATTAAAAATGGACAAAAAGTAACTGCACTTAATCCAGCGGTTGAATTAACTTTCAACACAACTTCTGGTGTTAAATTAAGCGGAGGTAAAACTACAGATGCCTCAGTAGTTACAGCTGACATTCAAGCAACAAACGGAGTAATACATGTAATTAACAAGGTAATCTTACCTTAATTAATTTCACAGTTTTGTTTCAAGCGGGAAATTATTTTAAAGTAATTTCCCGCTTAAATAAAACAATCTGCGCATAATGCAGACCCCTTTTGAATTGCCTTAATTAAATCTCTTTCTATAAATGCCTGTTTGTTTTGGGCATACCATTTATGTAGTTCCTCAGAATACTTATCAGCCATTGCAGGATTCTTTTTTAAATCTAGCACCAATTGCTGCGCTTCATTAGGTCTTGGACCCCAAATAGCAGTTAAATTAAAATGAGTATCTATTTGTATAAGCTTAGGAATAGACCTACTTGTTCCTGTTAAATGTGCATCTATCAAAGGCAAATGCTCATCCCGGTAAATCAATCTCAAATTAATCTTGCCTTCTGAAATGGAAGCAATTTTATGCATTACTGGAACAATTTGGGCAGCATCTCCACACCAATTTTCTGTTATTACAAGCCAATTTATCTTGTGCTGAATTTGATTAATAGCTGAAATCAATTCACTAGAAACTTGATAAGTTTTTATTATTCTGGTCACTCGCTGTAAATTCATGGGCACATAAGCCAAAAGTCCTTCTGTAACTTTTAAAGCAGCTTCCTCCTCCATTTTGGCTAAGTAAGTTTCAAAATCAACTCCCTTTTCAAAATATTCTTTGTAATCAAATTTACTTAATTGATGGATGCTTTTTACCTCGCTCATGCTGCAAAATTATTGCTTCTTTTAGATTTTTCTACTATCTATTACGCTTTAATGTTTTACATACCTCCTCATGAATTTTGTTCATTTCATCAAATATGCAAGTCTTTGTGGTAGGTAATAGCACTTTTTTAAACAATTTAAGCAAAAGGCAGATTGAAAAATTTACTTAGTTACTTCCACCATTTATAATCCAATGGATTTAGATAAGTTAAAAAGCCTAAATTCAATTTTCGCACTTATCTTAAGGTTTTTTTTATATTTGGGAAAAAAAGATGGGTTCAATATTTACAAAATTTGGAAGAAAGATTTTTTCCCAAATTCCGCTAGAAACACAAATACAATTTTGTCTAAACACAATTGAATTAGGTTTTAAGTCTATGTCTGAAAAGCAGTTGGCAAACCTATCAATCCAAATGGAGAGATTACAATTGTTGATAGAGGATTTTCAAAGAATTAGCAGCACACCTAAAGGAAAAGTTATTGGATGGGGGAATGAGAATGAACAATTTCAATTAGAATATTCAATCATGGATAAATTTGCTCCTTGGCTAAGTGAAAATCCAAAAGTTTATGATATGCCTGGCATGATTTCAAGGGAAGAGATACAATATTATCACTATATAGCAAAAAGCTACTCTGGATGGGGAGAAGTAATAGAACTTGGTCCTTGGTTTGGGCATTCAACTCTTCATTTAGTGGATGCTTTTAGTAAAAATCAGAAATTTGATAATAAAAAGCTTCATGTTTTTGATGATTTTGTTTGGCGCTCTTCTTGGATGGACCCACATTATGCTGATGCTGATAGGCCAAATAATCACGGTGACTTCAAATTTATTTTTGAAAGATATGCCGCTAATATTTTAAACAACATACAGGTATATCAGGGTAAGTTTACAAATTTTGATGGAAATGAAAATCTTCCTCAAGTAAAATGGGTGGATAAAAATATAGAAATCATTATAGTTGATTGTGGCAGAACACTAGATGCGAATAATGCTTGGTTTAATATTTTTTCAAAAAACTTTGTCCCAAACAAAACAATAATAGTAATGCAAGATTGGAGACAACATAGAGAACGACCAAGACTTTGGTATAACCAAACTCTTGATTTTACTATGCAGCATCCAAACTTTGAACTGATTCATGAAGTTCAAAATGGTGGAATAGCAACCTTTCTTTACAGATAGCCATCTAATGGTTATATGACACCTAAAACCTTCGAAAACCTTTTGGTCTTTAATCTTTTTTTGCTGCTGTTACCAATAGGGGTTTCTGCGCAATCCCAATCCCTAAAGGTGCTTTTTCTTGGAAACAGCTACACGCAATACAATAACCTTCCTTTGCTTTTATCCAATATTGCACTTTCAAATGGAGACACAGTGCAAACTGAGGCCAATACTCCAGGTGGGCATACCTTTATGGGGCATTCAACTAATTCTGTTTCGCTAGGAAAAATAAATTCCCAAAAATGGGATTATGTGGTGCTGCAAGAACAAAGTCAGTTGCCTTCTTTTCCAGATGCAGATGTGCAAGAAATGGTGTTTCCTTATGCAAGGGCCTTAGATAGTTTAATCAAAGCAAATAATACCTGCACCAAAACAGTGTTTTACATGACCTGGGGCAGGAAAAATGGAGATGCACAAAACTGCCCAACTTGGCCACCCGTGTGCACTTATCGTGGCATGGATAGTTTATTGGCATTACGATACAGGAAAATGGCTGATGATAACCAAGCCTTACTATCACCTGTAGGGAGCGTTTGGAAATACCTTAGGGCAAATAACCCAAGCATAGAACTTTATAATGCTGATGAAAGTCACCCTTCTTTGGCTGGAAGTTATGCTGCTGCTTGTACTTTTTACACCTTACTACTCAAAAAAGATCCTACCCTAATTACCTATAATGGCGGATTGACAACCAACCAAGCTTTGGCCATTAGAGAGGCGGCGAAGGTAATTGTTTATCAAAAGTTACGCGATTGGAACGTGGGTGAATTTGGACCAAAAGCAGGCTTCAAACATCAAACTTCCAACCCAAAAACCATTCAGTTTCAAAATACATCAACAAATGCAGATGGCTATTTATGGGAATTTGGTGATGGTGACACTTCAACACAATTTGAGCCTTTGCATACTTATAAAACTAACGGAAACTTCAAGGTAAATTTAATAGCTTACCGATGCAATGAAACAGATACTTCTTGGACTGAGATTTCTATTAATACAACGGGTTTTAATCAATTTTCCACTCAAAAAGTGCAAGTGTTTCCAAATCCAGCCAATGGATTAATACAACTAGAGATACCAGAAAACATGATAGGTTTGGAATATCAAATAATAGATATTTATGGCAAGAAGCTTCTCAATGGCATTCTTCAAAACTCACAAACCCAAATCTCGCTAGAAACCCTGCCGGCAGGTATATATAGCCTACAGTTGGGTAGGGTTTGTCAAAAATTTGTAAAGCAATAACTAAGCAAGATAGGCCATTTTAGTGCGGTTTCGGGTTGAACCAATAGGTTGCATCAAGGGGGTACCCATGTTGTACGGAGGGGGTACCCATGTTACACGGTGGGGGTACCCAAGTTACACGGAGGGGGTACTCATGTTACACGGAGGAGGTACCAATGTTATACCAAGGGGGTACATAAGCAGTATTGAGCAAGAGTGTGGAGCAAGAGTGTGGGTAGTGGTCTAATGTCCAACTATTGGCAATTTGGCAAATCCCTTCCATAAATATTCCTTCCCACTAGGATTATACTATGGACCATCGACTATCGTCCATGGACTTGTTTTGTAGTCTCGAGCAGAATCGAACTGCTATCAAATGTTTAGGAAACATCTATTCTATCCGTTGAACTACGAGACCATGCCCTAAGGCTGGGCAAATATACGCCTTTCTAAATTTTGGGCAAACTCAATATTTTTGGTACTTAATCACCTGTTGCTTGCCTTCATTGTCTCTTACATTCAGTAAATAAACTCCTGCTTGCAATAAACTCAAATCAAATCCATCTTTGCCGCTTAATGTCATGCAGGTTCTTCCACTTAGGTCAATTACCTCTACCCTAGCAGTGTTTGGTAAACTTGGTTCAAACCAAAGCATTCCTTCGCTTGGATTTGGATAAATGCGCAAGTCTGAGATTTCTGCTTGTGCGCCAACACTTAAGCCTACATCTTTTGTCATGCTGCTATTCTTTAATATCCAAACATTTGGGTCAATTACTACATTGCTTATGGTTCCACCAATGGGGAGTTCAAAATTATGCTCGCTTGTGTTTATGTCTAACACAATCTGGGTATCTCCAATAGCACGCTGCAAGTTAAAGGCGATAGGTAAACTAAATAAACCGCCACCGTGCGCATTGGCTTGTTTTACTTTTAAATAGAATTTTCCATTTACTTGATTCCATGTGCTCGTATACGCTGGAAAGCCTATGCCATAAATCCATTGATCAAAATAAAAATCATAGTTTTTACCACTGAGTTCGTTTACCAAATCATTGAAATCTTGCGTGCTTGCGTTGCCATTTGCAAATCTTGTTTGATAGGTTTTACACACATTAAAAAACATTGAATCGCCCAATAAATAATGCAATACCCTAATGGCTGCTGCACCTTTGTTATAGGTTAAACCACTGCTAAATAATCTGTTTACATTGGCAGTATCTGTTACATACACAGCGCCAACTTCTTGTTTAGACGCAGCATGCATATCTGTTAATTCTTGCGAAGCCGTATTGGGTAATAAATAACGCCTTGCCAAGTACTCACTATATGAAGCAAATCCTTCGTTGAGCCAAATATCGCTCCAAGTGGCGCAGGTAACATTGTCGCCAAACCATTGATGTGCCACTTCGTGCGCTACAATACCAAAGTTAAAAATCCCCATGCTGCTCATGGTTTGGTGTTCCATGCCCCCGCTAAAGGGTGCCATCACATGGCCATATTTTTCTTTGTGATAGGGATACAAGCCAAATATTTCTGAAAACAGCTCTAGTTGCGGCTTTGTGGCCAAAATGCTAGTTGCATTATTGGTGTACGCTGCAGGATTGCTATAAATATAATTCTGAATTAGAATACTATCAGCATAACCTTTTGGCTTAGCATATTGTCTATATTCTGTGTATTGACCCACCGTTACCATCACCAAGTAATAGTTGATAGGAAAGAAACTTTGCCAATGAAAAATATGCTTGCCATTGAGTTTGGGTTCTATTTGCTTGAGCAGCCCATGTGAGCCTACTTTGTTGGAAGTATCTGTAGTTACACTCACAAAAATAGAATCTATTTTGTCTTGAAGTGATTGCTTACACGGCCACCATTCATACGCACTGTAAGGCTGACTTAAACTCCAAGTTATTTGATTGCCATAAGTAGGAGAAGCTCTATTGCTAAAGCCGTTTCCAATTGCTGCACTTGCGCCACTTGGTGGGGTGCCGCTATAATAAATAGTTAGGTCTAAGGTTTGGTTCAAACCAATACTTTGCGGCAACATTACAGCTGTTACATCGCCAAGCTTGGTAAAAGAATAGGGGGTTTGGTTTGAACCAAGGACTGAATCAACCGTAAAGTTGGCATGCAGTTGAAAAAGAAAGGTATCTAAGGAAGCAACCCGCGAGCGGGCAATTGTTCTAACATTACCACTGATATAGGTGCTTGTGCGTTCAACAGACAAAGACAAATGATGGAAACCCACATCATATTTTTCTATTAAACTAGCTTGGGCATTGGTTAAATTATTCTTGGTGAGGCTGCTTCTTTGCAAACCACTGAGCTTACTTTTCGAACATAAATGTTGTTCTTGTGCTCCTACCAATTTAACAAATAGGATTAAACAAATGGTAATTACTTTTTTCATTTCGCGGGCAATATAGCAGAATTAAATCCTAAACCTGACGCCCACATTGGTTTGATAAGTAAAGTTATTAAACGTTTTAAGCTCAGGAATATGGTAAAAAGCAAGGCCCGGCGAAAATTCCATGAAAATAAAGGATTGATTTAAGATTGGCTTTTGTTTTCCTAACCTTACATTTAAACCAATGGGTATGGCGGTTTGAACCAAGTAGCCATTTTTGTTATTATAGTTCTCCCACTCGTACTGGGAGTTGCTTGAATAATAATCATAACCGTACCCATTGCCATAATGGAAATTGCTTCTTCCTATTTGCGTGCGGTTGTTAAAGGTTAGCCCTACACCAGCAGACAATCCGCTGTAAACAGACACCCACCGCTCGAGATTGGTTTGGAAAAGCAAGGCAATTTCTACCCTAGCTTGGTTGCCACTTTGTTGCATGGTTAGCGTGCTCCCAGCCAGTGAATCGAGGTAAATTTTCTCACCCGTTCTTTGCGAGATAAGGGTATCATAAGGGAAGCGCTCTGTATAACTAAGGTATTGGTTTACCAAATTAACCTGACCAAACGTAAGGCCTACTCTAACAATTGGACTTATAGAACGATTGGGCTTTGGTTTAAAGGGGTTAAAGCCCAGCATTGCAGAAAAGTTGGTAGCACCTTGTGTGCCGCTATAGTCGTAAGGTGAGTTGTTGTCGTAGAACTTGCTTAAATCCTGCTGGAGCAAGGTGGAATTGGGTGCTAATTGCAGAATTTCTTGGCGACTTAGGTAGGGATTTTCCATGAGAAGGCCGCCGCCAAAAATAAACACATCCGAAATTTGGGATTTGGTTTGGGCATAACTGTTGTTGCAAAAAATAACAAGCAGCAGAGCGATTGAGATTGGTTTGATTAAGTGGTTTGTTTTCATCGAAATAAGGATTGTACTCGCTAAACGTCAAAGCTTAGCATGTTGTTTTGTAATCGAGAAAAAAAACAGCATCTTCGTGACCCTTTTTCACGGAGAGATGTCTGAGTGGTCGAAAGAGCACGCCTGGAAAGTGTGTATATGGGAAACTGTATCGAGGGTTCGAATCCCTCTCTCTCCGCCCTTACACTCCGAAGCTTTAGCGTAGGAGTGTTTTTGTTTTAGCAGCCCAATATGTTTAACCCTTACGATTTTTCTCTTCCCATTACCGCCATTCTTGACGAGACCAAGCAATGCCTCTCCCAAGAAAATACCCTTATTGTGAATGCCCCACCAGGGGCTGGCAAAAGTACTTTGCTGCCTTTGGCTTTGCTTCAAGAACCATGGCTCAAGGGCAAAAAAATCTTAATGCTTGAACCTCGCAGGCTGGCCGCTAAAACCATTGCCTTGCGCATGAGTGATATGCTTAAAACCCCCATTGGCAAAACTGTTGGCTACAGGGTTAGGCTAGAAAACATTGTTGCTAAAGATACCCAACTCGAGGTAATTACAGAAGGCATCCTCACCAAGATGATGCAAAGTGATAATGCCCTCGAAAATGTTGGCCTTGTTATTTTTGATGAGTTTCATGAAAGAAGCATTCACGCTGATGTTGCCTTAGCACTTTGCCGTGAGGTGCAGCAAATTCTGCGTCCTGATTTGCGCATTCTGGTGATGAGTGCCACATTAGATATGCCTAAATTGCAAAGCATGCTCAAGGCTCATGCCATTGTAAGCGATGGAAAACTGTTTCCAGTAACGCTAAAATACACAGGGCAAAACGATTTGCTCTTGCTACCAGAGACCCTTTCACGTGTATTGGTTCAAGCCGTAAAAGAAAATGAAGGCGATGCCTTGGCCTTTTTACCCGGGGAAGCAGAAATTAGAAAATGCGAAGAACTGCTCAGAAAATATTTGCCCGATTTTAGCATACACCCACTTTACGGTCAGCTTTCTAATGCCGAACAAATGGCGGCCATTTGGCCCAATAAAAAAGGCAAGAGAAAAATTGTCTTAGCCACCTCCATTGCCGAAACCAGTTTAACCATTGAAGGCATAAAAATAGTGGTAGATGCTGGCTTTAGCCGCATTTCTCGGTTCGACCCAAAGTCTGGTTTAAGCAGACTTGAAACGATAATGGTTTCTAAAGACTCTGCCGACCAAAGAGCGGGCCGTGCAGGCAGGTTAGCGCCGGGCGTTTGTTACCGCATGTGGACCACAGCTACCCAAGATAGACTTGCATTGCACAGGGTTCCAGAAATTTTAGAGGCAGATTTAACTGCCATTTGCTTAGACCTGTTAACTTGGGGCGTGAGTGATATTAAAAAACTCAGCTGGCTAACCCTGCCGCCAGAGGGCGCGCTGCAAATGGCAATGGAAACCTTAGAACAGTTGGGTGCTATTGAAAATAATAAGATTACAGACCATGGCAAAAAGCTTCAATCTATGGCCTGCCATCCACGCATGGCACATATGCTTTTGCTTGCCAATGATACCAGCGCGCAACAATTGGCCTGCGATATTGCTGCCTTGCTAGACGAAAGAGACCCCTTGGGCAAAGAAGCTGGCATTGACCTAAGCTTGCGCATTGAAGCCTTGAGACGCTTCAGAAGCAATCAAAATGCAGGACATAAAATGGCACGCATTGCCAAACTTGCTGCTTATTACAGAGGCTTGTTGAATGTGCCCGAAGACAATAGTCCGGTGGATAAATATGAAACCGGACTCTTACTGGCCTACGCCTACCCAGAGCGCATTGCTTGCGCCAGAAATGGTAACAACGCGCAGTTTCAATTGGCCAATGGAAAAATTGCCGCTGCTGGCCATAAAGACGATCTTGCCAATGAAAGTTGGTTGGCCGTTGCCCACATGGATACGCGGGATGGACTTGGGAAAATATTCTTGGCAGCTCCCCTAAACCCAAAAGATTTATTGCCCTTGGTAAAAGAAAAAGAAACCATTCTTTGGGATACCAGAAAAGGAGGCATTGTGGCTAGCAAAGACTTAAGAATTGGAAGCATCGTACTTCAATCTAAACCCCTTGTAAATCCCAATCCAGAAAAGGTACAGCGTGCCCTCTTAGAGGCAATTAAAAAAGAAGGCCTTAGCCTATTGGATATTCAAGAACCCTTCGAACAACTTATTCATCGCTTGGCCAGTTTACACTTTTGGAGTCCAGATGAAAATTGGCCAGCTATCAGCTTAGACAGCTTGCTGCAACAACCCGATTGGTTGCTTCCCTTCTTAGGTGTTATTAAAAAGAATGA
Organism: Bacteroidota bacterium; assembly: GCA_027488905.1. Taxonomy (GTDB): domain Bacteria; phylum Bacteroidota; class Bacteroidia; order UKL13-3; family UKL13-3; genus B1. The sequence continues at coordinate 112,018 of JAIYAT010000003.1, forward strand.
GGACTTTAAAAAGATCAACCTTAAAGAAGCCTTAATGAGCAGTCTAACTTGGGAGAAACAACAATTGCTTCAGACGCTTTGCCCAGAAAAGTATGTGGTTCCTACAGGTTCTGCACTAAAAATCCAATACTTTGGCCATGGTGAGACACCTGTTTTGGCAGTGCGCTTGCAAGAAGTTTTTGGCATTGCCGATACGCCAAGTATCAACCAAGGTAAAACCAAATTGGTATTGCACCTGCTCTCGCCCGGGTATAAGCCAGTACAAGTATCCTCAGACTTACGCAGCTTTTGGGACAATACCTACCACGAAGTTAAAAAAGAACTCAAACGCCGCTACCCCAAACATGCTTGGCCCGAAGACCCATGGAAGGCAGAGCCAGTAAGAAAAGGGAAATCCGAACGCTAGTCTTGCTTAATGGCTTTAAAGCTTTGTCTTCCTTCTTTGCTCATAACCGTTATCATATAAACACCAGACTTTAATCCAGCAAGGTCTAAGCTTACTTGTTGCAGGTTCACAAAGTTTGGTTCAACCCCAACCTCCTTGCCTTGCATATCTGTTACCACAATTTTGCTGATATTCTCCTTTTCTGAAAGCACAAACAATTCATCTTTAAACGGATTTGGAAACAAAGCAAACGCAGCGGTAGCATTAACATTTTGCACACTCAACGGCAAATTAGCAAGTAATTTTTTTGTTGTATAAATAACATATTCGCCTGGTGCAATATTTATGGTTTGCAAGATATTGGCTGCGATAGAATCACCCGTCATATAGTTGTACCACCAATTGCTGCTTTGCGCATTGATTGTTGAGGTAGCAGGCACCAAATCAAAGTTGGCCGCAATAAATACATTCATAGAATCATGGGTTATGCGCAGGGTTTTTACAATGCCCGACACATCATACACATAATTGTCTGATTGCAGTGCAAGCTGTTGTTTTAGTTGTGCCATGGCAGCCACTTCATGATATACGCGTAGTCGCTTGGCATCTGTAACATACTGCCAGCGGAAGGGCTTGTTGCCCGTTCTGCCATTGGTGTTAATAGAAACTTCATAACCCAACTCTCCTCCTTGCCATAACATTTTTGGACCTTTTAAAGGCAACAACAAAGCATGATAGGCTGCCACTCTTCTTATCGCATTGTCTAAGGTTTTGGTACTATAATTTGCATTGCTATTTCCATAGGTAAGCGTGCTAAACATTACGCGTTCCTCATCATGACTTTCTGCATAGGTTACCAAATTAGGTTGCGCAAAACCTCTTTGCTTGAAATTGCCCCAGCTAAGGTTTGTTTTACTGTTGTTGTAACCCATCATGGCTTCGGCGTAGTTTTCGGTCATTTTTCCCCAAAGCATAAAGCCCATGTCTGCCAATACTTTTTCTTCTGAATTATCACCTAAATGCTCTAGAATCAAGTAAGCATCAGGCGCATATTTCAAAATTTCAGTTCTAATACGGTTCCAAATATTTATCCTGCTTTGATCAAATGCATTCCAAGTTGCCACATCAGTACCGCTGTTTTTTTGTGTAAAGCCTTTAGATAAATCAAAGCGGTAGCCATCTATCTTGTATTCTTCTAACCAGTATTTAATGACTCTATCGGTAAAGTTCTGCACCACGGTAGCCTCATGGTTATAATCATACCCTACACCAAAGGGATGTCTATCTGTTTGGTTGAACCAAGGATTTTCTGCGGTGGGTTGACCATACTGCCCTGCGGCCGGATTAAAATACATACGCACCTGCGGGTTTTGCCCAAATGAGTGATTAAGTGCAATGTCTAAAACCACTGCAATTCCCTCCTTATGGCAGGCATCTACAAAGGCTTTCAAATCGTCTTTGGTGCCATAGTATTTGTCGGGTGCAAAGAAAAACATAGGATTATAGCCCCAGCTTTCATTGCCTTCAAACTCCATAATCGGCATCAGCTGAATGCAATTAATGCCTAAACGCTTAAAATAACCGATGGTGTCTTTTAAGGTTTTATAATCATGTTTGCCCACAAAATCTCTCACCAATAACTCATAAATAATCAACTTGTCTTTATTTGGCTTGGCATAATTGGTAGTTGTCCAATTATAAGCTGTTTGACCTGTTTGCAGAACAGAAACAATCTCGGTAGTTTTTCCAGCAGGGTAAGGTTTCAAATTTGGATAAGTTTCTTTGGCAATCCATTGGTCGTTCCAAGGGTCTAAAATTTTATCGGCATACACATCCGCTACACGCATTTGGGCATCGTCTATCACATATTGAAACCCATATTCTATGCCCTTTTTTAGACCGGTAATACTAATCCAATAGCGAGAATTATCTGGTGTTTTGTTCATTAACATTTCAGGCATAAACTCCCAATTGCTAAAATCGCCAATCACATATACAAATTGTTTTAAGGGTGCATACAACTGCAAAATCACAGTGCTATCATTAATATAATTGATACCATCTTTTGTACCCGCAGGGGCATTGGCAATGAGGGGTGTGGTTTTGGCTAAAATGTAGGTGCTATCATAAGCCATTTGGCCATTATTGTTTCCTTGTAAAACTAGGTTTACACGGTTTGAACCAAACGCCGAAAACACAGTTTTAAAGTTGATGATACTTTCATCATTTACACTGGCTACTTCTACCCCATTGGCAAATAATTTAAGGTTACTTTTAAGTGAGCCATTTCCAGAAATGCTTACCGAATCTGTGTTTTGGAAAAAACTAGCTTTTAGGGGTGCATTTAATTTAACCTGAAAGCCGCCTTGGTTAATGTCAACAAATATATCGCCATTGCTGCTGGTTTTGCCCGTTTTAGTACCCGTGGCATTTCTAAACACAAAAGCCAATTGAAGCACCTTTTCGCTTACAGGAATATTATAATAGGTTCTAATATTACCAATGTTTAAGGTGTAGCTGTTTGTTGAACCAACCCTTGTAAGTAATGCCTTAGGGAGATTGGTGGTCCAATCGGCAATCACATATTTCCAGTCGGTACCCGAAGTGCTTTTATCAGTTATAACACCTGCGTGAGCATAAATCATTGCTTCGCCCAACAAGCCAGCATTGCCTAGCGAGGCATCAAAAGTAATCACCACATTGTTATCGTTTGCCGTAGCAAAAGCAGGCGTGATGGTAATTAATTGTTGCGCAAAAGCCAAGGAAGTGCAAAGCACCAGAAATGTAAAAAACACTAATTTTTTCATAAACTCAATTATTAAAAAGTCGAATAACTAACAAATTACTTGATTTCTGGGCATATGTCAATAAGTCTATAAAAGATTAACATATTTTTACTTTAGGGTATGTTCATCTAGCAAAAGTTTACCCTCATTTTAGGATAACTTCAAAAATCTAAAAACTAGCATTTATTAGTTATCTTAGTATTTTAAGAAAATATAATATTTTACTTTTCAGAACTTGCAAATAAGTTATTGCCAAGCTTATGAAAACATTTTTTACCAAAGTATTTACCTTATTATTATTTGCTTTATTAAGCTGTAATATACTGTTTGCACAAGTTGGCTCTTATACTTCTTACTCAAGCACTGTTGCTAATAGTTGCAATGTAAATTTTAAGGTTTTTAGAGATTGCGCTGGATTACAATTGTGTGCTGGTTGTCAAACTGGAACAAGCCCAACACCTTGTAGCATTGCCATTAGCCTAAAAGGAGGTGTCTTACCAACGGGCATAAACCACAATATTCCAGCAACTAGCGCAACTTACACCAATACCTCCTTCGGTAATCAAAACATAAGTGTTGTAGCAGGAAATAGTGCATTAGATGTTATAGGTGAGGCTTGTGCCCCAACCATTTGTAATAATTGCAATAACAGGTTTCCAGGAACCATTTCTCCTGGAATAGAAGTCTATACATTTTCTGCTGGTTTGAATTTAGGGTCGCTTCCTTCAGATGCTTGTTGGATTTCTATCAGTTCAACTATCGGAAATAGGCCAACTACTGCAAATTCGATTGGACCTAACACTCCTTTTTTTATTGAAACTTTTGTTAACCGTTGCCTTCCTACACCTAATAATAGTGCTATTCCTACTACTACTTTCCCTCGTATGGTTATTTGTTCTGGACAAGAAGCATTTCTAAACTTTAGTTACACCGACCCTGATGGTGATTCTTTAAGTTATCGATTTGCCCCTATTCTTCAAGCTTCTGGCACAAGTGCAATTTATTCAACACCCTTTTCTGCTCAAGCGCCATTTCCCCACTTAGGTTTTGGAAATCCTCCAAATCCACCAATGGGCATTAGCATTGATGCAAAAAATGGTTATATTAGGTTTACACCAATAGGCACCTTCAAAGAATCACTTGTTTTGGAAGTCTTGGAGTGGAGAAAGGTAAATGGGGTTAATACACTTGCAGGACTTACTCGACATGACTTATATGTTGTTTCACAAAATTGCTCAAATAGTCAACCAGCATTAGATATTTATTATCAAGAAACCCTACAACCCGCCAACAAAACCGATTGGAATTTATGTTTAGATGCATTAGAACCTGTTTGTTTTACCATAAAATCAAGAAGTATCAATAGCACTCCTGCTATGACTTGGTTATCTAATGATACAAACCAGTTTTTTGAAGTGACTAAATTCTTACCTAGGCAGGATAGTTTAAAAATATGTTTAACAAGTGCAGCTATTCTTAACAATGGAGTCTTACCATATGCACTCAAAGTATTTGCAACGGAAAGAACCTGCCCATTTTCAAGTGTCAGAATGCGCAACATCACTGTAAAAAAATTTAATAAACCTTTGCAAAGGTTGAAAGCGATATCCCTTGGAAACTACAGCAGGAGGTTAACACTTGAACCAATTAACAGCGAGCCAATAACACCTTCAAAAACTATTTGGCAGCTAGAAATCAATCAAAATACCCAGCAATATTTAACCCTAACTATTGGAGATTATTGCCAACACCCATTTACTGCACCCGGAACCTATAAAATTAGAACCATTGTAGAAGGCAATTGCATAGATACTCTTTACCATATCCTATTAATTGAAAGTTTTAGTATAAGAGATAGCGTTTTACAACATGTTCTTTGTAGAAACGCAGCTGAAGGTAAAGTTCAAGCCGTTGTTAGCGGAGCTGTTGGACCTTTAAGGTATAAAATAAACAGTGGCCCTTTTCAAAACTCACCCATTTTTGAAGGCCTTGCCGCTGGGCAGTATCAATTGCTCACAGAAGATAGCATTGGTCAAAAAGACAGTATACTTTTTACAATCACTCAGCCTGCAACTAGTATTAAAATAGATTCAGTTTTTTCTCAAAAACCTTTGTGCTATTCCAACAACAACGGCAGTATTCAACTATTTGCCAGCGGTGGAACCCAGCCTTTAAGTTTCGGTTTGAACCAAAACAATCTTTCAAGTAACCCTATATTCCTAAACTTGACTGGAGGAAAGTACTTGGTTAAAGTGGTAGATAATAACAATTGTATTGCTTCAGACACAGTTAAACTAGACCAACCAGACCCAATTCAAATTCAATTTACCACAAAAGCCGATTCTTGCACAAATCCTCCAACTGGTAAGATAAGTTGCAACATTTCTGGTGGAACCATGCCTTATTATTTAAACTGGATTAATTACAACCAATCGGGTCAAACCGAAATAGATAAATTAACTCAAGGCTACTATTACTTGCGGGTTACTGACCAAAAGGCTTGCGTAAAAAATGATTCTGTTTACCTCCCACTTGCAAATACTACCCTCCGCAATGACTTCTGCAAAGTGCACGTGCCTAACCCGCTTCAAAATAAGGTGGAGCTTACTTGGTTCAAACCAACTGGAAAAAAAATACAAGCTTACCAAATTTATGAAGCAGTTGATGCTACTAGCCCTTTAATACTCAAAGAAACTAGAGCCAGTAGCGCTAACCCTATCTATATTGATTCTATTGGAAACACAAAAACCAAGCGCTACCAAATTTGGTCTGTAGATAGCTGTGGTAGAAATAGCTTGGCTGGCATCGTTGCTTCAGGTATAACTATCAACACAACTGCTTTGCCCAATAATATGCCTAAAATCAATTGGAACACACCCCAAATTAATGGGCAAATTATACATTACAACATTTATAGAAAAGGCAGCATTGGTAACTTTGCTTTAATTAGAACCTTATTTGGTAATCAAACCGAGTTTGTAGATAGCAACTATTTTGGAAATGGTCAAACCCTCCAATACTATGTGGAAGCAAACACCTTCGGACCTTGCGGATTGGTGTTAATGAACAGCTGGGCACAAGCGCACCAAGTAACAGGAACTCCTATACTTAACCTCCAAAATACCGGTTTTAAACTGTTTCCTAATCCGGCAAAGCAACATGTAACCATTGAAAATAGTGGAAATGAAACCTTTAACACCATCAATCTATATGGATTGCAAGGCAAACTCATTGAAACTTTTGTGCTAGATCATGCTTCAAAATCTTATACGCTTTCTTTGCCTCAATTGGCAAAAGGAATGTATTATTTGGGCATCTCTAACAACCAAACTAAGCTAATAAACTTGCCTTTGTGGGTAGAGTAAAAAAGAGATTTTTAAGAAAATATAATACTTTACTATTCAGAACTTGCAAATAAGTTATTTCCAAGCTTATGAAAACATTTTTTACTAA
>JAIYAT010000013.1 GCA_027488905.1 Bacteroidota bacterium
ACTAATACATAACCTTAAAGCAATTGAAAATGATTTTATTTTTTTTATAAATTCATAACTACTTGGACAATTCCAATAATGAAAAACAAGTAAATCTGATCCTTCAAGAATCTTTATTAATTGTTTGTCGGATGGCGACAATCTTACTTTAACGCCTATTTGCAAGGCCTTCAAACTTAGTTCTGCAACATTTAAATTTTCTACTGAAACAATTTGGAAGGAATGTTCGCTGGTAAACTGTTTAATTATTTTTATTTCAGTTAAAATGTTTGTAATTCCAGCACCATAACCCATTCTTGGAAAAATATAAGTAATGTTCATAATGGTGTTTTCTGTTTAAGTAGCATCATTATTTCGTCTCTATATTTTTTTTGCTTTAACACACTTAAACTGTCTTGATGAATTTCTTTTTTTAATATAACATCCAATGATATTTCATAGGAGGTTACATTTCTGATAAACCTAATAAACCACTCATGATCTACTGCCACTTCTAAATCCTCTCTAAAGTAGCCTATTTGTTCAAAAATTTGTCTTCTAAGAATAAATCCACCCGGCGTATACGCTTGAAAGGGTGTTGCGGTAGGATCATTTGATTTTATTAGATAGCCGCCTATTGCCATTAATTGTTTTTGTGAAATGATACTATTATGGAGTTTGAGAAAGCTATTTTTCACATAGTAATCATCACTGTCTAGATAACAAATTATATTTCCTGTGGAGGCTTTTAATCCAATATTCCTTGCATTTCCTATTCCATTGCCAATTTGATTGATTATTTTGTTGATTGGCTTTTCGTTTAAAATCTGTTTTGTATTATCCTCTGATTGCCCATCTATTGCTATTATCTCACTATTAGATACGCCTAGTGATAAAATACTATCAACACATCTTTCAATGTGTTTTTCAGCATTTTTGCAAATGATAATAAAGCTAGTTTTCATGAAGTTTTTTTGCCCTTTCAAATATACTTCTCAACTGGGTAATTTCTGGTACTGGGTGATAGGTTTCTATGTGTTTTAAAAGTGCTATTGAACGCTCTGCTTTAAAGAAAGGCTCTAGTTGTATAACCCACCCTTCATTTCCTTTTTTTGAAAAGTTTCTGCTTTTGAAGTAATGGAATATTACTTTTGGTTCAGAATAAGTGCAAATTATTCTGAGTAGGTAATTAGCCTCGTCTACACTTCTAGATTTTTCATCATAGGTTTCCTTTATACTAAATTCCACTTGTTGTGTTTGAAATTCGAATGTTGGAAATGTGCTTCTTAAGTCATCAAAAACTGTTCGGGTTCCTTCCTTATCAAAACCAATATTTTTAATTAGATTTATACTGGATGAAATAGAATAACCATCCTTTGAAATCATATATAAATCCCATAAGATATCCCAGTTTTCATTTGTAAATTGTTTATCATTAAAAACATGCTTATATAAATTGGCAGGAAATTTATGATTAAAGTATTTGTCAATGCTATCCGTCATTTTGGTTGACTCTACAAATTGTAAATCTTTGAAATCTTTCCAAGCCCTTTTCCAAGTTGCCCAGCCCCAATTGCAATGTCTTTTACTTAAAAAACCATCTTGATTTGTGATAGCATTTTTTAGTAAACCATTAAAACCCGTAATAGCATAAATGTTTTCACTAAACTCGTATTTATATAGCATTTTTGAACAAAAATCAATGAAACTCTGATTTATAACAATATCATCTTCAATAATGATTACTTTTTCAAATGTTTCTAAGACCTTTCCAATTCCATTTAATATGTTCGACTTACAACCGATGTTTTCTGCATGGTTAATTTGGGTAAGTCTGCAATCCCAATCAATAACTGAAACGATTGCTCTAACTAAATTTACTTTTTCAATGTCAATTTTATTTTTTGGTCCATCAGAGTAGATTACTAAGTTTTTAGGTTTAGCTTTCCTTATAGCATCAAAACTTACCTTTGTTTTTTCTGGCCTGTTAAAGATAAAATATACAAGTGCTATGTCTTCCATTTTTAGTTAATCTCATTTTTATTGAACCCAAATATCAAGTTTAAACGCATTTAATGTCTTATTTTGTTTCCTTGTTTACTTTTATAAAATACATTATAAATTGCATTTTTTATTTCAATAATACTCCAAATCCAACCGGGTTCAAGCCAATCAAAAAAAACAACATACACCCTAACTTTTTTTAAATTGATAAGCAGAAACTTCTTTTGCCCTCTCTTTTTTAGGTTTTATAAAATTGGTCAGTTAGCTGTTTTTTCATGATTAAAGGAGAAAAATCATGCTTTTATGATTTTTTTATTCTTAAATTTGATGACAATTGTGCTATTGTTATGTCATTAAAAATATTTTATACCATAGATACTTCAAAAGTTGTTTTCGAGAAATTTGAAGATGAAACCGTATTGATTAACCTAACTAGTGGTAATTATTATGGTACTATGAATGTTGGTAAGGCCATTTTAACTTTTTTGGAGAATGGAATTAGCTTTCAAAATTTACTTAATATAATTTCTACCTCTTATGGAAAGGAAATAGCTGAAATTGAAGTTGATATTCAAGATTTTCTTACAACTTTGGTTAACGAAGGTTTAGTTCAAATAACAGATTTAGGTTCAAATGAGTTTAGCGCATTAGAGAATTGTAATGAATATGAAAAACCCTTGATAG
>JAIYAT010000010.1 GCA_027488905.1 Bacteroidota bacterium
ATTTATGGAGTAGCTTCCCACCATTTGTATAGTAGCTTCCCACCATTTATGGAGTAGCTTCCCACCATTTATGGAGTAGCTTCCCACCATTTATGGAGTAGCTTCCCACCATTTGGGTAGTGGCTTCCCACCATTTGGGTAGTAGCTCCCCACCGTTTGGGTAGTAGCTCCCCACCATTTGGGTATCCCCTTTGTTCTTCTTTTCCAAGACGCTCACACTCACCCTCACCCTCACACTCTTGCTCTAAACTGTCTAGGTACCCCCTTGGTGTATCATGGGTACTACCTTGGTATAACGTGAAGTTGCGCCCGAAGCCAGATGCTAGGAGCCAGAAGCTCCTTGAGAGGGTAAAGAAGATGGTGTAAACTCTTTTTTTTAAAGTCGCTAATGGTTTGTTAATTTTTCATTAGTTTGTTTAGGTTAAAGAAAAAAAACATATCCTTGTTGCGTTTGCTTAAAGAAAGTCGGAAAGGGATTTCATAAGCTATAACCAGCAATTTCGTTACTGATTTTTAACCTAAAACTAAATCGATTTTGAAGATTTTTCTAGATGGTCTTAAGTTTATTGTTTACACTTCTGTTATAAAGGATTCAACGGCGGGTGTTGCAAAGGAATTATCTTTACCTAAAGGGAAAACGCCTGTCCTAGTATATGCGCCAACTAGAAAAGAAAAGGGACTAATTCTAACCTTTACTGGTTTTTCTATGAGTGGCTACCAAGATAAGCGTATGATGATTTTGAACAACGCTTTCATGAAAATGGGCTACCGGGTTATCACTCCAAAAATTGATACAATTGATGCGCTAACTATTCATCCTTCTGCAGTAGATGAAATTAAAGCGGCAATTCAAGGGATTACAGCAGACCCAGAACTAAATCCCAATAAATTTACACCCGCTGTTTTTGCGCCTTCCTTTACGGCTGGTATTGCAGCTTTGGCCATTGCTGAGTTACCTGTAAATGCGGTATCTTCTTTATGTTTATTAGGCACCTACAGTGATTTTGAGACGACCATTCAATTTGCGCTCACCAACGAACAAAACATGGATGATTATGGGATGCATATTCTCATGAAAAATTTCTTGAAACATGAGATTGGGGATCAACCTAAACTTGAAGAATTGGTTCAAACCGCTTTAGAAGACAATGGTTTGAAACGGCAAACACCTTTGTTACCGGGATTATTAGCAAAACTAGATCAAGAAACATTTGATTTATATCAAAAGCTTAGGCACAATACCAACTTTAGAAAAGAGATGATTGTGCGTGCTTGGACAAAAATCCCTGACTTTTCCGTTTGGGAAAACAGGTTGGATGTTGCCAAACATGCGCATAAAATTACCTGTCCGGTTGTAATAATTCATGGGAAGGAGGATAATGTCATTCCTTCATCACAGTCTGTTTTGCTGTATGACCTGCTCCAGAAGCACAACCAAAAGGTTCATTTAGAGATTTCTAATTTATTGGACCATGGCGACTTAAAAATTGGCTTTCACATTTTTAGTGAAATTGCTAATTTGTCCAAAGCGTTCAAGATTTTTATGGATAATATTAGGTAGCAAAAGGCTTTTGGGTTGGATTCATTCGAAAAAATTGGGTCAGCGCATAGAAAATTGATATTTTAGTATATTTTTGCACCTCTTTAACAATTAATTAAAATAAATATGCATTTGACTACCGAGAAGAAGCAAGAAATCTTCGAAGCGCACGGTAGAGCCAAGTCGAAAACCGACACTGGTTCTGCTGAGAGTCAGATCGCTCTGTTTACAGAGAGGATCAACCACATTACTGAACATTTAAAGATTAACAAGCAAGACCATTCAGCTGAGTTAAGTCTAGTTAAATTAGTAGGAAAAAGACGTTCATTATTGAATTACCTAGAGCGTAAAGACGTATTTCGCTACAGGGATATCATTAAGGAATTAGGATTACGTAAATAATTTAGGCCTTCGGGCAAAATTATAATTTATTGGAAAAGGGGCAGGCCAAACGGTGCTGTCCCTTTATTTTTATACCTAGACTAAAACACGACAAGAATATATGTCACACGCAACAATTAAAACTTTTGAAACTGGTGGAAAAGAGATTTCCATCGAAACCGGGCGTTTGGCCCGTCAGGCAGATGGTGCCGTTGTAGTAAAGCAAGGCGATACCATGATTTTGGCAACTGTTGTATCGGCCAAAGATGCTAAGGATGATGTGGATTTTATGCCACTTACTGTTGATTACCAAGAGAAATTTGCTTCGGTAGGAAGAATTCCAGGTAGCTTTCACAAGCGTGAAGCCAAATTAAGTGATTATGAAGTATTGGTTAGCCGTATTGTTGACCGTGCTTTGCGCCCATTGTTTCCAGAGAATTACCATGCAGATACGCAGGTAGCTTTAACATTAATTTCATCTGACAAAAACATTATGCCAGATGCATTGGTAGGTTTAGCGGCATCTGCTGCCCTTATGGTAAGTGATGTTCCGTTTAATGGTCCAATCTCTGAAGTGCGTGTAGCGCGCATTGATGGGAAATATGTAATCAATCCATACAAAGATGAACTTGAAAGAGCAGATATTGATTTAATCGTAGCTGGAACTGAAAAGGACCTTAACATGGTTGAGGGTGAATGTGCTGAGGTGAACGAGGCTGATATGTTGGAGGCTTTAAAGCATGCGCATGAGGCTATCAAACAACAAATCAAAGCCCAATGGGAATTGGCAGAAATGTTAGGCGGACGTAAACCCGCACGCGAGTATAACCACGAGCGTAGCAATCCAGAATTGCAAGCAGCAATACATGCCTTTGCTTATGATAAAGTATATGCAGTTGCCAAAGCACAATTGGGAAAAGCTGAGCGCTCAGCAGGTTTTAAAGCCATTAGAGCGGAGTTTGTGGCAAGTTTGCCAGAAGGCACAGAAACAGATAAGTTTTTAATGAACAAGTATTTTCATGATGTAGAATACGATGCTGTTCGTGCGATGATTATCAATGATAGAACGCGTTTGGATGGTAGAAAATTGGATCAAGTTAGACCAATCTGGAGTGAAGTTGGTTATTTGCCAGGCTCCCATGGCTCAGCTATTTTCACTAGAGGAGAAACTCAGTCGCTAACAACAGTTACATTAGGAACCAAACTAGACGAGCAAATGCTTGATAGTCCTATGAATGAAGGATATTCAAAGTTCTTGTTACATTATAATTTCCCTTCTTTCTCTACAGGTGAAGTAAAGCCAAATAGAGGTCCGGGCCGCAGAGAAATTGGTCATGGAAACTTAGCACTAAGAGGATTAAAAAGAGTATTGCCAGGAGCGCCAGTTAATCCCTATACAGTGAGAATTGTATCTGATATTTTAGAATCAAATGGTTCGTCTTCAATGGCAACTGTTTGTGCAGGTTCATTAGCATTAATGGATGCGGGTATCAAGATTACAGGTGCAGTGAGCGGAATTGCTATGGGATTGATAAGTGATGAAACCACTGGAAAATATGCTATTTTATCGGATATCTTAGGAGATGAAGATCACTTAGGGGACATGGATTTTAAGGTAATTGGAACAAGTAAGGGTATTGTTGCTTGCCAAATGGATATCAAGATAAATGGTTTACGTTGGGAAATGGTAGAAGAAGCCTTGAACCAAGCAAAAGCTGGTCGTTTACACATCATGAATGAGATGAACAAAACCATTGCTGAACCTAATGAAGATTACAAACCAAATGCTCCTAGAATTGAAACTATTATTATAGACAAGGAATTTATTGGCGCTGTAATTGGACCTGGTGGAAAAATCATTCAAGGAATTCAAAAGGAATCTGGTGCAGTTATTTCTATTACCGAAGTAGGCAATACTGGAGTTGTAGAAATTGCTTCGAACAGTGGCGAAAGCATGCGCAAGGCAGTTGGCATGGTTAAGGCTATTGTAGCAGTGCCAGAAGTTGGTGCAGAATACGATGGTAAGGTAAAATCAATTGTAGATTTTGGTGCTTTCGTAGAAATTATGCCAGGTAAAGATGGATTATTACATATTAGTGAAGTTGGTTGGAGTCGTTTAGCTACCATGGAAGGTGTAATGAATGTTGGCGATCAAATACGCGTTAAATTAATTGAGGTTGACCCTAAAACAGGCAAGTTGAAGTTAAGTCGCAAAGTATTGTTGCCAAAACCAGAAGGCTATGTTGAGCCAGCACCTAGAGAAAATAGGCCACCACGTGATGGCGATCGTGGTGGATTTAGAGATAGAGGCCCAAGAGATGGTAACCGCGATGGCGGAAACAGAGATAGAGGTCCAAGACCACCGCGCACCCATGAAGGAGGTTCAAATCAATCTGAAGAATAATACAAATTAGAACAAATAAGAAAGTGGCTGTAATAGGCCACTTTTTTTTTGGTGAACTTTGGTAAGTACATTATTCTTTGTTAAGAATATATTTTGAGTTAATACCCATTTATTTATTTTGCACCATGAACAGACTTGAAAAGATTGCGGTTATTGGAGGTGGAAGTTGGGCAACAGCTTTAGTTAAAATTCTGTGCGAACATAAGGCTTTGCCAACTTCTCAAATAAAGCAGTTAATGTGGTGGGTTAGAACTGAAGAAAAGGCAGAGTTTATTAAAAATCACCGTCACAATCCCGATTACATAAGCGCCATAGAAATTCATCCAGAATTGATAGAAGTAAGTCATGATTTAGAGTACGTTATTTCCAATTCAGATGCCTTGGTAATTGCAATTCCTGCTGCCTTTTTAGAGAAATCCATTGGTGAAATCTCAAAACAATTATTCAAAGGAAAGATTATTATTTCAGCTATTAAGGGTTTAGTTCCAAGCACAAGACAAGTGGTTGGAGACTATTTTACCGAACATTACAAAATCGCAGAAAAGGATATTTTAGTTATCTCTGGACCTTGTCATGCAGAGGAAGTTGCAAGTGAAAAGCTTTCCTACTTAACTATTGCTGGTTTGAACCAAGATTTAGCTAGATATTTTGCACAACAATTGGCCTGTAGATATATAAAAACTGTTGCCTCTATGGATGTTAGAGGTACAGAATATGGTGCAGTACTTAAGAATATTTATGCAGTGGCAGCGGGTATTTGTCATGGACTTGGATATGGCGATAACTTTCAAGCAGTGCTGATGAGTAATAGCATTCGCGAAATGAAACGTTTTTTGCGTAACCTTACAGATGCAGACAGAAAGATAAATCATAGTGCCTATTTGGGAGATTTACTAGTTACAGGTTACTCTGTACATAGTAGAAATAGAACCTTTGGAAATATGATTGGCAAAGGGTACACGGTTCAAGCAGCCCAAATGGAAATGAAAATGATTGCAGAAGGATATTATGCAACAGCAACCATTCATGATTTAAACGAGAAGATGCAAATCAAAATGCCAATTATGGATACAGTGCATCAAATTTTGTATGAGGGTAAATCTGCTCCAAAGTCTATTGAAAAACTAACTGAGAAGTTGGTGTAAATTTTTTACTTACGGCAGATTCCTAACCACCTCAAAAGGTAATTCAATACGTTCTCCATTTTCATCTTCTACAATTAATTGATGCTTGCCTGCTGGAGGTGAAATTCCCATTTGATGAAACTCCTTTGTAGTTCCTATATATTTTCCATTGAGGTACCAAAACACTTTGGTATTTCTATTGCGATGGGCAAGTTCAATAACCGCCTTTCCTTCGACACCATCAATTTCTTTTGGAATGTATAGTGAGCTTAATCGTTTAGGATAAATAATTTCCATCATTGAATTTAGCTCTTCAATGTTTTCACATCCTGGTTTCCATTTTGGTAATATTTTATAATTGGCATCCTTACTTTTATAATACCATTCCATCGCTGGTGGCAATATAAACCAAGATTGATGTATCATATTGCTTGGAGATTCACAAGTGCTGTTTACCCTGTACCTCCCAGATTTATCTAGATGAATAAGCTGATGGTAATTACAAATAGGCTGGGTGGATTTGCTTTTTACTATCCAAACCGTATCGGTTGCCACACAAAAATCACTTACCTTATTCCCGCTTTCTTTACAAATCAACTGCTTTTTCATGTTGTCATAGGGTTGTTCGAACCAAGCATGGCGAGGCAGTAATTTTATGAGATCAAAAAGTACTGGTGCTGCAGCTTGAACACCTGTTAAGCCAGGCCTTCCTTCTCCATCTGCGTTTCCTGCCCAAACACAAACCAAATATCCAGGTGTTAATCCAATGGCCCAAGCATCTCTAAAACCAAAGCTAGTACCTGTTTTCCAAGCAACCCTTCTTGATGAAATAAACTGCGTCCAATTTTCTTCTTCTCCCGGTCGCACCAAGTCTTGCATGGCCTCAAACATATGCCAAATTGCTGCAGCATTTATTGGCGCTGATTTTGCTTTTTGAGGAATGAGTTGTGGTGAGTTTCCAACAATAATATTGGGGTAGGCAAAGTCTTTTGGTTCAAACCGACCGCTATTGCTGCCAAAGTGGTTTAATTGCCTAGCTAAGCTCGCATAAACACTGCTTATCTCCCACATGCTATTTTCGCCACCTCCCAAAATAAGTGACAAGCCATAATGAGAGGCGCCTTTGTCCAAAGAACTAATTCCAAGACGATTTAACAAATCATAAAATCGTTCTGTTCTATATTGTTGCAACATTCTAACGGCTGGAACATTAAGTGACCTTGCCAATGCAATATCCGCATGTACCGCTCCATCATAAGATAAATTAAAATTTTGAGGCATATAACCTGCCACTTGAGTAGGAATATCGGCCAAAAGAGACCTTGGTAGCAATATACCATCTTGCAACATTGCTGCATATAACAAGGGTTTCAAAGTGCTGCCAGGACTGCGATTCGCCGGTATTATATCTACATAGCTTTCAACGGCCGCATCTTCTGGATGGTAAACATTACCAACATAAGCCATCACTTCGTTTTTTTCAATGTCTAGGACAAGTGCTGCCAAATTGTTTACACCATTTCCTTTGAGTTTTTGATGGTGCAATTCTAAAATAGCATTTACTTGTATTTGTAATTCTTTAGAAAGTGTGGTTTGAACCAAGGCGTTATTTACTGTAACTTTTAAGGTAAATTCACTTAAAGAATTTAATAAGTTGGGGGCAAGATTTGGCAATGGTAGGGGCTTCTGAGGGATAGGTTCAAGCAAAGACAGCGAATGTGTTTCATTAGAAATTTGCCCAGTTTCTTTTAGTTTATCCAACAATTTGTTTCGCTTATTAAGTAAAGCTTTTCGGTTTTTATCTGGCCTAACAAGTGCTGGGCTATTGGGCAATACGGCAAGACTGCATATTTCTCCCCAGCTCAGTTGCGAAGCCTCTCTTCCAAAATAGCGCCATGCAGCAGCTTGCAAGCCCACAACATTGCCACCAAAGGGTGCATGTGAGGCATAAAGTTGTAGAATTTCTTTCTTTGAATAAGATAGTTCTAAGCGGATAGCAAGCACTATCTCGATGATTTTTTCAATGAAAGTGCGTGGTTTTTGCCTACTCATTCTAATCACCTGCATGCTTATGGTGCTGCCGCCACTAACAACTGCGCCATATTTTAGGTTTAGGTAAATGGCTCTTCCAAACGCCAAAGGGTCGAACCCTGGGTGCATAAAAAACCTTTTATCTTCAAAGCAAACAATTGCCTTTTCAAACTTTTCTGGAATGGCATAGCTTGGTTCAAACCGCCACTGACCATCCTGCGCTATTCTGGCTTGTAGGAGCTGCCCTTTTTTATCAAGTAATACAACAGCATAGGGTGTTTTAAAAAGTTTTTTAGGTAGGCTGAACCAAATGCCAATGAGAAGTAAGATTATTAAAGAAGCAAATAGAAGTCTTTTTTTATGCCTCACTTGCTTACAGTTGCATTTTGATTATTAGGAATTACGCTCACCCATTTTCCTTCCATTCTTGCCTGAATTTGGCCTTTATACATGCTTTCGCAAGAGAATCCAGGTAAATAGAAATTACCTTGATAACTTGCATTTAAAAGCACTACAAATGTTAGCTGTTGTTTCGCTGGCAAATCAAAATAGTTGTAAACTCTGTCGTCTCTTACATCTTGGTATCTTGGCGATGCATAATTCCCTGTTTGGTTATTGTCTAATCGGTTGTTATGAATTTCCCAACCACTTGGCATAACCATACTCAAAGCCAAATCTGTATAATCTCCCATTAGGCCAGGATTGCTTAAGGTAATTTCTGCTTTAAAGTCTTTGCCTTGTGTTATACTTTCTGGGTTGATAGGATTGCCATTCATGTCTTTAAATAGTACTTCCATATTTAGGTTAGCGGCAAGTGCAGTCTGTTTTCCTATGGCTGGTTGCCCACGAGTTATAAGTCTTGCGAAAAGTAATTGGCCACTACCATTCTTAACTGTTAAATTCCCCTTTGCATTGGCATTAATAGGCAGGTTAACCAATTGACCATTGCTTCTTACATGTGTTGTTTTGCCGTTGATTGTATAGTCAAATTCTAATACTTTGTTTTCGTTATACTTTCCAGTTAAAGAAGCCACCGCCAATAGAGAATAAGCAGCAGATTGTGTGCTTAGGTATCCAGAGCCATTTAAGTTTTTGCAAACCTTTTGAAGCAGGGTATAAGCTTTTGCTTTCTCCCCTAATAATACTAGTGTTTCCAGCATCAAGGCTTCGTCCCTTTCGATTGAACCATAAGTGTAATTCTCTTCATCTGTTTGGGATTTTGCAATTAGTTTTTCATTTTTTATTAGGCTTAATCCTATGTCTTTATTTCCTGTAAGTGCGTATGCTGCAGCTAAACGCCAACGCGCATTTGGAGAAAGATCTGGCAATTCTTTTAAGCGATTCATTGCGCCTAATTCTGGTGCTTTGGCAAGGGCTAAAGTGTATAAGCGATAAGCTTGTTCTAAATCGTGATGGGTATCCCCGTTTCTCATCCAAATAAGTGCTTTAGCTTTTTGGTATCTTTTCCAATTGTTAAGAAGGTTAAGCGGAAGAGAGTAGCCAGCATTTTGTGCTTCTACAAGAAAGTGGCCCACATAACTGCTTGCCCAATCTTGTGCTTGCATTTCTCCTTGCCAATAGGCAAATCCACCTTCATTGTTTTGAAAGGATTTGAGCCTATTGATACCTGCTTTTACATTATAATCAATTTCATTTTTCCAGCCTTGGTGCAATTCAGTAATTCTGTTAAGCATTAATTGCGGGAATACAGCTGAAGTGGTTTGTTCTACACAGCCATGAGGGTAATGGATTAGCTCTCTCAATCGTTTTTCTAAGTTGATAGGAGGGATGCTACTAACCTCCAAACTTGCTGTGTTGGTGCCTTCAATTCCTGGAAGTTGGAAGGCAGTAGTCCACGTTTTGCCATTTTCTAAAGTGCCTTCATATACATTGTTTTCATATGGGTTGGGATTGCTAATATTAAGCTCAATTTCATTGCTTGCCTTCTCATTGCCGCTGCTGGCTTCAATTTTAATCTTTGCAATGCCCAGTTGATTTTTTACTTCTAAGTAATCAAATGATAATACTTCATCTCCAGGTTTATTAAACTTAATGTTTTTAGTTGAAGAACCTTTTATGGCTATTGGTCCTGTTGTGGTAACTTTTACACTTACATTTTTTATCGAATTCTCTAAGGCGAAAATGGTCATAGGGAGTTGTAATTTTTCTCCGGGTCTCAAAACCCTTGGTACGGTTGCCAATACCATCAGTGGTTTTTTAACTGGCACCGATTTCTCTGCAAAACCATACGCACCTTCATAACCTGCTACTACCATTACCCTAACGGCCCCAACATAGTCTTTTATATTGATGGTATGTTGCGCTTGTTTACCTGCTTCAACATGAAAGGGTCCAATAAATTTAATGGCAGGTTTAAATCGTTTTGCTTTGTTGTCTTTGGCTTTTTTGTTTAGGCCTTCGTCTCCACCTATGCTAAGTGTGCGGTTAAATTGAGAACCAAAGGCACCCATTACAAAATCATACATGTCCCATGATTTTACACCTAGGGCTTCTTTTGCATAAAAATGCGCATGTGGATCTGGTGTTTTGAACCGAGTGAGGTCTAATAAACCTTCGTCAACAACAGCCAAAGTATAGGTCATTGCTCTTCCATTGGCTTCAGAAACAGTTACCAAATTATTCTCATCAGGTCTAATTTGAGCCTTCATGTTAATCATCGGTCTTAGAATGCTTAAAGGATCCTCCACCTTAATAGGAAGCATGCCATAGAGGCGAATTGGTAAATCATTGTTAACCTGACCATGGGGTTGTATTAGGGTAACATGCGCAAACACATTTGGAAGCATGTCTTTTGTGATAGTAAAGGAATAATTGGTTTGACCCTTACTTGCTTCAATCCAAAATGTTGAAATAATACCAGAGCCATTTTCAAGGCTAAGCAGGGCCCTTCCAGCTTGGGGCGTTGGCAAGGTGATGCTGGCTTGTTCACCAACATTGAAGGTTGATTTATTCAAAGAAAAGGTAAGCATTGCTGCATCCAAAGCGCCTTCTCTTTGAGGCCTTCCAGCCCAACCTGGCCAATCCATGTAGAAGGCTTTTCCGCTGCTGTGTCCCTCTTCGTCGGTAACAATCATTAAGTATCTGCCCCATTCTGGGTAACTTACACGGAAACTAAAATCGGCTTTTCCGTTGTTCAACTCAATTTCTTCTTCTAGGATACTACTATATTCTTCGGAGTTGGCATAATTGCTCAAGTCATCTTCACTGCGGTCCCACCACCAACGCCAATTAATTTTAAATATTTTTACCGTTGCATTTCGTTTACCTGGAATGTAATTTCCATCGGGGCTAACACAAACAATTTTTACAATATGATTAGTATCCGTTAGCAACATTCCTCTTGCTACATCCCCTTTTGGCATTTTAAAACCAATGAAGGATTTGTAGGGATAATAAGGAATCTGAAATCTATCTACGCTAAAATTGCCACCTGGTTCAAACACCTTGGTAATAATGTTGGCATTTAGCATTCCTGCTGGTTCATCTTCAAGGTTAATTTCTAAATTTAGATTGGCCTCACCATTTTCATCTAGTTTGCCTTCAAAAATTGTATTTGCTTCTGCACTAAATTTCCGAGTTGGGTTATCAAAGGTATAATCTGGGAATCTCTTGAAACTGGTAGGTGTGGCAGAGAGTGTGGCCTCCACTTTTGCATCCAATTTATCTGCAATGGCGCCATGCAACCAACGCGATTTAAGTTTGGTAGAAAGCACTTCTCCTTTTTCTAAATAAGCTTTCGGGAAATTGAGTTCAATTTTTAAGCGGTTTGGCATTACGGTTTCAATTCTTAGCATCTTACTAAAAGTGCTGCCACCAGCTTTTACCTTTACAATCCACGTTCCAGTTGGAGCCTCCACGTCAGTATTGGTTCTAAAATCATAGAACCCATTTAGGCCAAAGTTTTTAACCAATCTTTTTGTTAGTGTGCCAAGCGGATTATAAAGTTCCATTGTAACTGGGTGTCCAGTGGGAAGTGATTTAAGTTTATCTTCAAGAATAAAGGTTAGGAATAAAGAATCTCCTGGGCGCCAAACGCCTCTTTCTCCATAAATAAATCCTTTAATGCCTTTTTGAACTTGCTCACCACTTACATCAAATTGGCTTAGGTTCAAAGAAGAACCATCATCTAGTTTTAGGTATGCTCTTTGGTCTTTATATTTTGCTATGGCAAGAAAAGGTTTTCTGCTATAGGTAATTTTGGCAACACCCTCTCCGTTGGTGCTACCAGAGGTAATAATTTGTTGCTGGTAGTCGAGTAATTCTATGGTAACCCCACTCATTGGTTTAGTGCTAATGAGGTGAGTAGCAAAAAACATAAACTCATTATTGCTGCCTTTTTTTGCAATAAGTCCAATATCAGATGCCATTAAGTTTTTGGTAGCAACTTTATCATAGGTATAGTAGCTGTTATTGCAAGGGTTATTGCGTTCATTCCAATTGTAACCGTTCCAATCAAAGTCTTCTTCTGCATAATCCCAAAAGCTTGCATCTGCTTGTTGCGGCGCATCGCCATCCCAACTCGATTCATCTACCTTTTCCATTTCAGCATCATTTACATCCTGAGTGGTATCTATGCCATTACAACGGTAAAGAGAATAGTTGCGTTTAAATGATAACTTTACTTGGTAAAGGGCACCAGGTTCTGTGCGAATCAATTCGTCCAAATCAAGGCTAAAGGTGTTTGTTTTTCTTAGGTCGAGGAGTTTGTCTCCATCCAAGCGAATCATCTTTTTGAGCAGGGGTCTTCCCACTCTGATTAATTCATTTGAACCATTCAAATCATTTACTTGAAGGAACTGCGTAACATTATTTTCATAGATTTTTATAACCGTAACATCAACGGCAGAGAGCGATGTGGCTTCAAAAGGAAGACGCAATTTATTGCTAGAAGGAAGGATAACTCCCTTGCCAATGAATTTTACACTAGGTAAGTTGTCGGCAAAGTCTAAATCAAACACAGCGTTTTGTTTTAGTTTGAACCCAAGAATGTTTTGAATGCCTGTGTGGATATAAAGTCTGTTGGTACCAGAAAGGGATACATTTGGGTAACATTTTACCATGTGTCCATCCACACTAAATTTTAGGTCTGAACCTACACTTCCATTGGCCTGTGGTGCTGCATTATTTAGGGTAATTAATCCGTTTAAATCTTGAGAAGGAAGAATTGGGTCAGAAAAATAGATAGAAATATATTGGGAGCCATCATTCACTACTTTAGCATTTAAGGCACTAAAATCTCCAAGTGCTGGGATGGTTAGAATATGTTCTCCTTTTAATTCGAGTCCTAAAGGTTCTCCATTCCAGCTAACTTTCACTTCACTAGCTTTGGATTTTCTTAGCACGCTGTCGGCGTAGTACATGTGGCTTCTTTTATCAGCAGCATGCTCCCATTTTATGGAATAAGATTTACCTTCCTGAGTAAGGTTAAGTAATTGTTCTATTTTTTTCTCATCTTCAGTATCTGCCGTTTGCAGGGTACCACTCACTCTTTGGTAAATTAGTTTGCTTCGGTCTATGGCTTCAAATTGTGGGATTCCAACCTCAAAAGATTGTTTGATCACATTAAAATGAAAAGGAAACTCTTCAAGTTCAGAAGCAACATCAATAATTTTTTCTAATTTAAATATTGCCTCATATTCTTGTCCGGAGGGTAAAGGTTCAAGAGGTTTAAACTCTAGCGTGTTTGCATCAATCCAGCGGGCTTCTCCTTTGATGGAAGGTTCGAAAGAAAACACATTAGCTATATCTCCAATTTTGGAACTATCAGCAAAATTTCCGGCCAATTGAATTTTGATGGTAGAAGTTCTAGAGATTTGTCCACTGGTATAAGCGCTGATATAACTGGCGAAAGCAGGATTGATTCGGGTTCTTTTTTTGCTTGAGGCTTTTGCCGTAAAGAAGTATAATCCAGCTGCAATGGTAATAGCACCAATAATTAAATAAGAAGGCTTTTTAAGGAGATTCTTAAAAAAGTTGTTTGAGGAAGTCATGCGTTTTGCTTAGGTTTTTGAGAAGGGAAATTTAATTAAATAAACAAAAAAAACCACCTCAATTTCTGGAGGTGGTTTTTCTTTTGGTTCAAACCGAAAAATTATTTTGCAAAATTAACAGAACGTTTTTCGCGGATGACGGTAATTTTTATCTGACCAGGATAAGTCATTTCTTTTTGAATTCGTTGCGACAAGTCGATAGACATTAAATCTGCTTGTTCATCACTTACTTTTTCACTTTCAACCATTACACGAAGTTCGCGGCCGGCTTGAATCGCAAATGCTTTTTCAACACCATTATAACTTAACGCAATGTTTTCGAGGTTTTTAAGACGCTTCATGTAGTTTTCAGAATCTTCGCGTCTAGCACCAGGGCGAGAACCAGAGATAGCGTCACACGCTTGAATGATTGGAGCTAGCATGGTTTTCATTTCTATTTCATCATGGTGAGCTCCGATGGCATTTACTACCTCCCAATTTTCTTTGTATTTCTCTGCGAGTTTCATCCCAAGCAAAGCATGTGGCGTTTCTGCATCATCATCTGGCACTTTACCAATGTCGTGTAGTAACCCAGCGCGTTTAGCAAGCTTTACATTAAGGCCTAATTCTGCAGCCATAGTGGCACAAAGATTTGCCACTTCTCTGCTGTGTTGCAAAAGGTTTTGACCATAAGAACTGCGGTAACGCATGCGGCCAACCATTCTAATTAATTCTGGGTGCAAGCCATGAATTTGAAGGTCGATACAAGTACGTTCGCCTATTTCTACGATTTCTTCTTCAATTTGTTTTTTGGTTTTGCTAACCACCTCTTCAATTCTTGCCGGGTGAATACGGCCGTCCGTAACTAGGCGGTGAAGGGCAAGCCTGGCTATTTCGCGTCTGATTGGGTCAAAGCAAGAAAGAATAATAGCTTCTGGCGTATCGTCAACAATAAATTCAATTCCGGTAGCAGCTTCTAAGGCACGAATATTTCTTCCTTCTCTACCAATAATTCTTCCTTTAAGTTCATCGCTTTCAATGTTGAAAACGCTCACAGAGTTTTCTATGGCTTGTTCAGCAGCTGTACGTTGAATGGTGCCAAGTACAATTTTCTTGGCTTCTTTAACGGCAGTAAGGCGCGCTTCATCAGTAATGTCTTTGATGCGAGAAAGTGCTTCACTTCTAGCTTCTTCTGTTAGGGTTTCTACCAGTTGTTTTTTGGCATCTTCAGCAGTAAGTCCAGCAATTTTTTCAAGTTGCTTTACCTGGTTGTTGAGCATTTTTTCAGCTTCTTCTTTTTTCTGGGCCACAACCGTCATTTGCTTTTCTAGGCTTTGTTTAACAGAATCTAATTCTGAGTCTTTTCTTTGGCTGCTTTCAATTTTTTGTTTTAGCGTGTTTTCCATTTGCTTCAACTTGTTCTCTTCCTTAAGAATTTGTTGGTTGCGTTGGGACACTTCTTTGTCGTGTTCAGATTTTAGCTGTAAGAATTTTTCTTTGGCTTCTAATAAGCGGTCTTTCTTCATCACTTCGGCTTTTTCTTCAGCCTCTTTGATAATTGAATTCGCTTTTGTTTTTTGAAGGTTGTTTATGACAACCCACATTACCACAGCGCCTGCTCCCAAAGAAAGCATGGCGGTAATGATTAATGCTAAGTAATTTTCCATTTCGGTTTGGTGCGTTATTGGTTATAAAACGTTGCCAAACAATTGTTTACAACTGAACGTTTGAAAGCAGTTCTTGCATTGCTTTTAGCTCTTTATCAAGTAACTCATCCCCAGTTTCTGCCTTGGCTTTTAGCTTTAGGTTTTCGGTGGAGAGTTCAAGGGCCAACATTGCAAGTGCATCCCTTTGATCTTTCAGGTCAAACTGTTTTGCATATTGCAACAGTCTCTCCTGGATGAGTTTTCCGGCAGTTCTTACTGTTTCTTCTTCTGTTTCACTAACAGTTAAAGGATAAGACCTTCCGGCTATATGGATATTTATCGAAAGCTCGTTCAAGTGTTGTCAGACAATTGGTTTAACAACTTTAGGCATTCATCTATTTGGTGTATGTGACTATTGAGGTAATGTTTTAACTCAGTTTGTTTCTTACCATTTAATTGAATTCCATCAGCAAGTTTACTAATTTTATTTCTTTCTTGTGCAATTTCCTCTCTTTTTCTGCTTTCGCTTAGTTGTGATTTAAGCATTTCAACCTCAGTTTTAGCAGCAATGAGTTCGGTATTGAGTTGCTTTTGCAACTCAAGTAGTTTAAGTAGTTTTAATTTGATTAAGGAAGCATTTTCTGCTCGATCCATCTTTATCCTCGCAAGATTGCGCCCACTTCCTTTTCAAAATTTTCAATCAGCTTTTTCATCACCGCATCAATTTCTTGGTCGGTTAATGTTTTTTCTTCGTCTTGTAGAATAAAACTTAAGGCATAAGATTTTTTTCCTTCTGCAATTTTGTCTCCTACATAAACATCAAAAGCGTTCACTTCCTTGAGTAAATTTGGTGCAGCCTTAAGTGCAATTTTCTCCAATTGTAAGTAGCTAATTTCTTTTGCTAATTCTAGTGATAAATCTCTGCGCACAGCTGGAAATACTGGCACTGGTTTTAACTTAAATTTATATTCGGCAGCAAACTTTAGAATGATGTCCAAGTTTAAATCGGCATACCAAAGTGGTTTGTCTATGTCAAATAATTTGCAATCTTTCTTGTTTAAAGTTCCAAAGGTTCCAATTATTTGCTTTTTCACCATTATTTGAAAAGCTTGCTCAAAGCGCTCGTCTGGGTCTGAAGTAAATTGTAAGTTAGCTAGGCCAATATTTTTTAGCAATCGCTCAAGCATTCCTTTCATGCTAAAAAACGTAAATTCAGATTTTGGTTGGTTCCAAGATTCTGGATGTTTTTTGCCATAAAGTGCCATTACCAAGTGTTTTCTTTCTTCGTAACTGCTTAGGTTTTCTGCTGGTCCTAGACGATGATACGTTTTACCAACTTCAAAAAATCTTAAATCTTGATTTTTACGATTGTTATTGTATTGAATTGCCTCCAACATAGAGAACCTAAAATCCAAGCGCATAACTTCTAAATCTTGGCTCAATGGGTTAAGCAACTTTACACTTTGTTCTAATTGGCCTTCTGCATAGTAGCTAATTTTTGTCAAAGAGTTGGTTGCAATCTCATGGAAACCTTGGTTACAGAGCCAATTGCTCATTCTTTCTTTGATATCTCGGCTTTTTTCGCTTTCGCTAAAGGTCATAGCCGATTTTATTTCATGGCCCATTTCAATTTGGTTCAGACCATAAATTCTTAAAATTTCCTCGGTAACATCTGCTTGTCTTGTAACATCCACACGGTAAGGTGGAATACTTAAACACCATTCATCATTGGTTTTTTGGGTAATAGAAATATCGAGTCCAGCTAAAATTTGCATTAAAGTTTCTTCAGGAATTTCTTTTCCAATTAGGGCATTGTTTTTTTTCGGGTTGAACCAAAGCTCACGATGCGGTTCTGGGTTAGGATAATTGTCGATACAATCTGAAGCAATTGTGCCACCAGCTATTTCTATTATTAGTGCTGCGGCGCGCATGAGCACCGGAATAGTACTGTTGGGGTCCGTACCTCTTTCAAACCTAAATCCTGCATCTGTGTGTAGGTTGTGGGCTTTGGCCGCTTTTCGAACGGTTGCAGCATCAAACCAGGCACTTTCTAAGAAAATATCTTTGGTGTTTTCTTGGATACCTGAATGTAATCCTCCAAACAATCCTGCCAAAGCCAAAGGTTTTTGCGCATCTGCAATTACACATTCAAAGCCTTTTAAAGTTCTTTCAACTTTGTCGAGTGTTGTGAATTTTTCCCCTTCTATTGCTTTCCTAACGATTACTTTTCCATCGGCAATAGCGCCTGCATCAAAAGCGTGGAGCGGTTGACCCCATGTGTGCAACATATAATTAGTAATGTCTACAATATTGTTGATTGGGTTAATTCCAATGGCTTTTAACTTATGTTGTAACCAATTTGGCGAGGCTGCAATGGAAACATTTTTAAGGAGTAAACCACTGTATCTTAAGCCACCACTCTCAGGCAAAATCTCAACTGTTATTGGAGTTTCTGTTGTAAGGTTTAGTTCAGGTACAGCGCTTAGATTTAGGTTCAAACCGAGTGCTTTTAAATCTCTTGCAACCCCATAATGGCTTGCAGCGTCACCACGATTTGCGGTAAGGCCAATTTCTAGAATTTGGTCGGTATAGGTTTCAAAATAAGTTGCAGCGGGTTTGCCAACTTCATAAGTTGCAGGTAAAACTAAAATACCTTCATGGCTTTCCCCAAGGCTAAGTTCGTCTTCGGCACAAATCATTCCTTCGCTCAATTCACCTCTAATTTTGGCTTTTTTAATTTCGAAAGGCTCTCCCGTTGTTGGGTGAACCATGGCGCCAACAGTGGCCACAAGCACTTTTTGTCCGGCAGCTACATTTGGCGCGCCACAAACAATCTGTTTGGGTTCGGCCAAGCCAATATTAACTTTACAAACTTTTAATTTATCTGCATTTGGGTGTGGCTCAGCAGAAAGCACTTCTCCAATGACAATGCCTTGTAAACCACCAGGAATAGAGTGGTAAGTTGAAATATCTTCCACTTCTAAT
This sequence comes from Bacteroidota bacterium, assembly GCA_027488905.1. GTDB lineage: Bacteria > Bacteroidota > Bacteroidia > UKL13-3 > UKL13-3 > B1. The sequence goes on from JAIYAT010000010.1 coordinate 18,102, forward strand.
CCGCAACCCGTAAGCATTTGGCCAATTTCTGTTACAGATTTTATGTCTCCTATAAATTCTTGAAGCCAGTTATAACTAATTTTCATGTATAATTTTTGCTACTAAACTTTAAGCAGGCGAAAATAAGATTTTATGTAAGTCTTTTCTAATCTCTTCACTAAGTGTTTAATTTGTTGCAACATGAAAAGAACCTTAGTAGTTGGCGCAACACCTAATTCGGATAGATATTCCTACATTGCTACAGAAATGTTATTAGAATATGGGCATGAAGTTGTTCCATTTGGCATTAGAAAGGGCAATATTGGTTTGAACCCAATTGTAAATGAATGGCCTTTGGACGAGCAGTTTAACACAGTTACTTTGTATGTGAATCCAAGTATGCAAGAAGAATATATACCAAAAATAGTGGTATTAAAGCCCGAGCGTGTGATTTTTAACCCAGGTACAGAGAATAGAGAATTTGCCTCAATGCTCAGTTCGGCAGGGATTGAAGCTGTTGAAGCATGCACTTTGGTGATGTTAAGAACCAATCAATACTAATAATTATCAATATGAAAAGAATAGGATTTTTTATTGCTGTTTTGTTTGCAGTTACAGCATGCACCTCACCAAAAGAGAAAGCTTTAAAGGAAATTAAGGCCTTAGAGCAAAACGACTCAGCCTTTAGTGAAACCTTAATGGAAAACTTGAAGGAGAAGTACACAAGTTTTGTTAAGGAGTATCCAGATAATGAGGCAAGTCCGATGTTTTTATTAAAGGCTTCGCAACAAGCCATTGCCTTAAACCAAGCCAATGAGGCCATTGAGTTGTTAAGTCAGGTTGCACAAAAATATCCTAAGACTACTTATGCAGAAGAGGCCATGTTTTTATTGGCATTAACTTATGAAAATAATTTGAATGACTTGGCAAAAGCTAAAGAAGCATATGAATTGTTTATAAAGACCTATCCAAAAGCAGAATTGGCAGGGGAGGCATTGCTTGCCATAAAAAATTTAGGCAAGAGTCCAGAGCAGATTTTGGAGGAGGCCAATGGACGTGAAGTGGAGAATTAGCAATTAACTGTTTAAGGTTCAAAACTGATTATGAGCTGGTTTTGAAATTATTATTAAAATGTTTCCTATTTATTAAGCAAGTAGGCGAGTTATATTTGGAAGGAAGGCAATATTACTATACTTTTGCGCTTGGGTGAGCCCTGTACGACCAGCTCCCTCTAATCCCCCAGGGCAGGAATGCAGCAAGGGCGTGAGGTTGTAGCGGTGCGATGCAGTAAGCTTGCCCTTTTTTTTTGCCCTTTTACAACAACTTCTCATTGTTTTTGTGGCGTTCAGCATCTCTTGTAGTTTTCTTTTCCATGTTTTTATGGAATGCCTCTGTTAGGTTTACGCCGGTTTGGTTGGCTAGGCATATTAATACCCATAAAACATCAGCCATTTCATCAGCTAATTCTTTATTTTTATCACTTTCTTTAAAGCTTTGATCGCCATATTTTCTAGCCATTAAGCGGGCAAGTTCGCCAACTTCTTCCATGAGTATAGCGGTATTTGTGAGTTCGCTAAAATACCTTACGCCAATGGTTTTAATCCATTGGTCAACTTCTTGTTGTGCCTGTTCTATGGTTAGGTTCATCTTAATATCCTTTGTTTTTTGTATCGAGCCAAATGGTAACAGGTCCGTCATTGGTTAGCGCCACTTGCATATCTGCTCCAAATTGGCCAGTGGCTATAGGTTTTTGCAAGGCTTGGTTCAAACCGAAAATAAACTGCTCATATAAGGGAATGCTAATTTCTGGTTTTGCTGCTCTAATATAGGAAGGTCGGTTTCCTTTTTTAGTGTCTGCATGTAAAGTGAATTGACTTACCACCAAAATATCGCCGCCAATGTCTTTTAAGCTTAGGTTTATTACGCCATTTGTATCATTAAAAATACGGAGGTTAATTACTTTTTGAACCAACCAATCAATGTCTTCTTGGTTGTCGGTGGCTTCGATGCCCAGCAACAATAATAGACCTTTTCCAATCTGGCTAAATGTTTTTTGTTCAATGCTCACACTGGCATTTGTAACTCTTTGAATGAGGGCGCGCATGGTTAGAAATGGGTAATAAAACTATTCATATATATCCTCCTTGCTCATAATGCTTAAGTAGCTGCTAAAGCGTTCTTCACTAATAATGCCTGCTTCTACTGCGGCTTGCACAGCGCAATTGGGTTCGCTAATATGCTTGCAATTGTTGAACCTACACTGTGTTAGAATATTTTGCATTTCTTTAAAATAATGGCTCACCTCAGCATCTGCAAAATCTACCAAGCCAAATTCTCTAATGCCAGGCGTGTCAATTATATTACCACCAAAACTCAAGGCATGCATTTCTGCGAAGGTGGTGGTATGTTGTCCTTTTTCGCTATAGTTAGAAATAGCTTGTGTTTTAAGGTTAAGTCCGGCTTCTATGGCATTTAGTAAAGATGATTTTCCAACACCTGAATGACCACTTAACAAAGATGTTTTATCCTTTAGGGTTGCTTTTAAATCGGCAAGGCCCTCACCCGTTTTGATGCTTGTTTTAAGGCAGGTATAACCAATCCTACGATACAAATCCATGGTTTGATTTAGGATTTCCTCAGCACCGTCAATATATAAATCAGCCTTGTTAAACACTAATACAGCAGGCACGTGGTAAGCTTCTGAGGTTACCAAAAAGCGATCAATAAATCCCATCGAAGTTTTAGGAAATATCAAGGTTATAATGAGCATGCTTTGATCAAGGTTACTCGCGATAATATGCGTTTGTTTGCTCATGTTATTGGCCTTGCGAATGATGTAATTCTTTCTTTCATCTATCGCAAAAATAACCCCGTTTGCAGAGTCTGGTTCCATTTCTAGGTTTACCCAATCTCCAACAGTTAGCGGATTGGTATGTTTGATGCCCTTGAGCCTAAACTTGCCTTTTAATCGGCATGGTAAAAAGCCTCCATCATCCTTACGAACTATGTACCAACTGCCTGTAGATTTTACTACCTGTCCATGAATCATGTTGCAATATATTAAAACTACTTTCACAAAAATTATATATTTTGCAACGGTTTGCATGCTATTCAAGCAATGGGTAATATTATTTTTTGAATATTCTAGTTTTTTCATAATGATGAAGGCATATACAAAAATGGTTGGCGATTTATTTCATTATGGACATGTAAATTTGTTTAAGCAAGTTAAAAGCTTTGCAGATTACTTAGTGGTTCAAGTAGTTGAAGATGCTAGGGTACAAGCCTATAAAAGAAAACCTATCCTAACACAACAAGAAAGAATTCTGGTTATTGAAGCTTGCAAGTTTGTAGATGAAGTTACTGCTTTTGGGCCCAAGGAAATTTCTTTAGCATTTATGAAGGCGAATGGATTTGATTATTATGCCTACTCCTTTAGTTCAGAAAAGGAGCGAATAGTTAAACGAGCCGACTGTATAGGTTTGCCTGAAAAGATGATTTTGGAACTGCCTTATACTTTTGGGATTTCAACCACTGAAATCATACAAAGGGTGTTGGATTATCATCGTGAAAAATTATCCTAACTTAAAGGCAAATCTTTAAATGACTGAGATAAACTTTAAAGCAATTCTAAATAATTACAGAAAGCTACTTAATTGTTCTGATATAAAACAGTTTTTGGGTAACAAAGGTGAGTTATGTTTAGCTACTGAAAAAATTCCAACTCAAGTTATTGAACAATTATATCATGAAGGCCATTTGTTTTTTGCAGAGAAATTTGGGAATGAGTTACATGATAAGCGTCTTAATTTAGAACATTTGTCTGCTATACGTTTTAATTATTTTGGGGCTATTCAGACCAATAAGCTTAAAAAAGTCTTGAATACCTGTGAGGTAATAGAAAGCATTTCAAATGAGCGTCATGCGAATAAGATAGCGGAGTTATTGGTTGGTTTGAACCAATACCCTCGTTGTTATGTGCAAGTGAATACAGGTAGAGAGCCTCAAAAGAATGGTGTTTTGCCAGAAAATGCGATGGCTTTAATCCAGTATTGTAAAGATTTGAAATTGCCTTTAGACGGTTTGATGTGCATTCCACCGCGCGCAAAAGAGGCTAAAGAAGATTATCACTTCCTTCGAAAATTAGCTGACGATTATCGTTTGGAGCATTGTCAAATGGGTTTTTCCCATGATTATCAAATAGCAATTAATGCAGGCGCAACAGCCATTCGTATTGGTAGTTTAGTTTTTGGGAAACGGGCATGAATTATTTAAAAATAGCATATGGAATTCTCTTGAATGGTTTATCTTTTTTGCTTTCCATTTTTTTGTTATTTCGTTTCCCTATAAAATGGTTTGTATACATCTTGCCTAGTGCTAAAGAACCATCACTTGCAGCAAGGTTTCGATTTGCCTTGTTTATAAAAACTTGTGCGGCCTTTTCAAAACTTAATCAGAATTCTATATTAATAGAACTTTTACTAGTTGCCATTAATGATTTTCCGCGTTGGCGCACTATTCATAAGTTTGGTGCAACCCAAAATAAAAAGCCAAAGTTTTTGCTTGACCCAAGCCTAAAGCTAAAGGTATTTAACGAGGCCTATACCATTTTTGAAGAGATTGGTTCAAGGCCATTTATTTGCTTTGGTTTACTTTTGGGCCATGTGCGCGAAAATGGCTTTATGAAACATGACCTAGACCTTGATTTTGGGTTTTTTTATGAAGCTGGTTTGGTCGAGAAATGCAAAGTGGCTATGGATAAGGCCAATTATAAAATTGAGATTTTTGAACCCTCACCTTGGCCTTGTAGAATTGTTGCTCTGCATAAACCAAGTGGAATCAGGTTAGACTTAGTGTTTTTTAAGCAAGAGCAGGATGTGTTTTTAACTTATACAAGGTATAAAAATCATTTGTTGATTAGGAAAAGAAAACCTTTTGAATTAGTAGAAACCAATTTCGCCAATAGATCAGTTTTAATGCCTAATTCTCCTGAACTTTTTTTGGTAGAAAACTACGGCAATTGGAAAGAAAAATCAGAGTACCACCATTGGATAGTTACTTCTCCATTAACAGATTTTTCTGAGCCTATTTTACAACCTTTATTGTTGAGCGCTATTTTTAATAACCTTTATTATCATCAATTTAAAAGCGCTAGGCAGCTTATAGATAGATGGAATAGCGCTAGGCCAAACGATAAGTTGGATTTTAGTGTTTAATTTGTAAATGGAATTTCGTGCCCAACTTAAAGAGGTAGCCAATGATTTTACTTTTTTCTTTAGCCGATTAGGCAAGAGTTACCTTTTACTTTTTATGTTCACGTTAATGAGTGGCCTAGCAGATGGCTTAGGAATCGCAGTACTCATACCACTCTTTAAATTTATCTTAGAGGGCAATGGCTTTTTGCAAATTTACCCTACTACTTGGTCATGGTTGCCAGCCCAGCTTGCAAGTAAGTTTTCGGTTGAGGGTATCTCACTAAGAATGGATACTTTGTTAGGATTGGTTTTTGCATTGTTTGCCATAAAGGGCTTGTTCAATTTTAAGGGAACAAAGTATTTGCTAAACATACGGCATCGCTTTATGAGTGGTTTGCGTGGCGAATTAATCAAGCATGTTTGCAGATTACCTTATGCAAGTTTTGTGGGTATGCAAGCCGGTAAAATAGAAAGTTTAATGAACATGGAAGCCTCCAGAGCCACCATGGCTTTTAGAACGTTTAATGAAGCACTAAATTATTTTGTATTAGCTATTTTATATATCGTCTTAGCCACTTTTTCAGATTATAGAATTTCAATTTTCTTGGTTGTTTCAGGTTTGTTGACTGTATTGGTGTATCGGCATTTGTTTAGGTTAACAAAGCGGTTTTCTTTAGACATTTCAACATCCAATCATGGTTTGGCCTTTAAGCTAAATGCTTTGTTGCAACACTTTAAATACCTTAAGGCCAGTGGCCGCTTGTTTCAGTTCGAAAGGGAAGTGCTAAAGGCAGGCTCGCTTATAGAAAAAAAAGAACAATTATTGGGCAAGTATGCGGCTATTTCTGGTGCTATAAAAGAGCCACTAATTATATTAATTGTTTCTGCCTTGTTGCTTACAAACTTTCACTATTTTAAAGGAAATGGAAGTTTTGCCTTTTTTAGTTTACTTATGTTTCATAGGGCTTTTACTCATTTGTTGCAGTTTCAATCGCAATGGAACATTTACTTAAATTTTGCAGGTTCAATTCATCAAATAAGAATGTTTAATGAGGCAGCAAAGGAAGAGGTGTTTCCAGAAACTTCTAAGCAGTTTCGGTTTGAGAATCGACTTGAAATTAATAATCTTAGTTTAAAATTAAAGCAACATGAGGTATTCAATGCCTTTCAGTTAAGGATTGAAAAAGGAAGCTTTGTGCTTATCAAAGGTGCTAGTGGCAAAGGCAAAACTACCTTGTTAAATTTACTGGCGCGTTTATATTCACCTGATTCAGGAACCATCATGCTTGATGGCATCAACATCACTTCATTTGACATCGATAGTTATCGCCAAAAGGTAGCTTATATTACACAAGAAAATGTGGTTTTTGAAGATACCTTATTTAACAATATTAGTTTTTGGGATGAGCCAAATCTAGAAAATATTCAACGCTATACACAAGCAATAGAGCAAGCCGGATTAACAGAATTAATGGCCTTGGGGGAAGTTAAATTTAAAAAGGAATCTGTGAGTGTTGGGCAGGCGCAGCGCATTGCCATTGCTAGAGAATTATATAAAGATGCCGAAATTCTTTTAATGGATGAAATCACATCTTCACTTGATGATGCCAATGAGCAAATTATTTTAGAAACACTTGCGCAATTAAAAGGCGCTAAAACCATTATTATGGTGTCACACAAGGATAGTGTTTTGCCATTGGCAGATGTTGTTATTGAGATTTAGGTTTGAACCAAAACAGTAGATTTGAAATAGTTTAAATTGCTAGTTCTATCCATTTTGGTATAAATATTATTAGACCTATTGCAACAGCAATAATTGCGCTTAGCAAAACTGCAGCGGCAGATAAATCTTTTACTTTTTTTATCTTATCGTTCCATTGTGGGGAAACAAAATCGCATAGATTTTCAATGGCCGAATTAAATATCTCTGCTGAAAATACTAAGCCAATCGAAAATAAAATTGCCATCCATTCATTTATGTTTAAGCCGAAATAAATAGAAAGCATCAATACTATAATCCCTATTGCTGCATGTATTCTGGCATTGTGTTCTTCTTTAAATAATATTTTGAACCCATTGAATGCATAAGTAAAGCTCTTAAGTCTTTTGGCAATGGAAAAGTTTTGTGATTTCATATTTTTCTATACTGGATTGAACCAAAATTTCTATTCTGCAATTCAATTCCAAAGATACTATCTTGCAAGTATGAAAATTCGTATCAAAGGAAATTCAGTTCGTTACCGTTTAAGCAAGTCTGAAGTTGCTAACTTTGGCGAAGTTGGCGCGTTAACAGAAACTACAGAAACATTAGGTGAAACCTTCTGTTACCAATTGCTTCGTGCGCCAGTTGAAACTTTAACAGTGCATTTTCATCAAAATACCTTGACGTTTTCCGTACCGCTAGCCATCGCTCAAACGTGGGTTCAAACCGAAGAAATAGGATATAGCCACAAATTGCAATTGCCCAATGGAACTGAGGTTTACTTGCTTTTAGAAAAAGACTTTGTTTGCATCGACAATACCTTTGAAGATCAAAGTGATAATTATCCAAATCCCAATGCTGCCTGTTAATCACTAATTCATGAAAGAAAAGGACTCACCTAACATCCATGCAGAAAACCCTGAAGCGTTACTAAATCTTAAATTGGTAGCGCCTAAAACGGCTGCAGCGGGTTTGCCAGCAGTAGCCATTGCCATGAAGCATGTGCTAAGTGAAATGGGTCCAATACGTGGAACTAAAGCCTTGCTAAAGCTCAACCAGAAAGACGGTTTTGATTGCCCTGGATGCGCATGGCCAGATCCTGATGATGAGCGTTCAGGAATTGCCGAGTATTGCGAGAATGGGGCTAAAGCCATCGCCGAGGAAGCCACTAGCAAGCGCCTCGATGAACATTTCTTTGCCCAGAATTCTGTTTACGACCTTTCTTTGCTTAATGATTATGAAATTGGGAAGAAGGGTAGGGTTGCTCAACCGATGTATTTGGCCGAAAATGCTACCCATTATCAAGCGGTAACTTGGGATTTTGCTTACCAAAAAATGGCTGCGCATTTGCAAAATTTGCAAACCCCAGACGAAGCTGTTTTTTATACTTCTGGTCGTACCAGCAATGAAGCAGCCTTTTTATATCAATTATTTGTTAGGGCATTTGGTACCAACAACTTGCCTGATTGCTCAAACATGTGTCATGAAAGCAGTGGGGTGGCACTTAATGAAAGTTTAGGCATTGGCAAAGGCTCGGTAACCTTAGAAGATTTTTATGAAGCAGAGGTAATAATCATTTTGGGGCAAAACCCTGGCACCAATCATCCACGCATGCTCACAGCATTACAAAAAGCAAGCGAAAATGGCTGCACCATTATTTCTGTTAATCCATTGCCCGAAACAGGTTTGATAGCCTTTTCAAATCCGCAAACCATTAAAGGCGCATTGGGAATCAAAGCCAAACTTACCAATATCTTTTTGCAGGTTAAAATTAACAGCGACTTAGCCTTGGTTCAAGCCATAGAGAAGAGATTGCTGCTAGAAGAGGCATTGGCACCTGGAGCGGTTCTAGATGCCCAGTTTATTGCCGAACAAACCAATGGATTTTCAGATTTTGAAAAGCATATTTCTGCACAATCAATTGAAGCTCTTTTAACACAATGTGGCATAAGTGAGGCACAATTAGAGGAAGTTATCAATGCAATAAAGTTTAAGAAAAAAATAATTGCTTGCTGGGCAATGGGTTTAACCCAACATAAAAATGCAGTAGATACCATTAAAGAAGTGGTAAACTTATTGCTCATGAAAGGCAGCATTGGCAAGCCAGGCGCAGGTACTTGCCCTGTGCGCGGACACAGCAATGTGCAAGGCGATAGAACCATGGGCATTTACGAAAAGCCTTCTGAAGCATTTTTACAGCGAATAGATAATCATTATCATTTTGCCACACCCAAACACCATGGTTATGATGTGGTAGACGCCATTCATGCTATGTACCAAAAGAAGGCAAAAGTATTTATAGCCATGGGCGGTAATTTTTTAAGCGCAACGCCAGACACTACTTATACTGCCGAAGCCCTACAAAATTGTAGCCTAACTGTGCAGGTTTCTACAAAGTTAAATCGCAGCCACCTCATTACTGGAAAAGAAGCTTTGATTTTGCCTACTTATGGTCGCAGTGATAAAGACATTGTTGAAGGTGTGGAGCAGTTTATAAGCTGCGAAAACTCTATGGGTGTTGTGCAAATGAGCAAAGGAAATCTTAATCCAATTAGCAATAACTTGCGCAGTGAATCTGTCATCGTTTGTGAGCTTGCTCAGGCTGTTTTAGGAGATAAATTTGGTATTCCTTGGCATAGATATAGCCAGAATTATGATGAGATAAGAGCAGCCATTGAGGCTTGCATCCCAGGGTTTGATAATTACAATGAGCGTGTGAGAAAACCGGGCGGATTTTATTTGCCCAATAGTGCAAGAGAAAATAAATACCCAACCTTAACAGGCAAGGCAAATTTTAATATCGGTAGGGTTGAACCAAACAACTTAGCGCCTTATGAATTGATGATGATGACGATTAGGAGTCATGACCAATTTAATACCACTATTTATGGATTAGATGACCGCTATCGCGGGGTTTTAAACGAACGCAGGGTTATCTTTATGAATGAAGAAGATATTAAGGTTAGAGGGCTTAGCAAAGGGGATAAGGTAGACTTGTTTAATTATTATGATGGCATAGAGCGAGTGGGGCGCAACTTTATTGTGGTGCCATTTTCTATCCCAAAACAATGCACGGCAACCTATTTCCCAGAGGCAAATGTATTAGTGCCCATAGGCAGTGTAGCGGCAAAAAGTAATACGCCCACTAGCAAATATGTGGTAATAGAAGTTAAGCCTGCAGTTTAAAACCTCTTAAAAATTCTTCAATACGCATTCTCTTTTTAGATTCTTGTTGCACTTCAAGTAGGCTAATCCAACCATTGCTGCAAGCTATATGCAGATAAGATTTCCCATCTGTATCAATGCTGCCAATTTTTTGTTGGTGTGTTTGAGCCGAAAAGTTTGCGCTAAATACTTTTACAGTTTTATCTTGAACATGAGTAAAGGCTGCAGGATAGGGGCTCATGCCTCTAATTAGGTTATATATGTTTTCACCTGTTTGCTCCCATTTAATTTCGCATTGTGATTTAAAGATTTTGGGTGCAATTTTAGTAGAATCATTTCCTTGAGGGGTGCCAATTGTTTTCCCTTCTTCAATTAGTTTTAAAGAAGCAACAATAGTTTTAGCGCCTAGTTCCATCAAAGTGTCATGCAATTCGCCTGCATTGGTAGTTGGTAGAATTGGCGTTTTCGCTTTAAGTAAAATATCTCCAGTATCAATTTCATGTTTCAAGAAAAAGGTACAAACACCACTTTCTATTTCACCATTAATAATAGCCCAATTTATGGGCGCTGCTCCTCGGTAATCAGGCAACAAAGAGGCATGTAAATTAATGGTTCCCAATTTTGGCATTTGCCAAACAATCTCGGGCAACATTCTAAAAGCAATAACCACTTGTAAATCTGCTTTGAGCGCCTGTAATTCTTCAATAAACGAAGGGTCTTTTAATCGAACAGGCTGTAAAACGGTTAAGCCTTTAGATACCGCAAATTGCTTTACGGGAGATTGTTGCAGTTGCATGCCTCTTCCAGCAGGTTTATCGGGTACAGTAACAACACCCACCACATTATAGCCCGCAGCCACAATAGCAGCCAAGCTTGCCACAGCAAAGTCTGGAGTTCCTAAAAAAACAATTCGCATGTTTATACTCCCATTTCGCTTAATAGATAATCTGCTTTGGCTACTTTTTTAATTACCCAAAGCACATATCTAATATCCACTGCAACCGATCGACTATAAGCTTCGTTCCAAGCATAATCGTTGATGGTGGCAGTATAGGCACGGTCAAAATTCACACCCACTAAATTTCCATCTGCATCCATAACTGGCGAGCCGCTATTGCCACCTGTAGTATCTAAGTTATAAAGGAAGTTAATTGGCAAATCGTTTAGTTCTGGATGCATGTACGGACCTAAATCCTTTGCAGCATATAATTCTTTTACAACTGCTAATAACTCATACTCTTTGCCATCTTCTTTTTCAATAACACCTCTCAAGGTAGTAAACGGAGCATTGTATTCGCCATCATTAGGGAAATAGCCTCTTATGTAGCCATAAGTAAATCGTAAGGTAGCATTGGCATCTGGAATAAACTGTTTTTGTTTAAAGGCGCTTTTTGCATCAGCATATCTGCCAAGCAATGCATTTAAAGTGCCTTCGCGGGCTTTGTCAACTGCATCTGCATCATTAATTTCTTTGTTAAGTGGATTGGCAAAGGCTTTAAGTGGGTCTTTTAATGCAAAAATATCTCCACTGCTATCTGCTAATGCCTTGAGCATATACTCTTTTTGATTAAGTTTTGTTTTGCTAAACCAACTTTCAATTTCTTTTTGACGAGCGGCTTCTGTTGGAAATTTCTTTGCAAATTGTTGAATGGCTCTTACTTCATTTTTGCCTTCTAAGGCTAAGGCATCATTCATAAGTTTAAGTAAAGCATCTTTTTCAAATGCTGGGTCCATGCTACTTGCAATTCTGATGTACAAAGATTTTAAATTAGGAATTTGTTTTTTTAGAAAGGCAGCCTTTTCTGTTTTGTTTAAGGTTTTATACTGTGCTTCGTAATTATCTATAGCTGCTGCCATTTGTAGGGTTGGCGACACATTGTAAATAAAATCAAAAAACAAGTTTCTTGGTGCTTCATTGATAATGGGATCATACAGCTTATTGATATTTTCTACCACATCACCAAATTGTGCTTTTAGGGCTTTGTTAGACTGAATGTATGCATTCATTTCTGCCTCTTCATCCTTCTTCTTTTGGGTTAAACCAACCCTTCTAAAACCTTGCAATTTACCTTTATAGTTTTTTGTGGTATTAGCCAATTGCTTAATTTTACCAGCATATCTAATTTGTAAGGATTCGTTGTTTTTACTTAATTCTTCCATTTTTGCAATTTGCCAGTCAAACAAATCGCTCACATATTTAAGCATACGAGTTTCGTGGTACTCGTAGAATGCTGCAGGTTGGTTGCGGAAAGTTCTACCCGGATAACCCAATACAAACACAAAATCATTTTCTTTTACGCCAGCCACGTTAATTTTTAAGAATTTCTTGGGCTTATAGGGAACATTGTTGGGGCTATATTCTGCAGGTGAGCCATCAGGTGCCACATATGCCCTAAGGAAGGCAAAATCGCCACTATGACGCGGCCAAACCCAGTTGTCTTTTTCACCGCCATATTCGCCAATACTGCGAGCTGGCACATAAACCAAACGCACATCTTTTAGCAGTTGATACCTAAACAAAACATAGGTTTTACCTGTAAACATTTCAGAAACTTCACATTGCAAACCAGGATTGGCTTTGTTTTCGCGCTCTGTAATTATTTTGATATTAGTGGCAATGATGCGCAAGCGTTCGAGCGGTTCAGATGTACTTTGTGTGCCCATTAAAACATCACTGCTCACATCTTCGTAGCTAGCGGTAATCTTGCAAACGAGTCCTTTAGCCTGCGCTTCACCATTTTTATCTTTTGCTAAGAAGCCTTTCCCTATAAAATTATTGTTGGTGTCAGAAATGGCAGCTACAAAACCAAAGGCACAATGGTGGTTAGTAACAATAAGTCCATCATTAGAAACAAAAGAACCAGTGCAACCGCCTACGCGCACAATGGCATCTATCTGGCTAATTCCACTTGGGTTATACAAGGCAATGGGGTCCATGCGCAAACCCGCTTTTTTTAAATCGAGGTTTCTTAATTCAGACAAAGGAAACATGCCTTCATCTGCTTTATGGTTTGTAAAAAATAACCAAGCCACGCAGGCTGCGAAAGTAAGTAGGAGTCGCTTCATGGAGGCGAAGATAACAAGAATTAGGTATTTTGAAATTGCTTCCTTTAAAGGGATTCAATTTAGCAATTCGGTTACTTAACTTTTTTGTAGGTTTTGAACCAAGATTTTACCTTCATGGTAAAAACGCCAAAAATAGCCTCCTTGATAATGCCTTTGCTAATTTTAGATTCTCCTTTGGTGCGATCTGTAAAGATGATTGGAACCTCTTCAATGTTGAAACCATGTTTCGAGGCAGTGAATTTCATTTCAATTTGAAAGGCATAGCCTCTAAATTTAATTTCATCCAAATTTATGTGCTGCAATACATTTCTGCGATACCCAACAAAGCCAGCAGTGGTGTCTCTAATGGTTAAACCTGTGATATACCTAACGTAGGCAGAGGCATAATAGCTCATCATCACACGCTCCATAGGCCAATTAACCACGTTTACTCCGGTTTTGTAACGAGAGCCAATAGCAACATCTGCACCCTCAAATAAACATTCAAATAAACGAGGTAGGTCATTAGGATTATGTGAAAAGTCGGCATCCATTTCAAATATAAATTCATAATTGTTGCGCAGACACCATTTGAATCCATCTATGTAAGCAGTGCCTAAACCGTTTTTTTCTTTTCTCTCTAATAAATGGAGATTATGCCTAAACTCATGAGCAAGTAAGTTTTTAATAATATTTGCTGTGCCATCTGGTGAGTTATCATCAACTACAAGTACATCAAAACTTTGGTGCAAAGAAAAAACAGCACGAATAATGTCTTCGATGTTTTCGCTTTCGTTATAAGTAGGAATTATGACAATCTTTTTTGACAAGGAGGAAATGGTTTAATGATTATGGTTTTGGGCAAAAATAGGAGAATATGTGTTTATTTATGTTCATAAATTAATTTAAAAACTATTTTTGGAAAAACTACAATCTATCAAATCCTATGAATAAGCAAACTAAGGCAGTTTTCCTCGACCGTGATGGTGTTATTAACTATGAAGTAGGTGATTATATTATGCGTTTGGAAGATTTTAAGATTTTGCCTCATGTTATCACAGGCCTTAAGAAACTTCAAGAATTAGGATTTTTGCTTATTGTGGTTACCAATCAGGGAGGGATAGCAAAAGGCTTGTACACGCACCAAACCTTTCAAAGTATGCATGATTACTTGGATAAAGAACTCGAAAAACATCAAATTAAGATTACAGAAGTATATTATTGTCCACATCATCCTTTCTCCAGCGAATGTCTGTGTCGCAAACCAGGTTCTATATTGGTTGAAAAGGCAATCGCCAAATATGGTATCGACCCTAGTTTGAGTTGGTTCATTGGCGACAAACAACGTGATATGGATGCTGGTGCCGCTGCAGGGGTAAAAGGAATATTAATTGAACCAAATGAGGATTGGACTAGCTATATCAATCAATTTAATACAAGTGCTAAACAGTAATTAACATGAGTAATAAGAAATTAAATCTCCTCGATAGTTCCATGTTAGTCATGGGCTCCATGATTGGCTCTGGAATTTTTATCGTGTCTGCCGGAATGGGCAGAGACCTAGGAAACCCAGAAAACCTGCTTTTAGCATGGATTGTAACGGGTTTGCTAACTTTGTTTGCTGCCCTTAGCTATGCAGAACTTGGAGCAATGATGCCAAAAGCTGGTGGGCAATATGTTTACCTTAAAGAGGCATATGGAAAGCTCTTTGGATTTTTGTACGGTTGGACACTTTTTACCGTAATTCAAACTGGTACCATTGCTGCCGTGGCCGTGGCTTTTGCTAGATTTACAGGAGTTTTGTTGCCCTGGTTTTCAGAGAAAAATATGTTAATTGGCAAAAGTAGTTTTGGGGTAAGCGCCGTGCAATTATTAGGAATTGTGGTGGTTTGGCTACTCACTTTTAGCAACTTTAGGGCCGTAAAGGATAGCGCATTGGTTCAAAACATTTTTACCATTAGCAAAATTGCTGCCTTGGTTTTTGTAATTATTGCTGGCGTCTTTTTCATTTTTGCCCATCCAGAAGGAATTTATCAATTTAAGTGGGAACAGGTATGGAAAATTCCAACCACAGATGGCTTGATGCACAACCTAAGCTTTGGTGTGTTTGCTGCCGCTTTGGTGGGTTCCATATTTAGCAGTGATGCTTGGAATAACATTACTTTTACCAGCAGCGAGATTGAAAACCCTCAGAAGAATTTACCAAAAGCACTTTTAATTGGTACAGGTGGAGTTACCATTTTATACCTTTTTAGCAATTGGGTTTTTATCAATGCCATTCCTTTCGAGAGCATTCAAAATGCGCCTTCTGATAGGGTTGGAACACTATTAATGAAAACTGTTTTTGGCAATATTGGCGAAATTTTAATGGCCTTGCTCATCATGGTTTCTACCTTTGGTTGTATAAATGGGTTAACCTTAAGTGGCTCCAGAGTTTATTATGCCATGTCTAAAGATGGCTTGTTTTTTAAGGCTGCCCAAAAACTCAACAAAAATGAAGCCCCTCAACAAGCTTTGATTTTTCAAGCTATTTGGACAAGCTTGCTCACCTTAAGCGGTTCCTATGGCGATTTATTAGACTATGTGGTGTTCGCTGTTTTATTGTTTTATATTTTAACTGTATTTGCCTTATTCTTATTTAGGTTCAAAAAGCCAAATGAAGAAAGACCTTATAAAGTTTGGGGCTATCCTTTTGTGCCAGCGATTTATATTTTATTGGCAAGTGCCATTTGTATTAGTTTGTTAATCTATAAACCTAATTATACTTATCCTGGTTTGGGAATTGTATTGTTAGGTGTGCCAGTTTATTATTTGTTTGCACGCAAAGGCTCATGAGAATTGGGCTGTTCACATTTTTCTTTTTTTTCGGTTTGAACCAAATCTTTTCGCAAACAAAACAAGTTGCATGGAGCATTGGCTTTCAACCGCAGCGGTCATTCGTTTATGCCCACACGCCTAAATTGATTCAATTTAAAGGCTCTGGCGGGTATGGGTTTCAACTGGATTTAAATAGATTGCGATTAGATTCTTTAGCCTTACAATTTGCTCATGTGCGTTTCAACAGTGGGTTTGGATTTCAATACCTAAACTTTGAAAACGCTAGCCTAGGTTCAGCCTTTAACTTTTCCTATTTTTTAGAACCTATTTTGTGGGAAAATCAAACGCTGCAATTGCGCTTGCGTGCGGCTGGTGGCTTAAATTTAGCAAGCAAACCTTTCGATGAATTCAATAATCCTACAAATCCAGCTTATAGTTCTTTTGTCAATGGTTATTTGGGTTTGGGAATAAGTGCTTATGTTAAAATAAATGCTGCCACATGGCTTTTTGCAAATGGTACTTATAGCCATTTTTCTAACGGAAATACCTACAATCCAAATTATGGACTTAATTATCCGCATATTGGTTTGGGTGTAGATTATAAATTCAAAGAAACACAAAAGCCCATTGGTAAAACACTATTTCAAAAAGAGAAATGGCGATTTGATATGGGCGTTTTTGGGACTAATAAATCGCTGCCGTATTTTAGAAAGATTCGATTTTGGGCATATGGCGCCTCGGTTCAAGCCAGCTATAGAACAGGTCCTATTAATGCATGGACTTTGGCCTTGGAAGGTTTTAGAGACCATAGCATGAGAATGGCCGTTGACAGCAACTCGTTAAATCCCAATAAGGATGTAAGTATTAGTTTGGCTGGAGCAATGGTTGGACATGAATTTGTCTTCAACCGTTGTGTTTTTTCACAACAATTGGGGATGTATTTGTTTAATGAATTACCCCCTGATTTAGTAGGAAAGTTTTACCACCGTTGGGGTTTTAATTATAAACTTAACAAACAGTTTATGGTTGGTTTGAACCTAAATGCCAATTTGCAGAAAGCTTTTTTATTTGATGCGAGGGTAATCTATAGTTTATATAAGTAAAACAAAAAGGTTGTATCCTTGTGAAAATATGCAACTAGAAGAAAAGCAAAAATTGGTTAAGCAATGGATAGAAGCTTATACTTCGAAACTCTTGCAATGGGCTAGAACAAAAAGTGGTGACGATGAATTAGCCAAGGACTTGGTTCAAGATACTTTTATAGTTGCTTTTGAAAGTTATGAAAAGTTTAAAGGGCAAAGCACGGTGCTCACCTGGCTTTATGGCATCTTAAATAATAAACTTAAAGACCACTATACACGGTCAAAGAAAGTATTAATTCAACCTTTACTGGCGGAGAAATTTACTGAGGATATGTTTGAGGAAAATGGACATTGGAAAGCTGGTGCATTAGATATTTCTTGGCATGAGAACACCGAGATTTTAGATAATCCAGCCTTTTTAAAAGTATTCAAACTTTGCCTATCAAATTTACCTCAACAGTGGCAAGATGCCTTGTTACAAAAATTTATCACTGGTACCGATGCAAAAGAAATTTGTCAGGATTTGGGTATTTCAATTACTAACTACTGGCAAATTATACACCGAGCAAAATTAATGATGCGGGCTTGCCTTGGGAAAAATTGGAAAGAATAGATATGGGAATACATTTAAATTGTAAAGAAGCTACTTTATTGGTTGAAAAACGACAAGATGAAAGAATAGGAATGGTTTCTTCTTTAAAATTAAACTTCCATTTTTACATTTGTAAGGCATGCAGTGCTTATGATAAACAAAGCACAATTATTTCTCAATTATTGAAACGTGGATTTGAATCAAATGCAAATTCCACTGACGACGAGGCGCTAAAAGCACAGATAAAATCTAAACTTGATTTATAGCAAACATTAGGTTGAATTGCTATTAACTAGTGTTTTAGCTTTTTTTCGAAAAGTTTTTTTAAATCATTGTCAGGATAGCCAGAAAATAAGCACTCATGTTAAAATACAATAACATGAAATATTTATTTTCTCTGATTACTTTAATTTGTTTATATGGGAGTCTAAAAGCTCAAACCACGCTGGCAGAGCGAAAAGCAATTTTTAACATCGATAAATATGGCGTTGCCATTCAGGGGTACGACCCTGTCAGCTATTTTGAAGGGAAAGCACAAAAGGGTTCTTCTTCTATTTACCATTTTCATAAAGGTATCAGATATGAATTTGTTTCAGAAAAGCACAAGGAAACCTTTAAGGCAAGTCCAGATAAATATGAACCTCAATACGGCGGTTGGTGCGCTTATGCCATGGGTGCAAATGGCGAGAAAGTAGAGATTGACCCAACAAAATTTAAAGTTTTAGACGGAAAGCTTTACCTGTTTTATTACAGCATTATCAATAATACCTTAAACAAATGGAATTTAGACGAGGCCTCTTTGAAGGCTAAAGCAGATATCAATTGGAAAAAATTAAATCAAAGCAAATGAAAAGAATAATTTTAATGGTTTTGGTTCTAGGAACCATCCAAATGGCCAATGCGCAAGTAACAAGGAAAATTGTTGTAGAACATTTTACAAACACCTTTTGTAGCGTTTGTGCAAGCAGAAACCCTGGTTTTTTCACAAACTTGGAAACACAAAAAGATGTTTTGCAATTGTCAATACATCCAAGTTCACCTTATAGTCAGTGTTATTTTAACAAACAAAACAAGGCTGAAAATGATGCAAGAACAAATTACCATGGGGTGTATGGCTCAACACCAAGATTGGTAATAAATGGCGTGGTTTTAAACTCCTCAACAAACTATAGCAGCTCGGCAATTTTTGATGCCTATAAATCACAAACCAGTGATTTTTCAATTACTGTAAAAGGTAAATATGTTGGCGATTCTGTTGAAGTTGAAACAGTTGTAAAAGCTGTTGTGAACAATACGCTAGGAAACGCTAATTTATTTGTAGCCTTGGCCAATGCAAGGGTAAATTATGCTGCTGGAAATGGTGAACAATTGCACCATAATGTGTTTAGAAAAAGTATTTATAACACAGGTGGTTTAGCTATTACTTTGCCTGCTAAAGCTGGTGATTCGCTGGTGTTAATTTCTAAAGTTAAGAAGGAGGCTATTTGGGGTACAAATGACTTATTTGCGCTAGCAATTTTAAACAACGCTGCAAACAAAAATCTCATCCAAGCTGAACAATCTGCTACCATTTCTTTGGCAAGCGGACTAGAAGTTATCAGTGCATCAAGTTTTAAGTTATTTCCAAATCCAGTGCAAGACTTTTTGCAGTTTGAACATGAACAATACCAATGGCAGCAGTATAAAGTGTATACCATACAAGGAAGTTTGGTGTATTCGGGCAAATTAGATTCACAAGTTGGCCTTACAGTTTCTGGTTTGAACCAAGGGATTTACCTTCTTGAGTTATCAAATGAGCAATATATTTTTAAAGGAAAATTTATTAAACAATAATCACTATGAAAAACAAAATAGATCTAGTAGTAAGAATAGCAGTAGCTTTAATTTTAGTACAAACTTTATACTTTAAGTTTAGTGGCGCTGCTGAGTCGGTATATATTTTTAGCACTTTGGGAATTGAGCCTGTAGGTAGAATTGGTTCAGGAATTGCAGAATTAATTGCAGCCGTTTTACTCCTTATCCCCAATTTGGTATGGTTGGGTGCAGGCCTCGCATTAGGTGTTATTTCTGGTGCCATCCTGAGTCACTTAACTGTTTTGGGAATAGTTATTATGGATGATGGCGGTACCTTGTTTATTCTTGCGCTTTTAGTTTTCTTTGGTTCTGCATTCCTGCTTTGGAAAAGGAAAAAGCAAATTCCAATTATTGAAAAATTTTTTAAATGAAAAGCATCAAATTAGTATTAATTTTTGGGTCAGCTATCTTGCCTTTTATGGCTTGCGGACAATATTTTACTAAAGGTAACCATGCAGACTTGAGCCTTTCAACTAATTTTTCTCAAAGTGCGATTGCAATTTCTACTTTCCATCTCCATCAATTGGGCAAAAGTAAAAAATTTAGATTGGGTTATGGTATTAGGTACACGGGTAACTTTGGTTCAAACAGTAATTTTATAACTGCGCCAGCTAAATTTACTTCTGGAAATACGGGTTTAGGTGTGATTTTCTCAGAAATTTTAGTTAATAATTTAGATACCCTTAGTTTTGCTAAACACCAAGTAAATAGCCTTAATTTAGCAGTGTATTTAGGTCTTCAGGTTAGTAAGAAAATTGGTTTAGAGTTTAACATAGATGCTGTTGGGTTTTCTTTTGGTTCAAACCAAACTGCAGAGTACAATACTAGCAAACGTGCACAGTCTCCAAATAAAAATTCAAAGCAAGCAGCAAAAGTTACTGGTTTTAATGCTTTGCTTACAAGCGATAATGATTTAGGGAGTTTAAATTCAGAATTACTCCTTCGTTACCAGATTTCAAATAAGTTGAAGCTTAAATTTGGTGCTACATTTGTTTTTACTGAATTTACAACTGATAATAAGCTGTTTCTGGATAATGATCGGTTCAGAAATAAGTCCTTACAACCCATGTTAGGATTGAGTTATTCATTTAATAATTATTAAGTAGCTTCTCCTTGCGCCATTGCCTAATTACATACAGCTTAAAAAAAACACTTTTAGGATTTTTTATAATCTTGAATTTTACAGAATTATTAGCTAATGATGTTGATTCAACTTCCTCTAGGTTAAACGCCTTCAAGATAATCCCATTGGTCTATTTTACCACCGAAACCAAAGTTATTGCAGAGTTGTTCAGCTACTTATCTTTTAAAATGGACAAACAAAGCAATCTTTCTAATATTAGATTGTCGGCCAACTATACACAAGAAAAGCAATATTCTGTGCTATGCCCCTTTCAAATATTATTGGGGAAAAACAATTTTTTCATAAACGGAAAACTAGAATTCATACATTTTCCAGAATACTTTTATGGTATAGGAAATAACACCGTGGAAAGCAATAGATCTAAGTATTTATTCGACACTTTCCTCTTGCAAATTAAAGCGCTTAAACTTATTAAAAGGAAAAACTATTTCGGAATTAATTTAAGCAGGCAAGTCTTAAAAACAGCTTACAATGAAAATTTAGAATTGTTCAAGGATTCGAAAAAAATCCATGGCATAGATGGTTTCAGTTACTTCAGTTTTGGCCCTTCATACATGTATGATTCAAGAGATGATTTAATAACATCTCGAAAAGGTGTTTATTTTGAGGTCAATTTTACTTTGGCTAGAGGTATTAACACTAATCAAGGGTTGTTAAATTACACTAATTTCAATATTGATTTTAGAAAATTTGTTGATTTTAAAACAAAAGGTGTTTTGGCATTTCAAGGATTAACAGATCTTTCTTTTGGGAGCATACCATATAGGGCAATGCCCACTTTAGGAGGGCAAAAACTGTTACGTGGTTATTACTTTGGAAGATTTAGAGATAAACAACTCCTTCTATCAAACCTTGAGTATCGGTCACCACTATACAGAAGAATTGGTTTAGCGGCTTTTCTGGGAACAGGAAAAGTTGGCCCTAATCTTAAAGAGTTGGGAAGTAATCTATTTCATTTGTCTTTTGGTGCTGGACTTCGTTATCAAATTAGTAAAAAGGATAGGGCTACCATAAGGGCTGATTTTGCAAAAGGAAGAGACTCATACGGTATTTATTTATTTTTTGCAGAAGCCTTTTAAAATTATATCATGAGCAAACAAAGAAATATTCTATTTATTATATTGTTAATTTCTTCAATAGGATTAAGTGGTCAAATACTAACTTCTATAGTTAAATCTGAGATCAAGTTTTCCATTCAGAATGCTGGCTTAACAGTAAATGGCAATTTAGGGCCAGCGTCTGGGTTGATTGTGTTAAATCCTGAAAAAATTGCAGCTTCCAACTTGGAGTTAAATGTTTCGGCTGCTAGCATTAATACTGGAATTTCAATGCGGGATACTCATCTCAAGAAAAAGGACTATTTTGATGTAGCTGCCTTTCCTAATATTTTTTTGAAGTCTAAGTTTTTTGGAAAACAAGGAGATGTATTTAAAGGATATTTTTTACTTTCTTTGAAGGGTGTAACAAAAGATGTGACAATTCCATTTACCTTATCAAAGGAAGGAGAATTAACAGTTGCTGAGGGTAGTTTTATGATAAATCGGTTAGATTATGGTGTTGGTTCAAAAAGTTTAGTTATGGGTAATGAAGTAAGAATTTCAGTTAAAGTTTATTTAAATCTATGAGTATAAAATTGCTTTGTAAAAGTTCAAACACTATCCTTAATCAACTTAACGATTTTGTATCTCAGTTAGACAAGGAGGTTTATTGTAAAACGTTGCCACTATTAAGTGGAAATAGTCTTGGTAAACATATAAGGCATATCTTAGAATTGTATCAAGAATTGTTTAATGGTTTACCAAAAGGTAAGATATCGTATGATGATCGGCAACGTGATATTTTAATAGAGCAGAACCCCAAAGTAGCGCTAGAATTAATTAGTGAATTGCTTCAGAAAACGGGTGAGCTAAGCATTGAAATTGACTTAAATTTAGGGGTGGATTATGGTGATGAAGAAGTTATTGTTGGTTCAACCCTTAGCAGAGAACTAGCCTATAACATTGAACATGCCATACACCACATGGCTATCATCCAGATATGTGTTAAACATTCTTTTCCAGCTGTGCAACTTTCAGAAGATTTTGGGTTGGCATATTCTACTATTAAATATAACAAATCTAATGTGCACGCTAACCTATCTGCCACTAGCGAATAATTCCTTTTTGCTTACTTCTAACCGCGATGAAAAACTGCATCGCAGTCTCGCATTGCCGCCAAAGGTTTATGAGCATAATGGAAGATTATTGTTATATCCGAAGGACCCACAAGGAAATGGCTCTTGGCTTGCAGTTTCGCCAAATGGAAGTGTTGCCTGTTTATTAAATGGTGGATTTGCACTGCATACTCCAACGCCTCCCTATAAAATGAGCAGAGGTTTGGTTTTGTTAAGTGTATTTGATTATCCCAACATTCCTGATTTTGTAACTCAATCTAATTTCGACAATATTGAGCCTTTTACCTTAATTGTTTTTGCAGACCACGTGTTGCATGAAATCAGGTGGACTGGCACTGACGTTCAACACCAAATTAAAGATAAATACCAAGCCCATATTTGGTCGTCTGTAACCTTATACACCCCTGAGATTATTAAACAAAGAGAGCAGTTCTATTTAGAATACCTAAATACCTTAACACCTGAAAATGCGGCCGATAGAATGATGGAATTTCATCAATTTAAAGGAGATGCTCGCTTTCCACATGGCATTAGACTTGAAAGAGATAATGGTACAAAAACTGTTAGCATTAGCCAGATTTTGATGGAAGAAGAAGCGCTTAGCTTTAATTATTACGACATGTTGCAAGACAAACATTTTATGCAAAGCATGCCTACTGTTTCTTTATAAAGCTCATATAAATGCCAAATGTTAAGCCTTCTTTTTTTAAGCGTTTTGCCTTTGAATATTGGCCTACTTGGTTATTATACTTTCCTGTATATGCGATTTTCCCTTATTGGTATTTGAGGTTCCGCTCATTTTCATTAATCACCTTAGCAAACCCTGGCTTCTATTTAGGTGGCATTAAAAACGAAAACAAATACAATATTCTTAAGCATATTCCTGATCGGTTCAAACCGAAAACACTTGCCTTTTCTAGCCATGCAGCTTATGAAAGCATAGTAAAAGAGATGCAGGTTCAACAGTTAACTTTTCCTATCATCATTAAACCCCAGATAGGAGAAAGAGGCAATGGAGTAGAAAAACTAACAAATGAAACTGAGTTAAAGGTTTATTTAAAGGGAAATACCCTCGATTTTATGCTCCAAGAGTTCATTGATTGGCCAGAAGAATTTGGTGTACTTTGGTACCATATTCCTGATAAAGAATTTGGCATTAGTTCTTTGGTTCAGAAATCTTTTTTGACTTTGACAGGCGATGGCATACAGACCGTTCAAGCACTGCTCCTTCAAGCAGAAAGAGCCCAAGATAGATTGCCTTATTTGCTAGAAAAACACCAAGCACATCTCAATAGTGTCCCTGCATTGGGAGAAAAGATTTTACTAGAACCCATTGGCAACCATTGTCGAGGTACTAAGTTTATCAATGCTAATGCAATAATCAATAACAAGCTTGTTGGCTCTATGGAAGAAATAGCTTCCCATGTACCTGGTTTTTATATTGGTAGGTTTGATGTTAAAGCAGCTAGTCTGGAGGATTTAATGGAAGGTAAAAACATCAAAATTATGGAGCTCAATGGCATCACCTCAGAACCTGGGCACATTTACCACCCCGGCCGAGGAGCTTTAAAGGGATGGAGAGATTTGTTTCATCATTGGCACTTGGTGTTTAAGATTGGAGCCGCAAATCGGGCAAAGGGATTGAAAACGCCTGGGACTTTTTATGTCTTAAGAAATTTGAATTCAAAAGAAACATTTCAATAATGCTTGCCCTGATTTTTTTGCTTTTTGCAGTCATAAGTTTTATCGGTTCATTACAACCTGGTCCAGTAAACCTCGGGGTGGTTTATTATACTTTGCATCAAGAAAAAAGAAAGGCTGTTTTACTCGCCATTGGCGGCTCCTTGCCAGAAATTTTGTATGTAGTGTTGGCCGTCAAACTGGTTTCTTTTACGAGTGTCAAACAAGATTATATTCGCATTATTTCAATACTAGCCTCATTTGTATTGATAGGTTTAGGCGCATACTTATGGTTTTATAAAGCCTCAAAAAGGGGTTCCCAAGATAAACCTCCAAAAGGCAGTTTTTGGAGTGGCTTGGCTTTGGGATTATTAAACCCGCAATTGCTAGTGTTTTGGGCCGGAATAATTTGGTACTTACAAAATACCTTCGAGGGTATTAATTTAATGGAAACAAAATATTTAATAGCCTCAGCAGTTGGTGCAGGTATTGGTGCATTTCTATTGCATGTTTTCTATATCGGTTTGATCCAAAAATATCAACAGTTTATTTTATTAAGATGGTTGCGAACACATCCTGAAAAAAGCATTGGTTTAATACTTTTCCTCTTGGGTTTATTTGGTATACTTCATACCAGCTTCTATCCTTAAACTTAAGTTGTTTTCTTTGGGCGGAATTGGACAGGTATACGCTTCATTGTAGGCGCAATATGGATTGTATGCCAAATTAAAATCAAGCCAAACTTCCTTGACATCGCTTTTTTCAAGGTCTAAATATCGCCCTGCACCATAGGTTTCTTTGCCTGTAGTTTCATCCGTAAAAGGCACAATTAAATAGTTTTCGTACCCGGGCTTTTTAATTTCTTGCTCTAATACCAATAATTCAAATGCTTTACCTTCGAGTTCAAATTTTAATTTGCCATATTGCTTGTAGGGCTTTGTTTTTTGATGCGAATGCGGCAACTCAAAGACAATGGCATTTTCTATTAAAGTTAACTGCGCCTTAACCTTATACTTCTCTTGAATAGGAAAGAATTTTAAACCTTTCCAAGTATAAAAACTCGTGCTGTCTAAAGGCGACTCAGCAGGGTCAAAAAACTGTTCATTTAAAGCTGCACGGTGATTAGCAATTTCTGCACGGTATTTTGGGTCTTCTTGGGGGCCGCAAGCGCTCAATATTAGCAATGCAGCTAATAAAATTGTAGTAAATTTATTGCTTAGCTTAAGCATAATTCTATTGAACCTTTACACTGGTAGAATGAATGATTTCTTTTTGAGTAACATCTTTATTTACAAATACCAAAACCTCTAAGTTTACAGGATTCCAAAGACCTCTT
Source organism: Bacteroidota bacterium (assembly GCA_027488905.1). GTDB lineage: Bacteria > Bacteroidota > Bacteroidia > UKL13-3 > UKL13-3 > B1. The sequence continues at coordinate 43,866 of JAIYAT010000010.1, forward strand.
TTATAACGATAGGTTTTAATAAATACCCTACCAGGAGTATATTCTGCTTTTAACAAATCTCCAAAGAAACTACTTGCCATGGCTCTTAATACATGGGTGTGTTTGTATTCTTTATCATAGATTGAACTCCCAAATTCGTCTCTACTTTCTTGCACATCTTTTATATCATTTTCTAAAATCGCTACTGATAAATAATTTGAGTCGCTTACGGCACTAGTATAAGTTACCGTAACTCTTATCTCAACTTCTTCTCCAATGTTTTTTGCAGTTACCGCAAGGTTTAATGGTGTTGGTTTTGATAACTCTGCATTCGAATAAGCACTCCATTTTTGGTATTCAATATTTGGAGAAATCTCACCTTCAAATTTCATGCGATTTACATTTCCAATGGGTAAACTGTTGTTAATGCCAACCATTTCAAATATGAGTGCTCCTGCTAAAGTTCTAAAATCATATTTACTGGTATATTTATCTCCTCTATTTTCATCAAAAGGCGAGGTTAATTGATTTAACTTATTTAATGGATGAAGCGTAATGATATTTACCCTGCCAGGGTTGTTGTTAGAAATAACTTTTGCTTCTGTCTGAGCTGCAGGGCAATTAGGGCATCTTACACCTGTTACTTCTTCAATTACAATTTGCCTTGGTTGCGGAGTTGGAATCTCAGTTGAAACATAAGTGGTGTCTTCCACAACAGATTCAGGTTCAAAATTTATATAAGGCGGAATTTCTTCGCAGCTGCTTAAAAATGCAATGCTTACAACTAAACTAAATGCAAAAATTATCTTTTTCATGTTCTTAGAAATTAGTGGTCATGGTTAATCTTACTCCCGAAAAGGCAGGCTCTACACGGCAAACACCTCCCGCACAATTTACCCCTTCTACTTGTTTAATATACCCTCCAGTAAGGCGTGTGTTCTTTTTAGTATAAGCTCCAAATACATTCCAATAATGTATCAGTTCAAATTCATTGCCAGCTGCAGGTTTATTTCTTGCGCCTGGTTTAACATTCACCATATCTCCTGCACTAAACGAATAATGCGGTGCGATGTTCAGTTCTATCAAACCATTTACAAAACTTCCCAAATCGGCATCTGTTTTTAAATATTGTGCTTCTAATCTTAATGATTTTTTGCTGCTCAATTTATACGTGGCTTCTCCAAAAATAGTATTAGCAATTACATAAGGTACACCTGGTTTGGCCTCAAACAATTGTTGGTTATAGTTTATTAACTGATAACCTAATTGTGCTTTAAACTTCTTGGTAAATTTGTGTTGAATTTCAAAATAGTATTCACGGAAGTAGCGATTAGAGTCGGCTTCAAAGTTTACCGGACTCACCGTTGCTCCCTTAAAACTACCAATGGGTGTAGCCAAAGATGTATTAAAGTTAAATTGAGTTTGGTGCTTCTTTAAAAATTTTGGCTTCCAAGTTAGGTCGAGTTGTAAACCTTCTTCTGCAAATTCTTGGGTAAAGGCATTGTAACGAGCCAATAGTCTATACACATTTTGCCTAGTGATACTTGGCAAATACGCAATCATTCCTAAGTTTTGGTTTTCTAAAGGCGAGGTACGAAAAGAAAATTTATCAATGTATCTATACTGTGCCGTTACCCCAAAACCTCTGGTAGAATAAGACAAATTGGTAAGTAGTACTTTACCCTCATGCAATTCCATTTGATTGTTAACTGGGTTAATAATGGCTTCTTGTGTTTTTCCTGCATATTCTGCATACCAGCTAAAATCCTTGTATCGCATGGTATTGTAAACATTATAAACAAATACATTGTACTTTGGGTAAAACCTTTGTTCTAAATCGTAATTGTTAATGGTACTTGCAATTACATTCATGGTGCCTTGGTCGATTGTTCTATTCACTAAACTGGCACCAGGTTCCATGCTAAAACTTTCACTAATGTCAAAATGATGATCGGCATTAATACCTTTAATTACCACGGGTCTTAGGTCGAACCTAAACTTTTGCAATCCTGTAAAGGCTTTTACTGTTGTATTTTCAGTGGGTGTATATTTTACATGTGCTCCTTGTATGGCAAAGTCTAAGCCTAGGTTTCTGTCTTCGTAAGACCTAAACACCATCCCACTGGCAAATTGGTCATAAAAGTAACCCACAGTGATGGTGGCTTTTTCTAACTTTTTGCTAACACTCCAAAATCCTAAACCACTTTTGGTATAAGCTTCTTGTGGGTTGAGTAGGGGAGAGTTGTTAAACAAATCAAAACGAGCCGTAAAGGTGTAGCCATTTTTTTTATAGTTGAGCCAAAGCCAAGCATCAGTAGATGATAATTCCTTTTCATATTGTGTGGTGGTTGCCCCAATGGCGCTATCTCTCACATAAAACTGATTGGTAGTTTGAAAATTTCCTGAAAACTCGCCTTTTTCTTCTTTTTTTTCTTCTTGGGCTTTAGCGAGTCCTGCAAACAATAAGGCGAGTAAAGTGAGTGTGTATATTTTTTTCATACTAGGTTCAAAACAATTATTTTCCTTTAAATGGCACTTCAATGGCATCTCCCCAAAGTTGTTCTATGCCATAAAATTCTCTTTTTTCTTCTTGAAATACATGTGCAACCACATTAAAGTAGTCAACTAAAATCCATTCAAGGTTCTCATATCCTTCGCGGTGTAACGGATTTTCGTTTAATTTCTTTTTCACTTCATCCTCAACACTTTTGGCAATAGCCTCTACTTTTTTATCATTATCTGCTGATGAAATCACAAAGAAATCTGCTGGGGCACTCGCAATTTTGCGCATATCCCAAATTCTTATATTTTCTGCCTTTTTCTCATACATACCTTGGGCCACTGTAATTGCCAAAAGTGTGGCTGGGTCCATAATGCTAACAATCTTAGGGTTCTTTTCAGCAACTGCTTTTTTAGCACTTACTTTTTTAGCAACTGCTTTCTTAGCGGTTACTTTTTTAGCTGCGGCCTTTTTTGGGGCAGCCTTTTTTGCGGATACTTTTTTCGCTGGTGTTTTTGCCATCTCGAATCTACGGGTAAATTTGACGCAAAATAAGACTTTTTTTAATTGGCACAGCAAATACCTCAAATTGGGCAATATTCCCTATTTTTAGAAGAAACAGATTCAACCAATTCTGCCCTCAAATTATGGCTCGAACGTGAGTCGCTGCCCGAAGGCGCAATGGTTTACACCCACTACCAAACTGCAGGGCGTGGGCAAGAAAATAGCCAATGGGAATCGCTACCCGGCCAAAATTTATTGCTGAGCATTTTGCTGTATCCGAGTTTCTTAAATATCGATGAACAAGTTTGGCTCAACCTATGTGCCTGCTTGGCAGTTCAAAAAACCGTAAAAGAACTCTCGGGTCAAACCACCTTTATCAAATGGCCCAATGATATTTTTGTAGATCACCACAAAATTGCTGGCATTCTCATCGAAAATGTGCTGCAGGGCACCAAAATTAAGTACAGTATTGTTGGGGTTGGTTTGAACCTAAACCAAATGCAGTTTAGCTTTCCGCAAGCCAGCTCTGTTAAAAATGTTTCTGGTTTGAACCAAGATTTGGCTGAAGCCCGCGCTGTTTTAGGCAAACATTTTACTGAAACTTATCGCATGCTCAAAGGAAAACAATGGAGCTATTTTTGGGATACTTATCATGCAAACCTTTACGCCAAAGGGCAACTGGCACTTTTTGAGGCCAATGGAAAACAATTTGAAGGAGAAGTGATGGGCATTGATAAAAAGGGAAGGTTACATATTTATACCAATGACGAAGTGCGGAGTTTCGCCAATAAAGAAGTAAAATTGATACATCTAATTTAGGTTCAAAAATGCAATATCAACTTGTAATAGATGCTGGCAATACCCTCATGAAATTTGCCTATTTCAAAGGAGATTTGCTGCAAGAAGCTTTTACTTGGGACAAATCTTCGGAAAGTGATTTACATTCATTTCTTTTTGAAAAAACCTTTGACAAGATTTTATTGAGCGATGTTTCGGGTCAAGCTTTAGCCATCCTTAGTCCCTATTTTAAAAATGCCAAAATTCAAATCCTTGGTTCAAACCTTCATTTGCCTTTTAAAAATTTATACGCCACCCCACATACTTTAGGAGCCGACAGAATTGCTTTGGTGGCAGGTGCTTTGGCTAAATTCCCGGCAGAAAATTGCTTGGTAATTGATGCTGGCACTTGTGTTACCTATGATTTGCTCACCCAACATGGAGAATATTTAGGTGGAAATATAACACCGGGCTTATTGATGCGTTTAAAGGCCATGCATACATTTACAGGAAAACTCCCAGAACCTGAATTTATTTTTCCAGAGGCAGTATTGGGTCAAAATACCAAAGAATGCTTAATCTCTGGTGCATACCATGGTTTAGTGGGAGAAATAGCGTGGTTGGTTCAACAATATGCTGCCGATTTCTCTGGTTTAAAAGTTTTACTTACAGGCGGTGATGCTCATTTGTTGGCAAAGCGGCTTAAAACTAACATATTTGCAGAACCACAGCTTTTGCTGCATGGATTAAATAAAATAGCTAGTATCAATGATTAAATTTGCCAATAAGGCCTTGTTTTTTGCCATGCTCTATGCTTGTTCTTTTGGAGCACAGGCCCAGAATATTACTAAATCACCCTATTCTATTATTGGTTTAGGAGAGTTAGTTTATACGGGTAATGCGCAAACCTATTCTTTGGGTCAGGCCAACCAAGGCTATCGCTCACCCTTTTCAGTTAACTACCTCAACCCTGCTTCCTATTCAGCATTTTTAACTACCAATATAGAGGCAGGTGCAACCTACAGCTCTGCAGTAATTAGCGGTGCCACCAATAGTTCTGAGGTTAGCAATAGCTGGATTTCTAATATTAATTTTGGTATTCCACTATCCACTAAACGCGGCATAGGCTTTAGTTTTGGCGCTGCACCTTATACCAGCGTGGGCTATAACATTAAATCTGATGTGATTATTCCTCAAGACCCACAAGATACTTTTTCTATTTTGGCTCAAAACAATTTTATAGGTAGAGGCGGTTTAACTAAATTTTATTTGGGATATGGCATGAGGCTTCATCGAATGGTTTCGGTGGGAGTTAATGCCAATTACGTGTATGGCGAAGTTAATAATTCTACACAATTACTAATTCCTGCTAAATATAATATGTTTAACACCAACGAAGACAATTCTTATTTTGTTAAAGGGTGGTTAATGGAATTTGGCACACAGGTGCATGATAGTTTTTCTGTCATGAAGAAAAATGATCGCATTGAGTATGATTGGATTGTTGGAGCAACAATTACCCCTCAAAGCAATTTTAGTGGAGAACAAACCTACCTTTTAAGAAATTTACCTATTGGTTCAGGTACAGGCATAAAAGATACAATATTTAAAGAGGAAGTGGCTTCGGGAAATGTGCTTTCTCCAATGGCTTGGAAATTTGGTGTTAGCTTTGCTCGTAAAGATAAATGGAGTGTGTTGGCAGATATTAAGGGTACTAATTGGAGCGATTTTGTAGCTTTAGGTAGGAAGGATTCTTTAAGAAATAGTTTATCTTATCATTTGGGCTTTTCTTACATTCCAGATTATAAAAACAAAAATATATTAGGTAGAATTGAGTACCGCATTGGAGGCAGATATGAAAGGAGCAATTTAGAAGTATTTGGCACTGGCGTAGATGTAAGGGCTTTTACACTTGGTATGGGCATCCCAATGGGGAGAACCCGTTCAAGGTTGAATTTAGGTGCTGAATGGATGCAAAGAGGAACCACAAGCAATGGTTTGATCCAAGAGGATTATTTTAAAGTTTTTATAGGAATAACTTTTGCAGATAAATGGTTTTATCGTTATCGCTATGATTAGAATTAAGCAACTTGTTCTGTTAATAACTGCGCTCTCTTTAATTGCTTGTGGTGGCAAAAAGATAGATAAAGTGAAAATTGCAGCAAGTGCAAAAGAACTACCCATTGAAGTGGGGAGTAATATTTCTATCAGTTATACAGACAGTGGCTACTTAAAAGCTAAGGTATTTGCGCCACTTTTGGAGCGCTACAGTTCTGATGCTAGAATGGAAACAGAGATGCGGCAAGGGATTACAGCTTACTTCTATGACAACAATGGTAAGATTAGCTCATACATTAAAAGTAAGTATGCCATAAGAGATGAGAATGCAAGGGTTTTAACTGCCAGACAAGATGTTTTTGTGGTTAATAACAAAGGAGACACCTTGCGAACAGAGGAGTTGATTTGGGATGAGAAAGCAGACAGAATTTACTCAGAGCAATTTGTTAAAATCACTTCTCCAGAAAGAATTATTTTAGGAAGCGGATTAGAATCTAATACCGCATTTACAAAGTTTAGGGTATTAAACATCACTGGTATAATTAGTTTAAAGCAGTAATGGAAAAGTGGATTTTAAGAAACTGGCTTATCTTGGCCATAGCTTCTTTGGTGGTAGGTTTTTGGGTAGCCTTTATAGAAGACTTTGTTAAAGGAAAAGCCTATATGTTCTTTTTCTTGTTTTTGATATTTATGTTTACTTGGTTGAGAAAGAGCGGGAAGTTGTAAGCAGTTTTTGATAATCATACTGCAAGTCTTCGTGTAGTTTACTAATTTCTTTATTTATCTTTTTGATTTGAGCATCATAAAGGTTTGAAAGGGCCAAACTGTGCTCAATTGCAATTGGCATACCTTGGAATTCTTCTATAAAATGTAGCAATAACTCAATACTGGTTTGGGGCTTGCCAGAATACTTGATGTACTTATTAATGCTGCGTAGAATTTTGCGGATACTTTTTTTGGCATAGTAAACATTTGAATAATTGATGGCATTAAAATCCAAAGAAATTTCATCCTTTATGTTTTTGATATAATTTTCTTCATCTGCTTCTTCAAATAATATGTAATGCAACAATTCTTTGTTTTCTTTTTTGAACTTCCCCAAGCGCAGCAGGGTATCCACCAATTGTGTTGGCGGGAGCGTTTGCAATTCTTTTTTAAGCTGTGCTAAGCTATTAGATTTCATGGATAAATACTTTATGCGTTAAGCATGCTAATTGGGGAGCAATTTACACTAATTTGAAGAGGCTACTTGTTATTGAATGTTGGGAATCGGCCATTGGGCTTGCTAATCATAATATTAATTTAATTAAAAGTTGGTTGAAAAATATATTTTTGAATTCAACGATAAAAATATTAAAAATGAAGCAATTTGGAGTTTTACTCTATTTTTTCTGCTATTTAGTAAGCCCAATGATTGCCCAAAATCCTAACCTTAAAGTAGGGGAAATTGTAAAGGATTGGTGCAATGGTACCATAGCACATTTAAAGGAAGATGGCGCAGGATTGGTATATCAAAATGGTAGTGATGCCGATTTATTAACTAGAAATAAAGTGAAGCTTTTCCCATTTAATTCGCTCATGAAAGTTGGAGAAGCTTTGGACATTAAATTTGCTGGAAAGGACATTCTATACATCGCTACCTATGAAAATGCAGGTAAAATATTCTTATTATTCATTCAGAGTATAAAGGATAATGCATATTTAACAAGGATTGAATTAAACAGTGCTTATAAAGAAATTGCGCGAGCAGAAATACTACAAATCCCTAATTGGAAGTTTGACCCTAGAGCCATTGTGGTAAATTGGAATACTGAGAAATCAGCTTTGACCATTTCCTCTCATTCAGAATTAATTGCAATATCAAAGAATTTTGGCAAGGATGAAGATTGGATTAAGAGCCATCATGTTATTTTAGTAAATTCGAGTTTTACAAAAGCTAGCACATATGAATACAGTGCTTTGCATATTTTAGAGTTAAACCCAAATACTTATCAGTCAAAGGTGACAGAGATTGGATATAAAGATTCAAAAAATAGAATTACACAACCTGCAAAGCAAATTGGTTTGCCACTGGAAAAGATTGGTAAATTGGTATTTACAGGAAGCAAAGATTATAACTTTTCAGTAGGTTCATATAAAATTCAAATACCTTAACAATTCATGAAAAAAGCACTATTTATCATTCTTTTTGTTTTGCCAAATATAGTTTTGAGCCAAAGCTTTATTTTTTGTCCAGAAATCCAAACCAAAGAAAAGGATGGATTTAAGGAAGTAGAAATCTCTTTTGTATTTGAGGATGCAAGATTATACGATAAGAAAAAAAAGGAAAAATGCACTAAAGAGGAAATATTTGAAAAGTTTGTGGAATGTATTAAACAAACCTACCCAAATATGAAGGTAAAAGTACTTGATAATAAGAAGTTTTATGAACCTCCAGCAAAAGGAGTTATTACAGTAAAAATAGAATTAACTAAATATGATGCCACATTTAATACTGGAATGTATCGGTCAAATACTGTTTATAAAGTAAAGATGTTTGATTTAAGAAATAACAAAGAAAATATAATAGAGCAAGTTATATCTGGGGAAGGCAAGCAATTTAATGCATTAGGGTTTACAAGCGCTAAAATAGCCTCTAATATAAGTTTTAGAGCAGCATTTGATAATTTTGAGGTTCTGTTTGATAAGTTTTCAAAAATGCTTAATGTTCAAATTGTTGAAGAAAACAAAGTTCAACCATCAATTGCTACACCAAAATCAAAGGCGGAGAGATTAAGGGAACTCAAGCAACTTTTGGAAGAAAAGATTCTTACGCAAGAGGAATTTGATCTTGAGAAGAAAAAAATCCTAGATGAAAAGGAATAGGTTGTAGTACTTTTGGTTTAGTCATGCATTTAGATTTGTAAGCTAAGCAATTTAGTTGTGATTTGCTTTCAGATTTAGTTCTTTCTATAATTACAACATGAGAATCTGCTGATGTTTTATGTTCATCACTTTAACTTTTCAATTTTTTGTAATTCTTCTACATCCATTTTATCTTTTATTCTTTCATTAGAAATTTTTGATAATATTAAATGGTTTAGATGTAATACTGGAATTTTTAGACCATTTATTTCCCCTAATACTTTTTGTTGGTAAGCTTCTTCAAATGAAATCCCTGTTATTTTTGTTAAAAAATCTACTCGTATTGGAACTTCTCCAAAACTAAAGGCCTATTAAACCCATGATAATTTACAGCATATCCACCGATAAGTAGATACTCGGCCTCAAAATCTTGAAGAATTTTTAACAATTCTATATGTGGCTCGTAGAAAATATTCATTAGTGAATTGTGATATTTCTTCCAAAATCTTTCAATAATTCAGTAGCTATTCCAAAAGCATTTAAGTTTAATTGATGCAGGTATTTCCATCTTTCTACCGGCTTTAAACTTAAAGAATAACTTCTGTTTTCTGCTTCTAAAGACTCAAATGAAGTAATGCGCAAAGAATTAGGATTATAGCTTTCCTTTGGCTGATATAGGCCATCTGGCTCATTTGCCATTTCAATAGAATCCAAATCAGCTTGATTTTCTAACATGCGATTTTGCTTTTTTACAATTTCCTAAAATGTCAACTCAAAGGTAAATATTTGAAGCTAAATCCCAATGATTTAAGTAAGGTAAAAAAGGTTTCATATAAAAGTTTTAAAGCAGTTTCGGGTTGAACCAAGATGGAATGTAGGGCGTAAGATGTGTTTTTAAAAGCTCCATCGGAGCATCCTGTTTGTAGGAAATGATTTGTGTTTAAACAAAGCTCCGTAGGAGCGTTCTGTTGTTGAATAAAATAGATGTGCGTTCCAGATTATTCCAATACCCTTATTGCCGCCAATCGTCTGTTAGGCACAGTACAGACTATCCTGCAACAAATTTCTTGCGAGCGATTCTCGGCTTTCTTGTTATTTTACTTTCAGGTTTATTCTTCTTATTTCTTAAATACTCGCTGATAGAAAACTCTTCCTCTTTTGTTAGTGGACTTAACCCTCCAATTACATCCACATCTAATAATTTTGTTTTAGCTTTCATTTTTACTAATTTCTAAAATACTTATTCATTAATTTTAATGCTGAAATAGTTTCTATAATCATCAACCTGCCTCCAAAATGTTTTGCCCCTAATGTTTCCTCGTAGTGACTTATCAAAACTGTTTTGGATACAAATGATACATTTCCTTCATTTCCTCGTTGAAATGACAATTTGCATGCAAATGCTACTAAATTTCTTGCTACGCCGGCATACATTTTATTCTTACCCTTATTAAATGGTGAATTCTCTACTAAATGCATGTATACATGGTCGCTTTTAACTTCTAAACTTATTAATCCTTGAACTATTCTTGGATTGCCTTGTATGGTAAGTTTGTAAACTTCTCTTAAGGGATTTTTTTATTCTTCTTTCCAATCAAATAACCATTTTTCTCGTTTAGAAACTAACTTTAATTCACTCTTTTCTAATATCAATACCTCCGTCGCGAAACTGTCTCCTGTTATTATATTCTCGATTGAATTAGTTAATTTATCTACCTCAAAGTCTAATCCGATTCTTGACTCTTTTTTCACTCCACTAATTTACAAAGTTTTAGCTAAAACTCCAACTTTACTGCAATTCTTATTGTATTGTGCCTAACGGTTTGAAGATTTGCGAATTGGCGGATTTGGAACTTCAACCTGTCGACTTGCAACAAAGGTAAGATTGGAAACGGAACGTACAAGTACCTCTTCAACCCGCCATTTTGCAAATGTGCTGTTAGGCACAGTTTTTTGTCTTACTTCTTCAATTATTTTTCGTATTATTTATGTCTATTGAAGTTGAAATTAAGTAAAAAAGTCAACCTTTATAATTCATCTTATTCCTTACGATGTCTATAAAGCCTTTAAATACTAACACAAAAGGATTATAACCAGCAAAACCTGAGGTCACTCCGTACTTCACCTTTTCTTTTTCAGATTCGTATGTACCAAAAATTTTATCCCAAATAATTAATGTTCCACCAAAGTTCTTGTCAATATAAATGTCGTTTGATCCGTGGTGTACTCGATGGTTGGATGGTGTGTCAATAATATTTTCTAAAAACCCCAACTTGCCTACCGCTTCGGTATGTAGGAAAAATTGATACAATAAATTAAAAGAATAGCATAGAACTATAAAGTCAAGTGGCAGTCCCAAGAAAGCAAGTGGAATGTAAAACACAGGGCTTATCAAAGCACCCAACCAATTAAGTCTGTAAGAAACAGTGAGGTTATAAAATTGACTTGAATGATGTACCAAATGAAAAGCCCAAAAAAACTTTACCATATGAGAGCATCTGTGAAACCAATAGTAGCAAAAATCTACACCTAAAAAAGTAATTAAAAACATAAGTGTCGATTCTTCAAAGGTAAACAACCGAAACTGGTAAAAGAGACCAAAAATCCATAACTGATACCCTGCAAAAAGGAATTTGGATAGTTGAAATCCTGCAAAAATACTAAGGTTGGCAAGGGTGTCTTTTACACCATAAGCCTTTTTATCTTTACGCCAACTCCAAATAATTTCGGCTGCAATTAAACCAAAAATAAAAAGGAGGGCGTACAACTTGTATTGTCCAAATTCAAATTCCATAAGATTACTTTGTTTAGATTATTTTTGCATTAATTGGTTTTCGTCCAAACTATTTCTTTTTTCATCATTCCTTTTTTTACCACAAATCTGATTTTATTTCCTTCTAAATAGGCTTCACAATTTGCGGATGTGTTTTTCTTCGGATTGCTCAAAATACCTTGCCACTTGCCATCGGTAAATGTTAAATTATTGAGCACCAACACATCTTTTCCTTGTGGTTTTCCAATAAATGCTAAACCCGATTTGTTTATTTCAATTATGGCACCTTCGGCAGTTTTCCATTGACCCGTAAAATTGTCAGTAGATTTTTGTGCCATTGCAAATACAGTCATTAATAGAGCTATAAGAAGCGAAATATTTTTTTTTTTTTTTTAAAAATTACATAAATTAATGATGCAAATTTATACTCCCAAAGAGGATAAACTCATTAACAAAAGATAATAAAGGTTATGATTAATATTTTTTCTTTGAAATACGTTGTCTAATCCTACTCAAAGAAACAGGTGTAATGCCTAACACATTAGCAATGTACTTGTCGGGTACACGGTTAATCATATTTGGGTAATCTTTAAGATATTGTTGGTATCTCTTTTCAGGGGAGAGAAAAACAAAGGAATCAATTCTTTGAAAAGCTTGTTTCAAAATTTGTCGACCAAAAATCCTGCTGTCCATTTTTTGAAAGTCTAAATTGTCAGAACTTAAATCTTGAAAAGTTTTTACATCTGTAAAGTACACTTTTGTTTTCTCCAAAGTTTCAAAGGTAAACTTGGAAGGTTCATCAAATAAAATGGTATGAACATTTCCAAATAGTTGCTTCTCGGCAAACAACTGAAAAGTAATTTCCTCACCTTTGTCATTTATCAAAAAACTACGAACCAACCCTTTTCGGATATAGAAGACATTATTTGTTTTATCGCCTTCTTTTATTATACTCTCTCCTTTATCAAATGTTTTTGAGTTAAGATTTCGTAATAATTTAAAAAGGAATTTTATGTTCATTCGTTTTTTTGTTTCTGCGGTAAAATTGTGCCTAACGTTTTGCGGCTTGGCGTAGTGGCGGATTTTTAGCACTAATGCTCATACGAAGAACTGCACTTGAACCTACCACAAAACTGTCATACGAGGCACAGAACTCGCCATTACGCCAAACCGCTGTTAGCCACAGTTATTCTAATTCAAATTTCGGAATTCTGTCGGACTTAATCCTACTTTTTTCCTAAACAAACTACTGAAGTAGTGTGAGTGTTCAAAGCCCAAGGAATAGGCAATTTCTTTTATAGAGTCATCACTACCTAGCAATCGGTCTTTGGCAATTTCCAGAAGGTGAAAGTGAATATGTTCTTGAGTGGTTTTTCCTGTTTCTTTACGAAGTAAATCACTTAAATAATTGGGGGAAAGATTAACTTGATCCGCACATTGTAATGCTGTCGGAAGCCCTTTTTCGGGAAGGTTAGCTGAATCAAAGTAGTTTTTTAAATAAGTATTGATAGTATCAATCACCGAATTATTTTCATTTGCTCTGGTAATAAATTGTCGGTCATAAAAACGATTACAGTGATTCAATAAATATTCTATTGCGGATATCAATACGTTCTTGGTGTGCTTGTCGATGGGTCGATTGAGTTCAGTTTCTATTGTATTGATGATTGACGAAAGGCACACTTTTTCATCTTCGGACAAATGCAATGCTTCGTTCGTGGTGTATTTAAAGAATGAGTATTCAGTAATTTTGTTAAACAGAGGAGTACCATAAATCAAATCGGGATGAAAGTATAGACCCCAATTATACCTACACTCTTCGAAAACAGGATTTTGAATGGTACTTACTTGTTCAGGTAAAGAAAAGAACAAGCTACCTTCCTGAAAATCTATTTGCTTTCTGCCATATTGCAAGCTTCCTGACTTCAGATGTTTTAATGTAATTACATAAAACGATGAAGCCACTTGTAAACCAGTGTGTTGAGATTCCTTCTGATGGTTATCTAATTTTGAAAAATCAATGACACTCACCAAAGGATGCTTCGGTGGGGGGATTTGAAACATGTTATGCAACATGCTAATACTTTCGATCCTGATAATATCCTTCATTGTTTATAAGTTGGATAGTTTTTCAAAATAAGTGTCTATTGATTTTTTTGAAACGCTTTCAATAATCAGGTTTCCAACCGAAAATATGACCAATGAAAACAGTATTCCTTTTACCAATTCTTTATCAATAAAGAGATTTATAAGCAATGAAACAATGATTAATATAACAAGCACAATTTGAATTTTAGGGTGGTTATTTACCACCTTTGCCATTCGTTCCTTTTCTTTTTGATGAAACGTTGCCGAACTTTCCTTGTATAACAAGGTTTGATTTTTTAGTAATTTTTCTTCTGTCATTTTATACCCAATGCCACTAACAGATGAGAATAATCCAAATATAATCAAACCAATTTTCAATCCAATTAATACTGCATTCGACCCGGAAAAATGAATCAGGACAGCCAAAAGTAGCATTATAAAACCCAAAGCCAACATATAGTTGGCAATTGTTTTTTGGGCGTTAATGTATATTTCCAATTGTTCAAGCATAATTTATTTTTTTAATTTTCGAAGACTGCTGTCCATTCTTATTTTATGGATGCGCCCGGCAAAATTTGGTCTATCAAACCATAACCAAACCATCTTTTCATAAACTTACCCAATTTGCCATCAGCGTTAGGTGCGTATCTTCTTTTTGGAGAACCGCTCTTAGCTGCATGTAATACGGCTTTTGCAATCGTGTCAGACGAAGCTCCATTTTGGCAACCTTTACTCCAATTTTTCCTGAAATTTTTCATCTGCTCCTTATACGGTCCGGCATTGGGGTGTTTTTCACACTTATCCAAGTAGGGCAAACTGGCAGTGGGAATATCAGTATTGATGTAGCCCGGCTCGATGAGTGACACTTTAATACCAAATTCTTTGACTTCCATACGTAATCCATCCCCGACACCCTGCTGTGCATGCTTGGTAGCGGGATACCATGCCATACCGGGAGAGCCCATATGCCCCGCAACTGAGGAAGTAATGATGATTCTACCCGATTTTTGTTTTCTCATGTGGGGTAGCACAGCGGTAAATGCCCGGGCATTGCCTAACACATTGACATCAAATTGGTATCTGACATCTTCAATGCTTTGCAACTCTACCGGACCCAAGAGGCAAAACCCGGCATTGGCGAAAAGCACATCGATTCTACCATCATCCTTGATAATGGTATCAACTACCTTCTGAATGTCTTCATCCTTTGTTACATCACAAGGCATAACTACTGCTCCCAACACTTCTAAATCTTTCATTAAATGAGTTCTTCTTGCGGTGGCATATACCTTGAAACCGTTTGCTAATAACATCTTTGCAGATGCGTGACCAATACCGGTTGAAGCTCCAGTAATAAATGCGATTTTTTTATTTTCCATTATCTTATCTTTTTTGACGTTTAATAATGGTGCAAATTTAAAATGTCAACCTGTATTACAGATTACACAAATCTCGGATAAGCATTCATTTTTCTTAGATTGTCTAATAGAGTCTGGTTATTGCGGGTCGCTTTCATAATTGTGGCTAACGTTTCGGCGCTTGGCGCAGTAAGGGAATGGTTAGCACAAATTTTGCCAAGGCACTTTACTCCAAAAATAAACTTTTCTGCCTTTTCTTTTTCCTTTTATTCTAATGCCCTTATTTCGCCAAACGCATTTTATAAGCCGTTTTTCTTTTCCTTAAAACAGGTGTTAATCAATTTTTTTCAAGCTGTCATTTCCATAATAGTTTTTCTCCCACTCAGAAATATCAACTTTTTCAATTTCTTTTTGCCTTTTTTTTTCATAATCATTTGCATTAATAACCCCAAATAGAATCCAAAATGTCGTCCCGCCTAAAAGCAAAAAAAGTCGTTGATTAAATTTCTTTTGATAGTTCTCCTTTTTAAGTTCACTTAATGAAAGACCAACTGTCCACTGTCTTGCTAGAATAAATGGAGCCATAAGAAAAATATAAATCATTTTTTCTATTGTATAGCTTTCGGTCTCGTTTTGTTCTAATTTTTTTTGATAAGCTAATTCTAATTTTTCAGCTTTCTTTTTCCATCTGTCTAAAGTCTTATCTTGGTCGTATCGGGTAACTTTCCGTTTGTTTAGTTCGTCCTTTGCTTGGTCTATTGCGTCTTGTTGCCAATCATCAATTGTTCCATTTGCAATTGCAATTAGTTCTTCAGTGTCACGCCTTGAAATTGGTGGATTAAACTCTATCACTATGGTATCTTTTAAAATAGCTTAAAACGTTTGCCAGCTACGAGAAGTTGGAGCCTGTCAGCACAAATATAGTTGCCCAGAACCAATTTCAATTAACCACAAATGTGTCAGCGTAGCGCTGAACCGCCAATTTGTTGTTGGTGCTGTTTTAGGCTGTTATTTTTCATGAAATCATTTGGTCATGTTACTAAATATAATGTACCGATATTCCTTTTGCACTAGATAATTGTCTTAAAATTGTATAAAGTTTATTTTTCTCAAAATCGTTGTGGAGATAGATATTCATTTGGTAAGTTTCATTTTTAGAATCGATTATTGAAATCACATTCTTTCTGCCGCTATTAAAAGCACCTAGAACTATTAGAGTGGAGTTGTTTTCACCAAAGCAACCATCAAAGTGAAAGATTATTTGTTTTGGTTTTATTGTTTTTTTTATATGTGTTAATGTTTCAATTTCAATTTCATCACTATAAAGATTAATCTGTCCAGTTTTATGTTTGTCCTGAAAAAAAAATCTTAAGAATTTAAGTAATATTATGATAACGAATGTAAATGGACCTAAAACATAAAAATATTTTTCAACCAAATTTAAATGAAATGATAATAAAATTAGTCCAATACTAAAAAAGCCGATACTAAAAGACCAAATGTTATACTTTATGTCCTTAGGATTTACGATGTCAAATGTTGCTTTATACATAATAGCCTATAACGTTTATACGCTTGGCGCAGTAAAGGAATCGTTGGCTCTTTTTCTCCTCAATATGTTACTCCAAAAATAAACTTTTCTGCCGTTTCTTTTCCCTTAAAATCCTCAAGCCGTTATTGCATCCAAACGCGTGTTAGCGGCTGCTCCTTTTGCTCAGTGGCTATAAGTACATTTTCAAATTTTCGTTTTCATCTGTCTGATACAATTCATTAAGTAATACTTTCATCTGGTCATTATTTTTGAAGTTGTTGCCTGTAAATTGTTTAATTCTATTTATTACTTCTTCTGAATCCCATGATGCAATATTACTAGCAAATCTTACTACCATCCCATTGCAGCGCATATCAATTGTTCCACCCTCGGTGACGTATTGAAGTTGTTGTTCTGTAACCCCCAAACCTGTAATGTCAACAGTTCCGTTATCTAAGGGGTGTTTTGTGTAATTATTTTGACTGGCAATTTCTAAACTCGAGACTTCGGATATTGAGAATGATTTTGTCTTAATTGATCCAAATTGTTTGTTAATAATAGTAATCTGGTCTTTCGATATTTCAAGTGATTCCCTATTCAATACTTTCTTTAGATATTCTCTACCAGCAAGTACATATACCACGCATAATGCAATAATTATTATGGCAGCAATGGGAATGTCTGCAATTAACCTTATTGTAACACTAGTAAGAAATAGTGCGGTAGCGATTAATAATACTCCTTGGAAAATTAGACCAAACTTTATGATTGGACTTACTGATGGATAAATCTCTATTTTTAGTTTGTCTTTACTTTCAGTAAACTTTAGGGTTTCTTTCATTTTTGATTTAGTAGTGGGCATAAACAATGGTTGCACATGGAGTTGCAGATATCGTTTGACAGCTAATCGCAGATGGCCCAATTGCGGACCATTCTTCGTGATAGCAGCTTATCAAATATAGAAAAATTTCGCCTAAGAACAACTAGGGCCATTTGTATTTAGGTGATGTTATGCCTAGTTAATTTTTAAAGAATCATTGGTGCCATATTGAAATTTGTGTCTAATTTTTTATTTCCAATGGAGTCAAACATTTGGAATTTCCCGTTTAATAATGAACCGCCACCTACTTTATTATTATAATAAGGTTTCTTATACAATTTCCAGTTTTCTATAGTATTAATTTTCCCATTTTTAAAGTAACTTTTAAGGACACCTGATGGCAACCCCGTATTGTAATTATTCAACCGAATATATGTGCCCTCAAACCAAATATTTCCGTTCTCATATGGTACTTTTACATAGACACTATCCTCGTATATAATGATACCTTTCAGAGCAAATGCTTTAGTATAGTATGGATGAGTGTTGTTAAAATATTCTGGAATAACTGACCATTGTATCTTGCCATTTTTAAAAAGAGCTAATGAAACTAATTTGTTCTTTTGTGAGAAATGGAATATTTTGGAAATACTATCTAGCTCATTGTCTTTATAAAATACTTCTCTGATTTCATTATTTAAAGAGTCATTTATTTTCCATAATCCTTGTTTTAATCCTTTTTCATCTATAAAGTTAATTTCAGTCTTTATTTTAATATTACTTATTGAATCGGCAATTGGAATTTGTTGATTTTTAGCGTCCTTTCCTTGGTTAAAACAAGAGGAAATGAATAATATTATTATGTAATGAAATTTCATCTTATAAATTGGGCATTACGCTGTTTGTGTTCTTGGCGCAGTAAGGGAATGGTTACCACAAATTCGCTCAAGCACTTTACCCCAAAAATAAACTTTTCTGCCGTTACTTTTTCCTTTTATTCCAATGCCCTTATTGTGTCAAACGTGTCTTATGTGCTGTTATTTTTGCATGATTACATTTCTTTCTAGCTCTTTAAATAATGTCCACATATTTGTGACTTTGTTATAAAAGAACTTAGTTACTCGAACGTCCATTAAGGCTTGAGTTTGAAACAAAAAGTCCGAATAAATGTCTTCTCTCCATTGAACAATATCTCCACTAATTATGACTTCTATTGTGTCGGTTTTTAGTACTTTGCGATAAATATTGTAAATGTATCTGCCGCTGTCCGCATTGTCTCCTTGGCATATGGCTTGTCTTGGTGTCTGATGTGCAATGAACCTAAAATGGTTTTGCCCGACTTTTCCATTTAGTAAAGTGGAATCCAAGTCTGTCCGCATAATAATATAGCCATACCTCTTTTGGTCTTGATGGATAGATGAGTCAGAAAAATATTTTCTAATTGTCATATTATAAAGTCTTGACAAATCTTTTTCAGTAGGCTTTTGACCAAAAGAAATTGTTGCCAACAAGATTGCTAGAATTAACATAAATTTAGGCATATTTTGTCGTCATTATAATAGCCACTAACGTTTAATTGCTAACCGCAGATGGCCCAATTGCGGACCATTCTTCATGATAGCAGCTTATCAAATATAGAAAATTATTCATAGCGAACAACCGAAGGGCCATTTGCGGTTAGGTGTTGTTAGCGGCTGTTTTTTCTTTATTCCGAAGGTGTGTTGTTGAATGCACACACATAGTTTATTCAATGTTTGATAAATCTAAATAATCTCCGCTGTCATGCCCTATGGCTACAAATAATTTCTCATTGCTTGTCAAAAAGAGTTTCCTGTTGAGTTTCGTTCTGATAATTTCATCAAATGTCAACGAACAATAAGCTAGCGGTAAAATCCAGTCGAGGAATTCATAATTGTCTTTGTCAGTTCTTGCTATGTCTTCAATTTGTTGTAGCAAAGTTGGCTGAGCATAACTATTCTCTGGAACATAAATTGGGTCTAAAGCCCAATCTAAATCATCCTTTTCATACTTGTCCGCACCTGCTAAATAAATTGTTGGAATTTCTTTTTCATTATCCTCAAATTTTATAATACCTATCCAAAGCGCAACAACACTGCTTGGAAGCGGCGAGATTGTTACAAGATTTTGAAGCCATTCAAGAATATCTGCTTGTTCTTTGTCAATATCTAAATTTCGCAAGGCAGTCCAGTAAGGTTTAGGATTTGTGCTTTCGTGATTGTCAATAAAACTATTCCAAGCATCTTTTGCAGTTAGTTTTGCAGCGAAAATCGATGTCAAGCTATCCCAAGATTTGTCATGTTGAAATTCCATATCAGTTTTTTTCTGCTATCAGTTTAATGTTTGCACGATGATCCTATAATAGCCGCCAATGTTTGTGTTCTTGGCGCAGTAAGGGAATGATTAGCACAAATTTCGCTCTTGCGCTTTAAGCCAAAAATAAACTTTTCTGCCTTTTCTTTTTCCTTTTATTCTTAAGCCCTTATTGCCGCCAAACGCGTGTCGGCAGTAGTGCTTATTAGTCGGGTTTATTATTTTCCCAATATTCTTTTGGTGTTACAATTTTGGTCTTTTTATAGGTCGAAAATGTAAAGTCATTTGTATTTCCAGTAATAACAAAGTTGGCTATGCTTTCGTCAGCAAGTTCCAAAATTTTATTATCATCAACATCAGAAATCAAGTCAAGTTTTATTCTCGGATGAAATTTAGTTGCCCTACTTTCAATATCCACAAGAAGAGATTCTGCCCGTATAAAAAAGTCTTGAAATTTCGCAAACTTTGGTCGAGCTAACACCTCATAATACTCGGCCATTAATTCTTCAGAAATACATAGTTGGAACTTGTTCTCCAGAAAAAGGTCGTTAATAATCTGGTTTGGATAACTTTTTTGAATTAAAGCTGAAACAATAACATTCGTGTCAATTACGATTTTTTGCATTATGTCTAACAGCTTTTACTTCATTTGTTATTTCGTCAATATCCATATTAGAAAGACCATATTTTTCAGCGAGCTGAATGCATTTGTTTAGATTTTGACGAGTCAATTCTTTACTCACAAGGTCGATAAAGTCTGTAAAATTTAGGTTGTCGTTTTTAATGCCGAATTTACTATACTCAAGGTCGGATATTGAAATATTCAAGGTTCTCATTTTTTTTATATCTATATTCAAAAATAAGAAAAAATATTTGGGTTTAAGAAGGTCTTATTTTTTTGCAAATTTAAATAGCATTACTGCCAACGTTTTCGGGCTTGGCGAAGGTGGCGATTTTCACCACAAATGTTGATGCGGAAAACCAAACTTTGATTAACCACAAATGTGTCTGCGGAGCACTGAACCGCCACTTTTGCCAAACCCGTGTTACCTGCTGCCCTTTTAGTTTTCATTCGTTATAAGTGAAAATTTTCCGTTGTTTAGTAAGGTCTTGATGTTGTCTAAAATTTGGTTGGGTGCGTAATAGTTTGGATGACTTTGAAAAATAGCAGCGTCATTCATTATAGCTTCTATTTCTTGTTTTGTCTGCTCTACTTGTCCCTTGTCGGCAAATTTAAGGGAATTGGGTTTGAACCAATCCACTTCAATACAATAGTTGATTTGCTTTGAACAACGACAAGGATTTTTGGGGTCATAAATACCACATTGTTTTGCCATAAAAGCCCTTATTTGTTGTCGTGCTAAGGAAAGTCTTTTTCTGAACGTTGTTGGTTCAATGTCAAGAATGTATGCCCCTTCATTACTGTCAAACTCCAAGATTTCTCCAACCAAATATGCCAAACGTAACGTTCTCGACACACAAATTAGCATACTAGTACTACAAGCAATTTTTACTTCTTCTTCCAATAAGTTTGCATCGGCTTTTTCGTAGGCTGGGTAAGTTGCACCAACTTTAAGATGGTACTCGCCTTCTTCAAAGGTGAGGTTTTCAATTTCGGTTCTTTTCATATTCAGCAAATAGTTAGTTGCTACCCTATACACCCAGGTGGTAAAGCTACTTTCACCTTTGAATTTGGAAAGGTTGGTCAACACCTTCAAAAGAATTTCTTGTGTAGCATCTTCCGCATCCATCGGATTCCAGAGGTAACGAACAGATAAATTGTATACATTTCGCTGAATGCACCTTATCAGTATTTCAATGGATTTTTTATCACCATTCAGGCAATTCTCTATGAGTTCTATGTAGTTTATTTTTTCCATTCTCCGAACCAGTACTTATTAAATACAAAACTAAGTAGCATAATAGAATTTTTCTTTCACTATCAAACCATTTTCCCAATGTCTTACTGCTACTTCAGGATAAATAATTTTTTCGCTCTGCTCATTGGTATAATCAAAAAGGACTTCCTGAATGCTCAGATTTTCACCATACGCCACGCTTAAAACTTTGAGTTTTAAGTCGGGAAATGCCTCTACAAAACCACCACACTGTTCACGATTGAAGTATTTGCCCACTCGTGGTTCGGTTTCGTTTTCCTGCATCGTTATATTTTCAGCATAGAAAAGCTCAAATGCTTCCATTGCTTTACCTTGCTCAATCATTGTGTTGAGCTGCTCATTGTTGTGTTTAAAATTACTCATTTTTTAAAATTTCGATGTGATTAATTAAAAGTTTTTCGCAGAAATAAACCAGCATTCGGGTTGAATGTTGTTTCCAATTCATTGCTAACAGGGTTTCTAAATGTCGGTATTTGCGTGTCGCACCCAATGCCAAACTGAAATCCTTTATGCTCAAGTCCGAGCCTTATTTGCTGAAAACTGAAGTTGTGTTGCTGGAAATTAAAGTTAGTGCTAAAAGTGAGTTGAGAAAAGAATTTCAGTTTTTTAGTCAATTTAGGGTTATACACTAAAAGTCCAAACATTTCGTAGTTTGGTTTATTGGTCAATTCAATGGTCGGGAAAACATTAAGGTACAAGTCTCCTTTTTCATTGAAGTATTGCAAAGAAATTGCTGCAATTGGAACAAAGCCTTGATTTGTCATATACCCCCCCGTTGCAACACCAACGTATTGATTAAAATTAAACGTTGCAACAGAGTAAATAAATGGGTCAACTGTTGACCTATCCTTGTAGTCAACAGTAAAATAAGTCAGGTTAAAAAAGCTGACGATACCAAGAGAGTCAATGGGTTTAGAAATAAGGATTTCGTGTTGAGCCTTTTTGTGTCCGCCAAAGACTTCGCCATAAATGATTTGTGCTTGCAAGGTCTGGCTTAGAAATGCCAAAATGAGAATTAAGAAAATTTGCTTCATACTTGTCTGAATAAACTGTTTTGTCCATTTGACACAATTCAACCTACAAGTGTGAAGTGAAATTTGAAATTTTTTTGAGGTTTGTCGTTTAGGGTTGCAGGTAACTCTTTTACTTGCGAAGCAAAATACTAAATTAAGGTTAATTATTGTGAAATTGCCGATGGAAATTATCGTTTTATTGAAAGTTAGCAATTGATTAATTTAGGTTCAGAAAGGCTCCTAACTCTCCAATACACCCGCACTCACACCCACACTCTTGCTCACACTCACACTCTTGCTTTTCACTCTTTCTCTTCCCTCTTTCTCTTCCCTCTTTTTCTTCCCTCTTGCTCCATACTGCTTATGTACCCCGCAATCAGTTTGGAGTGTGAGTCTTGAGCAAGAGTTTACGCACTTAATGAGAGTCTTCCAAAGCACTCTTTCTCCTCCCTCTTGCTCCATACTGCTTAGGTACCCCCTTGGATTATCGTGATTACCCCCTTGGATTAACATGGACACCCGCTTGGATTAACATGGTTACCCCCTTGGATTAACATGGTTACCCCCTTGGATTAACATGGGTACCCGCTTGGATTAACATAGGTACCCGCTTGGATTAACATGGGTACCTGCTTGGATTAACATGGGTACCCCCTTGGATTAACATGGGTACCTGCTTGGATTAACATAGGTACCCGCTTGGAGCATCGTGGGTACCCCCTTGGTGTAACATATATAAGAAGGGGAAGCATAAAGTAGATTGTGTAAACTTGTGTAAGATTTGGTACAAAAAAAGTCATCCCCGAAACTGGAGATGACTTGCTAAGGGTTGATAACTAAGCTTATTTATAAGCCGATTTTACTGAAAAATTTAAATGGTATTACCTGATGATGTTCTGAACTGGTTCTGCCAAATGTACCACGGATATTTGCTTTCACTTGGCGGCCTAATATGATGATTCCGTTTTCTTCATTATAAAATAGTACATCGCGTTTGTGACGCGCATAGGTTAGGGTATTCTCTAAAGCATTTACCTCATCATTTATCTGCTCCAATTTTAACTGATAGGCTTTTAGGGCTGCTATCTCGAGTTCGCTTTGGTTGGGTTTATAATTGGGTATCATTTCTAGAAACTCAATAAACTGCAAAAAGTCTTCTGCTCTTTTTTCTAAGGTAAGATAGGCTCCTATGTGTTTGCTTGGTTTAGACTCACCTGTTTCAGCGGGTGCCGATTGCTTTTTGTTATAGCCCTTAATTTGTTTAACCACCAAGTATAGGTCATGGTAAAGGCTTTTGTCTACCCCCTGCGATTGCAGCATGTCTAGTATCCTACTGAGCATCTGGTTTTGGTCCTTGAATAGGTTCAACCTACGCGTAGTGGCATTTAAATAATCCGTTTCTGCATCACTTACCTTTTTAATGGCCATTCGACTCTGTGAAAGGAAGTCTTCCAGAGTGGCTAGGCTTAGGTTGGGGTTAGAAGGGTTGTAGGCGGTACCGAATTTCTTCACTACATCAATCAAACCAGAGAAATTGTTCATTTTAGCTGTAAAGCTAGATAGATTGTGCTTGTTCATATTTTTATGTATTAATAATGACACTGCAAGTATTGACATAAAAGGCTGAACAGTAAAGGCTAAATAGTTTGATATTACGCAGATACAAGCTATGTTCTTGCGCAAATTGCATATGCAAGGACAATATCCTAGGCAAACACCCTTTCATTTGCATATTTCGCAAATAAACCAGCACTTAATTTGCACTACACCCAAATGGAAAGTAATTTTTTTACACCAAATGCAATTTTATTTTGGGCAAATTGGGGAGTTGAAGCAGACCATGGTCCATCGACAATGGTCCATGGTCTACTCCAACTCCCTTTTCTCAGCTGCCCTTTTTATTTCAAACAAACCTTCCTCAAAACCAGCCTCAGTTGATTTAATCTTGGAAGGGAGCATAAACCTAAAAATTGGGTTATAACCCACATCGCCAGAATCTACCCAAATTAGGTGCGTTTTATTGGCCACAGGCTTAAAGTAAAAAGTAGCTTCGGAATGCATGGTGCCTTCATTGATGCTTAAATCATAATGAATCATTTCATTTTGTTGGCTCTTAGTTATTTTAAACCTTCCAATCCCTACTAGGCCACCTCTAAAATACTGGGCCGCCCCTTGGCCGCTCTTCACTTTGCTATAAAAGCTAACCATAGAACTGTCTAGTTGGGTATTCCACGGACTCCAATCGGCCCAATTGCGAATGCTGTTCATGTAGGCATAAGTTTCATATACAGGCTTGTTAATAACCGTGCTGCGCTCTATACGGTAGGTTTTAGGAAAAAGCAAGGAAACCAAAAACACCAATCCAACTAATCCTAAGATGGCCGCAAATATTCCAAATAATTTCATTTTGTATTAATTCTAACTGGCGACGAAATTACATAAATCATTCAGATTTGAGTTCATCGCTTTTTTTAGTAGTTTCGTCTACAAATGTTTTGTAAACAGCCTCAGGCAGTTTAACATTGTATGGGTGATGGTACCTTTGACCTAAGATAATAATATAAAAATGAAAAACGCAGGTAATATACATCCAGATCCACAACGCTCAAGAATTCTTGGAGGCATTATCCTTATCCTTATTGGGGTATTGTTTTTTGCAAGAAAATTAGGCATCGAGATGCCAGATTGGTTGTTTACTTGGCCCATGTTTTTAATTGGTTTAGGATTGTACATCAGTGCCAAGCATAATTTTAGAAATCCAGGTGGATACATTTTGATGCTGATAGGGGGCGTTTTCTTAAGCGAACGCTTTTATCCAGAAATTCAAATTCATGAATTCTTTTGGCCTACTTTTCTAATTGTTATGGGAATCGTTTTGTTGTTTAAACCCAGAAGAAACAAAAATGCCGATTTTATGGCTTGGGATAGCAAAAACAATTGTATGGTGGCTACCGATTCTACAGACCAAACCATAGAAGTAAACAGTATCTTAGCAGGGGTAAAAAGAAACATCTTAACCAAAGATTTTAAAGGAGGAGAGGTTAATTGCATTATGGGTGGTGCAGAACTCAATTTTGCACATGCAGCCATTACGGGTACAGCAGTATTAGAAATGAACCAAGTTTTTGGTGGAGCCAAAATTATTGTTCCTGCCAATTGGGAAATTATCTCAGAAATTACAGTCGTTTTAGGTGGGGTAGAAGATAAAAGACAAGTTATCGGTAACTTCAACCAAGAACAAAAATCAGTGCTTATTCTTAAGGGAGTTTGCGTGTTTGGAGGAATTGATATCAGAAGTTATTAATTATATAAACCAAGGCCTATATGAAGTTATTTCTAGCAAAAATCATCTATAAGATCGTAAAACCCTTTGAGGAAGGGTTTGAGCAATTTGATGAACAACTTTGTTTTGTAAATGCCCGCGATTTACATGAAGCCTTTTTTAAGGCCAGGATGTTAGGTGTTAAAAATGAAGATGAGGTAAAGCACGAAAGTGGTTCTTCCATCCTTTGGAAATTCATTGATGTTCCCTTTCTCAAAGAAATTACCTCTTTCGAAGACGGCTTAGAGTTACATTCTGCAGTTCTAGAGAAAGAGGCCTCAGAGTTTTATGAAAAGTTTATAAAGGCAAGGGCCTCAGAGTTGCAATCCTCAATAGAATTAGGCTTGCAACCTTTATTGTCGTCGTGATACTTGAGATATCCTTAAAACGAGGCCTCATTGGCTTTAGCAGCTTTTGGCTACTATGGCTATTTATCCATTTTTATGTATTAATGGATTTTGAAATTCCTATTGGCATTGCCTTTACAGATGCCTTGGTTTCGCAAAGTTTTTTTCTGCTCATTGCCAGCATTTTATTTCTTACCCTAAAATACTATCAACCTACAGAAGGTAATTTCTTTTACCTGCGCATTTGGTCCTTACTTTTAGCTACTGGTGCTACTGCAGGCAGCTATGAAATTTTAAAGTTTCGGTTTGAACCAAACACCCTTTACACCAAATTTTTATACGACTCTGTCACCATTCGATTCTTGTTTCAAGTATTAATGGTAGGCATGGTTACTGTTTTACTTTGGTTAGTAAATTTTCATAGACAAGATAAAAGCCTAAACGAGCGAAAACAAATGCTAGAAGATGCAGCCAAAGATGCAGAGTTATATAATTTACGCCAACAGCTACAACCTCATTTTTTGTTTAATAGCCTTAATTCAATAAGCGCATTGGCAGGCTCCAAGCCTGAGTTAGCAAGGTCTATGATTCAACAACTCTCAGAATTTTTGAGGCATACCTTAAACAAAGACGATAAGCAATTGGTGAGCCTAAAAGAAGAGTTGCACCAACTCAATTTATATTTACAAATAGAAAAGGTAAGGTTTGGACATCGCCTACTTACCTCGGTTCAAACCGACCCAAACTGCGAAGGCCTTATGCTGCCTGTTTTGGTGTTGCAGCCTTTGGTAGAAAATGCCATTAAGTTTGGTTTATATGATACCTTATATGAAGTTTTAATTGCAGTGAAGGCTAGTTGCAACGAGGGCAAATTAGTAGTGGAAATAACTAATCCATTCGACCCTGCAAGTTCTAAGGCTGCTGCAGGTACGGGTTTTGGTTTAGCTTCCATTCGCCGAAGATTATACCTTATTTATGCGCGTAATGATTTGGTTGAAACCTTTGCACAAGACAACCTATATGTCGCTAGAATTACCATTCCACAATGATGAAAAAATATACCTGCTTAGTTATTGATGATGAACCCTTGGCCAGAATATTGGTATTGGAATACCTTCAAAGTTTTGAAAACATAGAAGTGCTTGCAGAGTGCAATGATGGTTTTGAAGGCATGAAGGCCATTGCTACCTTAAAGCCAGATTTCATTTTCTTAGACATTCAAATGCCAAAAATCAATGGCTTTGAGCTCTTAGAGTTACTCGAAGAACCTCCTGCGGTGATATTCACTACAGCATTTGATGATTATGCCATGAAGGCATTTGAAGCCAATGCAATCGATTACCTGCTCAAGCCATTTAGCAAAGATAGATTTGAAAAGGCTGTTACAAAAGTGCTGACGCAATTAGGTTCAAGCCAACAAAACACAGCCTTAACGGCGGTAACAGAAGACTACCTAGAGAAGCAAGATACATTAACAAGGATAGTAGTAAAACACAACCATGTAGTAAGAATATTAGCCTTGCAAGAGCTGCTTTACTTAGAAGCCTATGGTGATTACATTAAATTACACACAGCAGAAGGTGTATTCCTTAAGAAGAAAACCATGAGTTTTTTTGAGACACACCTCAGCGAAAAAGAATTCATACGCGTGCACCGCAGTTATATTATTCCAACGCAGGCAATTGTAAAAATAGACCCACCCGATTTTGTCATCTTAAAAGGTGGAAGTAAAATCCCTATTAGTAAAACTGGTTATGTTAAATTAAAGCAAGTCCTAGGTATGTAGTTAGATGTCAAAAGCCTTATCCATAATGGCTTGTTGTTCTTTCGCATGTACTTTGCTATAGCCAGTTGCAGGGGAAGCACTCGATTCTCTAGAAATTCTTTTTAGCTTTAAGTTTTGATCCCAACGCAATAAGTATAACCAAGCGCCCATGTTTTTAGGTTCTTCTTGTACCCAACAAATTTCTGCTTTAGCATATTTTGCATACAAATCTGCCAATTGGTTTTCTGGCATTGGATACAATTGTTCTAACCTTACAATAGCCACATCTTTGCGTTGGTCTTTTTGTTGGCGCTCTAAAAGCTCATAGTATATTTTTCCAGTGCATAACAATACACGTTTTACCTTCTTGGTATCCACAAAGGTGTCGTCTATTAACTCTTGAAAATGTCCTTGGGTAAAATCTTCCAATTTACTCACACAACCCGGATGGCGCAACAAGCTCTTTGGAGACATCACTACCAAAGGCAAGCGAATGTCTTTGTGTTTTACTTGTCTTCTTAAGGCATGAAAATAATTAGCAGGCGTGGTGATGTTACAAACTTGCATGTTCCAATTGGCACACAGTTGTAAGAATCTTTCTAACCTAGCAGAAGAGTGTTCTGGTCCTTGACCTTCGTAACCATGCGGCAGCAATAATGTAAGTCCGCTAAAGGTTTTCCATTTAGTGGCAGCACTTGCTAGGTATTGGTCGATGATGATTTGCGCACCATTGGCAAAATCGCCAAACTGGGCTTCCCAAATGGTAAGGTCATTAGGTCTAATCATGCTAAAGCCATATTCAAAACCAAGCACAGCATATTCACTCAACAAAGAGTTATAGAACTTAACACCAGCATTGTTTAAGTCTCCAAGGTTATCAAAGATATTGAAGCTTTTTTCTGAGTCTTCTTGTTTAATGATTGCATGTCTATGGCTAAAAGTACCACGCTCACAATCTTGACCAGTCATGCGCACATGATGTCCTTCATGGGTAAGGGTTGCATAAGCCATTAGCTCGCCCATGGCCCAATCATAATTGTCGTTAGCAATCATGTTTTTGCGGTCTTTAAACAATTTTTCAATCTTGTTAAAGGCCTTGAACCCATCAGGAATATTGGTAAGAAGATTTGCAAGGTTTAGGAAGTTATCTTTAGCCACAGCAGTGCCATCAGATTTTAAGAAATCTTCTTGGTTAGCAGGTCTAAAGCCATCCCATAAGTTTTGCAAGAAATTTTTAGGTTTAGAAGGTTCAGCTCCTTTTGCGCTTTCTAGTTTCTCTTGTAATAACTTCCTAAAAGAGCTTTCCATTTCCTTTGCTAGTTCGGCTTCTACACTCCCATTGGCCAGCAATTTTTGGTTGTAAAGTTCTCTTGGATTCGCATGCGTTGAAATGGCTTTGTACAAAACAGGTTGTGTAAACCTAGGTTCATCGCCTTCGTTATGGCCATATTTTCTATAGCCTAATAAATCTATGAATACATCGCTATTAAACTCTTGGCGGTATTCCATGGCCAATTTAACGGTAAACACTACAGCTTCTACGTCATCTGCATTTACATGAAACACAGGGCATAAAGTAGTTTTGGCTACATCTGTGCAATAGGTAGAAGTTCTGGCATCGATGTAATTGGTGGTAAAACCAATTTGGTTATTGGCAACAATATGAATGCAGCCACCTACCGAGTAGGCTTTTAATCCGGCCATTTGTAATACTTCATACACAATGCCTTGGCCGGCAACAGAAGCATCTCCATGAATAAGAATTGGTGCAATTTTATCTTCATCACTTTGGTGGGCAAATTCCATTTTAGCCCTAGTTATTCCTTTTACAACAGGATTAACGGTTTCTAAGTGTGAAGGATTAGGACTTAAACTCAAATGAACTTTTTTACCATTGCTGGTAGTAATATCCGATGTATACCCTAAGTGGTATTTCACATCGCCTTCAAAAATGCCTTCGTCTTCGGCGGCTTTTCCTTCAAATTCTTTAAAAATATCTTCATAGGTTTTACCTAGAATATTCGCCAAAACATTTAAACGACCACGATGCGCCATACCGAGCACAAATTCTTCAACGCCAAGGTCGGCACCATATTCTATCACAGAATCAAGTGCAGGAATTAAGGTTTCCAAACCTTCTAAGCTAAAACGTTTTTGGCCCACAAATTTTGTGTGCAAGAAGTTTTCAAAAACAGAAGCTTGATTGAGTTTAGAAAGCACATTTCTTTTTTGGTCGATAGAAAGTTGAGGAGTGTTGCGACTACTTTCCATTTTCTGTTTGAGCCAAGAGATTTTTTTAGGCTCACGCACATACATAAACTCTGCGCCAATGCTTTGGCAATAGGTTTGTTGTAGAAGCGCTATAATATCTTTAAGTTTGGCTGAACCTAATCCTACTTCTGTTCCCGCATTAAAAGCCTTTTCTAAATCGGCTTGGTTCAAACCGAAATTTTCTATGGCCAAAGTTGGCTCATATTTTCTGCGCTCGCGCACTGGGTTTGTTTTGGTAAAAAGATGGCCTCTACTTCTGTATCCTTGAATAAGGTTAAGTACATTTATTTCTTTCAATACATCCTCAGAAACTGCAGTACCTTGTTTGCCATTGCTATATTTTTGGTTATACCCAAAATCAAAACCTTCGAAAAACTTCTTCCAACCAAAATCTACAGATTCTGGGTCATTCAGGTATTGTTGATGTAAATTGTCAATGGCAGAAACGTCTGCATTTGAGAGGTAAGAGAATTGGTCCATACTTTATGGTTTGGTAAACGAACCGCGAAGATAGAAAAATCATGCATTTAAAGCAGTTTCTCTAAGAAATTACAAAGAATGCTAATTTGCTGAAAGCCAATCTATCAAATCTTTTATGAAATAATCTGGAATGTTTCCAATCATAAAATATTCTGAATAAGTGGATTCTGCGCCACCCGAATAAAAGAGGTGGTTAAGTTTTGGGTAGTTTTTAATGGTTACGTTAGACTGTTTGCCTAATTCTTTTTTCCAGCCAGCAAGATTTTCCATATTTACTTGGTAATCTCTATCACCATGCATGATGAGTATGGGTATTTTTAGTTTTTTAGCCATTTCAACATGTGGGTATTTATTTAGCCAAATCCAATAGGTGGCTTGCACCTCATAAGGCATTTTATAATGCTCTGTTAGCGGGTTCAGTTTTTTATTCATGCTATACAAAGCCTTTTCTTTTTGTTCTATAAATTCTTCTTTTTTGTCTGGTGTAACATAAGATAAATAATCATATTGGTCCATCATCATTTCCTGTGTGCGTTTGTAATTAGTGCCTAGCATTGCAATCCCTTTTACTTCTTTTCTTTCCTTGGCAACTAATGGTAAAAGCATTCCACCTTGCCCATGGCCTAATAAGTAAATTCTACTAGGGTCAACCTCCGAAAAAGTGAGCAAGGTGTCTATTGCTTTGTAGAGGTCATCTAAATATTCTTCCCTGCAAGTGTAATTTTCATAGGCATTTTTTGCGGTAAGTAATATGTTTTGGTAATGGAGTGAGCGTTTGTCGTACCTAAAAGTACAATATCCATTGCTTGCCACGGCATTAGCTAAATCACGGTAAGGTTTATTTTCGCCATAGCTACCATCTCTGTCGGTTGGACCAGATTCTGGTAAAATAATTACCAATGGATGTTTGCCTGGGTTATTAGGTGCAGTAAAAATACTTGGTAACTCAAAGATGCCATTATTTATTTTAAAATGCCTTTCGGTATATTTTGACACATCTACATATTCCGGTGAGACATACACTTTATGTGCAGGAATAAAACCAATCATAACAATTTTTCTATCCGGGTTAAACCCTAAGTTTAAGACATACGGAAGGGATTCAAAACTTAGTTTATAACTAATAAAATGAGAACCTTGGTAATTGCCGTAAAATATAGGCCTAACACTTTCTAACTTACCATAGGTGCCTACAAGTTCGTTCCAATCTCCTTCAAAAGTTATGGCATTGTAGCTATTCAAATAAATAGTATCTCTTGCATCACTAATTTTTTGAAACTGATTAGTTTTAAAATACTCAATAATGGTTTTGCCCAAAGAATCTGCCATTTCGAAGTCGCGCGATTGGGCAATGCTTAATTTGCTAAAAGCAACAAGAATTAGTAGCCATAAGAATTTTCTCATGACACAAAGGTAGGGAGCTAGTTTATAAATTATTATTTAATAATGCAGCTTCGCACACTTTTTGGTAAACCTTATTTTGATGCACTTCTTGCAATAATTCTTGGTGCTTAATGTTGTGAGTGTCTGAACCTACCAAGTCAACTAAATTGTTGTTGACCAAATAAATTGCCGCATCTTGAACGGGTTTTGAATAATAGCCAAGGCAAGAAAGCATGTTCATTTGCAATAAAATTCCTTGGTCTTTTAAATCATGAAACCTACTGCGGTCATCATTGTAATATAGATATCTTTCTGGATGAGCCAATACAGGTGTGAACCCTGCAATCTGCAATTCAAATAAACATGAAGCTAGATTCCTTGGCTCATTCATAAAAGGTAATTCTACCAAAACATGTTTACCAGTTGGACCAAATGTTAGTAATTCGCCCTTTTCAATTTTCTTTTCAAAGCCGTCGTCAATCAAGTATTCTGCTGCGCAGTCTAATTCTAACTCAATATTATTTTCTTTGAGTCTTTTCCTGATTTCATCTCTGATTGGAAAGAGATTTTCCTTGCTGTTTTTGTAAAAATCACTCATGATATGCGGCGTGGTGATTACCTTACGCATACCGAGCTTTGCAAAACCTTCTAATATTTCTAGGCTTTGCTCTATGGTTTCACAGCCATCATCCACACCAAAAATGAGATGTGAGTGAAACTCTACTTGTATGGGATTAACAAAAGGTGCAGCATTTCTATCTGCACCTTTTGTTCCGCTAAATAATTTGCTAAAAAATGACAAGGTTATACGTTTTCTAAAAACTCTTTTAATGACGCGATATTTGGAACATTGAGTGAATCAACACGTCTATGATCTGCTACTAGTAGACTCAACCAGTCAAGTCTGTGAATGGTTTGATAAACAGAAGCAAAATTAAATTGCTCAACACCCATTTCTATTACTTTATGGTTTTCAACTTCTAATAAGCCATTCAAGAATTCGAATCTTGAACCAACTCTTGGATTGCTGTTAGAATTTAAGAAAAAGAACACGGTATCCAATGTGCCATAATAGCTTTCAATTACATTGTGATTATGTTCAGGAAGCACATGAGTAAAACATTCGTGCTTTGCATTTTCTTGCACCTGTTGCGCAAAACGAGTGGCAACTGCTTCAAATTGAGCATCACTTAACACAACATATTTTGAGTTTACTTTGCTTTTGATGGCTTCAAAAACTTCTTCTGCATCTTGTTGGTAAGGGTCGCAATTGTCGAATAAGCTTGAAACTTTTTTCATTTCTTCGCGTGCATCTCTTCCTATAAGTTCTGCAAAAATTAACACCAAGTAGCTCAAAGAGTAGCCTAAAGCCATTCTAGGTTGAACACCAGGTTCTATGAAGTAACTTTTTAAATTGTTCTCTTTAACTAGATTGCCCAATTTACCACCACTAGTCAAGACCAACATTTGGCTTCCTCTTTTCTTAACTTCGTCAAACATGGCCAAGGTTTCTTCTGTATTGCCGCTGTATGAGCCAAGAATTACCAATGTTTTTTCATTCACGTAGGCTGGTAAGGTATAATCAGCGATTACCTCAACAGGCAATGGAAATTCATCCATGAATAGGGTTTTAACAATGCGACCACCAATGCCGCTGCCACCTAAACCACCAATTAATATATTTGAAAACTGATTGGCTGCTAAGCCATGATTGCTAAAATTTTCTACAGCAAAGTTAATTTGATAACCAAATTTCCTCAATGCTTCGTGTTGTGGATTCATATTTGTATTTCCTAAGTTTAAAAATTAATGATTATTTAACAATCCTAAAAGGTATTTGCCATAGCCACTTTTCAGGTATTTTTTGCCTTCTCTTTCCAATCCAGCTATGTCTAACCAACCCATGCGAAAGGCTACTTCTTCAATGCAACCAATCTTCCAACCTTGGCGGTCTTCAATAACTTGCACAAACTGCCCAGCTTGCATCAACGATTCAAAAGTACCCGTATCTAACCAAGCAGTACCTCTGCGCAAAACGCCTACTTTTAGTAAGCCTCTTTCAAGGTAATATTTATTTATATCGGTAATTTCTAACTCGCCACGAGGCGAAGGTTTAATGTTTTTTGCCACTTCCACCACCGAATTATCATAGAAATAAAGTCCTGGTACAGCGTAATTTGATTTAGGTTCAGTTGGTTTTTCCTCAATGCTTAAGGCTTTCATGTCTTTGTCAAATTCCACTACCCCATAGCGTTCTGGGTCGTTTACATGGTAGGCAAAAACCACCCCACCTTCAGGGTCATTATTGCTTTGTAGGAGCTCGCTCAAACCTGCGCTATAAAAAATATTATCGCCTAAAACCAATGCAACTTTATCGTCGCCAATAAACTTTTCGCCTATGATAAACGCCTGAGCCAAACCATCTGGCGAGGGTTGTACCGCATATTCAAACCTGCACCCAATTTGAGAGCCATCCCCTAAAAGTTTAACAAACCCATCTTGGTCGTGAGGGGTTGTAATAATTAAGATTTCTCTAATTCCAGCAAGCATCAAAGTGCTTAGCGGGTAGTAAATCATAGGTTTGTCATAAACAGGCATCAATTGCTTACTAACTGCAATTGTAAGTGGATGCAAGCGAGTTCCGCTGCCTCCTGCTAAAATTATTCCTTTCATTATTGGGTCAACTGAGCGCGCAATATAGACGATATTCCTATTTTGGCAAAACGCTAGTTCGCTTTTGGTGGTTGGCTTTTGGCGATTTGCTTCTGGCAACTAGCATTTAGCTTCGGGCAGTTGGCTAGTGGCAAAAGAAACTGCTAGGGAATTTAGCTGCTCATACTGACCCGGAGGGGTCGCACATTGATTTGGGTGTGGGATTGTTGGTATGGAATAGTTTCAATTGACATTTAGTTCATCAATAAACTAAAATTGTTGATATTCCTTAATATCAGTTACCCAGCAAAAAACTAAAAATATCCTTTTTTGCGTTATTCTACCACCAAACCTTATTCCCATGAAACAGTTTAAAGTGCTTTTGTTAAGTCTCCTTTTTGGTAAAATCCTTTTCGCTCAGACTTCAATTTCGGTTCAACCCGCCATAAAAATTAAAGGAAAGGTTGTTTCTGATATTTTAGTGCCAGGCCACGAGTTTGTTTATTTGTTTACCAATTACGAGTTACACAATAAAGATTCTGCCCTCATACAATTTGATAGCACTTTTGAATTTTCCATTGCCAATTCTTCTATGCCATTGGCATTTTCTGTGTCCTATAAAAATAGCGTTTCTTGTGCACTTTTGCCTAAAATAGGGGAGATAAACCTGCAAGTTGTCAAACAAGAATACCCTGTGAAAGATGATAAGAGGAAAGTGGTTTCTCAAAATGATT
This sequence comes from Bacteroidota bacterium, assembly GCA_027488905.1. Lineage (GTDB taxonomy): Bacteria > Bacteroidota > Bacteroidia > UKL13-3 > UKL13-3 > B1. The sequence continues at coordinate 79,294 of JAIYAT010000010.1, forward strand.
ATCAATTTTATCACCTAGAAAACTTGGTAAAACTTCCCATGACTTTGGTAGAAAACAAGAGTTTTGCCTTACTCGATTCGGTTGATTTTAATAAGGATTTGCAGCATTTGCTAGATTCGGCCACCAATGTTTTGCGCATTTACCAAGATTCTTTGCATCCTTTGGTTTATAAAGAATTTGAACGTTGGCTAAATCTAAATTCGCAAATTGCATATCTGGATTTTGCCTTATTAAAAAGGCTTCATCAAAAAGAGAAAACCTTTGATAGGGTGTCTATAGATTATACCAAAGCAGCTAGGCGATTATTGTTAGACAGCAATCAATTGAGCTTTGCCAAATGGGCACGAATCATGCTAAATGTGAGGGTTCAAGCCTTAGAAGCGATAGACTTTCAAACGTCTCGGTTCAACCCATTTGAATACCAATGCGAACAAATTAACATGGAAGTTTTGCGCAAGGCTTCTCCACAATCAGATGGTTTAAACTGTGACTATGGCTTGGTGGGTGCGGTAAGTTTTTATTTAATCCAAGAACAATATCAATCGGGTTGGCTCATACCACCTAGGTTCGAAAAATTGAGTTATTTCTCTAATAAGTATGCCATTGTGGTTTATAATGGTAGGGTAGGCGTGATAGATGCTTGCCAGAATTTTACGGTTCAGCCCAATTACAGTGTATTAAAAGAGTTTAAGGTTTATAAAAACGACTCTTTACCGCCTTTGTACATTTTTAGAGGCGCTAAAAACTATGGATTATTAGACCATACGGGCAGGCAGTTGTTAGAAGAAAACTATGATTATCTTTTTCAGTTAGATGCCGCTAGATTGGCATATCGACCTATCAACGGCAATAAATTTGGGATGATGGATACCAATGGAAAAATAATAATGACACCAAAGTATGATATATTTTACTCTGGTAACATGATGCCAGGATATTTTAAAGTATCTAACCAACATCCGTTTCTAAAAGTGAAAAGGCGTTTGGATGGTGAGCGTTTTTTTAAACCTGCCGAGTTAATTGGCTTAATAGATTCGCTAGGCAATGAAATTGTAAAGCCAGGCTGGAATGATTTTAATTATATGTATATGTCATACGGCTTAGCAGATGGCATAAATTGGATTGGGAAGAAGTATCATGTATTGAGTAGAACCCTTAGCACTAAGAAGTTTGGATACATTAGTAGCAATGGCTTTTTTATACTTAAACCTATTTATAAAAATATTTTTTCTGCCACCAAGAGTGGTCAATACGTAGTTGCAAAAAAGGCTAAGAAGTACTATATTTATTTTCATCATCAGCCTAGCAAAGCACCTATAAAAGTAGATTATTTTTCGAAACAGTTTCACGGAAACGCAACTTTTAGAATGGATAATAAGTTTTACTTAATAGATAGTGCAGGCAATTTTGAAAAATATGGCTCATTTGATTCGTTTCGATTATCGTTTGAAATAGAGGGTGACAAGAGTGTAGTACTTTTGGTACGCTCAGGGAAATGGGGTTTGTTTTCTATGCAAAAAATGGATTGGGTGTTGGCTCCACAATGGGAGAGAATGAGTGCCAATTGGAAAGGCTTTTATGCAGAAAAAGAGGGTAAGATGGGATTTATAGATGCCAGGAGTTTAAAGCAACCTGCTGCTTATTATGATACCGTTTTTCAGCGTTCAATGGGTTATTATGAAGCGCGATTAGGCAATCAAAAAATTATTTTAGACAGCAATGGTAACAAGATTTTTGAAAGTGATGCCGATGAAGTGTATCATTTGAATACAGGCTATTTTGGAGACAGTAATTTTGTAGTAAAACGAGGCAAGCAATTATTTACCACAAATGGCATACAAGAAACGCCTTTGGTTTCGGATAGGGTAAGTTTGTATTATTTATTCAGTACAAGAAACAATCTTGGTACTTTGGTAAGCAAAAAGGGCTATATCCTTGGGTCCACCGATAGTAAAGACATAGGTAACCGAGATTATGATTATGATGATGAAGTCCAGCAAAATCCAGATTTAGGAAATGGAAATTGGCTTATTTATAGCAATGGTTTTGAGATGGTGATTGATGAAGAAGCTAATGTTAAAATTCCCAATAATTATAGATCTATTGTGCCCTATATTTCTGTGTTTGGCAACTATCAACAAGTGGCAGATTTTAATGTAAATTTAGAAGATTCACTCAAGGAGAGAAGGTATCTGGTAAGAAGTAAAACCTATTATCAAGGCTTATACGATGCCCAGTTTAATTTGGTTTTAGATACCCTTTATTGGGACATTAACTTTAGGAAAAGTTTGGTAATGGCTAGCCTTAAAAAGGGATTGTATATTAAAGACTCAAATTTTAGGGACATTACATTTATTAAAGATGGAAGGGCCTCTACAGACCTTCAAGGTGATAGAGTTACGGTCATATTTGACAATAGCAAAAGGGGAGTTTATCAACTATCCAAAGGTCTTATTTTAAAACCTAATTATGAGGAAATTATTATGGAGCCAAATGGGATAATACTAGCTGCTAAAAATTCTAATAACTATGATCAACCTTTGGTTCAAATATTTGATGCTAAGGGCAAGCGATTGTCTAGAAAACGTTATACTTTCGAAAGTCAGGGTTTAGGAATTACTACCTTAACATTAGACGATAACTTTAGCTATTTGATTGCATCCAATGGCAAGCAGATTTTAATGAGCCAAAAATATAATACTGTCAGCGCTCGCGTGCCCCAGTTTACAAGCTATCTTAGTCAAACCGACACCTTAAATTATTACCGATTAATAGATATAGGTAGTATCTTAAATACAGTTAAATTTACCAAAATAGATGAAAGCGATTTTTCTGTAAAAGTAGTTAACGATAATAGACTTTCAGACGCAAACAAAGATGTTATCAACCAAATACTCTACGAAACCAGAAATCTCAAGAACATGGATATCACCGTATTTGATACCTCTATTTCTAAAATACAAGTGCAAGTTGAAGCCACAGACAACTGGGGTCAAAACACCTATCTGCGTCATAAAACTTATTATTTTAGTGCCGACAGTATATATCGAATTAATGCTTTCGATCTCATTTTGGAAAGCACTCAAATTACTTTTGCCACCAATTTTGTAAGCGAGATTACCAAGGATAAAAATGTGAAATGGAATGCTTGCGTAAAACCCGAAAGGTTGTTTTCACACTTGCGATTTGATGTAGATTTTAATGCACAAGGAATGCGCTTTTTAACCTATAGTTTTGAAGACATCAATGGAAGTCCTTCTAAAAAAGAAGTTTTTTACACTTGGCAAGAACTAGCGCCTTACCTCAATAAAGACTATGTTCTCACAAAAAGATTTCTCGGTTTGAACCAAAAGTGATTGCTAAGTTTTGCTGAATCCTTAGATTTGAACTTATCCAACTTAATGGCCAATGAAAACTTTTAAACTTATAGTTCTTATTTTCTTATGCTCTTTTCAATTATTTGCACAAGAATCAATCATCAAAGGCAAAATAGCAGCTTCTGGCATTATTGCTGGGAGAGGTAAGGTTATTTTATCTATTACACATAATGGTAATACCACTTATGATTCTTGCTTATTTGGTCTCGACAGCAGCTATATTTTTAAAGCCAAATTAAAAGGATTTTCATTAATAGAAATGCGTTATGAGCCTGGTGCTCATTACCTCGACAGTTATTTACTCCTTCCTGGTGAAAGCCTCAACCTTCATGAAAATACCACTGAGGCGGAAAGTGAATTTGCTGCAAAAGTCTTGTCTAGGGGCAACAACCTATTTAATGCCCTAGAAGCTTTTGAAGAATTTGATAACGCCTATAATTATGGCTTATTAGACTCAATTGCTTTCAATGAAAAATTACTTGCTGCAAAAGAAATTGCTATTGAAGCCATAAAAAATGGGCAAGACACTTTGCCGCCCAACTTGTTGCAGCTTGCCTTAAATTCCATTGAATTAAAGTCGGCAGAAATCTATTTGAACTATGCTTATTTAGGTCGGTTTCAACAAAAAACTAAAACTTTAAATGCCGTTTCACCCTGGTTTATTGAACCCATTAAGCAGGTCTCCAAATTAGATGCTTTCCCCAATACCGAATTCCATGAAATCAAAACGAAGATAAATGATAGGCTTGCCGAATTGGTTAAGGTAAACTTTGAAACAGAAAAGTTAAGTCCGGCTTACAAAATATTAAATCATTCTTTTGGGATGGAGGTTGCCTTGGTCATGCACCAAGTATTTCCAAAGTCGGATGGACCTAATTGCAACTATGGCTATGCGGCTGCGGCACAAGGTATTTTCATTCATAATGATTTTTATGAGGAAGGAAGTTCTGCCCCAGAAGGATGGCTAATTTCTCCTCAATTCGAACGTGCATTTGAATTTAAAAAAGATGGTTATGCCATTGTGTTAGATGGTATGCATTATAAACTCATCAATGTCTTGGGTCAAACCGTGCTACAAAACGGCTTTGAGGATTTAATTTACTATGATTCTGGAATCTACATTGCCAGAAAATATGATAAGTACGGACTGATTTATGCCGATGGTAAAGCAATCATAGACTATCAATACCAAGCTTTAAATCCACTTGGCAATGATTTGTTCGCGTTCAGGTTTACGGGCAGTCCGTTTATGGGCATGATAGACATCAAAGGAAATGAAATTGTTAAACCAAAATATGGCTATATCAAACCTTTCGATGGCAGAGAATATGCAATAACTGTTGTGTTTGATGATAAGAAATGGACACCCAATCGTATCAATGGCAATAAATTGAAAATGCCAGGGGAGAAGTTTGGGGTCATCGATAGAAATGGCAAAGAAATAATGCAACCAGGTTGGTATAGCATTGTGCCGCAATCACATAGTCAAGTCCAAAACTTTCCTTTGGTTGTATACAAGCGCACGTATAACAGCTTGTTTCGCAAATTTAGGATTGCAAACGACTTTCAAATGTTGGCTCAAACCGGAACCCTATATGCTTGGAACAAGCGTTACCCATCCCTAAATCTGCCTGGTAAACAGTATTACTTTGCTTCTAATTTAAGCGAATCTGTTTTGCGTAAAACAGATGGTTCTGTACAAAGCAAACCTTTTCGCTTAGATTATAACGGACTCAGCTCAATTGGTGATGATTACTTTATTGTGAGAATCCAAGATAAGTATGACCTTTTGCTAAAAGATGCATCAGGTGCTTTGCAAATAGATACCTTTCAAAGTATTGAACAAATTGAAAACAACTATGATTATGAATACAATGAAAATAACGCTAACAACTCTTTGTTTAGGCTAATAAAAGACAATTGTCAAGGAATCATTAATTCAAATGGTAAAGTTGTATTGCCAAGCATTTATGATGATATTGAAAGTTTTGACTCATTGCTAGTGGTGAGTTTTAAGGATAAGTTTGCTGTTTTTGATACAACAGGTAAGCAGCTAACACCATTTGCTTATGATAAAGTGTATATATATTCTGATGTGCTAGGATTACTAGCCTTTGAAAAAGAGGGAAGCACTCAAATTTGTGATAGAAGCTTTAAGGTAATTTTTGAAGCGCCAGCTAAGGACATTTGGCTGGATGGAGCTTCATCGCTTGAAATTTGCAATTGGAGCTATTTAAAAGATGGCTTGCTTTGGCAATACAATAGACAAGAACATGTATTGCCTTTCAAGGATACATTGCATTATAGGTATTTAACCATGGGAGGAAGCTTAAGCACCCATATCGTAAATAAAAACGGTAGGTGGTTAGGAACTAGGGAATTTGAAGAAACAATAAATGAGTCAGAACCCCTGCTTGTATCTAGGTTTGGCGAGCAAGTGGTGGTTGATTTAAAGAATAATTATGAATTGAAAGGTAATTTCACTAATATAAAACCTTTGTATTATAATAAGGGAGAATTAAACTATACCAGCAGTAGTTACAAATCAGACGACCAGCTGGCACGTTTCTATTTGTTTACCACTAACAATGGCTTGAAAGGCTTGAGCAATGCTGCATTTAAATGGGTGCTCGACACTACATTCAAAGATATTGAAGTAAGTGCTTCCTTTATTGCTGCTAGAAAAGAAAAGCAAGTTCAGTTATTTGACCTTTCTGGTAAGAAGTATTTTGACAAGAAGTTTAGTTCGAGAAGGGGCTTAAGCATTTTGGCAGATAACTATATCCGCATACAAAGAATCTTTGGAGGTTTTAGGGTTTACAATAAAAAGGGCGAACAATTGATTAAATCCAAAAAAGGCTACTTTAACTTAACCCCAAAAGGAAATATAATGGTAAACCTAAGCAAAAGTAATCGCATTATGATATACGATACATTAGGAAATAAAATCTTAAAAGAAAAGGTTTTAAGGGTATCCAAACCACAATTGGGATTAATAAGAGTTAAGTCAAAAAAGCATATGCATTTTATGACTTTAGAAGGGGAAATAAAATCAAATTGGGCTTTAAATAGAAATGGGTGGCCCATAATTCCTGAGTTTGTAAGTTGGCTAGACACAACAGGTTCTATGCAGCAAACAGATGTAGATTCTAACGGACTAGCAGTAGCTTTAGGTTTTGAGGCCATTTCGGTTCAAAACGCAAACGATATAGTAATGGGTGATTATGATGGTAACGGAAATAGCAGCGGCAGTGCAGATATTTGGTTACCAAATGCAAGTAAGCTTCGGGTTGAACCAAAATTGGCTGCAGCTTTTGTAATGGCACAATGGATGAGTTTAAGTTATGCTAGGTTTCCAGATTTGATAGATTTAAATTCTAATTACATTAACATAGAAACTGCAACCTATAATGATGGAACACTTATACCAAGCATTCGCAGTTATTACCTTCAAAATGATTCTATATTTCCTGTGATTCCTAATTTGTACTTCGACAGTGAAAATGGATTGAAATTTGCGCGATTGCTCACAGATAAAATGGGAACAGACGAGTCTATCAATTGGAATGTTTGCGTAAAACAAGAGGAGTTATTTAATTTTCTTTCACCAGAGTTTAGATTAACTGAAACTGGAATTGAAGTCATCATTCGCAGCTTAAAAGTACAGAATACCAAAACAAACGAAATAAAAATGGCACTAAGCAAAGAAGAAGTTCTTCCCTACTTAGTGCCATCCACCCATTTTTATCATTGGTTTAAGAAGCGCTAAAGCGCTTCTTACCTTTTTGCGTACATGTTATCGTAATATTTGGCATAATCGCCACTGGTAACTTCGTCCATCCATTGTTGGTTTTCTAAGTACCAATCGATGGTTTTGGCAATACCTTCTTCAAATTGTAGACTTGGCTCCCAACCTAGTTCTTTCATAATTTTGTTGGCATCAATAGCATAGCGTAAATCGTGACCCGCTCTGTCTGTAACATACGTAATCAACTTCTCAGATTCGCCTTCTGCTCTGCCTAATTTCTTATCAGCAGTTTTGCAGATAACTTTGATTAAGTCGAGGTTGGTCCACTCATTAAAACCGCCAATATTGTAGGTTTCACCGTTTTTGCCCTTGTGAAAAACATCGTCAATGGCACGCGCATGATCCACTACATACAACCAATCTCTAACGTTTTCTCCTTTGCCATAAACAGGTAAAGGTTTGTTGTTTCTAATGTTATTAATAAACAGTGGAATTAACTTCTCTGGGAATTGGTTTGGACCGTAGTTGTTACTACAATTGCTAATAACCACTGGAATTTTATAGGTATTGTGGTAAGCTCTTACAAAATGGTCAGAACTTGCTTTACTGGCAGAGTATGGAGATTGTGGGTCGTAAGACGTGTCTTCATAAAAGAAACCGCCATCGTGCAAACTACCATATACCTCGTCTGTAGAAACATGGTAGAATAATTTGCCTTCCATATTGCCTTTCCAACATTCTTTGGCAGCATTTAATAAATTTACTGTACCAACAACATTGGTCATTACAAACTCCAATGGATTGGTAATGCTGCGGTCAACATGACTTTCGGCAGCCAAATGAATTACTGAGTCGAACTGATGCTCGTTAAATAATTGAGAAAGCGCAGCAGCGTCCACCAAATCCACACGATGAAAATGGTAGTTAGGTGCGTTTTCAATGTCTGTTATGTTTTTAAGGTTACCTGCATAGGTAAGTTTATCCAAATTGTGTATTTGGTAGTTTGGATATTTGTTTACAAACAATCTCACTACATGAGAACCAATAAAACCGGCGCCTCCGGTGATTAAAATTTTTCTATTCATTCGTATTTAATTAAATTAACACTTATTTAGTTTGGATGGCTTGTTCCCATTTCCATGCGCTACTCAAACATTCTTCAAGGCTTTTTTCTGTGCGCCAGCCCAATTCGTTTGCCGCTTTATCACACGAGGCATATACCTGCACTACGTCGCCAGCTCTGCGTGGGCCAATGCGGTAGTTTAACTTTACACCACTTACTTTTTCAAAGGTTTCTATTACCTCTAAAACCGAATTTCCGTTTCCGGTACCCAAATTAAATACAGAAAAAGGGGCTGTATATTTCTTTTTAGCCAAATATTCAATAGCTGCCACATGGGCTTTAGCCAAGTCCACCACATGAATATAATCTCTGATATTGGTGCCATCTGGTGTTGGGTAGTCATTGCCAAAAACTGTTAGCATTTCTCTTTTGCCAATAGCGGTTTGGGTAATAAAAGGCACTAAATTACTTGGCACTCCCAAAGGTAATTCCCCAATTAATGCAGATTCATGTGCCCCAACTGGATTGAAATACCGAAGACTTACTACTTTCATTTCAGATGCTTGGGAATAATCCTTGAGTACTTCTTCGCAAATTTGCTTGGTATTTCCATAAGGAGAGTTTGCAACTGGCATTTCAGCAGATTCATCCACAGGAGGATTTGCCTCGCCATAAACCGTGCAAGAGGAAGAAAAAACAATTTGTTGAATACCCGCAGCCTCCATGGCGTACAATAAATTTACAGTACCGCCAACATTATTTTCGTAATATTTCAAAGGGTTGGCTACACTTTCGCCAACAGCTTTATTAGCTGCAAAATGGATGACAGCGTCAATACCTTGCTGTGCTTTTAAGAAACTGGTAAGGGCGGTTTTGTCTCTAATATCAACCTTCCCAAAAACCAAGTCTTTGCCAGTAATTTTTTTGATATTGTCTAGTACTTCTGGTGAGGAATTGTCAAAATTGTCTAATGCAACTACCTCGTAACCCGCTTGTTGAAGCTCTACAACAGTGTGAGAGCCAATATAGCCTGTTCCACCTGTAACAAGTATTTTCATAGGGCTTAACTATTTATTTTGGTTGCAAAATAACTTTTTTATTTGAATAGGATATATGCAAAAAACAATTTGAATGTTAACTTAAGCCTAATTTTGACTTTTAAACCTGCATTCTAAAATATAGCACTAACTATACAAATAGTTTGCAGTTGCCGTTTTAATTTCTAACGTTTTCTTTTCGTTTGGTTCAACCCTACCCACAACTTGCGCGGCAATTCCAAATGATTTTGCAATAGCAATGAGGCTTTCTGCAGTTTTTTCGTCAGTATAAAATTCTAACAAGTTCCCCATGTTAAACACTTTATACATTTCTTCCCAGCTGCTGCCACTTTGCGCTTGTATCATCTCAAACAATGGCGGCAATTCAAATAAATTGTCTTTCACAATTTTAAACTGGTCTATAAAATGCAATATTTTGGTTTGACCGCCACCTGTGCAATGCACCATGCCATGTATTTTGTCAAAATATTCGTCTAAGATGGGTTTAATAATTGGAGAAAAAGTGCGGGTGGGAGAGAGAATCATCTTGCCTACATTTAAAGGATGTTCAGGTAATTGGTCTTGTAAATTTAAACCACCTGTGTAAACCAATTCTTTGGGTACCAAAGGGTCATAACTTTCTAAAATGTCTTGGTATTTTTTACCCAAAACATCATGCCTTGCCATGGTGAGGCCGTTGCTGCCCATGCCACCATTGTAAGCTTTTTCGTAGCTTGCTTGCCCAAAAGAAGCAAAGCCAACAATTACATCTCCTGCTTCAATCTTGTGGTTGCTGATGATATCTTTTCTATTGGTTCTTGCTGTAACAGTAGAATCTACAATGATGGTCCTAACCAAATCACCTACATCAGCCGTTTCTCCTCCAGTAGAATGCACATGAATGCCATGGTTTTCTAACATTTCAATAAATTCTTCTGTACCTTCAATAATTGCGGCAATTACTTCACCCGGAATTAAATTTTTATTACGACCAATAGTAGAAGACAAGGTAATATTTTGATAAACCCCTGTGCACAAAAGGTCGTTTAGGTTCATCACAATTGCGTCTTGCGCAATACCTTTCCAAACAGATAAATCTCCAGTCTCTTTCCAGTATAAATAGGCCAAAGAAGATTTAGTGCCTGCGCCATCGGCATGCATGATATTGCAAAAATTTGGGTCGCCTCCTAAGTAATCTGGAACAATTTTGCAAAATGCCTTTGGAAATAAGCCTTTGTTAAGGTTTTTAATGGCCGCGTGAACGTCTTCTTTCTGGGAAGACACGCCCCGTTTCATGTATTTATCTGAACTCATGTTGTCACAAAACTAAGAAAATAAACGCGCTTTACCGCCTTTGCTTATAATCAGTTCGGATCACTTTTACTGTTGTTCTTCTATTTTGTTGATGCTCTTCTTCGCTGCAATCCACGTCGTCACTGCAATCATTTAATAACTTGGTTTCGCCATAACCCACTGGAATTAGCCTATCTTTTGCAATGCCTTTAGCAATTAAATAATCTACACAAGATTTTGCCCTTTTATTGGATAATTCAAGGTTATATGGCGCTGGTGCTCTGCTGTCTGTGTGCGAGGCAAGTTCCACCACTAAACTAGGATTTGCTTTTAAAATGAGTGCCATAGAATCTAATACCTTCCCTGCATCTTCCCTTATGTTCCATTTGTCTAGGTCATATAAAATGCCTTCCATTGTAAGCTCAACATCGGTGGGTGGAATAAAATCTAGCACAAATGACACTTCAATAACGGTGTCTTTAGTAATTTCTTTTGTTTCGCAAATGCGCGGGCTGCTGCTAAGGTATTTATCGAGGCTTGCAGAAAGAGTGTTTACTTCGTTCAAAGGCAATTCTGCACTAAACAGGCCTTTCTCATTGGTTTTTATTTTCCAAAGGTTTTGTCCGTTTAAGGTTACGGCTTGAACCAAAGCGCCGCCTAAAGGATTTCCAGATTCGCGTTCTGTAACAAATCCCTTAACCAAAACAATGATGGGTTTTTCGCTAATGCTGTAAATATCATCGTCACCTAAACCTCCCTCTCTGTTTGAGGTGAAATAGGCAAAGGGTTTCCCTGTTTCTTTTTTAGATTGTTTCACATAACTAATTCCAAAATCATCTGCACCCGAGTTAATGGGAGATTGTAGGTTTTGGGCAGTTTTGAAAACACCAACGCTATCCGAAGTTTTAAAAATATCTAATCCTCCCATTCCTAGAAAGCCTTTTGAAGAATAATATATGATACCTGCTTCATCTACATAAGGAAAAAGTTCATCTTCAGAGGTGTTAACATTGGAGCCCAAGTTAATAGGAGAACCCCAAGCATCTTTCACAGGATTATATTCAACATACCAAATATCTTTATTTCCATAGCCACCAGGCATATCGCTACTAAAATATAGGCGTTTTCCATCTGCACTAAACGCAGGATGGCCGATGCTAAAACTGTCAGAGTTTATTGGGAGTGGTTTTGGTTCAACCCAAACCCCGTTCTGAAAATAGCTTACTAGTACTTTGCAAAACAAACCCGCGCCATCTTTGCCATTGCATTGGGTAAATAAAACCATAGATTCTGAGCTATCCAGCCAAGTAACACCTTCATTAAAATTAGTATTGATACTTTTAATAGGCTCAGGCTTGGCCATTCCAGTTGCCGAAAAATTTGATAAAAATATATCACAATATTTCTGCCCCGTCCATTCAAATATTTCGCTTCCTTGTGATTCTTTTCGGGTTGAGGTAAAGTATATCCCTTTGCTTCCTACAAATGGCGCGTAATCGCTTTGGTCTGTGTTTATACTTTTGACGTTATCAATTTTAAATTTTAATGGATTGGCTTTCCATTCGGCAGAAAGCATGCAACTCTGCATGGCTTGTTTACCTTTCGGGTCATCTGGAACTTCAAAGCTATAGTCATAAAAGGCTCTATTAGCTTCCTCATATCGTTCAAAGTTTTTGAGCAATTGTCCATAGCTATAAAGTATAAATGGGTCTGGATATTTGCTGTTTACAACTTCCTCGTACCATTTAAGTGCCTGTTTAAAATTATTGCTATATCGGTAGCTATCCGCGATTTTGTAGAGTATTTTTTGTTTTTCTTCTTCTTGTTTCACCTTAGGATAAACCTTTTGATACAATAAGGCTGCAGTATTATATTTTTTAGAACGGTAGGCTAAATCAGCCTTATCAAGTTCGAGTTGATAAGTTGGCACAGTAGGTTGTTGTGCATTTGCCTTTTGTAAATTGAAAAAGCTAAAAAAAATGAATATCAAAAGCAGTTTACGCATACAGATATAACGTTTGCAGGTTAGGTTTGATTTCAATTATAAATAAAAAAGGGGCACCGGAGCGCCCCTTTTTTTTAGTCAATATTTTTAGCCCCTTGGTTGTGTCCTTACACCAGGTGTAGGCCTAGGAGCAGGAGCGGGTCTGCCAGTTGGTCTGCCCTGTGGTTTTTGATTGGCAGGAGGTGTAATTTGAACTGGTCTTGGTTTTTCCCAGTAAATATCTAATACTTTAACTGTAGTTCTACGATTTAATTGGTGTTCTGCTTCAGAACATTTTAATCCTTCTTCTCTTTCGTTTGGTCCTTCGCAATTACAATGCATAGCAGCAGAGTCTTTGGTGTTTTCACCATAACCTCTAGAAACCAAACGCATGGTGTCAATTCCGTTTTTAACAAGATATGCTACGGCTGAGTCGGCACGTCTTTGAGATAAGCCAATATTATATAATGAGTCTGCACGACAATCCGTATGGGATCCTAATTCAATTTTTAAGGTTGGATACTTATTTAAAACAATGATAAGAGAGTCTAACACTTTTGCCGCATCTGGGCGAATGTCTGCTTTATCTAAATCGTATAAAATCCCACGTAATGTAAATGTTTCTAAACCTAATGAGTTCAATTCAAAGTCTTGAACCAAATCGGTTGATTGTTCTAAGCCACGGGTAGTTTTTTCTTCCATTTTACTATCATAGAACATGGCTCTAGATGCAAATAATTCGTAGTCGGTTTTTTGTTTCAAAACAATTTTATAAGAACCAGCGCCATCAGTTTTCAAAACTATCTTTCCAGTATCACTGCTAGAAGTTATTGAAACAACTGCATTAGGCATTGTTTCTTTTGTAATGGCATTTCTAACAACACCACTTAAGGTAAATACCAATGGTGTCATGTAAAATCTATAAATATCATCTTGACCTTTTCCTCCTTCACGATTACTGCTAAAATAGCCATTTTCTTTGTCCTTACCGAAAATGATTCCAAAGTCGTCTCCATGTGAGTTGATTGGAGATTTCATGTTAATTGGGTCGCTCCAATCTGTAGCGCTGCCTTTAGCCATAAAGATGTCTGTGCCACCTAAACCTACATGTCCATTAGAAGCAAAGTAAAGTGTTCCGTCGTCTGTAATGGTTGGATACATTTCATCATCTTCTGTATTAATTACTGGCCCAAGGTTAATTGGGTCACCCCAAGTTTTACCTCTTCCACTTTTAGTAACCATCCAAATGTCTTTACCACCCACAGAGCCAGGCATATCAGAACTAAAATAAAGGGTGCTACCATCTTTACTTAAACTTGGTTGCCCACAATTAAATGAGTCTGAACTAAATGGCAGTGCTTCAGGATCCGACCATTCAGAGCCTGTTAATTGGGAAGTGTACAAGCGGCAATGGTTGCCCGTCATTTTATTATCGTAGTTACATTTTGTGATGTATATTGTTGTAAACCTATTGTCAAAACAAACCACACCATCATTTAATTTTCCGTTGAGTTTGTCCTTATCCACCAAAACTGGCAATTGATAAGTGATATTGTTTGGGTTTTTCTTGTCAACTTTATAAGTTGTGGTATATAAGTCGGTATACCAATTGGTTGTCCAGCCCCAAGTTGTTCCGCTAACACCTTTTTCGCGGTCTGAAGTAAAATACAACTGGTCTTTTTTGAAGAATTGAGGCGCAAAATCTTGCCAACGAGTGTTCAAGCCTTTTACATTATCCACAAAGTACCTGGTTTTATCGTTCTTCCATTTTAGGGCATTTTGACAACCGTCGATAAGTCTTTGCGTTTCAACCGTCTTTTCGCTAGACATCTTTAAGTAGTTCTTAAGTTCTAGAATAGCATCCTCATATTTGCCATTATTTTTAAGCGTTTTGGCAAGCATGTATTGATTTTCTTCATTTTTAGGATCAACTTTAATGGCTTTTCGGTACCAACTTTCTGCATTTTTCATGTCATTCATTTTCCAATAACAAAAAGCTGCGGTGTTGGCCGACTCGATTTTTTCATCTTTTTTCTTTGTGCTGGAGTAAACCTTTCTATAGTTTTCTCCGGCAAAGCCGTATTCTTTTTTTAGCATATGCTCACGAGCAGCAGTAATGGAGCCTTTCTTAGAGCAGGCACTTAAAAGCAGTAAGCTACCAAAAAGGAAGCCAAGGCTAAGAACGAGTAAATGTCTTTTATTCATGAATAGACAGAATTTATTAGATTTCTAATTAATGCAAGTTTATTAAATTTTTACAGACTATCGACAATTTCTTCTCAAAAAAAACATAAAAAAAACGGCCGAGGCCGTTTTATATTATTTAATGAAGAGCATTTCTCTGTATTTAGGGAGCTTCCAAAGTTCATCATCTACTAAATATTCAAGCGAATCACTTGAATCTCTAATTGGGTCAAACAAAGGTTTAACCTTTTTGCAAATTGCCAATGCACTTTCATGCGAGCTCTTTGCATGATGCGCTTTTTCCAATTCTACTTGTAGCTTTTGCACATTGCTGTAAATGGTTTTAATATGCCCGCTAATTTCTTTAATCAAATTTACCTGAACTTCTGTGTCAGATTTTGAAAGACCTGCTGCTTTCATTGCATCTACACTTTCAGCCAAATTTCTTTGGTAAGCAATGGCAGCTGGGATTACGTGTGAAGTGGCCAATTGCGCTAGTAATTTAGCTTCAATGTCTAATTTCTTCACATAAAGTTCTTGCATGATTTCGTAACGCGCATTCAATTCAATCTCATTGAAGATTTCATTGCTCACGAACAAATCCCTAGCAGACTTGCTAATATAAGCATTCAAAGCCTCTGGGGTAGTTTTGATATTATTCAAACCACGCTTAGCGGCTTCTGCTACCCATTCGTCTCCATATCCGTTACCTTCAAAAAGAATTTTTTTGCTGGTTTTGTAATATCCTTTAAGTACTTCCAAAATAGCATCTTCTTTTTTGCTGCTATTTTTCTTAATATGTGCATCAACTTCTGCCTTAAACTTGTTCAACTGATTAGCCATGATGGTATTTAAAACAATCATCGCGTTTGCGCTATTTGCACTTGAGCCAACCGCTCTAAATTCAAATTTATTCCCGGTAAATGCAAATGGTGAAGTTCTATTCCTATCAGTATTGTCTAATAAAATATCTGGAATCTTATTTACATTGATGCTTGCAGCTTTACTCGCTTTGCTGGTTGCTTTATTGTTTAAAAGACTTTCCAAAACTTCTGTCATTTGTGTGCCAATAAAGATACTCATAATCGCAGGAGGGGCTTCATTGGCTCCTAAACGATGGTCGTTGCCAGCAGAAGCAATTGAAGCACGCAATAAATCAGCATGGTCGTGTACTGCTTTGATAACATTTACAAAGAAACTTAAGAATTGTAAATTATTGGCTGGGTCTTTTGTTGGAGCCAATAAATTAACACCTGTATCGGTTATTAAACTCCAGTTATTGTGTTTACCACTGCCATTAACACCCGCAAATGGTTTTTCATGCAGTAATACTTTAAAATGGTGGCGTTGAGCAACTTTTTCCATTACGTCCATCAATAGCTGGTTATGGTCGATGGCTAAGTTAACTTCTTCAAAGTTTGGTGCACACTCAAATTGAGAAGGTGCCACTTCGTTGTGACGCGTTTTTAAAGGAATGCCTAATTTATAACACTCAATTTCAAAATCCACCATAAAATCATGCACTCGTGGCGGAATTGAACCAAAGTAATGGTCTTCCAATTGCTGCCCTTTTTCTGGAGAAAGGCCAATTAAAGTGCGTCCTGTTAGCATTAAGTCAGGTCTTGCGATAACCATTGCCTCATCCACCAAAAAGTATTCTTGTTCTATTCCTAAAGAAGCGAAGGCTTTTTGAACTTGCTTATCAAAGTAGCTAGAAACTACGTTTACCACTGATTTCTCAACAGCGTGCAAGGCTTTTAATAATGGGGCTTTATAATCTAAGGCTTCACCAGTATAGGAAACAAAAATGGTTGGGATACAAAGCGTTTTTCCGTTAGAGCCTTCCATGATGAAAGCTGGCGAAGAAGGGTCCCAAGCCGTATAACCGCGAGCTTCAAAAGTATTTCTAATTCCGCCGTTAGGGAAGCTAGAGGCATCTGGTTCTTGTTGAACCAAAGCGCTGCCACTAAATTTTTCTACAGATCTTCCATCTTCTGTAGGTTCAAAAAATGAATCATGCTTCTCTGCAGTTGCACCTGTTAAAGGTTGAAACCAATGGGTGTAGTGGCTAACTCCTTTTGACATTGCCCAAGCTTTCATGCCGCTTGCCACTTGGTCTGCAACATTTCTATCAATTTTTTCACCATTTCTGATGGCATTTGAAACCGCTTTGTAGGCCTCTTTGCTTAAAAATTGCAACATGGCAGCATCGTTGAAAACATTGCTGTTAAAGTAGTCCGAAATTTTATCGGAAGGAGGAATGACACTTACGGTTTCTCTGGCTTGAACCGTGTCTAAAGCCTTAAATCTCAAAGTTAGCATAGTGCAGATTCGTTTAATTGGCCGCGAAGATAAGTTTATCTTTAATTATTAATTGCCTAAATAGTAAACAATTAATCCGCATTTTTTGGTTCAATCCAAAAATCTAACCTTTTTTCTATTATAAATCATTAAAGGAAGCCAGCAATCCTTCTTTTAAGGCATAATGGCTGGCAATAATTCGGTTTGAACCTAGCCTTTTTATCACAAAGTTCATTAAAGCAGTTGCAGCAACTATCATGTCTATCCTAAAATCTGGAAGTCCTTTCATTTGTTGCCTTTGGAGCTGGGTGCTTTGCATGATGTAATTTGAGAATTTAATTACTTGGTCATTTGAAACTTCTTGTGCATGCGTGCTAATGCCTTGCAATGTTTCATTTAAATCATTCTCTAAAATTTCCCTAAGGGTGTCAAAACTGCCTGCCGAGCCAGCAAACCAATTGGCCTGATGTTTGGCTTGTTCTTGCCAAACTTCTTCAAGTGTAGTTTCAAAATAATTTTCGAGATGTTGAATTTCTAATTGGGTAATGGGTTCAGAGAAATTAAATTTATCAATGAGTCTTGCAGCGCCTATTTCAAAACTTTTTTTCCAGATAATATTATTTTCTTGGCCAAGAATAAATTCTACACTTCCTCCACCAATATCCATAACCCAAATAGGTTCTTTAGGAAGGGTGAATGAGTAAAAAACTCCTTTATATATGAGTTCAGCCTCTTGGTTTCCTTCTATTTTTTTTATGTTGAACCCAAAACGTTGACGAATTTCTTGAAGAAAAGCCTCACCATTGCTAGCATTTCTAATGGCAGAAGTTCCAGTGGCAAGAATTTTTGTAACCTCGAACTCCTTTACTTTTTCTGCAAAAATTGTTAAAGCTTGTATAGCTCTTTGCCAAGCTTCATTTGTAATAAATCCTTTATTAATGCCTCCTTGCCCAATTTTTACAGGCAATTGAAGTTGATAGACTTCTTCAATTTGGTTCAAACCAAACCTTCCAATTAACAAATGAAAAGTATTGGTGCCCAAATCAATAACCGCTAAAGTAGGATGGCTATTCAGCATTAAAAAAAGTTATAAGTAGTTTGCCAGCTGCTAGGGGCCAACTGCCAGAAGCTATTTAAACCAACATCATAACTGGATTCTCAAGCAATTCCTTTAAGGTTTGCAAGAAAGCAGAACCTGTTGCGCCATCTACCACGCGGTGGTCGCAGCTTAGGGTTACTTTCATCACTTGAGCAATTTTCATTTCACCATTTTTGGCAATAACAGTTTCTTTTGCAGCACCTACTGCCAGAATACATGCATCTGGTGGATTGATGATAGCTGTAAACTCGTCTATTCCAAACATGCCTAGATTAGAAATAGTAAATGTATTTCCTTCAAACTCATTTGGCTGAAGTTTTTTGCTTTTAGCTTTTTCTGCCAGTTGTTTTACTTCTGCACTGATGTGAGAAAGGGACTTGTTATCAGCAAATTTTACAACTGGAACGATAAGTCCATCTTCTATGGCTACTGCAACTCCCACATGAATATGCTGGTTGTAACGAATTTTATCTCCCAACCAACTCGAATTTGCGTTAGGATTTTTGCGAAGTGACAAGGCTACAGCTTTTATGATGATATCGTTTACAGAGATTTTAACCTCGCTAAATTCATTAATTTGTTTGCGTGCACTAATAACATTGTCCATTACAATGCTCATCGTAAGGTAGAAATGAGGTGCAGTATGCTTGCTTTCCCCTAATCTACGAGCAATTGCTTTACGCATTTGGCTCACAGGAACTTCTGTAAAGCTCTCGCTTGCAACTATTTGTGGCAGAGCAATTGGTGCAGCAACCTTGCTAGTGGTAGTATGAGCAGCAGGTGAAAAATTCTCAACATCGCGTTTAACGATGCGGCCATTGTCGCCACTGCCACTTACCTGGCCTAGATCTATTCCTTTTTCTTTGGCAATAGATTTTGCTAGAGGTGAAGCAATGAGTCTGCCGTCAGCAACAGTTTGGGCAACAGTAGAAGGCGTTGATTCTGTTTGGGTTGGGGCAACAGGAGCGATGTCGGTTGTAGTTTGAGCAGGAGTAATAGGTGCTGTTGCAGTAGGGCTTCCAGACAATAATGCCGTAATATCCTCACCAGCATTTCCAATAATAGCAATAAGCGCGTCAACTGGAACAGAACCTCCAGCAGGAATTCCAATATGAAGTAGCGTTCCTTTTACAAAGTTTTCCAATTCCATGGTGGCTTTATCTGTTTCTACCTCGGCTAAAATATCCCCAGGTTTTACAGCATCACCAACATTCTTCAACCACGAAACAATAACCCCTTCGGTCATTGTATCACTCATTTTGGGCATTCTTATTACTTCGGCCATTGCGTTATGGTATTTTTTTGCGAACTGCAAAAATATTCTTTAATCCTATTGGTGCAAGTTAAAAAAGCGGGAATGTGGGTAAAATCTTAGCTTTTACATAATTTGTAAAACTCCAATTTTTATGCTTTTCTTTCTAAAGTTGATTTTATTCTCAAATTTGAGTTGAGGAAATGTTATAAAATTTTGTATAAATAAATTTTGCGGTAACTAACAACCGTTTCAAATTTTTTAATGAATTGAAGTTTAGTATTATTTAGTATTTCAACAGCTGAAAGTATATAATTGGTATTCATATTTTTAGCTTGTTCATAATTATAATTGAGGTTTTTTATGCTAACAGTATCATGCTTTGTGTAGATATTTTTATAATTTAATTCAGATGAAAAAGAATAGCATCGGCTTCCAAATTCAGTAAAGTACTTGTGAATGGCACTGTCTTTTTTTAATTCATCCTGTATAATTTTATAAAAATCATTTTTAAAATCTAGTCTATAATTATTTTGATAACTATCTAAAGTTTTTATTCCATTAAATTGGGCTATATTTGGTTCAAAGCCAATACATAATACATTGCCATAGTCTTTGTGATTATTTTCAAGTTCCTCTCTTACAGAATCAAATAAGTACTTGTCGAAATATTTATGATAAGTCATGGTTTTTCTTTTTTCTATCAAGTTGTTCAACTCATCATTTCCATTGTAAACGCTGAATAAACTAATAAGCCAAACACCCAAAATACTTACTTTCTTTAAGTTCGATTCATTACCAATTTCTTTAGAAATTAATGCAATTAGAATTAATATTAAAGTTGGAAGTAGAAAAACAAATCTTGAGAAGTTAAATTCTTTTAACCCTTTAGGTAAACTGTTAAAATTGAAAAAGGCTTCAAATAATGCAATTGATAGAAAAAGTAGCAATAACAATAGGATCTTCTGATTTATTTTCCTTTTAAAAATTAGCAAGACTGTCAAGGAGATATAAATTGGATAGGTGTTAATGAATCCCATATGATTATAGGTTCCATCAAATAGTCTTAGCTTTAGTCTATTAAATGAATCTTCTAAAGAGGTTTGAGACCAGTTCACTACCTTCCACCCTGCCCTATGTGATTCAATATTTGAAAAAATGGCATTATAAAAAAGTGGAAATTCAATTAGTAGGCTAATAAATGAGAAGATAAGAATTGCCTTAATATAAGTAAAATTAATATTTCTATTTCCATTGCCCATAAAATCGTATAAACCTATTAGGAAAAGAATAGAAACGAAAAATGGAACTGTTATAACTAAATTGGAATAAAAAGGAAATAAACAAATGATTACCCAATCTTTCCAATCATAATCCTTTTTTAATATGTTTAGGAATGCATATAACAAAATCGGTTGACCTGCCCCTGAAATGCCATACAAAGTCCAGTAATTTAATAATCCAAATACTAGAGCAAACATCACACTTTGGATATTATTTAAGGATAGATGTTTTTTAGCTAAAAGAAAAAAACCGAAATATCCAATAGAGTGAACTAGAAAACTGTTTAAAACGTAGGCTTGAAAAGGTTTAAAAAGAATGAAAAATACAAAAGTAAGGTTAAAGCCAGATTTAAAGAAACTTCTCTCCAAACCATTCATTGGTCCTAGAACTTTTGCATTTAAATCAAAACCTAAGAGATTGTTCGATTCAATAAGCAGCTTTATCCATACTAAATCACTATCCAAACAGTCATGTATCACAACATAACACTCTCCTCCTTTAAAAAACCAAATTGAAAAGATGATAATTAAAATTAACCACCCAAAAAGTAGTGTAAAGTTGATATTATTAATAAATGGCCATTTTTTTTGAAGTATATTTTTTATAGACAGAAGCATCAAATTGACTTGGTTTAATTGTAAATATTTGGTATTTGTTAATAAAAATCTCGATTGGCAAAGCAATACTAAAACTAAATCAAAATTATTATAAATAGTTATAAAATAAAATAGTTCTCAACTTAACAAATGGAATGGGTACTTATTTCAAAATTATACTTATTAAAATTCAACAAACTATTTGATGAAGGTAAAACACAAAAATCAACAAGGGTGAAAACTGTTGGACTTTTTTATTTTCAATGGTATTGGCTAACGGTAATTATGCAATATCAAGGTCTTTTTAGCAATTGGCAAACTTTTTTGATATTCAAAATGTAAAGAAGGAGGTAATTTTAGTTCCATACATATATACTATTAAAATTTCTTCTTCCATATTTTATCTGTATGTTCTAGATACAATGGCAAAGCAGAAGAGCCATACCATTCTAAAATTTCTGGTTCAAATATTTTAACGTTAATGGTTGCATCGCCTTGCAAGAGTGCAATAACCTCTTCTCTTTTGGAGGCATTCAAAATAAAAATTCCTCTGTAACCTTTATTATTTGATGTTATGGGTCCAGAAACTACTAATTTTCCTGCTTCCTCCATTTTTTTCATATTTTCAAAATGGCTTTTGAAGCAGCTGTCTCTGTAGGCCTTGTCTTTTACTAAATTTTCACCTGATTTAAGTATTACTAAGTAATATTTCTTCATGCCAAAGTCATCTCCACCAAGCTTTTTGGCGAATGTGCTATCATAATTTGGATTTTGGGCTAGGGTTATTTTTGCAAGTAGAATAAGCAAAAGACTAAATAATGTTTTCATCAAAGTTTTATTTTGGAATTTGAGTTGACAATATAATGAAAGATTTAAACTCATAAAATTTAGATAGGGAATCTATGCGAAAGATTTATTTTTGACCAGTTGGATTTCACTTTATATGAATCAATACGAAACACTATTAAAGCACATTTACGAAAACGGAAATGAAAAGGCCGACCGCACAGGCACTGGCACCAAAAGCATATTTGGGGCTCAAATACGTTTTAATCTAAATGAGGGTTTCCCCTTAATTACCACCAAAAAGGTACATTTAAAATCTATCATACATGAGCTACTTTGGTTTATCAAAGGAGAAACAAATACAAAATATCTAAAAGATAATGGCGTAAGTATTTGGGATGAATGGGCCGATGCTAATGGAGAACTTGGTCCGGTTTATGGCTACCAATGGCGCTCTTGGCCAAGTCCAGATGGTAAGCATATAGACCAATTAAGCGAAGTGATTGAAACTTTAAAGTCGAATCCAGATAGCCGAAGAATTATCGTAAGTGCTTGGAATGTAGCGGATTTGTCAAAAATGGCCTTAATGCCTTGCCATGCTTTTTTTCAGTTTTATGTGGCAGGTGGTAAGTTAAGTTGTCAATTGTATCAACGCAGTGCAGACATGTTTCTGGGGGTTCCTTTTAATATTGCCTCTTATGCTTTATTAACCCACATGGTTGCTCATGTTTGTGGGTTGGAAGTTGGTGATTTTGTGCACACATTTGGAGATGCGCATATTTATAGTAATCATTATGACCAAGTAGGACTGCAACTTTCTAGAGAACCTAAACCTTACCCAACTTTGGTGATGAACAAAAATGTCAAGTCTATTTTTGATTTTACATTTGAAGATTTCTCTTTTGAGGGTTATGACCCACATCCTGCAATTAAAGCACCAGTAGCGGTTTAAATTTACTCTCTTTCCAATTTGAATTCATTTACCTGCATACCCTTACCATTATCTTTCATAAAAATATAGCTGCGAAACTTACCATTGCTGGCCTCATAAATGATAATGGCATATTTAGCACCTTGACCAGAGGAACCTTTGTGCTGAATACTCACTGATTTAGGTGGGTGCTGATTAAAAAATGTACGCAACATTTGCTCTGCCTGTTGCTTGCTATAAATACCCTCATTGTCTAACAAGGTTAATTCTACACTACTGCTAAAAAATTGTGTAAGGCCGCCAACTTGCCCTAGTTTCATGGCCCCTGCAATTTCATCAAAACTATCCGACTTAGATTGAAAGCCAAATAAACTTATTAATAATACTCCTAAAACAACTAATTTTTTCATGCTGATTTTTGATAAAAATTGCCAAAAACTATGCCACTAATATATATCAGTTCTTTTGTGAATGAAAAGGAATATTTTCGCTCCCATGGAAAATCGTGTTATTCTTCTCATTTTAGATGGTTGGGGAAATGGTAAACCTTATGAAGGAAATGCCATTAACCTTGCGCATAAACCCAATTTCGATAGACTAATGTCTAATTACCCAAATGCAGAGCTGCATACTTGCGGTGAATGGGTGGGTTTGCCACATGGCCAAATGGGAAACAGCGAAGTGGGCCACATGAACATCGGTGCTGGAAGAGTTGTATGGCAACAATTGGTCTTAATCAATAAAGCCTTTAAAGAAGGTTTTGTTAACCAAAATGAAACCTTATTGAATGCGGTTAAATATGCAAAAGCTAACCAAAAGAAAATACACCTGATTGGTTTAGTGAGCGATGGTGGCGTCCACAGCAGTCTCGACCACCTTAAGGGTCTTTGCAGTTTTTTACAACACAACCAATGTCCAGATTTTTTTGTGCATGCTTTTACTGATGGCAGAGATACAGATCCAAAAGGTGGCATTGGCTATTTAACAGATTTGTCAAATCACTTAACCTCAACGCAAGGTCACTTGGCAAGCATAACTGGCCGCTATTATGCCATGGATAGAGATAAACGTTGGGAACGCGTAAAATTAGCCTATGACGCTTTGGTTCAAGCCAAAGGAGAATTGAGCAATAATCCTTTAAATTTAATGGAGCAACGCTACCTTTCTGGTGAAACCGATGAATTCCTTAAGCCAATTATTTGTGCAAATGACCAAGGAAAACCTGTAGCAAAAATTGAAGCGGGAGATGTTGTAATCAACTTTAACTTTAGAACAGACCGCGGTAGAGAAATAACAGAAGCACTTACCCAAAAGGATTTTCCTGAGCAAGCAATGAAAGCACTCGATTTACATTACATAACTCTTACTGAGTACGATAAAACATTTAAAAACGTAGGCGTTGTTTTCCCAGATATTGAGTTGAATAATACATTGGGTGAGGTGCTAGCTGCAAATGATAAAAAGCAAGTACGCATTGCCGAAACAGAAAAATACCCACATGTTACTTTCTTTTTTAGTGGGGGTAGAGAAGTCCCGTTTGTTGGTGAAACGCGTCACATGGCACCATCTCCTAAGGTTGCTACATACGACCTCCAGCCAGAAATGAGCGCAGAGGATGTCTGTAATTTCACCTTGGCTGAAATAGAAAAAAATGAAGCCGATTTTATGTGTGTTAATTTCGCTAATCCAGATATGGTAGGCCATACAGGTGTGGTACCAGCAGAAATTAAAGCCATTGAAAAGGTAGATGATTGTTTGGGAAGAGTGGTTAAGGCTGCTTTAAAAAATGGGTACATTTTATTGGTAACTGCCGACCATGGCAATGGTGAATACATGATTAATGTTGAGGACGGCACTCCAAATACTGCGCATACTACCAATGATGTGCCCTTAATGCTAATTCAACCTGATGTAAAGTATAAAATTAAATCTGGAAAATTAGCAGATTTGGCGCCAACAACACTAGCTTTAATGGGTTTAGAAAAACCCAAAGAAATGGACGGTGAATCTTTATTGGTTTAACCAAAAAGAAACGTAATCATTATTAGGGTCGTATTGTTCGGCTTGTTTTACTGGGTTAAATTTTCTGTCGCTTCTTGCATCATTTCCCACGCCAGCTTGATAGGCCCAGTTACCATAATTGCTCGAAGGGTCGTAGTCTATAAGTTGACTTTCGAACCAAGCTGCACCCCAAAGCCAATTGATGCCAAGGTCTTTGCAGAGGTAACTGGCAACATTTTGTCTTCCTCGGTTGCTCATAAAACCTGTGTGCAATAATTCCCGCATATTAGCATCTATAAAGGGTTGGCCAGTGTTACCTAATCGCCATTTTTCAAATGTTGCCTTGTCATTATTCCATGGATGAGGTTTGTTTTGTAATCCGTTTATTTGGAAAAGTTTAGACCCATATTTTACTAAAACCCATTTAAAGTAATCACGCCAAAGCAACTCATAAATCAACCAATATGTGCTGTCATTGCTTTTTACTAAACGTTCGTATTCTTTTATTTCTGCATACACTTTTCTCGCGCTAATGCAACCTAATGCAAGATAAGGAGAAAGCTTGCTGCTATAGTCCTTTCCAATTAAACCATTGCGCGTTTCTTTGTATTGCTGAATGGCGTTACTTTCCCAGGTGTATGCTTTAAGTCGGAGCAATGCCTCCTCTTCTCCTCCTTTTAAATGGTACCAATTAACGCTTACTTCTACTTTATGGTAGGATAACTCTTCCAGAGAAATTTGATGTGGTATTCCTATTAAATGGCTAGGTTTTGGCAAGGGCTTTGTTGGCGAAAGGCTTGGTTCAACCCGATTTTTAAAGTTAGTAAATAAAGGGGGTAAATCTGAAATAGAAAATGGCATTTGAGCTAAGGTGCTTAAGGTGCTATCCCAATAGGTATGTTGCTTAATCGCTAATTTTTTTAATTCGGTTTGAACCAAGCGAGCCTCAGTTTCTTCTTCTGGTCCTGATAATTCTTGCCAAAAAACTTCATCAATAGACAAGGCCTTACAAACCTTAGGAATGGCAAGGTGGGCAGGGGATTGGTAAATCAAAAGGTCTGAACCTAGTTTTTGCAATTCTGATTTTAAATTGGCTATCGATTCAATTAGAAAGTTTAGTCGGGCTTGGCCAGAATTCTTAAAGCCTAATACATTCACTTGAAACAACTTTACATCTAAACAATATATTCCAATTACAGGATGTTTGCTGGTAGCACATTGATGTAAACCTTGATGATCACTTGTTCTTAGGTCGTTTCTAAACCAAATAAGTTTATTTGACATTATAAAATAACCAAGGTGGCGACAAATAGTTTGGCTTTGGTTTGAACCAAAAAGTATCTGGTAAATTGGATTTAATTTTACTATATTATTAATAAAGGTAAAATGTTAAAAATCGAGGTTTTATTTTGCAAGCCCAACCATGAAATTAACCGAAGAGCAAATCAATATTTTAGCATCTAACGATAACATTAAAATCAATGCAGTGGCGGGTTCAGGTAAAACCACCACCATTATTGCGTATGCCAAAACGCGGGATCCTAACAGTAGAATTTTGTACTTAGCCTTTAATAAATCTGTAAAATTAGAAGCTGCAAAACGCTTTTCGGCAGCTGGATTGAGCAATGTAAAGGTAGAAACGGCCCATTCCTTAGCTTATAAAAATATTGTATTTGATTATGGATATAAAGTTCGTGCCCAAGGATATAAAACAAATGAAATAGCAGAAATACTTGGGTTAAGTGTAATCGGGGAAAAACATGCAGCATATATGGTTGCCAACCATATCAATAAGTTTGTGGCCTACTTTTGCAACAGCAGTAAGCAAAAGGTTCAAGAATTAGATTATTTAGGAACCCTAAATGAAGCTAAAGCAAAGGCGTTTGTAGAAACCTTTTATGAATACATCTTGTCGCAAACTCGCTTGTTTCTTAGTTTCATGGATAAGGGCAAAATTGAAATTACACATGATTTTTACCTTAAGAAATTTCAGCTTTCCAATCCTGATTTGCCTTACGATTATATTTTGTTTGATGAAGGTCAGGATGCCTCTTCCGCGATGCTGGACATATTCCTAAGGCAAAAAGCAATCAAAGTAATTGTAGGCGATACGCATCAACAAATTTATGGTTGGCGATATGCCATAAACGCTTTGGAGCAAGTTAACTTCACAGACTACCAACTATCCACAAGCTTTAGGTTTAGCCAAGAAATCGCAGACTTAGCCAAAACTTTGCTCAGTCTAAAACGGCATGTCGGTAGGTTCAAACCGATACAAATAGAAGGCAAAGGAAACAGCAAGGCTGTTAAAACAAAGGCAATTTTGGCACGAACCAATTTAGGTTTATTGTTAAAGGCAATTGAATATATTACAGAGCGTGAAAACGTTAAACACATATATTTTGAAGGTAATATTAACTCTTATACTTATGCCGAAGAGGGGGCTTCTTTGTATGATGTTTTAAATCTTTACAATGAAAAAAGACATGCTATAAAAGATGCACTTATAAAAGGGATGAAAGACCTTGCGGATTTGGAAGATTACATTGAAAAAACTGAGGAAGTTCAATTGGGAATGATGGTGGAAATTGTAAAAGAGTATGGTAATAGAATTCCTGAAATCATTAGAAATTTAAAGGATAAACATGTTTCTAATGAAGACAAAGATAAAGCAGAGATGATTTTTTCTACTGTGCATCGCTGTAAAGGAATGGAATATGATACAGTGCAGTTGGTCAATGATTTTATAACAGAAGGGCAAGTGCATAAGATGCGCGAAGCCTTAGAGAAGAATGACACAGAT
This sequence comes from Bacteroidota bacterium, assembly GCA_027488905.1. Lineage (GTDB taxonomy): Bacteria > Bacteroidota > Bacteroidia > UKL13-3 > UKL13-3 > B1. Next base: position 107,033 of record JAIYAT010000010.1, read on the forward strand.
GCTGCAAAAATTAATGAAGAAATTAATTTATTGTATGTGGCTGTCACCAGAACCCGTAATAGTTTATATATTCCAAGTGCACTGATGTCGCCTTCTGATGGTAATTTTGAAAACATCCATGTTTTGCAGGATTTGCGGCCTGAGGATAAAGTGGAGAAGAAAAAGGTTATTGGTTATCCAAAACAAAATAACTATCTGCAAGCAGCACCAAAGGCATATGAAGTTGCAGAGAAAAGGCCTGCTCCAAAAGATGCAAATAGGGCTTGGACAGTTCAATTGGATAGAGAATTAACCCAAATGTTTCAAGAAGGGGTTTCCCTAAAAGATATGGAAAAGCATTTTGGAAGAAGCCGAAGCGCCATTGGATTAAGGATTAAAAAATTACAATTGGAAGAATTATACAGATAAGTTATTTTACCACAATGAAATTTAAAATTATTCTTGTTTTTGTGCTAACATTAAGCCTTACATCTTGTCAATTAGGAAGGTTTATTTTCTATAATTTTGCCGATATAAATGATCATAAAAAGTTTCCGTATAGAACTATTTTAAATGATTCTATTAAATTTAATTTCCCAGTGGCTAGCATTGGAAAATTTCCTAAAATGTTAACTGGCGGAAACAATAAGGAGATTTCTTTTGATGCTTATTTAGAAGATAATAATACAGTAGCATTTTTGATTATTAAGAATGATACCCTGCAGTATGAAAGGTATTTTAGCGGGTATGATGCAGAAAGAATTGTGCCTTCTTTTTCTATGGCCAAGTCTGTAACTTCCTTGTTAATTGGCATTGCTATTGACGAGCATTTGATTCAATCTGTCAATGAGCCTATCACTAATTATATTCCAGAGTTAAAAGAAAAGGGTTTTGAAAAAGTTACGATTTTACATTTGTTGCAAATGACATCCGGCATAAAGTTTAACGAAAGTTATGTGAATCCATTTGGTGATGCTGCATCGTTTTATTATGTTACAGACTTGAGAAAACTTATTAGAAAAATGCGGTTGGAAGTTGAACCTGGAACACGCTTCGATTATGTAAGTGGCAATACACAGCTTTTAGGTTTAGTTTTAGAACGTGCCTTAAAAACCAAAACCATTAGTGCTTATTTGGAAGAAAAGTTATGGCAGCCATTGGGAATGGAATTTGGCGCATCTTGGAGTATTGATAAGAAGAAAAATGGGCTAGAAAAAACCTTTTGTTGCCTCAATGCAAGGGCAAGAGACTTTGCAAAAATTGGTAGATTGTGTTTAAATCAAGGCAACTGGAACGGCAAACAAATTGTTTCTAAAGATTGGATTGCACAATCTACAAAAGTTGAAACCATAGCAGGAAGTGTTGCATATTATCAATACCAATGGTGGTTGCCAAGCGAAACAGGAGATTTTATGGCAGAAGGAATTTTAGGTCAGTTTATATATGTTAATCCTGCCAAAAAACTAATCATAGTGAGGTTAGGCAAAAACGAAGGCAAGGCAAATTGGTGGAATGTATTTACGGGATTAGCTGAAGCTTATTAAGAAAGTACTAATAAATTTCGGTTTGAACCAAACGTAGAAAGTTTAATTGTTTTGAACCATGTTTTTGGTTCCCTGCAATTGAAAAAATGCAACAACATGAGCAAACATCACTAAGGGAACAATTACAGTAGGTAATAAGTTAAAAGGAAAATACAAAATTGCAAGGTTAGGTTGTTCAAAAGCTAATTTTTGAAATGGAGAAGGTATTGCAAATATGGCGGTAATTACAACATTAAGCAGCAGCAGTAGCGCTAGAGCATTCCACCAAAAAAGTAGTTTTGGATGTTTAAGGTTTTGTTTAAAGACAAAAAAGGCAATTATAGGTGCTGTTAATCCTGAAAGTAAATCGAAGTTGGTGCCATGGTAGGAAATATAAATGGACATTACGCCAATTTGATATAAGGCAGCCAATAGAAATTCCACCACTATGCGGATGCTATGAAAGTAGGTGAGTGTTTGAAGATTAATAAGCTTCAGGAATTTTTTACCTTTTAAGGTTGTTAAACAAGCCAAGATAGCAATTATTGTAGGCATAATCCCAAGGGGCATAATAAGTGGCACTGGAAGGTCTGTATGTTGATATATCCCACTTAAACCTAATATAGATTGAATGATTGCCCAAATACTTACCATTAAAAGAAATGTTTTAGAGCCAGTAGCTCGGTAAACCCACACAATACTGACAATAGTTATACTGATAAATAAGATACTAATTATTAAAGGCACTTGTGTTAACATAGAAGTTAATTTTGATTGAACGAAAGTAGAAAAGAATAAACAGTCTAGGTAATTTTTATGTGTAGGTAAAAACTCTTTTATTTTAGCCTACTTTTTTGAAAGCGAGACTAAAATAAAAGAGTTTGAGTAAGAATTAAAAGGATAGTTTTTACTTATGCTCAACAACCTTTTTTAGTAAATCTAAACCTTGTTGGTTGGTTTTTTCCATCTCTGCTTTTGCGCCAAAGAGCCACATAAAAAAGGTGTTTGGCAAACCAGATTCAACCTTGAAGTCTTGTTTAACTTCAATTCCATTATTGGTTTCGGTAAAGTAATAATCAAAGGTTGGTTTGGCCACAAAAGGCTTTTGAATATCGCATTTCATTCCTATGAAATTTAACTCATCAATTCTAACAATTTCCTGAAAACCTAAGTCTTTACCCTTGTTTCCATCCCAATGGTATTGTGCACCAACAGTTCCATCAATCCCTTTTACCTCGTACTTTTGACTAGGGTCTTGCGCATAAAATGGCGACCATTTTGGGAAATTGTTCAAGTATTTAACCATGTCAAAAACTTCTTGCCTTGAACCTTTTATAGTTACTGTTTTAACAATTTGTATGGTTTTTAATTCGCTTGATTTGTAAAAACCAAAGGCTAAGAATGCTATCAAAGCAATTGCGATTGTTCCTAATATCATTTTCATATTCATTTTAAAGGTTGTTATATGTTATTATTTTGATTTACATGGGTTGTATGTTTCTTACTTCAACAGTACCACCCATAAAAAGGATAGGACAGTTTTTGGCCATTTCTGTTGCTTCTTCAAGCGAGCTTGCTAACAAAACCATGTTTCCAGCTAGGGTTAAATTGTTGGCAATACAAATGCCTTCTTGGACAGATTTGTCTGAAGAAATTTGCATTCCTTCAAAACCTAGTTGGTGGGTGCTAATGAGTTTTTCTTGAAAAGCAATGTGGCTAATAAAAGCGCTCCATTGTTGTTGCATCGCATTAATTTCTTCTGCAGTGGGTTGATAGTTGTTGCTAGGTTCGAAGCGAAACAATAGCATGAATTCTTTAGTTTGTACCATGTTCATTTTGTTTTTGTTGTTAATGATGGCACAAAGATTGGCTTCAATTACTTCTCAATTCTTGCCATAGGGCAAGAAATATTAAGATCCATAATTTGTCTTTACTTTTTTGAAAATTACCCAATGCATCAATAAAATGGTAGGAGGGGCAAAAGCTGGAATAATGCAAAAAGGAAACATGGCCAAGGCGTCAACTCCCATTGCGCCTGTGTCTATCGATATTTTGGTGAGAATATTGGCGGCAATGGCTGTAAATAGAATATCTATGGTGCCAAAGATGTTCCAATAGGTTACTAGTTTTTGGGCATAGGGCTTTTTATTGCAAATAGCCTTTGCAACAAAAACACTGCTGATTGCTGTAATAATATCTCCAAAGCCTGCTATCAAGGCAAAGGGTTTGGGTAAAGCATCATAAAAAGCTAATAAAATAAAAAACACTCCAATGATTCTAAAAATGTGAAGTTTAACAAGGTTTTCAAGTGCTGAATTTTCAATAATATTTTTGAAGGTCATTGAATTCATTACAACACCAAAAAGAAATAATCCATAAGGAAAAGTACTTAATAGCAAAACGCTTGGTGGAAATGAAATAACATTGAACCATCCCTTAAAACTGGCAAAACTTATATAGGCTAGATACAAAAGGAAAAATAGTCCTACAGCATAAAAAGCAAAACCATTTGAACCTTTTTCCTGATGTTTTTTTATAAATAAAAGAATTAGCAGGAATGGTAGCGGAATTACAAATAAAAACAAAATCGAAAGCCATTCGGGTAAGGGATATTCAACTAAGGTATTCATTTTAATTCTGCAATTTCTTTTCTAATTCTGCTCAAAGAAGTATCTGTGACGCCAAGGTATGTAGCAATTTGTTTTAAAGGTACATTGTGAACGATATCAGGTTTTGTTTTTATTAAATTGAGATATCTTTCTTTTGCAGGATCGGAGATAATTGAAACTGCATGGTTTTTCAATTCAAAATAATTGTTTACTAACCTTGTTCTTCCAACTTCTCTGAAGGCTTCTATTTTAAAGAGTTTCATGAAGTTTTCGAAAGTTATTTTCCAAGCAGTGCAAGGCGTTATGGCTTGTATGTTTTCTTTACAATTAGTTTTCAAGAAATAGGAATGCCAATCGATAATGATGTCTTTGTTGCTAAAAAATTTTGTGGTGATGTCATTTCCTTCTAGGTCTATAACGTAAGATCTTGCAAAACCACTTTCAAGGAAGAAGTAATAATTGGCTGAATTTCCTTCAGTCATTAAATAATCGTTTTTGCCAAATTCTACCTTTTGGTATTGCGCTAAAATGGTTTTTAAATCTTCATTTTTAAAATTATGCTCATTGAAAATAGTATTTAAAAAATTAGTTTCTTCCATTTTAATTAGCTTTTATTTATCTCAAAGAACATAAAAAAAGAGGCTATTTTTTCAAATAGCCTCTTTTTACTTAGTAGATTTTAAAAATTTTAGTTGGTTCGAACCAAAATGTCTTAAGCTATTCCAACCTGTTTTAGGTGTTTAAGGTGAGACCTAATCGCCGATATAACTGTTGGGAACTCATTATAAGCAATGTTAAACTCTTTACAAGTTTGCTTGATGATTTTATTTATCTGTGGATAATGCACATGGCTAATCTTTGGAAACAAATGATGTTCTACTTGAAAGTTTAATCCCCCTAATAGCCAACTAACGGTTTTACTGCGGGTTGCAAAATTAAAAGTAGTATTAATTTGATGAACGGCCCATTCAGTTTCAATTTTAGCGCTTTCACCATGTGTATCTATAAACTCAGCGTCTTCTACCACATGCGCCAATTGGAAAACAATTGCAATGGTTAAGCCGCAAATAAATACTGCAACCATGTAACCAATGATTGTGTTTACTAAGCCAGCAAAGAAAATTGGCAACACTAAGAACAATCCAATATACCCAATTTTGGTTGCCCAAAAAGCGAAATGCTCAGAAGGTTTAATTTTACGAATTGGTGTGAAATCTGAAATTTTTCCTTTAAAGTATTTATTAAAGTCGTTCATGAATATCCAAAATAAATAAGTTAATCCATATAGAAATAATCCATAAACATGCTGAAAGCGGTGAAACCAATATTTAGGTTGTGTGCTATGTACTCGTATAAAAGGTTTAATATCAATATCATCATCCATACCTTCGATGTTTGGGTATGAATGGTGGTTGATGTTGTGCTTTTGTTTCCACATCATACTTGAGCCGCCTAAAACATTCAGAGAATAGCTCATCATGTCGTTTACCCATTTTTTGCTACTATAACTGCCATGAGCGCCATCGTGCATCACATTAAAACCAATAGCTGCCATGTCTAAGCCCATAACTGCTGCAATAAACAAGGCTAACCAACCATTTTCTGGGGTGAAAAAAACCAAAGTGATATAACAAATCACTAGGACGCTCAGGAGTATAGCTGTTTTTGAATATAGCTTAAAATTGCCAGTTTGTCGAATGTTTTTTTCTTTGAAATACTGGTCTACACGAGATTTTAAAGTGTTAAAAAATTGTGCGTTACTGTTGTTAAATTTAATTTTAGCCATCTATTTACTTTAAGAAGGCCTGCAAGATATTGATAATCTATGAAACAAAAACTGATTCTAATCAAAGTTTACAAACATGTGAAATGAACTCGCTTTTTTTCAGATATTTGAACCCAAGACATGAGATTTCAAGACGAAAAAGAATTAAAGGACCTGATAAGCAGTTTTGTGAATCAGGGCGCACTAAAAGCCAAACTGTTAGAAGCTCAGGTAATTGAGTCGTGGCCCATTTGGGTTGGTGAACCAATTGCCAAATACACAGAAAAAATTAGCATTTATAAAGGCCAACTTACTGTAAAAATAAGTTCTCCAGCCTTGCGCAATGAATTAGGATATCAGCGGGAGCGCATCAAAGAGATTGTAAATAAAGAATTAAACTGCGAATTCATTGAAGAGGTTATCATTCGGTAGTTTTCGGTTTGAACCAAGTAAAAATAAAACATAGTATTTAATATGAAAAAGTTAATTGAATGTGTTCCAAATTTTAGTGAAGGAAACGACCTAACCATAATTAAGCAGATAACTGATGAAATGGAAAAAGTTGAGGGTGTATTGTTATTAGATGTAGACCCAGGAAAAGCCACTAACCGCACTGTAGTTACTATTGTTGGAGAGCCAGAACCAGTAATTGAGGCAGCTTTCAGGGCTATAAAAAAAGCTTCAGAATTGATAGACATGCGCAAACACAAAGGGGAGCACCCAAGAATGGGCGCAACTGATGTTTGTCCGTTAATTCCAGTTAGTGGCATTAGCATGGAAGAAACTGCTGTGTATGCTCAAAAGTTAGGTAAAAGAGTAGGAGAGGAATTACAGATACCTGTTTATTTATATGAATATGCGCAAGCAGATAAATCGCGCAATAACTTATCCATCATACGCGGAGGAGAATATGAAGGGTTCTTTGATAAAATAAAATTACCTGAATGGAAACCAGATTTTGGTCCTGCTGTGTTTAATGAACGTGCTGGTGGAACAGTAATTGGGGCAAGGGACTTCTTAATTGCTTACAATATCAATCTAAATACAAAATCAGTTAGGTTGGCAAATTCTGTGGCATTTGATGTGCGTGAGGCTGGTAGGGTAAAACGTGAGGGTAATCCAATAACAGGTAAGGTAGTAAAAGATGCAGAAGGGAATGATGTTAGAATTCCAGGAACTTTAAAAGCCTGCAAAGCCATTGGTTGGTTTATTGAAGAATATGGAATTGCTCAGATTAGTATGAACCTTACTAATTACAAAATAACTTCTGTGCACATGGCTTTTGATGAGGTTTGTAAAAGTGCAGCGCAAAGAGGATTGAGGGTGACTGGTTCTGAATTGGTTGGATTAATTCCATTAGAAGCCATGTTAAGCGCAGGTAAGCATTATTTAAAAATGCAAGGAAGATCGCTTGGTGTAAGCGAATCAGAATTGATACAAATTGCGATTAAATCTTTGGGATTAGATGAATTAGGTCCTTTTGATCCACAACAAAAAATCATTGAATATAAGTTAAAGAATGCCGCTGAAGAGAAACTCATTGGCATGAATTTAAGAACATTTTCTGATGAAACTGCCAGTGAAAGTCCTGCCCCTGGTGGCGGTTCTATTAGCGCGTATGTAGGGAGTTTAGGTGTTGCCTTAGGAACGATGGTGGCTAATTTAAGTGCTGGAAAAAGAGGCTGGGAAGACAAAATTTCGGTATTCAGTGATTGGGCGGAGTTGGGTCAAACCGTAAAAGAAAAATTATTGAAAGCAGTTGATGAAGACACCCGAGCCTTTAATAAAATTATGGAAGCTTTTGCACTGCCTAAAAGCAATGAAACTGAGAAGGCTGCAAGAACTGAGGCCATTGAATCTGCAACAAAATATGCATGTCAAGTACCTTTTAGCGTAATGCAAACCTCTTTTGAAGCCTTACCAATGCTAAGAGCGATGGTGGTGGAAGGAAATCAAAATTCTATTACAGATGCTGGTGTAGGGGTATTATGTGTGAAAACGGCGGTGCGAGGTGCATATTTTAATGTTTTGGTTAATGCCAAAGGATTGAAAGATGAAGCCTACGCAAAAGAAATTGTTGAAAAAACAAAGGATTTGCTCAAGCGCAACCATGAAGAATGTGATAGTATCCTTGCTTTAGTAGAACAGGCATTGGTCTAGTTAAAACACTTTTGCATGAAAATAATAAAGAAAATTATCAGTCTTGCTTTGATGATTGCTGCGCCTTTAATATCTGGAAGAGCGTTTATAGAATATGCTAATGTGAGTTTTTTAGATAAAAAGCCAAGTTATCCATTCGGGAAAACGCTAATGCATACCTTGCAGGTAAAGGACATCAGTTATTTATCTAGTTACCAAAATGAATTGTTAACCATTGGCGTGATATTTTTAATCATTGCGGTAATTGCATATGTAAGCATGATGATTCGTGCGCTTATTAATTTGATTTGGTTAGCATTGGTTTTACTTGTTGGTTATTACCTCTATAATTTCATAGGTAAATAACTTTAATTAGTCTGATTCTAAATTGCAAATTTAACAGAACAGTTATGCCTCGCCTATGTTGTAAGTAGTAAGTTTGAATCATTAAATTTTTACAACAATGGATAGAAAAAAATTCTTAAAAGCATTTGCCTTTGGGGCACTTTCTACAAGTGTACTAGTAGCTGCATGTGGTGGTGATGCACCTAAGTCTGAAACTAAAACAGCACCAGAAGCAGCACCTGCACCAGAAGCTGCGGCTCCTGCTGCTAATGCAGATTGCAACGACTTAAGTGGGGTTGCCGAAGCAGATTTAAAACAACGTGAGTCTTTGGGTTATGTTGCTAAATCTGTTGAGGCAGATAAAAATTGCACAAACTGCCGTTTTTACCAAGCAGGCACTCAAGCCAATGGTTGTGGAGGATGTCAGTTGTTTAAAGGTCCGGTTACACCAGAAGGTTACTGCAAAACTTGGAACAAGAAAGAAGCTTAATTCTTAACAGAAAAACAATAAAAGGCTGTCTCGAAGAGACGGCCTTTTTTATGCCTTAAATTTTGTATTTGTCAGATAATAGTCAGTTTAAATAATAACCATACCAATCCTTATGGAATTTGGGTTAATACAGCATCAATTGGGTACAAATTAAACAATACTATTATGCTACTATTTAATTCCAACAAACAAAATCTTGATGAGGTTGTGTTTGAAAAACGAAACAAAAGTTATGGTGCCTATGCTTTGCGCAAGGCATATCCTTCTCGTGTAAACAAAAGTTTAATTTTTACATTACTACCCTTTGTTTTGGTAGTAGGAATTACACTATTAAAACATCCAATCGAGTCATTTGCACCCTTATTTCCGAATGCTCCACAGCCAAAAGGTCCAACAATTGTATGTGGTGATATTGTAGAAGTAATGTCGGGGTTTGAAATGGAATTAGCCGATGCTGAATTTGTGATTGTACCTGATAAAAAAATTCCAGAGAAACGAGCTAAAAAACCAGAGGTGAAAAAAATGGTTCATGCTGTGATTCAAAGCATGTCTGGAACAGGCAGCAGCAGCGCGAGTATGGGTGGAATTGGATTGCAGGGATTACCAGGTGGAATTCCGGGCGGATTGCCTGTAATTGAAGGGCCAAAAGTGCCAGAGATTTTAGACGCTTCCTCGGTTGGAGTAATGGCAGAGTTTCCGGGTGGACTTGAGGCTATGTATGCATTTATAGGCAAGAACATCAACTATCCAAGCTTTGCTAGGGAGAATTCAAAAGAAGGAAAAGTTGTTTTATCCTTTGTGATTGCAGCGGATGGAAGCATCCAAATGAGTGAAGTTGAAAAGGGAATAGGTTTTGGTTGCGATGAAGAGGCAGTTAGGGTAATAAATGAGATGCCTAAATGGACTCCTGCCACTCAAAATGGTAAGCCAGTAGCAGTTAGGTTAATGTTGCCCATTGTGTTTAGGTTGCAGTGAAATTAAAACTCAAACTTTAATCCCCCTGTTGGGAAAATTGCCAAGCCATCATAGTAATTTTGACCACTTAGGTAATTAAAGCTTTCTGCATTGGCAATTTGCTTATTAAGCACATTAACTACATCCATAAAAATTGTTAATGATGCATTTTTAAAACTGAAGTTGTAATTAACCCTAAAGTCGAGACTGCTAAAGTCTGGCAAACGCCCTTGGTTTCTGCCTATGAGCTCTTTGCTAAATCTTAAAGCATTTGTTTGGTTAAGTACGTTTTCGTAAATTATATAATCATCTTTTGGTTTTCCAGTAGCATACCTATACTTGCCAGAAACAAGCCACTTTTGATTTATTTTATAGCTAAGCAAAATGTTAAATTGGTGCGGCTGACTAAATACCACCGGGTACCAGCCAATACCATCTGCATCGTTTCGTTCACTGTGCATATAGGAGTATGAAAGCATGCCATGAAATTTTTTAAGCAATCTTTTTTGCAGATGAAAGTCTAAACCTCTTCCATATCCTTCCCCTAAATTGCGTTTAAAAATGGTGCCCTCAATCGGGCTGTTTACAAGGTTAGAAAACGATTTATACCATGCTTCCACTGTAAGCACAAGATCGGGTCTAAACTGCTTTTGATAAGATAGAATTATTTGTTTAACTTCTTCCATCTTAAGGCGCTGTCCAATTGGCAAATCTGCAATATCACTGTATACGGGTTCTTGGTAATAAATGCCTGCGCCAAAACTAATTTGATTACTTTGGTTAATAGGTATTGTGCCGCTAATACGAGGTGAAACAACCTGCTGCTGTGAAAAGCCAGTATAATCATAACGCAGCCCTAAATTTATTGAAATACGCTTTCTTACAATAAAAGAATAGTTTAAAAATGAAGATATATTGAAAGCTGCGTCTTTAAAATTTGCATTGATTTGCTCTGGTGAAAATACCTGAAAAAATTGGCTCGGATTAAACAATTGCGCCCGTCTAAATATAAATGAAGTATCTGGGGCATTTAAACTTCTCCGGTTATACAATTGCAAAATATCTGCCTCAAAGCCCAATACTATTTTTTGTTGCTTTGGCATCAAGTATGTATAAATACTACGATAACCAAGTTTGTTTTCATAGTAGTTTTGCGATTGAATATTACTTAGGTAGGGAATATTCTCTCTCAATATAAATCCATTGTTAGCGATACTTGGATAGGCTTTTCCAACTTCAACATCAGATGAATACCTGCTAAAATACAGCACATTTTTTATCGAGCTTTTTAGGTTGATAAACGAGTTTAGGTTCAAACCGAAAACCATTTTATTTCTTTTAAAATTAGGCAGGTAAAGCAAGTTTAACTTTTTATCTTCATAGACATTGTTGATGTTTCGTACAAAGCTTTCTGGACTAACTATGGCCAAAAATGACAACTTATTTTTTGTATTAATTTGCGTTGTTGTTTTCAGAATAATATCTCCATAGGCAGGCAGGCCAATGTCTTTTAGTCCAACCACATTTACCAAGCCAATAAAGTTTTGATACCTAGCCGAAGCAAACACCTTTGTATTTTTAAAGAGTTTTGACGGTCCATCAAAATTTACATTAAGCCCTAACAAATCAGCTTGCCCATCTATTAGCAAGTTTTCCGAATTGCCTTCTTTGATGTTAAGGCCTAAATAGGATGCACTTCTTCGCCCAAATTCTGGTCCAAAACCACCTCCTTGAAATACTGCTTTTTCTATTACCCTCGGGGCAAAAATGCTAAATCTGCCGCCATTGGGGTCGTTAAAAAAACTATTTCCTTCAAGGTGACCAACTTCGGTAAGTGGGATGTCATCTACTAAATAAACATTGTCTCTAACCCCTTGTCCTCTCACAGAAATGGCCGAGTATACGCCACCGCTGCTAGATACACCTGGGAGCATGCCAATAGCTCTAAAAATATCGCCTTGTGCACCCGGGTTAAGCGAAATCTCTTCTCTTGAGAAAGTGTACGTAGAAATTGGCGTCATTCGGTTTGGTGTAAAGCGTTGGTTTTGCACTGCAACTTCATCTAAGGTTTGAATTTGTTTATTTAAGAATATCTCTATAAACAATGTTTTTTGATTGGGTATTTGAATATTACTTTCAATCTTACCTTCATATCCAACTAGTTTTACCTCTAAGGCACAAATGCCGCTGGCAATTTTGGGAAAGAAAAACACTCCATTAGAGTCGGTTTGTGTGCTTAAATTCTCGGCCGCAATGCTCACTATTGCCCCTGCCAATGGCTGCTGTTGTTCTTTGTCGCGTATAATTCCTTTAAGTTTTCCATAGGTTTCGGTTTGACCCAAACTGGTTTGTGAGAGGATAAAGAGAAAGATGCAGGTTGCAAGTATTTTTTTATTAAGGGTTTTCACTTTGAGATTTTTATGTGATTGTAATAATTTAAAATGTGCATCGAATTTTGGGCAAAGTGTCTGTTACAAATATAAACCCAAGAATATATCTACATAGATTGCTGTCTTAAATTAAAGTTAGCTTTTATTATCTTGCGAGCATATGACTCCAAAGAAACTCTTTTTATTAGATGGTATGGCCTTGGTTTACCGCGCTTATTTTGCCTTTAGCCAGAATCCTAGGGTAACAAGTTATGGTTTTAATACTTCGGCTATTTTTGGATTTACAACCACTTTATTAGACGTAATCAAAAGAGAAAAGCCAACTCATATTGGCGTTTCATTCGACACCTCGGCGCCAACTGCTAGGCATATAGAGTTTGAGGCATACAAAGCCCATAGAGAAGAAATGCCAGAGGACATTAGCAAATCTTTGCCTTTTATCATGGATGTTGTTAGAGCTATGCGCATTCCACTTTTGGTAATGGATGGCTATGAAGCGGATGATATCATTGGAACCCTTGCCAAGCAAGCAGCTAAAGAGGGCTTTACTGTTTATATGATGACGCCAGATAAAGATTTTGCGCAGTTGGTGGAGGAAAATATATTTGTATATAAACCAGCACGCATGGGCAATGACATTGAAATAATGGGCGTGCCAGAAGTCTTAAAGAAGTGGGAAATTTCTGAGGTAAAGCAAGTCATTGATATTTTAGGTTTATGGGGTGATGCTGTAGATAATATACCTGGGGTGCCGGGAATAGGTGAAAAGACTTCTAAGCTGTTGGTTCAAAAATATGGCAGTGTAGAGGGCTTGTTAGCGCATACGCATGAGCTAAAAGGAAAACAAAAGGAGAATGTAGAAAACAACAAAGAGCAAGCTTTACTCTCTAAGCGTTTGGCTACTATTGATATCAATGTTCCTATTGCTTTTGAGGAAGAGAAATTGCTGCTAGAGCCAGCAGACAAGGAGGCAACAGAAAAATTGTTTGCTGAGCTTGAGTTTAAAACTTTGGCGACAAGGTTGTTTGGAGCTCCATCAAATTCTAGCGAAGTCGCCAAGCAGGCAGGCAGTGATAAGTCGAGTGGACAAGGTGCCGCTGGGGTATTTGATTTGTTTAACCAAGGGGCATTAGGTGCTAAGAGCGAAGAAGGCGCGGCGGCGAAGCCGCCGCGCCTAGATCACCTACCCAGCACAGAAGACCAAGCCCAGAACTATGCATCTATCATAGATACCCCTCATCAATATCTTTTGGTTCAAACCGAAGAAGAAATTAACAGTTGCTTAGCAGAATTATTACTGTATACAGAGGTTTGCTTTGATACCGAAACCTCTCAATTAGAAAGCACCGAAGCCGATATTGTTGGACTCTCATTCGCAGTTAAGCCTCACCATGCTTGGTACATACCCTGCCCAGAAAATTATGAAGCTGCTCAACAACTATTGAAAAGGTTTGAACCAATTTTTCTCAGTGAAAACATTACCAAAATTGGTCAGAATATTAAGTATGATCTTAACATCTTAAAGCGCTACGGACTTACACTTAAAGGAAAGCTCTTTGATACTATGTTAGCACATTATGTAATTGATGCCGACCTTAGACATGGAATGGATTATTTAAGTGGAATTTATCTAGGGTACCAGCCCGTGAGCATCACCGAGCTTATTGGCAAAAAGGGAAAAAACCAATTGAGCATGCGCGATGTGGATTTGGAGAAAGTGAAAGAATATGCTGCAGAGGATGCAGATATTACACTTCAATTAAAGCAAAAGCTAGCACCAGAGTTACTAGAGAAAAACGGCGGTGATTTATTAGAGAATTTAGAACTCCCTCTCATTGATGTGCTAAGTGACATGGAAATTGAAGGCATTAAAATCAATGAGGCATTTTTAAATGATTACTCTAAAGAACTAGAAGCAGACCTGCATATTTTAGAAAAAGATATTTTAGCACTCGCAGGAGTTCCCTTTAACATTAGTTCTCCTAAACAGTTGGGTGAAGTTTTATTTGACCATTTAAAGCTTGACCCAAAAGCTAAAAAAACTAAAACAGGTCAGTATAAAACAGATGAAGATGTTTTGCAAGGGTTGTCTGAACATGAAATTGTAAAAAAGATTTTAACAGTAAGGCAAATGCAAAAGCTAAAATCTACTTATGTAGATGCCTTGCCAACAATGATAAACCCTTTAACAGGAAGGGTGCATACCAGCTTTAACCAAGCGGTTGCTGCCACTGGTAGATTAAGTTCTACCAATCCAAATCTGCAAAACATACCAATCAAAACAGATAGAGGCAAAGAGGTGCGAAAAGCCTTTATTCCGCGCAATGAAGAGTATGTTTTATTAAGTGCAGATTACTCTCAAATAGAACTTAGAATTATAGCTTCAGTTGCCAAAGAAGAGGCCATGATAGAAGCTTTTAAAAACAAATTAGACATTCATGCGGCTACAGCCGCTAGGGTTTACAATAAAGACTTGGCAGAGGTAACACCAGAAGAAAGACGCAATGCCAAGGCAGTTAATTTTGGAATTATCTACGGTCAAAGTGCTTTTGGGTTGAGCCAAAACTTAGGCATCAGTAGAAAGGAAGCCGCACAAATTATAGAAGAGTATTTTAAATCGTACCCTGGCATCAAAAGATACATGGATGATACCATCAATTTTGCCAAAGAAAATGGTTATGTAGAAACCATCATGGGCAGAAGACGGTACTTAAGGGACATTAATTCTGCTAATTTTACAGTTAGGGGTTTTGCAGAAAGGAACGCAATTAATGCACCCATCCAAGGTTCTGCTGCCGATATGATTAAAATGGCTATGATTAAGATTCACGCTGCCATGAAAGACCCTGCCAATGGCATTGTTCATTCGCGCATGGTATTGCAAGTGCATGATGAACTAATATTTGATACCCATAAGAGCGAAATAGAATTACTAAAACCATTAGTTACTTCCAATATGGAATCTGCAATGGAATTATTAACCCCCGTGGTAGCAGAAGTTGGCGTTGGCGAAAACTGGTTAGAAGCGCATTAAGCGCGTATTACACCTGGTCTAAACTCTTTAGTAAGTGGTGCATGGTTTGCCGCTTCAATGCCCATGCTAATCCATTTGCGGGTTTCTATAGGATTGATAATTGCATCCACCCACAAACGTGCAGCAGCATAATATGGTTCTGTTTGACGTTCGTATCTTTCGGTAATCTTTTCTAGTAAAGCTTGTTGTTTTGCCTCATCAATCAATTCCCCACGAGATTTTAACGCAGCTTCTTCAATTTGTAGTAAAACTTTAGCTGCTTGTGCGCCACCCATAACAGCAATTTTAGCATTAGGCCAAGCTGCAATTAAACGAGGGTCGTATGCTTTACCACACATAGCATAATTCCCTGCGCCATAACTATTACCAGTAATAATGGTGAATTTTGGCACAACTGAGTTGGCTTGCGCATTAACCAATTTAGCACCATCTTTGATAATTCCGCCATGCTCGCTGCGCGAGCCTACCATAAATCCAGTTACATCTTGTAAGAAAACCAAAGGGATTTTCTTTTGGTTGCAATTCATGATAAAATGAGCAGCCTTATCAGCACTATCGCTGTATATAACACCACCAATTTGCATTTCCATAGGATTGTCATTGGCACTTTGTTTAGGCTTTTTAGCCTTAACCACTAATCTGTTATTGGCCACAATACCAACGGCCCAGCCATCAATGCGTGCATAGCCGCAAGTAATGGTTTTGCCATAAAGTTCTTTGTATGGATCGAAAGTACCAGCATCTACAAGCCTTTCTATAATTTCCATTACATCAAAAGGTTTGGTAAAGTTGTTTACAGCGGGGTAAATATCAGCCATGTCTTTGGCTGGAGCCACAGCGGCAGTGCGGTTAAAACCTGCTTTGTCAAAATCCCCAATTTTATCCATGATGCGCTTAATTCTGTCTAAGCATGCCGCATCATTTTCAAATTTATAATCAGTTACGCCACTAATCTCACAATGAGTAGAGGCTCCACCTAAGGTTTCATTGTCTACATCTTCGCCAATGGCCGCCTTAACAAGGTAAGAACCTGCCAAAAAGATAGAACCAGTTTTATCTACTATCATCGCCTCGTCGCTCATGATAGGTAGGTAAGCTCCACCTGCTACGCACGAGCCCATTACCGCTGCAATTTGAGTAATACCCATACTACTCATCACAGCATTGTTTCTAAAAATTCTCCCAAAATGTTCCTTATCTGGGAAAATTTCATCTTGCATTGGCAAGTAAACTCCTGCACTATCTACTAAATAGATAATTGGCAACTTGTTTTCAATAGAGATTTCTTGTGCTCTTAAATTCTTTTTTCCAGTGATTGGAAACCAAGCACCTGCCTTTACTGTAGCATCGTTTGCCACAACAATACATTGCCTTCCACTCACGTAACCCATTACAACTACCACACCACCCCCAGGGCAACCGCCATGATCTTCATACATTTCGTAGCCAGCTAAAGCACCAATTTCAAGCTGAGGTTTATCTTCATCTAATAAATAGGCAACCCTTTCACGGGCTAGCATCTTCCCTTTTTCTTTTTGTTTAGCAGCTGCTTTTTTTCCACCACCTTCGTAAATCTTGGTAAGTCTTTCGTTTAATTGTTCAACTAATTGTTGCATATATTTTGGGGCTTGCTTTGTGGCAAATGTATTGAAATTATTGATTTCTTAAGTTTAACCAATTAACTTTAGTTCTAGTTTTTTTAAATTGATAGTAGCTTTAAGTTTCATCAACAAATCTGCTCCTAAAACTCCATCAATTTCAGGAACATTAATATTTTGATAAGCTGCATTCACATGTGAAAGGTTAAGCACGGCAACCTCAACATGTGTTAGTTTTAATTCGCCAAATCTTATTGAACTTAGGTTGCTTATAGTTGTAAAAACCTCGTTAGAACCTAATCCTACCGATTGCATTTCTAAGGAATTGAAACGTTTTCCTTTTGTAAATCTTAAGAATTTCTCACTGTCAAAAGCTGTTCTTGAAGCCCCAGTATCGAGTAAGAGACGAGCTGATTTAACCCCTATTTTTACAGTAATAAAGAAATGATAATTATCTGGCTCTAAGGCAATAGATTCAATTGGAAGGGAGAAAATTGGCATTAATCTAGCATAATTTTATGAAAGTAAACGCCTGTTTTGGTTCGAACCTTAAGCAAATAAATTTGTTTTGAAACCAACATTTCAGACAAGCGAATTTCAATATTTTGCTTGGGGGTTTCAGGGGTTTCGGTTTGAACCAAGCTGCCGGCTAAATCATATACTTCAACAGATTCGATAGTGCTCTTGGACGTTTGTATTTGAAGGTTTTCTTTGGCCGGATTTGGATATACTTTTACCTGTTCTTTATTGGAAATATCTTCTTTTAATCCAATGCTTGCCCTCACGCTGAGGGCGTCTGTTAAGTAGAGTGTTTCAAATTCATTCTTCAATTCTATGTCATAAAAGCCCATAGCGTCGGCATTATTTTCATGGTTAATGATTAAATAAACCATTCTATTATTATCTATGTTTTCAAAAGTGGCAGAGATGTTATTGGTTGTTGTGCCATTTTTAAAGAAAGTAATTTGAGTATTGCTAGCTTGAAAGAAATGAGTGTTTTCTCCCGTTAAAAGTACTCTGTAATTTTGCCAGCCTAATGGAATAATATTAGGTTGAATAGATAAAATTTTGGCAGCTCCCGTATCCGGTCTAACCACAAAGAAATTGGTGCTACTGGCATTCGCAAATAAAGGGTTTCTTACTACAAAAGAATAATTGCCCATGGTTGCAGAGGCTTGGATAAAAATGTTTGCATTCATTTCTGTAGAAGAAATTGCTGTCAATCCATCTACTTTTATAAAGTTAGTGGAAGTGCCATTTCTAAAGAATTGTAAGGTATTAGAGCCCGCAATAAAGTTGGTATTAACACCTGTAATTTTAACGTTAAGTCGGTCTAGTCTTCTGCCATTGTTAGGATTTGCAGAAACTGATTGAGCTTTTCCTTGCATAATGAGCAAGGTAAAAGCAAATAAAATAGAAATAGTTTTTTTCATGGCTGATGAATAATTGCTTCTTCAAATGTATAACCTTTTTTCTTAGATGTTAAAAACCATTGTTTCAGTTCGATTTCGTTGGGCTCTTTTTGAAGTTTTTCTTCAAAATAGGATTTTCCAATTTGCGCAAGACTTTGCTGAAATTGTTGGTTTTCATCATCATATTTAAACAAGTATAAGGTTTCAAAAGCCATTTTTGTTTGACCCAAATTATATAAAACTGCACATTTATTTAAAAGAGCGTCTGGTTGTGTAGGTGAAATTTGTAAAACTTCGTTATACAGCTTCAATGCCACTTCAAGGGAATCATTTTCATGAAGCATGCCTGCTAAATTATTGATAACATGTATTTGAAATGGGTTAACGGCATAGGCCTTTTGATTGGCGATGAGTGCAAGGTCTTTCCTGCCTAAGCTATACAATGTCAGGCCTTTATACCAATCTACTGGAATAGAGTAATTGTCCATAGATAAGTAACTTTGATCTATGTTTTGTGCGTATTTTAATAGGTTGTTATAATTACCACTTCTATAAGACTCAATCATTTTTTTGGCCTCTTTTTCTTGTGCAAATCGGTTCAAACCGAACCAAAACGAATAGCCTAAGCCAATAAATACCAATACTATAAGGACAAGCGAGATTTTTTGTTGTGATTGAATTTCTTTTTTGTAGGCAAATGCAATTAAAATGGCAAGTAATAGTTGATGCTCATTGCGCTCGAGCGGGAAATCAACAGCAGCAACAACCAAATAGGCCATAATTCCAGCGCCAATTATCCAAGCTTCCTTTTCATTTTTTTTGATACCTAGCCAGCATTGCCTAAGTATATACCCAAAAATAAATAGGTAAAGAAAAAATCCAAGTAAACCTGCTTCACATGCCACCCAGAGAAAGTCGTTATGTGGCCGCTGAAAGGTTAAGAATCCGTCACTTATGAGATAGTTAGTTTGCATAAAATTACCCAAACCATATTTTGGAAAATAGACTTGCCAATTGCCTGGTCCAACACCCAACAGTGGAAATTCTTTAAGCATTTGCCAGCTATTGGTCCATAGTAAATATCTTTCAACTACAGTATCATTTGAGCGCAGTAAAAGGAGTTTTTCTGGAAATAAGAAAATACTAGCAAAAGCAATTAAAGTAACAACGGAAAATCCGGCAATCAGTAGATACTTTAATCGTTTTGAACCAAACACACCTAATGCAGTTGCCATGAACAAGAGTAAAAAAGCAGTTAAGAAAATTGCAAGCAAAACTGCTTTGGTTTGAACCAAAAATATTGAAAGGACAATAGCAAGGATAAGTATACTAATTAGCCATTTTAGCCAAGTTTTACTTGAGAAAAACAAGAGAAAAAGAAAGGGTAGACATAGTAATTGAAAGGAAGAATAGAGGTTTTTATGTCCAAAAGCCGACTTAAGTTCATATAGGTTTTTTTGAGACCAAAGTTGAGTGCCTTTAGCCGAGAGGTGGTTAATCTCTTGAATTAATAAAAATAAGCCCAAAGCAGAAGCGAATGCAATTCCAAAGTGCAGAAATTCTTTTTGAAGCAAGTTTTGATGAATCAACCAAATCATCAACAAAGTAATAGATAAGTACAGAAGCATTTTGGTTACTGAATAATCTGCTTCTGAATGGTTAAACGAAAAATGAGCACTTAGTAAATAGATTCCTGCAAGGCCTAAAAGAGGGATAAGTAATTCTTGTGCAATGATTTGACGAGCAGTTTGATAATGTATTACCAAATTTAACCACAAACTTGCTCCAAAGGCCAACAAAAGAAACTGCCTTGAAAGCAAGGTTGGGTCTGGTATTTGTTTGGTTTGAACCAAGGGAATAATTGCCAAAAGTATTGCAGGAAAGAGGCTTAGACTGCTTTTCAACACTTGGTTTTTCATGTTTCAAATATACTAAATTTAGGTTTTCCACATCTATTCACACGTTTTGAACAGTTTTAAACATTCAAAAATCCCCCACCAAATTAAAAATTGCCTTTTTAGCTAGTTCTGACAAGCCCTACGGGTGTTAATAATTATCGTTAATTATGTGGAAATGTCGCATTTTTTTAACAAAGTGGGAGAAAGTGGTAAAAAGTGTCGAAAAGAATTTACTTTTACACTGAAATCGCTGCAACAAAGGAATGACACAACTCCACGGAGAATATGAAGTAAAAATGGATGCCAAAGGAAGGGTCATGATTCCGGCTGCGCTTAAAAAGCAGTTGCCTGAGGCAGCAAAAGATTCCTTCTTTATCAACCGTGGTTTTGAGAAGTGCTGTGTGTTATATCCAAGTAATGAGTGGAAATCTATTGCAGCAGAAATTGATAAGCTTTCAGATTTTATTCAAAAGGAGCGCACCTTTAAAAGATACTTTTTGAGAGGCGCTTCTCAGTTAGACATGGATGGCGCTGCACGTGTGCTTATTCCAAAGCAGTTGCAAGAATATGCTGGTTTAACTGGCGAATTGATTTTGCTTGCTTATGGCAACAAAGTAGAGCTTTGGAACAAAGAAGAATACAATAAGATGCTCAATGAGGAGCCGTCTGATTTTAGTGCTTTAGCCGAAGAAGTGATGGGTAATAGAAGAAAGGAGGCTGAAGATGGAAAATAAATATCACGCCCCTGTTATGTTGCAAGAATGTTTAGATGGTTTAGCTATTGAGCCAAACGCTACTTATGTAGATGTGACATTTGGTGGAGGTGGGCATTCTAATGCAATTTTATCCTTGTTAAGTCCAAAAGGAAAACTAGTTGCTTTCGACCAAGACGAGGATGCTAAAGCAAATTTACCCGAAGATGATCGATTATATTTTATCGATCAGAATTTTGAGTTTATACGCAATCATCTCGATTATCAAGGCCTTTTGCCAGTAGCAGGAATTTTGGCAGATTTAGGTGTGAGCTCTCACCAATTTGATGAAGCTGAACGAGGGTTCTCTTTTAGGTTTGATGAGGCAGAATTGGATATGCGTATGGATAGGAATACAGGTAAAGCTGCATCTGTGTTGTTAAATGAATTGCCCGAAGCCGCTATTGCTGATATACTTTATCAATACGGTGAATTAAGTAATGCACGTGCTTTAGCCAGAGAGATTGTTGCCTATAGAAGTACTTGCCCTATTGAAACTGTAGGGCAATTAAAAGATGCCTTAAAAAAGCATACCCCAAAATTTGGAGACTATAAATTTCTAGCACCTGTATTCCAAGCGTTACGAATTGAAGTAAACCATGAACTCGAAGTGCTTAAGTCGTTTTTATTGCAAGTGCCTCGAGTTTTAAAACCTGGCGGAAGATTGGTAGTAATGAGCTACCATTCCCTAGAGGATAGATTGGTTAAGAACTTTATTCAGACAGGTAATTTTAATGGTGAAGCTGAAAAGGATTTATATGGAAATGTAAATAGACCCTTGCAACCTATTTCTAGAAAAGTTATTACAGCTTCTCCAGAGGAACTAACTCAAAACCCACGTTCAAGAAGCGCTAAGCTAAGGATTGCAGAGAAAGTAATAAGTAAATGATGAATAGGATAATTACAGAAGAAGAAAGCTTGGAATCGGCTATCCCAAATCCTGAAACAAAAAAGTTTACGGAAAGGGTGCGCAAAATTGCCGACTACGACTTCAAGATTAACCCAGATGTATTGCGAAAGCAAACACCTTTTATCTTATACCTTCTTTTTTGGGTGATCCTATTTATTTATAGCAGTCATAGAGCTGAAAAACTCATTAGAAGAACGGATAAATTAAATGGAGAATTAAAAGAATTACGCAGCGAATATGTATCTGTTTCTAGTGAATTAATGCGCGCGAGTAAGCAAAGTGCTGTTGCTTCAAAGTTAAAGTCAATTGGAATTAAAGAATTAACCACACCTCCTCAAAAGATAACCTACAGTGGCAAGTAATACAAATACAAGAAAAGCAATTTTTATCCGAAGCATGATTGTGTTTTCGGGTATGCTGCTTTTTGCTATTTGGATTGCATATAACATCGTCGTAATACAGTTTGTTGAGGGAGATAAATGGCGCAAAATGTCTGAAGATTTCACCATTAAGGAGGACGACATTGAACCTATAAGAGGGAATATTTTTGATTGTAAAGGCAATCTATTGGCTACTTCTATTCCTATTTATGATATTTATATAGATGCAAAAACACAAGGTTTTGTAAATAGTGATACCTTTCAACTTTATGTGGATTCCCTTGCCATTAATGTGGCAAATTTATTTAAGGATAAATCAATTGATAGCTATAAGCAGCAATTAACCAAAATTAAATTAGCTGGCAGTCGATATACTTTGTTTAAATCAAAACTTAGTTACCGACAAATGAAGGCCATGAGAGGTTTTCCTATTTTTAGAAAGGGTAAGAATAAAGGCGGATTCATTGCTGTACCTAAAAGTAAACGTGAAAAGCCTTTTGATTTATTGGCTGAAAGAACTCTTGGGTTCTCTAGATATGGTGTGGCTCCAGTTGGTTTGGAAGGAGCATTTGATACGATTTTAAAGGGTAAGAGTGGAAAGCAAGTACTGCAAAGAATTGCTGGTAACTCTTGGATACCAATAGACGATGAATCAGTGATTGATGCACAACAAGGTAAAGACCTTATTACTACCATTGATATTAACCTTCAGGATGTGGCAGAACATGCCCTCATGAAAACACTTGTTGAAAATGATGCAGAATACGGAACTGCGATATTAATGGAAGTAAATACTGGCGAGTTGAAAGCTATTGCAAACCTTACACGTATTTCTCCTGGTGTTTATGCCGAAAGATACAATTATGCGGTGGGTGAAAAAGTTGCTCCCGGTTCTACCATGAAGCTAATTTCTATGATGGCTTTGCTTAATGATGGATACACCACTCCAAAGGATAATGTTGATGTTGAAGGAGGAGTGAAAACTTTTTGTAGAGCTACCATGCAAGACTCTCACCTGGGTAACAACTTAATTGACATGCAATATGCTTTTGAACATTCTTCCAATGTGGCATTTGCTAAACAGATTAACCATTACTATGCTAAAAATCCGCATCAATTATATGATTTTTACAAATCGCTTGGTTTAACAAAGCCTTTGTCTCTGCAGGTTGAAGGAGCGGGCATTCCTGATGTTAAAAGTCCAGATAACAAAAGATGGTCTTGCACAAGTTTACCTTGGATGGCCATTGGGTACGAGCTAGAGTTTACACCACTTCAATTATTGACCATTTACAATGCTGTTGCAAATAATGGTGTAATGGTTAATCCTTTATTAGTAAAAAGAATTGAGCAAGAAGGAAGAGTTATTGAAACATTTTCTACAAAAGTTTTAAATAAACAAATCTGCAAACCAGAGGTAGTAAAGCAACTGCAATGTATGTTGGAAGGTGTTGTATTGAGAGGCACGGCTTCTGAATTGAGAAGTGACCATTATAGTTATGCTGGAAAAACAGGTACGGCTGTAATTGATAAAAACAGTGCTTTAAATGTTGCAGGTATCAAGGCATATAGAGCGTCTTTTTGTGGCTATTTTCCAGCAGAGAATCCCAAATACTCATGCTTAGTGGTGATAAGTCGTCCTAGAAAAGATAACTATTATGCCTCAAAAGTTGCTTTACCTGTTTTCAAAGAAATTGCTGATAAGGTTTATGCAAGTGCTTTGTCTTTGCATCAGGAGTTAAAGTTTGCAATGAAAAATTCTACCCAAGATTTGCCAATTATCCCTAAAGCTGATAAGGAGCAAATACAAACAATTCTAAATAAGGTATCTCTCTCTTCTCATTTTCATAATGATTCAATTCACCAAGAAGAAACAGATTGGGTAGCTGGTTTGCCTCAAGACAAATCATTGGCCTTGGCCCCAATTAAAATGGAAGGTGCGGGTGTTCCAAATGTTGTAGGAATGGGCGTGAGAGATGCCGTTTATTTATTAGAGAAAAAGGGATTAAATGTGATTGTAATAGGTGTTGGAAAAGTAAAACGTCAATCTATTGCCCCTGGGACAAATTCAAAAAAGTATAAATCAATTCAAATCGAATTAAGCTAAGTGAAAACCTTATTACAACTTATATCAGACCTAAACTTTATCAAACTCCTTGGTTCAAACCAAAAGGAAATTGATATGCTAACCTTTGATAGCAGAGAGGCTAAAAGTAATGCTGTATTCTTTGCCATCAAAGGAACACAAGTTGATGGACATAATTTTATTTCACAAGTAATAGAAAAGGGATGTGAAGTAATTGTTTGTGAAAGTTTACCTTCTCATTGCGATGCCAATGTAACTTATGTTCTTGTAGATAATAGCTCTGCTGCCATGGCCTGTATGGCAAATAAGTTTTATGATGAACCAAGCAAAGAATTGCAATTGGTTGGGGTTACCGGAACTAATGGAAAGACCACGGTTGCAACCTTGTTATTTAACTTATTTAGGTCTTTTGGATATTCTGTGGGTTTGCTTTCTACGGTTCAAAACCAAATTAATGAAGCTGTAATTCCAGCCACACATACAACACCAGATGCCATAAAAATAAATGCATTATTAAGACAAATGGTGGATGAAGGTTGTGCGTATTGTTTTATGGAGGCCAGTTCACATGCCATCCATCAAAATAGGATAAAACATTTACATTTTGCTGGTGTAGCATTTACAAATATTACGCATGACCATTTGGATTATCATAAAACATTTGATGCTTATATCAAAGCAAAAAAGCAATTGTTTGATGAGGTAAATGAAGATGCATTTGCTTTAACCAATAAGGATGATAAAAATGGTATGGTGATGCTTCAAAATTCAAAAGCCACTAGATATTCTTATGGTTTGCAACACATGTCCGACTTTAAAGCACGAATCATTGAAAGTGATTTTAACGGTATGTTACTCAATATTGATGGGGATGAAGCATGGTTTAAATTGGTTGGGAATTTTAACGCTTACAACCTTTTGGCAGTTTATGGGGTAGCTTGTTTGTTAGGCAAGGATAAACAAGAAGTAATTACCCATTTAAGTAGTTTGAATGCAGTAAGAGGAAGATTTGAATACCTACGTTCTAGCACTGGTGTTGTGGGTATAGTAGATTATGCTCACACGCCTGATGCCTTAGAAAATGTATTAGACACCATTAATCAAACCCGAACTGGCAATGAATCCTTAATAACAATTGTGGGTTGCGGTGGCAATAGGGATGCTGCAAAACGTCCTATCATGGCAAAAGTGGCTTGCGAAAAAAGTACACGTGTTATTCTTACTTCAGATAATCCTAGAAACGAAGACCCCGAAACTATCCTTGATGAAATGATGACGGGTGTTCCGCCTTTGCACTATAAAAAAACTACCCGAATTACAGATAGAAGAGAGGCAATCAAAATGGCTGTTTCTTTAGCCAATAAAGGTGATATCATCTTGGTTGCTGGTAAAGGCCATGAGACTTATCAAGAGGTTAAAGGTGTAAAATACCCCTTTGATGATAAAGCCATTTTGAATGATATGTTTAAAATTTTTGAAGCTTAACTAAATATTATTTATGCTATATTATTTATTTGATTACTTAGACAAAGCCTACAATTTCCCTGGAGCTGGTATGTTTCAGTTTATCTCCTTTAGGGCGGCTATGGCAATTATTTTGTCCTTGTTTATATCTCTTGTTTATGGAAAAACCCTCATCAATAAGCTTCATCAATTGCAAGTTAGTGATGAAATTAGAAACCTGGGTTTAGCAGGAGAGCAACAAAAAAAGGGCACTCCAACAATGGGTGGGCTCATCATTCTTGCTGCTATCATCGTTCCAACTTTATTGTTTGCTAGGATAAACAATGTCTATATAATTCTTATCCTTATCTCAACTGTTTGGTTAGGTATTGTTGGATTCTTAGACGACTATATTAAAGTTTTTAAAAAGAACAAAGAAGGTTTGGCTGGCAGGTTTAAAGTGCTTGGTCAGGTTGGTTTAGGTGTTATAGTTGCTACTACTTTGTATTTTAATCAACATGTAAAAACGAAAGAGTTTTACAAGCCAAGCGAGGTAAATGAAGTGTTTATTAAAGAACATAATTTAAATCCGCAGTTGGTAAACAATGAGTTAATGTTAGTTAAAGAAAGCAAGGCTACTACCACCACCATCCCATTTTTTAAGCGCTCAGAGTTTGATTATGTAAGTTTGTTGAGCTGGATTGGAACCAGCTATAAAGATTATAATTTCATAATTTATTTATTTGTCGTAATTTTTATCATTACCGCTGTTTCTAATGGGGCTAATATAACAGACGGAATCGATGGATTAGCAGCGGGTACTTCAGCAATTATTTCCTTTGTTTTAGGAGTTTTCGCTTATGTAAGTGGCAATATCATATTTTCTAAGTATCTAAATATTATGTACATCCCTCACCTTGAAGAGATGGTAATATTTGCTGGCGCTTTGGTTGGTGCATGTATAGGTTTTCTTTGGTACAATGCCTTTCCAGCGCAAGTTTTTATGGGCGATACTGGCAGTTTAGCCTTAGGCGGTATCATAGCTTCCTTTTCAATTATGGTGCGTAAAGAATTACTGATTCCAATTTTATGCGGCATTTTTCTTATTGAAAATTTATCTGTTGTGATGCAGGTATCTTACTTTAAATACACTAAAAAGAAGTATGGCGAAGGCAGAAGGATTTTTAAAATGTCTCCACTGCATCATCACTATCAGAAGCTGGGTTTTCATGAATCAAAAATTGTAACCCGTTTTTGGATTATTGGAATTCTATTGGCCATCATTACCATTATTACCCTTAAAGTTAGATAGTATGAGCAGAATAGTAATTTTAGGTAGTGGAGAAAGTGGCACTGGGGCTGCAATTTTAGCCAAAGTTAAAGGATTCGATGTTTTTGTTTCTGACAAAGGAGCCATTAGTGATTTGTATAAAAATGAACTTAATGAATGGAAGGTTCCATTCGAAGAAAATCAGCATACTGAGGAATTAATTTTAAATGCAGATGAAGTAATTAAAAGTCCTGGAATTCCAGAAAAGGCAGAAATCGTAAAAGCACTTCGCGCAAAAAATATTCCTATCATCAATGAAATTGAGTTTGCCTCAAGGTATACTTCTGCTTATAAGATTTGTATCACAGGCACTAATGGAAAAACTACAACAACCTCATTAACCTACCACTTATTAAAGAAAGCTGGATTAAATGTTGGTCTTGCAGGTAATATCGGTATTAGCATGTGTAGGTTAGTGGCTACTGGCAATTACGACTATTTTGTTTTAGAAATATCCAGCTTTCAATTGGATGATATGTATGATTTTAAAGCAGAGATGGCTGTCATATGCAACATCACGCCAGATCACTTAGATAGATACAATTATGAACTTCAGAATTACATCAACGCGAAGTTTAGAATAACACAAAATCAAACTGAAAATGATTACTTCATTTATTGCTCTGATGATGAGTTAACCTTAAAAAACCTAAATCAAATACAAGGAAAAGCGATGCACTTGCCATTTTCATTGCTAAAAGCAGAAATACCAGGTGCTTATTTAAACGATGGTCAAATCGTTATCACCACCCAAAACAATCAAATAAACCCTTTTAATATGTATACTTCAGAACTTGTACTTAGAGGTCGTCACAACACCTACAACTCAATGGCAGCAGCCATTATCGCTAACGCACTAGACATTCGTAAGGATGTTATCAGAGAAGGCTTAACAGATTTTCAAAATGTAGAACACCGACTAGAGCAGGTGGCAACCATTAGAGGCGTGGATTATATCAATGATTCAAAAGCCACAAATGTGAACTCGGCATGGTACGCGCTAGAAAGCATGGATAAGCCAACCATTTGGATTGTTGGAGGTGTAGACAAAGGAAATGATTATGCAATGTTAAGTGAACTTGTAAAAGAAAAAGTTAGAATCATTGTTTGTATGGGCCTTGATAATACCAAAATTCATGAGGCATTTGGTAAAGATGTTGACATGATTTTTAATACGAGTAGTGCACAAGAAGCAGTTCATGTTGCCGCAAAAATGTCTAAGCCTGGTGAAGCTGTTTTGCTTTCTCCTGCTTGTGCATCCTTTGATTTGTTTAAAAATTACGAAGACCGCGGTAGACAATTTAAAGCTGCTGTTAAGAATTTATAATTAAATATGCTACTGTTTGCTTGGTCACGTATAAAGCCTTCAGGCGACCGCATCATGTGGTTAGTTATCATTATGCTTATGGTACTTGGATTGCTATCTGTTTATAGCTCAACAAGTGCCTTGGCTTACAAACGACATGGTGGAAGCCCTGAGCTTTTCTTGTTCAATCAAATGATTTTTTTAGGTGCAGGTTTTTTGCTCATGCTTTTAGTGCATAGTATACATTATAAGTACTTTATTAAGTTCTCTAAACCGATTCTATATCTGAGTTATATACTTCTATTTTTAACCATGTTTTTTGGTTCAAACACCAATGAAGCCCAACGCTGGCTTAGGGTTCCGATCATTGGTATAAAGTTTCAACCTTCCGATTTTGCAAAGGTGGCTTTAGTGTTATTCTTAGCAAGAGAATTGGCATTTAGGCAAGATGATATTAAGGATTTTAAAAAGGGTTTTTTACCTATTATCATTCATGTTGGCCTAACTTGTTTGCTCATTGCTCCATCTAACCTTTCCACCTCTCTAGTAATTTTAAGCACTTCCATGGTTATTATGTTTATTGGCAGAGTAAGTGTGAAACATATTTTTTATGTGGGTGGTCCCATCTTTGCCGTGATTGCGCTTTTAGTGCTTTTATTAATTAATACGCCAGACAAACACTTAAGTGGCTTGGGTAGGGTAAAGACCTGGAAGCACCGTATTGAAAACTTTTCTAATGGCTCAGATAACCGTGATGTAACCTTTCAAAACGACCATGCAAAAATGGCTATTGCAACCGGTGGCCTTATTGGAAAGGGCCCCGGAGGCAGCATAGAGAGAAACTCTTTGCCACATGCCTATTCCGATTTTATTTATGCAATTTTTGCTGAAGAATATGGTTTGTTTGGCGCTTTAGGATTGATGTCTTTGTATTTACTATTTATGTACAGAGCCTTTCGAATTTTACTTAAAAGTCCAAAAGCATTTGGAGCACTTTTAGCCATTGGATTGTCCTTTGCCTTTATCATGCAAGCGCTAATCCATATGGCCATCTCTGTAAATATTGTGCCTAATACGGGTTTAACACTTCCTTTTATATCCATGGGTGGAACCTCTATTTTAATGACAAGTATTGCATTTGGACTCATCATGAGCGTAAGCAGATATGTAGAAACAGAAGATTCAAATGATTAAAAACCAACTTAAATTATGACAGAAAACTTAAGAGTAATTATAAGTGGTGGTGGTACAGGTGGCCATATTTATCCCGCTATCGCCTTGGCACAAACGTTAGAGAAAATGCTTCCTAATGGCGTAGAATTTATCTTTGTAGGTGCGGCTGATAGAATGGAAATGGAGAAAGTGCCTAAGGCGGGTTATGCCATAGAAGGCCTGTGGATTAGCGGATTTCAACGTAGTTTAAGTCCTAAAAATTTACTGTTTCCTTTTAAAGTTATATCAAGCGTTTGGCGTTCTTTAAGCATCATTCATAGTTTCAAACCTCATCTAGCAATTGGGTTTGGCGGCTATGCCAGTGGTGCCATGATGTATGCTGCCACCTTAAAAGGAATTCCTTCTATGATTCATGAGCAAAATTCTTATGCTGGTATCACCAATAAAATCCTTAAAAATAGGGTCAATAAAATTGCTGTTGCATATGAAGGAATGGAAAAGTTTTTCCCTGCTTCAAAGCTTGTTTTAACTGGTAATCCTGTTCGCCAAGACATCTTAACAGCTAACCAAAAAAGGGAGGCTGCCATTTCTTTTTTCGGTTTGAACCCAAGTCGCCCAACTCTCCTAATTATTGGTGGAAGTCTTGGTGCTCGAACTATTAACCAAAGCATGGAAAAGGGACTGCATACTTTATGTCAAATGGATTATAACATCATTTGGCAGACGGGTAAGAATTTTATTAGCAAGGAAAGTGAAAAGGTAATTACAAAAAGCAAACTCCTAATCTCTCCATTTATTTACGAAATGGATTTGGCTTATGCTGCAGCAGATTTGGTTATTAGCAGGGCAGGAGCGCTCTCTATAGCAGAACTTCAACTTACAGGAAAAGCTACTATTCTGGTTCCTTCTCCAAATGTGAGTGAAGACCATCAAACAAAAAATGCATTGGCCTTAACCAAAAATAATGCTGCCGTTTTGGTAAAAGATAATGAAGCGCTCAACACCTTGGTTCAAACCGCTATAGATTTAATGGAAGATGAAGGTAAACGAAACCAATTATCTGTGCAAATTGCTAAGATGGCGGTTCATCAGGCGGCGGAGAAAATTGCCACGGAGTTATTATCATTAAGAAAATGAGTATGGAATTAAAAGAAATTAGAATTGCGTATTTTTTAGGGATTGGCGGTATTGGAATGAGTGCCATCGCTAGGTATTTTAATCACTTAGGAATTACAGTACTGGGCTATGATAAAACCGAAACTCCGCTTACTAAAAAGCTTGTAGAGGAAGGTATGTATATTCATTATGAAGATACTCCATCCTTGGTTCAAACCTTAAACCTTAATGTAAAAGATACCTTAATTGTTTTAACACCAGCCATTCCTGCTAATCATCAAGAATGGGCTTGGCTTAAAGCAAATAAATTTCAAATTCAAAAACGCTCAGAGGTCTTAGGTACCATAAGTAGAGCTTATAAAACTATTGGGATTGCGGGCACGCATGGTAAAACAACTACTTCTACAATGGTTGCTCATTTATTGGCGCAAAGCACTGTAGGTTGTAATGCGTTTTTAGGGGGTATTTCGAGTAATTACAATAGCAATCTTTTGCTACATCAAAGGGCTGCAGAAATACCTACTTACAACCAATATAATGTGGTAGAGGCCGATGAGTTTGATCGCTCATTTTTAACCTTGTCTCCTACCTTGGCTGTAATTACCTCTACAGATGCCGATCATTTAGACATTTATGGCGAGCATGATGCCATGAAAGATTCTTTTGTTCAATACACCAAAAGAATCATGCCGGGAGGTATGTTATTTATCAAAATTGGATTAGATATTATAGATAGATTAAAGGTGCCATTTCAAACTTATGGGCTAACAGAAACTGCAGATAATTTTGCTTTTAACATTAGAATAAACGAAGCTGAGCATATTTTTGATTTAAGTTTGAACCATCAAATTATTACAGATGTTTCATTAGGAATTCCAGGTTTACACAATGTTGAAAATGCTATTGCAGCCGCAGCCATTGCCTTAAAAGCTGGGTTGTCACATGA
Source organism: Bacteroidota bacterium (assembly GCA_027488905.1). Classification (GTDB taxonomy): domain Bacteria; phylum Bacteroidota; class Bacteroidia; order UKL13-3; family UKL13-3; genus B1. The sequence goes on from JAIYAT010000010.1 coordinate 138,611, forward strand.
GGAAATTAAGGAAGGACTTGCATCTTTTTCAGGTGTAAAAAGACGTTTTGAATACATCATCAAAGAAAAGTACAGGGTCTTTATTGATGATTATGCGCATCATCCAGAAGAACTTAAAGCCATTCTTACCTCGGTAAAACGGATGTACCCAAATCATAAATTGGTGGTGGCATTTCAACCTCATTTATACTCAAGAACCAGAGATTTTGCAGAAGGATTTGCAGAAAGTCTTTCATTAATAGACCACCTTCTTTTATTAGATATTTACCCAGCACGCGAATTGCCAATTCCTGGAATTAGCTCTGCCATGTTGCTCGAAAATATCAAGTGTAATGAGATTGAATTATGCACCAAAGAACAACTTATTGAAAGGGTTGCAGCTTTGCAACCTAGCCTGTTTTTAACCTTAGGCGCAGGGGATATAGATACTTTGGTTGAACCTATTCGTTTAAAACTTAAATGACAGAAAAGCCTAAATATGATAAATGGCTAAAGCTGCTTAAAAAAGGCTTGCTCATTACTGCTTGGGTTGGCATGTTGGGCGGACTTGTATTTGCGCTTGCCTTTGTGAATAAGCAGGAGCAAGAACTTAAGTGTAAAAAAGTTAATATCAGCATTTACCCGCTAGATGTTAGATTCTTTAACAGGCAAAGTGTTTTCGACGTCATAAGACATGAAATTGGTGAGGGCAAAAAACTCATTGGATTGCCAATGAAAGAGATAAATGTTTCAAAATTTGAGCAAAAATTAGCTAAACAAGTGCACATTGAAAAAGCAGATGTTTACATAGACCTGCATGGAGAAATGAACATAAAGGTGGTTCAAAGAGTCCCAATATTAAGGGTAATTCGATTTGATGGTACACAATATTATTTAGATAAAAAAGGGTTCAAAATACCTATTAGCGAGGCCTACACAGCACACGTGCCAGTGGCTAATGGTAATATTTTTGAAAGATATGAGAAGGGAGACACGGTGTACTCTTTTGTAGGAAATCAACTATATGCTATGGCCTCTTTTGTTGATAAAGACCCATTCTTGAATGCATTTATTGAACAGATATTTGTAAGAGCCGATAATGAACTTGTGCTGGTCCCAAAAGTTGGACGAGCCTATTTCATTTTTGGGACTACTGAGAACCTCGAAGAAAAGTTTGAAATGATGCTTGTTTTTTGTCAAGAAGGTTTGAACAGAATTGGCTGGAATAAGTATAGAAGTATAGATTTAAGATTTAAAGGTCAGGTAATTGGAAAAAAATAATTAGGAACATGTCAAGTGTAATTATAGGATTAGATATAGGTACCACAAAGGTTTGCGCCATTGTAGGTAGAAGAAACGAAGGTGGCAAAATTGAAGTGCTCGGCATGGGGAAAGCCGAAAGCCTTGGTGTCATTAGGGGTGAAGTGCGCAACATTGAAAAGACGGTGAAAGCCATCAATGAAGCCATTGAAAAAGCACGTCAATCCTTATTGAAAAACGAAATAAAATTGGTTTTGCATAGTGTGCATGTGGGCATTGCAGGCCAACATATCAAAAGCTTACAACATAGAAATAGCATTAGTTTAGGCACAGAGGCAGTTGAAGTAAGCCGCGAAGATGTAAAGCGCTTAATTGCTGATACCAATAAACTTGCCCTTTCTCCTGGTGATAAAATTATTCATGTTTTACCTCAAGAATATGCTGTGGATGATTGGGGCGATGTGCTTGATCCAATTGGCATGTCAGGCGTTCGCTTGTCTTCTAATTTTCATATTATCACTGGCAATGTAGATGCCATTACCAATATTTATAAAAGTGTTGACCGTTCTGGCTTAGAGGTGGCCGATCTAATTCTAGAACCTCTTTCTTCTGCCGAAGCAGTGCTTACGCCAGAAGAAATGGAAGCTGGTGTTTGTTTAGTAGATATAGGCGGTGGTACTACCGATGTTGCTATCTTTAAAAATGGCATTATCAGACATACCGCTGTTATTCCGTTTGGTGGAAATATCATAACCAAAGATGTAGAAGAAGGGTGTAATGTGCTAAAAAATCAAGCTGAAGCGTTAAAAGTAAAGTTTGGTTCAGCCCTAGCCGAAGAAAATAAAGAAAATGAAATAGTATGTATTCCTAGTTTTCATGGAAGGCCTCCAAAAGAAGTTGCAGTAAAAAACTTAGCCATGGTTATTCAAGCAAGAGTTGAAGAAATTTTTGAATCGGTTTTATATGAAATAAAAAGTTCAAGGTTAGAACGCAAACTCAATGCAGGTGTTGTAATTACAGGAGGAGGCTCTCAACTTAAACATATAGATAAATTAGCGGAGTATGTTACTAGTTTGGATGCCAGAATTGGATATGCCAATGAACATATTGGAAAAACCTTTGTAGAAGAAATCAAGAGCCCAATTTATGCTACTGGGGTTGGACTCGTAATCAAAGGCCTTTTGGCAGAAGAAGAAAGACTCGCCATTAGTAATTCAAAAGATGAAACCGGCCGCAAAAAGTTGGATACTGATGAGGAAGGGAAAACAGGAGTTGGGTTTCTAAAACGTTTAGTAGAAAAGGGTAAAAATTGGCTAAATGATGATAAAGATCTTAGCGATTTCTAATTATTAACCTTAAGGAAAAAAGGATATGGAAAGTTTATTAAAATTCAATTTGCCAAAAGATAGGGCTTCAATTATAAAAGTATTGGGCGTTGGTGGTGGTGGCTCAAATGCTGTCAATTATATGTATAGCCAAGGCATTAAGGGTGTAGATTTTATGGTTTGTAATACCGATTTACAAGCCTTAGAAGCCAGCCCAATTCCAACAAAAATTCAATTGGGTGCAAGCCTAACTGAAGGATTAGGTGCAGGCTCAAACCCCGAAGTTGGCAAAAACTCTGCAATGGAGGCAATTGAAGACATCATTGAAATGTTAGGGGTAAATACCAAAATGGTTTTTATAACTGCCGGAATGGGCGGTGGAACTGGCACTGGTGCAGCTCCAATTATTGCCAAAACCGCAAGGGAAATGGGTATTTTAACAGTAGGAATTGTTACCACCCCATTTGCCTTTGAAGGCAAAAGAAGAATTGAATATGCAAAAGAAGGTATTGAAGCACTCAAGAACAGTGTAGATTGTTTGCTTATTATTTCTAATGATAAGATAAAGGAAATGTATGGGAACCTTCCAATGCGCCAAGCTTTAGGTCATGCTAACGAAATATTAAATACGGCTGCTAAAGGTATTGCCGAGGTAATCACCTACCCAGGCGATATCAACGTAGATTTTGAAGATGTTAGAACTGTTATGCGTTTTAGCGGTGTGGCACTCATGGGTTCAGCAAAAGCAAAAGGCGATAACCGTGCGCTTGAAGCTGTTAAAACAGCTTTGAGTTCACCTTTGTTAAATGATAGCAGAATCACAGGTGCTAAAAATATATTACTTAACATCAGCACTTCTCAAGGTGCTTATGAATTGTTAATGGATGAATTTAGCTTAATCTCTGATTACATTCAAGAAGAGAGTGGCTTTACGGCCGAAATGATCATTGGAACCAGTTATGATGATACCTTAGAAGATAATATCTCTGTTACAATCATTGCTACTGGTTTTGAAGCTGCACCCAAAGAAAATAAAATCATTGTTGGAAAAGTAGAAACTGCTCCCCTCAACCATAAAGCAAATTTATATGAAGAGGAAATTGAGGATGTCTTGCCTACTAATGTTCAACCCATAACTCCTCCCGTAACTCCTCCTGTTTCCGAAACCAAATTGCCTGTTCCGCCTGTTGAAGTTAGGTTTAACCTCGACGAAATTATGAATGAAATTAGGTCAGAAGAAATATCAGACCCTTTGGAAATGAACTTGCGCATTGAAGAGGAAGATTTTTATGAAACAGAATATTCAGAGCCCTTTTTTGAACCAACTGCCGAAGAAAACCCAAATGAAATGTCTTTGAAGACAAGTTCAAATGAGTCTTATGCCAGACCCATAAACAATGCCTCAATTGAAGACCAAGAACGTAAAATTGAAAGCAAAGTACATCGCATAAAGACTTTAATGGAGCTGAATGTTAGTATTAAATCTCCTCAAGGATTGCGAGATATGGAAAAGGAACCTGCATACAAACGTAAAATGAAACGTTTAAACGAAGTACCACATTCTTCAACCTCTCAAGTTTCTAGGTTAAGTTTGTTTGATGATGAGTCTGGTCGACCGGAAATTAAAAGTAACAATACCTTCCTACATGATAATGTAGATTAAACAATGAACCTAAACTTTGCTGATGGTATAAATTTCTTTTCTAAGCTCAACAATAGAAAAATTGCAAATGCAATCAAACTATACCTGAGTTATAAGTTTTCTCTTTTACTAAAAAGTCCTATTCATTGGGGAAACCCAATTGTAATGGAGATTGAGCCAACCACTAGTTGTAATCTCAGATGTCCTCAATGCCCAAGCGGCTTGCGAGAGTTTTCGCGTAATACGGGAATGCTAGATTTACCTTTGTATAGAAAAATAATTGATGAGCTTCATGGAGATTTAATGTACTTAATTTTATATTTTCAAGGGGAGCCTTTCCTTAACAAAAACTTTCTTGAATTTGTAAAATATGCAGCCGCCAAAAATGTATATACTGCAACCTCAAGCAATGGGCATTATTTTACAGATGAAATGGCCAAGGCAACTGTTGAAAGTGGTTTAGATAGACTCATCATTTCTATGGATGGCCTAACGCAAGAAACTTACGAAAAGTACAGAGTAGGAGGTAACCTCGAAAAGGTTTTAGCAGGCACAGAAAGAATTGTTTATTGGAAAAAGAAGCTTGGCAAAACTACTCCAAATATCATTTGGCAATTCATTGCTTTCAAACACAATGAGCACCAAATTCCAGCATTAAAAAAGAAAGCCAAAGAATTAGGGGTAGATGAATTGGGCATTAAAACTGCCCAAATCTACGACTATAAACATACGGATGACCTAATTCCAGAAGCCGATAAGTTTAGCCGTTACAAAAAAACAGAGGAGGGGTATGTCATTAAAAATGAATTGTTGAACCAATGTTGGCGCATGTGGCGCGGCTCTGTTATTACCTGGGACGGACTTGTAGTGCCTTGTTGTTTCGACAAAGATGCTACCCATCGTTTTGGCGATGTGAGTGTCGACAGCTTTCAAAGGGTCTGGAAGAGTAAAGCTTATTATAATTTTAGGTCGGCAATTTTGAGGGGTAGAAAAGAAATAGACATTTGCACCAATTGTACCGAAGGCACTAAAGTTTGGGCCTAATTAGCTATTGGTTCAACCATTGTTTAAATTCTGAAGCTCGCTCCCTGCTTACCAATACTTCATCAACTACATTAGGATTCAATTGAATTTTTAGCTTACCATTAAAATAGCTTGAAATACTCTCTATTGCGTCAATTTTTGAAAGATATTGTCGGTTCAACCTAAAAAATGCTTTTGGTTCAACCATACCTTCTAATTCATCTAAGGTATAATCTATAATATACTTCTTTTGGTCTTTGGTTACCAAATACACCACCTTTTCATTCGCGTTAAAATATGCCACTTCTGAGATGTTAATGGATAGGTATTTCTGACCCATTTTCACTAAAAAGCGTTGCTTAAAATTAGCCTCAGTTTTTTGATTAAATGAGACGAGTAATTCCTGTAAGTTAACCGTATTTGATGGCGATTGCAGCTTTTTAAATTTTTCTAAAGCTTGCTTTAACTCATCAGGGTCTATAGGTTTTAACAAATAATCAATGCTATTTACTTTGAAAGCTTTTAAAGCAAATTCATCATAAGCAGTTGTAAAAATAATTGGTATATGAACTGCAATCCGATTGAAAATTTCAAAGCTTTGCCCATCTGCTAACTCAATGTCCATCAAAGCCAATTGCGCGTCTTTATGCTGTTGAAACAAGGCAACCGCTCCATCAATGGTATCTGCCGAACCTAGAATTTCTGCCTCAGGCATGAGCTCCAATAACATTTTACTTAAACGCCTTAAAGCGGGCAATTCATCTTCAATTATGATTAGTTTCATACGATTAAATTAAAGGAATACAAACCGAAAATGTGCTTGCTGTTTTATTAATTTCAACCAACTCTTCACTCACAATTGCATACCTGTTTTTGATATTTTCTAAGCCTATGCCATTGCTTTCAGTTAGAATGGTTTTGGGCTGTAAATTGTTGCTCACACATAGCTTATTTTCCTTGCCATAAATGCTAACTGTTAAGGGTTTTTCTTTGCTAATGACATTGTGCTTTATGGCGTTTTCAAACAACATTTGAAGCGTTAAGGTTACAATCTCTTTGTGCATCAAATTGGAAGGAATATCAATTTCTACTTTAAAGTTTTCTCCAAACCTAATTTGGTACAGGAAGATATAACTTCTTAGAAATTCAAGTTCTTCGCCTAAACTAACAATTTCCTTGTCTTTTTGAGAAAGTAAATAGCGGTAAACCGAAGATAATTTTTGGACAAATCGGGATGCAATTTTGGGCTCTTCATCTATTAATCCAGATAAAGTATTTAGTGCATTAAACAAAAAATGAGGGTTTACCTGGTTTTTTAAACTTTCAAATTCTGCGCTAATGGTAATTCTTTTCAAAGCTTCCTTTTCAAGTTTAGACTTACGCCAATGCACAAAAAACTCATTGGCTACCATAATTGCATTAATAAGTAAGGTAATGTTTACGGTAATAATCAAGAAAATAACATTCTCTTTTGAACCTAATTCACATGGGTATCCAAGAATAGGTTCATAAAAGTATATATTAAATAAATAGTAGCACAAAATTGGCCAAAATAACGCCACAACTAAGGCTACTAAAATCTTCTTTCTTGGTTCTGTTTCCCAACTTAGTTTTTCAAAAGGCCCAATTTTGAATAAGGCCATATTACCGTTCCAAATAAATGAAATGAAAAGGAAGTTCCAAATCAATGCCTTTAACCAACCCTCCAAAGTGAATAATGCTGGGTCGTCAGAAACCATACTTAGCCCAAACAGCATGGATAATATCAAGATGATGCTGTGCCTAATAAGAATATCTCTTTTGTCAAAAAAATGCTGCATGGTGCTACAAATATCTAGGTTTGTTTCTTTTTTTTTCGGTTTGAACCGATAAAGCAGAAAGTTTATAGGATGAACTTGAGTATTCTTGCACTGCAACAAAAACACACGATATTTGTTGAATTATAAAAGAAGTAAATTTAATGAACGCAAATGATATCATAAAGGCTTTAAGTACAGTGCAGGAGCCAGATTTAAGGAAAGACCTTGTTAGCCTTAACATGATTAAAAATGTAGTGGTAGAAGGAAAGGATGTTAGTTTTACCGTGGTATTAACTACGCCTGCTTGCCCTATGAAAGAAAAAATCGAGAAAGATTGTATTCAGGCCATTCATACTTTAGTGGACGAAAATGCCGTGGTTAAAATAGAAATGACCGCCAATGTTACCAGCAACAGACCTGATAAATTAACCCTTCCTGGCGTAAAAAATATCATTGCTGTGGCCAGTGGAAAAGGGGGAGTTGGAAAATCAACCGTGAGCAGTAACCTCGCCATTGCCCTTTCTTTAACAGGCGCAAAAGTTGGTTTATTAGATGCAGACATTCATGGTCCTTCTGTACCCATGATGTTTGGCGAAATTGATAGTCAACCCATGATGAAAGATGTTGATGGCAAATCTTTAATGGTGCCCATCGAGAAATTTGGAATAAAGCTTTTGTCAATTGGTTTTTTAATTAAACCAGAACAGGCCGTGGTTTGGCGCGGACCAATGGTTTCTTCTGCGTTAAGACAATTTGTAAACGATACCGATTGGGGCGAGTTAGATTACCTGATTTTAGATTTACCTCCAGGAACAGGCGACATTCATTTAACTATGTTGCAAGTAGTTCCACTTACTGGAATTGTGATGGTTACCACGCCTCAGGCAATTGCATTGGCCGATGCCTATAAAGCTGCAACCATGTTTGGCATGACACCTGTTAAGGTTCCAATTTTGGGTATCGTAGAAAATATGGCTTATTTTACACCAGCTGAGTTGCCTGATAACAAATACCATCTCTTTGGCTACGGCGGCGGAAAAACCATGAGCAATGTGTTAAATGTTCCCTTTCTTGGCGAAGTACCCATTTACATGAGTGTGAGAGAAGGTGGCGATGGGGGAGTGCCAGCAGCTTTGCAAGAAAACTCGCCTGCACAAAAGTCTTTTATGCAAATTGCAGAAAGGGTAGCGCAGCAAATTGCCATGCTTAATGCTAACCCAATAGCAGCTAATTCTAATTAAATAATTAATTTCGTCTTATGAACCAAGAATTAGCAGAAAAAGTTGAGATAGCATTAAACGGGATGAGGCCTTTTTTGCAGGCAGACGGAGGAGATGTTCAATTAGTAGACATAACCGATGAATTGGAAGTGCAACTGCGCTTGGTTGGTAATTGCAGCAGTTGCTCCATGAGCTCCATGACCATGAAAGCCGGTATAGAAAACGGCATCAGAAACGCTTTGCCACAAATTACAAAAGTTACTGCGGTGGAATGATAGGGCCTCTAGCTTCTAGCCTCTAGCACCCAGCGGCTTGCCAACAACAAAGGCAATAAGCCGCCTACTTTTTCCTAAGAAACAACCAGACACCATTGTTTTCATAAGCATATTTTATTATACCCACTTTACCTGCATAGTAACAAGAATGCCCAGCATCATCTTCCTTATAAGCCCAAGTATAAACAGAATCGGGGGTGGTAACTTCACTTAGCTGGGAGCCATGTCCTCCTATGTCAAATCCATAATCACGCACATTATTCACTATAAATTCGAAGGAACCGCCATCCATTTCTACTCGTATATTGTTCTTTTTGTCTTCAGTATAAAAGGTTTGTTGCAGAAATTCATATTTTGGTATTGGACAACAATCGCAGCCAGGAGACCTTTCATACGTTGGAAAGCTGTACATACCACCATAAAATATTAAAGTATCATTTTCAGGAAGCCTTAAAAAGTTTAAAGTATCATTTTCCTTGTATGGATACCACCAAGGATAATAAAGCTTATATGTTTGAATAATTTGAACTGGAAATACGCAATCTTCTTTACAATTGCTAAAGAAGGTAATCATTAGTAAAATGAAGATTGAAGTGAGTAAAGTGGTATTTTTCATGTGTTAAAAAATCTGTGTTCATCTGTGCTATCTGTGAGCCAATTTTACTTCTTCACAGCATGTTTTCCTTGCTCAATCAAATTTACAAACAGCTTGTACGCCCCAGCATTTCCAGCGGGCAATTGCCTAAAAAATACCAAGCCAGTGTAGGTATAATATCCTTTGCCAAATTTAGTGGTGATTAGGCTGCCAGTGCTCGGTTTTTCGCCGGTATCGCCCATTATCAATAACTGCTTATAGTTGCTGTCAATTTCGGCGGCTTCATAAATACTGCGCTCCTGCACCCAGCCTTCAAAGTCGGTTTCTTTAATCTTGTTAGGTACATTAAACACTGGGTGTTGCGGCTCTAGTAAATTAACCATTGCCTGCTCATTGGTTACCCTATTGCGCGAAATCTTAAATGGATAAGGCCCAATTTCTCCTTTAAATGGTCCTGCAAAACTATTGGTATTGTATTGCACAATTAAGTTGCCTCCATTACGCACATAATCCATTAATTTCGATTTATATATCGTAAGATTTTCATTGGTGTTAAACGCCCTCACACCTGTAATGATAGCAGGAAATTCAGACAACTTTCCTTTTTTCAATCGCTCGTCTGTAATCATCACCACTTCATATCCCAACTGCTCTAAACAAGCTGCCACTTCATCTCCTGCACCTTCGAGATAGCCAATTTTTTTCACCTTTCTTTTTATTTCGGTTTGAACCAACTTTACAGAAGCATTAGGAAACAAACCTTGTACTGGAATATGATCATATTTAATTTCTTCATATCCCACATTAAATACTTGCTGATAATCATTTACCCTTAGTTTTAAGTCTACTTTGCCAGTTTGCATATCCGCATCTTTAGCACTTAGCAGTATCGTCATCTCTTGAATTTCTCCTTTCTTGGCTATTTCAAAAGGATAGCTTTTTTCGCCACAAGTCAATACCCCTTTCACTTGATTTTTTTGTGCTTGTAACAATACTTTCATTTTTTTTGAACCCTGTCCATTCATCATCAAAATTGAGGATGGAAGCCTTAAAGTTACAGGTGGAACAATTAAATGTGCCCGATATTGTTCGCCTTTATCCGGGTCAACCCATTTGTATTTTAGTACCTCAGAAAACTGGTAGCTCTCCCCGCCAATATTAATATCAAAAATTACAGAATAATTTGTGCTCAATCCCCACGGCTCTAACATAGGAAGATGGTTAAACTTATTGTTTTTTATAGGTTGTTCTAGCCAATAAAGCGTGCTAGCAGCAGCATCTTTGCAAGTAACAAAACTGATTACCTTTTGGTAGGGTTTATTGGTAGACAAAACCTGTTTATTATTTTCATTGTAAGCACCCGGTTTACATTCGGGTAATTTTCCTCCATTTAAAAACACGCCTATAGATTCAAGTTGTATGGTTGCATTCGAACGATTGAGCGCTGTTACTTTTATTTTTAAGGAATCACCAGCAGCAGTAGTACCCGCGTTTTCAGCGGTGGCTTCCAAATGAATGCCATACATATGTAAAAGCAATCTGTAAAGTTTTTCTCTATGGTAAGCCGGAATATCATTGTCATTCGATTGGCATAACACAATGGCTTTTTTCAATAACCTGTTGCAAGCATCCAAATCGTTTTGCTTCCAAACTTCTAGCAATTCAACCAGTAAGTCTTCTAGTTTTTTACCTGTTTTGAACCTACGAATGCTTAAGTCAATGCCTTGAAATATATCCTTTAAATTTGTGGTATCGCCTTTAATGGGTTTAAAATATTCAAATAATTCACCTCTTTGTTTGGCTGAACCAAAACCTTGTGAGCGATGCATGCTGCGGCTTTCAGCGGCAATTTCGCCATAGCTTTTACCAAGCAAAACATTATAAGTGCCAACATCTACTTTTATGTGACCGCTCATGTCTGCATTTGGGTTCCAAAACCTTGCAGCAGAATTATAAAGCAATCTTTTGGCCTGCCATACACTCACCGTGCTCAATTGTTCTGGGAACTTTTTTGGATTGGCCGCTGCTTCAAAAGCTTCCTCTGCTAACATCGCAGAAGCTGTATGATGGCCATGTCCGCCGCTACCGTCTGTAGAAAACCTGGTGATAATTACATCTGGTTTAAAATGCCTAATTACGTAAACCACATCTGCTAAAATTGCTTCTCTATTCCATTTTTCGAAAGTTTCTTGTGGTGTTTTGCTGTAACCAAAATCAAAGGCTCTTGTAAAAAACTGCTCTCCACCATCTGTTCTTCTGGCTGCTAATAATTCTTGCGAGCGAATTACACCCAGTTCTGTGCCTTGTTCTGAGCCAATTAGATTTTGACCACCATCGCCTCTTGTTAAACTAAGGTAGCCCGTTCTCACACATTTATCATTTGCCAACCACGAAATCAGTCTTGTGTTTTCATCATCTGGATGTGCAGCAATGTATAAAACGGAGCCACTTGTTTTTAACTTTTTTATCTCTAATTCAATTTCAGATGAATTTAGATTTCTTGGTGCTTGCCCAAAGGAATGGATACATAAAAGAAAGGAAAAAGCGGCTGTTAGAAATGGCTTTGAATATTTCATAAAGCAAATAAACAAAAATATGGCGATGTGTTACTAAAGTTCATTACCTATTTTCGCAACATGGCAGATTTATTATTGATAAACATTAAGTCCTTAGAAGGTATCGATGAAAGTAGGCGACTCCTTAAGAAAGGGAAAGAAATGCAAGATTGGCAAACGCTTAGTGATGCTTGGGTTTGGGTTCAAAACGATACCATAAAAGATTATGGTAAAATGGCAGAAATACCAAGTTTTGAAAGTGCTATTGAAACCATTGATTGTAGCGGGAAATTAGTACTTCCTTCGTTTTTAGATTCGCATACACACATTGTATTTGCTGCGAGTAGAGAAGAAGAATTTGTAATGCGCATCAAAGGAAAATCTTATGAAGAAATTGCAGAAGCAGGAGGAGGCATTTTAAATTCTGCTGCAAAATTAAGCAAAATGTCAGAAGACGAACTGTTTGAAGCCGCTTTCAGTCGCTTACAACAGCTTATTGCTTGGGGTACTGGTGCTATAGAAATAAAAAGTGGATACGGCCTTAGCGTAGAGGATGAATTAAAAATGCTGAGGGTTATAAGAAGAATTAAGGAAGCGAGTGACATCCCGGTTAAGGCAACATTTCTTGGAGCGCATGCCATTCCCTTAGCGTTCAAACAAAACCGTGCTGCCTATATAAAATTGATAATTGATGAAATGTTGCCGCTTATTCATGCCGAAAACCTTGCAGACTATATGGATGTTTTTTGCGATAAGGGATTTTTTACGCCAGAAGAAACCTCGGAGTTGTTAGTGGCTGCAGCAAAATACGGATTGAAAGCAAAAATTCATGGCAATGAGCTTGGGTATACAGGTGGTGTACAAGTTGCGGTCAAACATAATGCTTTGAGTGTAGATCATTTGGAGTATACAGGGGAAGAAGAAATTGCTTGTTTATTGCAAAGTGAAACCATGCCAGTAGCTTTACCAGGTTGCTCTTTCTTTCTTGGAATTCCTTATGCGCCACTTAGAAAGATGATAGACGCTGGTTTGCCTGTTTGTTTGGCCAGTGATTATAATCCTGGAAGCACACCGAGTGGTAGAATGGGCTTTGTATTAAGTTTGGCTTGTGCACAAATGAAATTAACACCAGAAGAGGCCATGAATGCAATGACTATTAATGCTGCTTATGCACTTGAATTAAGTGAAAATTATGGCTCCATTACTAAAAACAAAAAAGCCAACCTCATTATTACCAAAAAGGTGAATGGGTTGGCTTATTTGCCTTATAGTTTTGGTGAAAATCTAATTGAAAATGTAATTGTTGCAGGAAAACTTATTTCTGCAAAGCAATCATTTTGATGAATTCTTCTCTGGTTTTCATATCTAAGAACTTTCCAGAGTAATCCGAAGTTACGGTGCTGCTAGTTACATCTTGCACCCCACGCATGGCCACGCACATGTGATCTGCCTCAATAATAACGGCAACATCATCTGTTCCTAGAGCCTCTTTTAGCATGTTCGCAATTTGCACTGTCATGCGCTCTTGCACTTGCGGACGTTGTGCAAAGTACCTAACAATGCGGTTTAGTTTAGACAATCCTACAACCTTACCATTTGGAATGTATGATACGTGAGCTTTACCGATAATTGGCACAAAATGATGTTCGCAAACACTATGAAAGGAGATGTTTTTTTCTACCAACATGTTTTTATATTGGTATCTATTGTCGAATAGTTTGGCAATAGGAAGGTTTTTTGGATCAAGCCCTTTAAACATTTCTGTTACATACATTTTGGCAACACGGTGAGGCGTTCCACTTAAACTATCATCGTTTAAGTCGAGACCAAGAATGAGCATAATCTCTTTAAAATGTTTTTCAATGAGCTCAATTTTCAACTCATCATCTAATGCAAAGGCATCTTCGCGAAGAGGTGTTTCCATTGAAAAACCTGCATGACTTTCGCCCATCTCTTCATGGGTCATATGCTGATTTTTAATTTCCGTTGTATTCAACGAAGTTTCTTTCTGTTTCATAAAGAATTACTTTAAGTTTAAGGTGTGTTGGAATTTTAGAACGTAATTTATTCCATATTACCACTGCAATGTTTTCTGCTGTAGGGTTGAGGTTTTTGAACTCATCACAATCGAGATTGAGATTTTTATGATCAAAGGCATCCTCTACTTCTTGCTTTATCCAAGTGCTTAGTTGTTTCATGTCGATAAGATAACCACTGATTGGATCAACTTCACCAATAACAGTTACAATCAAATCATAATTATGTCCATGATAATTTTTGTTATTACAGTTGCCAAAAAAGGCAAAATTTTCTTCATCCGTCCAAAGAGGAACATGTAATCTGTGTGCGGCATTAAAGTGAGCTTTTCTTGAAACTGCAATTTCCATAATTATACAAAGGTAATAGGATTGAACGCGGCATGCAGTTTTAATTTTCCCTACAAGCTTTGTTTAATGTTATAAGTTAAGAGTTGTACAAAATGTTTTTTTAGGGTTCAAAAATGTCCTTTTAGCAACTAAAAATAGATTGTAAATGTCTGTTTATTATCACAAAATATGACATTCTAACAGGCGTTAGGCATATTTAAAAAATTTATCAGTTGAAAATCAACATTTTATGATTTGTTTAACGAAAATTTATAATTGTTAAACAAAATCGCTTGCATCTCTCATTATTATCCTCATATCTTTGTTTAACAAATCGAAAGAAAACCTAAACAACATGACTGCAATAGAATTCAAAAGAATGGTTGAAAGAGAAGCAAAGCCTTTAAGACAATACGCTTATCAATTAACAAGAAATGTAGAAGACACCAATGACCTTGTTCAAGAAACAATGTTAAAAGCTTTTACATATCAAGATAAATTTGAAAGTGGTACAAACTTAAAAGGATGGTTGTACACAATCATGAAGAACACATTTATTAATAACTATCGCAGGATGGTTAAGCGTAATACTTTTATCGATCAAACTGATAATGATTTTTATTTAGATAGTGTTGCACCACTTGTAAAAAATGATGGGGAGCAAAAGTTTGTTCGAACCGACATTGAATCTGCAATAAGTAAATTACCTATGAGCTTAAGTAAACCATTTACTATGAATGTAAAGGGCTTTAAGTATCATGAGATTGCGGAAATTCTTAGAATACCAATTGGAACTGTGAAGACGAGGATATTTGTAGCCAGAAGACAACTTAGGAATAGTCTTTCTATGTATGGGAAAATGTATGGATACAGTAATTCAGAAATGGAAGCAGCCTAAGAATAACCAAATTTTTTTGAAAGCAGTTTAGCAATAAACTGCTTTTTTTTGCGCTTAATTTTGTATGATTGTGTGTTGAACCAATATTATGAGAAAGCTATTTAACACTGCGGTATTCATTCTCCTAAGTTTAGGAGCCTTTGCACAATTCGGAAGTTTTAAGAAACGTGCTGATATTGAAAAGTTTAAGGATACAAGGTTAATTATTGTTTTATTACAAGATAGCGCATACAATGCTTCTGTAATTGCAGCAGTAGAGCGTTATTGGACCTATACTGGTTATGATTTTGCAGAAGATACTGCCTTGTATAGGTTCAAAAAAGGAGACTTTGCCTTCCTTTATTTTAGTAAAAGTAAAGGTTCAAAAATTAAGGCTAAGGTAGCTAGTTCAGAAGAGGACATGAATGCGTTTGTAATTACAAAGAAATTTTCACGCCGAATCACACCAGATATTTTATTGGCATATGCTTATGCAGGAAATAGAATAGATACCGCAGATTGGGATGCAGAAGCAACAAGAGGAATTCAGCTTTTAAATAATTATTTTAATTATGCAATTCAAGCAACTTCTGATGGTGAGATTTCTGCAAGCAGAATGATGAACAATTACCCTTCTGACAAAAGTCAGTTGGTTGATAAAAAGCTGTTGATAGAAGACAAGCAATTGGATTTAAAAGGAAAAGAAGATGCCATGACTTTGTTCAATGGTGATGTAGAAGAAGTTGATATCGAGGAAATTCAGAAATCTATAAAGTGGCAAGACAATTCATTGGTTTATTTTTACTATTCTAAAGATGAAAAGTTTTGCAACAAACTTTTTGTAAGCGCTGCCAATAGTGAGTTGCTTTATTATACCTCTGATGGTGCAGAAAAATGTAGATGCAATGCCAAAGATTTGAAAGAACTAAAGGCTATAAAAGACAAAGTTGTCTCAGGTAAATAGCAAAAATCTATTTAATCGATTGCCCAAGCATCAAACAGGGAGTGAATAAACTGATTTTCTTCAATCTCCATTTTCTTATCAGCCATAACAACCTTCATAGCAAAGGAAATTAAACTGTTTCTTTCTTCTTCAGTACTCATTACATAAAATTGATGAGCCACTTCAGTAAAGTGATTGATAAGTTCTTCCGTTGGGCAAGCTCTTAGAAAAGCCTGTTCCTTAATAATTTCTATTGGCTCATGAAAACTTTTTTCAAGGAAATCTAAAATTATAGTGCTTTCTGCCTTTTGTATCGATCCATCTGCCAAGCTTAAGGTCATCAAGAGGTGAAAACCTGCTTCAGTCTTATTCATTTTGGATATAAATTGCGTTCTCATCCGTGTGTTTATATTGGTAGAAAGGTAATTTAAATTCTTTTAATGCCAAATTTTTCAAATTATTTATTCTATAAGCTAGCCTTTGTAATTGTTATTCACTGCTGTAAGTTTGTCAAAATATTTATAAAATGAAGTTTGCAACAAAAGCCATCCATGCAGGTCAAGAACCAGACCCAACCACAGGAGCAGTTATGACACCCATTTATCAAACGAGTACTTTCTGGCAAGAAAGTCCAGGAAAACACAAAGGTTATGCATATGCGCGTGGAAAAAACCCTACCAGAACAGCTTTGGAAAAATGTTTGGCAGCCCTTGAAAATGCCAATCACGGACTTTGCTTTTCAAGCGGAATGGGTGCAACAGATGCTGTAGTTAAACTTTTGCTGCCTGGAGATGAAGTAATTACCGGAAATGATTTATATGGTGGTACCTATAGAATGTTTACTAAAATTTATGAACCCATAGGTATTAAATTTCATTTTATTGATTTGGCTGATCCAAATAATATTTTGAAATATTTGAATGATAAAACAAAATTAATTTGGATTGAAACACCCACCAATCCTACCATGCAAATTGTTGATATTGAAAGGTGTGCAGCTATTTCAAAAGCTAATAATTTAATCTTAGCAGTAGATAATACTTTTGCCTCACCATACCTTCAAAATCCAATTGATTTAGGTGCCGATATTGTGATGCACAGTGTAACAAAATATTTGGGTGGGCATAGTGATGTTGTGATGGGTGCTCTCATTACCAACAATCAAGATTTACATGATAGATTAGCCTTTATTCATAATTCATGTGGTGCAACTCCAGGCCCACAAGATAGTTTCTTGGTATTACGAGGTTTAAAAACACTTCATTTAAGAATGAAAGCACATTGCGAGAATGGAGAAAAAATAGCGCATTATTTAAAAAATCATCCTGCAATCGAAAAGGTATATTGGCCAGGCTTCCCAGAACATCCAAACCATGATGTTGCAAAAAAACAAATGAGGGGTTTTGGTGGTATGATTTCTATCGTGCTTAAAGACGCCGATTTAGAGAAAACTTTTAAGATAGCATCTTCGTTTATCATTTTTACCCTTGCAGAAAGTCTAGGTGGGGTAGAAAGTTTAATAAATCATCCAGCGACAATGACACATGCTTCTATTCCGAAAGCTGAAAGAGAAAAGGCAGGTGTGGTAGATAATTTGTTGAGGATTAGCGTAGGAGTTGAGGATATAGAAGACCTTTTAACTGATCTGGAAAGGGCGTTATCTGCCTGATTTTTAACCTGAAATTAAAACTTAATTTTATCTTAAGAAAGCGAACTTTTAAAAGGTTCGCTTTTTTTTTATGAAAAAATTACATTACTTGAATCAGATTATATTCTAAAAAAACTAACTAAACTTCTATGACAAATTATTACTTATCAAAACTATTATCTTTAGATTTTAGTATTCGAAGAAAATTTGGATCAGCATTGATGGGTTCATTTTTATTGTTTGTAGCAGTTTTTGCTACTTTCAAAACAAATGCCCAATGTTATACACCTCCAAATTATTGTACCAGCATTGGTGCAACAAATGTTGCCAACTACCAAATGGGTATTCAGCAAGTTACACTTGGGACCTCCACCTTACCAACTCAAATCAATAATTTAACTGCCAGCGGGACTGGTGCTCCCATCTATTTTAATTATACTAATTTAATTGTGCGTGCACTTGCCTCCGACACAATAAATTATAGCATTAGAGTGGGAGCAGGTAATAGTACTACCTTCAGAATTTATATAGATTATAACAATGATGGTACATTTGCTACAACAGCCCCAGAGTTAGTTTTAACTTCACCTCAAACAAATGCAAACCTATTTGTTAATGGTTCATTTATCTTGCCTTCAACCTTGGCTGCTGGAGCCTATAGAATTAGAATTGCTAGCGATGGTTTAAATCAAATTGCTTCTCCATGTGGACCTATTTTTTACTCAGCAGAGTATGAGGATTATACTTTATTAGTGCCTTCTTCTACTGCTGATTTAATCAGTGGAACCATCACTCAACCTGCTTCTCCTTTTGTAGGTAATAATACAGTGGCATTTAATTTCACTAATCTTTCAACAGTTACAATTACCAGCGTAGACATATATTATCAATTAAATAATAATACGCCTGTTTCTCAATCTTTGTCAAGTTTATCTATTGCTCCTGGAGCTTCTTATACAGCAACATTTACTACCCAAGTGAGTATACCAGCTGTTGGAACTTACTTATTAAGAACTTGGACAGATAATCCCAATTTTGCAGGTAATAACACACCAGGAAATGATACCATTTGTAGAAGTTTAGCTACTTATTGTTCAGGACCTTTAGCAGGAACTTATACCATTAACCCCGCCGGTTCTGGTGCAACAAATTTTAGAACTTTTGGTGCTGCAGACTCTGCTATTACTTCATGTGGTGTTTCTGCTCCTGTAGTATTTAATGTAAGCCCTGGTACTTACAATGAGCAAGTAACTTTCTTTGCCGTTCCAGGTGCAAGCGCAACCAACAATGTAGTCTTTAATTGTGCTGGTAGTACCATGGAATTTAATTGTACTGCCGCAAATCCTGCACTCATTCGTTTTCAAGGTGCTAAACACATAACTTTTGATAGTTTAACTGTTCGCTCTACAAGTAATACTTTTGGTTGGGGTTTGCATTTCTTATCAAATGCAGATTCGAATACTTTCAAAAACGGAAGAATAGAAATTACAAATGTTACTTCTAGTACATCTAACAACTCGGCAGGTATTGTTTTTTCAAGTAGTTTAACATCTGTCTTAACTTCCGGAAATAATGGTGCTGGAAACCTTTTTCAAAATAATGTAATTAAAGGTAGCACAGCTAGTTTTGGTTTGTATTACGGTATTGTTGGGTTTCCTATGAGCTCTTCTGCAACTTATTCGGGAAATCAATTCATAAATAATAGAATAGAAGATTTTTTCCAATTTGGTATTTATTGGCAAAATGGAAATAGAACGGTTTTTAGAGGAAACGTTTTAACAAGGGCCACAAAAGTTCAACAAACAACAGTATATGGTTTCTACCTTTCTTCTCAGTCTAGGTTCGAAACCTTTGATAGAAACGAAATTACTAATATTTTTAATGGTTCTCCAACCTATACAGGTACCTTCTTTGGATGGTATATGATTAACTATTCTGGAGCCAATAGCACAACAGAAAGTAATTTGTTTACCAATAACTTGCTTCATAAAATTAATGGAAATGGACCTCAATATGGTTTTTACTTATTGACGAGTTTCAATAATCGTTTTTACAACAATACCTTGTTGTTTGACAATGTTAGCAATACTTCTACAACTGCTCAAACATGGGGATTGTATTTCACGGGTGGAACCTCCACTTTCTCAGCTATAGATTTTAGAAACAACTTAATTTCAATAACACGCGGTGGTACTGGTCAGAAATTGGCACTAAATGTTACAGGAAGCTGGGCCACAGGCGCAACTGTAAATAGAAATGCTTATTTTGGAAATACTGCCAATTACAACTTAGCAAATTATTTGGGCGTAAATTATTTAGGCTTGACCCAATGGAGAGCTGCACTAACGGTTGCAGACCAACAAAGTATTGAGGTTTCACCTAACTTTACAAATCCTGCTTCAAATGTTTATTCACCTCGAGATGGTGCATACAATGGTAGTGGAGATACAACCTTACTTGCAACTGTACCAGTTGACTTTACAGGTGCCACTAGAACTAACCCAATGGATATTGGCGCTTGGGAAGCTTCCCCTATTTCAGTAGATGGAGCGATGGCAGAAATTGTAGTTCCAGCAACGCCATATTTGGCTGGATTACAAAATATAAATGTTAAGATTAGAAATGCTGGTATTAATACCATTGACAGTGCCATGATTAATTGGTCTGTTAACGGAGTACCCCAAACGCCAGTTATGTACACTGGTCCACTTGGAGGCGGAGCAGTTTCCGGCAACATCTTATTGGGTAGTGTTAACTTAACTGTCAACACCTTGTTCAATATCACTGCAACTTTAGGAAATGTTAATGGTAGTGCTGACCCAAATCCAGATAATAATTCTTTATCTAGCGTTACAGCGCCTGCTTCTGCTGGCACTTTAACGGTTAATGCAGCAGGAACTGGTGCGGGAGTTTTTCAAAATTTCACCAATGTGGCAACATTATTATCTGTAGGAGGAGTTTCTGGTCCAGTTACTATTAATGTTGTAACAGGCTCTGGCCCTTACACAGAACAATTGTTTTTTAGAACTATTCCAGGTGTAAGCGCTGTCAATAATATCGTTGTAAATGGCAATGGCAATACAATCCAATTCAATAATATCGACCCTTCAAACATTGGTATCATTAACCTAATTGGAGCAGATTTTATGACATTTAATAACCTAACTGTTCGTTCATTAAATGCATCTTATGGCATTGGATACATCTTTACTGCTGGTGCAGATTTTAATAAAATTTTGAACAATACCATAGACATTGGTTCGGTAACAGGAAGTTCATTGTCAGCTGGTATTGCATTTACTGGCAGTTTGGGTAATCCAACTACAACCGGTATCAATGGTAGCAGTAACTTAATTGAGAACAACCAAATCATCGGAAATTCTACTGGAGGTCCTTATTACGCAATTGCTTACCAGCCACAAGCCGTTAATAATGGCGTAAACACATTCAATGTGTTTAAAAATAATATTTTAAGAGATTTTACAGTTTTCGGATTTTATGTAGCATATAGCGCCGGAACTACTTATTCTGGAAATATTTTATCTCGTCCAACAAAAACATCTCCAACTACTTTTTATGGATTTTATATGGTAAATAGTGTTAACCAAGATACTATTGAAAATAATGTGATTAAACAACCATATCAAGCTTTACAAACTACAACTGGTACTTTCTATGGCTATTATTTGATTGCTACCAATACACAAACTACTAGACCAATTATCATTCGCAACAACCAAATGTATGATATTAGGTTCAATGGTACTATTTATGGGTTCTACCAATTAAGTGCTAGTAACATAAGGTTGTTCAACAATATTTTTGTGGTTGATCATCCTACTTCAACTTCTACTAGTGTTACTTATTTATATTATAATTCTGGAACTCCTACAACTACTACCATTAGAAACAATATCTGGTTTTTAAATAGAGGAGGTTCTGGTGCTAAGTATATTTACTATTTAGCCACAACGGGTGCAGGTTATGTTATCAATAACAATGTAGTACACTTAAAACAAACCGGTACCAATAATTTTGTGGGCTTCCATGGAGGAAACATCACCACATTCACTGCTTGGAGGGCTGTAAATGCTAGTGCATACGATCAAAACAGCGTGAGTGCTGATCCATTATTCAGATTGTCGGTTGGGCCTGAATATTACATGCCAGGCAGCGATACTGTTAATAACATCGGTTTTGTTACAACAGATGTTCCTAGAGATGTAACAGGTGCCTTAAGAAATGCTATTACGCCAGATCCAGGTGCATATGAATTTGGAATATATGGTGATGATGCAGGTTTAACTCGTATAACTTCACCTATTAATCCAATTTCTTTAGGTACTCAAAATGTAAATGTACTCTTGAAGAACTTTGGTACAAATACTTTAACAACATCCTTTATTAATTGGACGGTTAATGATTCCGTTCAATCGCCAAATCTTTGGAGTGGACTTTTAGCAAAGGATGATACCGTTACCACTTCTGCTGGTACCTTTAATTTTTTAAATCCAGGTGTTTACAGAATTAAAGCTTGGACTTCGATGCCAAATTCTACATCGGATAGTTTCCCAGTAAATGACACGGCTAGTATTACAGTTTGTACAGCACTTTCTGGTAATTTATTTGTAAATGCTGCTATTCCTACAAATGATTCTACCTTCAACTCAATTACAGCCGTAACGCAATTGCTTCAAACTTGCGGTGTTAATGGTCCAGTTGTAGTAAATATAGCTCCAGGTACTTACAATGGTTCTTTAACATTTACTGGCAAAATACCTGGGTCTTCCCCAATCAATACGATTACCTACAGAGGTGCTGATTCATCTTCTACCAGAATAGTGCACACGGCCTCTGGTCAAAGAGCTACTATATTAGTGGATGGTGCCAAATATTTAGTATTTAGAAACCTAACAATTGAATCAAATGCGCTTTCAGGTGGCGGTTATGGTGTTCTATTTACAAACAGTGCTGATAGTAACAGTGTAATTCGTTCTACTGTAAGAGTAGCGCAATTAACAACAGGTTTTACCACATTTGCTGGTATAGCCTCTAGTGGTAACGCTTTGAACCTAAACTTTGCTGGTAATAATGGTAATGTTTTGCTGGTAGACAGTTGCACAATCATTGGTGGTTACTATGGTGTGAACTTCTTTAATAACACCACAACAAAATCAGTTGGTAATGTGATTAGAAACTCGAACTTTATTAATCCTTTCTATTATGGAGTTTATGCCTATGCACAAAATGGCATTGTAACCACAAGAAATACTATTACTGGTTCTGGAAACGGAATAAATACTTTTGCTTGTCCTCTTTATTATGCTTTGTGTGATAATGGTATCATTGTTACTAAAAATCAAACAAGCAACCAACTAGGTGGATACGGTATTTTCTTAACTCAAAATCTTGGAACTTCAACAAATAGAAATGTAATTGCTAATAACATGTTCCAGTTAGGTGCAATCACTTATACTACTTATGGAATTTATGATGCAGGAAATGCATTCACAGACATTGCTCATAATTCTGTTCATAATACTTCTGGAGATGCTAGTTATGTTAGTTGTGCCCTCTATTTAAATTACAATAACATTTCAACCTCAAACAACCTAAGATTAGTTAATAATGTGTTTGCTTCTCCTAATGGCGCTATGGCTTCTTGGATTCCGTCAACAGGTTCTTTATCTTTTAGTTCTATTCTTGCGAATAACAATGTTTATTTTTCAACTTCTACTTATCCATTTAGAATTGTAAACACAATTTATCCAGCGTTGCCTAATTACAAAGTCGCAATGACAGCATTTGTAGCTGGCTTAGATTCTGCTAGTATTTGGACAAATCCAAGTTTCTTATCAGCAACAAATTTACGTTCTATTAATCCTCAATTAGATTCAATTGGTATCCCAATTGCAACAGTGGTTGATGATATAGACGGAGTTACAAGAAGCACAATTGCTCCAGATGCGGGTGTTAATGAATTCGCTAAGCCAAATGACGATGCTGGTGTAATTGCAATTTTGCAGCCTTCTCAACCAACCCTTTCTGGTTTAACCAATGTTCGAGTGGTTGTAAGAAACTTTGGAATAAGCACAATCACTTCTCTTAATGTGCATTACAACGGGGGTGCTGGTCCAGTTACCAGAACTATTACCAGTACTATTTTGCCAGGCGCAACCGATACTGTTACCTTTGACAGTACAAGTGGCCCAGGTGGAACCAACCAAAGGTTTAACTTTGTTGGCGGATTAATCACATTTAAGGCATATACTTCACAGCCTAATACTGTTGTTGATCCTCAAAACCTTAATGATACTGCTTTTTTAAGCATCTGCGGTGCTTTGTCTGGAACCTACACTATCAATCCAAGCGGTTCAGGTGCCAATAACTTCTTAACTATTGGTGATGCGATTAATAGATTAACTTGTGGCGGTGTTGCTGGAAATGTAATCTTTAATATTGCCTCTGGCACTTATACAGGGCAGTTTGATATGTCACCAATTGCAGGTACCAATGATACTTCACGAATTTTATTCCGTTCACAAACTGGTAACCCTGCAAATGTTATTATCACTTCTGCTACTGCCACGCCAGCAGATAACTACACTATTCGTTTAAGAGGTGTTTCTTTTGCTACTTTCCTTAACTTAACCATTAGAAATACAAATGTTACAAATGGCAGGGTTTTTTCAATTAACAAATGGACACCAACCAATACAAATACGAATAATTTAACTATTAGAAACTGTATTTTGGAGGGAATTACCACTACAAGTACTAGTGATTTATTGGCCATTGTTTATGGACCTAATGGAGATAATGCTACCAATATCAAAATTGTTAATAACCAAATACGCCAAGGTTCTTATGGCGTTTGGATGGGTGGACAAAATATCATTAACCAGTTTTCTCCAGGCTTGGAGATTGACTCTAATAACTTTGTTCAGGCTTATTGGGCTTCTATTAACTTAACTAGCCGCGCTGAAACCAAAATTAGAAACAATTTCTTCGATGGAAATACCTCTCAAGGATATTATGGTATTTTCCTAGCAAGTACTTCTGGTAATACCGAAATTAGTAGAAATAACTTTCAGTTGCCTTTCTCTACATATGCTATCTACATGGCAACTAATGGATACTATGGCGAAACTGGGGTTGGTCAAATTAAGAACAATGTGATTAATATGCTTTCAACAGGCACGCAGTATGGAATAGCATTGTTTAATACTTCGAATTTGTATACCATGAATAATACGGTTCGTTTGAATTCTTCTGCAACCTCATATGCTTATTATTATTCTGGTCACTCTACCACACCAACTGTTCCGCAAGTTACAGCCTCTAATAATGTTAGACTTTTCAATAACATTTTGTGGTCAAATACTGGATATGCAGCTTACTATGCAAATTTCCAAGCAATAACCGGTACCCCTCAATCGGATAATAATTTGTACTACACAGGTGGAACCAACTTGATTTACTCAAATGGTTTGAATTATACACCTGCAGCTTTCTTAACATTTAGAAATGCAATTTATGCTGGGTCAGATAGAAGGTCATTAACTTCAAACATTACCTTTACTTCTAGTAGCAACTTATCTCCTTTGGTAACTGCATCTAATGCTTGGGCATCTAATGGTCGCGGTGTGCAATCTACTTTTGTAACCAATGATTTCAGCGGTGCAAACAGAAGTACAATGGTAGCAACAGGTGCAACAGATATTGGTGCATTTGAATTTACACCAACTTCAACTCCTCCTGCTGTAACCTTTACTGGTTCGATTGGTGGCGGAAACACACAACATATGTTGCTTTACGGTGATACCATTGGTAAATTAGTATGGGGCTTTTCAGGTACTTTACCTTCAGCAATTTCAGGAACTTATCATTCAGGCGCTTTAATCAGTAATCCTACAAATACTGGAACAATTACTGGCGCACATTACATGGATGTGTTCTGGAGAATTAATGCAACAGGTGGGTCTTTCTTTAACTACGATTTAGATCTTATCTATGATCCTAATATGTTAGGAACTGTGCCTTTTGCATCTGATTTAAAAATGGCTAAGAAACCAACTGGTTCTGGATATTGGGTACATTACGGTTCTACCGCTACAACTGTTGATACTGTTGCAATGGATTTTGGTGTAACTGGCTTATCAGATTTCTCTGATTTTACTGGTACAACTGATATCTCTCCACTTCCAGTTGCGCTTTCAAACTTTGAAGCGGTTAAGGAAGGCAGCACCAATGCTGGTTTGTATTGGAACACTGCATCTGAAATAAGAAGCAGTCATTTTATCATAGAAAGAGCCGTAGAATATGGCAAGTTTGAAGCTATTGATAAAGTAAAAGCTGCTGGAAACAGCAATAAAATGATTAGCTACCAATTTAAAGATGCAAATGTTGCAGAGGTCTTAAATACTAATGTAGTTTTCTACCGCTTAAAAATGGTTGATTTGGATGGAACTTTCGAGTACAGCCAAGTTAGAACGGTTCGTTTTGGAGATGATACTGAAACAGATATTACTGTTTTCCCTGTTCCGTTTAACAATGAAATTTCAATTTTCATCGCAGCTAATGAGGCTGGAAATGGAAATATTGAAGTTGTAAATGTAATGGGTTCTGTTTGTCACAAATCATCTTTTACCATTAAAGCTGATGGAGATAAAGTTAGTTTAACTGAACTTTCTAATCTTCCTGCTGGTGTTTATATGATCCGTGTTCAAATGAACAACGAATGGATAGTTAGAAAAGTAATTAAGCAGTAATACGCTAGCAAAATAACTTTAAAGAGGCTGTCTCAATCTTGAGGCAGCCTCTTTTATTTTATATGTATCTTCAAATAGTTTTGGCTTGACCCGAGGCTTCTGAAATATCTAAATAGAATTGACTGGCATCTTAAATCTGATAAACTAATGGGAACACACTTAAAATTCCATTGTGTATTGTTTGAAGAAGAATTTATTGCTACTGTGCAAATTAATCAAACTAACCTTTTATTTATTCATATATGCCTTTAAGGAGTATGCTCCTTGAATTATCATTATACTTTCAATAAATAAATATTCTTTCCATTCAAATTGGTTCAAACCGAAACAAAAAAAGCCCCTTGATGACAAATGCACCAAGGGGCTTTTTAAAGATTAACCTTTTAAACGTTTTCTTTTTGAAACAAAGCTGGTATAGTTCTCAAAATAATCTTTATATCATTCAGCAAGGAATAGTTTTTAGCATATTCATTATCAAGTTCCATGCGTTCTTCTTCACTCATTTGACCTCCTTTTCCACGTTTGGTAACTTGCCATAAACCCGTTATTCCTGCGGGTGCTAGAAACCTCAAGGCAAATTGGTCTGTGGTGAGTTTTTCTGCTTCATAAATTGGTAATGGTCTATTTCCAACAATACTCATGTCCCCTTTTAACACATTAAATAACTGAGGCAATTCATCTATGCTGGTATTGCGCATGATTTTTCCAAAACGGGTTATTCTTGGGTCATTCTCAATTTTAATGAATTTAGAACCTTCTTTCACACGCTTATAATCGGCAAATACTTTTTCGCAAATTCTCTCTCCATCCATGTAAAGGCTGTTTTTACAGGATATGTTTGCTGTTTTACATTCCTCACATACAAAATTTTTGTAATCTTCAAGTGATTTTGCATCAGAAGTATTACTGTATTGATTCAAATGCTTTAGGTTCTTTAACATTGCATCTGCTCCTTGTCTCATCGAGCGAAACTTGTAGAAGTCAAAAGGAGTATACCCAGTTCCAACTCGCTTTGCCGCATAAAATACTGGACCTTTCGATTCAAGCATAATAATGATTGCAAAAATGATAAAGAAAGGCAGTAAAAACAGCAAGGCTAAACTTGCAAATACAATATCAAAAATTCTCTTCGCTAAAGGGATGCTATATTTAGGAAAATTATTAGAAGCAGTTACAATGCTTTTATGATAACGAGGAGGGTTTTCAATTAAGAAAATAGCTCTTGTTAAGAACTCATCTTGTTTTACTGGCCTTTCGAAAATTTCGGCAAACTGCTCCATCAAGGCAATGTTCTTGTTAGCATCTGTAATCCTATCAACTATTAAGACGAAAGGTACATTAGCTATTTTGGGAACGTTTTTACAGTTTTTTCTTAATGTAATACCGTTTGCACCCAATAAATCAGAATAAGTTACAACCAATTTTACGGTATCGTTTACATTGGTCCATTGAATGAATTGAAAGATATTGTCAAAGTGAAATATTTCAAACTCCTCCCTAAAAGAATGTGAAAATTCTACAATTGCATCAGGACTAGAAGCTATGAAAGCAATTCTATTTTTAATTGATTCCATCCCTATAATTTTTTTAATCTTCTAAATATATTATCAATTCTTGCCTCAAGCTCTTCTGGATTAAATGGCTTAATCAAATAATCATCTGCACCTGCCTTTAAACATTTTATCTTATCACTTGAACCTTCATTTCCTGATAACATAATAAGAGGTACATCTTTGAAAAATCCACTGGCACGAATTTGTCTAATAAACTCTAGTCCATTAATTTCAGGCATATTGACATCCGCAATAATAACATCTGGAATTACCCCTTGTTGCATCCACTCTAATGCTTCTTTACCGTTTTGTTTTGCAACCACGGTATATGTTTTGTTAAAATAAAAGTCAAGAATTTTTAAGATACTTAATTCATCATCTAAGGCTAAAAGTGTCTTTTTCATAATTTAATTTGTGAAGCTGAAGTTATTTTTTTAATAATTTTTGGAAACTATCTGTCTTAACAATTCTGTAAATGGTAGACTTCCCGATATTCAATTTTTTAGCAACTATGATTACATTATCATCATATTTTTCTAAGTAGAATTTGATGATAAGATTTGTATAATCATCAAATGTCATTTCTTGCGACATGATATTATTAATCGATTTTTCATTGTTATAGGTAATATCATCTGCAGCAATAACCTGTTGTTCACAAAGTACACAAGCTAATTCAATGATTGCTTTTAACTCCCTTATATTACCTGGAAAACTATATTCCAACAATTTTTTTTGAGCCTCGCTTGATAAAGTTATCTTACCGGTCTTGTTTTCTTTAATGTACTCATCTATAAAATACTTGGCCAAATGCACCACATCATTGCCACGCTCTCTTAACGGTGGTAAGTGTATCGGTAACCCCAATAACCTATAGTACAAGTCTTCTCTAAATCTGCCTTCTTGAACCTCTAATGCTAAGTTTTTATGCGTGGCCACTATAATTCTTACATCAATTGGTATAGCATTATTACTGCCAATTCTTGTCACCTCACGTTCTTGCAAAACCCTTAATAATTTAGCTTGTAGGTTCAAATCAAGTTCCCCAATTTCATCTAAAAAAATGGTTCCTTTAATTGCTTGTTCAAATTTCCCTATTCGTCTAGCGTCAGCACCCGTAAAGGCGCCTTTCTCATGGCCAAATAATTCACTTTCTATTAAGTCTTTCGGAATTGCAGCAACGTTTACGGCCACAAACGAGGATTTTTTTCTATCACTATGATAATGTATGGCTTTTGCAACCAACTCTTTTCCTGTGCCAGTTTCTCCAGTTATTGAAACGGTTATTTTGCTATTTGCCGACTTTTCAATCAACGAAAAGGTTTTCTTTATGGCATCACTATTGCCAATAATGGTTTTACTAAAATCATACTTTTTGCCTAGGTCTTCTTTTAACTCAACAATTTGAGTTTTTAAATTTGTATTGATTAGCGCATTGCGAGCCGAGTTCAACAAACGGTTTTTAGTGTCTTCGTTTTTTATCAAATAATCAAAAACGCCCAATTTTAAAAGTTCTACAGCCGTAGAAACATCCTCTTGCCCAGAAATTACTATTAACTGAATTTGATCGTCTACCTCCTTGATTTTCTTAATCAATTCAGCCCCATTCATGCCCGGTAAAGAATAATCAATGGTTATTAAATCGGGCTTCAAATGCAAATTTGATAAACAATCCTTAGCATTCTCAAATGCTTGTACTTCGTAATCGGGATTTAATTGAATGGTATAGGTTAGGAAATTCCTATACCACGTATCATCTTCAACTACAAAAATTTTATAATTATTTTTTTCGTTTGCCATAGGGTCTACTGACAAAACAAATATGCAAGGAAATTTCCAAATTTGGGAATTATTTTATTATTAAAGCTTTTTTCTGAAAATATTAACCATTTCTGATTTTGTATGCTCAGAAAATTTAGAGTTGTAAATCATTTTATATTGCTTTCCCATTTCAATAGAATCATAGTGCTTAACCTTTATGCTTCTGGTATGAAAAATTGCAATGAGTTCTTTTTTGTAAAAAACTAATAATATCCTAGGCTCTAGTTTTTGTAAGGTAAATTCGGGTTGAACCAACAAGTATGAAGCATAGTCTCCTTGCTCCATTTGAGGTTTTAACTCAAATTTTTGAATAAATGGAAGAAACGTTTCCAGTTTTTCATTATCGCCAGTTTTAAGAAGTATTTTACTAAGTTCTTCCTCCGGCAAATGTGTATTGTCTAGGCAGCTGTTTTCTAAATATCCCCAAATGATAACCGGTGTTAAGCTGTCAATGGGTTCAAAACTTTGCATCGGATTAAACGGCTCTAATACCTTTCCAATCAATTTTCTGTTTCTATCATAAATAGAGGCTCCAGAATTGAACCTAATTTCATCATACAAATCTTTTGTCTTTACAAATGCCTCTAACCAAATTCTGACTTTAATTTGGCCAGGCGCTGCAATGTAAAATTCTACTTTAGGAAGTAAAGCTAAAACAGGTCTTCCTTTTTCATCATCAGAAAGGTTGCAATGTCCAGCGGTTCTTTCAGCAAATAGTTCGGTTTGAACCAATAGGCACAAAACAAACAGTAGAAAACTATTTTTTAGGAGCAAATTTGTGTTTGATAATTTGAAAGAATATGGGCAAAACAGATAAACCAACAATTCCTAGAACTACCTTTTCAAAGTTTTTTTGAACCCATTCATTACTACCTAAAAAATATCCTGCAAGGGTAATGCTGGTTACCCATAAAATGGCACCCACTACACAAAAGGTAATGTATTTACTGTATTTCATGCTGCCAACACCTGCCACAAATGGCGCAAATGTTCTTACAATCGGCACAAATCGGGCGATAATAATGGCAACACTACCATGCTTTTCATAAAAATCTTCGGTCTTTTTAATGTACTCTTTCTTTATCGTGAAAATACCGAAAAGCTTTGCGCCTTCTCCTTTTTTTGCTAAAAATTTACCTATGAAATAATTGGTATTATCACCCATTAAAGCTGCCGTAATTAATAAAATTATAATCAACGCAACATCTAACTGATTATTTGGATTGCCTGCAAGAACGCCTGCTGTAAATAATAAAGAATCACCTGGTAAAAGGGGTAGCACAACCAAACCCGTTTCACAAAAGACAATTAAAAATAGCAGGCCATACAGCCATAAACCATGATTTGCTACAAATTGCTCTAAAAAAGGTTTTGTGTTGGTAAGCAACTCTTTTAAAATTTCAATAATTCCCATTTGTATTAAAATAAAGTGCAAGTTTACTAAAATCCCGTTGGTTTTTTTAATTTTGTATCATGCGACAAAAGCTTAACATATTAATGATATTGCTCATTAGCTTCCTATTATTGGGTACTTCTTGTAGCAGCCACAAGGGAATTGCACGAGATAAAAAATGTAATTGTCCCAAGTTTTAATGGATAAAGTTGCCCCAAAGCTCAGCATTATAACTGTTTGTTTCAATGCAGCGCCTTTGATTCAAAAAACCCTTTTTTCAGCTCTCCATCAAACCTTTCAAGATTTTGAATTGGTTATAGTAGATGGTGGTTCTAAAGACAATACCCTAGCCCTACTTCAGCCATTTCAAAGTAAAATTGGACAACTTGTTTCCGAGAAAGATAATGGAATTTATGATGCGATGAACAAAGGGGTAAGTCTAGCAAAAGGAGAGTGGGTTTACTTTTTAAATGCGGGTGACGCTTTCTTTGATGACTTGGTTTTAGAGAAGGTGTTTAATGAAATTAATATGGCCATGCCAGATTTTTTATATGCCAAGGTTCAAACCTTAAACGAACCAACAGGCATAGATTATGTGGCTGGTGAAGCAGTAACTTTAAAAGATTTTTGGCATAAGTATCCTATTTGTCATCAGGCTACATTTGCAAAACGGGAAATATTCAATCAAATAGGAATATTCAACACCAATTACCAATTAATATCAGATACAGAATGGTTTATTAGGTTGTTTAAAAAAAAGGAACTTAACACGCATTTTATGAACGCGGTAGTGGCATTTTACGACGTTACAGGCGCTACCTACCAAAAAAGAATGTTGGGAATGCGTGAGTATATTCATGCAAGTTTTAACCATTTCCCTTTACACATAGCATTGCTTAATTTTTTGAGTTATCCGCTAATTTGGATTAAAGTTAAGTTGATTAGAGGCTTTCAGCATACGCCTTGGTTCAAGGCTTACCGAAAATGGAAATTTAAACAAAGCTAGTTTTGAAATGAAAATTAAAGAAATTACAAATTATTTGGAATCATTGGCGCCTTTGGCTTTGCAGGAATCTTATGACAATTGCGGATTATTGGTTGGAAATCATGAGCAGGAAGTTAGCAAAATACTTATAACGCTTGATTGCACCGAGGCGGTTGTGGCAGAAGCAGTTTCAAATGGTTGTGAATTAATCATTGCCCATCACCCAATTATTTTTGGGGGCTTAAAAAAGCTCAATGGCGCTAATTATGTTGAAAGAACCGTTATAAAAGCCATACAAAATAATGTAGCTATTTATGCCATTCATACCAATTTAGACAATTGGGGGATGGGAGTGAATGCTAAAATTGCTGAAAAATTGGGTTTGGTTCAAACCGAAATATTGGCCGAAACCAAAAATAGTTTGATTAAGTTGGCCACCTACATTCCACTATCACATTTGGAGTTTGTAAGAAACGCACTTTTTGAAGCAGGCGCAGGAAATATTGGCAATTACAGCGAATGTTCCTTCGAAGTTTTAGGAAGTGGCACTTTTAAAGCAAATGAACATGCTAATCCATTTTTGGGAAAGACCTTAGAAAGGCATACTGAAGCAGAAATGAAACTGGAAGTGGTTTTGCCAAGTTGGTTACAAAAGCAAGTAGTTGAAGCCTTAAAAAAGGCACATCCATACGAAGAAGTTGCCTTTGAGTTGTATCCAATCAAAAATGAACTGTCATCTACAGGGGCAGGCATGATTGGAAATTTACCAGAAGAATTAGATTCGAAAGGTTTTCTTAAATTACTAAAACAAAACATGGAGCTTGAAGTGATTAGGTTCACACCTATTAATAAACCCATACGAAAAGTGGCCATTTGCGGCGGGGCAGGCAGCTTTCTTTTGAAAACAGCTATTGCTAAAAAGGCAGATGCATTTGTGTCGGCAGATTTTAAATATCACGAATTTTTTGATGCCGAAGAAAAGCTAATGATAGCTGATATCGGGCATTATGAGAGTGAGAAGTTTACCAAAAACCTTTTAAGTGATTTGGTAATCAAGAAGTTCCCTAATCAAATTGTTAGATTATCTTATGTAGTTACCAATCCTATCCAATATTTTACCTAGGCATCATCAATAAAAAAGGCTGCCTCTAGTTTAGAAGCAGCCTTTTAAAGGTTAGTTTAGCTAAAATTATTTTGAAGCTGTTTCTGTAACATTTACAGTTAAAGAGTCGCTCATTTCCCAAGGATAGGTGATTACAAGACTATTTGTGGTAATATTATCAATAGTTGAGGTAAGTTCGTCTGCAGTACCTTTTTCAAAAATGATAGTTTTGTCACCAGATAACTCCCAGGTGCCAAATTCTGAACTATCACTGTACATATAGCTGCCATTTGCGCTGTAGGTTACAAATAAATCAGCAGCCTTCAAGTCATCATTCCAACCTTTTATTACTGCAGCCGTAAAAGGATCAGTTGCTGATGAACTGTAGCCAGTTACTTTCCAAACACCAGAAGTAATTAGGTCTTTAGTGCTAGTGGTTTTAGTAGTATTCTCATCTTTTTTACATGCGAAAAGAAACACAACTAATAAGGTAAGGGTTAGTTTAAATAAATTTTTCATTATATTTTTTTTGTGTAAACAATGTTATAGAATGTTTCTTAAAAAAGAAAAAGTTTGTTAACTTTATGGATATAAATTGATTAATTTAAAATATTTTTTTGTTTATAAGCCTTTTAAATTAACTAAATCTAAACAAGTGAGTTGATTCTCAAAAAAATTCCTACTTTTGCAATCCTTTTATCGGGAAAAAATACAAATCCAATTAATTACTTTAGGTAAAGCAATATGGCAGGAGCAACAGAGACTAGCATAGAACAAAAATTGAGGGCGCTTTATAAGCTACAGCTCATCGACAGTAAAATTGACAAATTAACTGCAGTGAGAGGCGAATTACCCATGGAGGTGAGCGACTTGGAAGATGAAATCATAGGGTATGAGACTAGGTTAAATAATATTTTGGCTGAGGTTAAGCGAATGGAAGAGTCAATTTCAGCTAATAAATCAAAAATTACAGACTCAAAAGCACTTTCAAAAAAATATGAAAAGCAGCTAGAGAACGTTAAAAATAATAGAGAGTTTGATGCGCTAAACAAGGAAATTGAAATCCAAGGTTTAGAACAACAAGCGCTTGAGAAGCGTATAAAAAATACTCAATTTGACATTGAGCAAAAGAAACAAGCTATTGAAGCTTCTAAACTTGAGTTAGAGGGCAGAAAAGTAGACTTACAAACTAAAAAGTCTGAACTTAGCAATATCGTTGAAGAAACTCAAAAAGAGGAAGATGAATTGTTAAAAGTACGCGCAAATGCTGTTAAAGTAGCAGATGAAAGATTGGTACATTCTTACGATAGAATTAGAAAGAGTGTAAAAAATGGCATCGGGGTGGCTACCATTGAAAGAGAAAGTTGCAGCGGCTGTTATGCTGGAATTCCACCACAACGCCAAAGTGATATTAAGCAACGCAAGAAAATCATAGTATGCGAAAATTGCGGACGTGTGCTCACGGATGCGCAACTTGCCGAAGAAGTTGTAGAAGAATCAAAAATTTAAAAAAAAGCTGTCTCAGGACAGCTTTTTTTTCAAGAAACTTCTAACTTTACAAAGTGAGAAGTTCAATCTTTATCTTTTTCGTTTGTGTTGCAAATTTGCTATTTGCGCGAGCCAAAGATGAAATTTATTTTGCGCATAAACCTGAGCATTTAGAAATTCAAAAGGCTATTTGTGAGCTTCGACTTCAATTTGCGAAAGAGCAGCTAGCCAAACTAAAGATAAGTGATAAAAAAAATGCTACCATAGATTTTTTACAACTTTATACTTCCTATTATAAGGTTTTGGTGCATCTTGACGAAAAATATTTGGTTGCGTTTAATGCAGCATATGAAAACTTTCTAAAAGTTAATCAACTTTTACCAAATTCATCGCCCCAAAAGAACTACACAAAAGGTAGCGCACTTTTAATGAAAGCCATTGTTTCTGGTGCTTTTAATAAATATATAGAGGCAGCTAGTGGTTTTCGTTCAGCCTATTTGGTGCTTTCTGAAAACCAAAAGAAATTCCCTAACTTCATTTCCAATTTAAAAGAACTCGGTGCTTTGGAGGCAATGATAGGAAGTATGCCTTCACAATATCATTGGATAATTAGTGCTTTGGGTTTAAATGGCACTATTGCTGGAGGGATTAGTAAAATAGAGTTGTATCTATCAAAAAGTCGGTTTGAACCAATGATTGAGCAGCAACAAGCTTCCATTTATTTGACCTTGATTCAATTTAATTTTGCCGACAAACAAAAGGCTTGGAACTTTTATAGAGATTATGCCAAAAATATAGAAACCAATTTGATGCAAGCTTACATTGTTGCATTTGTAGCCGGCAAATCTGGACATAATAATGAGGCTTTGGCCGCTTTAGAAAACCGTCCTAAAAGCCAAGAATATGAACAACTCCCATATCTAAATTTTTTGAAAGGAGAGTTTTTATTACACCAATTGAATTTTGAGGCCGCAATATGGTATAAGAAGTATATTTATACAAGTGAAAGCAAAGGTTCAATTAAGGAAGCCTATCAAAAGCTTTCATGGATTTCTTTGGTTCAAAACGATACAGAAAAGTATTTACTTTATAAAAGCATGTCCGAAAAATTGCAGGCCCATTTAGGTTCAGAGCAAAAATTAGTGAATACAGATTTGAATCAAAAAATATATTTAAATAAGAATTTGTTAAAGGCTAGGTTTCTTTTTGATGGTGGCTATTTTGAGCAGGCACTCAATGAGCTTAAACAAGTTGATGTTAAGAATTTGCCAAGTAATTACCAGAAAACTGAGTATTATTACAGATTGGCTAGGGTTTACCACGAGATGAATAATATTGCTGAATCGCTAAAAATGTATAAGGAATGTTTGGTAGTTGGTGAAACAATAAATACTTATTTAAAACCAAATGCTTGCTTGCAATTAGGGCTTATTTATAAACAAATGGGTTATGTAAATTTGGCAAAGGATTACTTTAAAGAAGTGAGTGCTTTTAAAGATTACGATTACGAGGATAGTATCAAACAAAAAGCTAAGGCTGGTTTGAACCAAATTGAATAGATTCAAAACGGGAATTTGGACTTTTTTTGAGAAAAAAGTAAGGTTAAATAATTTGATAAGTTAAAGATAATCAATGGTATGTAGTTTGGAGTAAACTTTGAAAAGGTGAAATAAAATTATGAAAAAGACAATTATATTTATCGCAACTGCCCTGTCCTTAATTGCTTGTAAAAAGAGCAGCAATCAGCAGGATGAAAACCCTATCCCTACTGTTATTACTGATATCAATCAGTTAATAGTGCCTCCAGGTTTTAACTATGAAACCTCTAAAATTACTGAATTTTCAGTTACATTATTAAGTAATGAAGATTTAGGCATAGGTGGTGTTAGGATAGATATTATGGACAAAGCTCCTGAAGATGGAGGTGTTATTTTGTACACAGGAAGTACCAATGAACAAGGCAAATTAATTGTAAAACGTGAGTTGCCTTTAGATATGAAAGAGGTTATTGTTAATACCGATTATATTGGTTTGCCTAATAATGTAATTTTACCAATTGAGTCTGGCAAAGGTTCTGTTACCATTGGAGGTAGAAATCCGCAACGTATTACCACTGCAAATGCAGATAAAATTTACCCAACTGCTCCATTAGGTAAGAATCCAGCTAGATATTCTTACAAATTAGGAAGATTTACGACTGGGTCAAATGCTGGTGTGCCGCTTTATTTATTGCCAACCAATGATGCTATCAGCAGTACGTTTTTAGATGATATTAATGCTTCATTGCCTGAATATTTACCAGTTCCTAAACATAACCCACAATATTTAAATCCTGGAATAGAAAGAAATTTGATTTTGAAAGAGCAATGTGATGTTTGGATTACTTTTGTACATGAGGGAGCTGGATACAAAAATTCTTTGTTTTATTTTGTATATAATAAGAACAATAAACCTACTTCAATTACTCAAATCGACTCTTTCATAACCATCTTTCCAAACGCTTCTTATAGCGGAAGTGGAGGAGGAATGAACTCTGGAAACAAAGTCTATATTGGTAGATTTGGCGCAGATACAGCAATTGGATTTGCCTTAGCAGCCAATGCTTGGAATGGAACTACACCAACTGCCGGTGCTGGCCTTTACACTTCTATCAGTGCTTTGAACCCAGAAACAAATCCAGCCAATAAAGAGCATGTTGTTTTGTTATATGATAACCCTACGCAAAGATTTTTAATTGGTTTTGAAGATATCAATAGAGATCAAGGTTCTGACAATGATTTTAATGACGCAATTATTTATGCAACGGCAAATCCGGTTAAGGCAATTGAAATAACCAATATTTTACCAACTACACCTTCCCAAGATACAGATGATGATGGCGTTAACGACGAATATGATGAGTATCCAAATGACGCAGCACGTGCTTTTAATGTTTACTACCCATCACAAAATGGCATGGCAACAGTTGCCTTTGAAGACTTATGGCCAAGTAAAGGCGATTACGATTTGAATGATGTGGTTGTAGATTATAATTATCATGCAGTAACTAATGGAACCAATAAAATTGTTGATTTAAATGCCAAATACAAACTAAGAGCCGCAGGTGGAAGTTTTCAAAATGGCTTTTCAGTAATGCTACCTTTTAATAGGAACAATATAACTGTGAAGCAAGGTTCTACAATCGTTGGACTTGAGTCAGGCACAACTGAAGCAATTCTAAATGTCTTTGCTAATTCAAAGACCTTAATAAACACTTATAATACGCTTCCTGCAAAAGCATTTATTGAAACTGATACCATTTTTGCTAAGTTAACTTTAACCACGCCAATTGAAGTTGGTTTGGGTGTGTTTAATCCATTTATTTATATTAATGAAGTTGGAAAGGGAAGAGGGTATGAAGTTCATTTGCCTGGGAAAGTCCCAACTTCACTAGTAAACAATGCAATTTTAGGCACAAATGCCGATGCAACTAACCCAACTGCAGGTGTTTATTATAAAACTGCAAATGGTTTGCCTTTTGCAATTTCAGTTCCAGAGAAATTTGATTATCCTTACGAAAAGGAACAAATCATTTTTGCCCACTTAAAGTTTGCCAATTGGGTTCAAAGTGGTGGATCGCAATTTTCAGATTGGTATAAAATTAAAAATGGGTATAGAAATAATAGTAAAATCTATACAAAGCCATAATTAAATAAAAAGGCAATCTTAACCTATACAAACAGCCATGTTTCGAAAGAAGCATGGCTGTTTTTTTTGTAATATAAAGCGTTTAACTCAAAATGGGAATATGTTTCAAAAAGGTTCATTTGTTGATTTTAAATTTTAACTAAGTGTAAGAAAATGAGTATATTGTACTTTGGTAGGTGTTTTGTAATTCAAATGAAAACACCAAACAATGAAAAAGTACATTTTAATTTTAATGCTAGGCTTATCTTTAGCTGCCTGCAAAAAAACAACTACTAAGGAGGAAGAAATCCAAACCCCGGTAACAACTATTTCAGACATTAATGAAATAATTGCACCGCCTAATTTTAATTATGAAACTTCGAAGCCAGTTGAGTTTTCAGTTTCTTTATTTAACAATGCTGATCAACCACTTACTGGAATTAGAGTAGATATTATGGATAATACACCAGAAGAAGGAGGTAAAATAATTTATACTGGAAGCACAGATGCAACTGGTAAAATGCTTGTAAAACGTGAAATGCCTTTAGATGTTAAGCAAGTAATTGTAAATACAGACTATATTGGTTTGCCTAACAATGTCATCATGAATTTGGAATCTGGCAAAGGCGCAGTTGTGATTGGTGGTAGGAATCCACAAAGAATTACAACAGCAGATGTTAATTTAAATAGGTCCGTAGCACCTCTCGGTAAAAATGCTAACAAATTTTCATTTAGATTAGGTACTTTCTCAACTGGTGTTGGTATTCCAAATTATTTAATGCCTACCAATGATGTGATTAGTGCTAATTTTTTAGCTGATATAAATACCTCTTTGCCTGAAAGACAGCCTGTGCCTCAGTTTAAACCTGAGTACTTAACTAGTAATGCAGAGAAAAATCTAATTCTAAAAGAACAATGTGATGTTTGGATAACTTTTGTGCACGAAGGTGCTGGTTATACCAACAGTTTGTTCTATTTTATTTACAATAAAAATAATAAACCAACTAGTATTACACAGATAGATTCATTTATCACAATTTTTCCTAATGCTTCTTATAGTGGCAGTGGGGGTGGACTTAACTCTGGTAATAAAGTGTACATAGGCAGATTTGGTGCAGATACTGCTATAGGATTTGCAATTGCTGCCAATGGTTGGAATGGCTCGAAGGTTGGAAATGGTAATGGTTTATACACCTCTATAAAATCTATGAATCCAGAGACTAATCCTGCTTTACAAGAACATGTGGTATTGTTGTATGATAACCCAACCCAAAGATTTTTAATTGGATTTGAAGACATAAATAGAATGCCAAGCATGAGCTCTGATAATGACTTTAACGATGTGATTATTTATGCTACAGCAAATCCTGTAAAAGCAATTCAAACCACCAATATTCCACCAGTTACTCCTTCTAATGATGCAGATGACGATGGTGTAAGTGATACTTATGATGAATATCCTAATGATCCAGCAAGGGCATTCAATATTTATTACCCTTCACGAACTACCATGGCTACTGTTGCTTTTGAAGATTTATGGCCAAGTAAAGGTGATTATGATTTGAATGATGTAGTGGTAGATTATCAGTACCATGCAGTAACCAATGGAAACAATGAAATAAAAGATCTTAATGCTAAATACAAATTAAGAGCAGCAGGTGGCTCATTTAAAAATGGATTTTCAGTAGCATTTCCTTTTAATCGTAGCAATGTTACTATCAAGGAAGGCACTACTATAATTGGTCTTGAAGCCGAAGCAAATGAAGCGATTTTTAAAGTTTTTAATAATTCAAAAGCACTTATTGGTACTTATAATACATTGGAAGGAAAATCTTTCGTTGAAACAGATACGCTTATTGCAAAAATAACTTTAACAAACCCTGAAGCCACAACACTAGGAACCTTTAATCCATTTATCTATATTAATGAAACTGGAAAGGGAAGAGGATTTGAAGTTCATTTGCCAGGAAAAATGCCTAGCTCTTTAGTAAATGCAAGCATTTTAGGAACTAAATCAGATGCAACAAACCCTGTTGCTGGTATCTATTACAAAACTGCAAATGGTTTACCTTTCGCCATTTCAATTCCTGAAACATTTGATTATCCTTTAGAAAAAGAACAGATTATTCATGCTCATTTAAAATTTGCAGCTTGGGTGCAAAGCGGAGGTGTTCAATTCCCAGATTGGTATAAAAACCAAAGTGGAAATAGAAATAATGGAAAGATTTATGTTAAACCATAATTGTAATTAGAAATCGTTTTTTTGAGCCGAGATTCTTATGAGTCTTGGCTCTTTTCTTGATTTTTAAGTATGAATTAATAAATTTGAGTAATCCTATCGCTTATGAAGAAAATATTATTACTAGATGATGATCCAATTAACAATTATGTGAATCAGAAATTTATTGAGAAAACCCACCCAGGCTCTGATGTTACTGAGTTCTTAGAAGCAGGGCAGGCCCTTAATTATTTAAAAGAGAATACACCAGATCTGATTTTTTTAGATATAGACTTGCCACACATCAATGGATGGCAGTTTTTACATCAATATCAACACTTTCCTAATAAATCTAAGATTGTAATCCTAACCTCCTCTATTGATCCAACCGACAAAGAAAGAGCCTTAGCATATGATTGTGTAGACGGTTTTATCGTAAAACCTTTGAATTCACAAATTACGCGAACTGAGCTAGAAAAAGTTTAATTTTTAAGTTCTCCTTTGCTTCGCTTACTTTTGCGGCTCTTTATGGAAAATCAATTACATTTAAGTGAGCCTGAAAGGCTGCGTCGTCAAAAATTAATAGAGCTTCAAGAGATGGGGATTAATCCCTACCCTGCCGAGGCTTTCCCAGTTAATATTACTGCAACTGACATTAAGTCGAATTTTGAAGCCGATAAGGAAAATCAAAAGTGGAAAGAAATTGCAATTGCAGGCCGTGTTATGGGGGTTAGAGACATGGGTAAAGCTGCTTTTGTGGTAATCCAAGATGATTTAGGTAAAGTGCAGGTTTATGTTAGAAGAGATGATATTTGCCCTTCTGAAGATAAATCACTTTATGATGTTGTATTTAAGAAATTGTTGGACATTGGTGATATTATCGGTATAAAAGGTTTTGTGTTTATCACTAAAACAGGGGAAGTATCTATACACGCAAACGAAATATCCATTCTTTCTAAAGCCCTCAGGCCATTGCCAATTGTTAAAGAAAAAGAAGGTGAAACCTTTGATGCTGTAACAGACCCTGAGTTTAGGTATCGTCAGCGTTATGCCGACCTTATTGTTAACCCACATGTAAAAGATACTTTCCGCAAACGCACACAAATCATTCGCTCTATTAGAGATTTTTTAAATGATCATGGCGCCATGGAAGTGGATACTCCTGTTTTGCAAAATATCCCTGGTGGTGCAGCAGCGCGCCCATTCATTACTCATCATAATGCTTTAGACATACCTTTCTATTTAAGAATTGCAAATGAACTTTATCTAAAAAGACTAATTGTAGGCGGATTTGATTGGGTTTATGAATTCTCGCGCAATTTTAGAAATGAAGGAATGGATAGAACCCATAATCCTGAATTTACTATTCTTGAATTCTATGTGGCCTACAAGGATTATTATTGGATGATGGATTTTACTGAGCGTATGTTAGAAAAGGTAGCAATGGAATTACATGGCACAACTAGCGTTCAATTGGGCGAAAATCAAATTGAGTTCAAAGCTCCTTTCAAACGAATTTCAATTTTTGAAGCCATTCTTGAGAACACTGGATTTGATGTAAGTCAGATGGATGAAGAAGGAATAAGGTCTGTTTGTCAAAAATTAAATATTCATACTGAACCAAGCATGGGGAAAGGAAAATTGATTGATGAACTATTTAGTGAAACCTGCGAAAGCAAGTTTGTTCAACCTACTTTCATCATCGATTATCCTGTGGAAATGAGTCCCCTTACCAAAAAACACAGGTCAAAAGAAGGATTGGTTGAACGCTTTGAACTTATGATCAATGGCAAAGAAGTGGCAAATGCCTACTCTGAATTAAATGACCCAATCGACCAAAGAGAAAGGTTTGAAGAACAAATTAAATTAATGGAAAGAGGAGATGATGAAGCCATGTTTATTGATGATGATTTCCTTCGCGCTTTGGAGTATGGAATGCCTCCTACATCAGGCATCGGTATTGGAATTGATAGGTTATGCATGATGCTTACCAATCAACAATCAATTCAAGATGTTTTGTTCTTTCCTCAAATGAGACCAGAAGTTAGGCATAAACTTGCAGAAGAAGAATCTCCAGAAAGTAGTAATTAGTATTTTAAGGAAATTATTAGTATTCTGTAAGACAATGAGTTGTGTTTTGAATTAAATTTGTGTTGGCATATTAGATGAACTTAATGTTTTTTGCAGTATTGTTAATTTGTTTTTTCGAAATAGGTTCAAACCAACACTTTAACATTTTAAAAGAATTATGGCAAAGGATACTATAAAATCAGTGGTTGTAGACGATGTGGACATGATGCGTGCCACACTTAAGAAAGTTTTAGACGGTTTCCCTAATATTGAAATTATTGGAGAAGCTTCTGATTATGAATCTGCCAAAAACCTTATCAATGAAACAAAGCCTGATTTAGTTTTTCTAGACATTGATTTAAATGGTCTAACAAGCATCGATTTGCTCAATGAAATTAATTGCAATCCAAAGATTATTTTTATCACCTCTCACCCTGATTTTGCAATCAAAGCCTTTGAATTAAACGCAGTAGATTATATCTTAAAACCTATTAGCGCAGATAGATTGCGCAGGGCTATAGACCGTGTTACAGAATTGAACACAGACTTTATTGAAGGTTCTGCGATGGACGAGTCACAAGAGCGTTTCAAGGCAGACCAAATTATTCTTTTAAACTTTGATAGTAAATTAACTTTTATAAAAGTTCAAGACATCAATTACATCGAAGCTTTTGGTAATTATACCAAAATCTACATGAATGATGGCAAGTTAAGCATCACTTACAATTCAATTAAAAACTGGGATAACCGTTTGCCTAACGATGTTTTCATCCAAATACATCGTTCTTCAATCGTTAATTTATTAAATGTAATAAAGATTGAAAAATGGACAAATGATACGGGTAGATTATTTCTTAAAGGGGTTGAAAAACCTTTTGAGATTAGTCGCAGTTATTTCTTCCAAATTAAGAAGAAATATAAAGTTTAAGGCTTCTTTAAATTTGATGCTTGTATCTGCTTAAAATACCTAAGGGCAGCTGTATACCAGATTTAGCTTGTAGGTAAAGTTCACCATTTTCTAAGCTCTTTGCCTCTTTAAAATTTCTTTGAACTAAGTTTTGAACCAATAAAGAACTTAACCCTAATGAATAAACATTGAGGATTAAAAAGTGTTGTTTAGGTTCCAAAAGTTGGGCAACATCTTGCAGCATTTCATTGATGCTATCTTCTAATTGCCATCTTTCGCCACTTGCTCCAATACCGTATGCGGGCGGATCTAGAA
The DNA here is from genome assembly GCA_027488905.1 of Bacteroidota bacterium. Taxonomy (GTDB): domain Bacteria; phylum Bacteroidota; class Bacteroidia; order UKL13-3; family UKL13-3; genus B1. The sequence goes on from JAIYAT010000010.1 coordinate 182,407, forward strand.
TGATGCCATGATAAGTTTTTCCTCGTTTAACTTCTCTTTTAACAAATTTCAATGCGTCCTCAACTACCCAACGAATATTCTCCAATTTAGAAGATTCCATGTTCTCTCTGCTCCAAGAAATAACCTGTTTCACAGAATCCACATGTGTTACGTCTGCACCTGCTGCCTTCGCTGCAATGCTGGCCCCACCTGTGTAAGCAAATAGGTTCAAAAACCTAGGGGTTTCTTCAGTTATTTTACTTAGGTTAGCGTGAATGTAATCCCAATTATTAGCCTGTTCTGGGAATATACCAACATGCTTGAATGAGGTTAAGGATAAATTGAACATCAATTTATAGTCATCCCCATCATAGGGCAATTGCCATTTTGTAGGTAGTTTATTTGGGTTGATCCAATCTCCATTATGGCTTCCTTTTTGTTTAAAGGTAATCGGACTTAACTTTTTCCATTCAATTTCTGGCCAAACTCTATCCCATAAAGCCTGTGGTTCTGGCCTTCTTAAAATTAGCTTTCCAAAACGCTCTAATTTCTCAAAATTGCCACAATCTAGCAATTCATATTCTTTCCAATTACTTGGTGTAAAAGTTTGTATCATTCTAGCACAAAGGTAGCACCTTCTTGGGCAATTCTAGTATTTGCAAATTCTTCTTTTGCTTCGTTCAATAATGGCGAAAGATCTTCATACCGTGAAGAAAAATGTCCTATGATTAATTGATTGACATTGGCTTGCTTTGCTACAATTCCAGCTTGTTTGGCAGTAGTATGCATGGTAACAATTGCACGGTCTAATTTATCATGCATAAAGGTTGCTTCATGGTACAAATAATCTGCATCCTCAATTGATTTTATGACTCTTTCATCAAAAATGGTATCTGAACAGTATGCATAAGAAATAGGCCTAGAGCTTGCAAGGGTTAATAACTCATTTTTAATTCTAAGTCCATCAGGAGATAAATAGTCTTTACCCATTTTTAAGTCATTGTAATGCGTAAAGGGAATTTTGTTCCTTTGGCACGCATCTACATTTAGCTTTTTTAAAATGCTCCTCTCTGCAAATAAATACCCAATGGTTGGCACCCTATGAAACAATGGAAATGCCTTTACATTAAAGTATAAATTTTCATAGATTATACCTTCTTTATTTGGATCAAGCCGATGATAAATTAATGGAAATGAAAATGTAGTTTCTGAATACTTGAAAAACACATCTAAAATTTCAAACAACTCAGCAGGACCATAAACATGAACTGGTTGCAAATGTTTCATCAAATTCATAGACAACAAAAGGCCTGGAAGTCCCAGAATATGGTCGCCATGCACATGACTTATAAATATGTGCGATAGTTTTGAACGTTTGATTTTGAATCGCTGCAATTGCATTTGTGTACCTTCTCCACAATCAATCAAAATATGATGATCACATATATTTAAATATTGACCGCTTGGATGCCTATTTAAGGTAGGGGATGCCGAGCTATTTCCTAATATGGTTACCTCAAATGACATACTATTCTTCGTCAGATAAAAACTGCTTTTCTAATTGGTCCATAAACACATATTCAATGGCTTCATGTTTGGTAGGCACCAAAACAATCCCATTCTCGGCAAAGGTATCCATCCAATTTTCTTTGCCATTAAAACATAAAAGTAAACCAAGATTTTGATTACAAATTTCAGTGATTTCAGAAATTACTTCAAAAGCAGCGCTATCAAAATCTGTAACGCTATCCAAATCTAAAAGCACATAGCTTATTGCCTCTTTTTTTTGTTCGGTTTGAACCAAATGGAGTTGATGCCTAGCTTCACCTATATCCAGTCTATGACTGCTTGCTTTGACCACTATATAGTGTTCGGTTTTTTCCACTGAATCATTCATCTTTGCCTCACCTTAAAGGTCGAAAATAAAAAAAATGATGAACAAAACAGCTTTTATTACTGGAGCATCTGCTGGAATTGGCGAAGCAACCGCTAAAATATTGGCAGAGAACGGATATAATATTATTTTGGCAGCCCGAAGAAAAGAGCGAATTGATGCACTTTGCATAGAACTTTCTGCTAAATATAATGTAAAAGCCGCTGCATGCATCTTTGATGTAAGATTAAAAGAGCAGGTGTTTGAAGCCATTGATGCTTTGCCAGAATGGTGCAAGGAGGTAGATGTGCTAGTGAATAATGCGGGTTTGGCAAGCGGCCTTTCCACATTAGACAAAGGAAGCTTGGACGATTGGGAGCAAATGATTGATACCAATGTGAAAGGCTTGTTGTATGTAACTAGAAAAATTGCTCCTGGAATGTTGAGTAGAGGGCGCGGCCATATCGTTAATATAGCAAGTATTGCTGGCAAGGAAGTTTATGCCAATGGAAATGTTTATTGTTCAACCAAATTTGCAGTAGATGCCTTAAATAAAGGAATGAGAATTGAGTTTTCGGCAGCTCCTGTTAGGGTTACTGGAATTTATCCTGGAGCGGTAGAAACAGAATTCTCCTTAGTTCGGTTTAATGGAGATGAAGAAAGAGCAAGAAAGGTGTACGAGGGTTTTGATAGCTTAATGGCAATCGACATAGCAGATGCAATTTTATATGCAATCACTCGTCCTGCACATGTAAATATTAATGAATTAATAATTATGCCAACTGCACAACCTATTCCAGGGATTATTCACCGAAAAATAGATTAGTGACTTGAGTTTTCCATAAGGTAGGCTTTGATAAATTCATCTAAGCCTCCATCCATTACATGCTGCACGTCTGAGGTTTCAACATCAGTGCGTAAATCTTTCACCAATTTATAGGGGTGAAAAACGTAGTTTCTGATTTGACTGCCCCATTCGATTCTTTTTTTGCCTGCTTCCACCATGGCTTTAGCTTCGTTTCGCTTGCGCAATTCAAGCTCGTAAAGCTGAGATTTAATCATCTGCAAAGCTCTTTCTTTATTGCCATTTTGCGAACGCTCAACCTGGCAAACTACCACAATTCCACTGGGTTTATGGGTTAATTGAACTTTGGTTTCTACCTTATTAACATTTTGACCACCAGCGCCTCCAGACCTAGAAGTTTGCATTTCTATATCTGCATCTTTGATTTCAATTTCTATGGTATCATCAATCAAAGGGTAAACATAAACGGAGGCAAAAGAAGTATGTCTTCTGGCATTTGAGTCGAACGGAGAGATACGCACCAAACGATGCACACCATTTTCTCCTTTTAAGAAGCCATAAGCAAAGTCGCCACTTACTTCAATAGTGCAAGATTTAATGCCAGCCCCATCGCCAGCTTGTTCCTCTACTACTTGTGCTTTTAATCCACGCTTGTCTGCATACATAATGTACATGCGCATAAGCATTTCTGCCCAATCCTGACTTTCTGTTCCACCAGCGCCAGAATTTATTTGCAGCATGCAGTTCATTTGGTCTTCTTCACCACTCAACATGTTTTTAAATTCAAGCTCTTCAAGTGATTGCTTGCTTAAAACATATTGTTCCTCAACATCTTCTTCAGTACCTTCTCCTGCCTGGAAAAATTCGTATAGAACAGATAAATCCTCAATAGACTTTACAACACCTTCATAGGCATCGGTCCAGATTTTTTTCTGTTTAGTTAATTTCAATAGCTTTTCTGCTTCTTTTGGGTAATCCCAAAAGTCGGGCATTAAGCTTCTTGCTTCTTCTTCTTTTATATCGAGTAATTTGGTATCAACGTCAAAGATACCTCCTCAGGGCCTCAGCCCTTAATCTCAAATCCTTAAGTTGCTCGCTAGTCATTGTGTAAGAACAGTTAGATGCTTTAACAATTAAGACATTCCCATAGATGATTTCGCGCGTTTACGTTCGTTTTCATCTAAATGTAACTTACGTAAACGCAATGAAGTTGGTGTAATTTCTACTAACTCATCTCCCTGAATATACTCCATACATTCTTCTAAAGAGAAGTTGATTTTTGGAGCCATTCTCATCTTATCATCCGTACCAGAAGCGCGCATGTTAGTTAATTTCTTCTCTTTGGTAATGTTTACAACTAAGTCATCCTGACGATTGGTTTCGCCAATAACTTGACCCATGTAAATATTTTCTCCAGCTTCAACAAAGAAACGGCCACGGTCTTGCAACTTATCAATAGAATAAGCAATAGCTTTACCCTGCTCACCAGAAATCATAACACCACTTCCTCTGTTTGGAATAGTTCCCTTCCAAGGTTCAAAACCTTTAAATCTGTGCGCCATGATTGCTTCACCAGCAGTGGCTGTTAGTACATTGTTTCTTAAACCAATGATACCTCTAGATGGTATTTCAAATTCAAGGTGGATTAAATCTCCCTTTGGCTCCATCACCAACATATCACCTTTTCTTTGGCTTACCAATTCAATTACTTTACCAGAATATTCTTCAGGAACATTCACAGTTAAGATTTCTATTGGCTCACATTTTGCGCCATCAATTTCTTTGATGATAACTTGTGGCTGTCCAACTTGAAGCTCATATCCTTCTCTGCGCATAGTTTCGATAAGCACAGATAAATGTAGAATTCCTCTACCAAAAACTAAATAAGAATCGGCTGCATTGGTTTCTTCAACCCTTAAAGCTAAATTCTTTTCTAATTCCTTAAACAAACGATCACGTAAATGTCTTGAGGTTACAAACTTTCCTTCTTTGCCAAAAAACGGTGAATTGTTAATGGTAAAAAGCATGTTCATAGTTGGCTCATCAATCTTAATTGGAATCAAGCCTTCAGGGTTTTCAAAATCTGCAATGGTATCGCCAATTTCAAATCCTTCAATACCCATCACAGCACAAATATCTCCTGCTAAAGCTTCTTCAACTTTCAATTTACCTAAACCTTCAAACGTGTAAAGTTCTTTAATTCTAGATTTTTGAATGCTTCCATCACGCTTAACTATCGACACCGGTTGGTTAACCTTTATGTTTCCTCTTAAAATTCTACCAATCGCAATCCTTCCAGTAAACGACGAATAATCCAAAGAAGTTATTTGCATTTGAAGAGAACCTTCATGTACAATTGGCGCTGGAATTTCTGAAATAATATCATCCAATAATGGCGTAAAATCGCTTGAAGGATTTTTCCAATCTCTGCCCATCCAACCCATTTTTGAACTACCATAAACAGTATGGAAATTCAATTGCTCTTCATTGGCTTCAAGGTTAAAAAATAATTCAAAAACGGCGTCATGAACCTCATCTGGGCGACAGTTTGGTTTATCTACCTTGTTAATTACAACAATTGGTTTTTTACCTAAAGCCAAAGCTTTTTGCAAAACAAATCTTGTTTGTGGCATTGGGCCTTCAAAAGCATCTACCAATAAAAGTACACCATCCGCCATATTCAATACACGCTCAACCTCTCCACCAAAGTCACTGTGACCAGGTGTGTCGATGATATTAATTTTGATGCCTTTGTAATTAACTGAAATGTTCTTCGCTAAAATGGTAATCCCACGTTCACGTTCCAAATCATTGTTATCTAAAATCAGTTCTCCTTTTTCCTGGTTCTCACGGAAAAGTTGTGTCTGATGAATAATTTTGTCTACCAAGGTTGTTTTTCCATGGTCAACGTGGGCAATAATTGCTATATTTCTGATATTCTGCATATTCACTTTTAACGGGCTGCAAATTTAGTGATTTTCAGACGATTTGCCCGACATGTACACAAGATAAGTTGAACTTTATTAAAAATGTATGCTTAAAAAAATCAAAAATTCTTCGCTGTGTCTACACTTGCAAAGGCTTTTCCAATCTTTTACCAATTAGGTTATTTTTATGTAAATTATCATATTTTTGTAATGCTTGAAGAAGTATATAGCCATATTACTCGCATTTTTTTTGTTGCTCTCTCAATTTGGAGTGCATGCAAAAACCCATTATTGCATGGATAGGCTCACCCATTTAGAATTTTTTGACGGAGCAAATCATACCGATGAAGGTTCTTGTGTTTGTGGCATGGAATTTAGCAAAACATCTGGATGTTGCCAAGATGTAGAGGTGCATGCAAGTGTAGACGTAGATGGAATCTTATTTCAAAATTTATCCTTACAAAAGCAATTTGCTATTCTTTTACCAATTAGTAATCTTTTTGTTTTTCGGTTTGAACCAAATCTAGTTGAAGTAGCTTTTACCCAAACTTTTTTAAAACCCAAGTTTCCCCCGCAATGGCTAGATTGCTGGGAAGTAACCAAATTGTTAATTTGAGATAAAATGATTTTTTCTAACTAATTTAACTTAGTTATTTTATTTCCTTTTTTTATTTCAATCAAATTTTCAATTTATGAATAACATTAAAAATCATATCATATTAGTTCTTTTAAGTTTTTGTTTTGTTTCGGTTCAAGCCCAAACCCAAACCAATAAAGTAGTTACAGATACACTCACCGTTTTTGGCAATTGTGGGATGTGTAAATCACGCATAGAGGCAGCTTTAGACACAAAAGGCATTAAAGCTGCAGAATGGGACATTCAAACAAAATTATTGGTTGTATCCTACGTGCCTTCAAAAATATCTCTTGAGCAAATCAACCAATTGATAATTTCAGTTGGGCATGATACCAATTCGAAAAAAGCCGAGGATGGCGTTTACTCAACCTTACCCGGCTGTTGTAGGTTCAGAGAAAATCCAAATACGCACACCGACTAATGCGATTTTTATTTTTAGGGTTGTTGAGTATATTTTGTTTTACTACATCATATGCTCAACAAACCGCTATGCTTAAAGGTGTAGTGGTGGAAACAACAAGTAAGGGTACCATTTCTCCCATTGGCGGTGCCATTATCTATTGGAAGGGAACTTTTTCTGCTGTTAGCTCAGACAGTAATGGTACCTTTCAAATAGCTTTAAGTAAACTAAGTAGGCAGCTAGTTGTAATTGCCACAGGCTACCAAACTGATACTATTTTTGTGAATGATACCAATAGTTTAAAGGTGCTATTGGTAAGCAAAACTCAATTGAGCGAAGCACTTGTAACTTATGAGCGCAAGAGTTCAGAGGTTTCATTTATAGATCCTTGGAAAACTACGATTATGAATGAAAAGGAACTTTTTAAGGCAGCTTGTTGCAATTTAAGTGAAAGTTTCGAAACTAATCCAAGTGTTGATGTTGCATACGCCGACGCTCTAAGTGGAACGAAACAACTTCAAATGTTAGGCTTGTCTGGACAGTACTTACAAGTTTCTATGGAACAAATTCCAGGTTTAAGAAGCATAGCTAGTACAGCTGGATTGAACACCATTCCCGGTGCTTGGATCAATTCAATTCAGGTTTCAAAGGGAGTAGGTTCTGTTGTAAATGGTAGCGAAAGTATAAGCGGATTGCTTAATATAGAATTACATAAACCAGATGTGAAAGACAAATTACTTTTTAATGCCTATGCTGGGGAAGGTGGCCGATACGAATTAAATGCAGTGGTACCTAATAAAATTGGAGAAGGGTTTTCTCAATCTGTTTTGGCGCATGTTAATTTAACCTCATTGCGCATGGATAGAAACCAAGATGGTTACCTTGATAATCCATTGGGAAATCAAGTAAACTTAATGTACCGGTTCAAGATTGATACTAAAAAAAATTGGGTAATTAATGGTGCTATTCAAGGGGTTTCAGACAAGCGGTTTGGAGGAGAAAATAATTTTGATCCTTCTGCTAATATTGACGGTGATACACTTTCTCCTTATGGGATTCAAACTTTAAATGAAAGAGTATATGCCTTTGGAAAAGTTGGATATGTATTTCCTAGAAAGAAATACAAAAGTGTTGGATTACAACTTAATTATACCAATCAAAAACTTTCCAATACTTATGGAATTACAAATTATGATGCAACACAAAATTGGTATTATGGAAATTTGATTTATCAGTCAATCATTAACAATACAAATCACCGCTTTAGAACAGGCATCACGTTTAGCAATGAAAATACAAATGAGGCTGTTTCCATTTTTAGATTGTTTTCTAATACAAGTCAATTCAAGAGAACAGAAAAAGTGATAGGTGCCTATTTTGAATATACTTATACTTGGTATACAAAACTCACGGTAGTTGCAGGCTTAAGAGCAGACCATCATAATTTGTTTGGCAATTATTTCACGCCTCGACTGCATATTAGATATGCACTAAATGAAGATTTTGTGTTAAGAGCTTCCGCAGGAAAAGGTTGGCGAACTGCAAACATTTTTGCTGAAAATAGTAGTTTGTTTATCAGTAGCAGAAAATTTAATTGGTTCAATACAAACTTAAACCAAGCAGCTTATGGTTTTAAACCAGAAGAAGCATGGAATTATGGTTTGAACCTAACATATGATTTCAAACTAAATTATAGAAAAGGAACTTTTAGTGCTGATTATTATTTCACGCAATTTGCAAATAGAGTAATTGTAGACCGTGATTTAAGTTTTGATGCAGTTTTGTTATACCAACAATTGGCATTTTCTTCAGGATTGCAATTGCAGTTAGATTATTCACCTCTTAGAAGATTAGATGTACGAATAGCATATAGATTTTATGATGTTCAAAGTAAGTTTATACAAGGATGGAGCACAGATCCAATGCTTGCTAAGCATAGAGGATTTGTTAATCTAGCCTATCAAACAAAAAGTAAATGGGCTTTTGATTTTACATCAAACCTCATTGGGGCAAAAAGACTACCAAGAGCCTATGCTGTAACTTCAGAAAAACAAAGCTGGTCTGATTTTTCATTGCCCTTTTGGTTGTTTAATGCTCAAGTAACGAAAAGTTTTAAAAAGCGAGTAGACGTATATTTAGGATGTGAAAACATATTTGATTTTAAACAGTTAAATCCAATAATTAATTCTGATAAACCTTATTCTGCTACTTTCGATGCAACCCTCATTTGGGGCCCTGTTTTTGGTAGGATGATTTATGGTGGAATACGTTGGCGGTTATAGACTTAAATGGCAAATCAAAAAAAACTTGTATTGATAAAAATTATGCTTATCCTTGCATATCAAACCTATTCAGTTCGTGCCTTTTTGGCCCCTTCAAAGGATCCTGCCGAACAGAATAACAAAATCTCATATTAATATTCATATCCATACATGATGATTGAAGAAACGGGTGAAACACCTGAAGTGAAAGCAAATGAAGAGGCAGCAGCCCCTAAAAAACGTGGTAGAAAACCTAAAGTTGCACAAGAAGAGTCGGCAGAATTAGTAGTACCGGTTAAAGCTGTAAAGGAAAAATCTACCGAAAAGGTAAAAACTGAACCTGAGCAAATTAAATTAGAAATTCCAATTCAGGAGCCTCAACAAATCCCTGTAAATACTGAGAAAGCATCGGAGTCGGTTCAAACCGAAACCACCGAAACAGGCGAAAACAAACCCCCGTTTGAAAGAAGAGAAAACAAATGGAGAGATAGGAATAATAGAAACCGTAACGATAATCGTGGAGGAGACAATAGGGGAGGTGATTACAGAAATGATAATCGCAACAATGAGCCTAGAAATGAAGTTCGACCTGATGCACCAAAACAAGATTTTGTTAGGCCTGAAGTAACAAGAACAGAAAATGCAAGACCAGAAGGTCCATCGCAAGAAAGACCAGAACGCAATGATCGCCCAGAACGCCAAGAAAGAATGACTTACCCAGAATTGGAAGGCATTGTTGAAGCAGAAGGAGTATTGGAAATGATGCAAGACGGTTATGGTTTTTTAAGGTCTTCAGATTATAACTATATGCCATCTCCTGATGATGTTTATGTGGCACCCTCTCAAGTTAAAGTATTCGGACTAAAAACCGGCGATACTGTATCTGGAACAGTTAGACCGCCTAAAGAAGGGGAAAAATATTTTGCTTTAGTTAAGGTAAACTCAATCAATGGAAGAATCCCTTCTGAAGTACGTGATAGAGTTGCTTTTGAACATTTGACACCGCTATTTCCTGATGAAAAATTAAGGTTAGCTGATAAATCTGATTCTTATTCAACTCGTATTATCGATTTACTTGCACCCATTGGAAAAGGACAAAGAGGATTAATTGTTGCACAACCAAAAACTGGTAAAACTATCTTATTAAAGGATATTGCCAATGCTATTTCAAAAAATCATCCAGAGGTTTATTTATTGATTCTTTTAATAGATGAACGCCCTGAAGAGGTAACAGACATGCAAAGAAGCGTGCGTGCAGAAGTGGTCGCCTCTACTTTTGATGAACCAGCAGAGAAGCATGTAAAGCTTGCCAATATTGTTTTAGAAAAGGCCAAAAGATTGGTTGAATGTGGGCACGATGTTGTAATCTTAATGGATTCTATCACCCGCATGGCTAGGGCTTTTAACACGGCTCAACCTGCATCTGGAAAGATATTGTCTGGTGGGGTTGATGCAAATGCATTACACAAGCCAAAACGCTTTTTTGGTGCCGCTAGAAAGATTGAAGGTGGTGGTTCTTTAACAATTATTGCAACTGCACTTACTGATACCGGTTCTAAAATGGATGATGTAATCTTTGAAGAATTTAAAGGAACAGGAAATATGGAATTGCAATTGGACAGAAAACTAGCCAACAAGCGTATTTTCCCTGCCATTGATATTATCTCTTCAAGCACGAGACGTGATGATTTGCTTTTAGACAAAACCACCTTACAAAGGGTGTGGGTGCTAAGAAATCATTTAGCAGATATGACTACAGAAGAAGCAATGAACCTAATGTTGAAGAACATGAAAGGAACTCGTTCAAACGAAGAATTCCTCGCTTCTATGAATGGTTAAGGATTACTCCTTAACCAATACTAACAAAGGAATTTTTGTATGGAATGCCATCTTTTTCGACAGACTTCTATGAAAGAGTCTGTCGAAAAAGTTTCTATTGTGTTTAGCCATTACCAATAAATCTGCAGCTACTTCATCCACATATTTATTAATACTTTGTACTACGTCTCCTTTTTCTAAGTCTATATAATGAATATTTGGATATGAAATATTGTCCTTATTCTTTTTAAAGAAATTATTTGCAGCATTAAAGTATTTGTCTGCATCAGATTTCACATGAATTACATCAAGTCTACAATCGAAAAGTTCTGCAAAATAAATCAGTCGCATCAAGGCTGGAAACTCTGGCTCATTATAGTCTGTAGCGTAAACAATTCTTGTATAATCACTATAAGTTAGTTCTTTAGGCACCACCAATACTGGCACCTTGGATTTAGCAACTGTTGAGGCTGCATTGCTGCCTATTAAAATTTCTGCTGCCCCACTAGCACCAGTTGTCCCCATTATGATTAAGTCAGCTTCTTGTTCGAAAGCATAATCGCAAACCTCTTCTGCCACAAAACCCAATAAAGTTTTAAAACTAAATTCAATTTTGGTTTGAACCAAAAGTGTTTCTGAAAGTTCCTGAAATGACTTTTCGGTTGCTTCTTCGATTTCGCTTACAAATACTTGATAAGTTTCTGCAGGCATCGTAGCATCTACCATTGCCACCTGATTTACATGAACGATATGAATTGAAGCATCTGCTTTAGTTGCTAATTCAATGGCATAAGCCAAAGCCTTATTGGCTGGCTCAGAAAAATCCGTAGGAACCACAATCTTGCTTATCATATTTCAGTTTATTTAATTGCTAAATATATTTATTAGGTTTTAAGTTATTATTAACCAAAAGCCATTGTCAAATTTAGTCTTCATCATTGGATACTTCACTAATTTTTTTCAGTCATTTGAATGATAATTATCAATTAAAAGACTCCGCTAAAAAAAAGGTTTTGGAAATTCTCAATGGAATAGCTTAATTATACCCAATTTAAACGAAACTATGAGTAATTCAAAACAACAACAAACATCACTTTATACCTTGGCGGTGGTGTTTTTCTTTTGGGGCTTTGTGGCAGCCTCTAATGGAATTTTTATTCCATTTTGTAAAACACATTTCAATTTATCGCAATATGAATCCCAATTAATTGACGCATCCTTTTATGCAGCTTACTTTTTTGGATCATTCTTTTTGTATTTGTTATCGCAATACAACAAGCATGATGTTTTAAATAAGATTGGGTATAAATCGGGTATAGTTTACGGTTTGCTTGCTTCCGTTGTGGGTGCTGGTTTACTAAGTGTATTTTCTGGAATGGCAACTGTAACTTTTGGAATGATATTAGGTGCATTTTTTATCATTGCTTTAGGTTTCTCCTTACAGCAAACTTCTGCACAACCTTTTGTTGTTGCGCTTGGTCCAATAGAAACTGGCACGCACCGTTTAAATTTTACGGGTGGTGTTAATTCATTAGGGACTTTGCTTGGTCCCATTGTAGTTAGTATTGTTTTGTTTGGTGCAATTGGAAGCGGTCAAAAAGCTTCTTTGGACAGTATCCAAACTTTGTATTTAATCTTAGCAGCACTCTTTGCCGTGGTGGCAATATTTTTCTTTATGAATAAAAGTTTACCGGTAGTTACGAGTGATGAGGCCATAGAAAACAGCGGAAAAGCTACTACAACTTTAGCTATAATTGCGATTCCAACTGCCATTTTATTGTTCTTGAATAATTTCTTACCTGCAATTATCAGTAACAATTTTATTTACATATGCTTGGTTGTAATTGTTGGTGTGTTAATTTACACTTTGGGTGCTTCTAAGAAAAATTCTAACGGTTGGGGTGCTATGCATTACCCTCAATTGGTGCTCGGTATGTTAGGCATTTTTACTTATGTTGGCGTTGAGGTTACCATTCAAAGTAATATGGGTGCTTTATTAAAATTACCTGAGTTTGGAGGGTATGATGAATCTTCTATCTCTAACTTTATCAGTTTATACTGGGGAAGCTTAATGATTGGAAGATGGACAGGTGCCTTGTCTGCTTTCCAAATGAGTACCAATACAAGAAAAATATTGACTTTTATTGTTCCTTTTATAGCATTTGCTATCATTTTAGGGATAAATTATCTTAGTGGGAATGCAATTGCAGACCTGATACCTTATGCTGTTTGTATTTTAATTGCTGTGATGGCGTTTTTTATTGGAAATGAAAGACCTGCTCAAACCTTGTTATTGTTTGCAGGTATAGGAATTACAGGGATGTTAATTGGATTAGCAACTACTGGAAACATCGCAATGTTTGCCTTTATGAGCGGTGGTTTAGCTTGCAGTATCATGTGGCCTAGTATTTTCTCGTTATCTATATCTGGTTTAGGAAAATACACTTCTCAAGGCGCTTCTTTTTTAATCATGATGATTTTAGGTGGTGCTATCATTCCTCCAATTCAAGGAAAAATTGCAGATGATATGGGCATTCATATTTCATACTTTATCCCTGTTTTATGTTTTGCTTACTTAGCTTTTTTTGCACTTAAGGCAAAGGCCATTCTAAAAACACAAGGAATCAATGTTGATGAGGTAAAAGCTGCTGCTGGACATTAATTGAAATAGCCTTTAAATAAAAAAAGCGCAGGTCCTTAAACTTGCGCTTTTTTTATGTTGGTTCGAACCAAAATCTTAATTAACTAGGTTTTTAACTTTGGTGTTTTTGCTCCACAGGACTTTGTCTGTGTTAACATAAACAGCCCTATCCCTTTCATCCGGTTGCACAATTCTTTTTTTCATTGCAAACAATATAAAAACAGATATAACTGGTACAAAAAATCCTATTAACGCCCAAGGCCAGAATTTATATCCTTTCGTGGTGGCTAAATAGCCAAGCACAGGCGGAAAGAAAAGCTGCATGACAAGTAGTTCTATCATATCAACTTAAAGGCTTTAGATGATACTTTTGTTTTACTATTTCTTAATTTCAAAAGTATTCATGAAAGCAGTTGTGAAATTACCCTTCTTGAAGTCCTCATTTTGCATTAATTGCAAATGAAGTGGAATGGTTGTCTTAAGTCCAGGTCCTTCAATGATAAACTCTCCAAGGGCTCTTTCCATCTTAATAATTGCCTCTTCTCTAGTTTGCGCAGTTACAATCATCTTGGCAATCATACTATCGTAGTTACTAGGAATTGTGTATCCTGCATAGATATGTGTATCAACTCTAACACCGTGACCACCTGGCTTGTGTAAGTACTCTATTTTGCCTGGTGTGGGTCTAAAGTTATTGTATGGATCTTCAGCATTGATACGAACTTCTATGGAGTGACGTGTAGGAAAGTAATTTCTTCCACTAATTGGAACACCTGCAGCAATTAGAATTTGTTCTTTAACTAAGTCAAAATTGATTACTTCTTCTGTTACAGGATGCTCAACTTGAATACGTGTATTCATTTCCATGAAGTAGAAGTTTCTGTGCTTGTCAACCAAAAATTCAATGGTTCCTAGACCTTCATAGCTTATGGCTGAAGCACCTGCAATTGCAGCAGCACCCATTTTTTCGCGAAGTTCATCTGTCATAAATGGCGATGGACTCTCTTCTATCAGCTTTTGGTGACGACGTTGTATAGAGCAATCTCTTTCTGAGAGATGGCAAACTTTTCCATATTGGTCGCCAGCAAGTTGAATCTCAATATGACGAGGCTCTTCAACATATTTTTCAATGTAAATACCATCATTTCCAAAGGCAGCAGCAGCTTCCTGTCTTGCACTATCCCAATGTCTTTCAAACTCTTCTTCAGCCCAAATGATGCGCATTCCTCTGCCACCACCACCAGCAGTAGCTTTGATGATAACAGGATAGCCTATTTCTTTTGCAATGGTTTTCCCTTCTTCAGCATCTTTCAATAATCCTTCCGATCCAGGTATAACAGGCACTCCAGCTAGCTTCATGGTGGCTTTTGCACTTGCTTTATCTCCCATAGAATTAATCATCTCTGGGCTAGCACCAATAAACTTAATACCGTGGTCTCTGCAAACCTGTGAAAATTTTGCATTCTCGGATAAAAAGCCATACCCAGGATGAATTGCATCGGCATTGGTTATTTCTGCAGCGGCAATAATATTTGCAATATTCAAATAAGATTGTGCTGAAGGAGGAGGACCAATACAAACTGCTTCATCTGCAAACCTAACATGTAAGCTATCTCTGTCTGCTGTAGAATAAACAGCAACAGTTTTGATGCCCATTTCTTTTGCGGTTCTAATTACCCTTAAGGCAATCTCGCCCCGATTGGCAATCAAGATTTTTTTAAACATAAAATTTTGTTGTTAAAGGATTAACAATCTCAAAGCAAGTAATGCTTTGATTAAATTGGCTCTACCAAAAACAAAGGTTGATCATACTCAACAGGTGATGAGTTTTCAACCAATATTTTAACAATTCTACCAGAAACTTCGGATTCAATTTCGTTGAATAATTTCATTGCCTCAACGATACATAGCACTTGACCTGGTTTTATTTCATCTCCAATTTGAACAAAAGCTGGTTTGTCTGGAGATTGCGACTTGTAATAAGTTCCAATCATTGGAGATTTGATTGTAATGAAATTGCCAGCAGGAGTTTCTGTTTTGCTCGCATGAGATTCAATGCGCTCCATTGGATATGTTGATTGAGCTGCTGGAGCTGATGTTGAAACGGGAGCTGCAACAGGTGCAATTTGAGAAACAACAGGTGCGTGCTGCACTAACATTGTTTTTTCTTCTGTTTTTCTGATAGAGATTTTGAAATCCCCACGTGCTACATCTACCTCAGATACTCCAGATTCTGATACTAGCTTTATGAGCTCTTTTATTTCTTTTAATTCCATAATTTTACGATTAGAGAAATCAAATATATTTAAAAAAATGAATTGAAAAAGTTAAACTGAAATGAAATCTTTATTTAGAATCGTAAGCCCATTTTAAATAAATGGCGCCCCAAGTGAAACCGCCACCAAAAGCAGCTAAAACTATATTGTCACCTTTTTTAAGACGTGGTTCCCATTCCCATAAACAAAGTGGAAGGGTACCATTTGTTGTGTTGCCAAATCGATCAATATTTATCATAACCTTGTCTCTGGTCAACCCCATTCTTTCGGCTGTAGCATCAATAATTCTTAAATTAGCTTGATGCGGAACTAGCCATGAAATATCTTCTGCGCTAAGGTGATTTCTTTCCATTATTTGCGCTGAAACATCTGCCATATTTGTTACCGCAAACTTAAACACTGTTTTACCATCTTGATATACAAAATGTTCTTTTGCATCAATGGTTTCGTGGGTTGGTGGTTTCAATGAACCACCAGCTTTCTGGTGTAAAAAGTGTCTGCCAGAACCATCAATTTTTAACACGGAATCAATAACGCCTAATCCTTCTTCATTAGGTTCAAGAAGCACTGCACCGCAGCCATCTCCAAAAATGATACAGGTATTTCTGTCTGTATAATCAATGATGGAAGACATTTTATCTCCCCCAACTACAACAACTTTTTTGTATTGTCCGCTAATGATAAACTTAGCGGCAGTTTCCAATGAAAACAAAAATCCTGAACATGCTGCAGCAATATCATAACCGAAAGCGTTTTTTGCTCCAATTTTGTCAGCTAAAATGCAAGCTGTTGATGGGAACACCATGTCTGGTGTGATGGTAGCAAAAATAATTAAGTCTATTTCCTCTGCGCTTATTCCGCGCTTTTTAAGCAATCCATTCACTGCCTCAACGCCCATGTCTGAAGTTGCAAGTCCAGCGCCTTTTTGAATATGTCTTTCTTTAATACCCGTTCTAGTTGTAATCCATTCGTCTGTGGTATCAACCAAAAGTTCCAAATCTTTGTTTGTTAACAAATCCGGCGGAACATATCCATTGATTGCTGTTATGGCAGCAGTAATTTTTGTCATTATTGTGAAGGGGGAACTATATTTTGAAAGGCATCATGAATAATTGAAACTAAATTTGATTCAACAACATCATGCGCGCTAATAATCATGTTTTTGAATGCTTTCTTGTTTGAAATGCCGTGTCCTATAATTACTGGGGCATTTACTCCAAGGATTGGGGTACCACCAAAGTTTTCATAATTGAATCTTTCTAAGTAATCGTCTTGTATGCCACGCTTATGTAGTACAAAATACATTGACTCTAAAGCCTTTAATACAACATTTCCAGTAAATCCTTCACAAACAATCACATCAACCTTATCAGAAATGATATCTCTACCTTCAACATTTCCAATAAAATGAAATTGCGAAGAATCTTCCATTAAATTATGGGCAGAAACAGTAACTAGGTTTCCTTTTTCTTTCTCTTCCCCAATGCTTAACAATCCTACTTTTGGATCAGGATTTTTATATACATGTTTTAATAGGAGAGAACCTAACACTCCAAATTGATACAACACATCAGGTCTACAATCCGCATTTGCACCAACATCTACAATTAGTCCAACTCCTCCATTTGCTTTAGGTACCATTGCTGTAATACAAGGTCTTATTACGCCTTCAATAGGCTTAACAGAAAACATTGAACCAACAAGCATAGCACCAGTATTACCTGCGCTAACGAAAGCATCTATTTTTTTATGGGCTAAAAGACCGAAACCAACTGAAATGCTCGAATCCTTTTTTTGTGAAATAGCTTTGGTAGGATGTTCACTCATACCAATAATCTCAGTGGTATGCACAAAATCGAAATCAGATTCTGCTGCACCTGAATTTGCAATTTGGTGTAAAGCTTCTTCTTTGTTTCCAATTAAAACAATACGCACATTTTCGCCAAGCTCTTGCTTAGCCAAGATGGCGCCTTCAATAGCTTCCTTGGGGGCGTAATCGCCTCCCATGATATCAAATCCTATTTTCATGAGCAGGGTAACAGGGACTATGACAAAAAAGGATTAAATATCCTTTTGCATGTGTGGAAATGCCAAAATTCCCTTGTAGTATCCATTAGGAGTTACACGGTGACGCAAGTGAACTTCTCCAGAGGTTGGATCTGTTGTAATAGTTGGATTTGCACCCTTGTAGTGCGTTCTACGCTTATCTCTTCTCGAATTAGAGATTTTTCGTTTTGGATTAGGCATTTTATTATTTCTCCTTTTTTAGTTTAACAAATCTTTTAATTTATTCCATCTTGGGTCAGAATTATCTCCTGATTCTCCCTCAACGTTTTCATCTTCTTCCTTTTCTTTTTGTTCTAAAAGCTTCAAAACCTCAGGATTGCAACTTTTAGAGATGGCTAGTTCATTGCAATTTTTGCGCTGTGGTACTGCCAATAGCAAACTTTCATACAGATATTGTGTAAGGTCAAACTCAATTTCTGTTCTTGCTAAATAAACAATTTCAAAATCTTCAAAGTTGCTTACCTCGCTCAACTTCATTAACATTTCGAAATCTTTTTGAATTGGAATGTCAATTTCATCTGCACAAGTATCACACGTAGAAGACACAATTCCCTCAAAATGAAACTTTAAATCATAAAGATTCTCCGTTTTATTCATTTGTAACCTAACCCCAACATTGGCCTTCTTTATAGGCGAATATTCGAAATCAGCCAAGAAATTGTCATCCAATACATATTCAAATTCATTGCGCCCCATCCGGACTTTATTGAACTCAATTGTGTATTCCTTCTTCCTTGCTCCCATGTGTAATAGCCTGCGAAGATAAGCGGTTAAAAGTAACTTCTGAAAACTTTTTACTTTTTCTAGCGGTGAAATTAATTTAAATGCTAGATAATCAGTGAATTAATAAGATTAAAAGTCGATTCTGAATTTCTCCCTTCTAAATTGAGTCATTGGTAAAGGATTTTCATTGATGGTCTCAAAATGGTTCCTTCTTGCCCAAATATCAATTGCCATATAAATAGCATTGCGCATGCTTTGCGCATCCGCCTCATTTTTTCCTGCAATGGCATATGCCGTTCCATGGTCTGGCGAAGTTCTTACAAATGGAAGTCCAGCTGTGTAATTTACACCATCCTTAAATGCCATAAATTTAAAAGGAATCAACCCTTGGTCATGATACATAGCTAAAATTCCATCAAACTGTTTGTATTGGTTCGAACCAAAAAAACCATCTGCTGGATATGGCCCATAAACCGAAATTTGTTTGTCATTTCGTGTTTTATCTACTGCTGGAATGATAATTTCATTTTCTTCAGTACCTAATAACCCATTTTCTCCAGCATGTGGGTTTAACCCCAGAACTGCAATCTTTGGTTTAATAATTCCGAAATCTTGCTTTAAACTTTGGTTCAACAACACAATCTTTTCTGTTATTAGACTTTGGCTTAGCTTAGCTGAAACCTCCTTTAAGGGCAAATGTCCTGTAACCAATGCCACTCTTAAACTATCCGCTGTTAGTAACATTAAATGGTTGCTATTAGCTTGCTGAGCCAAGTATTCTGTATGTCCATTGAAAGGTAATGAGTCTGAATTCACATTATGCTTGTTGAGCGGACCTGTTACAATTGCTTGCAGCTTACCTGAAACAGCATCTTTGGTAGCCATTTCAAGTGATTTAAAAGCATATTTCCCTGCAATTTCGGTCACTTCCCCTGGCTTAATTTCTAACTCTTCCTCCCAACATGCCAATAAATTTGCTTTTTTGGGATTGACTTGGTCTAAAGACTTAATAATATTAAGTTGAAAATCATTGAGGTTTAAAATTTTTCTCCAATAGGAAATTATTTTAGGAGAAGCATACACAACTGGAATGCAGTAATCTAAGATTCTATTGTCATGTAAAGCCTTTATGATAACTTCAACGGATATACTATTAATGTCACCAATGGTTATTCCAATCAAGGGTATTTTACTCATTTTTCAACTTTTTAATTCTAGTACCAATTTATTTGTTGCACAATTGCTTTGCATATTCCAAAATCAAACGTACGCCAACACCTGTGCCGCCTTTGGTTTTGTAAGTTTCTGCCGCACTTATAAATGCGGGTCCTGCAATATCAAAATGCATCCATGGATAGTCAATATATTTCTCAAGAAATTTACCAGCTGTAATGGCTCCAGCCACAGGTCCACCAATATTTTTCATGTCTGCAATATCACTTTTAATAAGGGCAGAATAGTCGTCCCAAAACGGAAATTCAACCAAACGCTCATGCACAAGATCTCCAGCTTTTTTCAAAGCAATTTTACTTTCTTCATTTGCAGTTCCCATGCAAACAATTCCATAAGCACCTATTGCAGCCGCAGCAGCGCCAGTTAAAGTTGCAAAATCCAATACTATTTCTGGCTCGTATTTTTTAGCGTAGGAGAGTGCATCTGCTAAAATCATCCTTCCTTCGGCATCAGTGTTTAAAACTTCAACGGTTTGTCCATCAAACATATGAATTACATCACCAGGAGTGTATGCAATTTCTCCCGGACGGTTATCTGTTGCTGGTATCAATGCTACAACATGTAGTGGTAGTTTGCTTTTTGCAATAGCAAAAATTCCTGCTGCAACTGCAGCAGCGCCTGCCATATCACATTTCATCGTATCCATGCCGGCTGTTGGCTTTAGGCTCAAACCGCCAGTGTCATAAACAACTCCTTTTCCAACTAAAACTAAAGGTTTCTTGTTTTTTGCTTTAGCAGGTTTGTATTCGAGTATCGTAAAAGTGGGAGGTGTTTTACTGCCTTTATTTACAGCTAATAATCCTCCCATTTTCAAGGATTCAATTTGCTTTTTATTTAAAACCTCACAAGATACTCCAGCATCTTTTGCTGCAGATTGTATTTGTTTAGCAAATACAATTGCATCTAAATGCGAAACCGGTTCATTTACCCAATTGCGCGCACGAATTACTTCCTCCAATTGTATTTGCAGCGCTTCAATTTCATTTTTCTTGGTTTTTTCGGTTTGAACCAAGATAGATTTTAAAGCATTATTCTTTTTATCGGATTTGTACTTGTTGAATTGGTAGGAAGCTAAAACCACCCCTTCAGAGATATACAAACTTGCTGCAAGATTGCTTGGGTGGTTACCAACCCAGATCTCTTCGTAATTGTGCGCAGCGAGTGTGTGTGAAATTTTTGCACCAATGGCTCTATATTTTTCTCTTTTTAATCCTTCTTGCTTAGATTCAAAATCATCAATTTGTTGCAGAAAAATGTGATGAGAAAGTCTATTGATGAGAATAAACTTTTCGTCCTCTTTTAATTTTTTTTCAACATAAGCGATTTCTTCTGCAGAAAGCAAAAAGTTTGAAAGCTCTGCGCTGTTTGAGAATAAGAATACAGCATTCTTGTTGGGTTTGAATTTCTCTGAATAGGTGAGTTTTACCATGTTTAAATTAATTAAGATTTTGCCTTTGCTTTTGGTTTTGGAGCAGCAGCTTTCTTTTCTTCAGGTTTAATTGCATCTGCTTTGCAAGCTTTACAAGGTTCGAAACCTCCTTTTTTTGCCTCAGCTAGGGTCATTCCCTTTTTACCTGTTTTTACAAGGCTGCAATTTTTTGCATGGTACTTTTTGCCATTCTCTGTGGCATAAACAGTTTGAGCAGTTAAATTTCCATAGCCCATAAACAATAGGAAACATAAAAACGCGATTTGTTTTACAAAAGTTTTCATATATATTTTATTGAATTTGCGGTAAAGGTAAATGCTATTTGATTATTTAGTTTTATTTGCTGCTACAAATTATGCACACACAAGTAAAAGCAAAAAAGTTTTTGGGTCAACATTTCCTTACCGACCTGCAAATTGCTTCTGATATTGTTGAATCTCTTTTTAAAATTTATCCTCAAGGACAGGTTTTGGAAGTTGGACCAGGAATGGGGGTTCTAACTAAAATTTTACTGAAAAATAAGGAATTAAAGACCTATGCTGCCGAGATTGATGCAGAATCTGTTACTTATTTATGTGCCCATTTTCCTGAAATTTCTGAGCGATTGATACAAGAAAGCTTCTTAGAGATTGATTTAAGTACACGGTTTGGGGATGGAATTGCAGTTATTGGAAACTTTCCTTACAATATTTCCTCTCAAATCGTTTTTCATATCATCGACCACAGAGACAAAGTTCCAGTAATGGTTGGAATGTTTCAAAAAGAAGTAGCGGAAAGATTAGCCGCAGGGCACGGTGGCAAAGATTATGGCATCTTAAGCGTTTTGGTTCAAGCCTACTATAAAATAGAGTATTTATTTACTGTACCAGAACATGTTTTTAATCCACCTCCAAAGGTTAAATCAGGTGTCATTAGCATGCAAAGACGCAAGGATGCGCTTGATTGTGATGAAATTCTCTTTAAGAAAATTGTAAAAGCCGCATTTAATCAAAGAAGAAAAAAGTTAAGAAATGCCATATCAGCATTTGGCTTAAATGATACTGATTTAGGAGAATTTGCTGGTAAAAGAGCAGAGGAATTATCTGTTGATGATTTTGTAATATTAACCAACTTAATTGCTAATTACAGAAATGGAAAAGATACAAGTGGATAATGCCGTAGTAAAGCAGTTTAGAAGTTTACTGCAAAAGGAAAATGTTGCTGAATTAGAAGTGCAACTTTCGCAGATGTATGCCCAAGATATTGCCTTATTAATTGATAGATTACCAGTTGAGGATTCTAGGGAGATTTTAAATCTTCTCAGTAAAGACAAGGTAATAAAGGTATTGGTAGAAATGGAAGAAAGTGACCGCGCCCATTTCTTGTC
Source organism: Bacteroidota bacterium (assembly GCA_027488905.1). Classification (GTDB taxonomy): domain Bacteria; phylum Bacteroidota; class Bacteroidia; order UKL13-3; family UKL13-3; genus B1. The sequence continues at coordinate 204,842 of JAIYAT010000010.1, forward strand.
GGCATATACGCCATACGAAATTGCCAATAATTTTATTGAGCACATGGATAGTGATGATGCTGCCTATTTGTTAAACCATTTGCCTAATAAAATTAAAGAGGATGTAATTGGGCAATTGCAAGACATTGAGTATGCAAGCAGCCTCTTGAGTCTAACTAATTACGAAGAATACACTGCGGGTAGTTTGATGGCACTCGAATTGGTAAAGGTGAGCATCAACCAAACAGTGGCTGAATGCATTGAGGAAATTAGAAGACAAAACGAAAATGTAGATAATATTTATGTAGTTTATGTAGTAGATGATTTTGAAAGATTAATGGGTATAATTACCCTTAAGAATCTTTTGCTTGCCAAGCCTGATTTTTTGGTTTCAGAAGTTTATAACTCAGAAGTTATAGCTGTTCCTACCGCAGCAGACAGTGAAGTGGTAGCTAATCTAACAAAAAAGTATGATTTGGTGGTATTACCTGTGGTAGATGTTTTAGGTAGATTGGTGGGTAGAATTACCATTGATGATGTGGTAGATGTAATTAAGGAAGAAGCCGATGAGGATTATCAATTAATGTCGGGTATTACCTCTGATGTAGCACCCACAGATTCAATTTTTGATTTATCCAAGGCAAGACTTCCTTGGCTTATCATTGGCTTGTTTGGTGGAATTGTTAGTTCTAGGTTTTTGGGTGTTTACGAATCAGAAATTCAAATTCACCCAGAAATGGCTTTTTTTATTCCATTGATTGCTGCAATGGGGGGTAATGTTGGTGTTCAGTCTTCTGCTATTGTGGTACAAGGTTTAGCAAATGATACTTTAGGAACTAAAAATATTGGGCATAAAATATTAAAAGAGCTAAGACTTGCTTTGTTTAATGGACTTATATGTGCCATACTTATTTTAGCATACAATCTCATATTTAATGATTCGGTTGAATTGGCCTTAACAGTTGCCATTGCCTTAATTACCGTAATTATTTTTGCCTCTGTTTTTGGAACATTTATTCCCATGTTTTTAAACAAAGTAAAAATAGATCCAGCTATTGCTACAGGTCCATTTATTACCACAAGTAACGACCTTTTGGGGATTGTCATTTACTTTTCAATTGGAAGGTTAATGTATCAAACTTTTTAGTGATGCAACCTTTTGTAAAAATTTGTTTACTTTTAAATGAAACCAAAAAATAACCTTTTATCAAAAAAGTTTTCCATTCTTATCTCAGATGAAATGCATGGCTTTTTTATGGAAGGTGCAAAAGCACAAGGACACGAGATTCTATATAGACCAGGAGCCACAAGGGAAGAGATTGCCAGCCTGCTCCCTCAAATGGATGCTTGGATATTGCGAACGGGTGTAAGTGCAGATGCAGATTTGCTTTCGAATGGGCGATCTTTGAAATGGATAGGCAGGGCTGGAGCTGGATTGGATAATATCGATTTGGTTCAAGCCGAAAAAATGGGAATTGTTTGTGAAAATGCTGGCGAGGCAAATGCAGATGCGGTGGGTGAGCATGCCCTAGGAATGCTCCTCATGTTAATGCATAACCTTAGTCGTGCGCATGCCGAAGTTAAGGCCGGACTTTGGCAAAGAGAAGCAAACAGAGGAATTGAATTAAGGGGAAAAACAGTTGGAATCATTGGATTTGGAAATACTGGAAAGGCTGTAGCAGAAAAACTCTCAGGTTTTGGTGTAAAGCTTCTAGTTTTTGATAAATACAAAAAAGGATTCGGTTTGAACCAAATTCAAGAGGCAAGCCTACAAGATATACAAGCAGCGGCAGATATCATTAGTTTTCATGTTCCTTTGACAGCGGAAACCAAAGGATTTCTTGATGCTTCATTTATTTTGGCCTGTCATAAACCATTTTTTTTGTTGAACCTAAGCCGAGGAAAGGTTGTAAACCATGAAGATTTAATTAATGGTTTGAACCAAGGCAAAGTTTTGGGTGCAGCTTTAGATGTCTTAGAAAATGAAAAGATTGCCACACTTGCTGGCGCAGAATTGGAACGATTTAATAAACTTGCAAATGCTCCAAATGTGATTATAACCCCCCATATTGGAGGTTGGACACAGGAGAGTTTCTTGAAAATTTCGCAAGTCCTATTAGATAAGTTGCTGTTTTTTAGTGGGAATATGAAATAATGATTAAGGTATAGTAAAGAGAATAGTTGTTATTTACAATTTAACTCCTTTATTTTACCGCTCTTAAAAAAAAGTTTGAACAAGTAAATGCTATGTCAATGAAGAAAATATATACAATTTTATTTTGCATGCTGGTTCTAAATCTGGGTGCATTTGCTCAGAGTGGTTTAGGAACAATTCGCGGAACAATTAAGGATTCTAAGACCAAGAAGCCCTTAGATTATGTAAGTATAACCGTTAAACTTAATGGTGTAGCCAAAGGTACAGCCATGACAGATGATGATGGTTCATACACCATTAAAACCTTGCAACCAGGGCAATACACACTTTTCGCTTCCTATGTTGGATACAAAAGCGTAGTAATGGAAGGAATTAATCTTGCTGCTGAAGAAGACAGATTCGTTAACTTTTTAATGGAATCAACTACTCAATTAAATGAGGTTGTAATTTCACAATATAAAAAGCCAAAGATTGATCCAGGTGGGGTTAAAGGTGGAAACATTGGAGGTAAGGAGTTATTAAACAGTGGAACCCGCTCCGTAGATCGTTTATCAAGTCAAACCCTTGGTGTAGAATCTAGAACTGGAAGTACCCCTATCTTTAGAGGTGCACGTGCCGAAGGTACTGCCTACTATATAGATGGAGTGCGTGTAGTTGGTGGTGGTCGCGATATTCCTGCCAATGCCATTGATAACATTCAAGTTATTACTGGTGGTACACCAGCACAATATGGAGATTTTGTGGGTGGTGCTATTAGTATTACCACAAAAGCGCCTTCTAAAAATTTCATCAGAGCTTTAGAATATACATCTGCTTCACCTTTCACAGGTACATTAGACAATACCCAATATAATAATTTTCAAGGCGTATTATCAGGACCGTTAAAGCTTGTTAACAAAGGAAGAGGAGATGAAGAACGCGTATTGTTAGGGTTTTTAATTTCTGGAAGTGTGGTCTATCAAAAGCAAATTGCCGTGGTGGATTTATACGAAGTTAAGCCAGAGAAATTAAAAGAAATTGAGCAAACACCATTGATACCAGGAGCATCTGGAACTTTATTTCCAGCCGCAGAATATTTAACTGCAAATGATTTACAAAAAATTAATAATAGACCTAATGTATACGACCTTGGTGCAGATGTAAATGGTAATTTCAATTTCCAACCAACTAAAAACTTCAATGTGCGTTTAGGCTATTTTGGAAACTACAGGCAGGGAAGAAATTGGAATAATTTCCATCATCTGTTAAATTCTTCAAATAATGCTTTTCAAAGAGATTATACTGTTAGAACTTATTTGCAGTTTACTCAAACCTTCAGGTCAGATGACAAAAAGGATAAAGATGATAAGAAACCTGCTTCAAATATTTCAAATGCATACTATTCAGTTCGTTTATCTTACGAAAGATTCTATAGAGAGTTGCAGGATCAAGAACATAGGGATGACATTTTTAATTATGGTTATGTAGGTAAATTTACCTCTTATCAAGCACCAGCTTACCAAAGAGTAATTAAGGGTTTAAATGAAAGACCAGATTCATTTTTAGTGAATAATAATTATGTTTACCTTACAGACTATTACCGTCAAATTGGGTATCAAGATACTGCCTTTACTTTTGAACAAGCTAATGTAAATAGGGTTAGAGGGAATTACACCCGTTCAGTATACGATTATTTTGGCGCCCAAAACATTGATAATTTAGGGGATCTTCGTCAAGTAGGAGGTTTAATTAATGGTGATAACCCTAATGGATTATACTCTCTTATGTGGGGTAATGTAGGTGCTCAGCAAGCTGGATACCAAAAGACAATGGTAGAAACCTTTAATTTATACATCCAAAGTGAATTTACAGTTGCTCCAAAAAGTAACCCAAAAGCAAAACATGAAATACAGGTTGGTTTAAACTTTGAGCAGCGCTTTTCTAGAAATTATTCTTTAGGTGCAACTGGTTTATGGGGTTTAATGAGGTTATATTCTAACCGTCAATTTGCTGGCTTAGATTCTAACAAATCTACACTTAGGTTTGATGAAAACGGAGTATTTAATGATACCGTTAACCTAGGTAGAAAAATTGTTTGGGCAGACCAAACCAATTTTGATAGAAATTTGAGAAATAAATTAATTGCCATGGGTAGCACAGATGCCTTTGGAAATCCAATTGATTCTAATTCTTTCCTAGATGTTAATTCTTATGCACCATCGGTTTATTCATTAGATATGTTTAGTGCGGATGAATTACTAAACAATGGTAATTCTGCTGTTGGTTATAATGGTTATGACCATTTAGGAAACGTTATCCGTGGTCGTCGTGTAGGTTTAGACGACTTTTTAAATGACAAGGAACGTCGTTTACTTCCTGCCTACCAACCAGTATACTTTGCTGCTTGGATTCAAGATAAGTTTGTTTTCAAAGATTTGATTATGCGCGTAGGTTTCCGTTTAGAACGCTTTGATGCGAACCAACCTGTTTTAAAGGATCCATATACAACTGTTCCAATTTACACAGTAGGTGAGGTACGTAATTCTTCAGATGCTGCTATTAGTGCACTTGCAAACCAAATTCCTGGCAATGTTGATAATGGATTTGCTGTTTACGTAAATAAAGATGAAAATCAGCAAGTAGGAGGACTATCAAATTCAAAAATAGTTGGCTATCGTGATGGCAATCGTTGGTTCGATGGAAGTGGTAACCCAATTTCAGACCCACAACAAATTGCCCGTGATGGTGGCACCAATCGTAATGTGCCATTGTTGCTAGACCCAAGTAATCCAAATATTCCAACCAGCAAATCATTTACAGATTACACACCAGATGTATTGTTATTGCCTCGTATTTGGTTCTCATTCCCTATTTCTACTACTTCTCAGTTCTTTGGTACTTATGACATCTTAGCACAACGTCCTATCAACAATCAAGCACAAATAGATGACTATTACTATTTGCAAAACAGACAGAGTTTAGGACCAATTGCTAACCCAGATTTGAAAATGGTTCAAGTAACCGATTATGAAATAGGTTTCCGTCAGCAAATTGGGGATGATGCAGCCTTAGGTATTATTGCTTCATACAGAGAATATAGAAATTATGTACAGCAATTTAGATATGTACAAGCTTGGCCAATTGATTATACCACTTTTGGTAACATCGACTTTGCCACTGTTAAAAGTGTGGGTATTGATTACAGTATTACTGATATTGGTAACATCACATTAAGTGCGAATTATCAATTACAATTTGCAGATGGTACAGGTTCAAACGCAAACTCAAGTAATGCATTGGTTCAAGTTGGTTTAGGAACACTTCGTACAATTTTTCCATTAGACTTTGATACACGTCATACCTTAAAAGCAGTTTTTGATTACCATTATAAAACTGGAAAAGATTACAATGGACCAATTGTTAACGGTAAGAAGATTTTTGAAAATGCTGGTTTCAACGTAAACTTCGCTGGATATTCGGGAAGTCCTTACACGCAAGAATTAAATCCTACACCAGGTGGTGTTCAAAGTGGTGTGGTAGTTCGTAGTCCAATAAGAGGTACTATCAATGGTGCGAATATTCCTCCTCAGTTTACAGTTGATTTGAACGTAGATAAAAATTATGTTTTTAAAAGTAAGAAAATAGATGGCTCTACAGTAAATTATAGATTAAGGGTTTTTGTAATGGTTCAGAATTTACTTAATACTGCTAACATTACTTCAGTGTTTAGGTATACAGGTTCTGCTTACACAGATGGATTCTTGGCTTCACCAGCTGCACAAGAACAAATTGAGTCTGCAACCAATACCCAGTCATATATTGACTTATACAATATCAGGATGGTTAATCCAGATCGTTTTGCTTTACCTAGAACCGCAAGACTTGGAGCTGCCCTATATTTCTAAGACAATTTAATTAAACGATTATCATGAAAAAGAATAGTGTAACATTAATCAATTGGTTGAAAGCAGCCTTGCTGCTAACACTCTTATTTGGTTTTCAATTTGTGCAAGCAAGAGAAAACATCGGGTTGCAAAAGTCAGGTAAAAAACCTGCCCTGAAGAAATATGGTGCAGGTTGTGTAGCCGCTACGCAACAAAAGGATTTAGATTTAAATAACGTTCGTACTACCATTTTAAATGGTGGTGATGTTTGGTGGAATCTTCAAAATGCCAAATATGAAATACCTAAAGTAGAACCAGGAAATACTCCTAAACATTCACTTTTCTCTGGAGCATTGTGGATTGGTGGTGTAACTTTAGGGAACTTGAGAATTGCAGCGCAAACTTACCGCCAAAGTGGTAATGATTATTATCCTGGCGCGCTGGCAACCGATGGTTCGGCCTCAATTACAGCTGATCGTTGTAAATTTTATGACAAAATTTGGAAAATTACCTTAGCCGAGATTGAGGCATTTGCAACTGATACCCAAAGTTGGTCAAATCCAATAGATGCTATTGCAACTTGGCCAGGAACTGGCGCTGAGGGTTTTTCAGAGGCACAGTTTTTAGCTCCTTATTTTGACCAAGATACTAATGGTGTATATGAACCTGCAGCAGGAGATTTTCCAACTTTTGATCAGGATGAATTATCCAATATTCCTGATATGATGTTGTATACTATTTACAACGATAAGGGAAATATTCACTCAGAATCTGAAGGTTTACCATTAGGCTTAGAGTTGCATACGCAAAGTTTTGCATTTTCTACGAGTGATGAAATCAACAACATGACTTTTTATAGAACTACTATTTATAATAGAAGTTCAGACATTATAGACTCTTGTATTTTTGGCCAATGGGTGGATGCCGATTTAGGAAATTATGCAGATGATTATGTTGAATGTGATGTTCAACGTAATTTAGGTATTTGCTATAATGGAGATGATAATGATGAAGGTATTTTGGGATATGGTTTGAACCCTCCAAGCATTGGGGTAAACTTTTTTGAAGGGCCTAAGAAAATTGTAGGTTCAGACACAATAGAAATTGGTTTAACCAAATTTGTATATTACAATAATGACTTTTCTATAACAGGCAATCCTCAAAGACCAGAGCATTATTGGAATTACCTAAATGGCAGATGGAAGGACGGTTTAAGTATTACTTATGGCGGAAATGGTAGAGGTGGAACAGACACTGCTAGTTTCATGTTCCCTGGTTTATCTGACCCTGCTGGAAGAGAAAATTGGACAGAAAGAACTGCTGGAAATACGCCACAAGACAGAAGGTTTTTACAAGTTTCTGGACCTTTCAGTTTGTTGCCTGGGTCAAAAAATGAAGTAACTGTTGCTGTAGTTTGGGCAAGAGCCACTACTGGTGGAGCAACTGGTTCATTCAATTTGTTAAAAGAAGCAAGTGATAAGGCGTTTGTTTTATTCAAAAATAATTTTGAACTTCTTGATGGCCCAAGAGTGCCTATACTTGAAGTTGTTGAGTTGGATAGAGAATTAATTCTTAACATAACTAATTATGGAAAAACAGAAAGTTATGTTGATTCATCAGCGGGATTGTGCACCCAATTTACCAGATATAAATTTCAGGGTTATCAAATCTTTCAATTAAAAAGAAGCTCCATACCAAGTGATTTGTACAACCAAGATGAGGCGAGATTGGTAGCACAATGTGATATTCAGGATGGGGCAAAATTGATTGTAAACATCGTAAATGATGCTGATTTAGGAGGTGTTAAGAAGATTATGGTTAATGGGGAAGATGCGGGTATAAAGCATTCATTCAGAATTACCAAAGATGCATTTTCTATTGAATCAGACCCAACCCTAGTTAACTTTCAAAGTTATTATTATTTGCTTGTTGCCTATGCTTCAACAGATAATTGCACCAATGACGCCCTGCAATACTTGCAAGGTAATAAGCCCGTTACTGGCACCACAGTTGAGGTTGCTACAGCTTATCCGCACAAGCCAACTGCTCGCGGAACTGGAACTGACTTAAATGCTAGCTTTGGTGATGGACCTGAGATTACAAAAATTAGTGGTATAGGAAATGATGCTAACGTCTTGAGATTAACCAAGGCAACCATTGAAAAAGCTTTATTAGCGCCTTATTATGCTCCTACACCAACTTATACTTCTGCTTCCGGTCCTATAAAAGTTCGTGTAATTGATCCTTTTAAGCTTCCATTATCAGATTTTGAATTGAGGTTTAAAGATAGTTCAAACTCAACTGTTAAAGGAGATACTCTAACAGGAAGTGCCACCTACTGGACTTTGACCGACCTTACGAATGGGACTGTTTATAAAGGAGAGCGCACAATTAACTCGCAAAATGAACAAGTTTTCTCAGATTTAGGTTTTTCTATTTCTGTAGGCCAAGTAGTTGGACCTGGACAGCCAACCAACCAATTGGATCAAGACAATGGTTTTGTGAGCTCATCAATTAGTTTTTCAAATCCTACCAATCGTTGGTTTAGAGGTGTAAATGATGAAATAATTGCTTTACCACCTTTCAATTGGATTAGATCTGGAAATACGGGTACTCCAACTTTTGATAGACCTTGGGAGCATGACTTCGCTATTAACCGCGTGCCAGTTGACCCTAGAAGACAGTATAATAAAGTTTTAGATGGAACTTGGGCACCATATTGCCTAGCGGCTAGTGCTGTTGCTCCAACTGCTGTTACTTATGGTCCAGCTTGGAGCCCAACAGGTGATGGTAAATTTCCTTCTCAAGACCATTCACTTGCCGACTTGCAAAGCGTGCAATTAGTAATTACTGCTGATAAATCTAAATGGTCTCGTTGTATCGTGTTAGAAGCAGGTGAAAATGCTGCAACAAATATTGGCGGTGCTCAAAAGTTTGACAGAAGAAGATCTCCTTCGGTAGGTAAAAATGGTAAACCTGATGGCGATGGTAACGGCAAAAGCTGGTTCCCTGGATATGCTATTAATAAAGAAACTGGCGAACGTTTAAATATTTTGTTTGCAGAAGACTCTTCTCTACCACTAGATAATGGTTCGGATATGATTTGGAATCCAACTTCTACCCTGTTCCGTCAAAATCCAACTTCAGGTATTGAGTATATTTTTGGAGGAAAACACCATGTATACATTATGGGTACAAAGAGATTGGTTACCAATCCAAATCGAGTTGGACCTAGATACGATGAATGTAAACTCTATGATTCACTTTTCAACCTAATTGAAAATAACGTTCAAGTGCCATCTAATAGAAGAAATATATTCAAACAACCAATGTGGGTGGGTATGACATTAACAGACCCTAAAACACAATTGGGTAACTTAAATGATAATGGTGGTGGCATTCCTTGTGATGTAACTATAGATATTAATGTTAAACGTCCTTATGCTCAGAAGTTCTCTTTTGATGCCTCAGCTGCTGATACAAGTGGAATGCCTTTGTATAGATTCTCTACTAAGAATCTTGCACCAGTAGTTGGTAATTCAGAAACTATGAAAACAGCGCTTGACTTGGTTTCTATTACACCAAATCCATATTATGCTTATGCTGGTTACGAAGATCCAACCAACCAATTGGATACTCGTATAAAAATTATTAACCTGCCAAAGAAATGTGTTATTTCAATTTATACACAAGGTGGTTATTTGGTGAGAAGAATCAGAAAGGATGATGATTCTAGAACCTTCGTAGAATGGGATTTAAAGAATGATGCTAATGTGCCTATTTCTAGTGGTGTTTATTTAATACATGTTTACGCAGATGGCATGGGTGAGCGAATCATCAAATGGTTTGGTATCATGAGACCTGTGGATTTTGATACTTTCTAATAATAGTTAGTCTGGAGGTTTTTAACCTCCAGATTTTTAAAAAATAAAATTAACAAGATGAAAAGAACGCTATACAAAATTGGAATTGGGATGATGCTTCTGGTATCCTCTCAAGCATTTGCCGGAAATCCAGATAGATCTGGAGGAGCAGGTGCCACCCAACTTACTGTTAATCCATATGCCCGCTCAGCTGGTTATGGGGGTATTAACACAGCTTCTGTTAGAGGACTCGAGTCCTTCAATTTAAATATTGCTGGTTTAGCTTATGCGCCAAGTACGGAGGTTGTTTTTTCTAGAATGGCATTTCTACAAGGCTCTGGAGTTAATATCAATAATTTTGGTTTGGCTCAACAGGTAGGTGAAAACGGTGAAGGTGGGGTTATTGGATTAGGTTTTGCAAGTTGGGATTTTGGTGATATTCCTATCACTACTTACAGCAATCCAGATGGTACTTTACCTAGTTTTAGCCCTCAAGTACTAAACGTTTCTGCTGCTTATGCTCGTAAATTCTCTAACAGCATAACTGGTGGATTTTTATTAAGGATTATTTCTGAAGGTATTCAAGATGTAAAAGCGCAGGGTGTGGCATTTGATTTTGGAGTACAATATCAAACTAACTTAAATCCGAAAAGACCCAACGCAAAAATTAAGAAGGAGGATTTTAGATTAGGTATTTCTATGCGTAATATCGGAAGCGATTTAAAGTACGAAGGTGCTGGTTTATCTTTCCGCGCCATCAACCAATCTACTGGTGCAGATAGAAAGGCCTTGTTTGCAGCTGATAAATTTAACTTGCCAACACTCGTAAATATTGGTTTAGCTTATGATATTAAGTTAGACCAAAGCAAAGATGTATATAACCATAAGTTAACTACTTCCTTTAACTTTAACTACAATGCCTTCCAATCTAATGTTTATGGCTTAGGAGCAGAATATTCATATAAAAATATGTTTATGTTGAGAACTGGATACAATTATATTGGAGAAGAAAAGGCATTTAAGGATGATGCTACTAATCCAACTTACAATTCTCCAGTTTATGGAATATGGACGGGCTTTACCTTTCAATTGCCTGTTTCTAAATCAGGAACTGCATTTGCCTTGGATTATGCTTATGCGCCAACCAGATTTTTCAGTGGCATGCATGTGGTGGGTGTCAAATTAACTATTGGAAGTAAAAAGGGATAAATTTTCGTATTTTCGTACCATATCAGAAACGTTCCACTGCTCAAGTGGAACGTTTCTTTTTATTTTAATGCAAGCAGCTTATGTCAGAAATTAATTATGTAACCAAAGAAGGATTAGAAAAATTGCAAGCAGAATTGCAAGATTTAAAGTATGTGCAAAGACCTTTTATAACCAAACAAATTGCAGATGCTAGAGATAAAGGCGACTTAAGTGAAAATGCCGAGTACCATGCTGCAAAGGAAGACCAAGGTTTACTAGAGGCAAAGATTGCAAAGCTGGATGATCTTCTCACTAAAACTAGAATTATTGACGAATCAAAGCTTAACACCAATCAAGTGATGATGTTAACCAAAGTGACTGTTCTAAATCATAATACTAAGAAAGAGATTGTTTATACACTGGTTAACGAAAAGGAAGCAGATTTAAAAACAGGTAAGATATCCTTCAAATCACCTATTGGCTTGGCATTAATGAATAAAAAGATTGGAGATATTTGCGAGGTCACTATTCCTGCCGGTCAAATTAAGTTAGAAGTACTTTCAATTAGTTTATAATGGCTAGCATCTTTACTAGAATTGTTAATGGCGAATTGCCTTGCCATAAGGTTGCTGAAACCAATGATTATTTAGCCTTTTTAGATATAAGACCGCTAACCTATGGCCATACGCTAGTAATTCCAAAACAGGAAGTTGATTATATTTTCGACCTTGAGGATGAAACTTATTTAGGACTGCAAATATTTGCTAAAATGGTTGCTAAGGCACTTAAAATTGTTACCGGACAACGAATAGGAGTTTGTGTAATTGGCCTTGAAGTGCCTCATGCGCACATTCATTTGATTCCTTTTACACAAATGGAACAAATGAATTTCTATAATCCCAAGTTAACACTCTCACAAGAAGAATTAAGCAGTTTAGCAAAGAAAATACAGGATGAGGTTTTGAAAGCCTCCTAGCTATTTTTTAATTTTCTCAGGATTATTACTTACAAAGACTTCCCAAGTGGAAGTCTTTTTCTTTTTGGTAGGAAGTAGCTTTTGTATTTTATTTTTTTCGGTTTGAACCAATTTATTTTGAACCAAATGGCAAAACGCGGCTGCAAGTCCGTCTGTAGCATCAAAATATTGGTTATCAAACTCAAAGTTTAATTGTTGTTGCAACATAGCAGCCACTTGTTCTTTGCTTGCATTACCGTTGCCTGTAATGGCTTGTTTAATTTTTTTTGGAGCATATTCTACTACAACTAATTCTCTGCTCATAGCCGCAGCAATTGCAACGCCTTGGGCTCTGCCAAGTTTTAACATACTCTGAACGTTTTTGCCAAAAAAAGGAGCTTCAATTGCCAACTCATCAGGCTTATACTCGTCAATTAAGCCTACCGTACGGTCAAAAATCTTTTTAAGCTTTAAAGCATAATCGGCATACTTATCTAACTTTAATACCCCTAAAGTAAGCACTTCTGTATTTTTACCTAAAGACTTAATTATGCCATATCCCATCACTGTTGTTCCAGGGTCGATTCCTAAAATGATGCGTTCTTGTTGGGCTTTCATGCGAGAAGATTTGTTTTAGGAGGCAGGGAGTTGTTTCTTTGTCAAACATAGCTATTCAATCCTTTGTTTCAAATCAAAACACATAATAAGTACTTAAAGCTCGCTAGAGTTCTATTAATGCTAGCGGTAAGTGGTTTTGTTTTTTATAAATTGTTTGTGGCATATGACATAGATCGTTTATTTAAGGATTTTAAAACTGAAGGCGCTTTTGGTTCAACCCAATACCTGATAATTGCCTTGCTTCTAGGTCTATTTAACTGGGCTTTTGAAGCGCTCAAATGGCAACGAATCATTCAAAAATATGAACCTATTAGTTTTTCTTTGGCTATAAAGGCAGTGTTCTCAGGTGCTACTTTAAGCATTATTACCCCAAACCATATAGGTGATTTTGCTGGACGGGTTTTGCATTTGCAGGTTTTAGATAAAATAAAAGGTTCTTTGGCAACTGTAATCGGACATACTTCACAAGTATTGGTTACTTGTATTTTTGGTGCCTATGCCTTATGGTTTTTTGGTGATACTGTTTTCAAGCAGCAATATGTGCATGTTGTTGGAATTGTCTTTGTCATATTAGCCTTGCTTATTTATTTTAAAATGGGTTGGTTATATCAGCATATTTCTGGCGTAAAGTTTTTCTCTAAATTCACACCTTACTTAGATGTATTTGGAGATTTCACTAGTAAAGAATTGGGTCAAATTTTGTCCATTGCATTTATGCGTTATCTAATGTTTACCTCACAATATTTACTATTACTTAAGTTTTACCAAGTAGATGTTCCTTTAGCAAATGCATTTGCCTGCTTGGCCGGAACTTTCTTTGTGCAGTCTGTTGTTCCTTCATTTCTATTATTAGAAATTGGTTTAAGGGGAGCAAGTGCCTTGTGGTTTTTTACACTTTTTAGCTCCAATGTAACGGGTATTTTATTAGCAGCCTATTCTCTATGGATGATCAATATGCTGCTGCCAGCATTCGCAGGCTTGTACTTCATTTATAAAGTTAAATAATGCCAGTTTTTTTAATTATATCTTTGGTTTTATTAGGAGCTTATATGCTGCTTATCCTAACCTATGCTATAGGTTGGTTACTCATTAAGTTTCGGTTTGAACCAATCAAAGATGCAGCGAATACTTTTACCATACTAATTCCTGCACGCAATGAAGCACAAACAATTGAAGCTTGTTTAAGGAGCATCACTGCCCAAAATTATCCAAGGCGTAAGTATGAAATAATTGTAATTGATGACCATTCAGAGGATAACACACAACAGGTGGTTGCCAATTTTATAATGTCTAATGAAAGCTATACTATTTCTTTGTTGTCCTTAGCAAAATTGGCCCCAAAAGGAAATAAGAAGGAAGGAATAACCTTGGGTGTTGAATGGGCAAAATCACCAAATATCATCTTAACGGATGCAGATTGTATAAGAGGAACAGAATGGCTTGGTGCCATAGATTTATTTATGCAAGAGAAGTCAGTAAAAATGATGTATGCTCCCGTTTTCTTTTCAGCTTCAAATGCCTTTGAGCGTATACAATCCTTGGAGTTTTCTGGTTTAGTAGGCATTGGTGCAGCAGCAATACAATTAAAGAACCCAAACATGTGCAGCGCTGCCAATTTAATATTTAACAAAGCAGCATTCTTGGAAGTTGGAGGGTATTCAGACAACATACATTTGGCCTCTGGTGATGATGAATTTTTATTGCATAAGATATTCAAAAAATACCCTAATGAGGTTTGGTTTTTAAAAGATAAAAGAGCCATTGTAGAAACTTCACCAAACGGTTCTCTGCAGCAGTTGGCGCAACAACGCACACGTTGGGTTTCTAAAAGTACCAAGTATGAAGAGCGCTATATCACCGCCATTTTGGTTGGTGCCTATTTGTTTAACTTTAGCATTTTATTCAATCTAATCTATGGCTATTGGAATCCGCTATACTTAAAAATTGGTTTGGTTCAAACCGTATTAAAAATGTTTGTAGAAGGACTATTTTTGTTTCAGATAACTTCATTTTTCGCCAAACGAAACCTCATGTGGTTTTTGCCAATTGCAGAACCTTTGCATATTTTATATGTTATAATAATTGGTATTTGGGCAAATGTTAAACCTTATACTTGGAAGAATAGAACACACTTTAAATGATACACGAAATAGACGAAATTGCTTATGATATTTTGAATTGCATTTACTTTGTAGAGCCATTCGATAAAATACTCGAGGAAGTTGATTATCCTGCAAACATTGTTGCGGATGTTTTAAAATCTTTGATTCAAAGAAAGCTTGTAGTGGCCATGTTTTGGAATGAAGAACTGCAAGAATATAAGCGAAGCTTTATCTATGATTCAGACAACATGAATGCCTATTCTTATCTTGCTACCAAGGAAGGTTTGTTGGCGCATAACTCTAGATAAGCCATGCTATCTAAACTAAATGGAATTATTCTTGGGCATATTCCATATTCAGAAAATAGCATTATTCTAAAATGCTATACCGATGCATTAGGCATGCAAAGTTATATGGTTAATAGCATCAAAGGGAAAAAGTCGGCCATTAAGCCTTCCCAATTATTGCCACTTACTTTAGTTGAGCTTGAAGTTTATTTTAAGCAAGGAAAAGGACTTCAGCGTATCAAAGAATTGAAAGTAGCTCCCATGTTAAACGAATTGCATTTTAGAATAGAAAAATCAGCAATTGCCATGTTTATGGCCGAATTACTTGGCAAATGCTTAAGGGAAGAGCAGCAAACTGATAAAGACTTATTTGATTTCTTAACGGCATCTATTCAAATATTAGACTTGACCCAAACCGCTATTGCAAATTTCCCCATGGTGTTTATGTATCAATTGAGCAAGTATTTAGGCTTTTATCCTAAACCTAATTTCAGCACAGAAACGCCTAATTTTAGTTTGATGGAAGGACTTTACGTTGCCAAAAGCAACTTTGGTTCAGACCATATTGAAATGCCTATGAGCGAAAAATTATTTAACTTAGGGCAGATAAATTATCAAGAAATGGGAAAGCTAAGTTTAACAAGCCAAGAAAGAAGGCAATTGTTAACTTATTTTACTCGGTATTACCAATTGCATGTAATGTTGTTTGGCGATTTAAAATCGCCTGCCGTGCTACATGAAGTGCTTAACACCTAACTTTGTAATATGAAAAAATTACTATTTTTCTTCTTATTATTTGCTCAGTTTCTTTTTGCACAAGAAGTCATTAAACACCCTCAATTGAAAGGGAAAGTATATCGGTATACAGATGTGAAAGGAACTGGACTGTTACCTAGAAATGTAGATGTTTGGGTACCTGCAAATTTTGATTCTAGTGGGCGAACACGTTACGCTGTTTTGTACATGCATGATGGACAAAATTTATTTTTACCTGGCTACGCCTTTGGTGGTAAGGAGTGGGGGATAGATGAGGCAATGGACAGTTTGTTAAGGCTTAAGCAAATTAGACCAACTATTGTGGTGGGTATTTGGAACACCCAAAGACGCTTTATTGAATACAATCCAGAGGATGCTTACAAGCAATTAGATTCTATTCAAAAGCAAAAAATAGATGCCGAAAGGCCGGGCGGCTCTCAAGCGAATGCTTATTTAGACTTTGTGTTTAACACCCTCAAACCAATGATTGATAATGTTTTTCCAACTAACCCAGACATGAAGCAAACTTTTATGATGGGCTCAAGTATGGGAGGCCAAATATCCTTATATGCACTTTGCAAATACAGTAATCAATTAAAAAGTGCAGCTTGCTTGTCAACTCATTGGCCTATAAGCCTAAAAGAAAACAACCTCACTGTGGGGGCAACCTACCAAGATTATTTCATTAGGAACCTTCCCAATCCGCGCAACCACCAGCTATATTTTGACCATGGTACCACAACTTTGGATGCTTGGTATGAGGTGCATCAAGTTCGCATGGATTCTTTGTGCAGAGAAAGTGGCTATAATACCATCAAAAGTTTCTTAACACTAAAATACCCGGGTGCTCCACACAATGAAGAAGCGTGGCGCAGCCGGGTATCTATTCCCTTGTTGTTTATGTTGAAACCTAGTACTTGGTAAGACCTTCGCGCATTTTTCTTGCGTTTCCAGAGCTATATCCAAAATAAATAAGAAGACCAAAAACCAGCCAGGCGAATGCACTAATGAGGGTTGGAACAGGCAAACTAATAATCATTGCTAAACAAATTACCATTCCTAAAATTGGAACTAAAGGCACCAATGGTGTTTTGAATGGACGCACTAATCCTGGTTCTTTTTTACGCATGATAATGATGCCAAGGCAAACTAAAACGAATGCAAATAAAGTTCCGAATGAGGTTAAATCTCCTGCAACACTTCCTGGAATAAAGGCTGCAAAAGCTCCTACAAAAATTAGTAAAATCCAATTGGCTTTGTAAGGCGTTTTAAATTTAGGATGTAACTCGCTAAAAGCTTTAGGTAACAAACCATCTTTACTCATTGAGAAAAACACACGACTTTGGCCCATTAACATAACCAAAATTACTGAAGAGAAACCTGCGAGAATAGCAACGGTTACACTTGTGCCAAGCCATTCGTATCCTTTCATATACTGTTGTATAGCATAACTAACGGAAGCTTCTTTACCCGCAGTTTTAAATTCTTGCCAATTGGCTACACCTGTTAAAACATGTCCAAATAGAATATAAAGAATAGTGCAAATTACCAATGAGCCTAAAATACCAATTGGCATGTCTCTACTTGGATTTTTTGCTTCTTGAGCAGCAGTACTTACAGCATCAAAACCTATAAAAGCAAAGAATACAATAGCAGCGCCACCTAACACACCACCCCAACCATGTTGAAAGAATCCTGAATGCCCAATGGTATCAGCAGGAATCATATAAGGCTCGTGGTTAGCAGGGTTAATAAATTGCCAGCCAATTGCAATAAATAAAAGTACAATAGCCACTTTGATAAACACAATGATTGAGTTTACCAATGCTGATTCTTGTGTTCCTTTGATTAGGAGTAGGGTCAGCAATAACAAAATAACTAAAGCTGGCGCATTAATAAATCCTCTAGTTACTTCAACCAAACTGCTAAGATTTTCTGGTAAATGCTCATAAACTTCATCGCTTATCAACAGCTTTCCATTTGATACAAATCTTGCTTGGTCTGGCAAGGCTGCTATAATTTGGTCGATATTGGCTTGGCCAATTACTTTTTTAGAACTTTCTAACGGCGAGTGACACCATTCATAAGGGATTGCACCTCCAAGCAGGTTGTTGAGGTATTCACTCCACGCAATGGCCACAGTGGCTGCGCCTAGGGCATATTCCATGATCAAAGCCCAACCAATAATCCATGCTACTAATTCTCCCATGGTTACATATGAATAAGCATAAGCACTACCAGCAATTGGAATCATGGATGCAAATTCGGCATAACAAATTCCTGCGAATGCGCAACCTACTGCTGCAATCATAAAACTCATTGTAACAGCTGCACCAGCTGCCTCTGCGGAAGCCGCTGCAGTTCTAACAAATAAACCTGCTCCAATAATTGCACCTACACCTAAAGCTACAAGATTGGCAGCGGTAAGCGTTCGTTTTAATTGGGAGCCATCGTGGTGTCGAAGTAAATCCTGTAAGGATTTTGTGTAGAAAAAATTTGCCATAAGATATTGTCAATTCTGTTTGGCAATATAAAAGAAATCTGTAAATTTCAAAGAGGCTTATTCACCTTCCATAAAGTCAACTTTTTCTTCAGATTCCGACTCAAATTTATCGCAGTTTATTTCAATATTTAGCGGAGATTGCGGGCTAGGCCATTCATTCACAATATTAATTAAGCCAGGTGTTGCCGTAACTTTTTGCATGTATTCGGCCCAAACAGGCATGGCCAAAGCTGCACCAGAACCAAGGTCCATGGTTCTAAAATGAATGGCTCTGTCCTCCCAACCCATCCAAAGTCCACTCACAAGCGTAGGCGTAATACCCATAAACCAAGCATCACTATAGTTTTGGGTAGTACCAGTTTTTCCTCCACAGGCACCTGGAATTTTATATTGGTATTTAATCTTGGCTGCTGTACCTGTAGTAGTTGTTTGCTCTAACATTTTACACATTACATAAGCTGTTTGTTCGCTTAAGGCCTCTTTGGTTTGCGGCATGTTTTCGAAAATAACATTACCATTTTTGTCTACAATTTTTGTGTAATAAATTGGTTTAGTCCAAACGCCTTTGTTTGCAAATGCAGAATAAGCACCTATCATTTCATACAAAGAAATATCTGCAGTTCCCAAGGCAGAGGCTGGATAAGGTTCTATCTTGCTTTTGATGCCAAGCCTGGTTGCATAATCTATCACCGTTTTGATGCCATCATCTCCGAGCATTTTTAAAACGTTTAGGCAAATTAGGTTAAAAGAAAGTTTGAGTCCTCTATACATCGTCATGGTTGGCGTGCTAAATTTCTCGTCTGCATTGCTTGGGTTATAATCTGGGTAACCTTCAAAGCTAACTGGTTTATTAGGCACCATGGTGCATGGTGAAAAGCCATTGTCAACTGCCGCAGTGTATACAAAAGGTTTAAAGGTTGAACCAACCTGACGCTTGGCAGAAATGTTAACATGGTCGTATTTAAAATATTTGTAATTATGACCACCCACCCATGCTTTTATTCTTCCGGTTGTTGGGTCCATACTCACAAAGCCACATTGCAAAAAGAACTTATAGTATTTAATGCTATCCAAAGGAGACATGATGGTGTCAATTTCGCCTCGGTTATAACTAAAAACACGCATCTTCACTTTAACATTAAATTCAGCTTTGATAGATTCATCTGATTTGCCAAGTTTTTTTGCGATAATGTATCTATCGCTTCTTTTCATGGCTTGTACAATTCCTTCATTAAATTTACCCCAAGGTTCTCTTCCTTTCCAATGCGCATAAAACTTTCTTTGCTGGTCTTTCACATTAGATGCCACAACTTCTTCTGCAATTTTTTGTAAGGTAGGGTTTATGGTTGTGTAAATTTTTAAACCATCTTTATAGATATTGTAGCCATTTTCTTCGCACCAATCAATGAGTTCAATGCGGAGGGTTTCTCTAAAATAAGTTGCTAAACCTTCATTATGGCTTTCTTCTTGAAATTGTAATTGAATTGGTTGTTTTTTGAAATACGCCAAAGAGTCCTCAGAAATAAAGGATGCTTTACCCATTTGGTTCAAAACGGTATTTCTTCTATTGTATGCGTTTTCAGGATTTCTAATTGGGTTAAACTTTGTTGGACCTTTAAGCATTCCTACCAAAACAGCTGCTTCGGGCGCATTAAGCTCTTTAGGGGATTTTCCAAAATAAGTTTTTGAGGCACTTCTAATACCAAAGGAGTTGTTCCCAAACTCAACGGTATTAAAATACATGGTAAGGATTTCATCTTTGGTATAGCGTTGTTCAATAAATACCGCGGTAATCCATTCTTGAATTTTTGTAACTGCTTTATCTTTGAAACTCTTGAACTTTTTCCTTGGAAACAAATTTTTTGCTAATTGCTGAGAAATAGTGCTTCCTCCTTGTCTTCTGCCAATTAGGTTGTAGATAATTATGGTAAATAGCCTTCTATTATCAATTCCGCTGTGCTCATAAAATCTTACATCTTCTGTGGCAATTAGTGCATTTATTAATTGCGGACTTAAATCTTCGTAATTGGCATTGCTGCGGTTCTGAAAATAGTACTTGCCAAGCAAGGTTCCATCTTCAGCAAATACTTCACTTGCTAGTTGGGTTTTAGGATTTTCAAGTTCTTCGATAGGTGGCAATTGGCCAAACCAACCCATGCCAATGGCGGTTATTAAGCCTGAAAATAGCAATAAACCAACAAAAGCTCCTAGCCACAAAAACTTTATAAATTTCCAATATGGACTTTTCCAAAAATTATTTTTCCAACTCATTTTATCTGTTGTGTTTGCTGCAATTGCTTTTTAAAGAAAGATTCAAATTCTGCCACTTTTTTGTCTTTCAAAACCTTTTTAAAATTAATACCTGAAATGACATATTCAATATAAGGGTCTTTTAGATTTAACTTTTTGTTTTTGAAGTCGGTAAGTTTTAACCCATTTAGGTAGTCATTTGCCTGTTTAAAATTTGCGAATTCTCTTACTACGAATAGTTGAAAACCTTCATTACTCATATATGCATTTACCCTCAAGCCATTGTCAGCCATGTATGATTCGTTATATGCATTTATTTGAAGATTCATTTCATTCACATCGATTCCTGTGTTTTTAATGGCTAATACATAATAAAAACTAGTTTCAGTTTCAATGTCAAATTGTAATTCAGAGTTGGTATCCTTTCCAATGAAGGCCGCTTTTTTAGCTTCCTTTTTTAGTGCGGTGAGGTATTCTTCTGCTGTATTTCCAGCTTCTGTTCCTTTGTGCAAAGCAACAATATTTGAAAGTGCTTTTTCAAAGGCAGTGCGGTCTTGCGTTTTCCCTATGCAAAGTGCCTCAAGTAAATCGTACTTTGGTTTAAGTCCGTTTTGAGGCCAATTTTTATCCAAGAATTCTTTTTTCTCAACAACAGTTTTACAATCCCCATTTTTAAATGATTCATAAATGGAGACATACGCTTCCTTTAGTTGCTTGTTGCTTTCGGCCTCGGCATTTACAGGTTTTTTGTTTTGAGCCAATAAAGCATAATTACTTGTCGGAAATTGTGAAATAAGCTTTTGCTTATTGTTTTCTGCTTTTAGATTGTTTTTTAGGTCAGAATACGCTTTAAACAAATAATAAAATGTAGCATCTTCATATTCACCAAAGGGGAATTTAGTTTGAATTTTTTCGCCGTATTTTATTGATTCTTCTGGGTTATGAAGGTTGTCATAATACATTACATTTAAGTTGTGCAAGGCATCTAACATCTTGGCATTAGATTTTTCTAAGGATGCTGAGGTAAAAGGTACATTTTTTACCCAAGCATCCTTTTCTTTGTTACCAGTGATGTTAATGGTTTCAATGTTTTCAGAAGAGCCATCTTCTTTTTTAGTTTCTTTTTTATCTTCTGGCGTATTTGTATTTTTTTGTGCTGAAACGCCAGTTGTATCTGCTACTTCCTGATTTTTCTCCTTGGCTGCAATTCTCCAATAGTCTTCATTTTTGCGTTGACCCCATTTTTTGTTGCTAAAAAACTCTGCTGCACCACTAGACATTAAAGAAGAATTGTAAAAGTACCATTCGCCTGTTCCGCTTCCCACTGCGGGCGCAGCAGGTAAAAAGTTGCTAGCATTACCCGCTACACTTGCTTGCACCTTTGCTCTTTTTTTAGCTTCTTTTTCTTCTTGCAATTTCTTCTTAGTGAAAGCTGCAATCCAAGAATCTATTCTTCTGCCCAATTCATCCTTGCTTAATAAGGCTAATTTTTGAAGAGAGTCTTGGGTTTCAAAAGCTACTAAATTACTAATTAAATCACCTAAGGTTGTTTTGGTGTTCTTAATTTCTTTGTAGTCTTTAAATTTTGGGTCAAGCGTTAATATCGTGCTATCGTAATACGCCTGAGAATTTTTGTAATCTTTTTTGTTGAAATAGATTTTGGCAATTTCATGAAAAGCTAAACCTTTTTGATTTCTGTTTTTTGTACTCAAGTTGGCTGCCTTTTTGAAATTTAAAATAGCCTCCTCTTCCTTATTAATGGCCATATTTATTTTTCCCATTTCAAACCAAATCTGGTCATAATAATCAAGGTTCTTTTCATCCCTCGCCATTTTCCTCAAACTACGTTTAACCTTGGCTACTGATTTTGGGTCCTTTAAATCGTATAACTTTAGTAAGGCTAATGTGGCATTAAATGCATAATCATAAGGTGGAACAAATTTAATTACCTTATTAAAATGGTAGGTAGCTTGGGGATTTTTCTTTTGTTCAAAATTTAATTGACCCAAAATATAATGGTAGCGAATTTTTTGATCCTTTGTTAGTTTTCCTTTCAAAGCTAGGGTAAGGTGTTCTATTGCCTTTCCTGGTTTGTTGGTTTTTAAATCAATATCAGCCGCATTTGCATAAATAAAGCCAATGTCTTTTTTATGATAGTTTTTTACCAAAAGTAACTGGCCCATGATGGCTTCTGCCTCTTGAACTTTATTTAGTCCTAAATAGCATTTTGCAATCCAACAAGTACTTGCATTTGTAAAAGGGCCATTTTTATACTTTCCTAAAATAAACTGAAAGGTTTCTATGGCGGTGTAATAATCTTGTTTATAATACCTTGTTTTGGCAATAGCAAAGTAGGCATCATCTGTATAGCTGCCAACTTGGTGCAGTTGAATGGTGGTAGAGAATTTTTTAAGTGCTTCATCTAAAATATTTCCGGCAGATTTAGCAGCCTCTGGAGTTCCAATTTGAATGACATCTATGTTTTGGGTATAATCATCTAAATGTGAGACCTCAATTTGTTTAATGGCGTCTAACAATTTTTGCTCACCATTGAAATAGACGTTATAATGCCCTGTAAGGGAATGAAATTTTTTATTAAGCCATTTCTCTTTTGTTGGACTGCATGCAAACACCAACAAAATTAAGGTAGCGAGCGGTATGTTTCTTTTTATTAGCAAAGTGTGTGGTTTGATTACCTATATTTGAATTTTGGATTGTACAATTTTAGCCAAAGTTTGGCAATATTAGTAAAGGTATGGAACCTGCAAAGAAAAAATTCATTCATAAACTGCGTTATAAGTACAGATTAGTGCTTATAAACGATGAATCTTTTGAAGAAAAAATCTCTTTTAAGCTTACACCCATGAATGTTTTTGTTGGGTTTAGTTCTGCTATAATGTTATTCGCCATCTTAATTATTTCGCTGGTGTTTTTTACTTCTGTTAGGGAATTTGTGCCAGGCTATACCGATACTAAGACCAAACGTAATTTACAGGAACTATTGTATAAGACAGACTCTTTAGAGCGTGTGCTCAAAACCAAAGAGCTTTATTTTCAGAATGTTTCAAATATCATGAAAGGCGGGGAGGGCTTGTCGGATAGTTTACCCAAAACGCCTAATCTAAAACCCTAATTGGGTTAAAGTTGCAAAAAAGCAAAAATTTGCTAGTTTTGTAAGTGGTTCATTTTGTGTTGAACCAATAAATATTACAACTATGTCGATGTTCAAACCAGCCAAAAACACAACCTTTAACCCACAAGAAATTAATATCCTCAATGCTGGTACGCGCATTACAGGTGATTTAGCTTCAGAAGGCGACTTACGTGTTGACGGTTCGGTTCAAGGCAATATAGAGGTAAAAACCAAATTGGTTTTAGGTCAAAGTGCCCATGTTAAAGGAAATATTATCGCTCAAAATTCTGATATTTCTGGCGTTGTTATAGGTAATGTGACCGTTTCTGAGCTTTTAACCATAAAGGCCACTGCAAAAATTACAGGTGATATCGCTTGCAGTAAATTAATTATTGAGGCTGGAGCAGAGTTTAATGGTAATAGTGCCATGAGGCCAGCGGTTGTTGCTGCTGATTTTAGAAACATTACTGCCAAACAACAAAAAAATGCAGAATCAAAAGAATCTTTAATTGCCGAACAAGCTTAACAAACCAGACTCAGGTCCAAAAACCTGGCTGCGTTACACAAATCTTGGTTTTCAAATGATTGGAACAATGGTAGTTTGCGCTTTAGGAGGCAAATACCTTGATAAGTACCTAGAAATGAAGTTTCCTGTTTTTACTTTGGTACTTGTACTTTTTGGTGTATTTGCTGCCCTTTATCAGGTGTTAAAAGATTTACTTAAAAAATAATTAAAATCCAATTGGTTTCTGGCAAATCAAAAGGTACTTTTGCGGGCGTTAAAAAATGTCTAAATTAAATTTCCATAAAAGTTTGGTGGCGCTAACCCTTCTATGCGGGTTTTTTATATATGCCTTCCAAGTGTTTCAAACAAAATGGGTTTTAGACTCTCTGGCTTGGATTTCTTTATTTTATTTTTTCGGACTCACTTGGCTTACATTTAAAATAGCAAACTCTGGGGTCAAAAAGGATAATAAAACCTTCATTGCCAGAACTTACGGAGCAATTGGAATACGTTTTATATTCTCCATTTTTCCGCTTTTTATCTACCTTGTTTTCTATCCTAAAAGAGAAATGCCGTTTATAATTACCTATCTTTTATTGTATTTCTTTTACACAGCTTTTGAAATTTATTTCCTCGTGGTTAACTTGCGACCCGATTTAAACAAAAAGAATCCTTCATGAACGCCATCAAAAAGAAGAGTATCAATTATTTAGTTTTAGCTTTTTCCCTTCTAACGCTATCGTCTTTTGGCGCTATAAATGCTTTTGCGCATGATTCTACACACCATGAAGCCGAAATTCACGCTACAGATTCTGCTATCAACTTGCATGCTGAGGCAGCGCATAACCCAGCTGAAGCTCATGACGAAAAAGAAGGAGTAGATGCAGGTAAATTAATTATGGAGCATATTGGGGATGCACATGATTGGCACATGGCTACTATTGGACATACGCATGTAACTATTCCTCTTCCAATTATTATTAAAGACGCTGCCGGATTTCATATTTTTAGTTCTTCTAAATTTCACCATGGCCATGATGCTTATAATGGTTATAAATTGGAGCATGGTAAAATTGTAGCAGTAAACGAAGATGGCAGCATCAATGAATCTGCTTCATTCTTCGACTTATCTATTACAAAAAATGTTGCGGCTATGCTGATTTCAGTGATAGTGCTCATTTGGATGATGCTAAGTGTTGCCAGTTCTTACAAAAAAGGCAAAGGAGCTGCTCCAAAAGGATTTGCCAACTTAATAGAAATGGGTATTCTTTTCATAAGAGATGAGGTTGCTAAACCAAGTATTGGTCCTAAATACATGAAGTTTATGCCTTATTTATTAACCATATTCTTCTTTATCTTTTTAAATAACCTATTTGGTTTAGTGCCATTCTTTCCAGGAGGTGCAAACGTTACGGGTAATATCGCTGTTACTTTAGTTTTGGCCTTGTTTACCTTTGTGATTACTTCAATCAATGGAAACAAAAGCTATTGGGGACATATCTTTATGCCTCCGGGCGTACCAAAAGCTTTATGGATTTTATTGATACCAATCGAAATCATAGGAATGTTAAACAAGCCAATTGTATTAATGATTCGTTTGTTTGCCAATATCACAGCTGGACATATTATCATGCTTGGATTTTTCTCGCTCATTTTCATCTTTGGTGCCATGAGCGAAGGATTAGGTTTAGGCGTTTCGGTAATGTCAGTTGCCTTTACAACTTTCATGAACTTCCTTGAATTATTAGTAGCTTTTTTACAGGCATATGTATTCACTTTACTTTCTGCGCTTTACTTTGGTTCAGCAGTAGAAGAACATGCCCACCACGACGAACATCATTAATTAAATTATAATCAACTAAAAATCAACAATTATGACACTATTAAACATTCTATTACAAGCCGCAACTGAGGCAGTAGATCCAGGTTTTGCTAAAATGGGTGCTGGTTTAGGTGCAGGTTTAGCTGCAATTGGCGCTGGTCTTGGTATCGGCCGTATCGGTGGAACAGCTTTGGAATCAATCGCTCGTCAGCCTGAAGTTTCAGGAGATATTCGTGCAAACATGATCGTTGCTGCTGCCCTTATCGAAGGTGCTGCATTCTTCGGTATCGTAGTTTGTCTTTTGATCGTATTGCTTTAATTATTAATTGCAGAGATACAGTTGATTACTGTGTCTCTGCTTACTTTCTCTCAATTCAAAAATAACAATCAAACAAAATGGAATTAGTTAAACCTGGTTTAGGTCTTATCGTTTGGATGACCATTACTTTTAGTATCGTATTGTTCATTCTATCCAAATTTGCATGGAAGCCAATTCTTGCAGCCATTAAAGAAAGAGAAGACTCTATCAACAATGCATTAAACTCGGCAGAGGATGCGCGCAAACAAATGGATGCCTTAAAAGCAGACAACGAGAAATTGTTAAACCAGGCACGTGCCGAGCGCGAGCTAATGCTAAAAGAGGCAAGTGAAATGAAGGAAAACATCATTGCACAAGCCAAACGTTCTGCTGATGAAGAAGGCAGAAAAATTATTGCCAAAGCCAATGAGGCCATCGAATCGGCTAAATTAAATGCGATGAATGAACTTAAAACCCAAGTGGCTGTATTATCAGTAGATTTGGCAGAAAAAGTGCTTCGCAAGAAAATGGAAGACCGCAGCCAACAAGAAGCTTTTGTAAACGAAAATTTGAAATCAATTACCCTGAACTAACATGTCAGAACAAAGAGTATCCGGCAGATATGCTAAGTCACTCATAGATTTAGCCTTAGAGCGCAAAGCCTTGGATGCGGTTTACGCCGATGTGGTTTTGCTTAAGCAAACCATTGAAGCCAATGCCTCTCTAGCCAATATGCTAAAGAGCCCAATCATTAAAGCAGATAAAAAACAAGCCATTATCAAGCAAGTTTTTTCGAGTTACCTTTCTGAACTTAGCCTACTATTTATTAATTTAGTTACAGCTAAAAACAGAAGTTTCTTCTTGCATGATATCGCTGTGCAGTTCATTGTTCAATACAATGAAATAAATAAAATTACTACCGCCCATGTTAAAACCGCTGTGAGCATTAGCGCCTCGGTTCAAGCAGAAGTGAAAAGCTTTTTAGAAGCCCAAACTGGTAAGCGCGTAGAATTAAAAAATTCAGTAGATCCAGAATTAATTGGTGGAATGGTCATTCAAATAGAAGACCGTTTATACGACGCCAGTATTTCAGGTAAACTGAAAAAAGCAAAACACGAATTATTAAACACTTACATTTCAAAATAACAGTTCATTATGGTAGAAATAAGACCCGATGAGGTATCAGCCATCATCAGAGAGCAATTAAGCAGCTTTAAGTCTGAAACCGAATTAGAAGAAGTAGGTACCGTACTCCAAGTGGGTGATGGTATTGCTCGTATTTACGGCTTAACCAAGGTTCAGTCGGGAGAGCTTATCCAATTCTCAAATGGAGTAGAAGGCATCGTACTTAACCTTGAAGAAGATAACGTAGGTGCTGTATTATTAGGTTCTTCAGACCAAATAGTAGAAGGCGATACCGTTAAAAGAACAGGTAGAATTGCCGCTATCAATGTTGGGGAAGGAATGGTTGGTCGTGTATTGAATACCCTTGGAATGCCAATAGATGGTAAAGGTCCATTAACAGGTGATTTATACGAAATGCCATTGGAGCGCAAAGCACCAGGGGTAATTTACCGCGAACCCGTTAAAGAACCACTTCAAACTGGTATCAAAGCGATTGACGCGATGATTCCAATCGGACGTGGACAACGTGAGTTGGTTATTGGTGACCGTCAAACTGGTAAAACAGCAGTTTGTATTGATACCATCATCAATCAGAAAGAATTTTATGAAGCAGGGAAACCTGTATATTGTATTTATGTAGCATGTGGTCAAAAAGCGTCAACTGTTGCGCAGGTGGTTAAAACCCTTGAAGAGCGTGGTGCAATGCCTTATACCATCATCGTTTCAGCTACTTCATCAGATCCAGCGCCAATGCAATTCTTTGCGCCTATGGCTGGTGCAGCTATTGGTGAGTTTTTCCGCGATACAGGTAGACCAGCTTTGGTAATCTATGATGATTTATCAAAGCAAGCTGTTGCTTACCGAGAAGTATCCTTGTTGTTACGTCGTCCTCCGGGCCGTGAGGCTTATCCTGGTGACGTATTTTACTTGCATAGCCGTTTGCTAGAGCGTGCTGCAAAAATCAATGCAACCGATTCAATTGCACAACAAATGAACGATTTGCCTCCTTCTATCAAGCACATGGTAAAAGGTGGAGGTTCTTTAACTGCACTTCCAATTATCGAAACACAAGCTGGTGACGTTTCTGCTTATATTCCAACCAATGTAATTTCTATTACTGACGGACAGATATTCTTAGAAGCCAACTTGTTTAACTCGGGTATCCGTCCTGCGATTAACGTAGGTATCTCGGTATCACGTGTGGGTGGTAACGCCCAAATCAAATCAATGAAGAAAGTTGCGGGTACCTTAAAGTTGGATCAAGCCCAATACCGCGAATTGGAAGCTTTCTCTAAGTTTGGTTCAGACCTAGATGCCGCTACAAAATCTGTTTTGGCAAAAGGTGCTCGTAACGTAGAAATCTTGAAGCAAGGACAGTTTGCACCTTTGCGTGTAGAACAACAAGTAGCGATTATTTACTTAGGTACAAAAGGTTTATTATCTGCAGTTCCTGTAAATAAGATACGTGAGTTTGAAGCTGACTTCCTAAACTTTTTGGAAAACAAACACATCGATGTGTTAAATACCATTAAGAAGGGTGGCATTGGCGACGATGTTACAGGCATACTAGAATCAGTTTGTAAAGAATTAACAGCTAAATACAGCGCATAATTCGGTTTGAACCGAAAGGCTTAACATAAACACATGGCCAATTTAAAAGAAGTAAGGATAAGGATTGCATCGGTAAACTCAACGCAACAAATCACCAAGGCGATGAAGCTGGTGAGTGCAACCAAGTTGAGACGTGCGCAGAACGCCATTCTGCAAATGAGACCCTATGCACAAAAGCTAAACGGGATTTTGGCAAATCTTTCAGACTCAATGGATATTGATTCTTTAAAAGTGTATTTTGACCAACGCCCAATTAACAACGTGCTATTGGTAGTAATTACCTCGGATAGGGGATTGTGCGGTTCGTTTAATGCCAATGTAATTAAACTAGCCAACAAGCTTATCCGCGAAGATTATGCAGGAAAGAACATTACCATTTTGCCAGTAGGCAGAAAAGGAGCAGATTTCTTTGCAAAAGCAGAAGGCGTAAAAGTGAATGCTTCTTTTAAAGAAACTTTGCAAAACCTAAATGCCAAAGCAGGTTTTGAAATTGGAGAATACGTTTTGAACCAATACAGCGCTGGTAAGTTTGACAAGGTAGAAGTGGTATACAATCAGTTTAAGAATGCGGCAACGCAAATTTTAAGCAACGATGCTTTTCTACCTATTGCAAAACAAGCTGGCGCACAAGCTTCGAAAACAGATTTTATTTTTGAGCCAGGTAAAGAAGAAATCTTGTTAGAGTTAATTCCAAGAATTTTAAAGACCCAGATTTACCGCTCATTGTTAGATTCATTTGCTTCTGAACATGGTGCCCGTATGGTGGCCATGGATAAGGCAACAGACAATGCTGGTGAATTAATTAAAGCCTTAAAATTAGAATACAACCGTGCCCGTCAGGCAGCCATTACCACAGAGATTTCTGAAATCGTAGGTGGAGCCGCCGCCTTGAGTGGAGCCTAATTAGGTGTAACATACATTACAAACAGCCGAATCACGAGAAGTGGTTCGGCTGTTTTTGTTTTGTAAGTGCCTTTATACTAATTAAAAAGAATAGTTTATTTGATTGATTGACTTTTAGGCAAAGGCACTAGGAATAGCCTTTTTTATTTGTTTGGATATTTTTTTCTCAATAAACTCATACACTATGACTGATGCGATGATTGTGACCAAAACTTGAAGTAAAAAAATAAAATATGGTTTGTACGAAAAACTGTAAGGTTGCAGTGCCAAAGGGGTTAAATGAATTATAAAAGGATGAACTAGATAAATAGAGTATGAAATATCTCCAAGGTAAACCAAAAACTTATGAGGTTTAGGGACACGTTCTAATTTTTCTAGTTGAATTAAGGAAAAAACCAAAAAGCCGCAGATAATTAAATCTGAAAGGTAAAATTGAATTAATCCGAAGTAGA
Source organism: Bacteroidota bacterium (assembly GCA_027488905.1). GTDB lineage: Bacteria > Bacteroidota > Bacteroidia > UKL13-3 > UKL13-3 > B1. The sequence continues at coordinate 235,210 of JAIYAT010000010.1, forward strand.
AAAGGATAAAAATTAGTAGTGATAATCCTGTAAGAAGGTAGGCAACTTTTTTATTAAGTTTAATCTTGTCATACATGTTGCCGATAATTACCCCTAATAAAAACTGCAAAAGTAATGGGCTGGAGATTTGATTCAAAAAAAATGAATTGAAATATGTAGGATGGTACTTAGTTAAATCAATTTGCAGATTAAAGAAACTAGGTAAAATAAAAACGAGACCTAAAATAGCGCAGTATATAAAGTAAAATCTAAGTTTTGAGAAGAACAAAGAAAATGCAAAAATTAAATAGAAAAACATCTCGTAATTCAAAGTCCATCCAACATACAATGGTGGGAATTTTGCAATTGGTATAAAGGTTAAAATCTTGATTAAACTTATTATCCCAGAAAAATCTAATAAGTATAATTTGAGATTATTTTCAAGGAATATTATCCAAGAAAGAGTTAAAATACAGTAAAGAGGTGCAATTCTTGCCACCCTTTTTATTAAGAAATTTTTGAAGTTAATCAATGGTGATTGATTTGATATTCTTGTAGTTTGAACCATTAGAAAACCACTTAAAATAAAGAAAATCTGAATTCCCAAAAAACCATTTCTAAATAATAAATCTCCTAAATTGAATGAACCTATGTTAAGTCCTATTCTTGCATGAAAGCAGCAGACAAGAATAGCTGCAATACCTCTAAGAACTTGTAAGTATTCAATTTTTTTCATAGTTTAAAATATTCTTGGAAGTAAAATCACTCAACAAATATGAAATATTCCTAATTGATAAGAAACATTAGTTATAATAATCAATTTGGAGGTAAATAGGATTATTTAAGTATTGTAAGCCAACCTGAATGCCACATAAGATTAAATTCCAAAGTTTATTTCTTGATTTGTGAGTTGTTAAGGGCACTTTTCAAAATAAAATAATGATGAATTAAAATATCACTTATTTTTACGGCCATAAAATTTTATACAAGATGGCAAAAGCAGAAATACACACCGCCAAAGGCGTTATGACCGTTGAATTCTTTGAGAAAGACGCTCCCAATACCGTTGCAAACTTTTTAAAATTAGCCAAAAGTGGCTTTTATGATGGGGTTAGTTTCCATCGTGTAATTCCTGATTTTGTGATCCAAGGTGGAGACCCAACTGGCACTGGTGCAGGTGGTCCTGGATACAAAATTAATTGCGAATTGGACGGCGAAAACCAATTTCATGACAGAGGCGTTCTTTCTATGGCACATGCTGGAAGAAACACAGGTGGCTCTCAATTCTTTATTTGCCATAGCCGCAAAAATACTGCTCACCTAGACAGAAACCATACTTGCTTTGGCAAAGTTGTAGATGGTCTTGATGTAATTGATGCCATCCGTCAAGGTGATGTGATGACCAAGGTGGTTGTGGTAGAGTAGTCCATGGTCGATAGACCATAGACCATTGTAATCTACCAGAAGCTAATTGCCAGCAGCCCTTATTGCAAGCTTAATCATCGTTTTAAACGACATGTCTGGGTGTGCAATTTGGTTGACGGTTCCTACTATAAACATATTTTCTTTTGGACTGTAGTACGCCAATGCGCCAGATAATCCTGAGTGCCCAATAAAAACAGGTACTGCGCCAGTGGGGTTAAACATCCAAGGCAACTTAAATAAATGCAAACCTACACCCGATTGCATGGGGAAGAAGATTTTGTTCCAAACTTGCATCCAATCTAAATAGGTTTTAGGGAATAATTTTCCTGTAAAATAAGCTTCAATAAATACCAACATGTCTTGGTTGGTAGAAACCATGCCTCCGTCTGCGCCAAACGAACACATGGCTTTTGGGATGTTTAGCGGAGCTGCTTCGTAATACAAAGCTTTGGGTTTACTATCGCTTATGTCTGCATAAAGATAGGTGTTCGTAAGTCCAAGTGGTTTTAGGATGTGCTCTTGGCAATTTTCTAAATATGGTTTTCCAGAAACTACCTCAATAATTTTTCCCAACATTTGGAAATTTGCATCCGAGTAATGCGCTTTTCCTTTGGTGCCAGGTGCAAATAAGGGTTTCATGTTTTTGGTTCGAACCAACACCTCTTCAAAAGACCAAAATTGGTCGTTTCCCTCTTTGAGTGCGTCTTCTAAGCTCTTGCCATTTGGCCCCTTGTCTTGAAAATAATCGGGTAGGCCAGAGGTATGCGCTAAAAGTTGTCTAAGTGTGATGTCGAAAGAATATTCTTTTCCCTTATAAACATGCAAGCCTTTGAGCAAATTGCTATCTATATATTTACTAATTTTATCGTCTAAGTCTAAGATTTTTTGTGAATGAAACTTTAGGATAATTGCACTGGTAAACAACTTGGTGGTACTCGCTATAAAATAGGCTTGGTTCAAACCGATATTACCCGCTGCGCCTTCCCAAACAAAGCTGTCTTTTTTGATGGCAAAGGTGCTACCCAAGATTTTCTTTTGGTCGACTGTTTTGTTAAGAATTTGCTGTAGGTCGTTTTTGCAAGTTTCGGTTTGAGCCAAACTAGAAGTGAGTTGCATAAATAAGATTGCTAAAGTGAGAATTGTGCGCATAATATAAGAATTTCTTGAGGGCAAAGTTCTTACTTAAGACTAGCATTAATTTTACCATTGGGTAAAAAATCATTTAATCACTTTTTTGATTCTGCTTAAACTTTGAGGTGTGATGCCTAAATAAGAAGCAATATGGTTTTGCGCAATTCTATTTTGAATATTTGGGAACATTTGTAGCATAATTTGGTAACGCTCTTTAGCCGAAAGTGTAAGCAATTCTATCTGTTGTTGCTGTTTGCCAACAAAAGACATTTCTGCTGCCACCAAGCGAATGATTTTGCCAATAGGCTGCTGCGTGATGAGGTCGTAGCTGTTTGTGGTCATTCTAAGCATTTCGGTATTTTCTAGGGCAACCACTTGTAAAGGCGTAACTTGTTTGGTGAGCAAAGACATATAGTCGGCACAAAATTGTTGATCGAAGGCAAAGTCGAGGCACACAAAATTATTTTCTTTCCAGAGAAAAATTCCCACGCTTCCTTTGAGTATAAAATAGAAATAGCGTTCCTTAGAATTTTCTGCCTTTATAACTTCATCCTTTTTAAACTGCACCACTTCGCAATGCGAAACAAACTCATCCCAAGTTTCTATTGGTGCGTTAAAGAAGGTATCAAAGGTGTTTTTGAGAAGTATGGAGTAGGATTCGGGATTTTGCATGTATTATATTTTGGTTGAATTTTATGAACCAAATTAAGACTTTCAGATGCAGATTCTTTAATTACTTTTAACTCTTTCCCAAGATTCTGTTGCATAAAACATTCCCCAATAGCCCCTTAATCTCAAGGTGTTATTTTCAATCCAAATTTTACCTGTATAAGTTTTACCATCTCTGCTGTCATAAATGCTGCCATTGATAAATTCTTCTCCTTTTTTCTCAAAGCCCCATAATAATACAGAACCTAATAAGGGTGAATTTCTTTTACTTTCATTTGGATTATTGTCATCTAACCAAGCTTTGCCTGTTTTAGGATTGATAGGTTGTTTTAACCAAACAATTTTACCATAATATTTACCTGCGGTATAGAATATTTCAATATGTGCGTCTTTATCGGCGGTTATCCATTTACCTAGAATTTTCTCGGGCGTTTGAGCAGTTAAAAAGTTTGTGACAAATAATAAAATGATTATAAGTAACTTCTTCATTTGAGGTTTTTGATGATTTATTTTTTAGAATGGATGGGCAAATAGGAGAACGCCGACTATGCTATTTTGTTTTTCGTCCTAAATCTACCATTTTTTCGAGCCAAGATTTTCTAAATGAATCACTAGAATTTCTAAGTGTTGCGATATAAGTTACTTTCACTGGGTTGATGCCACAAAACTGTAAGGTTCCTCTTTTGAATTGTTTAATAGCAGGGCTTCCCATAAAGAGATAGTCATACCACCTTGGCGTATCGGCAGTAATAATTAATTGAGCAGTTTTGCCTGTAAATAATTTTTTAGGCAGGGGCTTTCCTTCTACGTATTCAAATGCAATTCCTGGCAAAAAGGTGCGATCTATAAAGCCTTTTAACAAAGCCGGAATACCATACCACCACATAGGAAAGAACCAAACTAAATGTTCTGCTTTTTTAATTTTTTCCAAAGCCATTACTAAATCAGGTTCTAGCTCAGTTCTTTTTCTGTACCCATATTGTAAAATAGGATTAAAAGTTAGGTCGGTTAAATTGATAACTTCAACTTCCCAAACAGACCTATCTAAACCCACTTCAAACGATTGAGAAAGCGCATGGTTGAAGCTTTCTTTGTCGGGGTGTGAGTTGATGATAAGAAGATTTTTCATGCTTTTGTTGGTGAAAGTTTAAAGATAATTAGACTTGCAACAAATGCTTCTAGTAAGCTTAAAGGAATTGCAATAGGTAAAATTTTAAACGGCAAAACATTCAAATTGCCAATGACCAGCCACATCATCACAAAGCCAATAAACCACGCAAATAGAGCGGTTTGAACCGAGCTAAATTTTCTGCTAAAAATGTAAATTGATACAGCAAAGCAAAGCGACCAAATGCCCCAAACTGCACCGTTGATAGATTGTTCTGGAAAGGTTTGCCCAAGGTTTTTGTAGTGTTCTACCCAATGCGAATGCAACAAAAAAGTGTTTCGCACAAACTCAGAAATGCTAATCCAAAAGGTGGCAAGCAAGATGGCAAGAAATGTGTTTTTCATAGTAGTGTAAAGGTAAAAAAGTTCTCTAGAAATCTTAGCTTTGCCTTCAAATTAAATTGCCAGTGGCCAGAAGCCAGCGGCCAGAAGCTACACTATGCTAACACTACAATACTTACGCGAACAAACTGCCGAAGCAAAAACTAGGATCAATAAGAAAAACCCAAAACATGTTGAAACCATTGATTTGGTTTTGAAATTAGATGAAGAAGGTAGAAAGGCCAAAGCCCTAATGGAGGCAAACCAAGCCGAAGCCAATGCAATTGCCAAGAAAATTGGCGAACTCATGAAGTCAGGCGACAAGGCTGGTGCCGAAACTTTAAAAGCACAAACTGCCCAATTAAAGGAAGCTGGAAAGACCTTAGAAGAAAGTTATAAGCAATTAGAAGTTCAACTGAATGAAGCCTTGGTTACTATTCCAAATTTACCACATACTTCTGTGCCATTGGGTCAAACCCCAGAGGAGAACGAAAATATTTATGAGCATGGCACTATTCCAACATTGCCCGCAGATGCCGTTCCACATTGGGATTTAATTAAAAAATACGACCTTATAGATTTTGAATTAGGCGCAAAAATTACTGGGGCTGGATTTCCTGTTTACAAAGGCAAGGGTGCGCGCTTGCAGCGCGCCATGATTAGCTTTTTCTTAGACGAAGCAATCAAAGCAGGCTATCAAGAAATTATGCCTCCCTTGTTAATCAATGCAGATAGTGGTTTTGGCACCGGACAATTGCCAGACAAGGAAGGCCAGATGTACCATGCCACGGTGGATGATTTGTATTTAATTCCGACCGCCGAAGTGCCCATTACCAACCTGTATCGCGATGTAATTGTAAAAGAAGAAGATTTGCCCATTAAGAATGTAGGTTATACGCCTTGTTTTAGAAGAGAAGCAGGCGCTTGGGGCGCACATGTAAGAGGTTTGAACCGATTACATCAGTTTGACAAAGTAGAGATAGTGCAAATTGCCCATCCTGACAAGTCTTATGAGATTTTAGAAGAAATGGTGAAGCATGTGCAAGGCTTGTTAGAGAAGTTAGAGTTGCCTTATCGTATTCTTAGGTTATGCGGTGGCGACATGAGCTTTTCTTCTGCTTTAACTTATGATTTTGAAACGTATAGTGCTGCACAAGGCCGTTGGTTAGAAGTTAGTTCAACTTCAAACTTCGAGAACTTTCAGAGCAACCGCATGAAGTGTAGGTTCAAAAATAAAGAGGGTAAAAACCAATTGGTGCATACTTTAAATGGCTCGGCCTTGGCATTGCCTAGGATATTGGCTACCATGCTAGAGAACAACCAAACAGCAGATGGAATTAGGATTCCGAAGGCCTTGGTGCCGTATTGTGGGTTTGAGGTAATTTAGCAGCTGGCTTCTAGCACTTTCTCTACCCATCTTGTATTTTTGAATATTTACATTTTAATAGCAGCCATTAAAATATATTTTCATTTGTTACAATCAAATTAAAATATAAATTGGCACTGTTAAAAACGTATTAAGATATGAAGAAATTCCACCTGTTTGCTTTCAGCTTTTTGTTATGTCAATTTGCTTTTAGTCAAATGCTTAGAAACCCATCTGGAATTTATTTTAACCAAACCACTATTACTGAATTTACGATTACTAATGCGCTAAAAAATAGTAAACTGCCCAAACCATATACGCAACAAGATTGGGAAAGCAATTTATCATCTGCAGATAGTCACAATATTTACTTAGAAAGTAGAATCTTAGAGCTTAGGCGGCAGAGAACAGACCTTGCTTTAAAACTTAAAAAAGTGCTCAGCAATCAGGATGTTTCGAGTTTGTTAAAGCTAGCACAGAACAAAAGAGATAGCCTAAAACTTGTACCTCAAAAAACGCAAGACTCTTTGGCCGAAATTGGTTTAAAAGGCAATTATATCTGTGTCGTTCGCGCGCTTGGTTCAGCCAAAACCAATACAGATTATTTGCTTAGAACAAATAAAGCAATAGGGAAAATGGCTGTTTCAGATTTAAACAAAGTATTTTTTAATAGTTTTATAGACCAAAAGAAAGGATTGTTTGATACCACTGCTCTAAAACCTATACTTAAAGGGAAGGCAAACCCTCACGGAAATTCATTTTATTTAAGTTTAACTTCTAATAAAAAATTCTTTTTGTTAGGGGTGGCCTTGGAGGTTAATCCGCTAAAGTTAGACGCTCAAAAAGAAACTGCTGCTTCGCCAGTTTCTCAAGTAGTGGCTTGCATCAATATGTTGCAAGACGAAACAAAAATAAAAAGTGATTTGAAGAAGGTTGGGATTAATGAAGCTGATATTACCAAAGTCTTTCAGTCGTATAAACAGTCTCTGTTTGCAGATCAAATCTCTCAGCATAATTTGAAGAAACTAGAAGCTGCAAAGAAGTTAAATGCAGAAGGGAAAGCCAATTATCTCCGACTTCAAACAGATGTTGCAGATTTGGAGAGTTCAATGACAAATCATGAAAAGTTGGTAAATGATTTGCTTCAAGCCTTTAACTTACCTATTGCTTCAGGCAATAGCAAGCAAGAAATTAGGAGTTTGACCCAATTTATGCTTGGCAGAATGAAGCAAATGGAGGATAGCATTTTATATTATGTAAGTGAAAAATTTGAACATCTTGAAAACGAGGTAAATCAAACAGGAAGTATTAGTTTAGATATGTCTAGGGTTGCTTTAGGTGGTTTGACCCAATTCAAAGCCCGCAAAAGCGTATTTGGTTACTTGCAGTTTTTTAAATTCAAAGAGGGTCTGCTGGTAAGCAATGCTGTGGAAAAGGAAGTAAATTTTACCAGAGAAGTTAAGGAGTTTTGGATGATGCCAATTCAGGTTCAAACCAATAAGTACAGGGTAGGAATGATTGCTCGTTACAAAATTGTGAAGGGAAATGCCATTCCAGATGAAGATACAACAACCTGTGAAGCTTGCACAGATTTACAAAGAAGGGTAGCAGAAGAAATTGCTTCAAACATGGTAAGTATTTCTGGTGGGACATTTATGATGGGCTGCAATGCTGGGGATTCTACCTGTCAGAAAGATGAATATCCCAGCCATTCTGTTACATTAAGTGATTTTAAAATGAGTAAATTTGAGGTAACGCAAAGTCAATGGCTAGTTATTATGAATACTAAGCCTAGTGATTTCAAGGAATGTCAAGAATGTCCAGTTGAACAAGTAAGCTGGGAAGATGCACAAGCTTTTATAACCAAGTTAAATAAACTAACTGGCAAAGCCTATAGGTTGCCAACTGAAGCAGAATGGGAATATGCAGCAAAGGCTAATAAAAATGAACTATATTCAGGTTCAAATAACTTAAAAGAAGTTGCTTGGTTTGGGGATAATTCGGGCAATGAAACCCATATTGTTGGTCAATTGAGCGCAAATTCATTTGGTCTTTACGACATGAGTGGAAACGTTTGGGAATGGTGCAATGATTGGTATGGCCCTTATTCTATCAATGACCAGACTAACCCACAAGGCCCAAGTAATGGGCTGTATCGCGTGATTCGTGGAGGAAGTTGGAACAATAAAGCCAAGAGTTGTAAAGTATCTGCTCGTTATAACAATACCAGAACCAACAGGTATTTTAACCTTGGTTTCAGATTGGTTCAAACACTAAAATAAAAAAGGCTATTGATTTAATTCTTTAGCAGTATTTTCACTGGCTTTTTCTGCTAGTTCTTCATCTCTACTTACTGCGTTTTGCATTAGTAATATTACTACAAATCCAATACTAATGGCAGCATCGGCAATGTTAAATACAGGGCGAAAGAATTCAAATTCTTCACCAGCCCAAAACGGCCAACTTTCTGGAATGGTAGTTTGTATAATAGGGAAATACAACATATCTACCACTCTTCCATGAAACCAGTCGTCATAGCCAAAATAAACGCCATAAAATACGCTATCTATAATATTCCCTAAGGCTCCTGCGATGATAAGCGTCCAGCCTAATACATATAAATTCCTAGTTCCTTTATCAATGAGCGTTTTAACATAGTAAGCAATTACCCCAACAAAAATGATTCTAAAGAAAGTAAGGAAGTATTTGCCAATTTTTCCTCCGAATTCAAATCCAAACGCCATTCCATAGTTCTCGGTAAAATGTAGTTTGAACCAATCGCCGATGATTTTCTTTTCTTCTCCAAGGTAAAAGTTGGTTTTTATATAAAATTTGAACCATTGGTCTACCAATAGTATGAGAAACAAAATTGATAATGCACTAAGGTATTTCGACTTCATATTGACGTAACTATAATTGTTGCTAATGTTGTTGGCAAGGTATAAAAAAAGGGCAGCCATTACGGCCGCCCTTTTTCAAAAGGTCGTTCTTTTATTTGTATTGCTGCAATTTGGCTTCCATACTTAAAGTTGTATGAGGCACTGCACGCAAACGTTCTTTAGAAATTAACTTGCCTGTTACTTTACAAATGCCATAAGTTTTGTTTTCAATTCTTATCAAGGCATTTTCTAAGTTTTCAATAAACTTGCGTTGACGGGCAGCCAATTGGCTTAAATATTCTTTTTCAGAAGTTGAAGCACCATCGTCAAGTTTGCTATGAGAGTTGTCTGTATCTGTAACTCCATTAACTCCTTGATTTTGCATTTGGCCCATCAAGTTGTTTAATTCATCCTTAGCTACGGCTAACTTTTTATTGATTAATTCTTTAAACTCATTTAGTTCAGAATCACTGTAGCGTAAAGTGTTCATTGGGGCTTCATCCACCACAGGTGTTTCAAAAACTGGTGTGGTGCTCACAACTGGTTTCAACTCTTTTTTAGGCGCTGCTGGCTTTTTAGGAGTTAACACAACTGGCTTAGCAATTACTTTGTTTTTTGGTTCAACCTTTTTAACAATGGCCTTGCTAACTACTTTCTTAACTTCTACCTTGGCTTTAACTACTGGCTTAGCAACAGGTTTTGCTTTAACTATTGTTTTGCTTACAACTTTTTTAGCAATTGGCTTAGCAACAGGTTTAGAAACAAGCTTCTTTGAGGCAACTTTTACAACTGCTTTGTTATTTGGCTTGCTAACTTTTTTAGGTGCTACCTTTTTTGAAATTGTCTTTTTTATTGGTTTGCTTGCTGGCTTAACAGCTTTTTTTGCTATTACTTTCTTAAGAGCAACTTTCTTTAAAGGAGCTTTGCTGCTTTTCTTAGCCACTACCTTTTTAACAGCGGCTTTCTTTGCAACTACCTTCTTTGCAATTACCTTTTTGGCAATTGTCTTTTTAGCAGCTACCTTTTTAACAGGTGCCTTTGTTGATTTTTTAACAGGAGCTTTAGCCACTTTTTTTACTACCTTTTTAGGAGCAGTAACTTTTTTCACTGCTTTTTTAGGAGCAACTTTTTTAGGAGCTACCTTTTTAACAGGAGCTTTTTTAATCGCCTTTTTAGGAGCTGATGCTTTCTTGGCAGCTTTTTTAGGAGCAGCTTTTACCGCTTTTTTTGCGGCCTTTTTTGCAGGAGCAGCTTTCTTAGCACTGCTTTTGGTAATTTTCTTCGCCATAGTTGTTAAGCTTTTTCTATTGTAACCTTAATGCTAATTTCATCTACGAGTATTTCACTTGCATCCGATAAATCAGCCACTAAGGAAATATCCGTTGCCAAAATTTCGCTGCAAATATAGGTTTTGAATTGATTTATAGCACGTTTTAAATAGTTATTGTCCACCATTTTTACACTTATTTTGTCGATAAGATTTAAATCAAGCTCTTTTCTCAAGCCTTGAAGTTTACTTACCAATTCTCTTGCAATACCCTCATCTCTTAGGTGTTCGGTGATGTTAATGTCTAATGCAACCGTTATTTTACCCTCATTAGCAACTTTATATCCAGAGATTTCTTTAGATATTATTTCTACATCATCTCTTAAAATTTCTACGGATTCTCCTTCTAAAGAAATGATTGTGTTTCCATTTTCCTCAATTTTTTCAATTTCAGATTGTGGCATTTGCAAAATTAGCTCTGACAATGCCTTCATTTTTGAACCTACTTTTTTACCCAAAGTTTTGAAATTTGGTTTGATAGATTTGTCTATTGCCTCCATAAACTCCAATTCTTTCACATTCACTTCAGCTAAAATCAATTCCTTTACATGAATTATTTCTTCTTTAATTTTTGGGTCAACCACAGGAATTAAAATTTTCTGAAGTGGCTGACGTACTTTCAGGTTTTCTTTTTTCCTAATGCTCAAAACCAAAGAACTTATTTTTTGCGCATATTCCATTTGTGTTTCGAGTGTTTGGTCTACAAATGCTAGGTTCACATTAGGGAACTCCGCTAAATGAACGGATTCAACTGCCTCTTTCCCACTAATTAAATTTAAATCCTTAAACAACCTTTCTGCATAAAATGGTGCAATTGGACTCATTAATTTCGCCACTGTGGCCAAACAGGTGTATAGCGTTTGATAGGCAGAAATTTTATCTTCAGTGTATTCTCCTTTCCAAAATCTTCTGCGGCATAGTCTCACGTACCAATTACTCAAATTCTCACCAACAAATTCTTGTATAGCTCTAGCCCCAGGTGTTGGATCGTATTGGTCCATTTGGGTGGCTACTTTTTGAACCAAAGTGTTTAATAAACTCAATATCCAACGGTCTATCTCTGGCCTGCTTTCATGCGGAATTTCTGCTTCCTTGTAAGTAAACCCATCTAAATTGGCATACAATGCAAAAAAGTTGTAAGTATTATAAAGTGTTCCAAAGAATTTTCGTTGCACTTCTGCCACCCCTTCAAGGTCGAACTTTAAATTATCCCAAGGATCACTGTTAGTAAGCATGTACCAGCGGTTTGCATCGGCTCCATATTGGTCGATAGCTTTAAATGGGTCGATGACATTGCCCAAACGCTTGCTCATCTTATTGCCATTTTTATCCAGCACCAAGCCATTTGCAATTACATTTTTATAACTGATGCTATCAAAAAGTAAAACACTCAGGGCATGCAAGGTGAAAAACCAACCACGCGTTTGGTCAACTCCTTCAGCTATAAAATCTGCAGGGAAGTTCTTACGGAAAGTTTCTTCATTTTCAAAAGGCCAATGCCATTGTGCATAGGGCATTGCACCAGAATCAAACCAAACGTCTATTAAGTCTGCCTCACGTTGCATTTTTTCGCCCTGTGAGGATACCAAAACAACATGGTCCACAAAGGGTTTATGAAGGTCCTTAATTTCAAAGCCAGATTCCATGAAGCCAGCTTCAATTGCTTTCTCTATTTCTTGGTTCAATTCTGCAATAGAACCTATGCATTTTTCTTCACTGCCATCGGCTGTGCGCCAAATAGGAAGTGGGGTTCCCCAATAGCGAGATCTACTCAAGTTCCAGTCTACCAAGTTTTCTAACCAATTACCAAATCTGCCAGTACCTGTGTGTTCAGGTTTCCAATTGATGGTTTTGTTTAATTCTACTAGCCTGTCTTTAACGGCAGTTGTTTTAATAAACCAGCTTTCCAAAGGGTAATACAATATTGGCTTGTCTGTGCGCCAGCAATGTGGGTAGGTATGTTCGTATTTCTCAATTTTAAAGGCTTTGTTTTCTAGTTTTAGTTTTAAACCTATTAAATCGTCTACACTTAGATATTTGTCGAGCTTTGGAATGATGGCGGCTAATCGCTCTTTCTGAATATCAAGTTCTATTTGTTTTTCTTCTTCATTTAGGTATGCTTCTTTAACAAACCTACCCTCTAAAGGGAAAATATCATCCTTAACTGTTTCTAAGAACTTTCCTCGCTTGTCTACCAATGTTAAAGAGCCTATGCCATTTTGTTTGGCAACCCTAAAGTCGTCTGCCCCAAAACTTGGTGCAATATGCACAATTCCAGTTCCATCTTCGGTTGTAACAAAGTCGCCTGCGATAACCTTAAATGCATCTCCATCGGTGGGTTGCTCAAAAGGTAATAATTGTTCATACCTTAGGCCAAGCAACTCTTTACCTGTAAATTCCTTTACTACTTCAAAAGGTATTTTTTTATCACCTGCTTTATAGTCGCCAAATGGTAATTGAGCATTTTCTGCCGGGAAATGTTTATTCAGTAAGTCTTTGGCCAAAATTACTTGCATTTCTTTATGCGTGTAGGCGTTATAGGTTCGAACCAACACATAATTTATTTTTGACCCTACTGCCAATGCTGTATTGGAAGGTAAAGTCCAAGGGGTGGTTGTCCAAGCCAGCATAAAGCAATCTTGTGCATTACCAATAAATGTTTCTGCTTCTTTAAGTTTAAATTGGGCAACAATGGTTATGTCCTTTACATCTTTATAAGTGCCAGGTTGGTTCAACTCATGAGAGCTAAGGCCTGTTCCTGCGGCGGGACTGTAAGGTTGAATGGTGTATCCTTTATACAAATAACCTTTGTCGTAAAGCTTCTTTAGCAAGTTCCAAAGGCTTTCTATGTAATTGTTTTCGTAAGTGATATATGGGTCGCTTAAATCTACCCAGTAGCCCATGCGGTCTGTGAGGTTGTTCCAGATGTCGGTGTATTTCATGACATCTTTGCGGCAGGCCTCATTGTATTCTGCAACCGATATTTTTTTACCAATGTCTTCTTTGGTAATTCCCATCATTTTTTCAACTTGCAATTCTACAGGCAGGCCATGCGTGTCCCAACCAGCTTTTCTTTTTACCTGAAAACCTTTGAGTGTATTATATCGGCAAAAAATATCCTTAACCGCTCTAGCCATTACGTGGTGAATGCCGGGCATGCCATTGGCGCTGGGAGGTCCTTCGTAAAAAACGTAGCTTGGGCTTCCTTCGCGGGAGCTTACACTTTTTTCGAAGATGTTTTCTGATTTCCAAAAAGTTAAGATTTCTTGCTCAAAAGCAGCGAAATCCATTTTCTTATATTCCTGATACTTACTCATGTTCTTAATTAAGACGTGCGAAAATAGTCATTTGGAAATAAGCAGAAAAGTATTAGTTTAGCACTATGATTTTAATGGGGGCAACAACCGCACGTCATCCAGATTTATTCCTATTTATGATGGGAATGGTTACACTTTTATTTGTTTTGGCCAATTTTAATAATTGGCTCAAGGCTTTCGATACTTGGTTGTATAAGCGTTTTGGCGGGCTTTGAGGGGCTACAATAGTCGCAAATCTCAAGGTCTTCGGTAAAGCCTTTTCCTTCGCAAACCGGGCAAACATATCCGCAAGTCATAGTGGCAAGTTAGGGGAATTTTAACAGATTATTCATCCTTTGGTTCAACCCGAAAACTTACTTGATAAGCCATTTATAAAAAATTCTCTGCAATTGAGGTAAAGCTACAAACACCATGAATGGCACTAAGATTAGCGACATCACCAAAACTCGTATAGGTATGGCTAAGTCTGTCATCAAAGGCATAATTAGGTAATTCAATAGCATTAAAGTTGGATAAATTACCAACCATACTAATATGGCCAATTTCCATTTTTTTGGTGGATTAATCTTCTGAGATGTCATCGGGTTCAAATTCTACAAGTGAGGTGCCTAGTTCTTTTTTGGCATTAATTGTTTTTTCCAAAGAAAGTAACATGGCTGGCAAAAGCAGCAGGTTCATAAACATGCCAAAAATTAATGAGAGGGAAGTTAAAACGCCTAAAGCAACTGTACCACCAAAATCAGAGGCTGCAAAAATAATGAAGCCAGCAAATAGCGCTACAGCGGTGTAAATAATGGAGGGGCCAGCTTCTGCGAGACTTTCTGGGATAGCATATTTCATGTCCCAATTGTGTTTTTTGAGCGAATGCCTGTATTTGGCAAGATAATGAATGGTAAAATCTACCACAATGCCATAAGCAATACTAAAAATAATAATGGTAGAAGGCTTAAGTCTAATTCCAAAAAATCCCATGATTCCAAAGGTCATGAGCAATGGAATTAAATTGGGTATCAAAGAAATAAGCACCATTCTCCAACTAAAGAAAAGAAAGGCCATCATAATTGAAATAATTACCAATGCCGAAATCATACTTTGTATAAGATTTTCGATTAAGTAATCATTTCCCTTTAAGAAAATTGCACTGGTGCCAGTAATTTTAACATCGTAATCTGCTTTCGGGAAAATGCTATCAATCTTTTGGTTGGCTTTGGCAGTAAGCTTTTTCATTTCCACAGAACCAATATCTGCCATTTGTAAGCTAACACGGGCCTGCCTAAAATTGCTATCCACCATAGATTTAAGCAAAGAAACTTGGCCAGAACCTTTAGGGAGGTAATCCACAATTTCTGTGATGTCTACAATGTTGGGAACGATGTAATATTTTTCCTCGCCGTTGTGCATACCTTGATTGGCAAACTTTAACAAATCAACTATGGAAGTGGCTTTGGAGAGCTCTGGAAATTGAGCCAATTCTTTTTGAAGTTTATTTATTTTTTGCAGGGTTACATAATCTTTGATTCCATCATTCCTTTTAGAATCAATCCTTATCTCAAAAGGCAAGGTTCCTTTAAGGTGTTTTTCAAAGAACTTTAGGTCTTGATAAACGGGGTCATTGTCTGGCAAATCGTCTACTACATAGCCAAGGTTTTTAACTCGGGTTGAACCAAACAAGGATACAAGCACCAAAAGTATGGTAATTCCATAAATCCAAGGTCTTTTGTTGTAAACGAGGGTGTTACATTTTTCTAAAACTTTATTTAGTCTAATGCTTTCTAAATGTTTGGTATGCTTAGGTTTTGGTGGAGGCAAGTAGCTATAGGCAATAGGTATAAATAACAGTGAGATGACATAAACCAATAGAATTACCAATCCCGAAACGATAGAAAATTGGTCTAACATGGCGCTACCAGAGAAACTAAAAACCACAAACCCCACTGCTGTGGTGGCATTGGTTAGAAATAAGGCTAAACCGTTTTTAGAAATAAGTCGCAAAATGGCCATCATTTTATTCCCATGTGTGGCAAATTCTTGGTGATAGACATTGAGCAAGTAAATGCAGTTTTGAACACCAATGATAACCATGAGTGGGGGTAAAATTCCAGTTAGGATTGTGATTTTATAGCCAAATAGGGCTAAGAATCCCATAGTTGCAATAACCCCAATAATTACAACTATTAAAGAGAATATTACTGCACTTAAAAACCTAAAGAAGATAAAAATAAACAGTGCGGTAATAAAAATCGATAGAAAAGTAAAAATTTTAATTTCATCTGCAACCCTAGAGCTCATGATGGTGCGTACATATGGCAATCCAGAAATATGCATTTGGCTGCCATGATTTTCTCCAAATTGCTTTGCTCGAGCTTCAATGCTTCTAACAAGTGGAATTCTTGCTTTGCTATCTAATTGAGATTTCTTTAGGGTAATGGCCATTATAGCCAAGCTGTCCTCTGGCACATAAAGCAAACCATGGTAAAACTTTAAAGTGCTAACAATTTTTAGGATGGAATCTAGCTCAGTTTGAGTTTTTGGTTTTTGTGATAATACGGGTTTTGCTTCGAGTTGGGCAATAGAATCATTTCTGCTCAATGCGTAAATATTGGTTAAAGAAACAACTTTTTCAACTCCTTCTATGCCTTCCAAATCTTTGTTTAGGTCATACCAATCATTAAAATAATTTAGTTTAAAAACATCAGGATGCTTGGTGCCGATTACTAAAATATTTCCATCCTCGCCAAAGGTTGCTTTAAATTTTACATAATCTATAAAATCTGGGTCGTCTTGTGGAACAACCTTTGCAAAATCATAAGTCATTTGGACTTTAGTCGCAAAATAGCCGAAAAACAAGGTGAGAACACCCAAAGCAACCAGTAGCCAAAACCGGTTTCGTATTGTGAAAGAGCCTAAAGAATGCCACATAAGTGGCAAAAGTATGTAAAATTGTACGAATCTTACTTTGATGTCGTTTATTTGTGATCCAAAGCAAAGCAATGAATAAATTAGGTCTGTTTTTCTTTTTAACGCTCTACTATTTCCAAATCAATGCCCAAATAGCAAATGAAGCTTGGAGAGTGCATTTGCCTTATCAATCCAATAATGCAATAACTACTGTTGGATCAAAACTTTATGCTGGCTCGGCAAGCGGCTTGTTTGTTGCAGATATTTCAACAGGCGAAATAGAGCGACTTTCCAAAATTCAGGGATATTCAGATGTGGAGGTAAAATTTGTAAAGCACCAAGTTGATTTGGGTCAAACCTTAGTAATTTACCAAAATGCCAACATAGATATCATTGATCATAAATTAAATAGAATTGTAAATATTCCTGATATCTTGATGAAGCAAATCATTGGAGAGAAAACAATTAATGGATTTTGCTTCTATGAAAGTCGCGTTTACCTAGCTTGTAGCTTTGGCATTGTAGTTATAGATTTAAACAAAAAGCAAATCATAGATTCATATCAAAATCTTGGAGCCGGCGGGAGTAATTTGGCATTTGATGCAGTGAGTATTTTTCAAGGTTCTATTTATGCATCTGCTGCAGATGGTATTTATAAAGCCTCGCTAACTGCAAGCAACCTGAGCGATTTTAATTTTTGGGTAAAGGAAATAAATTCAACAGGGAACAAATTTAGCCAAGTTTTCAAGGGTAATTTATTTGCTCAAGTAGATTCTGTAATTAAAGTTTATGATGGTTTTACTTGGAATAATTACTTGCCTTCTCAAGGGTTATCAGTTAAGAATTTGCAACTAGCAATTTACACCAATAACAATGCGCTACCCAATAAACTTTTGGTTATTTCCAATGAGAAAATATTGGTAGAAGATGGGGGTAATGCCACTTGGTTTGTAAATGAGGCCTTTAGAACAGATGCCACACTCGACAACAAAGGCCGAATTGCTATGGTGGATGGAAGTTTTGGAATTACAATTCATAACAAAAATGATAATTCATTAGACTACTACACACCTAACGGGCCTAAATCTAAAACGTTTGCTAAAATGCTGTATGAATCTGGAAAACTCTGGGTTTGTGGTGGATCTGTAAATGATAGGTGGGATCCTTTGGTATTTAATAATTCTAAGTTTTACCAATTTAAGCAAAATAATTGGTTAAATTATGAGGAAGAAAAACAGCCATTACTTAAAGACATTAAAGATATAATTGATGTAAAGAAAAGTCCAATCAATGGCGAATTATACTTTTCGAGTTTTGGCAATGGAATTCTAGAAGTTAAAAATGATGCGGTGGTAAACCATTGGAAGGAATCTAAT
Organism: Bacteroidota bacterium; assembly: GCA_027488905.1. Taxonomy (GTDB): domain Bacteria; phylum Bacteroidota; class Bacteroidia; order UKL13-3; family UKL13-3; genus B1. The sequence continues at coordinate 253,065 of JAIYAT010000010.1, forward strand.
TCTACGCTTCAACGTTTAGATGTGGGGATTCCAGGGTATAACCCATTGTTAACGGGCGGATTAGACTTTGATAACAATGGTAATTTATGGGTAAGTAACTATGGTGTAAATAAACCTTTGAGTGTTAAAACCCCTGCAGGAGATTGGTTTTCATTTAATATCGGAACATTGGTAGGAAATAATGAATTGGGATGGCTTACTTGCGATGACTTCAATAATAAATGGGTTACCACTTTGCGTGATAAAGGAATATTAGTCTACAATGACAATGGTACCCCAGCTAATGTCAATGATGATAAGTTCAAAATTATAAATAAGGAAGTAGGGCAAGGTGCTTTACCAGGAAATTCGGTCCTTTGTATCAGCAAAGATCTTAATGGTGAGATGTGGATAGGAACTACCCAAGGATTAGCAATAATTAGTAATCCTAATCAAATTTTTGGTTCAGACAAAGAAGATTTTGATGCTCGTCAAATCATCATCAAAGTTGGTAGTAATTATGAGATTTTTCTTGGCAAAGAACAAATTAACTGCATTAAAGTAGACCCTGCCAACCGAAAATGGATTGGCACTCCCAATGGTGTTTGGTTGATTTCTGAAGATGGGTATACAGTTTTAAGGAATTTTACAACTGTCAATGCGCCATTATTATCAAACAACGTAATGGAAATTGGAATTGATGAAAGCACTGGAGAAGTATTTTTTGGAACAGAAAAAGGCATTATCTCTTATATGGGTGATGCCACAAATGGCGCTACAGAATTTGGTAAAGTAGAGATATTCCCAAATCCTGTTAAGCCAGATTATACAGGTAACGTTTCTATTCGCGGTTTAATTGATAATTGCATAGTTAAAATTACAGATATAGCTGGCAACTTGGTCTATGAAACCACTTCTAATGGAGGCTTTGCGATTTGGAATGGCAATAATTTCAATGGCAGGCGAGTAGCTACAGGTGTTTATATTATTTTTGCAGCTAGTAAGGATGGGTCAAAAACCTATTCTGGAAAAATCTTGTTTATAAATTAAAATGAAAGCAGCAGTTTTACATGGAATAAACCAACCCTTTGTTTTTCAAGACTTTGAAAATCCAATTGTAGGTGAGGATGAATATTTGGTTCAAATTAAACATGCGGCACTTAACCATAGAGATGTTTGGATTCAAAAGGGTCAATATGCAGGTTTATCCTTTCCTATTGTATGCGGAAGCGATGGCTGTGGTATTGTTGTTTCGGGTGGTTCTGCCACAAATAGTAATTGGGTTAGTAAAGAGGTAATCATTAATCCTTCCTTAAATTGGGGTGAAAACCCTCGTGTTCAAAACAAGGATTATGTAATTTTAGGCTTACCACATCATGGCACATTTGCAGAGTATGTTAAAATAAAGGCAGATTTAGTGTATGAGAAACCTGCTCATTTAAGTTCAGAATCTGCTGCTGCTTTGCCATTAGCAGGATTAACAGCTTGGAGAGCACTCATGGGAAGGGCTAAAGCCAAAAGTGGAGAAACAGTTTTAGTTACTGGAATAGGCGGTGGCGTAGCCTTGTTTGCCGCGCAATTTGCTATGGCAAACGGGTGCAAGGTTTTTGTAAGCAGCGGAAGCGATGAAAAATTAGCTACTGCGAAGCAATTGGGATTTGATGGGATTGCAAATTATAAAACCCAAGATTGGCATAAAGCTTTGGCAAAAGAAAGCGGTGGTTTTGATGTAATTGTTGATGGGGCTGGCGGTTCAGATTTTTCAAAACTTATAGACCTTGCCAAACCAGGTGGAAGAATTGCTGTATATGGTGCCACTGCCGGAAATTTAAACATAGGAGTACCCGCAAAAATATTTTGGAAGCAACTGGATATTCTTGGTTCAACCATGGGAACAAATGAAGAGTTTTCAGATATGTTGCAGTTTGTTTCACTCCATAAATTGGTGCCAAGCGTTTCTAAAGTTTTCGGTTTGAACCAATGCGAAGCGGCTGCAAGATTTATGGATGAGGGACAACAATTTGGTAAGATTATTTTAGAGATAAACTAAATATAAATAAAGGTGTTTATTTTGCATCACAATGAAAGTAACAGAACGAATTAAAGCTTCAGACGAAACGCTCTTCTCAATTGAGATTTTGCCACCCTTAAAGGGGAAAGACATTAACTTCATATACGCCGGTATAGATCCTTTGATGGAATTTAAACCAGCCTTTATAGATGTTACCTACCACCGCGAAGAATTTGTTTTAAGAAAACGCAAAGATGGCGGGTTTGATAAAGTTTTTACAAGGAAACGACCAGGAACCGTTGCAATTTGTGCGGCTCTCATGAACAAATACCACGTAGATACAGTTCCACATTTAATATGTGGCGGATTTAGCAAAGAGGAAACCGAGAATGCTTTAATTGATTTACATTTCTTGGGAATTGATAATGTGTTGGTTCTTAGAGGTGATAATATTAAAAACGAATCCAATTTTGTGCCAGAGCCAGATGGAAATAAAACCTCTTTAGAATTGTTGAACCAGGTTGTTTCGATGAATCACGGAAAATTTCTAGATGAAGAAATTGAAAATGCAACGGCCTCAGACTTTTGCATTGGTGTTTCTGGTTACCCAGAAAAGCATTTCGAAGCACCAAACATGCACAACGATTTGAAATGGCTAAAGCAAAAAGTTGATGCAGGGGCGGATTATATAGTTACACAAATGTTTTTTGACAACACAAAGTATTTTGCCTTTGTGGAGTCTTGCAAAAAAGCAGGTATAACCATTCCTATCATTCCAGGTCTCAAGCCGCTTACCTCAAAGAAGCAGTTGACAATACTGCCAAAAGTGTTTCATATTGATATGCCTCAAGAATTGGTAGAAGCAGTTGAAGCCTGCAAAGATGACAAAGCTGTTAAGCAGGTTGGAATTGAATGGGCTATTGAACAAAGTAAAATTTTAAAAGCAGCTAAGGTGCCCGTTTTGCATTATTATACAATGGGTGTTGGAGAGGTAACAAGGCAAATCGCATCAAAAGTTTTCTAATGAGTGAAATGGAAATTCCAGTTGAACCTTGGATGGGCCGAACAGAACTCCTCTTAGGAAATGAAAGGCTCAAGAAATTAGTAAATTCAAATGTTTTGGTGGTAGGTTTAGGTGGAGTAGGTGGAATTGCTGCAGAAATGATAGCGAGGAGTGGGGTTGGAAAAATGACCATAGTAGATGCAGATACGGTTGATCCAACCAATCGCAATCGCCAGATACCAGCATTAAAAAGTACTGAAGGGCTTGTAAAAGCAGAAGTGTTGGCAGATAGATTATTAGATATCAATCCCAATTTGCAGCTTAAAGTAATCCCTGCTTATTTTAGAGACCAACTTACAATGGATGTTTTGGATAGCGATAAGTATGATTACGCGTTAGATTGTATAGATACTTTGTCACCCAAAGTTTATTATATTAAAGCTTGTATTGAAAGGGGAATTCCGATTGTAAGCAGCATGGGTGCAGGCTCTAAGGTAGACCCAACGCAAGTTAGAGTTGCAGATATTTCAGAAACATATAATTGTCATTTGGCTAGATACACCAGAAAATATTTGCACAGACTTGGAGTTTATAACGGGGTAAAAGCCGTATTTTCACCAGAGCAAAGAATGGCCTTTTCAGGAGTTATGTTGATGCAAGCCAATAATAAGAAATCAGCGGTAGGTACCATTAGCTATATGCCAACAGTATTTGGTTGTACAGTGGCTTCGGTTGCAATTAGGGATTTATACAATAGAAAATAATTAAGCTTCCTTACCAAGCTTTTTACTTTTTCTTTGGAAAAAGAACAATAAGTTTAATAGGATTCTTAGCAGTTGAAAACTAAAGAAGTTTCTCATTCTAATGATTCGCGAATCTTTATCACTATAAGCCTTTACTTCAATTTTATTACTTAGTGGTAAAGTATAGGATAACAGCTCAGATTTACATTGAGAAGCAACCAATTCGTTTCTTATTTCTACATTACATTCAATGCTTCCAAAATCGCTTAAATGATTGAGGTTGTATGAGCCAATGCACATCCAATTGTCATCTGCAAAGGCAAGTTTTGCATGCAGCACGCTTTCTTTATATTCATAGATGGTTACACCAGCTTTTAGCAGATCATTATAAAAAAACTCACTTGCGTATTTAACAAGTTGAACATCGGATTGTCCACCAAGTATTAAATTGACGCTAACCTTTCTATTTGCTGCTTTCTTTAATAATCTGAGTAAAGCATTTGAGGGAACAAAGTAGCTGTTAATAATCCATAACTCTTTTTTGCAGAACCTTGTTTGTGCTTTATACTGCTTGCTAATGCCAAATTTACCTTTCAACCAGTTATTTTCTAATACACGTATATGGTTTTGTTCTTGGTTTGAACCAAGCTCCGAAGGTATAAGTGATTTGATTGGTTCAAACCGAACCCTTTTAAACCTATTACCAGTTTTTTGACAAATTCTATGGAGGTCTTTTGTTATCTCTCCAGAAAGTTTGATGGCAAAATCGAGCCAGGGTTTATTCCCTTCATAACCGCTATAATGATTAGCAATGTTTATTCCACCAATTAATGCAATATTTCTATCAAAAACCATGATTTTATGGTGAAGGCGCATGCCCAAAGGTTGTTTGCTCCATAATTTAAAAGGAGAATAAAACGCTATGCGTAAATTTGGATGGAGCTGATTTTGAGTTAAAGATAAAAAATTAGAACTGCCATAAGCATCAAGGTGTAAACTTACTAAAACGCCTCTCTTAGCAGCATCTTCCAAGGCTTCCCAAATTTTTTTTCCTGTTGTATCCCATTCAAAAATGTAGACTTGAAATTGGATTTCGGATTTAGAGTTATGAATACAATCAAGCAGTTCTTCAAAGAAATGAGCACCACTTTGAAGAAATTTTGTTTGGTTGAAACTCCTCCAAGGGTAGATTCCAATTTTGAACCGCCAATTCACATTTAGATTGATATTGATTTAGTGATGTTTTTCCCTTTTTTAAGGTTTTTTAATGTTACACAAACGGTGGTGCCTTTGCCAATATTAGATTCAATTTCAACTTCACCTTGATGCATTTCAACTGTTTTCTTTACTAGAGAAAGGCCAATTCCATAGCCATGTACATTTCTAGTTTCGTTTGAACGGAAAAAGGGTTCAAAAATGTGCGGTAAATCTGTTTTTGAAATACCTGGCCCATTATCTGAAATGATTATTTTTATTTGCTCTTCTTCAAATACTAAATCTACCCAGCATGATTTATCCTCCGCAAATTTACAGGCATTTTCTGCTAGGTTAATAAATACTGATTTTAACAAAGAGAAGTCGCCTTTAATTTTAATTTGTTCTTCATTATCAGGGAACTCTTTAAGATTTAATTTAATTTTATATTGAGGTTTTCGCTTTTTAATTTCTTCCTTTGTCTCAAGAAAAACTTCAATTACGGAAATTTCTTTGAAAGTTACATTTGGAAAGTTAGCATTTGCCTTGGCCAATTCATTTAATCCATTAATTAGTTCTATTTGATTTTCAATGTCTTCAAGAAGGGAATTAAAAGTATTTTCATATTCATCAATTGTTCTCTTTTTTAACAAGGTAACTTCAATTTGGCCTTTCATAGAGGTTAGCGGAGTTCTAAACTCATGAGATGCATTTGCTACAAACATCTTTTGAAGAAAAAAGGAACGTTCGATTCTCTCAAGCATTTTGTTAAAGTTGATAGCTAATAAAGCAATTTCGTCTTTACCGTTGCCTTCATGTACTCGTTTATGAAGATTAGTTTCGTTTATTTTATCTACTTGATTAATTACAGCTTTGATAGGGCTTAATGCATTTTTCGAAAAAATCCAACCTGTAATTGCTGCTAAAATAATACCAGCAAAATTTAAAATTACTAACAGGGATTGTAGGAAGGAAAGTTTTTGTTTTCCAGCTTTATCAACAGCACTGTTTACAATATAATAGTTTTTTCCATCTATATTAGATAAGAAGGCCACATATTCAACATCCTTGTCATTTATACTAATTTCTTTTTTAACTTGCAGCAAGTTGTTTAACAAATTTAGTTCAACATCATTTGGATTGTGAGAACTGAAAATAATATTTTTTATTGAATCAGCTATGATTAAACGTTCATTTGGAAATCTTGTTAATTGTTCCTGATAAATAATTTTTAAAACATCAGAAGTTACAAAATTCTTTTCTAAATAACTTTTAGCGACTTTTTCTGCAACCCCTTGAATTCTATCTGTAAAAGCGTTTTTTCTGAAAATTTCTGAAAATTCATAAGTGAAAATTGAAAATACCAATAAGATTGCTGCAACAATTCCCGTAAATTTTAGAGTTAGTGAGGTTTTTATATTCATTTACATGCATTTTAGCTTTTAATTATATACCCCATGCCCACCATAGTATGAATAATTTTTACCTCATAGTCTTTATCAATTTTCTTTCTCAAAAAATTAATGTAAACATCAATAACGTTTGTTGTAGTATCAAAATTTGTTGACCATACATTTTCTAATATCTCATTTCTTGATATAACCCTGTTTTTATTTCGAATTAGATATTCTAACAACGAATATTCCTTTGCAGTTAAATCTATAGTTTTACCTCCTCTTCTTGCAACTTTTCTATTTAAGTCTAATTCTAAATCAAATAACTTTAAAGTATCATTGGCTTGAAAGTTTTCTACGTTTCTTTTCAACAGCGCCCTTATACGAGCTAATAGTTCTTTGAAGTCGAATGGCTTCACTAAATAGTCATCTGCACCTGCCTCTAAGCCCTCTACCTTTTCATCCACTGTGCTTAAGGCCGTTAGTATCAATATTGGTGATTTTACCTCTGCATTTCTTAGTTCCCTTGCAACCTCAATTCCATTTTTATAAGGAATCATAATGTCCAAAATAATTACATCATAAGAATTTTCAATTCCAAATTTAATTCCTAATAATCCGTCTGAAGCAATGGTTACTTCAAATTGGTGTTCTTCTAAACCTTGTTTTAAAAATGAGGCAACCTTAGGTTCATCCTCTATTACTAGAATCTTCATTCGTTAAAATTTTGGCTAAAATACATTCCAATTTTAACAATCGCATTAAACCGACATTAACGTTTAAAAATATTACCCACCAGCTTTTTTAGCCTTGTAATTTTCTTTGATTAACCAATTTAGAATTTTGTCTCGGCAATCTCCTTGAATAAGAATCTCGCCATCCTTAGCCGTTCCGCCTGTTCCACATAGTTTCTTTAAGTTTTTGCTTAGTTCTTCTAAATCACCAGGCGTTCCAATAAAGCCAGTTAATCTGCTAACCATTTTCCCGCCACCTTTTCTATCAAGGTAGATTTTTAACTGCTGCTGTTGCGGTGGCAAGGTATCCAATTCGTTTCCAGGTTCGAACGAATAGGAAAAATTTTCGTCTGTGGAATACACCACGCCATCTTTCTTTTTGTTCTTGTTACTCATACCGCAAGCAATTTAGTAATTATTACAAATACCCTCGCTGCTTTTATTATCTTCGAACCAATGAATTGGAAAACATTGCTGCAACCCTTGCGAGAGGGTGATTTGGAGCCACGTAAACATGATCCTAAAAGTGAACGTTCTATTTTTGAACAAGATTATGATAGAATTATTTTTTCAACACCTTTTAGGAGACTTCAAGATAAAACACAAGTTATTCCGTTGCCTGAACACGACTTTGTTCACAACCGATTGACGCATAGCATCGAAGTAAGTAGTGTTGGCAGGACATTAGGGAAAATTGCTGGGAAGCAATTGCTTGAAGCCTATCCAGAAATTGAAAGTAATTTAAGTGTGCACGACCTTGGCGCTATTGTAGCTGCCGCCTCCCTTTCTCATGATATTGGAAATCCCCCCTTTGGTCACAGTGGAGAAGCTGCCATAGGCGAGTTCTTTTCTACTGGTAGAGGAAGAACCTATAAAAAGTATTTGTCTGAAAAAGAATGGGAAGACTTGATTTCTTTTGAAGGTAATGCAAATGGCTTTCGTATTTTAACAAATCCATATGCCAGTGGAAATGGAGGATTACGTCTTACTTACCCAACTTTAGCAGCATTTACAAAATATCCTAAATGCTCCTTGCCAAAAATTATTTCACCTAAGGCCAGTCAAAAAAAGTTTGGTTTTTTTCAATCTGAAGCTCCTATTTACGCTGGAGTTGCTCAAAAGTTAGGCATAGAAGCTGTTGAGTTAGGTTCAAACCAAGAATACCTTAGACATCCATTTGCATATTTAGTAGAAGCGGCTGATGATATTTGCTATCAAATTATAGATTTTGAAGACGGACTTAGATTAGGTTGGGTTGATTTTACTTATGCAGAAAGCCTATTGATTAAAATCGCAGGAGAAAGCTTCTATGATAAAAATTATAATCAGCTCAATTCAAAGGAAGAAAAAGCTGGCTATTTAAGAGCGGTTGCCATTAATAACTTAGTCAAGGAAATGGCCGCTTTATTTATTAAACATGAAAAGCAGATGTTAGATGGCAGTTTTAATCAATCTTTGATGAGCTTAAGCCTTTTTGCTGACCCTTTGGCCGAAGTGAAAAAAATATCACTTGAGAAAATTTATAAAGCAAGACAAGTTCTAGAGATTGAAGCTGCCGGGTTTGAGGTCATTGGAGGATTGCTTGGCTTTTTTGTTGATGCTGTTTTAAATGAAAGACCGAGTCAACAAGAAAGAAAAATGCTAGAATTAATCCCAACAGAAGTTAAAAATAAAGAAATGTCTGATTATTGTAAGTTACTTAACGTATGCAGTTACGTTGCTGGTTTAACTGATAAGCATGCTATTAATTTGTATAGAAAATTAAAAGGTATTGAACTACCAAAGTGGTGACAAACTTTCATAACTTTATGACGTTAATAATTTGGCATAGCTATTGAAACTCCCATTCAACTTAATATTTTTGAACCTAAACAAACACAAACATGAATTACGGAAAAGAATTTAGAAAGTATGCCATTAAACATGAAGGCATCAGTAGCATAAAAGTAGATGCCTACATTGAAAGCTCTATGGAAGGTATGACACGCACTGTTATTGAAGAACGCCCAATGAATTTTAGAGAGATTGATGTATTTTCGAGGTTGATGGCTGATAGAATCATTTTTCTTGGTATGCCAATCGACGATTATGTTGCTAATATTATTCAAGCACAACTTTTGTTCTTAGATTCAATGGATGCTCGCAGAGACATTCAAATGTATATCAACTCTCCAGGTGGTTCTGTTTATGCGGGTTTAGGCATTTATGATACAATGCAATGGGTTAATCCAAGTGTGGCTACTATCTGCACTGGTTTAGCTGCATCCATGGGTGCCGTGCTATTATGCGCAGGAGCTGCAGGCAAAAGAAGTGCATTACCCCATGCGAGAGTAATGATTCATCAACCACTTGGTGGAGCTCAAGGGCAAGCTTCAGATATTGAAATTACTGCTAGAGAAATTCAAAAGTTAAAAAAGGAATTATATGATATTATTTCAAACCATTCTGGTCAGCCATTTGATAAAGTTCAAGCAGATAGCGACCGTGATTATTGGATGATTGCGAGTGAAGCAAAAGAATATGGAATGATAGACGATGTTTTAACAAAACATAAGCCTGAAGAGAAGAAATAAATTTGCTTATTTGAGCTATCTTTGTAAACTATTATGGCAAAGAAAAAGGAAGATCAATGCTCTTTCTGCGGGCGTAACCGCAGTGAAGTCAACTATTTAATTTCTGGTTTAGACGCATTAATTTGTGAGAATTGCATTGGTCAAGCCTTCAGAATTATCAATGAAGACAAAGAAGGTGGCCAAAAGGAACCTGTTGTTGCTGCTTTAAAAAACCTTAAACCGGCTGAAATTAAGGCGCATTTAGATGAATACGTGATTGGGCAAGAAGATGCAAAAAAAGTTTTAAGTGTGGCTGTTTACAACCATTTTAAGCGGATTTCGGCAGTTAAAACAAATACAGATATTGAGTTAGAGAAGTCTAATATATTGATGGTTGGAGAAACAGGAACAGGTAAAACCTTGCTTGCAAAAACGCTTGCAAAAATTTTACAAGTGCCTTTTTGCATTGCAGATGCTACAGTTCTTACAGAGGCAGGTTATGTTGGAGAAGACGTAGAAAGTCTTCTCTCTAGATTGCTTCAAGCTGCAAATTATGATGTTGCCGCCGCAGAAAGAGGAATTGTATACATTGATGAAATTGATAAAATAAGTCGCAAAAGTGATAATCCTTCTATCACCAGAGATGTTAGTGGTGAAGGAGTTCAACAAGCTTTATTGAAAATTTTAGAAGGTACCATAGCTAACGTCCCACCCCAAGGTGGACGAAAGCACCCTGAACAAAAGATGATTCAAATAAATACCGAGAATATCTTATTTATTTGCGGTGGAGCTTTTGATGGCATTGATAAAATGATTGCTCGAAGATTGCAAACACAAGCGATTGGGTTCAAATCTTTAGACCCTTTAAAATCTCAAGATAAAGAAAATTTCTTGCAATATATTTCGGCGGCAGATTTAAGAACCTTTGGCCTAATTCCTGAAATTATTGGAAGATTGCCTGTAATCTGTCATTTGGATCCTCTCAATAAAGAAATACTAAAAAGGATTCTGGTTGAACCAAAGAACGCGCTCATCAAACAATATATTCATTTATTTAAAATTGAAGATATTCAATTGACTTTTGAAGATACAGTAATTGATTTAATTGTTGAAACAGCATTTGAGCTTAAATTAGGAGCAAGAGGCCTTCGTAGTATTTGTGAAGCCCTAATGATTGATTATATGTATGATGCCCCTTCAAATATTGACCAAAAGGATATTGTAATTACACTAAAAGAGGCTCAGCAGAAAATGGAATTGGTTAAACTTAAGAATTTTCAGGCTGCTTAAAACTTATTCAACTTAGAAAATGTTTTACTGACAATTAATTAAATAAATTGTCATGAAATCTATTTATCACTTTGCAGCACTTTTATTAGTTACTTTTTTATCTTCTTGCGCCACTATTCTTCAAGATGAAGTGGCTGTTAAACGTACTCTTGGAAAGCTAAATGATCATATTTATCCTTCAGGAGTTAGGTTTTTTAATCCCTTTTTATCTAAAATGATTAGGGTTCCAATTAATACTATCAACCTTGAAATCAATGTTGGACTTCCTTCAAAAGAGGGATTGACAGTTCAGTCTGAAATATCAATTTTGTATAAAGTTAAAACCAGTGAGGTTCATAATATTTTAAAGTATACTGGACTAAATTATCAAGGGGTTTTAATTCTGCCTGTATTTAGGTCTGCATCTGCAGATGTTTGTTCTATGTTTGATGCAAAAGACATGCATAGTTCAAAACGTGCGCAAATCGAAACCAAAATCAAAGAAAGAATGATGGAGGTTTTGGAAGCCAAAGGATTTATCATAGAGGCCGTCCTCTTAAAATCTATTGTTTTACCTCAAGGTTTGTCTAAGGCTATAGAAGAAAAACTACAAGCTGAGCAAGATGCTCAACGCATGGAGTTTTTGAAAGACAGAGAAAAAAGAGAGGCAGAACGTAAGGTTTTACAAGCCGAAGGGGATAAAAACTCCAAAATTATTGCTGCAGAAGGACAGAAACGAATTTTAGAATTGGAGGCTGAAGGAAGAGCAAATGCTACCAAAATAGAGGCAGATGCAAATGCTAAAGCAAATGACATGTTAGAAAAAAGCCTTACACCACAAATTTTAAAGTTTAAGCAAATAGATGCCTTTAGGAGTTTGTCTACTTCTCCAAATACTAAAACTATTATCACTGATGGAAAAACTCCCTTGATTGGGTTGCCTGCAGATGGCAAATAAATAATTACTTAACAAATAATTGCATAAGGGAGGCCCTTAAAAGGTCTCCCATATTTTTTGCTTTCAAAAATCGGGGCGATTTATAATAATTGGCAAGCTCTGTTTTTAACTGGATAACATTACTCTCTGGTGCAATTTCATCTTTTTGCATCGCAGCTAATAGGTTATGAATTGGCCAACGAGCCGCGCGCATTCTGCTTAACATCATGGCTCTTTCTTCACTTTGATATTGTTCTATACTTTCTTTGCTTAAGTACTTTTTTACAAGGTCTACAAAACTTTGATTCTGTTTGTAAAACTGCGGCAGATAGATGTTTTTTCGGCCTTCAAAGCATTGTTGGTCGAAATCAATAGGTCTTATTCTGTAATTTGTTTCATCAAAATCCGGTGTTATTTGTACCACAAAGTTTGATGAATGCATATCTCCCAAAAGTCTAATTAGACATCTTTCATTAAATTTTACAAATTCTTTGGCAACACGAGTAGCATTAAAATTATCTATATTTAGGTAGTTTTTAATGAACTCATCACCAGGAATGCCCGCAATATGCTCTTCAATTAAGGTATCTCCACTCACCAAATAGCTTATTCGATTTGGAGAGAGTAAATGTTCTAATTCAAGCCCGTAAATTCTGGATGCATCAGCATTTTTAACATAAAAGTAATCAAAATTATCATTCATTTTATTGATTACTCGAATTCTAAAAGGCATTGTGTTTCCATACAAACAACTGTCAATTCTATCTACACGCAGGTGATCAACAACACGTAAGTCACCGCCAACTTTTAACAAAGCATAAATTTGAAGTAACTGTAAATGAATTTGTTGTTGCTCTTCTGGTCCAAATATGCAGGTTTCCCAAAGGGTGTCCTTTCCTTTCTTATCATATAATGCTACACTGTCTCTATAGTTTTTTAAATCTGGATAATGAATAGGAATATCCGTGCTTCTGCCATGTCCTTTAAGATAAATTCGAAGGTGATTTCCTATTTTGTAGGTTAGTTTTTTTTTGCTGATATGTGGCATGTTCGGACGAATATAAAATAGGTTGTTTGAAATTTACACTTAAATACTATTTTGCGTTTTAATGGAGCACAAATTAAACGATCCAAAAATAACACGAGCTTGGTCTATGTACGACTGGGCCAATTCGGTATTTTCTTTAACCATTACCACTGCAATCTTTCCTCCATTTTTTGAAAGTGTGAGTAAATCGGCATCAATTGCTTCTGGAAATGCACTCAATGGCATTTACTATATTGACGTATTAGGATTTAAAGTGGTTAATTCTGCTTTGTATTCCTATGCAATTTCTTTTGGATTTTTATTGATTGCGCTAATTAATCCTTTTCTTTCTGGCATTGCAGATGCGCAACAATCCAAAAAGAAATTTATGAAATTCTTTTGCTATTTAGGTTCATTTAGCTGCATGTTATTGTATTTTTTTACACCAGACAATCTTTGGTTTGGCCTCCTTTGTTTTATTTTGGGATTGTTTGGTTTTGGTGGAAGTATTGTGTTTTACAATGCTTTCCTCCCAGAAATTGCTACCGAAGACCAATATGATTCTTTGAGTGCCAAGGGTTTTTCTTATGGGTACATTGGCAGTGTGCTATTGTTGTTAATAGATTTAGGTGTTATCTTAAATGCTGACAAGATTTTTCCTGTGGCAGAGAAGGCCTCTGAATTAATGCAATCAAACCCATTACTTAATTTAGATGCTGCCTTAATTGAAGCAAAATCGTATTACAGCGGTGTTGCAAGCAAACTAGCTTTCGTAAGTGTTGGCGTTTGGTGGGCTGGGTTTGCCCAAATAACATTTAAAAGATTACCAGAAACCACTTTAAAACATGTGGGAGGGAAAGGAGCTTTAACCAAAGGAATCGAAGAGCTAAAGAAAGTTTTCCGCGAGATTCAGCTCCCCCAAAACAAAACAATTAAAATGTACTTGTTAGGTTTCTTTTTTAGCGCAATGGGTGTACAAACTGTTATGTATGTTGCTTCACTTTTTGGCAAACAAGAACTAAACATGGAATTAGGGAAGCTTATTGCAACTGTTTTGATTATTCAGATTATTGCTGTTCTCGGAGCGTGGAGTTTTTCTAAATTGTCTGCTAAAATTGGTAATATTTACACCTTGTTAATTATGATTGTGGTTTGGATTGGTATTACTCTTTCTGCCTATTTTGTTAATACGGATAATCAATTTTATGCACTAGCTGCAGCTGTTGGTATTGTAATGGGTGGCATACAAAGTATGTCTAGAAGTACCTTTGCAAAACTAATTCCAGATGGCACCAAAGAAACAGCGTCCTATTTTAGCTTTTATGATGTCTGTGAAAAAATGGCTACTGTTTTAGGAACCTTTGCTTTTGGGTTAATTAATAACTTTACCGGGAATATGCGGTCTTCTGTTTTGGCTTTGTTGGTGTTCTTTATTATCGCTGGAATAATTTTGATCCAAATCCCTAACTTTAAAGAAAAGCACCCTTAATGAAAATAGAACTTTTCATACCATGCTTTGTAGACCAAATTTCACCTGAAACTGGCTTTAACATTGTTAAGGTTTTAGAAAAAGCTGGTTGCAAAGTTCATTACAATGTTGAACAAACGTGTTGCGGACAGCCTGCTTTTCATGCAGGTAGGTGGGAAGATGCAAGAGAAGTTGCAGAAAAATTACTCAACGAAGTTTCTCCAAATAATACATTGGTTTGTGGGGCAGCTTCCTGCACAGCTATGATTAGAAATTCTTATGACCTTCTGTTTCAGAATTCATCCTTTCATAATAAATATAGGCAACTCCAAAAGAAAAGCTTCGAATTAAGTGAATTTCTTATTGATGTTTTAAAGGTTGAATCTTTTGGGGCTTCCTTGCCTATTAAAGCTGTTTATATGGATTCTTGTCAGGCTTTAACACATTGCAATATCTCGGTTCAACCCAGAACACTGCTTAAAAATGTGGAAGGATTAACTCTGCTAGAATTAAATGATAATGGCCAATGCTGCGGTTTTGGTGGAATTTTTTCGGTTAACTTTACCCATTTGAGCATCAATATGGGGGAACAAAAATTAAATAATATAATTGAACTTGGTGCAGAGGTTATAATTAGCAATGATTATGCTTGTTTGATGCATTTAGATGGTATAATTAAAAAGAAAGAATTGCCTATCAGGATTATGCATTTAGCTGATGTTTTGGCAAGTGGATGGTAAAATATGATTGTAACAAAAGAACAACTTCTCAAATTTTGTTTTGAAGTTTTTACGGCATGTGGTATGCCAAATGATGATGCAAACTTAGCCTCTGAGGTATTGGTGAGTGCTGATTTGCGAGGAATAGATTCGCATGGAGTTGCTCGATTGAGCGGCTACATTAGGTTGTGGGAGGCAAAACGTGCAAACCTTCAAGCAAACCCTAAAATAATTTATGAAACGCCTTCCACAGCAACCATAGATGCAGATGCCGGACTAGGTTTGGTTGTTGCCCCTTATGCCATGAAAGTGGCCATTGAGAAGGCAAAGCAAGTTGGAACAGGTTGGGTTGCTATAAAGAATTCTAATCATTTTGGCATAGCGGCTTACCATGCCATGATGGCTTTGGAAGAGGATATGATAGGGTTTAGTATGACAAATGCAAGCCCTTTGGTTGCGCCAACAAATGCGATGGAACGCATGTTAGGAACCAACCCAATTTGTATTGCAGTTCCTGCCGGAAAAGAGCAACCCTTTGTGATTGATATGGCTACTTCTAATGCTGCAAATGGTAAGCTTGAAATTGCTCAAAGGGAAAATAAATCTATTCCATTGGGTTGGGTTCAAACCGAAACCGGTAAAGAAAGTACTGATGCAAATGAACTTAAAAAGGGAGGGGCTTTAATGCCTTTAGGAGGTCATAAGGGATATGGTTTGGGCGCTGCTGTTGATATTTTAAGTGCTGTTTTATCTGGTGCAAATTATGGTCCTTGGGTTCCTCCATTTGTTTCGTTTTTAAACCCATTGCCTAATTTACCAGGCCAAGGAATTGGGCACTTTGTGGGTGCCATGAGGGTAGATGCCTTTAGGCCAAAAGAAGATTTTAAAATGCATATGGACAATTGGATTCAAAGGTTCAAAGAAGCACAAAGAATAGACCCGGAAATTGAAGTATTAATCCCTGGTGAACCAGAATTTCGCATGCATCAAGAACGCTCAATCAATGGTTTCGGTTTGAACCAAAATGTTGCAAATGATTTAATGGATTTGGCGAAAAAGTTTAACTTAACCCTATAGCCATTGTTTGCGTTTGAACCATTGAAAAATAAGAATGGTTACAAGAAGCATAAATATTAATATGGCTGGGTAACCATATTGGTAATGGAGTTCTGGCATAAATTCAAAGTTCATTCCATATACGCCAACAATAAACGTTAATGGTAAAAAGAAAGCCGAAAATACTGTAAGTATTCGCATCACTTCATTTGTTTTTTGAGAAGAAATGCTCAAATAAAGATGCAACAAAGATTGAACATCCTCATGCAGCTGTTCGGTAAAAACTTCCATGCGCAGATAATAATCTCGCATGTCTTCAAAGTATGAATTCCTTTTGTAAGACAAATGCATATTGTCTACTACCATTTTAGAAACATAGTTAAGTCGCTTAAAAACATGAATTTGACGTTTAAGCAAATACAAGTTTTTAAGTAAGTCTGGCGTTCGCTTTTTCAAAAATATCTTACTCTCAAAATTGCTTATGGTTTCATCAATGCTATTTAAAGGTTCTTCAAAAGTTTCAAAAGCATTTTTTACAATTTTACAGGATAAGTCAAATGGGTGTTTCATTTTAGCGGTATTGCAATACTTTTGAGCTACCTTATCTAGTAGTTCAAATTTGCTTCTATGAATGGTTAAGATAAATTCTGAATTGAAAAAGATTGCAACTTTTCTGGTCAATTTTTGAATGCTATCACTGTCTTGCTTGCAGTTTTGGTCATAAAAGCGTACAATTATGAAAAAATATTTTTCAAAAGATTCAAATTTTGGTAAATGTTCTGATTCTAAACAATCAATAACAGCTGCTTCTGGCAATTGGTATGTTTCGGCAAGTGCTCGCAATTCTTCTTCGGTAGGGTCATAAACATCAATCCAGTCAAATATATACCCAAGCGGTTTTAAATTGGTTTGCATAGCTAAAAATGGTACTTTTGTTTAATTAGAATTCAAAGAAAGTAAAATGACTGATATGTTTGTCTTTAAAATAAAAAGTCTTTTCATCTGTTTATTTATAGTAGGTTTATTTCAGCCAATTGCAAAAGGTCAAGCGATAATACCCAAAAAAGCGGGAATATGTTTTAGATTCGACGATTATCAAGACTCTAGCAAGATAGCCTCTGTTCTTCAATTATTTGATAAATACAATGGAAAGTTTACTTATGCAGCAAATGCTGGAATTGCAGAAATAGTAAGTAACCAGCAATTTTGGTCATTTCTCAGGACAATGCAAACCAACGGACATGAGGTTGCAGACCAAACCCCGTCGGATGTTTCACACTTTTTTGATGCAATAAATGCTACAGAAGCGAAGAAATACTTAGGCTTGCCAGGTGTGGATCATATCCGTGACGGTTCTAGACGTATTTGTTTAAAGTATACTGTCCTTGACAATTCCGGGACTGGGGATGAAGGTTTAGTAGATATTAAAGGTGACCTTATGATTAGTAAACAGCCAGGTGAATTTTCTAACCTTCGATTGTTTAATAATAAATTTGTAGTTGCTTTCTATTTACCTGGTAGCGGGGAGCTAATTGGTTTTAGTGGATTCTCTAACCTAAATTCAAACGATCCTGATACTGCATTTTTAAGAGATTTTTGGTTTGAACCTATCAATTTAGGAAACAGAAGTAATATCAATTACAATAAACTGTCACCTTATCAGCTTACAGTTGATAAGCAAGGACTTCAATTGATGTTAGAGTATTCCTCAAAATTGTTTGCCAAACATGGCGTTCAAATCCCAACTACCTTAGTGCATCCAGGCGGTTACCATCCATATGTAAGTTCATCAATAATAAAAGAAGTTTCACAATCTATGGGTTTTACTGGCGCAGCCTCTTACCCAGCCAAAAGAAATTTTCTTACGTATTACAATCCTGCAGGCTTAAGACAATTTAACTTTCAAGGAGTTGATTTTACACCAGAAACGCAAACTGCAACTGAAATCAAAAAGATAATTGCCAATTTTTATGCCTTGAACCAAGTTGGCGTTTGCATTAACCATATGTCTTTTGGTGGCCCAATTAATTCTTTTAGCCAAATGCTTGCAAATATGGAAGAAGTATTGGTTTGGGCAAAAAGCAAACAAATTCCTGTTTTAACTTATAAAGATTGGACCAATCAGCTTGCTAATGGACATTATAACCCAGCCGAAGATATTTTTCCAGCTTTACAAAATGACTTAGACGGCAATGAAGAAATAGATGGTATCGATTTAACCAATCCTAATTTTTTAGATAAAAATGCTGGCCTAGCCTATAATGCCAATTATGCCTTAACTACAAATAGTGTTTCAACTTTATTTTATATCCAAAATCTTGGTGGCATCACAAAAGGCTTAAATACTTTCACCGTTTCTACCAGAGGTGGTAAAGATGCCTATGATTATTTTAGATTGCTTGTTTATTATCCAGAATTAGGTACCACTCAGTTTTTCGATATACCAACCAATTCGATTGGTTTTTTAGAAAGAAAAGTAAGTTTCTATGTTCCAGAAGGTGTTACCTATTTAAACCTAACACTAAACTATAATACTGATAAAGCTACCCGAGCCTATGCAAGTGGTTTCAAACTCAATGCAGAACTTAAGCCTGTCATTAAACCAAGTACCTTAGAGATAAACACCAATGAAATTGCTAAGCCAATTTCCTTAGATTCTTTTGCTTCTTGCGTAGGCTATACTTTTAATCAATTAAAATGGAGCGTACTTAAAAGTCCATTTTTATTTGATGCGAGCTTTGAAAATGGGAATAACCTAAAATTAGTTCCTAAATTCCAGAAATTCCCAATAACATTTGATTCAATCCAGTTGAGGGTAACTGCCCCAAATTCAAAAACTGATACTGCTTGGTTTTATATTAGAACAAAGCATGCTCAAATCTGTAATGGGCAAGTTACAACCATTAACTTTTCTCGGATTCCAAGTATAGAAAAGTCTTATAGTTGGTCGGCTCAAAACCAAGATCCCTTGTTTAGCAATACACAAGACTCGTTTATTTGGGTCAGACCAAGTAATAATAATTTATATACATTACAAGTTCAACCAATTAGCGGTAACCAAGTTAGCCATAGCATTCCAGTAAGTGTTATTCCAACTAGAATTGCTGGATACCCAAATGAAACCAAGCAGTTTTTAGGAGCTCAAACTGTAGCATTCAATTTAAACTATAACCCAGAATACCGAGTTTATTTTTATGAATTGCCACAAGCTGAGGCAAAAGTTACAATACAAGGGAAAAAGGTAATAGTTGGCAGAGATGTTAATTTTAGTGGAAATTTAGAAGTGAAGTTATTGGTGGTTAGTCCAACTTGTGAGGCCTATTTGCATAGTTTGAATGTAAATACATGGGCATTGGGGAATAATAAATTATTGCAACAAGAAGTTAAGGTTTACCCAAATCCAGCCCAAGCAATTATTTCAGTAAATGGGCTTTCAAATTTTGAAGCGGCCATTTATGATTTGCAAGGCAAGTGCATAAAAAGTTTCGGGTTGAACCAAACACTAGATATTTCGGCTGTTGAAAATGGCATTTATGTGCTTAAATTGTCAAATGAAATAAGCGAATATGTGCAAAAAATAATCATTGCTCATTAATTGGCAAGGTCTTGATATTTTTCTTAATGGAGACTCCTCTAGAGTTTCAATAAATGCACGATAACTATATGAAAAAATGGTCTCGCCTTCAAATAGTATTATGGCTTTTTATATGCATGAGTTCTGTAACCGTAATGGGTCAAAGCAATGTTTTAATACCTTATAGAGACGGAAATCTCTTTGGATTGGCCAATAAAGAAGGGAAGGTTTTACTTAAGCCTGCCTACCACAAATTGCAAATCATGGGTGGTGGTTATTTTAAATATTGGAAGCAAGTAAAAGCAGCCACAGGTAATGAAGAAGAGGAGTTTGAAATAGGAGTGCTAGCTGGAACAAAACCTATTATCCAAGAAGAAGGATTAACCCATTTTGTGTATCTCGCCCAAGGCATAATTATTGGAACAGCCAACTTATACAATAGCAATAACTGTAAGTTTTATGATGTAACAGGTAAGCCTTTTTTTAAGGAAAACTTCAAGACTTGCAGGGTGGTGAATCCCTCTTCGCAAGAAAAGGGTGAGCTACATGCTTTGGCCCTTTTGGTAGAGAAATACGATGAATCTATTAGCATATTGATATTTGATCCTAATACAAAAGACTTTACAACTCCTTTATTAGAGAATGTAAGAGGTTTCTCTTTGCAAGCAGCGCTTGTGCCTAGATACATATCGGTTATTAATTATATGGATGCCGATAATCGTCTACAGAAAGACATGTTTTACTATAACTATGCTACCCAAAAGCATGTACGAGCTCCTTTCCAAAGCCAAGAAGCACTTTATAAATTGTATCAATCACCAGAGGTATCCCCCAAACCAAAAACGATTGCCAAAAAAGAAATGGCAGCAACAGAAACACTTTCTCCCCCTTATTTTAGGTTCGAAAGCAAAACACATGTAAAAAGGGGAGAATATGAAATAACGCTGGCGGCCAATGAAAGCATCGTCCCAATTTCAATTTATTCAAATCAGGCTCAAGAACAACTGCCCATTCTTAAACAAGGCAAACAATATGCCTTGCTATTGCCAGACTTAGGCAAAAGCAAAGAGCTTTATGATAGTTTGGTATATGTAAAACAACTTTTCAATTCAAAAGATAACAAGAATCAATGGTGCTATTTGGCGGCTAAAAGATCTGAGCAAGGTGTCCTTCAATGGGGAATCTTAAACGAAAAGGGAGATGCGAGTGTGCCACTTATGTATGATTCTATTGGATTTAAATTAGCAGAATCAAGTTACTTTGAGGGCCAAGGCAATTACCAAATTAAATACCCAGGCAGTTATGTCACTTATGCCCCTTACATCGAAAACAGCTTATTAGGATTGTTTTTGGTAAAGAAAAATGGCAAGTATGGACTTGTAAACTTAGTAAATGAGGAAATTGTAGCTGTAAATGCATCCAAGATTTGGCGAAACAATATTTCTATTCCAGAAATATTAGGACTTGAAGAAAGATTTTATGTATACCAGCAAGCAAATAGTTATGGTGTTTTTCAACTGAGTTTAGAGGGTGTCGTATCTAGGAAGACTGGGCCTGTTTTTATAGATATTCCTGTTGCTTTTTATCCAAACTATATGGAAATCCCAGGCTTGGACATTTACTTCGTAATCAAAAATCAGGAATTATTTTTTGGCTTGGTTAGCGATGAGGGGAAGAGATATTATCGTTAGGCAGCTTTTTGTATTTGTAAAGGTTTTGTTTGAACCAAAAATGCACAAAACGCTATAATTTAATTGCCTATAATTCAGTTTTTTATATTGGAGTTGTAATTTTAATTCAATCTCAAAAAAACTATTCGAGGCTTAAATAGTTTTACTTAGGAGTGAGTAAATTTTCATAATTAAGCGTTGTTGAAAGGCAACAAAAAAGGGCACCTTGAGTAAGTGCCCTTTTATTTTTTTGGAGGTACCGAGCAGATTCGAACTGCTGTAGAAGCTTTTGCAGAGCCTTGCCTAGCCTCTCGGCCACGGTACCAATTGAGAACTTCAAATATAAGATTTTTTTTTAGCTAGAGAAGAACTTAGCTAAATAATTTTTGTGATTTCATACCTTTGACCTTATCAAAACAAAAATAAATAAATGAAGAACATCTTAGTTGTGGCAATTGCTGCCTTATCTTTGGCCGCTTGTGGCGGTAATGCATCTCAAACAAAAACCAATGCAGACTCTACAGAAAATCAAACAACCGTAATTGATACAGTAGGCATGTCTTACTATGGCGAAAAAATTACGCCAGATAGTGCGGTTTCTGTTGGAGATTTAGCCACATTAATGGGAGATAAAACAGAATTAGCATGCAAAGTATCAGGAGAAATTGAAGCGGTTTGTCAAAAAAAGGGTTGTTGGATGGACATTAAGAATCCTAATGGCGAATCAGTTAGAATAACATTTAAAGACTATGGATTTTTTATGCCAAAAGACGCTTCTGGAAAAAAAGCAATCATGTTAGGTTTAGCTAAAGTTGAAGAAACTAGTATTGCAGATTTACAAGAATATGCTAAGGATGCAGGTAAAACGAAAGAAGAAGTAAAAGCAATTACTACTCCAAAAAAGGAACTTGTTTTTGAAGCTAGCGGTGTAATTCTTCAATAAGGTTTATGAGGCAATTATATTTTGCATTTGGCTTATTGTTTTTAATTAGCTTGTTGGTTCAAGCATGCAGTAATGAGCCAAAACCTGCCACAAAGGCTGAGGCTGAGAAGTCAGATTCTTTAGACGCTTGTGCAACCATTAAAGACCCAAATCAACCTAAGCCAATGGCTTTGATGATGCGTCAAATGGCTGCAAATTCAGACAGTATGAAAGCGAAAATAAGTCGTGGTGAAGTTTTAGATTCTTTACAATATCCATTTATAAGATTTTATGCGGTTGAACCAACAGACCCAAATGTGTTAGAACCAAATTTCTTTGAAAAGGCTAGGTTGTTTCAATCGGCATACAAGGCGTTATTTCAGCATCCTTCTGAGCAAAAAAAGTATTATAATCTAATGATTCAAGCTTGCGTTAATTGTCATGAAAATTATTGTAGTGGTCCTTTAAAACGAATAAGGAAATTACCCATTCAATAAGTTATACAGAAATTAATTCATACATTTGATTGAAAAACAACCAATCAAAATTTATGAAAACTTTTTTTACCACCAAAAGACCTATGAAAGTTATACTACTTTTCATGGGTCTTTTTGTTTCTGCCTCTGTTTACACCTACGAAACAGGAGCTTCACCCGGGTACACTGGAGCTCCTGGAAACAGCAATTGTTCTTCTTGTCATTCTTGCACGCCAATTACTACTGGCAGTGTTTGGGGAGGGATTACCTTGACAAGAGTTGGCGGTTCCTTAGCAAGTATTACTGCAAATGCTTCAAATCCAATGAGTCTTTCTTTTTCTTCTTTAACTAGCACTAAGTTTGGATTTCAATTGTGTGTTTTGCCATCTTCAGCAACCAGTACCACTGCATCTGTTGGTTCTTTAAGCGTGGGGACTTCCACCTTGATTCAAACCTCAAGCACTACTTCCCCTGCCAGAACTTACCTTAATCAAACTTCTGCAGGTACAGCAGCTAGTTCTGGCAACGCCACTTGGAATTTCAATTGGATTACACCTGCTAGTTATTCTGGTGGAGCAACTTTTTATGTAGTTATTAACGAGACAGATGGAAATAGCAGTTCTTCTGGTGATCAAATCTACCTTAAAACATTTTCTACGACGGTATTGCCCGTTAGGTGGTTAGATTTTAGCGCCCAAGAAACCAATGAAGGCGTTATGCTTAAATGGAGCACTGCGACCGAAGTAAACAATAATTATTTTGAAATTGAAAGAAGTGAAGATGGGTTAAATTTTGAATTTGCTGGAAAAGTAAATGGAATTGGAAATGCAAACAAAATTTCAAGCTACCGCTTTTTAGATGAGGTAAATCCTAGCAGAACTTGGTTTTACAGACTAAAGCAAGTTGACTTTGATGGGATAGAAGAGTTTAGTAGAACTATTACCTACCAATCAAATGTTGAACAAGCTCCAATAGTTTATACCCAAGGTGATTTAAACCAATTGGTTATTAAATCTGAAAGTCCAGCCAATTCAATAAGTGTGTTTTCACTTTCAGGAAAGTTAATAACTAAAATAGAGGGTGATGGAAGTAATCAATTTGAACTGCCACAACACCTTAAAGGTCTTTATTTGGTTAATGTTCAAATCGGTTCAAACAATTACTACAAGAAGCTTTTGTTTTAGCGATAAAGCACCTCTTTAACTGCTTTGCTTACGCGCTCAACGTTTGGTAAGAACTCTTGCACAAATGTTGGTGCGTAGCCAAGCGGTGTATCTTGGGTGTTTACACGTTTTATTGGCGCATCCAAATAATCAAAGGCAACCTTTTGAACCATATAAGCAATTTCGGATGAGATTGCTGCTAGCGGCCAAGCTTCTTCAACTACAACCAACCTATTGGTCTTTTTAACACTGTTAATGACAGTTTCATAATCGATGGGTCTAACCGTTCTTAGGTCTATCACTTCACAAGAAATTCCTTCTTTTTCTAATTCTTCTGCTGTTGCCAAGGCAACTTTCATGATTTTACCAAAGGAAACAATAGTTACATCAGAGCCAGCGCGTTTAATGTCAGCTACTCCAATCGGAATTAAATATTCTTCTTCAGGTACTTCACCTTTATCGCCATACATCTGTTCGCTTTCCATAAAGATAACTGGGTCGTTATCTCTAATCGCAGTTTTTAGCAGGCCTTTGGCATCATAAGGATTAGAAGGAACAATTACTTTTAAACCAGGGCAGTTGGCATACCAGTTTTCAAACGCTTGAGAATGCTGTGCACCAAGTTGGCCAGCACTTCCAGTTGGTCCTCTAAATACCATTGGAATATTAAATTGCCCGCCACTCATTTGGTACATTTTTGCAGCGGCATTTATCACTTGGTCTATTGCAACCAATGAGAAATTGAAGGTCATAAATTCTATTACAGGACGCAAGCCATTCATTGCAGCGCCCACACCAATTCCTGCAAAACCTAATTCTGCAATAGGGGTGTCTATAATTCTTTTAGGGCCAAATTCTTCTAACATTCCTTGGCTTACTTTATAAGCACCATTGTATTCTGCTACTTCTTCACCCATTAAAAACACATCTGGGTCTCTGCGCATTTCCTCATTTAGGGCTTCTCTTAGGGCTTCTCTGAATTGTATTGATCTCATGATTACGAATAAGTGTTGCAAAAATAACAGCCTTAAACGTTTATCAAAGTAATATTCATAAATATCTGCAAATGTTTTAAAAATCTTTTATGTTACTTTAATGTTAAGTTTTAAAAATAAATCATTATCTTTGTTTGGGATGATTGATAGTCAATTAAATAAAATTACAAATATTCTTGCATGCTGCACTTTTTCTAGGTGTTTAGTTGCATTTTTAGTATTTACATTGAGTAATTTACCTGTATTTAGTAATTCCTTAAAGAGTATTAACCTTTATGGTCATTCAATTCAAATAGATTTTTCTGCACCAGAAATTAATTTGAAAGCACCTTTGGAGGCAATCGATTTAACTGCAAGTATTGGCGAATTGAAAAATGTCAATCTTCAAAAACTGGTGTATCAAATGGATAGTATTTCTGTTCAATTTGGAATGGATGATATAGCCTATTTGCTATTTTTAGATAAGGTTTCGAAATGTGTTTATCCTAACATTTTAGAGCAGGGTTTATTTAAGTATGCTTTACTAAAAACAAAAGGTTATCGAGTATTATTAGGCTACTCCACAGATTATCTAACCGTATATGGGCATCTGGATTTTAAAGTACATAATGTGGCTTTTGTAAACTATGGAAAATTTGTATTTACAGACCTCTCTTTTTTTCAAAACCTTGAACCTTGTGAAGAGGTTTTGTTAGAAGCGTCCCTAGAAGGAAGAGCCATTACAATGAATGATAAACGCCCTCCTTTGTTTAATGCACTTTCAAAACAATACAATATTCATTTTGAATATGAAGGTATGCAATATAATTTTGAAGGTAGGCTCAATCAGTCCTTGGTTTCATATTATAGAGACCTTCCTGCAATAGAGTTTGGACAGGTTTATTTAAATTATCAATTCTCTGAGCATGCAAAAAAAAGTTTGATAAGCAGTTTAAGACTTGCCACCAAAAATATGTTTCCCTCTAAGCAAATAGATTTTATACTTCAGTTTGCTCAAACTGCATTTATATATAGAACCGATTATGAATCTATGGGCATGGAAAAATTTGCATTTCCAGAAGAGGTGTTGGCCAATCAGTTTGCAGATTGTGAAGACAAGTCTGTTTTGTTTGCTTACTTGGCCAAAGAAGTATTAGATTTACCCTCTGTTGCCCTCATTTACTATATAGATAATCATTTAAATGTTGGCGTTGCTTTTAACCACAAATCTGCTTACAATTTTATTTACAACAACCAAAAATACTTAGTTTGCGAGCCTTCAGGGCTTGGGTTCAAACCGGGTGATAATGTTTATGATTTAAAAAAGGCCAGCATTGTAAACTGGTAATTAGTTTTTAGGGCCCTTGGGTTGTAAGGGTCTAATTTCCCAATTTACGGTATGAAAATTATCAGGCATTTCCAAGGCTTGAACCAATCCTAGCGCAATGTCTTCTGGCATGAGCATGTAATCATGTGGTTTAATACCAGGTGAGTTTCTAAAAAAGTCAGTTTTGGTTGAACCCGGATAAACACAAGTTACCTTGATTCTAAAATCTCTTAATTCTCTAAACAATGATTCACTTAAGCCTTTCACTGCCCATTTGGTTGCGCAATAGGCACTAACTTGTGGCATACCTTCTAAGGCTGCGGTGGAGGCAATATTAATGATGTGTCCATAGGTGTTTGCTTTCATGCTAGGTAATACTTGCTTAATGCAATAAAACATACCATGAATATTGGTGTCAAACATTTCGTGCCACTGCTCACTAGGCATAGTTTCTAGGTTGCCAAAATAGCCAAGTCCTGCATTGTTAATTAAAATATGAATGCATTGTTCTTTTTCAAGTATGGTTTTGAAACAATCTTCAACTTCTGATTCATTTCTAACATCACAAGTTAAATGTTGAAATAATGGATGGTTAATTTCGGTTTTGGTTCGACCCAAACCATAAACTTTGCAATTTTTTTCTAAAAGTTTAATGGCCGCTTGATAGCCAATTCCTTTACTAGTACCTGTAATAACAGCAACTTTTCCGTTTAATTCCATGTTGCAAACTTAAAGGATATAAAGTAAGAGTCCGCACACAATAAACAACCATTCTCCTAAATATCGGTAGCTTTCATCTTGGCTTGCATTGGCGTAAACTGGTAAAAGGAATTGTAAAATACTATTAGCAATCAATGTAATGCCTACAACCAGGCTGCCCTTAACGGGTGATACCAAAAAAAGTACAATACTTAGCATTAGTTGAAGAATGAAAAACATAACTTGTAGTTCATTTAACATGCTTCCAGAATACCGAGTAGCCACGTTTCTAGCAGCTGCAGCTAAGTCTTTGGTGCATTCTATTTTTGCAATTGAAAAGGTATTTTGAAAAGTGCTCAAAGCAATTAAGAAACTAATGAGTAGAATTTCTGGCCAGATAAAAAATGCGTAAAATCCGAGTGTTAGAATGGGAACTAAGCCAATAGAAAATCCGTAGATAATGCCAATAAGTACTTCTTTTTCAAAGAGCAAAATGTGAGGGAATCTGTCATGGTACCACACATAAATGAATGAAATCAGGCAAGCAATAGCTCCAAAAAGTAAACCAACTTTGTTCACATACAACAGCGCAATAAGTGCATTTGCTATGCCTAATAAGAGAATTAAAACAATAAAAACCGTGGCATATTTTTTAAAAAATTGATGTCTGATACTTATACCAACAATTTTATCGTTTCTAGCATCAAGTAAATGATCGGCCCAATAAACCATTAAGGTGCTGTTTGCTAGCAAAGCATAAACAAACCAAGGAACAGGCAAAGGTAGCAGTTGCGAAAAGGCAAAGCTCATCAAGCAGGCACCACTGGCTATGTCTATGCTAAACAAATGCACCCAAAAGAATAGTTGGTATATTGTATGTGTCGGCTTTAATTTGTAACCCATGAAGTATGCAGCTAAGATAGTATTTCTTTTATGTTTCGGTTTGAGCCAATTTACCGTTGCAGCACAGGAAGATAATTATAGAAGTCCAGATGGATTGAATAATGTTTTTTTAGAAATTGGTGGTGCTGCTATAAAATACTCAATTTCCTTTGAAAAATATTTATACAGAAGCAACCGAGAAAACTTTACTTTAACTGGAAGAGTTGGCTATGGATACCAGCACAATGCAAGATGGATATTAAATCGTGTTTACATGGGTGATAGAACGAGTATGTTTCCATTTACAGCTCAGGCCTTATTAGGTTCAGACAAAAACAAGCTAGAAGTGGGAGCAGGATTTACCATGTTAACCAGTGATTTTGCAAACAGAGAAATTGTTCCTACCGGAGTTCTGGGTCTTAGGGTAATGGAGAGTAATGGCGTTTGTTTTAGAATTACGTATTCGCCATTGTTAAAAGAGGGTGAATTTATAAGTTGGTTTGGGGTTAGTTTAGGATATAATTTCAGTTTCAGATAAAAATTGCTTTCTTGCTGCATAAAATTTTCACTATGCAGAAGAAACATCCTAGAGGACTCAATTTCCTTTTTTTTACCGAATTATGGGAGCGATTCGGATATTATTTAATGATTGGGATATTTCAGCTCTACCTTACAGAATCAGCTGATAAGGGCGGTTTGGGAATGGATAGAAAAGATGCTGCCGACATTTATGGGACTTTTATTGCTTTTGTTTTTTTAACTCCCTTTTTAGGCGGTCTATTGGCCGATAGAATTTTTGGGTATCGCAAATCTATCATAGCAGGTGGTGTGCTCATGGGATTAGGCTACCTAGGTTTGGCCATTCCTGGCATGACATTTTTTTATATTTCCTTGTTCTTAATCATTTTAGGGAATGGTTTTTTTAAGCCCAATATTTCTACTTTACTTGGTAATTTATACAATGAAGAATCCTATAAAGACATGAAGGATTCTGGTTACAATATTTTTTACATGGGCATTAACATTGGCGCTTGTGTATGTAATTTGTTTGCAGCTTATATGCGCAACAGATATGGCTGGGGATATGCATTTGCAACCGCTGGCGTAGGCATGTTTATTGGCATTGCCACCTTTATGATTGGTTTAAGGCATTATCGTCACGTGGATATTTTAAAAGCGGTTCAGCCAGAGGATATGTCATTACTTAGAATCTTCATGCAGGTGTTTTTACCAGCTATTGTAGTAGGGGTTGGGGCATGGTTTTTCCCTGGAAATATATTTGGCTCAGACAGCACTGATGCCTTTATTTTTGGAACCATTCCTGTAATTATTTTTTATGCTGGTTTATATATCAATGCGGCCAAAGAAGACAGAAGACCAATTGCAGCGCTCTTAAGTATTTTCGCAGTTTCAATTATGTTTTGGGCGGTATTTAAACAAAATGGTACAGCGCTCACAACATGGGCGCAATTTTACACAGACAGAGAATTGCCAGCTGTTATTGAAGCTCCTGCAAAATCTCTGTATTTAGCAGAAACACTCACCTTTAAAAAGGATTCAGTGAATCTGTACAATGATAAATTTCAATTGGTGAAAGAAGATGGAAAGGCGCTTAAAACTTGGGATTATCCCGTGTATTACAGAAACCTTCCTCCAGAAAGTTTGCCAGAAGAAGGTTCGCAAACCTATTTAATTAATACAGAGTTGTTTCAATCTATCAATCCATTTTGGGTGATAGTATTAACGCCAGTTGTAGTTGGGTTCTTTGCATTTTTGAAAAGAGCAAATAAAGATATTAGTACTGCCACCAAAATTGGTTTTGGTTTACTAATTTCTGCCTTATCAACATTTGTAATGGCAGCTGCAGTTTATGTAGGTAGCAATGGTGCCATTAAAGTTTCGCCCATGTGGCTAATCAGTTGTTACGGTGTAATAACCATTGGGGAGCTATTTTTAAGTCCGATGGGATTATCCTTGGTTTCAAAGCTTAGTCCAAAAAGAATTACAGCACTCATGATGGGCGGTTGGTTTTTAGCTACCTCATTGGGCAATAAGCTTTCCGGAATTTTAGCCACCCTTTGGGATGGTTATGCGCATAAATCAAACTTTTTTTACGTTAATGGATTACTTTTAGGCATTGCAGCGCTCATTATGTTTTCTATGCTAAAATGGCTAAACAAAATATTAAAGGAACATTTATAAAGACAATCAAACCTTTCTTAAGCGCAGTTTGTCTATATTTATAAGTTAAGTTGATAAACTCAGTAGCAAATGTGTATTTCAATACATAAATTGCCATTGACAAAAATGGAACTGTATTTGAAAGATCATTGAATCAAATTTATGGAAGCAAAATTTTCACCACGTGTTAAAGATGTCATTTCCTATAGTAGGGAAGAAGCCATCCGTTTGGGTCACGATTATATTGGAACCGAACATCTCCTTTTAGGGTTGATCAGAGAGGGGGACGGTAAAGCCCTCAAAACCTTAAAGGCTATGGATGTTGACCAGCAAAGGGTAAAGAAAGCAATCGAAGATAACATCAGAGGAACTGCTACAAACAATACCAATTTTGTCAACATCCCACTTACCAAACAAGCAGAGAAAGTGCTTAAGATAACTTATCTCGAAGCCAAGATTTTTAAAACAGACATTATCGGTACTGAACATCTTTTGCTGTCAATATTGCGTGATGAGGACAATTTGGCGTCTCAGATATTAGGACAGTTTAGTATTAATTATGAAAATTTTAAATTAGCAGTTGAAGGCAACCTTAGCGATACCAAAAGTGAGTTGCCTGCTGATGAA
Source organism: Bacteroidota bacterium (assembly GCA_027488905.1). Lineage (GTDB taxonomy): Bacteria > Bacteroidota > Bacteroidia > UKL13-3 > UKL13-3 > B1. Next base: position 283,646 of record JAIYAT010000010.1, read on the forward strand.
GAAGAATACTATTCTAACGGTCCTGAAGAACGCAAAGTTGAAAGTCGCAAGCCTGATACCAAATCTAAAACACCTGTATTGGATAATTTTGGGCGCGACCTTACCAAATCTGCAGAAGAGGGTAAGTTAGATCCAATTGTTGGCAGAGAAAAAGAAATTGAAAGGGTATCTCAGATTCTTTCGAGAAGGAAAAAGAATAACCCAATTTTAATTGGTGAGCCAGGGGTTGGTAAAACGGCAATTGCCGAGGGATTGGCACTTAGAATTGTACAAAGAAAAGTTTCAAGGGTTTTATTCAACAAGCGAATTGTAATGTTAGACCTTGCCAGTTTAGTGGCGGGCACAAAATACCGCGGACAGTTTGAGGAGCGCATGAAGGCAGTAATGAATGAATTGGAAAAATCTCCAGATGTCATTCTCTTCATTGACGAAATACATACTTTGGTTGGCGCCGGAGGCGCCAGTGGTTCTTTAGATGCCAGCAATATGTTTAAGCCGGCTTTAGCCCGCGGCGAAATACAATGTATTGGCGCTACAACCCTAAATGAATACAGACAATACATAGAGAAAGATGGTGCTTTAGAAAGACGTTTTCAAATGGTTATGGTTGAACCAGCAACGCCTGAAGAAAGTATTGAGATTCTCAATAATATCAAAGACAAATACGAAGCGCATCATAGTGTTAACTATGAACCAGAAGCAATTATTGCTTGTGTTAAAATGAGCAGTCGCTACCTTACAGATAGACATCTACCAGATAAAGCAATTGATGTATTAGACGAAGCAGGTGCTAGGGTTCACCTAAGCAATATTCATGTGCCTTCTGATATCCTTGAACTGGAAAAGCAAATTGAAGAAATTAAGGTAGAAAAAAACCAAGTTGTTAAAAGCCAACAATACGAAGAAGCAGCTAAATTAAGAGATAGAGAAAAGCATCTTTTAGAACAATTAGAAACACAAAAAATACGCTGGGAAGAAGAAACCAAAACCCAACGTTTTAATGTTACAGAAGATAATGTTGCTGAAGTGATTGCAATGATGACTGGAGTGCCTGTTAAGCGAATTGCACAAAGCGAAGGTCAGCGTTTGCTTAACATGGGCAATGAATTGGCCGGAAAGGTAATTGGCCAAGAAGAAGCAATTAAAAAACTTACCAAAGCTATTCAAAGAACCCGTGCTGGACTTAAAAACCCCAATAAACCAATTGGTTCATTTGTATTCCTTGGACCAACGGGTGTAGGAAAAACAGAAATGGCTAAAGTATTGGCTAAATACCTTTTTGATACTGAAGAAGCCATGATTCGTGTAGACATGAGCGAATACATGGAAAAATTTGCTGTAAGCAGATTGGTTGGTGCGCCTCCAGGATACATTGGCTATGAAGAAGGTGGACAGCTTACAGAGAAAATTCGTAGAAAGCCTTATGCTGTAGTTTTACTTGATGAAATTGAAAAAGCGCATCCAGATGTTTTCAATATTTTATTGCAAGTATTAGACGAAGGGTTTATCTCGGATAGCATGGGTCGTAAGGTGGATTTTAGAAATACCATCATCATCATGACTTCCAACCTAGGGTCAAGACAACTTAAAGATTTTGGTGGAGGCGTTGGTTTTAGCACCCCATCTAAATCTGCCGATTCGGATAAAAACGCGAAAATGGTGGTTGAAACTGCCCTCAAACGTTTCTTCTCTCCAGAGTTTTTAAATAGAATTGATGATGTTATTGTGTTCTCATCACTCGACAAAGAGTCAATTGCCAAAATACTTGAGCTAAACCTTAGTAAGTTATTAGGAAGAATTGAAGAGCTTGGTTTCAAAGTGAAGTTTACCGATGAAGCAAAAGCATTTTTAGCAGAAAAGGGTTTTGATCCAGAATTAGGTGCTAGGCCGCTTGGAAGAACCATTCAAAAGTTTGTGGAAGATCCAATTGCCGAAGAGTTGCTTAAAATGGAAATGAGTGATGGTGAAGAAATCATTGTTGATTACGATAAAGAAGCAAACGAAGGTGAGCTAAAAATTACTGCCAGTGGAAGCAAAAAACCTGGTAGAAAAAAGAAAGACAGTCCAGCCGCCGAAAAACCTGAATAATTTCTTTTCAAATAAAAGCCTTGCTGCCAAACAGAAGTTAAATGAAGCTAACCTTAATTAGAAACGGTAAACTCCATTTAACTTTTGCCCAGCAGGGATACAATGAATATGCAAAGCGACTTGGTTTCTATTGCCGCTATAACGATGAATTATTATTGGTTCAAACCAAATCTAAAGAAGTAGAACAAATTAAAAAGGCCGAATCTGAAGCCATTTTAAAAAAGTTAAAGCCAACTGATTTTGTGGTTTTGTTAGATGAAAGAGGCAAGCAATTTAGCAGCGCTAAGTTTTCACAGCATTTGCAGGAGTGGCTCAATCATCATAGCCATATTGTATTTGTAATTGGTGGTGCGTTTGGGTTTACTCAGGAAGTTTACCAAAGGGCAAATTTCCAATTGTCAATGTCTGATTTCACCTACTCGCATCAGTTAATGCCCATGTTGTTTGCAGAACAATTATACAGAGCATTTACAATTATCAAGGGAGAACCTTATCACCACGAGTAATTTTCCTTTCCTTTGCTTAAAATTTCTATTGGAGGTGTTAAAAGTTTTAGATATATCTTAAACTTTTTCTATTTTAGCGGAAAGTTTAAGATATACCTAGAATAATGAAGTTAGCATTTCCAAAAGATTTATTATCTCGCGATACCTATCTTGCCCAGGTTATGCCATTTGTGCAACAGCCTTTAATTAAGGTGTTTACAGGCCAACGAAGGGTGGGTAAAAGTTATTTGTTGTTTCAGGTTATTCGCAAAATTATAGCCCTAGATAAAAAGGCAAATATTATCTATGTAAACTTTGAAGATATTCAATTTTTGAGCATGAAGGAGCCAATAGATTTGGTTAACCATGTAAATAAATTGTTTAAAAAGAATGCGATGAATTATGTCTTTATAGATGAGATTCAGGAGTTAAATCAATTTGAAATAGCCTTGCGTTCACTTTTGTTAAATGAAAATATAGATTTGTATTGTACGGGAAGTAATGCAAATTTATTGTCAACTGATATTGCTGGTAAATTAAGCGGGCGAGTGATTGAGATAAAAGTGTATAGTTTGTCTTATCTTGAATTTTTAAATTTCCACAAATTGGAAAATGACGAAAGCGCCTTAGATAAGTATTTAAAATTTGGTGGTTTACCTTACTTAAAAAATTTAAAACTTGAAGAACAAATTGTTTTCGAGTATTTAAAAAATATATATAACAGCATTGCCTATAGAGATATCATCAATCGATTTGAAGTAAGGAATGTTAATTTTTTGGAACGATTGGTTCTGTTTTTGGCAAATGAAACGGGCAGTTTATTTTCAGCAAAAAAGATTAGCGATTATCTAAAATCACAGTTCCATACTGTTCCATCAAGCTTGGTTCAGCAATATGCCAACTATCTGGTGAATGCCTTTTTAGTTCATAAGATACAACGATATGATATAAAAGGGAAAAAGATTTTTGAAGTCGGAGAGAAGTATTATTTTGAAAATTTAGGGTTAAGACATTCTATCGCTGGTTATAAGCTGAATGACCTTGGTAAGATAAGCGAAAATGCTGTTTGTAATCACTTATTGTTTCTGGGTTATGATGTTAAGATTGGCGTAATTGGTAAGCAGGAAGTTGATTTTGTGGCAAAAAGAAATAATGAAATCAGGTATGTGCAAGTTGCTTTATCAATTGTTGATCCTTCAACTTTTCAAAGAGAATTTGGGAACTTACAAATGATACCTGATAATTTTAGGAAAGAAGTAATTACCTTAAATCAGTTTAATGGAAACACAGTAGATGGCATTTTTCACAGTTCTCTTCGCACTTTCTTATCTTCAACAATTTAACAATGAACTGGAAAGAATTTTGGAACAAACAGCAAGCCGAAGCAAATGCTTATAAACAAGTTGGCAGGGTACTCAATGGCCAAGCTATTTCGCCAGAAATCATGTCTAAAATCGCTGCTAGAATTGCCCAGCAATTGCAGTTAAAACCGCATGAAACCTTGTTGGATGTTTGCTGTGGCAATGGCGTTTTAGATACCCTATTGTTGCCAAAAGTTTCTGCCATACATGGCATCGATTTATCAGATGCACTCCTTGCAGAAGCCATGCAATTAAACCTCCCAAATCTTACTTTTTCTTCTGGCAATGCAGTTAGTTTCGGTTTGAACCAAACCTTTGATAAATGCCTGTTATACTTTTCTTTTCAATACATTGAAACTTTAGCAGATGCACAAAAAGTAATTGAAAACTTAGTGCATCATGCGCATAAAGATGCTTTGATTTTAATTGGTGACATACCCAATCAATTAGAATTTTTTACGTATTACAATTCCCCTTCTAAATGGTGGCAATGGATAAAGCAAGAATTAAAAGAAGCCAACGAAATGGGCCGCTTCTGGCATCCTAAAGAGCTTTTGAGGATTTGCGAAAACTTAGGCCTAAAGGCAGAAATACATGTGCAAGAACCTTGGCAACCTTACGCACATTATCGTTTTGATTTATTGATTTACTCGTAGAAGTAAACCCGTTTTACCCGTTGCGAAACGCTTGTTAAAATCTCATAAGGAATGGTTCCTATTTGCGCACTTAACTCTGCCAAACTTGGACTTTCGCCAAACACAATTACCTCATCACCAGGTTTGCAATCAATATGCGAAACATCTAACATGGTCATGTCCATGCAAATATTTCCAACTATTGGCGCTTTTTGTTTGTTCACCAACATGTGCCCATTGCCATTGCTAAGCTTACGGTCGAGACCATCTGCATAGCCAATGGCTACAATGGCAATTTTCCCCTTTTCTATAAGACTTCCTTTTCTGCCATAACCAATGCTTTCGCTAGGGCCAATTTCTCTTATTTGAGAAATAATGGTTTTTAAACAACCAATAGGTTCTAAAGCTAATCCTAATTGGTGTGCTGGATCAATGCCATACAAGCCAATGCCCAACCTTACCATATCAAACTGTGCTTGCGGAAACCTAACAATGCCGCCACTGTTAAGGCAATGTCTTATAATAGGGTAGGGAAATGCTGCAGTTATTTGCGCGCTTAGTTGGTTAAACGAATCAATTTGATGTAAGGTAAAGGCATCATGTTCTTGGGCTTCGCTTGCTGCCAAATGTGTAAAAACAGAATTTATTTTTAGGTGCTTTTCTAATTTTAAACGCTCAATTAAAGCAGGTATTTCTTGGGCATCAAAGCCAAGGCGTTTCATGCCAGTATCCAATTCTAAATGAATGCCAATTTCTTCGCCATCGGCTGCTTTTATTAAGTCTTCGAGTATTTCAAAATGATACACTTCAGGCTCTAAGTTATACCTTAGAATAGCATCAAAACTTGTAGGCTCTGGGTTCATCACCATAATAGGCGTTTGAATACCAGCTTCTCTCAACGTTACGCCTTCATCGGCATAGGCAACGGCTAAGTAATCTGCCTTATGGTAGGCAAGGATGCGTGCAATTTCATAAGAACCTGCACCATAGCTAAATGCCTTAACCATGGCCATCACTTTTACTTGAGGTTTTAATAGTTTTTTATAGGCATTGAAATTATGCAACAAGGCATTTAGGTTAATTTCAAAAACGGTTTGATGTACTTGTTTTTCGAACCATTTCCCAATTTGCTCAAACGCAAATTTCCTAGCCCCTTTTAACAAGATTATTTCATGCGTGTAATCAAGTAGTTTTTCAGATTTTAAAAAGGCATCTACAGTAGGGTAGAACCTTTGTTTTGGCAACGAAAACAAGCCTTCATGGATTTTTATTTCATCTCCAATGCCTATGAGTTTATCAATTTTATATTCATTAAGGTAGCCTGCAATTCGCTCGTAGAGCGCTGTTTGGTTCAAACCGCTTTCTAAAAAATCTGATAACACTACCGTTTTTGTTTTGCCTTGCGCATGTTGTTGCTGAAAATCTAAGGCAATGTGCAATGAGCCAAGGTCGGCACTATAAACATCATTTACCAGCAAGCAATTTTGTTGGCCTTGTTTTAATTGCAAGCGCATGTCTAAACTTGGCAATTCTGAAAATCTTTGAAGGACAAATTCCTCCAAATTATTTGTCATTGCCAAGAAAGCAAGGCAAGTGCAGGCATTCCAAATTGCTGCTTCATCTGTAAAAGGGATGCTTACAAAATGGCTTTTATATTGTAAAGTGCATTGGTTTTTTTCGGTTTGAACCGAGATATAATAATCGGCAGAAGGATTGCTGCGACTCCAAGATTTATACTTTTCGGTTTGTGCTAAGTTTTGAATGTAAGTTGCCACCAAACTTTGTTCTTCGCAAAAAAGCACTTGTTGGCAAGTCTCAAATAGTTTAAGTTTTTCTTTCAGTTTTTGTGTTTTGTTTTCAAAGCCTTCGTCATGTGCATCGCCAATGAGCGTTAGGATGCCAAGGTTTGCCTGAAGGATTTTGGCCAACTTTTCCATTTCACCTGGCATCGAAATTCCTGCTTCAAAAATGGCATAATCATTATCGTTGGTCATATGCCAAACCGAAAGCGGTACACCCAATTGTGAGTTATAACTTTTTGGATTTCTAACTACCGAATGCTTAGGTTTTAGCAAGTAGGCCAACCACTCTTTTACAATGGTTTTACCGTTACTGCCAGTAATGCCTACCAATGGATAATTGAATTGTTGCCTATGCAATTGCGCGAGATGTTGTAGTGCCTGCAAGCAATCGTTCACCTCAATTATTCCGGCATTTGGCAACAATTGCAACAGGTGTTTTGGGTAAGCATGGGTTTGAACCAAAAACATTCTTACGCCTTGTTCGTAGGCTTCTTTTAAATACAAATGCCCATTGTGGCGCTCGCCTTTGATGGCAATGAAAAGGCCGTTTTGTGCAAACAATAACTTCCTGCTATCGGTAAGCAAGTGCAATACTGAGGGGTTTGATTCATTTGTTTGCAAACAGCTACCCTGCAAGGCAGCAGCAAGTTGGTTAAAGCGAATGTTGTTTAAACTTTTTTGCATGTTGAAATAGGATCAAACCAGAAATTCCTAGAAATATAGACAAAATAAAGCAAGCCCATATAACATTGGATTCGAAGTTAAAGAAGGGAATTGAAAACAAAAAGATAAATAGACTTCGGTTCAATACATTGAGCATATTAAAAATGCTGTTAACCCTTCCCATAACTTCATTTGGAATGTATTTAAAGAAATAGGTGAGCCGCAATACCCTTATGCCCGCATTGCTAAAACCAAGTAACACACAAAAGGCATACAATACCCAAACGGCTTTGGCTAAAAATAGCCACATATAAATGGCAGCACCCGCAAAGCTTAGCCAAGTAATGGCATACAAGGTTTGCGCTGGTTTAAAAACTTTGCCTACGAATAAACCAGCCAGCAAGGCACCTAGTGCATAAATTAAATCTGCTGTTGCAAATTGTGCTCCCGAGCCATTTAAATGTTGTTTAACATAAACTGGAAGCAAAGAATGAATGCCTACAATTACGGTGGCAAATACGGCATTGGAGAAAAACCCAAATACCAACAAGGAGGGATGTGCTTTTAAATAACTAAAGCCAGTTTTAACCCTAATCCAAACACTACCCAATTGAACATTTACCTTTTTGGTAGCTTGGTATTTTATAAGATAAATGAGCAGGGCTGCTAAGAAATAAGTGCTGCCATCGAGTAAAAAAATGTCCCAAACTTGCCAAGGTGCAATTTCAAACGGAACCTTAATGCCATCTAACAAAACAGCCGCTAATGCGCCCGAAAGAATGGAAGTGCTTTGGCCAGCAATTTCTATCCAAGAGTTTACACGCTGGTAAGCGTCTTCGGTGGTAATTTCGTGCGCAAAAGCATATAAAGTAGGGTAGTGAATATTGTAATTAAACATGGTGAGGCCAAACACGGCAATCACTAATACGTTTGGCAAGTATTGTTGGCTTGAACCTAAGATGCCTATAGAAAGAATGATACTGCCACAAATTAAGCTGGTGATTAAGAAATTGTTTTTCCTGCTGAACCTATCTACCAAGGTGCCAGCATACAAGCCAAAAAACATAACACCCAAGGTAATAATGCCATAAGAAAAAGTAAATACTTCGCTTTGTTGTTTGGCGGCAAAATACCAAGGCACTGCCAACATGCTCATTCCTTGTGCAAAGCCACTGATGGCATTTGCTGTAAAAAGGAGCAACAGCGCCCGGGTGTTTTTCATGGGCGCAAGATAGTTTTTTTTTAGACCATGGTCGATGGTCCATAGTCGATGGTCCATAGTCGATGGTCCATAGTCCATAGAAAATGCCTAAAATTGGATGTTACGAGAAGTAATAGCTCACTTTTATACCTACTTAATTTGTTTCAATTATAAAAATATAGTTCTTCAATAATTCAACTTTTTTAGGCAATGACTTGTCTTGAATACTGTTAGTTAATTCAGGATATTTAAATCCTTCAACATTCTTCAAAAACGTCTCTAAATAACTTGCTTTTACAGCGTATCCAGCCGCATCTGCAATGTTGGATTTTGCGTAAATTACTCCGATTAAGTTACCTTCTTCGTCAATGAGGGGTCCACCACTATTGCCTGGATTAACGGCTGCTGAAATTTGAAACTTGCTTATGTCCCCCTGAACACCACTTTTAGCACTAATAATTCCCTCTGTTATTTTAACTTCTTCTCCCATCGCTGCTGCTTTTGGATAACCTAAAGCATAAACCTTCTCTGCCTGAGCAACACCATTTGACCTAATTGAAAATGGTGGGTTTGTAAACTTTACATTCTTATTGCTTATTTTAATTAATGCCAAATCGTTAGAAGGATCAGAAGCAACAACTGTTGCACCATATTTTGTTGTAAAGTCTCCATCTATACCTTTCAGAGTAATTTCTTTAGCGTTTTCAATACAATGAAAGTTAGTAATAAAATATCCTTCAGAACTAATAAGGAAACATGTTCCTTGTTTAGGACCTGAATTTGTTTTAGATACAATAAGTGGATTATTTTTATCTTCTTCAATGGTTACAGTAATTGGGTATTTTGATAGATACTTATTACCCTTTTCTTTCGATGTGGGTATGGTACCCCAAAAAAAATAGGTCTCGCCCTTCTTAGCATCAATTGTTTGAATAGTGCGAATACCATAGCGGATAAATACAATTTCTAGCCTACCTTCTGAATATGCTTTGTATTGTAGAGATTCTTTAGCTGCTAAGTTACTTATGTGTTGTCCATTAATATAAATACTTACATCCCAGCATAGAAAGTTTATAGTACTATAATCTTGCGCTTTTGATTGTAATGTTAAAAAGGTAAGTAAAATAAATAAGAATTGTTTCATATTGTATCGTATTGTTATTTGTAAAAAAGTTATTTAAGCTTCGTAGCTGCAAACCTTTCTTTTAGCAGCTGATTAGCTCGCTTTTTCAAGGGGTTTCCGTGTCCAAAAACAGCTTGCTCGAAGGGGAAATCTGCCACTTTCAAAATAGATGCCCTTGCCAAAGCCCTATCCTCGTTAATGGTAGCATAGCTTAATCCCATCACGTTTGAACAGATATCTCCTGCTATTAATACGCCATCTTGCGGCAGTAAAAAGGAAACATGACCAGCACAATGTCCTGGTGTATGAATCACTTCTATATCATTGGCAAATGGCAGTATTTCCCCATCTTCTATGGTTTTATCAACAGGAAACGATTCGTATTTTGTGCCTCCTCGTTTAATAACTAAGCGAAAGACAAGGCTTGGAATAAGGCCTGGCGTAACCGTAATTCCATCGTATCCAGCTTCCCCTTTGCTAGTAAGGGCAAGGTCGGCAGCATGGACGTACACCTTAGCGCCTGTGCGCCTGATTATCTCCGCAGCACTGCCCGCATGGTCAACATGACCGTGAGTGAGCATTAAATGCTTGATATCTGCTGGGTCATGACCAGTTTGTCGCACACCCTCAAATATTTCGTCTGCTTTATTTGGCCATGCCGCATCAACCAATACCAACCCATCATGGGTTTTTATCAGGTAGACATTAACTATCCCGATTTCAATTTGCCAAAGGCGGGTTGAGACTTGCGTTATCTTAGACATAAGGTTTAAATTTTAGCAGATGAAAGATTTGTTCTGATTCAAAACTACTAAAATATTTGATACGAACAGCGATATGCTTTCTACGTATATACAAGCAAAAATATTGAATTTTAAAAGTAAACTAACTTTAATCATAATCATATCGGTACGTCATAAATTCACCTTTATAAACTTTGGTTTTATACTCAACATCAAACTTGCGCTCAATTTCCATTTTTAACTTGTAACTTTTAAAATTGTAATGCTTTTTGTCTAGGAATCCAACTGTCCTAATGGTTGGGTGTTCAAGTATCGGACTTAAATTCCCGTCTAGTACATTGGTGTCAACAAATCGGAAATCGATTAACTGGGGAAAGTTCTTTAAAAAGTCTAAACTTTCAATTGGGGCGCAAGCGTTTAAACAAAGTACTTTCAATTTTTTTAGTTGTAGTAACTCCTCTGAGAAAGTAAATTTCTTTGACTGATTTATATGTAAAAACTCTATCGTATCGCTGAACCTACTTAATCCACTGTCTGTTTCTAATTTCAGACAATAATGCGATTCAAGTCGCTTTAATGCTGTTAAGTTTTGAAGGCAATTAAAGTTTTTGATATTCGCATATGTCAAGTCCAAGTAAAGAATTCTTTCAGCTGGTAATAAATCAAGGATTGGATTCTTTTCATAATTCAGATGGTTCAGAAAAACGTATTCAGACTTCTCAATATTATTTTCATTGTCATAGGTAGTTTTCTCTTTGAAATTTTCTACATAAATTTTTCCTGACTCAATTTGTTCAAACCACAAAGTGTTAAATCTCCAATCCATATAATTTGTCAATATGTCGTTCGTATGATATCAGCTAAGGTTTGAGCGCTGACGAAGTAATTGAATGGTTAGCACTTTTTCCCTTCAGCACGTTATTCCAAAAATAAACTTTTTTGCCTTTTCTTTTCCCTTTAAGATTCTAGCCTTTAGTGCGACCAAGCGCCTGTTGCCAGTAGTGCCATTTCTTGTTGGCTAAAGGTCTAGAACGATTCTTATGTTATTCTTTAAATTTGTTTTCTGTTCATTCGTAAGCTGTCCAAGTTTGGTTATGAATCTTTTATTGTCAATTGCTCGAATTTGATCAACCAAAACATCGCTCAGTTTGTCCAATTGATTTTTCTTTAAATGAACCCTTAATATTTCAATATCTTTTTGAACGTTAGTAGTTATCGGACAAATAATTGTTGATGGATGAGTTTCATTTAGAAGGTCAGTTTGAATAACAACAACTGGTCTAGTTTTACCTGGCTCTGTTCCGATTGTTGGATTTAGGTCTGCAAGCCAAATATCGTATTGATTAATTGTCATCTAATAACTTTTCAAACTCATGAATTATGTCCATAGATTCTTTGCTAGTCATTGCAGACTCTTTAGTGAGTTGATTCTTTAATAATCGCCTTTTATTGACCCTATTGTAAATATTAACGGCCTCATTTATGTATCTATTTCTTGCTAAATGCAGCTTACCTGTTATTTCTTCTGTTTCATTGAAGATTTCATCGTCAAGTTTTAATGATAATATTTTCATATTACAAAGGTATATATTTAAAGTATATACTAAAAAATTAATTGAAATAACATCTCTGAACCCGAAGGAGGTATTACTAGTAAGGCAATTTATTGGTTGCCAGAATCGATTAGTCTAAGACTATTGTGTTAACATTAAAAATTTGCAACTAATTTTATATACCCTCCAGTAAGTTTATGCAGCAACTAAAAGCTCAGGGCGGTTTTGCATCACAACAGTATTAACATTGAAATTCTAGCGCCAATTTATTGATAATTATTTAGGTTAATAGCTTCGCTAACTAATTAAAAATACGTGTAGAACAACTTCCCTCTACTTAATCAATAAAATAACATCCTGAAAAAAATAGTATTTACTTCCCTTATAATAATTAAAAGGTAATGGCTTTCCATTGAAATTAAACCAATAATCTGAAGTACTATTGCGAAGTAGATAAGGATAATAAACAATCGTATCTACTGTATTATCATTGTATTTAATATAGTATTTCTTTTCCTTAGAACTTTTAAGGTCTTTCTCTTCAATAGGCTCTGTACCAAAAGAGCCATAAAATAAATCGCCATTTTTTAATGAATCTACATTGAAACTACTGTTAGTTCTATAGGGAGAGTATCCAAAGACGAGTCTGTCTGATATGCTAGTGCCATCCTCCGATGTTACAATTATATTCTTAGGGTTATACTTAGAATTTAATATATCTGGATATTTAAAGAGTGCATTACTATCTTTATCTATAAAGGCAAATTTAAAACCCGTAGTGTAACTATTAGATTTTAAATCTTTATTCTGCGTTTCCTCAGTCTTTTCGCATGATGTGCCTAAGGCAATAATAATGGCTAAATAAATAATTTGTTTCTTCATTATTTTATTTTTTAATACTGCTAAAGTATAGATAATATTGACTAAAAAAATATATCTATTAATTTAAAAATACTTAAAACAACTATTATTCAATAATAAGAAGAGCTTACTGACTACTGTCTCTTTAGCCAAATTAGTTTCCACTTATAATAATTTCTACCCGTCTGTTTTTTTGCCTTCCTGCATCTGTAGAATTAGTTGCTTTTGGTTTTAAACTTCCAAAACCGATATAATTAATATTTGCTTTGTTTATTCCACTATTGATTAAATAGTCAGCAACAGCTTTTGCCCTTTCCACTGAAAGTTTTTCATTGTCTTCTTCTTTACCAATGTTATCTGTATGGCCAACTATGTTAATTTTAAAGGTAGGATTGCGTTTTAAATATGCCACCAATTTGTTTAACTCAACAAATGACTGACTGAGTAATTGGCTGTTATTTACCTCAAAAACAATATTATTGAGTAATAAGGGTACTCCCAATTTAGGAGCAAAACTTGTATCTTCAATTACTTGTTTTGATCCGCCCCTTATTTCGTCTACATGACAATAATAGCCTCTAAAAGAAACACCACCAGGGGTTAAGTCTGGAATTTCGAGGGTTATTGAATTGAGCAGTGTTGTTCCATTACTTGCGTAGAGTTTTCCGGTAACTTTGGTGCTGGTATTAAAAGTTAACTCAGCCCTATACCATGAATGCATTTTGTATGTTTGAGAGGAAGATTTTAAGTTAGGATAAGTATAATCTGGGGACCTTCTAATATCGAAAGTATTCCTTTCTGGGGCAAGACATAAATAATATCCGTGCCCCATTCTAATTGAGTTTTTTCCAAACCCCAGATAGGCATTCGTCTTCTTTTGAAAACGAACCCAACAACTAATTACTTGGCCTGGTAAGCCAATCTGTAAGTCAGTTCTTACGAAATAATCTTCTATGCAATTCAATCCTAGTTTGCCAGAATGGGCGCAACCTTTATTCAAGGAGGATGTATTGGGGATTTCACATTCTATCCAAGGCGGCCAAATCCATGCTGTGTCTCTTTCAAAATCTTCAATAATTGGTATGTCGGCTCCTACTTGCCCATAGCTATTATAAAAACTACAAGTTAGCATGATTAAGCATAGTTGTGCAAACTTCATATCTTTTTTATTGTTCGGTTTGAACCTACAATTAAGCGTAATAATTTGAGTTAGGATTATTTTATTTACTTACAGCAGATTCAGATTTAGTAAAATTTCTTGTGAAAAAAATTCCATGATAAGGTTCATTTGAATCTTTGGGATAGAAATATAAATATTTGTCATACGCCAAACTTGAATAAATTGATGGTACGGGTTTAAACTCATTTTAACTGGTTCATTGGTGCCATGAATTTCACCCAACATGATAAGTTGGTAATGATTTATTTGCTCATATATTTGGCTACTTAAGCTATCAAATTTACTTATTGGTATGGCGTGCTCTTTTAAATAGGTACTGTTAATTTGGCTGTTACTAGCCTTAGCAGTTATACTAAGAATTAGGAGAATGAATATATTTTTTGTCATATTGGTTAAATTTTAAAGTCCAGTATTTTTTTTGTGGTGTTTCACAAATACTGAAGTCACCATTGCATTGGTGCTAACGTCAGCGTGTGAAAAAAACCTCCACACTGTTATTGTAAAATTATTGAAAAGTGTGTGATTAAGCAAGTGGCTGTGTATTTAAATTTGCTTCAACAAAAGAGGTATGAATTATATATTAGGAAGTGTAACAAAAGTTAGGTATTAAACCTCCAATAAAAGAACAAGAAAAGTTTAGCATACTTCCCAAATGTCATCATTGCAAAACTGGAAACTTGCGAACTATTTTGGTTTTCGATAAACACGGGCCACCTAAATTACGCATGGTCGATGCTTGACTTGCAGCCACCACGAAACTCTAGCTGTTATTTGCAGATTCTACCTCAGTTGATAAAAAAGTTAACTATATTTTTTAAGTTAATTTGATTGAATTTTCATTTTTATCAATCTGATTCTTAATTGCCTTTTCAACGCCAATAATTTTAAATTCCTGTTTCTTAATCTAAGCCATATTAATGCTGTTAAACTATCTTTTTTGCAGCATGATGTATTCTTACTATCTCAACTGTTTCATTTACCAATTGATAAACTATTCTGTAATTCCCTTCTATTAGTTCACGTAAACTTTCATTATTAAACTCTGGAACAACTCTACCAGATTGAGGAAATTCTATTTATTGTTCAGTTCTATTTACGATTCTATCGATTTGTATTCCTGCGTAATAAGGAGAGTCTATCGATAATTCCGACCAAATTACTTTCACCATCCTTTCACAATTTCCTTTACCTCTTCATGTGTTTTTGTTTTTCCTTCTTTGATTTGTTTTAAACCCTTCTCAACCTTTTCTATAAAAACCAACTTCTCCAGTAAAACATCCAACTCAAATTCTTGAGGTAATTCGGAAACTGTTTCTATAACCTGTTCTTTTTTCATGTTATAAATTTACTAGTAATTATTTCGTTTTCCAATTTTCCAATTTCTGTTAATACTTTTTAGTCAAGGCATAGCTATGGAAGGCACAATTTCGAAGTGGCACAAAGGCTGTGAATTTGCAAATAACGTATTGCACATTTGCGATGGGCGTGCGTTTGAACTCAAATGTAACTTAGGGAAACGAATTAATCAACCACCAAAATCCCGTCAAACGGAGACGAATTGCACGCCTATTGCAAATATGCAGTTAGCGGTTCGTTCTTTTTCTCTATCGAAGTTTAACATATTTTCCTTTAAGTGAGTTTTCCGAAACGTATTCTAATGGTGTGTCTCCATTTGCTGTTGCTAATCAATGTTCTAAGAAGTCTTTTGTTAATTGTATGTCCCAACCCGCACAAGCCGCTGCTATACCATAACGAGGGTCGGCATAATCAGTTTCATAGTCTTTATGTTTATGTAAGTTCCAAGTAAGTTTAATGAGTTCTTTGATAATGATGAGTGCACTAACTTATAACCTCAAAAAATACTTAAACTTCAACCGAAAAAAAGCAGAAACTGCTTGCCGAAATAAGTTCAACACATGGGAAGCATTTTTTTCTTTTGAATGGCTTGTCTCAAAAGCCATTTTAGTGCTATTTAAGACACCCAGTTTTAACACTAAATTACACTAAATAAAAAAATTAAATGCGCTTAAATCGAAGATAAACAGGTCTATTTTTAGGAAAAAGAACTTGGTTTTTAAAGTTTGAAAGAAGTTGTGCAACAGCTACCCGTGTTAGCAAACATTCTTTTTCATAAGAAAGACTTTCAATTTTAAAGCATTTGATTTTATTATTTTGTAAGTATTAAACCCAAATCGAGAAAATACATGAACGTTTTTGAGTAATGTAGTCTCGGCAAAAACCGGTAAATTTGCTTCATTCGCAATACTAAGTAATTCATTAACAAATTTTGTGTTAGATATCACATTACTATTTTTCGACCCCAAAAACCAAAAATGATAATATTTGCTTTTTCTAGGTTTTGAATCTTTTATTTTCTTTAAATGAAAACATATAGATAATATTTTATTAATTCTAACTCCAGTCAATATTAGTTTAATTAAATACCATTTTTCCATTATCCCACCTTTGACTGTCGAGTTTATAAAAAATGCTACACAGGATCTATCGTCCGATAGATATATACCTTGACGAGCTAATGAATAATGAAATGTATATTCGAGAATAGGGCGAATATCAATTTTTTCATGTTTTACTTTAGATAAGCTTATCATTGTTGGGTTAGATTCAAAAGCAACCTCCAGAATTTTAAGAATATGTTCTTTATCAGCTAAGGACGATAAAACCATAATTTTCAATCTTTAATTATTATTCTTTGAATAAATTACCAACCTTTTAAAATGAGATCTAATACACACAAATAAGTTAGGATAACATACAAATGGTAAATTATTTTGAACACAATACTCCTCAATAAGCTGAGTGATTTTTGGGTACAAGACGTACGGTACATTAGGAAATAAATGATGTGCCAGATGATGGTTAAATCCTCCGAAAAAATGTAGTACAAATCTTGATTTTATATTAAAGCTTCCTGAAGTTCTTATTTGATGTTCTATCCAGGAGTATGGCAAATTAGTTTGAGTATCTATATCTACTAATTCATGATCTTCACCTATATGAGTGCTAACCAATACCAAAGTCGTTGTTAAACTAGCTGAAAAATGAAATACAAAAAAACCTAAAATTGCCATTGACATACTTTGTCCTAATAAAACAGGAATAAAAATTAAAAAAGAAAGGTGCCAGCACTTACTTGCAAACAACCAAAGTATATTGGAGAAAGCATGTGATTTTATATACTTGTTTCCAAATTTATTTTTTTTAATATCTTTAAAATCACGTAAAAAGAACCAGTTTAGTGTGTACATAGTAAACAAAATTGGCATATAGTAAGCCTGAAATGAATGAATTTTTCGCCATTTCTGATTATTATTTAAACGAATGAGTTCAGACTGTTCAATATCCAAATCCCATTTTTTGATGTTTGTATAATGATGGTGGGCATTTAGATGTCTTAGTTTCCAGAAATAAGGACTAGTACCTAAAAAGTAAAATACACCTTGTCCAATTTTGTTTATTCTTTTTCCATTACTAAAATTTCCATGAATTGATTCATGTCCAATAACCAAAATAAGGGGTACACTAATTATGCCCAAAAAAACAATGGTAAATAAATAATAAATTGAATTATAATTAAATTGCCATAAAAACAAAATGGCAATCAAAAATGTCAAAAATATTAATCCACCAATAATTAATTGAGACTGATTAATCTTTTTATGATCTGCATTTTGATAAATGTGTTCGACCATCTTTCTAAGATTGTCAAAACTTTCTTCCTTTACTTTTTCTCTAAATCTTAATTTCATACTTGAATGTTTGCCAACGTCGGCGTGTGAAAAAACCTCTCCACACTGTTTAGCGTAAAATTATTGAAAAGTGTGTGATTAAGCAAGTGGCTTTGTATTTAAATTTGCTTCAACAAAAGAGGTATGAATTATATATTAGGAAGTAACCGAGGGCAGTTTGAGTTTAGTTGTTTAGAGGATGCGGTTGAGCAAGATAATCAGCACCATCAAAAGGAAGTGGGGATATAACCATACCAACTTAAAGGGATTAAAGAAAGTAAACGGAGAGTTTGCATTAATCATGACAGTTTACAACATCAAACGTTGCATAAACATACTAGGCCTTGAGAAATTAATGGAGGAAATTAATAATTGGAAGCCTGATTATAAGGGGATGGCTTTGCTTTTGTTAAAAACAACCCATTTTAAAGCGATATCAAAGCATTTAATCATGGAAAGAAAAATGGCTGCATAATCATAACTCAAAAAATGAATGCGGCATATCGCTTTGTTATACTTCTTAGACCATCAAATCCAACCAATTTTCAACCAAAACTTAGTTTTTTCACAACCTGACGTGTTGCAGCTTGGCGAAGTAAGGGAATGGTTACCTCAAATTTTGTCTCGTGCAGTTTACTTCAAAAATAAACTTTTCTGCCGTTTCTTTTTCCTTAAAAGCTTCAAGCCCTTATTGCAGCCAAACGCGTGTTACCTGCTGTTATTTTTTCTGTCGTATTAGATGTCCTGAATTTTAATTTATTAATGTCCGCCAAGCGTCGGAAAAAAAAATTTGATAATATTTGTAAAGAGCATTAATCCAATTATCATTAATATTAACTGTCCTGTTTTTTTTGTCTTGAGTTGAAATGCAATCAGAAATGATAATGCTGTCCCGAAGAACGAAACACCAATTGTACCAAGCAAAAAATAATAAATGTGGTCATGCAAAGTGTCTGCGATAAGAGTTGGTTGTCGCACCGTTTGAAAAATTACTTCTGAAGAAAAGCAAATTATTGTCCCCAAAAGTGTAAGCCTAGTTATGGTTGTCTCAGGTTGTAATTTAAGAAATTTCTTTTGAGCAAATATTAATATTGTTAACAGAAGTCCAACTAAAATTATGCCTTCAATTTTTATTGGTGTTTGAGGAATTTTGTCTGGAATGTCGAATGGTGAGAAAAAAATTATCCACCAAGATATGAGTTGTCCTGCCAATAATAGTAATATGAATTTTATAATTGTCGGTCTCATTTTGTTGTCGTGCATAATAGCAGGTAACGGTTGGCAGCTACAAGAAGTTGGCGATTTCGAAGCACAAAACTGTCTGCCAGCATTGAACTTGTTACGAAGTACAAAGCTTCATTTAACCACTGAACCGCCAATTTCTTGTAGGTGCTGTTAGCGGTTGGCATTCTTTTCGTCCAATATTGTGTCGTTTGGTTTTGCATTGTCTTGTTACAATTCTTTTTTCATAACAACGATGTCTTTACCACCCAATGCAAGTCGTTCCAGTTGTTGCCAGTCAAGTCGCTTGTATAAATTTTCTGCTGTATGAGTAAATAGATAAATTTCTTTAAGTCCCAGGTTTTTTGAATGGTTTTGAATGTGATTACAAATTAATGCTCCTAATCCTTTTCCTCTGTCGTCTGGTTTTGTATAAACTAATGCTAACCAGTTTTTGTAAATTTTAAGTCGTGGTTCTTTGTCCAGCAGTCCAACGTGGTTGTATAGTCCGCCTGTTGCAATTGGTTTGTTGTCCAGCGTCATTAAAACTTGAAACTCGTAATTGTCTGCCGAAAGTTTTTTTGTTTTTTCAATTGTGGTCTGAACGGGAATGTTCCACTCTGTTAAATACCAGTCCGCAATAAGTGCAATATTTTCGTTGTCGTCAGGTGTAATTATTTGATATTTTATGTCTGTCATAATTTACAATGTCTGTTGAAGTGTGGTCGTCTATGCTTACCGCTAACGTTCCTGCGCACTAACGCAGGCCGGGTTTAGAAAGATTAATTGTCCGGCTAAGATAATTTTTTAAGGACTCATATGCTCCGGTCTGCCAATTCAGCCCGGCTTGAGCCAGTGCGCTGTTAGCCGCAGTTATTTCAGTCGCTTCATTTTCCATTTATCGTTTTTATTCCAATACTCAATGGATTTGACCTTTCCAAACTCGTTATAATCCAGTGTTACACCTCCTCCTACAAAACGCATTAATTTCCCCTGTCGGTTGGTAATTGTGGTTGAAATAATATTACCCCTAATATCCGAGGTCGTTTGTATTGTGCAATCCCCACAGAAACTATAATAGCTCTGAGTCGTGTCAAAGTTAATATCATATGCAAAGTCCTTTGTGAAATGAATGGATGAAACATCTTGCTCTTTCGTCCAGTGAGTCCTGAGAGAACTACTCTTCGCCTGTTCAAAAGTTTGTCCAACAGTCCCATCGTGGTAGTAAATGGTTTCTCTTATTAAGCCTCTCCTTTGGTGGTAAATGCTCTGCTTCCTTTTGATTCCTGTCGAATAGAACCAATTTTCATAAAAAAGTGAATCTTTATCAAAAGGCATTTTATAGGATTCGGGGCTAGCGGTAACATAGTCCCATGTTGGGCCCCACCACTGATAATAAATCCAGTTTCCGACCTTAAAAGTGGTGTCTGAATTTTTACGGTATGCTCCCGTTCGGAACGTCCATAAACTATCGTCTTTATATGTTCCAATAGTAAGGAAGTTGCCGTAGACGTTGTATTCTAAGAAGCAACCGCTAACCTTGTTGTCAACTAAATTGAACGAGTAGTGAAGTTTCGCAGTGTCATTGTTAAAAAACACTTTCCATTTTCCGTTTGGTAGAACAGTCGGGATATCGTGTAAATCAATTGTATCAAGAGCGAAAAATGTGTCGGTAGGAGAAGCAATCCTTTTGTATTTCTGTCCGAAAACAGAGAATGGGACTAAAGTCATTAAAATCAATAATCGCGTCATTTTATAATTTTGGCTAACGTTCCCACGCTTGGCGCAGTGGGGGATTTTGGAAAACTAAATTGTCAACCAGCACGAATTTACAATAGAAGCACAAACTTTCTATGAACGATGTTAGCCCCCATTGCGCCAAACGTGTGTTAGCACCAGTAGTTCTATTCATTCGGTTTTACGTTTACTAATTTTTCAATTTGAACTCTTTCAAAAAAGTCAGCAAGTTTCAACTCGATTTTTGTCGAGTTGAAAATGTCCTTGACTTTTTCTGCTTTTTCAGGGTGTATTATTTTACAATTTTTAAATTCAAAATCGGTAAGGTAACTTCCAAATCTTTCCTTAAACGTGTCAGCACTTATTAGTCCAACTTCTTCAATTGTCCTGAATAATTTTTTATAATTCTTTGTCAACAAGTAATAGTCAGCAGGAGGAAAAACATTTGGTAAGTATTGTGTCCAAGTGCAGATTGTTACTATTAGTCCGTCTGACTTACTTTTAAACAAGTAGAGTTTTGGAACATAATAGTTGCCACCTAATTTTTCTTGTAATAATGACTTGTTGCGATTATAGTTATAAAAGTCATTTGATTTCTCTAACGGATAAAATTCAAGTTCGTATTCCTTAAAAAAGTTTGTGGAGTTTCTTGAATTTGTTTCCGACCAATTTTCATAAAGTTCTTTTTCCTTTGGTTTTAAAGGATTGTCTGGGTCGGTTGTTGATTGTGGGTTAAGAACAAATAAATCAAGGTCTTTTATGAATTTGTCAACGAACTCAAATGCAAACTGTCCAAAAAAGTCTGGTCTTAGATAATTTAAGTTGAAAGTAAAATGAGTGTTGTCAAAGTCAGCAAAGTTTTCAAATAGCTCAATAGCTTCTTCGTCAGTTTCAGGTTCATTTTGGTCAACCGAAAAATATGTTTCCGTGTCTTCGTCTTCCACAAACCATTGTTTATCACTTTCACTTGTTGAAGTCAAGTTATTGTTTAAATATTCTGCGATTTTACTTTCTGTCAAGTCTGAATTTTTTCTCTTGTAAAAGTATAGGTCGTAACTCATTGTATGTTCGTTTGTGTCGTTTTACTATTGGTGCTAACTCTTTTATATGCGAAGCAAAATACTAAATTAAGGTTAATTATTGTGTAATTGCCGATAGTAATTATCGTTTTATTGAAAGTTAGCAATTGATAAATTTAGGTTCAGAAATTAAATACTTATGCAGTTTACCAATAGCGTTTCTCATCAACCCAAATTGCTTGATAAAGAAGATTTTAGCATCTATTCACTCTTGCTCTATACCTCTTATAGAGTAGCTTCGCACCTCTTATGGAGTAGCACCGCACCTCTTATGGAGTAGCACTGCACCTCTTATGGAGTAGCACCGCACCTCTTGTGGAGTAGCTTCCCACCTCTTGTGGAGTAGCTTCGCACCTCTTATAGAGTAGCTTCGCACCTCTTATGGAGTAGCTTCGCACCATTTGGGTAGTAGCTTCCCACCTCTTATGGAGTAGCTTCGCACCTCTTGTGGAGTAGCTTCCCACCATTTGTGGAGTAGCTTCCCACCATTTAGGTAGTAGCTCCCCACCATTTGTATAGTTGCTCCCCACCTAATGGGACTCCCCTTTGTTCTCCTTTTCCAAGACGCTCACACTCAAACTCTTGCTTTAAACTGTCTAGGTGCTACCTTGGTATAACATGAAGTTGCGCCAGAAGCCAGATGCTTGGATCTTAGCACCGAGAAAGAGTGTATTAGTACCCAGCACGCTGCAAGGCCAGAAGCTAGAAGCCAGCTGCCAGAGGCGGACCACCAGGAGCTCCTTAAGCGTGTAAATTAGATTGTGTAAACTCTTGCTTACTTTTGCCCTATTGGAATCTAAAAAGAAATACATCAGCAACAACGATGCTTTGATAAAAGCTGCCTCTTTCTGCGCCTACCAAGAGCGTTGCCACAAGGAGCTTAAAGAGAAGTTAGCAGAGTGGGGCATTTATAGCCTAGAGGCAGATGAATTGATGGTGAAGCTTATCGAATTAAACTATTTAAACGAGGAACGTTTCGCCCAAGCCTTTGCTGGAGGCAAGTTTAGGGTCAAACAATGGGGGAAATTGCGCATCAAACAAGAACTTAAACTACGCGATGTGTCCGACTATTGCATCAACAAGGGCCTAAAAGAAATTGAAGACCAAGATTACCGAGATACCTTAAGGGAAGTATTGGAAAAGAAACTTAGCAGTTTGGGTAAACTAAAGGCTCCCGAGGCCAAAAACAAGGCCTATAAATATGCCCTTTCTAGGGGGTTTGAACCCAATTTGATTTGGGAACTTTTGTCGGATATAAAGCTTTGAACAAATATTAGTTTGGCTTGTTTATCTTTGTAACTCAAAATACCATTATGACAGATACTAGCACTTTTTTAGACATATATGCCGAGGCAACGCCAAATCCAGAAACTATGAAATTTGTGTGCAACCGCATGATTTTAATGGACGATGCTGTTGATTATCCTACCAAAGAAAAGGCATTCGACTCGCCACTAGCCAAAAACTTATTCGAGTTTAGTTTTGTAAATGGCGTGTTTATCATGAACAACTTTGTTACCATTACTAGGGTTCCGGGTGCTGAGTGGCACGAATTGATTCCAATTCTCAAAGAATTTTTAAAAGCCTACCTCGAAGCTGGCGAACCCATTGTAACAAACCGCAGCACCCCACACAAATATGAAGGTGCTGATAGTTTAATTGTGGCCCAAATTATGGACGTATTAGATACCTACATCAAACCCGCAGTAGAAACAGATGGCGGGATGATTTCATTTAAATCTTTTGATGCAGGTATAGTAACTGTAGAACTTAAAGGTTCATGCAGTGGTTGCCCTTCTAGCACCGTTACCTTAAAGCGCGGTATCGAAGGCATGCTCACACGCATGGTTCCTGAAGTGAAGGAAGTAGTGGCCGAGAGCTTGTAACTCAGACGCTACAATTTTCCGGTTAAAAATAACCACATTCACCTAGTTAAAAATCATTGTGGGCAAAGCAGTAAATAAAATGAAGGTTGGTTTAGAGGACATCATACAATCCATTTATTTATTGCCTCAAGAAGTATTGGAAGATGTTTTGGCACAATTTCAACATTTGGAATATCCCAAAAACTATTTTTTATTGAAACCGGGCAAACCCTGTAAACACCTTTGGTTTATGACAAATGGTGCTGTAAGGTACTTTTACACCAATGACCAAGGAAAGGAAATGAACACTTGGTTTAGTTTAGACACTCAAATTATCACAGATGCTCCTAGCTTAGTAAATCAAACATTGGCTCAAGAGAGTATTCAACTAATAGAAGATAGTGAAATACATGCCATTGAATATACTTCAATACAAACATTACTTCAAAAGCATCATTCATTTGCCCTTTGGTATATTAAGTTGGTGGAAATGCATTATATAGCACAAATTGAGGATAGACTTTCAGATTTACAATTCCTTGATGCAACACAACGCTACCAAAAACTATTAAACCTTTACCCAGACATTACCAATCGCATAAGTCTTGGAAACATTGCCTCCTACTTAAACATCACTCAAGAAACGCTGAGTAGAATTAGATCGGGCAAACTCTAACCATTTTTTGATATACATCAAACCCCTTTTTGTTCTAAGTCAAAAGCTTTCATAACCATGCTTTGCAATTTTGCAGTGTAAATTATTACACTTTAAAATTGGCTCAAAATGAATATTACAACATTTTTTGAAAACATTATTGCCGCATTTGGCGAACAGCTAAGCTGGTATGCAGGATTTGCATTTCCATTCTTTTTTATCTTTTGGATAGTAGGTAAGAAGTACTTTAAAAAGATAAGAATACAAGAAACTGAAAGAGCTAACCTGCATCATTTTAAACACGATTTAGGTTTTTCAACTAGTACCTTCCTGGTTTTTGCAATTTTTGATGTTTTTCTTCTTTATCTAGAAAGCAAAGGTTATACAAAAGTCTATTTCAATATCAATGACTTCGGCTACTTGTGGTTAGGTGTTAGTTTTTTTATTGTACTCTTTTTAGATGATATGTTTTTCTATTGGAGCCATAGGGCTATGCACTTGCCTCGTTTTTATAAATTCTTCCATAAGGTACATCACGAAAGTACCGATCCATCGCCACTAACTGCTTTTGCCTTCCATCCTTCGGAAGCAGTAATTGAACAAATGATGGGTTTCGTGTTACCATTTCTCATTCCACTAAATTTCGGCGTAATAATAGCTTGGCAAGTTTTCTCCATGCTCAACAATGTACTGGCACATTTAGGCTATGAAACCTATCCAAAAGGTTGGGTAAAATTCCCTTTGTTAAAATACAAAGTAGCTTCCACCCATCATAATATGCACCATCAATTGTTTAATGGCAATTATGCTTTATACTTTACTTGGTGGGATAAATGGATGGGCACCGAGTTTAAAGACTATGAAACCCGACACGAGCAAATTTTTGAAAGAAAGAATATCAAAAAATCGAGTAAAGGTTTGTATTTGCTAGAAGTTTCTGAGATTAGGCAAGAAGCAAATGAGGCCTTTACAATTCAGTTTGCTAATGTTCCATCTATCTTCAGAGATTTCTCAGCAGGGCAACATCTAACCATAAAGGTAAACATCAATGGGGAAATCTTGTATCGTACATTTTCAATTTCTTCGATACCAAATAAAGATAATTTTTTGACTTTGACCATCAAAAAGATTAAGGGAGGTAAGGCTACTAATTACTTGGCCGAGCATTTAAAAGTTGGAGATAGTTTAGAAGTTACTACACCATCTGGTCAATTTTATATTAATCCAGAACCAGCCAATCAAAAGCATTATTTAATGATTGCAGGTGGAAGTGGCATCACACCAATTTACAGCATGATAGGCACTATTTTAAAGTTTGAGCCTAAAAGCAAAATCACTTTGCTCTATGCTAACAGAACTTCAAACAGCATCATTTTCAAAGAAAAATTCGAACAATGGACAGCAGAATTTCCTGCTCAATTGGAAGTCAAACATTATTTGAGTGAAGAAGAAAATCCGCATAATGCTATCAGAGGTTATATTACGAGAATTTCGTTGGAAGAAATAGTAACCCAACATGAGAAGAATAAAATAGATTTTTACCTCTGCGGTCCAGAAATAATGACGAACAAGCTTATTGAAGATTTGACTTATTTAGGAATAACAAAAGGCAAAATTCATCGAGAGTTATTTATAATCACAACCCAAACACAAGAAAGTGTTTCACACAAAGCGCTAGTTTCTGCAAAACTATTTGGCAAAACCTATCAATTTGAAACCCAAGAAGGCAAAACCATTTTGCAAAGTGGCTTAGACCAAAACATACCTCTGCCTTTTTCTTGCCAAAGTGGACTATGCGGTATGTGCAAAATGAAATGCACCGAGGGCAAGGTTAGGATGAAGAGTAATCAGGTGCTAACTGAAAAGGACCTAAAAGACGGTTATATACTTACCTGCCAATCGCTTCCTCAAACACATGCAATTACCATTAAGCATTCCCAATCGTTATGAGAAGGCTATTATTTATCACCCTATTCTTTATGCTTAACACAAGCATTCGTGCCCAAATTGTAGTTGAAGCCCTTACAGGAAATAAACAAGCACATTATATAAACTATATTGATAAAGATCTGGACAGTTCTGCAAAATGGAATTTCTTTAACCTTAATCGTTTTACGGTAAACTACAAAGAAAGGGCATTAAATACAGTTTCTATGGAGGGGCAACTTACTTATCAATTCAAACCATGGTTAGGAATATCCGCAGGAGCTGGTTTTTATGGTGAGTTATTTGTTCCAACCATTGGGTTAAGTCTTTCTTACATGAATAAAAAAGAAGACTTTTTTATTCAAATGTACCCAACTATTGTTTTTGTTGAAGGACAGGTTGCACCAAGTGTTTTAGGGCTCATTGGGTATTCTCCACAATTCAGCAAAAGTTGGGGATTTTCCTCTCAAGCTATTTTTTCGGTTGACCCTAATGAAGCATCTGAAATTATTAGAATTGGAGCTAACTACAAAAATTTGGTTCAGCTTGGACTAGGAATTGACATGCTTCAAAGCTTTCAAACAAAGAATATAAACTTAAACTTTGGACCCTTTGTTAGATTCAACTTTTGATAGGCAAACTTTCTTATACCCATACACCGCACCTGCAACAATTAGCAATGATATGCCGCCATCTAAAGGCACATCATCTACATCATCCTCAAAGCCTGGTTGGGCATACAAGGAAATTGAACTTGCTAATAGTAAGCCGATGATTAGTATTTGAATCTTAATGAATTTTTTCATGTTGAATTTGTTTATTGAATTATTTGATAATTTTAATTGTTTGAATAGCATTAGCGCTAGCAACACGGATAAAGTAAACGCCATTGCGCCATTCGCTTGTATTTAAGACACTCTTTTCTTCTGTGAATACTCCTTTTAGCATCTCTTCTCCTAACTGATTGAATAAAACATACTCAGCATTGTTGCTTCCGTTTAAATCAATGTAAAGCACATGTTCAACTGGATTTGGATAGGCAATAATGCCTTTTTGATTGGCCATTGTTGAAGTCAATCCTGTTGCTGATTTTTTAAAGATTAGTTTGAACCTACCATCTTTTAATGAAGCGGAATCACTGATAATTTGAATAGGATAACTAAAGGCATTGCTTACTTGGGTGTTTGTTTTTAGGTAATTGTCTACTAAAAATATATCGTATTCCTTAAACGTACTTACCTCATTAAATATAAATGAATAGTTGGCCTCAACCGTTCCCATAATACTCAAAGCTATTTCTCTATCCTCACTAAGCGCTGGCAAACAATTGATGTTATACCTTTTATTGTCAATGCCTATGGAAGCAATATTCATGGAGGCGTTCACCAATTTTGGCGCGTCAAAGTTATCTTGTCCTTCGGTGGCATCTTCTCTAAAATGAATAAACAATTCATCCGAATTACTGCTGTCATAGTTCAATTTAACCCTTAGGTGGTTAACCAAATTTGTTTTGAAAAACGCGCCACCTGCGCTGCTAACCTTATTGCTTTCTGAAATACTAATTGAACCATTTGTGCTTGGGTTCAATACTAAAAAGGCTTGACCCGAAGATATATACTGCGTAGCATTTCCTGTAGAGCCATTCCAGCTTACATATGCATTAATAGCAGGACTATAAACATAATAAGTGCCCGAAACATTTGTTTTAGTGATCGCATTCCAATCAATAGCACTTGGAAATGGATTGCCTACTAAATTAAAGCCACTGTTGGTAGTTGAACCTGTTTTGGTTGTATTGGTGGTAACCGTACTTGCCGGATAGCTTCCCGTAACGCTTATAGTGGTGGCATTTGGTGCAGGAATGGGTAAAGTTACTAAACTGATTGTTCTATCGCCCCTCACCAAAACCCTAAACCCTACGCCGTTAGTTAAAGGGGTTGTGTTACCATCGGTGAAAGCCTCCCAACCCGCATCAATAGCTGCGCCATGTCCAACGGTAGTACTCGAGCCGGCATTTGCCTCATTGTACCCAAAGGCAGAAGGATTATGTGTTAGTGAAAGGTCGAAATTACTACCCACCCCTGTAATTTGAATACCTACACCGGGTGTATTAACGCCATTATTTCTCCAATTAACAGACGTTGCACCTACCACTGGTGAGGTCAAAAACCTAAACTTTCTAGCCGTTGCAGGTAAGTATCGTTCTGCAGCAAGATTTCCTGAAATTGTTGCGCCATTTGTATTTCCAATATAAGCTGTTCCGCTTGAAGTTGATTTAAGCGTAAGAAAGTCACCAGTGGTCAATGTCTTTGTGCCAGCAGCATTAAAAGAAATACTACCTGTTGGCGATAGGTTCAAAACGTTACCTAAAGTTAAACTTGCATTACTGCCTGTGCCTATGGTTAAATGTTGAAGCACATTCGTAGTGCCAGGCGCAGCTTGGTCAAATAAAAGTGTCCCTACATTTGTTCCAATACTTAAATTGCTTGTAGCAGAACCACTAACCGCACCGCCAGAATTGGTAACTGCGCCATTGATAGTAAGAGTGGCGCTCGGAGCAATGTTTATTTTGCCTGCCAACACGATATCGTTTGTACTTTGGTTTACATTGGCATTAAATATTCCTCCGTTGTCAATTTGATATTTGGCTCCTGTTGCCACAGTAATGGCATGATTGCCCGTTAATATTCCGCCACTTTCTATTTGTAGGGTTGAACCAACTGCACCAAATGAAAAGGGAGCACTTGTGGTTAGGTTATGCCCATTTTGTATAACATAACTCGTAACAAAGGTAAAGTTTGTAGGAGCTGCGCCAGAGCCATCTGCTTGCCAATTCCAATTGCTTAAGGTAGCGGGGTTGCCACTTGCTTGCGAGTAAATTTTAGTACCATTGGCATAGGCATTCACATTGGCTATGTTAACTGCGCCAACAGTTGAGAAGGCTCTGCCATCTAGGGTTGAGCCTGCTGCAAAAGAAATTGCACCATTATTGGCAATAACATATCCTCTAAAGATGGCATTACTTGCTACGCTAACGGCACCATTTACCAACCAATATACATTGCTAGACTTAGCTCCATTTATTAAAACTACATTGGCATATGTGCTAGTGGTTAAAGCGCCAAATATTCTAATCACAAAAACAGCATTTGCGTTTCCTTGTGCATTCAGAAATAGGGTATCCGTAAAAGTAGTAGCAGCATTTAATAAGTAGGTATGTGGGGTTAGCACAAGGTTTGAACCAAATTGAGCAGGATAAAGTAGTTCAATGTCATAAGTTAAGCCATTTAAATGACCATAAACATCGGCTAAATCGGCGGCACAAGCAGCAGTAGAATCATCTGGAACAGCATGAATAGTACCATTCACCAACAAAGGGTCAAAACCCGTTGTGAGTCCACTATTGGTTCCAACATCACCAATTATATTGGTTGTACCTGTATTGGTAACAGGTCCGGAGGCTGAGAAAAATGTAAATTGAGCGGTGCTGGCCATATTAGGTGCTGTAGGTCCGTTTAGGGTAGGGCTTCCACAGCCAATAGGGGTATAAACCATTACGTTATTAACAGAAATAGCTCCTGTGGTAGAAAGGGCTCTTCCTTCTAAGGTATCACCAGTACTCATGCTAATAGCGGCATTATTGGCAATAACAGTTCCACATATGTAAGTTCCTGTTGCCATAGTAATAGCACCATCCACTTTCCAAAAAACATTGCAGGCTAAGGCACCATTAATAAGATTTACTTTGGAATTTGCATTCGTACCCAAGGTTCCATTAATTTTAATAATAAAAACTGCATTTGGATTTCCTTGCGCATTTAAATACAAGGAAGAACTAAGGGTAGCATTTGAAGAAATATAGTGTACCCCAGCAGTTAAAGTGTCATCGTTGCCTAAAGAAGTGGAAGGGAAAAAAGTATTAGTAGCGCTTGCTAGTTCGCTCGTTAAAGTAAGTAAATCGGCAGCGGCAGTTGCGGTTACCGCATTCTGAGAACGCATTACACCGTTCACATTACCAAAGTTCGAAGCAGCCCCAACATTAGAACCAATGTCTCCAGTAATTTGAGAAATCCCAACATTGGTAACAGCTCCAGAATTTGTAAACAGGGCAAAATTTACGGTAGAACCTAATGACGGAGTTTGTCCATAACTCAATGAATTGGCACAAACCATTGCAACAAGGAAGGTAAACTTAGTTAAAGTTATTTTCATAAAAGAACATTTAAAGTGAATAAATTTTCACACTTCAAAGTTGCTTTTATAAAAGTCCCTAAGTATTACATTGCACGAATCATTTCATACATAAATCTCACTTTCTCAAAGCATACAAATGCGTTAAACACTAAGTTTCATTTGCATTACTATAACGCTTTTGCTATAATTCAAAGGAAGGCGGGAGAAACTGCACAAAGGCATGCTACTCGCAGGGTTCCTGAGGTGAATGAAGTGGTTGCAGAGCGTTTATAAATAAAGATTGTTTAAGGATGCACCCTTAAGGAAGTTTAATAAAACTATCTTCTAACCTTACCTTAAAATTTATTTCTGCTTTTAGGGCCTTAAAAACCTTCAAAATGGTATCAATGGTAGCACTATTGGCGCTGCTTTCAAGTTTTGAAATCTGCGCCTTTTGAACACCAATAAGTTTTCCAAGGTCGTCCTGAGTCATGTTTCTTTCTATTCTGGCGGCTTTAATCATTCTTCCTAGCACATCCATGCGAAGTTCGTACTCATATTCGTCACGTGGTTTTGAGCCTACCTTACCTATATACTTGTCTTTCATTTCCTCAAGACTGTAGGTCTTTAAATTTTTGCTTGCCATATCCCGTAGTTTTTATTTTCCATTAAAATATTGAGTTCTAAGGTTCATTGCTCTTTTTATTTCTTTTGAGGGTATTTTATCTGCTTTTTTAATGAAACCATGCGTTGCAATGACAAGAGTTTCTGATTCCTCATAATTATCCCAAAACGCAAGAACACGTATTTGTAATCCTGCACTTCTTGTGCGAAACTCCCAAATCTCATTTTGAAGCTTCTTAAACAGTTTTGGGTCATTTGTTTGCTCAGCTAAGTCAATGTTATAAAATATTTTTTTAATTACCTTAGGGTCAAGTTGCGAAATGAAATCATCCGCTTCTTGTAAAAATTTGGTTGCAAAGTATCTCATTTGCGCTTCAAATATATGATTATGTTTCCAAAAATAGAAACAATCTTCTTGTTGGAATTAATGTTTTTTGTCCAATTGTTTTCTATTGATATTATAAAAAACAAACTGGTTTCAATAAGAAACTGCAGATGTAATGGTGTATCAATTCTTCCAGCTTTGGTGATACTCTGGTTTATCATATTTTCTTAAATTATTTTGCTTGAGATTTTCAATGGCAAAATAATTAAGGATAAGTCATTGAGAATAGGCTTTATAAACCTTTTTCCAGTAAGTAGGATAGCCCCAAAGGCCATAAAAGCAAAATCTCAGCAAATAAGATTGAAGTTTGCAGTGTAAAAAAAAGCTTTACTTAATTACAACTTAGGTAAAAGTTCACCGCGTTTGTTTACATATAGGTTGAGGTCTCTATAGATAACCTCAGCTATACCATTTTCAAAAATGCCTACATTGTCAAATTCAAAGGGTACCAATATCTTTCCTTGTAAGTCTATCGCGCCCCATTTGCCTTTTACCTTTACTGGGCAAACGCCTTCGTTAAAATAGCCTACAGCCTCAAAGTAAGGTTGGTAAATATAGTTGCCCTTTGCATCAATGAAAGCCCATTTTCCCATGTATAAAACTCCAGCTCTACCTGCAGAAAATGGGCGTACATCATCATATAAAGGCTGAATTACCAACTCACCGCTGGTATTGATAAAACCTAACTTACCTTGAATTTCTACCGCAGCTAAGCCTTCATTAAATGGCATCGCATAATCATACGTAGCAGCAATGAGTTCTTTGCCATCCTTATTGATATATCCAAATTTACCCATGGCGTTTACCACTGCAATGTCTTCGTTAAATGCACTGATCATTTGATAACTTGGTTCAAGCCTTACCTTGCTGCTGCTGTCTATTAAGCCAAATTTTGTGCCTTGCATAAAGCGCGAAACACCCTCTTCAAAGTCATCACAATCGTCAAAATCAAAGCCTGTAGCCATGCTGCCATCCTTGCGCATATAGCCAAACATGTACCCTAAATTGCTAATATCAAACCCAAACTTGTTTTGAACAATGTCTACTTTCTTGCCAACCCTAGCCAATCCTTTATAAAATGGTCGTGCATCATATATTTCAATTGGCAAGCTCAATGCTACCACACCTTTGTTGTTCAAGTAGAATCTTCTGAATTTATAATCCATTGCTGATACCAATCCTTCCGAGTACATTCCAATAAACTGATAAATTCCAGTATCTATGATTCTTTTTTCATTCACATCTATCAAGCAAGGCATGTTGCCTAAAGCCACCGATGCATACCCTTCGTTGAACTTTTGCGCAAGGTCATACTTAAAG
Organism: Bacteroidota bacterium; assembly: GCA_027488905.1. Classification (GTDB taxonomy): domain Bacteria; phylum Bacteroidota; class Bacteroidia; order UKL13-3; family UKL13-3; genus B1. Next base: position 316,075 of record JAIYAT010000010.1, read on the forward strand.
TCTATCACCATTTTACCGCTTTCGTCCATGTAACCCCACTTGCCTTTTTTCTCAACAGGAAAAAGTTTTTGTGCGTTTAGATTAACTGTCCACATTAAACACACCAATAACCATAGTTTTTGCATGGCTGCAAAATACAGATTTATTGGTAAAATTGTACTGTGAGTTCGTACCTGCAAACACCCATAGAATATTTAAAAGGCGTTGGTCCTGCAAGAGCAGAACTGTTGAAAAAAGAATTGCAAATTTTTACCTTCAACGATTTGCTTTTCCATTTGCCCTACAGGCATGTGGATAGAAGCAAGATTTATAAGGTAAACGAACTTAGAGCAGAAATGCCCTATGTGCAAGTAAAAGGGATTGTAAGCAACCTCCGACTGATTGGTAAGAATAGGGCTCAACGCCTTGTAGCCGACTTGCGCGACGAAACGGGTGTAATGGAATTGGTTTGGTTTCAAGGGATTAAATGGGTAAAGGAAAGTGTAATTCCAGGTAAGATTTACCTGGCTTTTGGAAAACCTGCAGCATTTTCTGGAACCATTAATATCGCACATCCCACATTAGATGATGCGGATGAAGCTGCTGTAAAAAAGTATTTGCACATTATGCCTATGTATAATGTCACAGAAAAAATGAAGGCGAGAGGGCTCGATTCACGCGCCATCATGAAAATGATGAATTTACTTTTGGCCGACCCAAAACTTGAAATTCCAGAAAACTTACCTGAACCAATTTTGGATCAAAACAAATTAGTGCAAAGACATTGGGCCTTATTGCAAATTCATTTTCCTAAAGATGATAAGTCGCTAAGTGCCGCAACTTTTAGGCTAAAATTTGAGGAATTCTTTTTTATACAGCTCAAATTACTACGATTTAAAGTAAGACGAGAGCAATTGCACAATGGCATAGAACTCAAAACCATTGGGGAATATTTCAACACCTTTTTTAAGTACAACTTACCCTTTGAATTAACCAATGCCCAAAAGCGTGTGCTTAAAGAAATTAGGCAAGATGTAAAAACAGGTGTTCAGATGAATCGTTTGGTGCAAGGTGATGTAGGCAGTGGCAAAACCGTGGTAGCACTCATGACTATGCTCATGGCCATTGACAACGGCTACCAAAGCTGTATGATGGCACCAACAGAAATTTTGGCTGGGCAACATTACGAAACCATTGTGGGTATGCTGCGCGATATGCCTGTAAAGGTTCGTCTGCTAAGAGGTTCAACCCTTACCAAAGAAAGAAAGGTAATTCTTAAAGAATTATTAGAAGGCGAAATTCATATTCTTATTGGTACGCATGCCTTAATTGAAGAAGTGGTTCAATTTAAAAACCTAGGTTTAGCAATTATTGATGAACAGCATCGCTTTGGGGTGGAACAGCGTGCGCGCCTTTGGAAGAAAAATGTGAAGCCGCCGCATGTGTTGGTGATGACAGCTACGCCAATTCCAAGAACTTTGGCCATGACCTTGTATGGCGATTTAGATACCTCTTTGATAGATGAATTGCCTGCGGGTAGAAAGCCAATTCAAACGATATTAAGATATGACACGCATCGCCTTTCTGTGAATGGCCTGATGAAACAAGAAATAAAAAAGGGTCGTCAGATTTATATAGTTTATCCTTTAATTGCAGAATCGGAAAAGCTTGATTACAAAAATCTAGTTGATGGATACGAGCAGATGTGCCGAGATTTTCCTGAGCCCGAATACCAAGTTTGTATTTTACATGGCAAAATGAAAGCAGACGAAAAGGCCAGAGAAATGACTCGTTTTATGAAAGGTCAGGCACAAATTATGGTGGCCACAACTGTTATTGAAGTTGGTGTGAATGTGCCCAATGCCACTGTGATGATTATCGAAAGTGCACAAAAGTTTGGCCTTTCGCAATTGCATCAGTTGCGTGGTAGGGTGGGGCGCGGTGGTGATCAATCTTTTTGTGTACTAATGGCAGATGTGAAGTTAAGCAATGATGCAAAGCAACGCCTCAACACCATGGTTGAAACCAATGATGGGTTTAAAATTGCAGAAGCCGACTTAAAATTACGTGGCCCTGGCGATTTAGAAGGAACCGTGCAAAGTGGCATTTTAGATTTAAGAATAGGCGACCTAAGCAAAGATGCACCCATTGTGGCTTTGGCAAGGCTAAATGCGCAAGATGTTTTACGTCAAGATCCTAATTTGCAACATCCAAATCACCTGGCACTTTCCCAGTATTTTGAAGCTTACCAAAGAACTGCCAAGTGGGGAAGAATTTCTTAGCTCATTCTTTCCATGAGGTCTTTAGCGGTTTTTTCTAATATCATTTTTCTTTCGGTTTGAACCGACACCGCCTGAAGGTGCTCAAAGGCCAAAGTTAAATATTGTTGCTTTTCTGCCTCTGCAAATTCCTTGATTTGATACTTTTTATATAGGTTCAAAACACCCGGAATTTTAACTTCATTGCTTGCTTGCATCAAGTTCTCTAGTGCTTTCTTGTCGTCTTTATGCGCTGCAGCTAAAAGTTCTATGAGCAGTAAGGTTTTTTTATTGGCTGCGATGTCTCCGCCAATCATTTTGCCTACTTGGGCTGTTTCACCAAAGCTATCTAGGATATCATCTTGTATTTGAAAGGCAATACCAATGTTCTTTCCAAACTCATATAAATGTTGTGCATCTGCTTCGCTAGCATTTCCAATGATTGCACCAATTTGCAAAGAAGCGCCCAACAATACCGCCGTTTTTAGGGTAATCATTTCAATATAGGCTTCGTGCGAAACGTCTTTGGTGGTTTCAAAGTTCATGTCTATTTGTTGGCCTTCACAAACCTCAGCGGCAGCTTTATTAAAAGGTTTAAGTAGGGCGTTGAAACTGCTGTTTGGCGTTTCTGCTAAAAAATCAATGGCTTTAATAAGCATCATGTCACCACTTAAAATGGCAATGGGCATATTCCATTTTTTATAAACCGTTTCTTGGCCGCGGCGCAGCGGAGCATTGTCCATGATGTCGTCGTGTACCAAGGTAAAGTTGTGAAATACTTCAATGGCCAAGGCTGCTGGCAAAGCTGAAGTTATATCTTCTTTAAACAAATTGCAACCCATTAATGTAAGCACAGGCCTAAGGCGTTTGCCACCAAGACTCATCATATATTCTATAGGATCATATAACTCCGCTGGCTTTTGCCCGTAGGTGCTTGCTGCAATTTTTTGGTTTATTTTCTCTAGTAATTCAAGATAGCTATGCATTTGGCAAACATAAGGTTTAGCTTTGGTTTGAACCAAATGTTACCACAAATTTAGGATGATGTTCATGCAAGTAAGGCCATAGTCGTTGGATGATGTTTGTACCTGTGCGCCGAAATAAATTGTTAAATTACCTAGCTTTATCACTAAATACCAAGGGCGTGTTGGGTTTAAGGTATTCATTTTTTTCTTTGTGTAAAATTGCCTTCTTTTTACCTATCCAGTTTAACTGGTAAGAATTGTTCATGGAGGTTAACACCAGTCTACCGCCATTTGTATGTTGCACATTGGTATTCACAAAATTTTGTTTGTACAGCATAGTGTCTGCCTTGTTTGGCTGAATCCATAAGTAATAATGATCGCTATAATCATCTATGCGTTCAAAGGATCTTGTAAGTATAACTAGGTTTTTGCCTGTTTGAATAGAAAAATAATCCAATACACTGGCACTTAAGGCCACAGAATCAAAGCCCTTTACATACATTTCATTCCAAGCAAAGGGGTATGGACAAGGATGTAAAACATCATATTCTTTAAAATGGCATTGGTTAAAATAGAGCAACAGGATAACAGGGTTGGCGCTGTTGTTCACAAAGTAAAACTGCTCATTTGTTAAAGGTAAAATTTGATTAAAACTACCTCTAAGTTCTTTTTGCAAATAAGTGCCAGTTTTTAATGAGTTTGCAGAATCAAGTTTAAATTTATAGCCTGCCAATTGAACAATTTTTCCCCCTTCGGCATGAGGAATAATGCTGTCTATGTTGTTTGAATAGTTGAATTGAATCCTACTCTTAGCAACCGCTCTGTTTGCATATATTTGTTGTGTTGCTTGTCGTTGCTCTAGAAAGTCGGTTGGCATTACATAAGGCTTAGGCAGACTAGGTTTGAATGTGGCTATCATATAAATTATCGGTCCAAATACAATGCTAAAAATCACCAATAAGGCAATCACCATCACCTTGTAGCTTCCGCCGGCATTCATGGTGGTTGACATAATGTTTAAACTCAGCCGTATATCATTTCTATCGTATTCGTTTAGGTGCAGCAGCAATGAATCGGCAAAATCCATTCCCTTTGTATAGGAACTGTTGTGGTTGTAGAAATCCATTAACTCATACACCAGGCCTGTTAATTCATCGTCTTTGTAATAACTTAGTGTTTTATAAAAATATTTGTTCTTGGCATATAAAATTCGCTTTTTAAGCACCGATGAATCGGGCTTTTGTTTAAGTGTTTCAATAACATAGGCTAATTTTGTTTTTAATACACTAGCCAATTTTTGATTAAAGCTTGCCGAGAATATTTGGTTAGTTAAATGCCATTTGAATAGCTCAATAATTTGATTGGTTTGAAATGATCTTTGAACTTTATCTAAAAAATCATCAGCTAAACATTCATCAAAAAACAATCTTACTTTATCTAAATCTGATTTGTCTCTTGGGTAAAATCCAATAAAACTATCTTCCTTAAATTTTTTACCTTGAGATAAGTGATACAACATATCATCTGTAAAAAAGCATATTATGGCGCTATGGTGTTTTTTAATTGCTAATAATAGGTTTTCATTTGATTGATTTTCATATGCCCCTAATATTTTACTGCGTGCTTTTAATTTCTTTTCAATTCTAATAATACCCCTTTCATCAAGGTCTTGAATGGTGTTTTTGTTGATACCAAGTTCTTCTAATACCCTAAAAAAATTAGGAACAAGAGGCTCGTGTTTAGATAACTTAAGCAATAGCCTTTTAAAAAAAAGCATGATTTTTAGAAACATCTTAGGTAAATTGATGAATAAAATTTCTCTTTGAAATATAAAAATGCAACATACAATTAATTTTGGTATTGATTTAGGTACAACCAATTCTGCCATTGGGTGTTATTCCCAAGGGAAAGTTGTTATACTCAAAAATCCTAAAGGTTTTAGGGAATTATTGCCTTCGGCAGTTGCCTATAAAAATGATAGAATTATGGTGGGAGAAAAGGCTTTGGATTTGCTACAGACCTTGCCAGAAAATGTTTTTACTAGTTTTAAGAGGAGTATGGGAACAGATGCAACGTACCAAGTTCCGAATACAGAAAATAGAACCAATCCACTGCTTTTATCGGCGGAAATTTTAAAAGCCTTGCTCGCTTTTGAACAAGAAGAAAAAATTCAATCTTGTGTAATTACCATACCTGCCTCATTTGATACAGTGCAATCAAATGCCACTAAAAAGGCTGGAGAATTAGCTGGTTTAACAGAAGTGGTATTGTTACAAGAACCTATTGCGGCCTGTTTGGCTTATGCCAATGAAAATTCTCTTGATTTAGAAACAGCACAACGGTGGTTGGTATATGATTTTGGTGGAGGAACTTTTGATAGTGCTTTGGTAGAAATAAACCAACGGGAGCTTAAAGTTAAAAATCATCTTGGAAACAATTTTTTGGGCGGTTTTGATATTGATTTGAGTGTGTTTAAAAAGGTAGTGCTACCAAAAATCCCCCAATACCATTCCAACGATGTTTTACCCGAATTGAAGAAAGCATTTGAAGAGTATGTCTTACATGAGTTGGAAGAAGCAAAAAAAGAACTTTCCCTTAAACAAGAAGCTGTAATTGAATTGGTTTTTGATGCGCTAGAAATTGAGGTAGAAATCAAATTAAGCAGATCGGTTTTTGATGAAATAGTTCAACCATTTTTTGAAGAAACCATTCAATTAATGGAGGAAATGTTAAATGCTTCTTCGTGTACTTATGCCGACTTAGATAGGATTATTTTGGTAGGAGGCACAACCTACATTCCATACATCAGAGAGCAGCTCAAAGCCAAAACAGGTTTGGTAATAGATAGTAGTATTGATCCAACAACTGCTGTGGTAAAAGGGGCTGCCTACTATGCCGGCAGCAAACCTGTGAGCATAGGTTCAACAGAAAATGACCAAACTAAGCATGTTGAATTGCAATTGTTTTATGAAGCCAGTACGCGTGATGATGAAGAACTCATCACCCTTAAATCTAAAAAAGATTTTGATGGATTTTTTGAAGTGATTAGGCTAAACGATTCAACAAGTTTTGGTTTGCAGGTTTTTAGAAATGAGGCTGAAATATTTGTTCCTATCTTAAGCACACAACTCAATCAATTTAGGGTAATAGTTTATACCAAACAGAAGCAAAAATGTAACAGCTATGAACTGAATATTTCTCATGGATTGTTCAGCGTTTCGGGTCAGCCATTACCTGCCGATATTTGTTTAGAGCTTGATAGCGGAGAAGAGGATACCATTTTGGAGCCTATTTTTTTAAAAAATAGTTTATTACCATTGAAAAAAATAGTGTACAAAACACTTTCTAAAACGGTGATTGCGGGTTCTGATGACGCTGTTTATATTAATGTTTTGGAAGGGAGAAGAGGTACATTGCCAGCATCCAACCTTAGTATTGGTTTAATAGCTATAAATGGTAAATTGTTGAAACATGATTTGGTAAAGGGGACGCCCATTGAATTAGATATACGTATTACTGAGTCAAGAGATTTAAACATAAGCGTTTTGGTACCTTCTTCTGATTTGGTACTTGAAAGTACTTTTAATGCACACATTAAAATTGCTGATATACATAAAATTGAGATTGAAATTGAAACGGCTCTCAAGAAAATTTCAGCGCAAGTAAATGTAGCCTTACAAGAACAAGATTTTGAGTTAGCAGATTGCCTTCAAGGCATTGCAAACAAACTAAATTCGTTGGTAAAAGAAAATTCTGAACAAGCCTACAAATTAGACGAAAAGAAACGGAGTTTATTAAAAGAATTAGACGGTTTGAACCGAGCGAATAAACTTCAAAATGTGATAGAGGAGTATGAAGGTATAAAATTGGCAATGGATGGCGTGATGGAGGAGGCGAACACCAAACAAAAGGAAAAAATCAAGGATGTTTTATCAATTGAAAAGGAGTTCCTAAACTCAGGTGATTATTTTTGGATTAAAAAGATGAATAAGGAACTTAACAATATTTATACTGAAGTTTATTATTCAATTGATAGAAACTATGTATCTGTATTTTTAAGCTTAAAGGCAATTGACTTTTCATATTACAGCAATGCAGAGAAGGCTGCCAATTTATTTGAAAAAGGTGATGAAGCTTTAATGGCTCAAAACTATGTGCTGGTTAGAGAAGTATGCTATTTGTTATTTGCTTTGGTTCAGAAAGAATATTTAAAAAGTGATGAGCCTATTTTAAAGGCTATTATTGGTATAAAATAAAAGGTTGTACACTTGAAGAAATAATACCTGTCAAGATGTTTGCAGATTTTTTTGTTTAGAAGAACATGGACGATGGTCCATAACAGCCCCAGGTTAATACCTTTGTAAACCAATACATAATCTGCACTGAGTTTTTTTTGCTCTTATGCTACCTGTTTGTATTTTACCATCAGTAATGTTGTGTTCTCGCAGTACTTTAGAGCTTTCTCCCACGCCCCAACCACAAACCTTTAGCTTGGGATCTATGAGTTCTGCTCGGGTTTCTGCTTCGTTCATTATTCAATTGGTTTAAATTCTTCTGCAATCATCCATTTTTCACGCAGACGAAAGGCTGGAATGGTTTGCCTTTTAGCTTTGTTTGCAGCAACGTTTGCTTTTATAGAATTCTGTGATGCCCATATTGAAAGCGGAATTATTTTTTTTGCAGTAAGTATGGTTATTCGTTTGTGCAAAGTTTCTTGCAAAAGCAATGCAAACAACTCCGTAAAACCTCCAAATTTCATTGTTGATTGGTATTGGGTAAATAGCGGATAGTATTCGGTATGCTTGCTTTTATTTTGAATGATGATTGGCGGTAAACCTAAATGCATTAGCTGGGAGTTAATAAGCACTCTGCCCATTCGCCCATTACCATCTACAAAAGGGTGAATGGTTTCAAACTCTGCATGAAAGTGTGAAATGGCATCTAAAAAATAATTGGTTTTATTTTGATTGAAATTATCCACCAACTCTTGCATAAGCATAACAACAAATTGTGGGTTTGCTCCCAAGTGATTGCCAACTCTTACCCATTCTTTACCACTTCTAAAACGACCTGCAATATTGTCGTTAATTTGGGAAAGTAAGGTTTTATGCCAACTTAAAATGAGTTTGATGCTGAGTTTGGATTTATAATTTCCCAATAAGGTTTCGGTGAGTTTTGCCAAATTTTTTGCCTCGTAAACCTCACGTACATTTACTTTCCTTTGCAGACTGCCTCCCGAAAGAATTTTTTCGGTGTCTTCTAAGGTAAGTGTTGAGTTTTCGATGGCGTTTGAGTTATAAACCATTTCGGGAATTTCGGCAAGTGCTATCTCTTTCAGCAAAGACTCATTGCCCTTTGCCAAATGAAAATATTGCTGGAGCAATGCCTCAATTTTATCCTTTGTAATTTGATTTATCATTTTACACCTTAAAATTTACCGTGAAAACCTTTCCGAAAATACAATTTTTCACGATAAATAACTAACTCCTGTTTGTGGTTCAACAAGCTCGGCCCCACAACAAGCTCAGGAATCTATAGGCTTCGCTCGGGGCCGTGGTCCTAATTTGTTCGCTAATTTCTCCGTCTTTTTTTACCACTACTTCTGCTAGCCTTAACCTTTGATTTTGGTTTTTCAACCTTTAGGTTTTTTCTCAAACCTACTCTTAAGACAACCTCATCTGAAATGTTTAGGTCGATGGTGCGTTTAAAAATATCTGCTGCTGCAACAATTACTTTGATAGGGTCACCCAATTGATATTTCTTTCTGGTTCTGCGACCAATAATCCATTGATTGTCTGCATCATAGTCATAATAGTCGTCTTGCATATTGGTAAGCCTAATCATGCCTTCTGCTTTGTATTGACTTATTTCCACATATATGCCCCAATCCGTTACGCCAGAAACTATTCCTTCAAATTCTTGCCCAATAAAACCGCTGATATATTCTACTTGTTTATACCTAACAGATGCGCGTTCTGCTTCTGCAGCCTTTACTTCCATAGCAGAACTTTGCTTACACATGTCTTCATAATGCGCCTCATTGGCAGATTTGCCTTGGTTCAAATAGGAAAACAAAAGGCGATGTACCATTAAATCTGGATACCTTCGGATTGGCGAAGTGAAATGGGTATAATGCTCAAAGGCCAAACCATAATGCATAGATTTCTTTGTACCATAATAGGCCTTGCTCATGGTTCTAATAGCCTGACTTTGCACCAAATTCTGCTCGGGCTTGCCTTCCAAGTCCTCAAGTAAAGCATTAAAAGAGTTGGCAATAGACTTCTGACTTTGCATTTCTAGCTTATAACCAAACCGAGCTGCAAAAATGTTAAACATACGCAGTTTGTCTTCGTTTGGCTCTTCGTGCACGCGGTAAACAAAGGTTTTCTTTTTCTCGGCCTTACCTAAACTATTACCATACTCGGCCACTTTTCGGTTTGCCAATAACATAAATTCTTCAATCAATTTATGGGCGTCTTTTCTGATTTTTACATACAATTCTTTAGGTTTAAAATTTTCATCCAACCTAAATTTCACTTCTTGCGTTTCGAAACTGATGGCCCCTTTTTTAAACCTTTTTTCTTTAAGAATTTTGGCTAGCTCATTTAAAATATTCAATTCCTCTGCTAAATCACCTTGCTTAGATTCTAAACGTTCTTGGGCTTCTTCGTAGCTAAAACGTCTGATAGAATGAATGATGGTTTTGCCAAACCAAGTAGAAAGCACTTCTGCATCCGGGTTCATTTCTACCACCACCGAAAAGGTAAGTTTATCTTCATTGGGTCTTAATGAACACACGCCATTTGATAGTTTTTCGGGCAACATTGGAATTGTTCTATCAACCAAATACACTGAAGTGGCGCGCTTTAAAGCTTCTTCATCCAACTTTCCGCCTTCAGTAATATAGTGACTAACATCGGCAATGTGAATGCCAATTTCGTAGTTGCCATTAGCTAGTTTTACAAATGAAATGGCATCATCAAAGTCTTTGGCATCTTCAGGGTCAATGGTAAAGGTGAGTGTTTTTCTAAAGTCTTTTCTTAGCTTAATTTCTGCTGCTGGAATTTTATCTGGAATCTTGCTTGCTTCTTTTTCTACTTCATCTGGGAACTTAGGTTCAAACCCATACTCTAAAACGATGGCATTCATTTCAGTTTCATGGTTGCCCGGTTTGCCTAGCACTTCAACTACTTCGCCAATTGGGTTTTCGTTTTCTGGGGTCCATTCTAAAATTCTTGCAACAGCTTTTTCTCCATTTTTCCCTTGCTTAAGTTTATCGGCCGGAATGAAGATATTGTTATGCATTTTTTTATCGTCAGGAATTAAAAATGCATAGTTATAATGTACTTGCAAAACACCCACAAAGTTGGTTTTTGCACGTTTAATTACCTCAACAATTTCACCGGTTTGCCTGCCATTCACCTGATGTGCAAACAAAGAAACCTTCACGGTATCACCATGCAGGGCAGTGTTTTTAAAATCGGCTCCAATATAAACATCCTCTTCTTTGTCCTCTCTTTTAACATAGGCATGTCCAGCGGCAGTCATGTCTACGGTGCCAAAAACAAATTGATGTTTAAAAATGGCAATATACCTTCCGGGGTCAATTTCTTCAATGATTCCATCAGCCTCAAGTTGCTTTAAGGCCAATAAAATGGCATTTCGCATCTCAGAACTATCCAAGTCTAATCTTGTAGAAATCTGTTTGTAATTCAACATTTTTCTACCTGTTTCGGTAAATAAGTTCTGAATTTTACGTTTTAATGCGGCTGTATTTTTCAACTTTTTCATTGCTTGCAATATAATCATTAGGTGCTTAGCTATTCAAAGGATTCAAAAACTTGGAAAAGTCATAAAAAAATAGGTCGGTTTGAACTAAAAAAAATAGGTATTAAATTAAATTAGAATTAACTTGCGGCCATGAAACGGATTGCCTTTTTTCTATTTGTATTGTCTTTATTTCAGTTTAAAGATGGCTTTAGTCAGTTTAAGTTGCAGGTCGTTGATTCTTCTAAATTCATTTTAGTTTCAAAAAATTCTAGTATAAATTTTCGAAACCTTTCTTTTCGAGGAATGCATGTAGTTAATGATAAAGTGGTTTGGGTAAGCGGTAGTCAGAGTGTGGTTGCAAAAAGCATCGATGGTGGTAAAACCTTCATCATTATGCAAATTCCTGGCTTTCCAAATTTGCAATTGCGTTCTATTTATGGTTTTAGTAAAGATGTAGCAATAGTTGTTGCAAGTGGCTCTCCTGCTTATATTTTTAAAACAGTTGATGGTGGTGGAACTTGGAGATTAGTTTTTCAAAATACTGATCCAGTTATTTTCTTAGACGCCATAGATTTTTGGGATATAAATAAAGGAGCAGTAATTGGGGATCCAATTGATGAAAGGTTCGTGTTGTATAAAACAAACGATGCTGGCAATACTTGGTACCCGTTTGATACAGCCATGCGCCCATGGGCAATTCCAGGAGAATCTTTATTTGCAGCTTCTGGAACTAGCTTTAAATGTTTACCAAAAGGAAGTGTTGGTTTTGTAACTGGTGGCAGTGTAAGTGTTTTCCATTGGCTACAAATGGGTAAGTTTTACCAACGTTATGAGCTAAAAAGCATGAAGAGTGGAAGCCCATCAAAAGGTGCATTTTCATTTGACATCAATAAAAATTATATCGCAATTGTTGGAGGAGATTTTGAATCTGATACTGCCAAAACAAAGCAAAGTGTTTATTATTATGAGTATAGAGAAGAGGGCTTAGAATTACTCAATGCAAAACCTTTCTTTACCGGATATCGCTCTTGTGTTACTTTTATTGGAGAAGGGCCAGAGTTTATTACTTGCGGGCCTACTGGGGTTGAATCAAATCATACAGAATCTGTAGAAGTTAATCCTTCTAAAGGAAAAGGAAAAATCTCAGACAATAGCTTTAATGTTGTTCGGTCTGATAAGTCCGGCAAGCTGATAGTACTTGCCGGAAGTCAAGGAAAAATAGCAGTTTTAACTAAGTAAAACTGCTTTAGTTGCCTCTAATATTTTAGTTGCGTTTTCGTCTGTATCACTTTCTGAGTAAACCCTTAACACAGGCTCAGTTCCAGAAGCTCTCACCATTACCCATTCGCCATTTCCAAGGTGAAATTTATACCCATCTAAGTCTTCAGTTTTTTCTATTTTATAACTACCAAAAGCAGTGTATAACCCAGCTTTGCAATTAGCTAATACCTTTTGTTTGATTTCTTCGGTAATGTGTAAATCAATTCTGCCCATAGCAAAAGAACCAACCACATCGTATACTTCTTGAATCAATTCATTTAAGCTCTTGCCAGTTTTGGCCATAAATTCCCAAAGTGTTAAGCCAATCCAAATGCCATCGCGCTCTGGAATAAATCCTTTGATAGCGATACCACCACTTTCTTCGCCACCTACAAGTACATTTTCAGTTACCATTTTCTCACAAATGTATTTGAAACCAATTTTAGTGATTTCAATTTCTAAGCCATATGCCTTAGCCATTTCTGTGATTTTATTGGTAGCGCTAAAGGTAGTGATCACTTTACCATCCATGCCTTTGTATTTGTGCAAGTAGTGAACCAATAAAAGAATAATATGATGTGAATCAACAAACTTTCCTTCTTTGTTATAAAGTCCAATTCTATCGGCATCTCCATCTGTCACCAAACCGCAGTCAATATCTCCACTTACGCGAATCAACTCTCTAAATTCACTTAAGTTTTTGTCGATAGGCTCAGGTGCCTGACCGTCAAAACCAGGGTTGTGTTCGCAATGCAACAAGGTAATGTCTGGAAACAATCTTCTCATAACATTTTGTCCCGCACCATACATCGCATCGTAAGCAAATTCCATTTTGCTATCTACTATGGCTTTTAAATCAAATTTGCTTTCAACTTCATTCACATACATGGTTTCTAAATCTACGTATTCAACCATGCCTGCTTTAATATTTTCTTCGTGACTTGCAAGTGTAACTGATAAAGTTTCAGGTATTGCCTTTTCAACTGCGTCAATTACTGCTGGAGAGCTTGGTCCGCCATAATGCGCCTTTAGTTTAAAACCATTGTACGTGTGTGGGTTATGACTTGCTGTAATAATTACACCTAAAGCGGCACCATGTTTAACTGCACCTAGACTTATCATTGGCGTAGATACAAAACCTTTGGCCATAATCACTTTGATACCATTGGCATTCATTACTCTTGCTGTGTTTTCAGCAAAAAGTTCACCTGCAAAACGACAATCATGCCCAATAACAACTGTCAAGTTATTTGGGAAGCTAGCCTTGATATAGTCGGCAGTTCCTTGTGCAACACGTCTTACATTTTCTACTGTAAACTCATCGGCAATAATGCCTCTCCAACCGTCGGTTCCAAATTTTATTACGTACATAAGTGGATGTTTTAAAGCGTGCAATTTAACTAACTCCCTTTAAATCTCCATTTTTCTTTGAAGTATTTAAATAGAATTAATATTGCACCTAAAACAATCACCCAATAATAGCGGCTATTATACCTTGCGCCTTCAGAGGCAACACTCACAGCCACTACATTTCCCATGTAGCCTAGCAGTAGCATTAGTGTTATCAGTTTTTGTCGGTTTGAACCAAAACCGATTATTAAACTAGTAAGCAGAATTAACAATGATAAGAGCAAACTATAATACATCCAGTTGCTAAGTGGTTGACTAATCTTTAATGCTTGATTTTGTTGTTGTTTGCTGTTTAAATAGCTTTTAAATTCTGGTTTAAAGTAATAGCCAATAATATAACCTGGAGGAGATAAAGAATCGTAAGGCAAATACTCTTCTGCCACCGCGGTTTGAAACGTTTGTTTCCAAGAAACCTTCGCCAAATAATTTAAGTTTTTAACTAGTAAATTAGGGTCAGACAAAACTGCTTTATTTATATCCTTGAGTTCTGTTAGTTCTTTTTCCCAGCCTTTTAATTTTATCAATGGACTATTCTCTGTCCATAAAAAATCTGAGGCACAATTGGGCAAACTATCTTTATATTGACACATTTGCCAATTTGCATTTGGGCAATTTTTATCTAATATTTCTTTCATACTGCCATTTTCAATAAATCGAGCACTTATGAAATAGTAAGACCTTTTGGGGTAAGTAAATTGGTTTCCAGCGAGGTAATGAAAGCTAGGTAAAAATAAATAGTTGCATAGAATAATAGCACCCACCCAAAGTGTTCGTTTTATTGAGATACTATTTCTTACCCACTTAAAAGAACTTGAAACTAGTAATACTGCCCATACCAAAAGGTGTCCAGTGGCCTGACTTAAATGAGCAGCAGTAACAAACCAATAAAATATGATTAAAAATCCCCAGCGCCAAGGCTTTTGGTTCAAACCGAAAAAAAGAAATAATAGCAACAGATATGAAAAACCAGTAAACGCATCTGCCATTAAAAATGAGCTGTACCAAGGCAAAGTGCTAAAAAGGCACATTAATAAGCCAACCAAAAAAAAGCTGCGGGGCTTAAGTGTTTCTGCAAGAAATAGTTTTGCAAAAACATACGTAAGCGCCGCAGCAATTATTGCTTGAGCAAAAATGCTAAGCCAAAGACTTTCTAATAAACTCGAATGCCTTATGAAAAAACCATAAACTAAAGGCCTATCTTGAGGGATATTGGATTGCATTCCGCTTGCTATGTATGTCCCGGTATCGGAATAAACTAGCGGAAAACCATTCCAAAAAGCTGGAAACATCAACAGAAAAGCGAATCCTAAAAATGCGGCAGCGCGTTTCAAGTGTTTCCTTTTCAGGTATTAGGTAAATGCATTTTCACCTGTTACATCCATACCTGTGATAAGCAAATGGATGTCGTGCGTACCTTCATAAGTAATTACACTTTCAAGGTTCATCATGTGGCGCATAATGCTGTATTCTCCGGTGATTCCCATGCCGCCTAACATTTGCCTTGCATCACGTGCAATTTGGCAAGCCATGGCCACATTGTTTCTTTTTGCCATTGAAATTTGTGCTGGAGTTGCTCTGCCTTCATTCATCAAAACACCTAAGCGCCAAGTTAACATTTGAGCTTTGGCAATTTCTGTGATCATTTCGGCTAATTTCTTTTGTTGCAATTGAAAGCCTGCAATTGGACGTCCGAATTGTTTTCTTTCTTTGGCATATCTCAAAGCGGTATCATAGCAATCTAATGCCGCGCCAATTGCGCCCCAGCTAATTCCATAGCGAGCAGAATTTAAGCAAGTCAAAGGACCTTTTAGGCCTTCAACGCCTGGTAGAATATTTTCTTTTGGAACTAATACGTCTGTAAAAACTAACTCACCTGTGGCACTTGCTCTTAAGCTCCATTTTCCATGGGTTTCTGGAGTGGTAAAGCCAGCCATGCCGCGTTCTACAATTATACCACGAATAACACCCGCTTCATTTTTTGCCCAAACCACTGCAACATCTGCAAATGGAGAGTTGCTAATCCACATTTTGGCACCATTTAAAATAACATTTTTGCCATCGCCAGCATCCTTGAAATTGGTGGTCATTCCAGCAGGATTAGAGCCATGGTCAGGTTCTGTTAAGCCAAAGCAGCCCATCATTTCGCCGCTAGCCAATTTTGGAAGGTATTTTCTTTTTTGTTCTTCTGAGCCAAATTTGTAGATAGGATACATTACCAAACTGCCTTGAACCGAGGCGGTAGAACGAATGCCAGAATCACAACGCTCTAGTTCTTGCATGATTAGTCCATAGCTGATATAATCTAATCCACCACAGCCATACTCTGCTGGTAATTGCGGGCCAAAACAGCCAACTTCTGCCATGCCATTGATAAGGTAATGCGGAAACATCGACCTCTGAGCCGCATCTTCTATGATGGGAGAAATTTCTTTCTTTACAAAGTCTCTAACCGTATTGCGAATAAGTTTGTGTTCATCCGTTAGCAACTCATCCATCAAATAGTAATCGTGGTGCTGGTATAAGTCGGATTTACTTGAACGTTGGAAATCTTGCGCTTGGTTCATTATCTTTTATTATTTGTTTCGCTGCGAAAATAGTTATTTTGAGGTATGAAGTTAACTACCACTTTAGAGAATTTATCTTTTTTTGCTTATCACGGCCTTTACGATTTTGAAAAGGAAAGAGGCGCCAACTTTTTTGTGGATGTTGAAATACTCGAAGAAGTGCCCGAAGACCGTCGATTTAAGCAGTTGGAAGAGGTAATTAACTATGAGGAAATCTTCAACATCATCAAGGAAGAAATGGAAATTCGCAGGGATTTTATAGAAGATTTGTGCCGCACAATTTTACAAAGAATTCACCTGCATTTGGCTGAGAAGGACATTTCTGTATCCGTAAAAATTACCAAACCAAATCCGGGTGGTGCTTTTGGGAGTGGCGCTGCCGCGGTTAAACTTGTAAGCTAAACTTGTAGCTTATAATAGCCCTTTTCTTCAATTTCCTTTCTAACAGGCTCTGGAAGCATATACCGTATGCTCTTTCCTTCTTGTAAAGTCTCCCTGATATAGGTGGAAGATATGTTTAGCAAAGGAACTTCAAACATTTTTATCTTAGGGTGATTGGCCAACAAAGGGCGTTCAACAATGCCAATTCTTGCATACACATATACATCATGATGCAACAAAATATCAGCATAGTTTTTCCACTTATGAAAACTCTTTAAGTTATCGCCGCCAATAATGAGGGTAAAGGTATGTTGTGGGTTTTCGTTTCTAAGTGCTTGTAAAGTATCTGCGGTATAAGAGGGGCGAGGCAAATCAAATTCTATATCACTGGCCTTGAACCTAATATCGTCTGCAATGGCAAGTTTTAAAAGTTCAATTCGTGTTTGTTCATGCAATAGTTCATCATTTTGCTTAAACGGATTTTGCGGAGAAACTACATACCAAATTTCGTCTAATTCTGTATAATCAGCCATATAGCTTCCAATGATAAGATGTCCTGTATGCACAGGGTTAAAGGAGCCAAAAAATAATCCGATTTTCATATTAAGTATGGCTTAAAAATCTTTCAACCACTTCTTCTGCTTGCTCTAAGGCTGCTTCTAAATGATCATTTAGTATTACTATTTCAAATTTTGATTCAAATGCAAGTTCTTCAACTGCCTTGCCTACGCGCATTTTGATTGTTTCTTCGGTTTCTGTTGACCTAAATCTTAAACGTTTCTCTAGGGCTTCAACACTTGGTGGTTTCACAAAAACACCAAGGGCTTTTTGTCCAAAATAATTTTTAAGGTTTAAGCCTCCAACCACATCCACATCAAATATAACTACTTTGCCCGCTTGCCAAATGCGCTCAATTTCAGATTTTAAAGTGCCATAATAATTGCCCCCATAAACTTCTTCATATTCCAAGAAATCATTTTGTGCCACATGGGTTTTAAATTCTTCCTGACTCATAAAATAATAGTCTTTGCCATGTTCTTCTCCTTTGCGCATTGCCCTTGTGCAGGCACTGACAGAGAATGCTAATCTATCATCTGTTTTCAACAAATGTTTTACGATGGTAGTTTTACCAGAACCAGAAGGTGCGCAAAAGATGATTACTTTTTCCATGGCAACTATAAAACATTGTTAATTTGTTCCTTAATTTTCTCCAACTCATCTTTCATTTCCACCACTTTTCTTTGCATCAACGGGTGGTTAGCTTTTGACCCGATGGTGTTTATTTCGCGTCCCATTTCTTGTGCTATAAATCCAAGTTTTTTGCCAGTAGAAGTGCTGTTGGCTGTTTCTTCAAAGTATTGACAGTGCTGTTTAAGCCTAGATTTTTCTTCGCTTATGTCTAACTTCTCTAGGTAGTAAATAATTTCTTGTTCAAAGCGATTCTTATCTACCATGTCGTTTTGCAAATTGTTTAGCTCCTTTTGCAAACGCTCTCTTACATTGGTAATTCGCTCCTCTTCATAAGCGCTTAATGCATCCATGCTACCCAAAATGGTTTTGTTCATGCGGTTCAATTCCTCTTCTAGCATTTTTCCTTCTGTTTGTCTGAACCCATCAAATTGTGTGTAGGCTTTTTCTACCGTAGCAGCAATCTGTTTCCAGTCTTCTTCGCTGGGCGTATCTTCCGAATTTTGAATGACATTTGGAATTAAAAATACATTATTCAATAAGGATTGGGCAGGCCATTTGCTCACTTCACTCAATTTGGCCAATTCGTTCAAGTAATATTGCGCTACCTCTTGGTTAAGCGGACTTACCTTGTCTTCAATTTGCTTGTATTGAATATTGATAAAGACTTGAGCCGTGCCTCTTTCTATCCACTTTCCCAAGTCTCTCCTAAGTTCAAGTTCTTTGTGCTGCCATTGGCGCGGCATTCTTAGGTTGAGGTCCATAAACTTGCTGTTTAGCGAGCGGATTTCAACTTTAACATTAAACTTTTCTGTATCGGTTTCGGCCATTCCAAAACCGGTCATTGATCTTAGCATATAAATAAATAAGCTACGAAGGTAAGTATTATGCTTGTTTTTTAAAGGATGCCAAGTAAACTCCTGCAAACACAATTACCATGCTGATGAATTTTTCTAAAGTGAGATGATCTTTCCCAAATGTAACCGCAATCAAAGCTGCTAAAACAGGTTGCAAATAAATATACGTGCCAACCAAGGAAGAACTTGCATGTTTAAGTGCATAGGCATTTAGCACATAAGTTAAGAAGGTTGAACCAATGGTTACAAAAGCAATGCTCCACCAAATAATGGCAGGTAGTTCAGAAAAGTTTATTTCAGTAAATTGGTTCAAACCAAAAGGTAAAACCAAAAAGAAGCCAATAAAAAAAGCATATAAAGTAACCGTGAGCGGGTGGTATTTTACCATTAGCCTTTTGGCATATACCAAGTAAAAGGCATAAATAATGGCATTCAAGGTTACAAAAATATCTCCCCAAACGGTTTGCTGGTTAAATGAAAGTTTTGTGCCTCCTACCAAAAACAGCGCGCCAAGGGCAGCAATCAAAATTCCTGCTATTTTTTTAAGGCCCATTTTTTCACCCAACATAAAAAAGGCAAACACAATCACAAAAATTGGCGTGAACAACATTAAAACTGAAGCATTGATAGGCGTTGTAATTGCCAATCCTTTAAAGAACAATAACATGTTGGCTGCCACACCAAAAACTGCAGACACTGCTAATGGAAGGTAGTCCTTTTTATCTGTTATGGCACCTTTTACATACATTCTATGGAAAAGGAAAATGCAAATTGCTGCCACACCTACACGCATTAAGATAAACGCGTTTGGCTGTATGTATTTTGGCATGGCAATTTTGGCAATGGAGAAGGTGGCTGCATACAGCAGCGAAACCATAAACAAAGCCAAGTGTACTTTTAATCTTTGGTTCAAACCAATACTTAATTTAAAGGTGAGTGATATTGCAAATCCAAGTTTCTACTTTTAATAATAAACCTTCGGCTTAATGCAATTGCAGAAAATGTTAGTCCGATAAGTAATGCTCCCCAAATGCCATACAAACTCCAACTAGTATGAAAGCCAAGGTACCAACCAATAGGAATGCCAATAACCCAATACGCTATAATGGTTATGGCTGTTGGCATTTTGGTGTCTTGAATACCACGTAATACGCCAAGTCCAACACACTGAATGCCATCACTCAATTGAAAAATAGCAGCAATCCATAGCAATCTAATGGCCATGGGAGAAACAATTTCATCCTGAATATAAAGTCCGACTATGAAGGGAGCAAGCATTGCAAATAGAATTGCACAACATCCCATAAAGAGTGTTCCTAAAATTAGTGCAGCTCTGCCAGCCATTATGATATCATGTTTGTTTTTTCTGCCATAAGCTTCTCCAACAGCAATAGAACCGCCAGCAGAAATTCCAGTGGCAATCATATAGGTTACAGAAGCAATGTTAATGGCAATTTGATGCGCAGCCATAGCAAACTCGCTTATCCAGCCAATCATGATGGCTGCAAAAGCAAATGCTGCTACCTCAAAGAAATATTGAAAGCCAGAGGGAAGACCTACTTTAAAAATCTGGATGAAATAGTGTTTGTCATCTTCATGCTGTTTCAAGTGCAAATAAGGTTTATACCTAGCATGAAACCTCACATAGACAAACAACGAAAATGCCATAAAATATCTTGCCAAACTTGTGGCTAATCCTGCTCCAAATAGGCCCATTGGGTCAAACCCAAACTTGCCAAAAATAAACACCCAATTAAGGAATACATTTAGCGCTAAGGCAATTATGGTAATAATGGCTGATGGTTTAGTATAAGCTAATCCGTCGCTGTATTGTTTAATGGCAGTAAACAGTAAAAGGGGTAGGGTACCTATGTTTAACAAATGAAGGTACTTTTTGGTTAGAATAGTAACTCTTTCTGTTTGTCTGAACCAATGCAAATTCTCGGTGAGCACATACAAAATAAGGCCAATAAAAAGGGTTAAAATCAGAGAGGCCCAAATGCCCTGCCTAAACATAATGGCACATTGGTTGGGATGCCCTGCACCTCTTGCTTTGGCAACTAAAGGAGATATGGCAGAGAGCGTTCCAATGCCTAAAATACAAATTAGGAAATATACAGAGTTGGCCAAAGAAGCGGCAGCAAGGTTTACGGCGTCTAGCTTGCCAATCATCATAATATCTGCCACACCCATCAAAACAATGCCCAGTTGGCCAATGATAATGGGATAACTGAGCACTGTTATTTCTTTGAAATACCTTTTGTACGTATTGAAAATTCTTTGCAAGGCTTTTAAAATGGCCAGCGAAGATAGGTTATCACTTCATCAATTCTATGATGCGAATGCTGTTGGGCTCAAGTTCAATGCTTTGCAAACTGTTTACCTTAGTTTCGCTAACATGGTCAAATCCATTGGTAAATTTAACCATACGCTCTTGCATGCGTTTGGTATCTAGTTTAACTTTTTCATTGCCTCTGTTTACAGCCACCATAAAACACTCTTCATTGGTGTATCTAAAAAACACATAAGTGCTGCCTTCTGGCGTAAATTGCATTAGTTTTCCTTGGTTAAAAGCATCATTGTCTTTTCTTAAACGGGCCAACTTTTTAATATAATTGAAAGCTTGATTTTCTTGTTCGGTTCTGCCTGCCGCGGTAAACTTATTGACAGTATCGCTTGGCCATCCACCTGGGAAATCTTGTCTTATCTGACCGTCATTGGTTCTAGGGATTGGGTTGGTTAGCAAAATCTCAGTACCATAATAGATACTTGGTACACCACGCAAAGTCATAATTAGCCCAATACCCATTTTCCATTTAGCAAAATCACCTTTTACTTCTGTAAAAAAGCGGTTGATATCATGGTTATCTACAAAGGTTAGGTTGAGGTTAGGATTTTCATACAATCCATCATGACAAAGGGTATAATATATTTTAGCTAATCCTTTGTCCCATTCAGGTTTTTGGTTCAAACCATCCATAATAGACCAAAACAAATGAAAGTCTTTGGCGCTAGTTAAATGGCTCGATGCAGGAGATTTTTTGTACCCATTATTTTTTGTAAAATAGGCCATATTCATTACACCTGCTTGTTCCCAAATTTCGCCAGTGGAGTAAAATTCAGGGTATTCTCTTTGAATATAAGCCATGCATTTATCCATAAACTCATAATCATTATAGCTATAGGTATCAATTCTAAACGCATCGATGCTGGCATAATTAATCCACCACAAATAACTTTGTATGAGGTAAGTTGCCACCCAAGGTGTACGCTCATTTACATCAGGCATTTGTGCATCAAACCAACCATCTACCATACGTTTTTTGTCGTATTCGCTGGCATAGGGGTCCATGTGAATGGTGGCTCTGTAGTTGGTTCTGGTAAATTCTGGCCATTGGTTCACAAAAGATTTATCAGGCATATCTAACATCATCCAATGCTTTGAACCAATGTGGTTGGGCACAAGGTCCATCATCAATTTCATGCTTCTTTTATGCAATTCATAGCCAAGTTTTTGATATGTTTCATTACTACCCAAGCGCGGGTCTGTAAGGTAATGGTCGGTAAGCGCATAGCCATGGTAACTGTAGGCAGGTTGGTCGTTTACAAGGGTTGGGTTGACCCAAACGCAAGATACCCCAAGGTCTTGCATGTAGTCTAGTTTGTTGATGATCCCTTGTAAATCTCCTCCATGACGGCCGCCTAAGGAATCTCTGTAGCAGTTTGGCTCGCGCATGGTTTTGATGGCGTCATTCTTAGGGTCGCCATTGCTAAACCTGTCTGGAAACACCAAATAAACCAAATCTGATGGTTCTATTAGATGGGTTTCCTTTTTAAGGGTTTCTAGTTTATAGGTGATGGTTTTTGTTTTGCCGTCAGCTGTAAAGTCAAGCAGTAATTGGTTGCCATGGTATTCTTCTAAATTTAGGTAAACCAACAAGTAATTAGGATTTTCGAGTTTTTGCACTTCCGTTAGGCTTACCCCTGGGGTTTTCACTTTCACCTCAAACTTTGCGGTATTAAGTCCGTAAACCATGAGTTGAAGTTCTCTGGTTTCTAGGTTGTGCCACCAATATTGTGGGTCTATTCTTTTGATTTCGGATTTTTGTGAAAAGGCGCAGAAGCTTGTTACAAGTACAAGTGCTATTGAAAAAATACTTCTATTGATCATTTGTGTAAATTTGGGTCAAGGTAAAAATAAATTATTATAAAAAGTCCTAGGTGCTTATCAATAATTAAATTTAGCGACTAAGTTTTTATGGTAATCAAATTTTATGAGGATAAAAAGCCAAATATGTTTTTGCTAATTCCACATAAACATCAGCATTCTTTTTAATTTTTTCAACATGATTTTCGGTAAGTTGTTTGGTAATCCTCGCAGGCGATCCAACCACAAGTGAGTTGTCCGGAATTTCCATTTTTTCTGTAACCAAAGCACCCGCGCCAATGATGCAATTGTTGCCAATTTTTGCACCATTTAAAACAGTTGCATGCATGCCAACCAGCACATGATTGCCTAAAGTTGCACCATGCACAATTGCGCCATGGCCAATGATGCAATCGTGTCCCATATTGACTGGAAAGCCAGGGTCTACATGAATCACCGCATTTTCTTGGATATTGGTTCTGTAGCCAATATTAATTTCATCTGCATCGCCACGCAGCACAGCACCAAACCAAATGGAGCAATTGTCGCCCAAAGTAACTTTGCCAAACGCCCTTGCAGTATCGGCAATCCAAACTTCATTTCCTTTTTTTATGGGTGTATTTAGCACTTCTTTAAGTGCCTTTAAATATGGGTAATCAGTATTCATTGGTTCAATATTAAAACTAAAACTTCTTTTTTAAGTTTCTAAAATTAAATTGCATACAAATTAAAAAAACATGAAAAAACAACTAGCAATCGCTTTTGCTGCAGCATTGTTATGCTTCAGCCAAGTAGATGCCCAAAGCATCCCATTTCCTCAACCTAGTCCAACTACCACCATTTCACAAAACTTTGCCACTTCAAAAATCGAGCTTAACTATTCACGTCCAAGCGCTCGTGGGCGTAAGGTTTTTGGAGATGTAGTGCCTTTTGGTAAGTTTTGGAGAACAGGTGCAAACAGTGCAACCGTAATTACTTTTGGCGAAGATGTTAAAATTAATGGAACGGATGTAAAGGCCGGTAAATATGGTTTATTGAGTTATCCTAATGCAACAGAATGGATTATTGTACTTACTAAAGACTTAACCGTTTCTAGCGAAGATGCCTACAAGCAAGAAAATGATGTGGCTCGTTTTACCGTAAAAACTGAAAACTTAAATGACTATGTAGAAACTTTTACCATTGAGTTTGCCAACATGCGCAATGAAAAGGTAGACATTATGTTGAAGTGGGAAAATACTGCTGTTCGTTTAAATGTAGTTAGTTTTTATGACCAACGTTTAAGCAAACAGATTACAGAGGTAATGGCAAAAGATTCACGTCCGTATTTTGGTGCAGCAAATTATTATTATGAAAACAACAAAGACCTAACGCAAGCATTGGCTTGGGTAAATAAAGCCATCGAAGCTAATCCAGCTGCTTATTGGGTATGGTTGTTAAAAGCCAAAATTCAAAAGGGTTTAAAAGATTACAATGCTGCTATGGAAAGTTCTAACAAGAGTATGGAGTTAGCCAAAGAAGGCGGCGATGATGCTTATGTAAGAAACAACGAGAAATTGCAAGCTGAGATTAAGGCTTTGCCAGATTATAAGCCTGCTCCGGTTAAAAAGAAGAAATAGGGTTATTTAGCTATATAACAAAAAGGAGGGGCGGCCTGCGGCCGCCCCTCTCCTTTTTGTTATAATAGTTACATGAATTATTTACGAAACGCTAAGTGGTTCAACCCATCTGCCAAAACTTTTTTTATATTAAGATAATTATAAAGGCTTTTTCATAATTAAGAATTGTAAAATAAAAAAGCTGAATCAAAAACTATTACTAAATACAAATTTTCTAACTTATGTTTTTAATTGAATTGTTGCCTTAATAGAAAAAGAATTAGATTCTAAATTCAATTTGCTTTTTAATTCTGTCAATTGGTTTTGTAAGTTAATTATTTTCGATTCTCGATATTTTATATCCTCTTCATTGCTGTTTTGAAGGATTTTGTTTTCATGAAATTTTATTTTTGTTTTAACCATTTCGGATAAAAGGGTAATCGTATCTTCATAAGAAAATGCCCCTTCGATTAGTTGTATATTCATATAGTTAAATTTTATTGTCCCTGACCCAACGAATAAGCTGCAACACCATCAAAATTGTAAAGGTTTTCTGTTTTGATGGTATCAATTCCTGAGGCAATCGCATTTGCCAAGAGAGCAGGTATATTTTCCTTTTCAATTTTATTTCCGGCTTTCGGTTTGAACCTACATCTCCAATGGTCTGTACAGAATGTTTCTCTAAATCCTTCAGGCCAAACTTTAATGCCTCTATTGGTAATCATTGTGAGCTCTATATTAGGAAGCGTAATCCCTTTGATAATCTCTGAAAGTTCATCTGGACTTTCTCCTATCCAATGTACAAAAACATCAACCCCAGCTAATGATTTCTCTTTTGGCTGTTTGCGGACATACTTTGGTAAAACAAATTGAGAATTATGGTCAAAAAAAACAGGTTGTAAAATTGCAGGCTGCTTACCTAAATTATTGATAACAGCTTCTGCAAACTCTTTGGTTCCAACTTTTACCTTACTCGTGCCTTCATTAAAGATGTCATAAGTATGAATGCCCTCTTCAATTGTTTTTAACCATGCATTCTGTACCTTTTCTGCTATATCAGATTGACCAATATGATTGAGCATTAAGATTGCACCTTGCAAAAGCCCTGATGGATTTGCTAAATTCTGTCCAGCGCGTCTTGGGGCCGAGCCATGAATTGCCTCAAACATAGCACATTCTTCACCAATGTTTGCAGAACCTGCCAAGCCAACTGAACCTGTAATTTGTGCAGCAACATCACTTAAAATGTCACCATATAAATTAGGCATTACTATTACATCAAATATTTCTGGTGTATCAGCCATTTTTGCAGCACCAATGTCTATAATCCAGTGTTCATTTTCAATTTCAGGATACTCTACGGCAATCTCGTCAAATACCTTATGAAACAAGCCGTCTGTTTGTTTCATAATATTATCTTTTGTAAAACAAGTTACTTTTTTTCTATTGTGTTGTTTAGCATATTCAAACGCATAACGTATGATTTTTTCGCAACCTGGCCTGCTAATAAGTTTTAGGCACTGCACCACTTCATCTGTTTGTTGATGCTCTATCCCTGCATAAAGATCTTCCTCATTTTCCCTTACAATAACAATGTCCATGATTGGATGTTTTGTGCTTACAAAAGGATGTAGGCTTTTGCAAGGCCTAACATTGGAATATAATCCTAAAAACTTACGCGTGGTCACGTTTAAGCTTTTGTAACCGCCCCCTTGAGGTGTGGTAATAGGTGCTTTCAAGAAAACTTTGTTTCTTCTAATCACGTCCCATGCCTCAGCACTAATACCAGCGGTATTTCCTGCTAGATAAACCTTTTCTCCCACTTCAATTTCTTCCACTTCAATTTTTGCACCTGCTGCAAGAATTATCTTTAAGGTTGCGTCCATAATTTCTGGACCAATTCCATCTCCTTTTGCAATAGTTATTTTTTTCATTCTTATTGATTTTGTGTTGCAATGTTGAGTAAAATAATACATAAGTTTTTATTTATATTTGTAATGAATAGTATAAAAAATATTTATGAATTTCACATTAACACAGTTGCATGTGTTTGTTAAGATTGTAGAAACACAAAGCATCACAAAGGCTTCTGAAGAGTTACATATTACGCAGCCTGCCGTTTCAATTCAGCTAAGAAACTTTCAACAACAATTCGACTTACCGCTAACCGAAACAATAGGTAGAAAAATATTTATTACTGATTTTGGAAAAGAAATTGCTTTTGCTGCCAATGATATCCTTGATAAGGTTAAAGAGATAAAATACAAAACGCAACAGTTTAAAGGGCAATTGGCTGGCAAATTAAAAATTTCAGTGGTGTCAACGGGCAAATATGTCATGCCTTTTTTTTTGTCTGACTTTATGAGAAGCCACCACGGGATTGAGCTTTTGATGGATGTAACCAATAAATCTAAAGTAATTAAAACCCTTGAAAGTAATGAAGTTGATTTTGCATTAGTCTCAATTTTACCGCATCAGTTGAACATAGGACATCTAAATTTGATTCAAAATAAGTTGTTTTTGGTTGCTGGTGGTAAATTGCCCTTTTTGCCTAAGCATATTGAATTAACTGAAATAGAAAATTTGCCCTTAATTTATAGGGAGCAAGGATCGGGAACCCGCCAAACAATGGAACAGTTTATTAAAACTAAACAAGTGGTTGCCCAAAAGAAAATGGAACTCACCTCTAATGAGGCGGTAAAACAGGCCTTGATAGCAGGTTTAGGATACTCTATTATGCCTTTGATTGGAATTAAAAATGAAATTTCAAACGGAGATTTAAAAATAGTACAATGTGAAGGCTTGCCAATTAAAACCAATTGGAGCTTAATTTGGCTAGAAAATAAGAAACTCTCACCTTTAGCAGAAGCTTTTCTTGCTTATTTAAAATCTAATAAAGAACAGATAATTGAAAACAACTTTGAATGGTATGAAGCGTATTAAGACTTTCCTAATCCATATTTCAAAATACAATAAATCGCCCTAAAGCCGTCTTTCCAGCCAATTTTTTTTCCTTCTTCATAGGTTCGGCCATAATAACTGATGCCAACCTCATAAATGCGAATGCCCTTTATTTTGGCAATCTTCGCGGTAACTTCTGGTTCGAACCCAAACCTTTTTTCTTGTAGTTTTACCCCTTTGATGATATCTGCACAAAACATTTTATAACAGGTTTCCATATCAGTGAGGTTTAGGTTTGTCAAGGCATTGCTCAAAAAGGTTAAGGTTTTATTCCCTAACGAATGCCAAAAGAACAATATCCTATGCGGATTACCACCCATAAACCGGCTTCCATAAACTACATCGGCAAAGCCATCTGTCATGGGTTTAAGTAAAATATTAAACTCATTTGGGTCGTACTCTAAATCAGCATCTTGAATTACAATGACATCTCCAGTGGCCATTTGAATACCCGTATGTATGGCAGCTCCTTTTCCTTTGTTTTTCTCATGGGAGAAAACTTTAATAATTCCTTCTAATTGGTTTTCTTGAATATACGCATTAACCTTTTGTAGGGTGTTATCACTTGAACAATCATTTACAATTACCACTTCCTTGGCAATGTTATTAATTAATTGCACCTCCTTTACCTTGTTTAAAATGAGGTGAATGGTCCGCTCTTCATTGTATGCCGGAATAATAATAGAAAGGGTTTGAATCATTAGATTAGTTCAAGTAATTAAAAAACAAAGGTAAGAGAAATTTTGAAAGGCAAAACAGCCATGTTGTGTCTTCAAACTTTGCTTTGCATATTGGTTAGGCAGTGGTTACTTCAATAGCAAGTTATACCAAACGGGTAGCCAAATGTTGGGCGCTACGACCTAAGCAGTATAGTGCAAACGTGCAGCGCAAGCGTGCAGACAATTAAAGGTGCGAAGCTATTCCATAACAGGTAGCGTAAATTAGATTGTGTAAACTATTTTATATTTGTTATGTTGAGTAAAAACAGA
This sequence comes from Bacteroidota bacterium, assembly GCA_027488905.1. GTDB lineage: Bacteria > Bacteroidota > Bacteroidia > UKL13-3 > UKL13-3 > B1. Next base: position 344,402 of record JAIYAT010000010.1, read on the forward strand.
AATAATTTCTGCTGGGTAGTAAATTGTGAGGGAATTAATCAATCCCGATTATTGGAAAAGGAATTTTATTTGAAAAGAGTTGTCAATATTGGATTTTCACGTATGTTATTTTCCACAGTTGTTTACCGCAACGCCTTCAATAGGAATTAGAATAATTAGAAATATTAGCTAAATTTTGATTAAAAAAGGTATTTTCGTTATTCAAAATTAAAATGGCATGGTAACTGTTTTTAAGCAAGGAAGTAGTAAAGCCTCAATACAGCAATTGCTCGAAAAACTCAAAAGCAGAAAAGGCTTGGATGCAAAGAAGTATTGCGGGGTTATAAAATTAAAGGAAAACCCACTCACTATTCAAAAAAGGATGAGAGATGAGTGGTCGTAGTTTTTTGGTTGATACTAACATTGTTTTATACCTACTTTCTGGAAATACCACAATTGCTGAAATTATTGATGGTTCACAATTATATGTTTCCTTTATTACCCAGCTTGAATTACTTGGATTTAAAGGGATTTCAGCAAAGGAGCAGCTTAAAGTTAAACAATTTTTAGAGGAATGTATTATTATTGATATTAATGAGGACATAAAAAGACTCACCATTGGTATAAAGCAAAAACATCAGATGAAATTGCCAGACAGCATAATTGCTGCAACCTCACGCTATATTGAAGTACCTTTATTAACCGCCGATAAAGGTTTTAGGAAAATAACTAAATTAAACCTGGCCTTGTTTGAGGAATAATCTAATCTGGGTGCAATACTTACCACCAATTTATTTTCAAAGACCTAAATTAAACCAATTTATAGGATTTAGTTATAGCTTTGTTTGGTGGAGGTGAAAAGTACGTGCATCTAATCCCATTTACATACTTTTTAGGATAGTCTCAAAAAAACGTCACAAGTTGCAAAAAGTTTGTGGCGTTTTTTGTTGTTTTATGTCGTGTGGAACGAACATTTTTAACCACAAAAAAAGCCTGGTTATCAATGATAATCAGGCTTTTAAGTGTTTTTACTCGAGTTGATATGTAGTCCCTGAAGAAATGAAACATATCTTATTAAGTTTAATCTAGATTTCCTTAATATGTAGTGTTTATAGGCTTTTTGTGCGTTTTACTAACAAATTCAAATTAACCAAAACAAGGTTAAACAAATATTTTTTGTCCCCTCATTTGTCCCCTGAATAATTATGGCATGGTAATATCAATTACTCATAATATGCCAGAAGCTAGATTTGTTTTGAAAGAACCAGAGGCCAAAGAGCCAACCCTTATTTATTTATTTTATAACTTTAGCTATAAGAGGTTAAAATATTCTACTGGTGAAAAGATTTTGCCTAGATATTGGAACTCCAAAGAACAGAAAGCCAAACAAATTAAAGATTTTCAGGAATCTACAGAATTAAATGTTAGGCTCAAAAATATTGAGACTTCAGTCAATGATATTTACAGAAAGTTAGTAAATGATGGAATTGAACCTAGTCCAGAAAAACTACGTGAAATTTTAAATAATGAGTTGATAGGAAAAAAGCCTAAAAATAAAACAACTTTGTTTGAATTTATAGACACATTTATTGAAGAGGCTAAGCTTATCAAAAAACAAGGAACCTATAAAACCTACATTACATTTAAAAACCATCTTACAGAATTCGCCAGGAAGAAGAACAAAAGCTTAAATTTTGATGATATTAATCTTGAGTTCTACTCTGAAATAATTTCCTACCTAACTAATGAAATAAAACTAAGTCCAAATTCAATAGGCTCATTTATTAAAAATCTAAAATCTGTTTTAAATGAAGCAACTGAAAGAGGGTTGAATAAGAATCTTGAATTTAGGAAAAGGAAGTTTACTAAGCCAAATGAGGTAACTGAGAAAATTTACTTGACAATAGAGGATTTGTCAAAGATTTATGAACTTGACTTAAGCAAAACCCCAAAATTAGAGAGAACTAGGGATTTATTCATTATAGGCTGCCATACTGGATTAAGGTTTTCAGATTATGTTCAATTGAAAAAAGAAAATATTGTAGATGGAAATAAACTTAAAATAAAAGCAATTAAAACAAATCAGCTTTCATACATCCCTCTCAATCCAGTTGTTTTAGAAATATTAAATAAATATTCCTTTCAATTACCTAAGGTGATTTCAAATCAAAAGATGAATGAATACCTTAAGGAAATTGGAAAACTTGCAAATTTGAATGAGTCAATTACAATAAATTCAATTAAGGGAGGAGCTAAACAACAAATTCTGTTTAAAAAATATGAATTGATTTCAACTCATTGTGCTCGAAGAAGTTTTGCCACAAATGCCTTTTTAGCAAATGTTCCAATAGTTAGTTTGATGAAAATTACTGGGCATTCTCAGGAAAAAACATTCCTCCAATATATAAGAATTTCGCAAGAAGAGAACGCAAACATTTTATTAAACCACCCATTTTTTAATTAATATGAATAATAAGGAATTTTTAGATATACATAAAAAGAAATATGCTATAAAGCCACATCCATCTAGTGGGTATTTTGGCTTATCTGAAACAGATTATTTTAGAACAAATCAAGGGATGTCTTTTATTCAAAAAATAAATGAAACTCATCCACATAGTTTTAAAACTTTAGTTAATTCATTTAATTCTATTGCATTAAAAGTTCATGATAAGAGTGAGATTGTAAAAAAGCACCTTGAAAATATTAGTCATACTTTACGAAATAAAGAAAATGACAATAGTTTTATCAATGCTTTTAATAACTATCTAGAATCAAGGATTGAAGTTGATTTTAATAAGACTAATTATTCAGAGGTTGAATTATATCAAGTTTATTATGGGGTAGAACTTGCAAAATATAAAGTGTTTTTAGAGGAATGTGTATTTAAAGAAAAAGAGGAAAAGTTGAAAATAGAATTAACACTACCTCAACAAATTTTACTATTAGAAAAGCTTGGAATAATAGAATTTTTGAGAAATAAATCAATTTCAGGCGAATCCTTAAATGAATTATTAAACAGAATTACAGGCAAATCAAAAGACAATATCAAAAAAGAATTAAATAAGAAAATATCTGAACGCATAAAGAAAAATCAAACTAGGGCATATTTAGAAATGCTTAGTCAAGATTTTACAAGAATGGGTTTAACAGAAGAAGCAAAACAGATAAAAAAAGACCTTGATAAATAAGATTTTATAAAAAAGGGGTACCCCAAATAACCTACCCCTCTTTCCTATTTGACACAGATTTGTGGCATGATTTAACGAAATAAATTATGTCACAAATTCTATTAACAAACCTTTCCCCAGTTCAGCTCAAGGAGTTGGTTCTGGAAGCTTTAAGGGAGTTGAATCCACTTCAATCCCAAATGAAAATTAATTCAGCTATTGATGCTGAAAAATACCTCACTAGAAAAGAGGTTGCAAGCTACCTGCAAATTTCCTTGCCAACACTTCACGAGTATTCAAAAAAGGAAATCCTTAAATCTTATAGGATAGGCAGCAAAGTGCGTTACAAAGCTTCTGAAGTAGAAACTGCACTTAAGGAACGTGTTTGCTCATTTCAAAGAAAAGGAGGCAATTTTGGAGCGTAAAAACGATTACTCTGCGGTTGTATTTTTCAATACCGAAGCTCCCAAGAGATGGAATTATGTTCATAAGCTTACCGACTTTGAAAAGTTTCTAAATGATAAGCATTCTGATTGGAAGTATATGAATATTTATAACCGAAGAACTAAGGCATTTATACAGCGCTTTTACAAGGGTAATTTTATCCCACATTTCATTCAACTACCCTCTTAACCTTTAATAATACCTTTATTAATGGTTTTAATAATCCTTCAACGATTGCGAATTTATGCTTGTCAAAAACTCCTTTGGTATTAGTGCTGTACTAGGTAACAAACAATCCATCAATATAAAAGAAAATGACTTTACTGGCTCAGCTTTGAACAGAAAAAAAATATCAGAATTTGAAAAAGAAAAAAGAAAAGAAAAAGCGAAGATAAAGAGGGTAGAAACTCGAGAGGGCACTCTGCCTCCTGAGCCTTCCACATTTATAGATTATGAAACGGGTGAAGAAATTCAAATTGAATCTGTCCCAAAACTTAAATCTATGTCCCAGCGCACAAAATCAAAAATTAGAAAGAAAGTTATGGCTTTTGCCCAATTGCAAAAGAAGCTTACGTTTATTACGCTAACTTTTGTGAACCTAGTTTCTGATGAAAAAGCGGTTAAAATTTTAAAACGTTTTTTAGACAATATGAAAAAGGGAAAGGAAGATTTTGATTATCTCTGGGTTGCTGAAAGGCAAACTAATAACGAGGTATTTGAGGGAAACATCCATTTCCATTTGATAACAGATAAATTCTGGGATATTAAAAAAGTTTGGAAATACTGGATAGAACTGCAAGCTAAAAGCGGAATATTTCCAAGAGATGAAAAATTTAAACCATCCTCAGCTTTTGATGTAAAAAGAATTGCTTCAAAAAATCCAAGGTCTATTTCTTCCTACTTAACAAAGTACATTACCAAGAATATGGCTGAATTTAATTGTCAGGTTTGGAATTGCTCAAAAGGGATTTCTAATTTATATACGGGCTTTTATACTGGAATGGAATTCTTAGAAGAGTTGCAAAGATTAAAAGGCAAAGAGATAAAAGAAATACCAATGGAATATACAACCCTCCATCTCATACCATTAGACAAAACAACATTTAGGTTTTATGACCGGCTAAGAGAAAAAAATCAATCCTTAAAATATAATCAAACACAAAATGAAAAATAGAATAGAAAGAGAATTTATTAGAAATAATCAACCATTTATTGCATTTTATAAAATGTCAGATGGTAGTTTAAAATGCAATTTTTCGGCAATAACTGGTGAAGAAATGTATATTGTTTTACTTGCGTTTCAAGAGATACCTGAATTAATGAATGCCTTTGAAAAAGTAATTTCTATGGCGAAAGACGGAACATTTATAGATTAACATATGAAAACAATTAATTTGAATAAATTCCTTATTTCCAATGTCCTTCATCCTCCATAATATCAAAAAAGGAATACTCATGAATCAAAGTAATATTATGCCCCTTTTTACGAAGCTCTAAGGCTTTTTCAACCTTACGACCATAACAAGCAAATGCCCAAGCTTGGTTTCCATTATCTCCGATTACTAAATAATCTGTTTTCATTGATGGATTTTCATTTATTATGCAACCAATTTCAAGGAGTTTGCTTTGAACTTCTTTTCTCCGACCTCTTTGAAGTTCTCCAGTAATACAAAAAGATTTTCCAACAAATTCAACTATAGGATTACTTGTACAAATTGCTGATACCTTAGTTCCCTCAATGGAATTCAAGATTTCATATTTGGTTTTTTCATTTTTTATAGAAGCGAAATCATTAAAATAAGCCATCAACCTATTTCTTTCATTATCATCAATTATTCCATCACTAGTAATATCCAAAATAAGGCTTGAAATTTCATCATAAGGGTAATATGATGACAGATGTTCATTTTCATTTAACCATGATTTGAGGCCGTCAATTTCTTTATCAGTAATAAATCCATCTGCAAGAATTCCATGGCAAATTCCATGTAAAATTTGAATGTCACTTGTTACTGCATTATAATAAATATTATCATTATCAAATTTTTGACAAAGCCAATATAAGTCTTCAATTACTCCACTATTGACGCCCTCATCATTTATTGAATAATTGATTTCATTAATCAATTCTTTGAATGGGTTTCTCCTAATTAAATGATAATGTTCATTAGCCCATGTTTGTAATTCTGCAATTTCAATGGGGTTAATAATTTGGTCAATATTAATTCCTTGCAATATTCCTTTCAGGGTACTAATTGCCTTATCTGCCTCACTTTTGGCAGTATATAATAAATAATTTTTGTTATGCATATTAAAAATATTTTAGGAAGTTAAAATTTAATCATTTCCAAAATTATATATGCCTACCAATAGTGCACCTAAAATTCCTGTTCCAAGAATTATAATTAGCTCAATATGAGTTAGGGGCAAAGTTGAGGACAATTTACCCAGTACTTCAGAAATTGAGAACCCTAATAAAAATGCTCCAACAGAAGATAATGTGTTGGCAACTTTGGTCGAACGTTTTGTAGTAAGTTTATTAACAGCCTCCTCAACATTTGATTTTGAAATCAAATCGCTTTGATTCTTTTGAGACAACCTAAACGACTCATTAACAATTAACTCTAGATAATCGCAAATTTCAAATTTAAGGGATTCAAAGCCCTCTTTGCTAAATTTTGAATTGCTTTCAAAATCAAAAGTTTTGGTGCTTTGAGAAATTATTTCTTCAATGGTTTTATTCATGTTTGGCTGGGTTCAGGTGAGAATTGTTTAGAGAATTTAATAAATTAAATTTAAACTTTAAAACTATTTGATTATCCTCAGATGTTAGTTTTTTTATTCCTATTGGAATAATTAATAATCTACCCAAATTTATGGTAGTCACAGTTAATAAGGAATAAAATGAAAGTAATTTTTCCTCATTGAAATTCTCAAGAAAAGAGCCCCCAAAAATCAATTGACCTATTAAAAAAAATAAAAATAAAATAATAATTGAAATGCTCGATGCTCTTTCCCTTACAACATAATCCAATAACCTATCTATTTCTTTATTTATTTGAACAATGCTAGAGAATTTTTTGAAATTTGGACTTAGGCTTGAATCAGTCCACTCGCGTATTGGAGGGATTTTGGTTAAACGCCTTATTGTAAAATGGGTGAAAACATAACTAAAAGAATAAGCTCCAAAACATATTGAAGTTAAAATTAAAGAATTAAATTTCAATATTCCTATAAAGGTAAATATAAGAATAATTATTACCATAAGAAGGATAGCTAAATTGAAACGAATGCTAATATTTACGTTTTGCTTTAGTAAATTCTGTATTTCATTTAAATAAAATAAACTAAATTGAAATTTAGGATTGTCTTTTAGTTTCATTTTCAAATATATTAAAATTCACTTTATGAAAAAATGTCCCCTCCGATGTCCCCTGAAAATAAAAAGCCTGCCAAACTAACTGTCTGACAGGCCTTCTGACAAAATGCTGGTAGTCCCTGAAGGACTCGAACCTTCGACCTACGGTTTAGAAAACCGTTGCTCTATCCAGCTGAGCTAAGAGACCAATTTTGTTTGCACCCTTGCAAACTTTGTAGCGGGAAGCAGAATCGAACTGCCGACCTTAGGGTTATGAATCCTACGCTCTAACCATCTGAGCTATCCCGCCATAATTTTGAGTTCCTTTTTCATTTTTAACCCATTTAGCAATTCAAATGTTTAAATCCAAATTCCAGTAACTTCAACCCACTTTCTAAAGAACTATTCCTTTTGAAGACTTCTAAATTTCCTCCAACGGGCTGCAAATGTAAAATAGTTTAGCTAGAATGAAAAATTGTTTTTCAAAAAATTGCATCATTCAATTTTTTTTTATTTTGCATTGCTTATTTAAATCAAATGAAAACCCTGATTAGTAAACTATTTGTTGCCTCAAATCTTGTTTTGCTGCTGCTATTAGCCTCATGTCAAAACCAGCATTCTGGTCAACCTCATCAACCCTCCGAAGCCTATAGGGATGAAACAAGAGATACCTTGCTGCTTCAAAAAAAGATTGATTTGGCAACCCAAATGCAAGGCAAATGGGTAAGTGACGATTATCTTTCAAAAATAGCACGCTCCAAATCTATTTATGCGCATAGAAAGTATTCAACCCAATTGCTTGGCTTTGATTTATATAAGGAAAATTTACTTTCTAATGAACCCTATATGGCCGGTTTTACAGAAGTGGAGGGCGGTTACAGAAATTACCTGCTCTTTGATAGAAACAAAAACTGCTTTCTAAACGATTTAAATAAACATAATGTCTTTCCCTCTATTCCCAAAACTTTCGACTTGCTTTTAAACGGTGAAAACGTTGAAATGCACTTCCCAATCGAAAGAATAACCGAGTATTACAGAAAAATTGATGCCTCCCTTGACACCGAATTAAGGAAAATAGTTACCGCAGGGAGTTATTTAGCAGAAGGAGATTCCATTCCAATTGTTTTTACCAAAGAAGGTCAAGTAAACTTTTTAGATTTTTCCTCCTATAAATTAGTGAGTAACTTTGGCGAAGGGGTTGAATTTGATGCAATTGTCTTTTTTAATAGCCCTAACCCCGGTCATTGGTACAAGGGAACGCTCTATAAATTCGAGTTTCAAGGTCGAAAGTTAATTTTACATAAGATTATAGCAGATTGGGCCACTAACCTGCATGATATTGTTCCAGAAGAAATCGTTTTGGTGAAACAATAACAGATTTCTCAAATAGTTCACCTGTATTAACAATTTTTTAAGTTTTTTTTCGTAGTTATTTCAAAGGAATTTAAGCCAAAGTCTGATTTCCTGAACTTTTTTAAAAAATCTTAATAAGTTAATTGCTATTGGGTTATTTTTATTTGGCTTTAATCCTAAATTTGTGGTTTATGATTTTTTCAAAATGAAGCTTAAAGGATTAAATAGGAAAAAGAAAGTTTTACTAGGAGTAGCAATTTTGCTAACCACTACTTTGCTTATTGTTTTCCCGCCTTCTCTTGCAAAAGCTGTTTTCAATAAACTTTCAAAATCAGCCAAACTTCCTGGATTTGGTATTTGGTTGCCACCTGATTACGAAGTACATGGAATTGACGTTTCTCGTTACCAAGGCACCATCAACTGGGAACAAGTAAGCGATCATACTTCAAATAATATCGGCATAAGTTTCGCCTTCATCAAAGCCTCCGAAGGCCGCACCATTAGAGATGTTACCTTTCAACGCAATTGGCGCGAAGCCAAAGAAAACAGAATGATGCGCGGTGCCTACCATTTCTTTAGACCTCACTTAACAGCCGACGAACAATTTAATCTTTTCAAAGGCATAGTTAAATTAGAAAAAGAAGACCTTCCGCCAGTGCTAGATGTTGAAATGCGTGGTTCAACCCCACCTGCTAAAATGAAAAAAAGTGTGAAAAGATGGTTGGTATTAGCAGAAAAGCATTACGGGGTAACGCCAATTTTATACACTTCCTATTCTTTCTACAAAAACTACTTCAATAATAAAGATTTCGAAAAATACCCACTTTGGATTGCGCATTATGCCACAGACGATCTTAATCGCCTAACCAAAGAATGGCATTTCTGGCAACACAATGAAGGCGGAAAGGTAAAAGGAATTCGCGGTGAAGTAGATTTTAACGTGTTCAAAGGTGAATACCAAGATCTCTTAAAACTTTGCAAAAAATAAATTCCTAGCATTTTATTTTCATTAGGTTTAGTATCTTCGATAGATATGAAGAAACTAATACCCTTACTCCTTATAGCCTTACTCTTTTCAAATGTAAATGCCCAAATTGCTAAAACGCAAGTAGTTCAACTTTCTGCAAGTGCAGGCAGCACCGATGGCGTAACGCTTAAATGGCCTCAAGAAAATTTTACAGGTACTTTTAAAATATTCAAAAGAGCCAGTCAGAGTAACGAAGATTGGGGCGCAGAAATAGCCTCTGTTCCTGGAAATCTAAATACTTTTACTGATGCATCTGTTAAACAAGGACAAGCTTTTGAGTATTTGGTTGCCAAGAACAATGGTTCAGCAAACATTGCCTTAGGGTATATTTATGCTGGTAATCGGTTTGAACCAAAAGTGCAAAAGAAAGGTATCATTTTACTCATCGACCAAAACATACTTCAACCTTTAACATCCGAAATAGAAACGCTTAAAGCAGACCTTGCAGCAGAAAATTACAGTATCACAGAAATTATAGCTACTCGCACAGAAAAAGTTACGGAGATAAAACAAAAAATTACCCAAGCTTACGATGCAGCAACCCTTAAGCCTTCTTGTCTCTTTATCATCGGAAAAGTAGCTGTTCCTTATAGTGGCTTTTATAGCGCAACTGGCGACGCACCGCCACCCGATGGCCACGTAGAAGGTAGCGGAAACCACACTGGCGCATGGCCTGCAGATGTGTATTATGGCATTTTTGATGAAACTTCATTCTTAGACTTATGGGTAAATTGCACCACTGGCAATCTTACACGTAACCATAATATTCCGGGAGACGGGAAGTGGGATCAAACCAAACTACCTGCCGCGCCTTCTTTGGAGATTGGTAGAGTAGATTTATCCAACATGACCACCTTTAATAAATCGGATACCGTTTTGTTAAAGGCCTATTTCAAACGCAACCACCAATGGCGAACAGGTGCATGGAAAGTGCGAGAAAGGGCTTTAATCGATAATAACTTTGCAAGCCTAAATTTAGCCTCAACAGGTTATGCCAATTTCCCAACCTTAGTAGGCCAAGACAGTGTGTTTGATAACCTCGATTATTTTCCTGCACAAAAAAATGGCTCCTTCCTATGGAGTTATGGCTGTGGTGCTGGCTCTTTCACCAGTTGCAGTGGCGTAGGGAATACCGCTAATTTTGTGAATGACAGCTTCGAAAATGTATTCACCATCTTAGCAGGTAGCTATTTTGGCGATTGGGATATTGCCAACAATTTCCTTCGCGCTCCACTTGCATCTAAAAGCCTTGCTTCCTTTTGGGGGGGCATACCAAAATGGTATGTGCATCACATGGCGCTAGGCGATAGAATTGGCAAAGGCACAATAATCTCGCAAGCCAATGAAGGATTTTATTTCACTGGAAACTTCAATGCTTCACAAAGGTCTATGCACATAGCACTTATGGGCGACCCAACGCTGCGCCAACGTAACTTGCCGCAAGTAAAAACACTTAACGCAGTTTCTGCCAACAAACAAGTAAGCCTTACTTGGAATTCAGCCGGCGTTGGACAAAAATACCATGTATACATTTACGATTCCCTCAATAGCATGTTCCAACGCGTTTCAAAAAGTTTAATTAACGACACTTTTTTTACAGACAAAGGAAACCATTATTCAGGCAATTATACCTATGCCGTATTTGCAGCTGCAGATGAAACTTGTGCATCAGGTTCTTATCTTAATTTAGGTGGTGGTGCTTTTGCAACTGTCAACCATATTAACGGTTTGCAAGGGTTTCGGGTTGAACCAATTGCCAAGGTCTACCCAAATCCTGTAAAAGCAGGTGAAGCGCTATCCATAGCGTTTGCTAATCTTCCATCCAATGATTATGTGCTTGATTGGTACGATTTGAGCGGCAAACACCTTGGTTCAAACCAACCCAAACAAAACAACCCGATTGCACCAATGCTACAACCGGGTTGCTACTTATTGAAAATTACTGCGAACGATTTACAATTCGTTCAACGTATGGTTATCTACTAAAGAAAATCTTTAAAGTATTGGGTTATTTTATTCATTAAATGCACCCTGTCTGGCCCAAGTACATTGTGCTCATGCCCAGGATATACAAAGTAATCTACCAATACGCCATCTTCAACACATTTCTTAAGATAGCTTAAAGTATGTTGCCATAACACCACATTGTCGTTGGTGCCATGTATCAACAATAGCTTTCCTTTTAGGTTCTTGGCATAGTTCTTTAAATCCGCTTCTGCATAACCCTCAGGATTTTCTTGGGGCGTATCCATATAACGCTCGGTGTACATAATTTCATAAAATCGCCAATCAATAACTGGTCCACCAGCCACGCCTACCTTAAATAAATCTGGGGTTTTAGTCATTAAAGAGGTACTCATAAAGCCGCCAAAGCTCCAGCCAAATACTCCCATTCGCTTGCTATCCACATATTTTAATGTGTTTAAATATTCAACACCTTGCAATTGGTCTTCCATTTCTATTTTACCCAAATTTCTATGAATTCCTTTTTCAAAGTCGAAGCCCCGGTTACCACTGCCTCGGTTGTCTAAAGTAAAAGTAATAAAGCCTTGTTGTGCCATATAGTACAACCACATATCTGCGCCGCCTAGCCACGTATTGCTAATCATTTGGGCATGCGGCCCGCCATACACATATACAATAACAGGATACTTTTTGGTTGAATCAAAATTGTGAGGCAAAATCATTCTGGCATTCAATTGCGTTTTGCCATCTTTGGTTTTTAATTTCAATAACTTGATGTTGCAAGCTTGGTAATCTCTAATCGGATTGATTGAGTTAAACACAATGCTTAAATCAGTTCCTGTGGAGCTCATTAAGGTAACTCTTCTTGGAATGCTGGTGCTGCTTAAGTTGTCTAAAATATATTTATAGTCAGAAGAAATCAATCCTGTATGTTGGCCTTCTAGCATGTTAATCTTGGTGTTCTTACCGGTTTTCATATCTAGCTTATAAACATATTTATTTAACCCATCGAGGCTATAAGCATGGTAAAACAGAAAGCTTCCATCAGCATTATGGCCAATGATATCAGAAACAATTTGGCTGTTATCGGTAAGTTGTTTTATCAGCACACCGCGACTACTATACAAAAACAATTGGTTCAAACCGAACCTTTCACTGGTCCAAATAAATTTGCTAGGGTCGTTTTTAACAAAGTAAACTGGCTTTTCAGGTTCTACATAAGCACTGTTAGTTTCAGTAAACAAAGTCTTAATAAAAGCTCCAGTAGTGCCATCATACAAATTCAGCTTCATTTCATTCTGCGCACGATTTACCACGGCAATATATAGGTACTCTTCATCAGGGCTCCAAGCAATATTTGTAAGGTATTGCTCTGGGTCGCCTTCAGTTTTTACTTCAATAACTTGCTTGCGTTTAAAGTCGTATAGCATCACCTTAGCGTGGTGACTTGCATTGCCCGCCATTGGGTATTTTATGGTTTCAAATTCTGTAGGTTTGGTAAGGTTTGAACCAAGCGTATCAGGCACTGTAACATTCATGAGTTGATAGCTGCTCACCATGCTTTCATTGATTTTATAGAAAGCAATTTTGTTGCCTTGAGGGCTAAAAAAGGTTCCTTTGTTAATACCAAACTCATTGCGATGCGCCACTTTTCCATAATGATTATAGATACTGCCATCATTGGTAATAAGGTCTTTTTTGTTTACCTCATCGCCATTGGCAGTATTGCCTTTTTCATAAGCACCAGGTTCTGTGTTCACAAATAAATTATGATTAATTGTATAGGCAAGTTTGTTACTTACTGGGTCAAAATCTAAGTCTTCTGCGCCTTTTGGAGCATTGGCAATCACCCTTATTTTTTGGTCGTTGAAACTAAAAACATAATACGCATTGCTGTAAAAAAAACGAAACGAACTTTTGCTAGTCCAAGTAATAAAAGGAAAGCGGTTCATCTTTTTTTCTGTTGGGTAAAGGTTGAGCCAAGCTGCGTTAAAGGTTTCCATATTGAGCACAGTGTCTCTATTTAAACTTTGCGCGTCTTGGTTAATAAGCACATCGCTATTGTTCTTTTTACCTATATAAGAAAACAGGCTGCTATTAGGAATCCATTGCAACAAACTAAGACGCTCTGGCGCCAAAGTGGTTCTTTGTTTCATTACCGCATCGCTAACTGTGAGCATTTTGGTTTGTGCATTGGCCCACAAAAAGCAAATGACTAAGAGAGAAGTTGATAGTAACTTTTTCATGTAAAATAAATGATTAAGATTTGAACCGAAACAATTCTTGCGAGCGTAGTCAAAGGATAAACTGTGGCATAAGATTGAAGCGGTAGTTCAGTTTTATAATAATTGGTAGCAAACTCTAAAGCTGCTGGGTCTGTATGTGCGCCAGCAATAAGTCCCAACAAAGGTATAAGGCTAATTTTAAAAATATATTTCCCCAATAAAATCATCAGTAAACCCGGAATAAGCGTGATAAGCAATCCTTGGATCAACCAGAAAAACCCATTGTTCTGAACAAAAATTTCATAAAAGGTTTCGCCAGCATGAATGCCAATACTTGCAAAAAATAGGCATATCCCAAAGTCTTTCATAAAAGAAAGGGCGCTTTGTTGCAAGTAGGAGTGAAGGGACTTTATGCCTCCAAACCTGCTAATAAGGATGGCTGCCAATAAAGGTCCGGCCGCCACTCCAAGCTTCATTGGAACTGATAGTCCGGGTAAATAGAAAGGAATACTTCCCAAAATAACTCCAAGTACAATTCCCACAAAAATTGAAAGCAATTGTGGCTCTTGTAAGCGTTTTTCTGAGTTGCCAAAAAGTTTAGCAATGGCTTCTAAGGCAGAGTTAGACCCCACCACACGAACCCTGTCGCCATAATGTAAAATAAGTTCTGGGTAAGCAAGCAATTCCATGCCCGAGCGATACACCCGTGTAACTTTGGCTTCATAGGCTTTCTCAAGGTGCAATTGTGCTAAGGTTTTTTGAATAACCGAGTTATTTGTAACCACCAAAGTTTGCGTTCGCATGTCTTGCTGCGATTCTATGAATTGATCGCTAGAAGCATAGCCAAAAATTGCCACAGCCTTAGAGAGTTCTTGCGGCAAACCTACCAACATCAAAACATCTCTTTCGATAAGTAACTCCTGACCAGTAGGCGAAACTACCTTTTCTGAGCCAGAATGTTTTAAGCGTGATACAATGACATTCAGTTGATGAGATTTGAGAATGTCATCAATGGATTTACCAATTGCATCAGCATTAATAACCCTGCATTTTAAAGTTTGGGGTTCTGGATGTTTGCGCTTTATTTCTGCTTTAAACAATTCAATTTCTTCCGCAATGTCTTTGCGGTAAAAAACTTTAACCAATAACAATAAAAAGATAATTCCTAAGATTCCAATTGGGTAAGCTATGGCATAAGTATGTGTTGGGTCGGCAAAAACCTTATTTGGAAACTGATGCGATAAATCTTGCAAAGCCGCTTTGGCAGCGCCTAAACTGGGTGTGTTTGTTACGGCTCCTGTCATAAGTCCTGCTGCACTTTCCATTGGAATTTTATACAAAGCATGAATGGCCCAGGTGATAAACATAGCGCCTGCCACAGTGATAAGCGCAAGGCCATTATATTTTATACCATCTTGTTTGAGCCGAGAGAAAAAGGAGGGTCCTAATTGCATGCCAATGGCGTATACAAATAGGATCAAGCCAAAATCTCTTAAAAACTCTTGAATTTCTGGATGCAGTTTATAGCCAAGGTGGCCAAAAAATATGCCTACAAAAATTACCCCTGATACGCCCAAGGATACTTTCATGAGCTTGATTTTCCCTAATAAAATGCCAAAAAATAAAACTAGAAAAACAGTAACGATGGAAGCCGAAATGCTAGGTGTTTCTTGCGGTAGCAGCAGTTGATTAAACCAAATTGGCAGCCATTCCATTGTTAGTTGCAATTTGAAGATGCTTTGCCCGCTAAAATTGGGCTAATAAAAAGGGGCGCTTTGAGCCTAACCTTGTTCAAAACAATTGCGCATTTTAACTTCTTCATAATTTTTGTGTTCGAATATATGTAGTTTAGTTATTTTCGTGACCCAATTTAGAGGAAAATGTTTGAAAATTTAAGTGGTAAAATAGACAAAGCCTTCAAAATGCTTAAAGGTCAAGGTAAAATTACCGAGATCAACGTGGCAGAAACCATGAAGGAAATAAGAAAAGCATTGATTGATGCCGACGTAAACTTCAAAATTGCCAAGCAATTTACAGATACAGTTAAAGAAAAGGCATTGGGTCAAAACGTGCTTACCAGTGTTTCTCCAGGGCAGTTAATGGTTAAAATAGTAAGCGATGAGTTAACCGAGTTATTGGGCGGAAAAACAGAAGACATTAACCTCACTGGTAACCCAACTGTGATATTAATGGCGGGTTTGCAAGGTTCGGGAAAAACCACCCATTCGGCTAAATTGGCAAACTTTCTTAAGAAAAAAGGTCGTTCAGTAATGTTGGCTGCCTGCGACGTATATAGACCAGCGGCTATTGAGCAGTTAAAAGTTTTAGGAGCACAATTGGAAGTTCCTGTTTTCTTTGAAATGGAAAACAAGAATCCAGTTAGCATTGCACAAAACGCCCTCAAAGCTGCCAAAGAAGCCAATGCCAAGGTGTTAATTGTGGATACCGCAGGTCGTTTAAGTATCGATGAAGAGATGATGGCTGAGATAGGCAATATTAAAAAAGCCTTGAACCCACAAGAAATCTTGTTTGTAGTGGATGCCATGACAGGGCAAGATGCTGTGAATACTGCCAAAGCCTTTAACGATGTCTTAGATTTCACAGGTGTAATCCTTACAAAATTAGACGGTGACACCCGAGGTGGTGCTGCATTGTCTATTAAAAGTATCGTCAACAAACCCATTAAGTTTATGGGTATGGGCGAGAAAATGGAAGCCTTGGATACCTTCCATCCAGATAGGATGGCGCAAAGGATTTTGGGCATGGGAGACATCGTGAGTTTGGTAGAAAAGGCTCAAGAAGTATTTGACGAGCAAGAGGCTGAGAAAATTCAAAAGAAGCTATTAAAAGACCAATTTACCTTTGAAGATTTTTATACCCAGATACAGCAAATTAAGAAAATGGGTAACCTCAAAGACTTAATGGGCATGATACCTGGGGTGGGAAAGGCTGTAAAAGATTTAGACATTAGCGATGATGCGTTTAAAGGAATAGAAGCCATTATTAATTCCATGACACCAGGAGAACGCAAAACCCCAGATATTATTAATGGTTCAAGAAGAAAGAGGATAGCTTCAGGTAGCGGCACAGATATTCAACAAGTGAATCAGTTGCTTAAGCAATTCGAAGACATGCGCAAGATGATGAAGAGCATTGGCAAAATGCAAGGCGCCGGCCGAAGCATGAGAGGCATGCCATTTGGAAGGTAATTAAATAAAAAAGGCTGGTGAAACCAGCCTTTTTTATTTAATTTTATTTACTCAACATCCACCGTAAACGGCATCCTTACTTGTATGCCTTGGTATTGTAACGCTTTTTTAGCTTCTAAATAGTGTTGGTAGTTAGAACCTAGTTCTTGTTTCATAAAATAAGCACTCGCTTCGCCACTCATGGTTTTAAAGACTTCTTCTAAAGGATCTTTAAGTTCTGGCAAACTCACCACACGGTGCTCGCTCAATTTGGCCTTCTTAACCGCAATTTCAATGGCACGGTCTAAACCCCCAAATTCATCTACCAAACCAATTTGTTTGGCTTCAATGCCGCTCCAAACTCTGCCTTGTGCAATAGAATCTACTTGCGCTTCAGTTAATTTTCTGCCTTCAGCCACACGCTTCACAAAATCTGCATAAACCCTGTCAATGGCATTTTGTACCACTTGTCTTTCTGCCGTAGTTAAAGGTCTGTCTGGTGAGCCTAAATCGCTAAACTCTCCAAACTTTACTGTTTCAATTTTAACACCCAATTTGTTATTGAGCAATTCTTTGGCGTTTATTAGCATGCCAAATACACCAATAGAACCTGTAATGGTATTGGGTTCTGCTACAATCACATCAGCCGGAGCCGCAATATAATAACCACCACTGGCAGCAACAGCACCCATAGAAACAATTACAGGCTTCACTTTTTTACACAAGGTAATTTCGCGCCAAATTACATCACTGGCCAAGGCACTTCCTCCTGGCGAGTTAACGCGCAGTACCAAGGCTTTATAAGTATCATCTTCGCGCACTTTCTTAATGGTTTCTGCAATTCGGTCTGAACCAATCGTTTCATCGTCGCCCGATCCGCTCACAATGTCTCCTACACAATAAACTACTGCAATTTTGTTATCAGAAATAGAGGTATTGCCTTTAACTTTATTCATTTTGCCTAGGTTCACAAAAGATATTTTTGTTTTTTCTTCCAAGGCCAGTTTGGTTTTAATGAGCGCTTCAACTTCATCTCTATATTTAAGCCCATCAATTACCTTTAACTTAACCGCATCGTTAGCATTGCGCACCTTAAGTTCGTTTACTATGTTTCTAAAATCAGCCTCATTAATTTTTCTTGATTTGGCAATTTGAACCACAAAGTGCGAATACAAATTCCCCATATAAGCCTCAATCTGCTGACGGTTCTCATTGCTCATTTTATCGGCAATAAAAGGTTCTCCAGCAGATTTATATTTGCCATGTCTAATTAATTGTGGCTCCACACCAATCTTTTCAAACATGCCTTTTAGATAAACCACTTGTTGCGAAAACCCATTTAACAAAAGTTCTCCCGATGGGTTTAAAAATATTTTATCGGAAACAGAGGCTACATAATAGGCATGCTCATCCATGTACTCGCCATAGGCATAAATAAACTTCCCAGATTTTTTAAACTTAATCAAGGCATTGCGAATCTCCTCTAAAGTGGCATAGCTGTTCTGGGAAACCTCTGCCTTTAACAAGATCCCTTTTACGTTTTCATTCTCACTCGCTTTATCAATGCTACTTAATATATCTTGTAAACCTATAGATTTAGGGTTGCTAAATCCGCCTAAGTTTAATCCCTCAAAAGGGTTATTAAGTGTGCGCTCTGGAATGCTGTAGTTAATGTCTAGCTCAAAAACCGACTTTTCATTTAAGGTAAATTCTTGCTTAGAAGCACTAGAAGTAAAGGCACTCACTATGCCAATTAATATGAAAAGCAAAAGAAAACTACCTATGATAACGCCAAGAATACTGGCAAACATGAATTTGAAAAATTGTTTCATCTCTCTTAATTTTTGGTAAATATAGGTTCAAACCGAAATATTTTACTTGTAATACTTGATAGCAGGAAAGATTTATCACTGAAAGGTCGTATTTGATTTTGATTAATTACATTTGCCATGATGAGTGAATTGAGCAGAAATCCTAATTTAAATGCAGAAACATCGGGCTTAGGCAATGCCGAAAAAGAATTAGAACGTGTGTTAAGGCCTCGGGTGTTTAGCGACTTTACCGGTCAGCAGAAAACAATTGATAACCTTAAGGTATTTGTAACCGCAGCAAGACAAAGGGGCGAGGCCTTAGATCATGTGCTATTACACGGCCCTCCAGGTTTAGGCAAAACTACTTTGGCTAATATCATTGCCAATGAACTCAATGCAGGGTTTAAAACCACCTCTGGTCCGGTATTAGAAAAACCAGGCGATTTGGCTGGGTTGTTAACTAATTTAGAAGAAGGAGATGTATTGTTTATAGATGAGATACATCGCTTGAGCGCCGTGGTGGAAGAGTTTTTATACTCGGCCATGGAAGATTTTAGAATCGATATAATGATAGACAGCGGTCCAAATGCCCGCAGCATACAAATAGAAGTAGCGCCATTTACTTTAATAGGAGCAACCACAAGAAGCGGTTTATTAACAGCCCCACTGCGTGCTAGATTCGGCATCAATAGCAGGTTAGAGTATTACGACAAACAACTGATGAAAACCATTATTGGTCGTTCTGCCGATATTTTAAAAACGATAATTGACGAGGAAGCTGCCTTTGAAATTGCGCGTAGGAGCAGAGGTACACCGAGGATTGGCAACGCCTTATTAAGGAGAACCCGAGATTTTGCGCAAGTAAAAGGCGATGGAGCAATTACGATGGACATTGCAAAGTATGCGCTAGATGCACTTAATGTAGATGCCGAAGGGTTAGACGAAATGGATGCCCGTATCCTAAAAACAATTATTAATAAATTCAAAGGCGGTCCTGTTGGTTTAACCACCATTGCAACAGCCATTGGAGAAGATGCGGGAACCATAGAAGAAGTATATGAGCCTTATTTAATACAAGAAGGGTTTATGGTGCGCACTCCCAGAGGTAGAGAAGTAACAGAAAAAGCCTACAGGCATTTGGGTATGGGACCAAGTTATAAAAATACCTTGTTCTAAATTCTCCTTCTCTTTCTCATTCTCTTTCTTCGGTTTGACCCAAGCACAATTTATAACTAATAAATTAGGAACAAAGAAACTATCCAACCATCCAAAAGCCAACCGTCATTAAGTAAATATTAATTTTTAGTAACAGAGGAATAGGATGTTAGGTAATAGTTAAGAAAATAGATTTGGTGGGGAGGTGGAGATTCATACATTTGCACCCCCATTGAGAGAGCGGGTAGTGGAGAAGAGAGGGGAGTGAAAGAATGAACATTTACGAAGAATTTTAGAAATAAAATTTGGAAGTAAAAGAAAGAAAGTTACCTTTGCATCCCCTTAAAGAAAGGGATTGGACAGCGGAAGAGTTTAGGTTTAAAAATAGTTTAAAATAAATTTGGAAGTTAAAAAAAGGTTCTTACCTTTGCCACCCCTTAAATAGAGGAATAGATAAGAGAAGGAGTGAGGGGAAAAAAATTTGAGATTCTACACCTTCGGGTGGTAATTAAATAGAATAAAGTTCTTTGAGTTAATGAGATAGCAAGCACTAGAAAAGAAATTTTTTAGGAACATTTAACCTTGAGTAAGAAAAAATAGACAGACAAACAACTTTTACTATGAA
>JAIYAT010000005.1 GCA_027488905.1 Bacteroidota bacterium
GCTGGATTAGGATATAGGCTAAAACCTGATGCAGAATTTAAGCGCTCCCCAACGCCTATTGTTGCCCAAGGTTTAATTTCGCTTTGGATATAACTTACCTGGCAATTGTTCATTAAACTAGCTCTGATGAAATATTCAAAGTTGAAACCTTGTCCCCAAACTGAACTATCTATAAGACTGAATTCATTTGAATCTAAGGTTTTAATTAAACTAAATACATTACCCGGTTTCCTTCTGTAAATTTCATATTCAAGCACAAGGCTGTTAAAATTGGGTTTTACCCAGGTAAGCATAGGGAAAAAACCGAAATTTGGCTCGTATCCTGCAGTAAGTGCTAATGGTTCAGCCACCTTGCTAAATGCAGAGGTTCTTCCGCAACTATCTACACTCTTTAACTTATATTTTCGCTTACCTAAAGTGAACCAATCAAGCGAATCTGTAAATTTTCCTAGGGCCGAGGCCTGTATGGTTTTCTTTAATAAAAATGCTGCGGTGTCATTGGCTGCAGCCCAAATTTGATAGCTTGCAATGCGTTTGTTGGTCGACTTATTCCAGGTAATTTCAATGCCTGGAAGGGCGTTTGTTGGGCTAAGACGATGCAAGAAATTAATGGTACAAATTTCTTCGGTAAAAACATAGTTGGATAAGGGCACAAAAACAGTATCATTTTTTACGCAAGCCTTTTGGTCGGTAACCTGCAAGTAATAGTAGCCTTGGGTTAGTTTATCTATTTCGATTTGACCCGATTGCTTGTAATTAATCCAGTTTAAATAGTAAGGCATGGTTCCACCAGAAATGTTGCAACTTATCTTACCAGTTGGAGGATTTGTGCAAGAATCGGCTTGTGTGGTAAATTGAATTTGAATAGGGTCTGGTTGCGTGAGTTTAACTGTGTCTACGACAATACAATTGTTATTGTCTTGCACTTTTACTAGGTATACTCCTCCGGAAATGTTTTCAAAAAAAGAATTTACTGTGAGGTTATTTTGGTTCAAACCGAACCTAATAGGTGGTATGCCACCGCTGGCAAATAGTTGAATGCTGCCGTTGTTACCAGCATGGCAAACTGGGTTTTGGGTGGAAATAGAGTCGAGTTTAAGGGAAGTTTGGGGTTGGGTAAGGGTAACAAGGATGCTGTCTTTTTGGCCAATGCTATCTTCTGCGAGCAATTGATATTGTCCAGCGGCAAGGCCTTCAAAAATGGGTGAGTTTTGAAAAGGGCCACTGTTTATTTTATACCTTAAAGGTCCAACAGCTCCGTTTACAATGGCTTGAACTTTACCTTCAGCGGCGTTTCTACAAAGAATAGGTTGTAGAACGCTATCTCTTATACTAAAACTTTCAATTAGTATGATATGGTTAAGGGTTGCAATGCAATTACCTTCAACAATGGTTTTGATATTGTAAATTCCCGGACCAGGAAATTTGTATAAGCAGGAGTCACCTATTTTGACGGTTGCGAATTGTTGGAAGTTAGGAGTTGTTTCAATTTGCCAAACGGTTTTAGAGGGATTAATTGGGGCATTGTTTAGCGCCTCAAGTGTTAGAAGCCTATTAAAGTTGCCAAAAGATTTTGACCTAAGTAACTGAGAAGCCTTGGTGAATTTATTAATTGTGATGGAACGTCCTCTTTGAGAAAGAATAGGACAGGTTTGTTCTTTGGCAAGTAAATTCAAAACAAAAGGAATGTTTCCTTCATTAACAGTAGCAAAATTATTAAGGCAAATTTTTAAACTGTCATTACTTAACCTTGTGGTAGTAAAAAACTGACTACTATCTGCTTGAAGATAAGTTGCCGCTGCAATTGCATTAATACTTTTAGATTTAACTGTAAAGCAAATTGGTTCATGCTCGTCAACACATACGTTCCAATTGGTTTTTCCAGATGGTTCAAGATTATTTTGATAATGCACCTCAATGGCAGGCTGATTGGAAGTGCAGTTTTGTGAAAATACTGGTAGGTCGTATCTGTTTAATCCTGCCAAAGTATTAATACCATTTACTTTTCGCCATTCTAAAACTTCTATCACTAAAGACTCTTTAAAAGTACCAAGAGGTGTAAACCTAATCCAACCATTTTTAGTGTCGATGCTAATTCCCAAGGGAGGATTAGGTGGACCTCCTGCTCCTAAATGCGGAAAAGGAAATTGTGCAGAATAAGGTGTGGCATAAACTGCATTTGTTCCTGGAGCTTGCAAAATGGGTGCGAGTCTATAACTTAAAGAGTCGCCATCTGGATCAATGCATTTAAAGGGAATAAACGATTCCTGACCTGCACAATTTGTTACTCTATGGTCGTAGCTAAAAACGGAGCTGTTATTTGGCGTAGGTAAACATCTATTAATGAGTGTTTCTATAATATAGGGCGTATTAGGTGCAGTTGCATTTGAATAGGATGGGCGGCAACAACCAAATCTGCTGCTTAAAGAAATCCAACAAGCATTCGATGGAATACCAGAAAATGAGATGGGTCCACCAAATCGATATAACTCAAAGCCTGGCGTAAGTGTTCCAGCGGTTCTAGTATTGCAATTGTCACAAATACTTTTGTCACATAAACTATTTTCTGTTATTGAGAGGCCACTTCCAGTTGAAATAACACTAAGATTTGTATTAAAGAAACTCGTATTAGTAAAGGCAGCACTTGATAAAGGAATATTATGGGTGATACCAGTTGGAAGAACGCCACCCATAACATAAAGGATGGTGCTGCATGGACTTGGATTAGTTGTTGATGCACAACCTAAACACAATTCTATGCCAGCACAATCTCTTAAATTTCTTATCTCTACATTATAATTGCTAGGTCCCGTGGCGGTATAGGAAGTATAAGAGCCAACTTGTGCAAACAGTATATTACAGCTTAATAAAGCAAATAATAATAAGGTAAATACTTTAGTAAAAAATGTTTTCATAAGCTTGGAAATAACTTATTTGCAAGTTCTGA
>JAIYAT010000031.1 GCA_027488905.1 Bacteroidota bacterium
GGATGGAATGGAAGAGACTTCAACAATGGCAAAGATTGTCAGCAAGATGCTTACATCTATCAAATCAATGCCACCAGCTTTAGCGGTAAGAAATACAGCTACAGTGGATCGGTGACGTTGTTGAGATAATTTGAATTATATAATTGAAGAGGAGTAATTACAATGTGATTACTCCTCTTTTTGTTTTTATTTAATCAATCAAAGCTTTTGGTTCATTTTTAATTTGTTCGAAACCACCCCAAACGTTTTTAACATTGGTAAATCCAATAGTTTTTAAATAGCTACTAGCAAGCATACTAGTAACTCCTTTATTGCTATAAATTAGTGTCTCCTGATTTTTTATGAGTTTTGTTGAGGCACTAGCAATTTCATTAATTGGGATATTGATAGCATTATGAATTTTACCTGATTTAAAGTTTTCTTTTGATCTTGAATCAATAATAATCGCCTTTTGGTTATGAAGACTATCTAAAACCAATTCTTCTGCTGAAATAGATATTATTATATCAAATAATTTTGAACTTCTCATTTCGTCATTGAAATGTAATACTCTTTTGATGTTTTTTACACCTAAGTGATTAATGTGCTGAATTGATTCATTTTCTGAGCCTTCTTTACAAATAATAATTGTTTCTTTTTCATTGTCAATAAATGAACTAGTTTTTTCAAGCTCAGAAAATTTTAAACTGATGTTCAGTGAACTTTTTAGAAAGCCAATTTCAAAAAAGTCGGGCAATCTTGTGTCAATAATTTGTAGGTTGGGTAAACTTAGTTCTTTTAGTAATTCACTTGTCATTGGTGCTTTCTTGTTTAGAATTTTGGCAAATGTAAATTCTAAATAATCATTTTTTCATCCTATCTAGTTAATAATAACCTAACATTTGCATGTTGTTAAGTTAACCTAGTGTTAATGTTTGCTTTTTTTTGAACTTCGAAATTGCCGACCGCTGAAATAAACAATCAGCCGAAAACTTTATGCGTCAAAATTTTCAAAAAAAGTTATCTGTTTTAGCCTTATTTTTCAGTTGTTGGGTAGGCTTTATTTCAGAAACAAATGCCCAAGTTAACCTTCAGTTTCTTGGAAGATTCTCAACAGGTTTTTATGACAAGGCCGCGGCGGAGATTTCTGCTTATGATCCTGGTACAAAGCGCTTGTTTGTAGCTAATTCTGCTGATACAAGCATTAAGATTGTAGACCTTAGTAATCCTGCTAGTCCGGTTCAAATTTCATCAATTAGTTTAAAACCTTATGGTATTGATTTGAATTCTGTTGCATGTAGAAATGGATTAGTTGCCACATGTGTAATTGATTCAGCAGGAAAAACTGTAAATGGTAAAGTTGTATTCTTTAATACTTCTGGAACTTTCCTTAAGCAAGTAACAGTTGGTGCAAACCCTGATATGATTACATTCAGCAAGGACGGGAAAAGAGCTGTAGTCGCAAATGAAGGTGAGCCTTCAAATTACAGATTAATTGATCCGCTTGGTTCTGTTTCTATTATAGATTTATCTTCAGGAATTACCAATTTAACTCAAGCAAATGTAACTACTGCTGGATTTGAATCATTCAATAATACTAATATAGATTTTCGAATTAAAATTACTGGAAGAGTTTTAGATAGTGCAGGTAATTTTGTTCGTAACTCAACAATTGCAGAGGATTTAGAACCTGAGTATGTTACCATCAGTGAAGATGGAAATATGGCTTGGGTTACCTGCCAAGAGAATAATTGTATTGCAGAAGTAAATTTAAATACTGCGACTGTTACTAAATTGATGCCGTTAGGATTTAAAAATCACAACTTAGCTGAGAATAAGCTTGATGCATCAGATCAAGGCGGTTCTGTAAATTCTGCCAATTGGCCTGTGTTTGGAATGTACCAACCAGATGCTATTTCTTCATTTAAAAGAGGAACTACAACTTTCCTAGTTACTGCAAATGAAGGAGATGTTAGAGCAGATTGGGGTGCTGCAAACAATGAAGAAGTGCGTTTTGGAAATTCATCTTATGTTTTGGATACCGTTAAATTTGGTGGTTCTGCAGCAGTTACTGCGTTAAAGGCAAATACTGCTTTAGGTAGGTTAGCGGTATCTAATAGGTATGGTGATTTTAACAATGATGGTAAATTTGATAGTATTTTCTGTTTCGGTGGAAGATCTTTCAGTATTTGGAATGCATCTAATGGTTCATTGGTTTTTGATAGCAAAGATGAAATTGAGAAAATTACATTAGCTGCTTATCCTGCAAATTTCAATGCAAGCAGCACTAACAATACCTTTAAGAATAGAAGTGATGATAAAGGCCCAGAACCAGAAGCTTTAACTATTGGAGTTATTGGTGATTCAACTTATGCGTTTATTGGACTAGAGAGAATTGGTGGTATTATGGTTTATAATATTACCAATCCTGCGAATGCCTATTTTGTGCAGTATATTAATACTAGAAATTTCACTCAAACACCTGGTTTAAACTTGGGTGGTGATTTAGCTCCTGAAGGAATTGAGTTTATTCCTGCTGGTGAAAGCCCAGATGGTAAGCCAATGTTAATCGTTTCAAATGAGGTAAGTGGAACTGTTTCTATTTTTAGAATCAATACGCCAAATAAATTTAAGCTTCAAGTTCTTCATTCTTCTGATATGGAGAGTGGCTTAAGTGCTGTAATTGATGCTCCTAATTTTGCTGCAATTGTAGACAAATTGGAAGATGAATATCCTAATACTTTGGTTTTATCTAGTGGTGACAATACTTTACCAGGTCCGTTTTTATCTTCAGGTGAAGATCCAACACTTCAAACTCCTTTGCGCACTACAGCTTCATTTTATCCAGGAAATGGAAACCAATTGCGTGCCGCAATAGGTAGACCTGATATCGCAATCATGAACATTATTGGATATCATGCATCTGCTTTAGGTAACCACGAATTTGATTTGGGTACTACCGAATTAAACGGTCAAATTGGGGTGGATATTAGAAATAATGGAACAGACAAGCGTTGGATTGGTGCTCAGTTTCCATATGTTAGCTGTAACTTAAATTTTAGTGCTGATGCCAATTTAAGCTACTTGTATACAAATCAAATCTTAAGAGATACTGAGTTTAAAACTGCTGCTAACATCACTAACAATAACCAAAAGAAAGGAATAGCGCCTTCTGTAATTATTGAGAGAAATGGCGAGAAAATAGGTGTTGTTGGTATAACCACTCAAATTTTAGCAAAAATTTCTTCACCTGGTTCAACAACAGTTGTAGGTCCGCAAGTTGATGACATGCCTGCATTGGCAGCCATCATGCAGCCTTTTATTGACTCATTAAGAATTGGTCAAGGTATCAATAAGATTATTGTACTTTCTCACTTACAACAACTAAGTAATGAAGTTGCTTTAGCACCATTATTAAAAGGAGTTGACATTTTAATCGCTGGTGGTAATCACCAATTATTAGCTGATGGATCAGATAGAATTAGACCAGGCCAAGCGGTATTCGGTACATACCCAATTCGTTCTACAAATAATGATGGAGATCCTATTTTAATTCTTAACTCTTCTGCTGAATGGAGATATGTAAACAGATTAGTAGTTGAATTTGATAGTATCGGTAAAATCATGTTGAACTCTTTAGATACAATTGTAAATGGTGCTTACGCTTCTGATACTGCAATGGTTACTTCTCTTTATGGAACCTATGCTGATGGTTTTACTGCAGGTTCTAAAGGTGCAAATGTTAGAACACTTTGCGCTGCAATTGGCAGTGTAATTAATAATAAGGACGGAAATATTCTTGGTAAATCAAATGTATTCCTAGAAGGTAGAAGAAATTTGGTTCGCACCGAAGAAACCAACTTAGGTAACATTTCTTCTGATGCTAACTTATGGTATGCTAAGAAATATGATTCACAAGTAAGAGTTTCATTAAAAAATGGTGGTGGTATTCGTTCGGCCATTGGTTTTGTTAATGCTGTTGGTGACAAAGTTACTTTAGAGCCAAATCAAGCTAATCCTTCTGCAAGCAAGCCTGCTGGTTCAATTTCACAATTAGATGTTGAAGGTTCATTAAGGTTCAACAATAGTTTAGTAATTGTTACTACCAACGCTGCTGGTTTACGCAGGTTATTAGAACATGGAATTAGTGCAACAAGAAATGGTCAAACGCCGGGTCAATTTCCTCAAGTTGGTGGGGTATCATTTAGTTTTGATACCACTCTTGCAATTGGAAGCAAAATTCGTTCAATGGTGATTATTGATTCTTTAGGAAATCGTCAAGATACGATTGTTCGTAATGGTCAATTATTTGGTGATACTTCTCGTGTATATAAAATTGTTACTTTAAATTTCTTAGCTAACCCTTCAGGTTCAGGTTCTCCAGTTGGTGGTGATGGTTACCCATTTCCATCTAACATTACTGCAAGAGTTAATTTAGATACTGCTATCAAAGCAACAGGAACTTCAACTTTTGCTGGTATTGGTTCAGAACAAGACGCGTTTGCAGAATACATGCAAGCTTTATATACTGTAAATTCTTATAATGTTCGCGATACAAATGTTTTTGGAGATAGACGTATTCAACAATTAAATATGCGTCCTGATGCAATTTTCCCTGAAACTAATCCAGCAATTTCTATCCTACAAGCTAGAAATACCGCTGCTCCAACCTTAGTAAGAGTAAGAGGTGTTGTTTCTAAAGCATGGGGTAGATTTATCTATATTCAAGATGCAACTGGTGGAATTGGCGTTCGTCAATCTGCTGGCGCAATGGTTGATGCTATAACAGCTGGAACTTTAAAAGCAGGTGATAGTGTTGAAGTTGTTGGACCAAGGAATGAATTTAACAACTATGCCCAAATTCAATTAAACAGTGGTGTTTACACAGGTGCTAACACAGTTATCGTTTTAGGTTCAAACAAAACTATTACACCAATTAATTTAACAATTAAGCAATTACTTGCCAGTCCTGAATCATATGAAAGTGAGTTAATCCGAATCAAGGGTTTGCGCTCTAGTGGAACAGGTAATTTTGCTGCTAGTACAAATTATAATTTCTGGGATGGAACAACTACTGGTGATACCATTGTTTTTAGAGTAATTGCAGCTGCGGATACAGAAATTGAAGATGCCCCAGCTTTGGCTATACCTAAAGATACATTTACTTTTGAAGGAATCTTAGCGCAATTCTGCAGCAGCCCTTCAAATGGTTGTTCAAGTGGTTATCAATTGTATGGTGTTCGTAAGAGTGATATTATTGTTACTGCTCCAGTACTTAAGAATTTTAATTTGATTAGCCCAAGCAATAACGCTTCAGTTACTGTAGCTGCTGGAAGTGCTGATGTAATTAACATTGTTTGGTCTAATGCTAATGCAACAACTTATAAGTGGATGGCTACTTTACCTATTGGTACTTTTGCTTCTCCATTGCTTGTTAATCCATCGAATAATTCAGGTAAAGACACTGTTTTAAGCTTTACTTCAGGTCTACTTGATGGTGTTTTATCAAACGCTGGATTAAAACCTGGTGACTCAATTCAATTGAAATGGACTGTGTTTGGTTATTTAGGTGTGGATTCATTGAAGGCTTCTCAAGATTTCTTCATTACGCTTAAAAGATTCGCACCTGCGCCAGTTTTGAAGAGCTTTAATTTGATTAGCCCTAGCAATAACGCATCAGTTACTGTAGCTGCTGGTAGTGCTGATGTAATTAACATTATATGGTCTAATGCAAATGCCACTACTTATAAATGGATGGCTACATTGCCTATTGGTACTTTTACTTCTCCATTGCTTGTTAATCCGTCGAATAATTCAGGTAAAGACACTGTTTTAAGTTTAACTTCAGGTTTAATTGATGGAATCTTAGCTAGTGCTGGTTTGAAACTTGGTGACTCAATTCAATTGAAATGGACTGTTTTTGGCTATTTAGGTGCGGATTCATTGAAGGCTTCTCAAGATTTCTTCATCACCCTAAAGAGATTTAGAACTTTAACGCCTTTCAATTTATTAACGCCTGCTAACAATACTAGATTAGTAACTAAGGCAACAAATAATACACCAGTTTCAATTACTTGGTCTGCTTCAAATGGCGCAAGTTCTTATAATTGGTTCCTTGATGCATTAAGCGGAAGTTTTGTTACCCCTATTTTAAGATTGCCTTCTGATAATGGCGGTGCCGCAACAACTCTTACACTTACAAATAGCGCAATCGATGGTGTTGCAAAAAATGCAGGTGTAGCAGAAGGAGATAGTGTTACCTTAAAATGGACTGTAAAAGCATATACTAACAATGATTCTATTTTTGCAACACAATCATTTGAAATAAAGATTGTTCGTGAAAAATCGGTTGGATTGTTAAACAATGTTGGAACTACTTCTAACGTAATTGTTTTCCCTAATCCAGCAAAAGAAGCAATTGATTTTGAAACTGATTTAAATTTAATTGGTGCAAAAGTTATCATCACAGACCTATTAGGTAAAACAGTTTCTGAGCACATTTATGAAGGTTCTCCTATAAATATCTCAGAGATTAATGTAGGTTTATATTTGGTTTTGGTTCAAACCGAAACTGGAATATTAACGAATAAACTTATTAAGGAATAATTTCTTATAGTTATAATTAAATTAAAGCAATAAAGGCGCCCTAGGGTGCCTTTATTGCTTTATAATCTTTTTTTTGGAGTTGTTCCTATAAAGTCTTTAAGATAAAGTGGCTCAAAGGAGATTAAATCTTCAAATTTATTTTGTTGAAATTTTTCTTCAGCAAGCCTGCATAAGCCTGATGCATTAAGTTTGATATTTGGAATATGAATAGCCTCCGTTTGGGTTAGAAATTGTTTGGCTTTATCCGAACCATTTCCAAAATAAGCTAAAGTGTGATTTTCCAATAAATTGTTAAATGCTTCAGAATCTAAAACCAAGGCATGTGTTTTTTGAATAGTTTCTAATCCTTGGGTGCAAACTGCTGTGTATACTTCTAACCTCCTCGCGTCTATCATTGGCACTAGCAACGTGTTTTTGGGTAGTTCGGTTTGAACCAAAGCAAGGTTGCTGAGGCTTTTTAACGTATTAATTGCAATAAGTGGGATATTTAAAACATAACAGAATCCCTTAGCTGCTGATGTCCCAACCCTAAGTCCGGTATAGCTGCCTGGCCCCTTACTTATTGCAATTGCATCCAAGTCTTTGGTGGTTTTACCTGTTTCTTTGAGAATCTTATCCACCAAAACATGCAACATGCTAGCATGTGAATTGCCAGAATCAATGCTGCTTTCTGCTAAGCATAAGCCATTTAAAGCCAAACTAACCGAACATACTTCTGTTGCGGTCTCAATTGCTAGTATAAGTGCCATTCGGTTCAAAGGTAATTTTTTTTTAACTTGCCATTCCATTTTCATGAGCAAACGCTGGACACCAAAAATAGAACCTGATAAAAATGTAGTTGAGGAGTTATCCAAAGCCATTAACATAAACAAAGTTTTGAGTGGTATTTTGGTGCAAAGAGGTGTCACTAATTTTGAAGAAGCAAAGAAGTTCTTTAGGCCTCAAATAACAGATTTACATTCACCCTTTTTAATGAAGGGCATGCATGAAGCAGTAGAGAGAATTGATTTCGCTATTCAGAACAATCAGAAAATTCTAGTTTATGGTGATTATGATGTAGATGGCACAACTGCTGTTTCAACAGTGTATGCTTTTTTTAAAAGTAGATACGAAAACCTAGACTTTTATATACCAGATAGATACACAGAAGGCTATGGCATTAGTTTTATGAGTATCGATTGGGCTTGCAATAATAATTTCTCTTTAATTATTGCCTTGGATTGTGGTATAAAGTCAGTTGATAAGATTAGTTATGCTAATGGCAAGGGAGTAGATTTTATCATTTGTGACCACCATTTGCCTGGAGATGAAATACCTGCAGCAGTTGCAGTGTTAAATCCAAAGCAGAAAGATTGCCCATATCCTTTCAAAGAATTGTCGGGATGTGGAATTGGATATAAACTTATTCAAGCTTTTGCTGAAGCTCATAAAATTGATAGTGCAGAAGTGGAGAAGTTTTTGGATTTAGCTGCGGTAAGTGTAGCTTCGGATTTAGTTCCAATTTTAGATGAAAATAGGGTTCTAGCTTTTCTTGGGCTTAAGCAATTAAAAGATAAACCTAATGATGGTTTAAAAGCGTTACTTGAAGCCTATCCTGATAAGCCAGAGTTTACTGTAAATGACATCGTTTTTTATATTGGTCCAAGAATTAACGCAGCAGGTAGAATTGCTGATGCAAAAGATTCTGTTAGATTAATGACCAATGAAGGTCTAGAAGAAACAAGAAGAATTGCCCATCAGGTGAATCAGCATAATAATGAAAGAAGAAGTTTCGATCAAAATATTACTGAACAAGCACTTGAAATGGTTGAGAAAGACCAAGATTTTAAGAACAGAAAGAGCACTGTTCTCTTTCATAGTGAGTGGCACAAAGGTGTAATTGGAATTGTAGCCAGTAGGTTAATTGAAAAGTATTATAGACCTACCATCATTTTAACCGAATCAAACGGAATGGCTACAGGTTCAGCAAGGTCGGTTGAAGGCTTTGATTTATATTCTGCAATTGAATCTTGTGCAGATTTATTAGACCAATATGGCGGTCATACTCATGCAGCTGGATTAACCATGAAATTGGATAGGTTGCCAGAATTCATCGATCGTTTTGAAAAGGTTGTTGCCAAAAACATTGTAGAGAGAAGCTTAACGCCAGAAATTGAATATGATATGGAAATTCCTTTAAGGACCATAACTCCAAAATTCTTTAGTGTCTTAAAGCAATTTTCTCCTTTTGGACCTGGAAATTTGAATCCAGTTTTCATGAGCAAGAATGTTTGGGATGTTGGCGATGCAACCATTGTAGGAAACAATCACCTTAAATTAAGTTTGACCCAAGAGGATGGTGGTAGAATTTTTAAAGCCATTGCCTTTGGATTAGGCGAATATTACGATAAGGTGTCTCAGGGAATTAGCTTCGATATTTGTTTTACCATTGAAGAGAATCATTTCAATGGACATGTAAATCTTCAGTTAAACATTAAAGATATTCTCTTCAAATAAAATTAGATGCAACACCAATAACTTGCGTGTTGCACCTTTATAATTCTAGTCTAGCTCAATAATTTTGCCCAAGAAATTTCGGAAGCCAAAATTTCTCTTAGCTTTTCAAAAGAAATTCTTTCTTGTTCCATTGTATCACGGTATCTGATAGTAATGGTTTTGTCTTCTAAAGTTTGATGGTCGATGGTAATACAATACGGTGTACCAAGTGCGTCTTGTCTTCTGTACCTTTTTCCAATCGCATCTTTTTCTTCATAGAAACAATTGTAATCAAGCTTAAGTGTTTGCATCATTTCTCTTGCAATTTCTGGCAAACCGTCCTTTTTCATTAAAGGAAGCACTGCTACTTTATAGGGTGCCAAAATAGGAGGTAGGCTTAATACTACTCTTGTATCCTTCTTGTCTCCTTCCCCAACTTCTTCTTCTTTATAGCTAGCGCAAAGTGTCGAAAGGAATAGTCTATCTAGACCTATTGAGGTTTCAATTACATAAGGAATATAATTACCATATGCTTTTCCATTTTCGTCTAACTCAGCATCAAAATATTGCAATTTTTTACCCGAATGTTCTTGGTGGTTCTTAAGGTCAAAATCTGTGCGGCTATGAATGCCTTCCATTTCTTTGAATCCAAATGGGAAGTTGAATTCTATATCTACTGCTGCATCTGCATAATGCGCAGGTTTTACATGGTCGTGAAAGCGATAGTTTTCTGAACCAAAGCCAAGCTTATGGTGCCATTTCATCCTAGCTTCTTTCCAATATTCATACCATTGCTTTTGTGTTCCTGGGCGCACAAAGAATTGCATTTCCATTTGCTCGAATTCACGCATACGCATAATGAATTGTCTCGCAATGATTTCATTTCTAAATGCTTTACCTGTTTGGGCAATGCCAAAAGGAACTTTCATTCTTCCTGTTTTTTGAACGTTTAAGAAGTTTACAAAAATACCTTGGGCAGTTTCTGGTCTAAGAAAGATTTTATCAGCCTCTTCTGCCATTGCACCCATTTCTGTAGAAAACATAAGGTTAAACTGGCGAACATCTGTCCAATTTCGTGTGCCACTGATTGGGCAAGCAATTTCATGTTCAACAATCAGAGACTTAAGTTTAGCTAAATCATTTTCAATAGTGGCATTGTCTAAAGCAACTTGCAATTCTTCTGCTTTGTTGGTTTTGCCATCTTTTTGATAGCGAGCAATTTTATCTTCTAGTAAGTTATCTGCCCTATATCTCTTTTTTGAGTCTTTGTTGTCAATCATTGGGTCAGAAAACCCATCAATGTGCCCACTTGCTTTCCAGGTTTTTGGGTGCATAAAAATTGCAGCATCAATGCCAACTATGTTTTCATGCATTTGCACCATAGATTTCCACCAATATTGGCGAAGGTTGTTTTTTAGTTCTACCCCATTTTGGCCATAATCATACACCGCACCAAGGCCATCATAAATTTCGCTAGAAGGAAAAACAAACCCGTACTCTTTGGCATGGGAAACTACTTTTTTAAATAAATCGTCGCTCATTGTGGCGCGAAATTAGGTTCAAACCGACACAAAAAAAAGCCGATTCAATTACGAATCGGCTTTCCATTATTTTGTTGGATTATTAATGAACCAGACCTTGGTAAGCTTCTGCACTCATAAGGCCTTCAACTTCTGAAGGATTTGCAATGCTGCATTTAATCATCCAGCCATCACCGTATGGGTCTGAATTTACCATTTCTGGTGCTCCATCTAACTGGGCATTCAACTCAAGTACTTCACCTGTAAGTGGCATAAACAAATCACTAACCGTTTTTACAGCTTCTACAGTACCAAATACCTCATGTTGTGCAACTGTTTTGCCTTTTGAAGGAATATCAACATACACGATGTCGCCTAATTCTTTTTGTGCAAAATCGGTAATACCGATGTAGGCTACGTCGCCTTCTACTCTAACCCACTCGTGGTCTTTTGTGTAGTAAAGATTTGATGGAAAGTTCATATGTATGCTTTTTAATTTTGTTGCAAAATAAGGTTTGAACCTAATAAAAAAAATGAGTTTATTTAGTTTTTAGGTACTCTAAAATGCTAATGGGTAATAAGAGGCAGGTAAGCGCGTAAATGGTATCTTCTATTGGAATTGAAACAATCCTAAGTCCGATAATTTCTTCAGGGTTATACCACACAACTGGTTTAGGAGTTACAGCCCCAGTTAACACCCCATTTACAATGAAAAAGGGAATCAAATGAACAAAATAGGCAAACCAAAAATACCCCATATAGGAAGTTTTGAACCAAAACTGATGCAACAACAAAAGAATTAAGGCAATGCTTAAGTTCACAAGGGTATAAGTTTTATCCGAAAAGAAAATGATTCCTAAAAGGCATAACACAATAAAAAAGTCGTTAAAGAAGGAAACTTTTTTTTGCCACCATTTATCTGAAAAATAGGATTTTAAACAGGCATAAATAAAAATTGATGCATAGGGTACAACTATAAAAAAACTCCATTCTTCTAATGGTAAATGCAACCAACGCAGAGGCCAAACATAACTTTCATTAAAAGCCCAAACATTGTTAACAGTAAACCAGCTGTCCCAAAGAATAAAAAGTACCATGTTGACGGCAATTCCAGCAAACAATGCTGGCCACCATTTATAGAACGCCACCTTTTTATCAAAGCTAAGCGCTAAAGGCCCAAGTAAAGAGCCAAGCATAAGCCAAGCATACAAAGTCATTTGCTGGTATTAGGGTCTTTCCAGTATTTTATTGGAACAATTAACATCCCAAAGTTTTCTCCTAATTCTTTGTTAAGGTGTTTATGATGCATTTTATGCGCCCTTCTAATGGCACGTACATATCTATTATTCCAATGTGTCCAGATTTTGAAACGTTGATGAATGATAATATCGTGTACTAAAAAGTAGCATAAGCCATATAAGGAAATGCCGATTCCTATAAATAATCTAAAATCTTGGTGCATAATACCCGTAACGTAACAATATGCACTTGGAACGGCAAAAATTAGAAAGAAGGCATCATTCTTTTCAAAAAATCCAGGTTCAACCTGATGGTGGTCCTTATGCAAATACCAAAGTATGCCATGCATTACAAATTTATGAGTGAACCAAGCCATGAATTCCATGAAAAAGAAAGTGGCTATAACTATAAGAATATTTACCATCATAATTTTTGAACAAGTAGCAATAATAATTGTTTCGACTTGCTATTGTGTTGTTAAATTTAAACCAATCTTTGTTTTAAAGGCTTATATTTAAAATGACAAAAAAAACTAATTGAATTAAATAAACCCTCCAACCAATTGGATTATCAGAAATTAATCCGCTTTTTATGAGCCAAAAACAAAATGTAAATCCAAAGAAGAACCAGGCCGTATAATTTTGGAGGGGCACTTCTAAATTTTCGAAAGCCCAAAAATCTAGTTTAGGGGCAACCTGTTCAATTAACAAATCTAATATTACCATTAATAAGCCGCCAAATGCTGCAGCTGTTAGGGCATTTACCTTTAAATTTAATTTTTTGCTAGCGGTTTGAACCAAATGTAAGCTGCTGTATACAACGATTATCCAATTAACGCCTATTAAAAGCGGGGTATTTCCAATTTTTATTCCAAGAGATTCTCCGTATGCGTACTTACCAAATATTAGGCCTGTGTTAACCCCAACAAATTCTAGTGTAAAAGAAGCTGCAAAGAGAAATGATAATTGAACATAAAAAAAAGGATCCTTTTTTGGATGCAGCCATAAAGTAGCCGCTATTGTGAGCAATAAATTAAATGGGGTAAGTTTTGCAAAATCAACAGGATTTAGACTTATTCCAATAGTTCCTACAGTATAAAAAATTATAAGTACGATTGAAATTATAGAACTGCTTGTGGCTTTATTATATAAATCTTTGAAAGTCATCATTTATTACCACAAATAAAGCCACAAACAGTTTTGGTTCAACCCAATTATTTAATTTTTGCCAACATTGGGTTCTTTGCCCCTTTTATTTTAGTAATTTCTGCTTTTACAGACCCAACAAAAATGTCACTTTCAACCAACAAGGGAATCTTGTTTTCATCGTCAGTTACCCATAAAGTTAAGGCATCTTCATCTTTAAAAACTCTACCTTTTAAAAGTTGAGGTTTTATTACAAGAGTTTTAAAAGTTCCAGCCTCAGTTTTTATAGTTTCTCTTTTAACAAACTTAAATCGCAATTGATAATTTTCGGCGTCCATATAAATGTTAACTGGAAAAACATCACCAATTTTCGCTTTGCTCATGTCTGTAGTTCTTGCAAAGTAAATCGCAGAAACAATATCTTGAGTTTGTTCTTGAATTTCAACTTTTCCTCTTTTACTTGAGGCAATGCCATTCAGTTGGTCAAATAAAATAAAATCACTATCGGTATATCCGCCTTCTTTTACTTTTTTAATGCACTTCCAGGGAATAATAGCAGTTTCATCAACATAGCTTTCATATTCATCCCTCACGTTAAACATTGCATCAACAATACCTGTAGATTTTCCGTTTACTTTAATGTGAAATGATTTCCTACCATTAACTTCTACTGGATCATTATTTACCAAGAACTCACATTTTCCAGCATTCATGGGTCCATAATGTATTCTATATTCGAGTTTTTCTCCATATGTAAAAGCCGTATTGTTAATGCTTTTAATCTCATATGGTTTAGTTTTTTTGGTTTCTGGTTTTTCAAGTGCCAATACAGAACTAGCCATCCCGGCCAATCCAATCATACTAAAAAGAAAAATCTTGCTTTTCATAATGCTTGAGTTAGGCAAACCTTGTACCAAAATTTAAATTATTTATAAATCAAATTTTATTCCTTGTGCCAGTGGCAATTCTTTCCCAAAATTTAGGGTATTAGTTTGTCTACGCATATAGGCTTTCCACGCATCCGATCCGCTTTCGCGACCGCCGCCTGTTTCTTTTTCTCCGCCAAACGCGCCACCAATTTCGGCTCCACTTGTACCAATGTTCACATTTGCTATTCCGCAATCACTTCCCCAAGCACTTAAAAATTCTTCAGCTTCTTGCATATGATTTGTAAATATTGCGGAACTTAATCCTTGTTTTACGCCATTTTGAAGAGCGATTGCTTCTTCTAATGAGCTGTATTTTAATAAATACAAAATAGGTGCAAAGGTTTCTGATTGTACAATGTTATAGGAGTTTTGCGCCTCACATATTGTTGGTTTTACATAACAACCACTTTCATACCCAGGTCCAGAAAGCACTTCAGCCCCACAAAGCACCTTTCCGCCTTCTTTTTTAAGTTGTTCAATTGCGTTTAAATAGGCATTTACAGCAGCTTTGTCTATTAGTGGTCCTACCAAATTGCTTTCTAGTGGGTTGCCTATTGTCAATTGCCCATAAGCCTTAACAAGCTTTTCTTTCACTTGCTCATAAATGCTTTCATGAATGATTAATCTTCTTGTGGTGGTGCATCTTTGTCCAGCAGTTCCTACCGCGCCAAAAAGTACCCCTACCATTGCTAAATCTAAGTTTGCATTTGGTGTCAGTATAATCGCATTATTTCCACCAAGTTCTAGTAAAGCCTTTCCAAATCTTTCTGCTAAAGCACTTCCTACGGCCTTACCCATTCTAACACTACCAGTTGCTGATACCAATGGAATTCTTTCGTCATGACTCATCCATTCGCCAACTTTGTAATCTCCATTTATTAAACAGAATAAGCCTTCAGGCAAATTATTTTCTTCAATGATTCTCGCCATTAACTTTTGGCAGGCTACCGCTGATAAGGGAGTCTTTTCTGATGGCTTCCAAATACAAACATCCCCGCAAATTGCCGCTAACATGCTGTTCCAACTCCAAACCGCAACTGGGAAATTAAAAGCTGAGATAATCCCCACAACCCCAACTGGATGCCATTGTTCATACATTCTGTGGTTGGGTCTTTCACTGTGCATTGTAAGTCCATGTAATTGTCTACTTAATCCAACAGCAAAATCACAGATATCAATCATCTCTTGAACTTCGCCTAGTCCTTCTTGTAAACTTTTACCCATTTCAAAACTTACTAACCTACCCAAAGCATCTTTGTATTCTCTCAATAAATTTCCGTATTGTCTAACAATTTCGCCTCTTTTTGGAGCAGGAATCTTTCGCCATATTTGATATGCTTCATCTGCTTTGGTAACAACTTTTTCATATTCTTCAGCGGTTGT
Organism: Bacteroidota bacterium; assembly: GCA_027488905.1. Lineage (GTDB taxonomy): Bacteria > Bacteroidota > Bacteroidia > UKL13-3 > UKL13-3 > B1. The sequence goes on from JAIYAT010000031.1 coordinate 15,277, forward strand.
GTATGCAATTGAACCTATAAGTGAACCATCAACTGGAGAATGTATATTTTTTACTTCAGCATTTGAATCCATAAAATTTTCCTTCCCAGTTGAGGTCCCTGGATTGATTGACTCAATTCCTAATTTGGCTAGGAAACTGTTTGTTGCAACTTGATTTGTCATGATAATTTCAATTTGTTTTTCAAAGGTACATTTAAATTATGTCCTACTTTTTATAGTTTAAAATTTCTTATGAATTGAATAGGGCTAAGTTTGTTTAGATTTAAGGTAAAACTTGTTTTTTTGAAAATATTATCTGCCTTGTTTAAATCCCAATAATCTGATACGTTTTCACTAGAAACAGCCGGCACGTAGATACATAAAATATCTTTTATGATTTGAATATAAATACCTCCAACATAACTAAAATTCCCATTGTTACCTGCAGAAAATGGAAGTTTTGCATAAGAGAAATCACCATAAAAACCTAAAGGTACTGGCAATGGAAAAGGAATGGTAAGGTTTGCTGCACTTATCCATCTGTCGGTATTTCCAAGGTTTACAAAATTTCTAAATCCTGCATCTCTTTGCAATATTTGATGACTCCAAAAACCTGGAGTAAAGTCGGAGCGGCCTATCATTACTTCATCAAATAAATAATCATTTGACCCCAACGTTCCACCTGCTGTGAACATAGCGTTTTCATAAACTTTTTGATTGACGCTTCTGATGCCTCCTGCATAGGTTTCTCTTGCAAAAAACATTCCTGTAAAGAGTCTAATGGAAGCTGCTTTTTTGTGTTTAGAATAAGTAAATGATTGTGTAAAATCTAAGGCCAATCGGTTCAAACCGTTATTTTTTAAACCTAATTGGTAATCAAAGTTAAAAGAAGATGGATACAAAGCATGGTCTCTTTGATAATGATATTTTAAGTTACTTACACCATAGTGGTCAGAACCAAAATTTGCGTAATATCCTTGCGTACTAAACTGTTCATTTACCATTACGTAACGCAAGGTTATGGACTGTTCTATGTTACTTCTTTCGTTTCTAGGGCGAAGATTTAATTTTAGAAATGGTGCAATTTTTTCAAAGCTTGTTCTATCTGTATAAGAGCCAAACTCTTTTATTATATTATCAATTTCAATATCGTTAGATCGGAAGGAAATTGCATTATTTCCAAATCTTGATGCTTTTAGTCCAACTTGAATATTTCTAATTTTACCAGCACCATAAATGTTTCTATGAATGGAGAAGAAACCGTTTAGGTCTTTTGTAGCAAAGCTGTACAATGGTGTAAAAATAAACTCAGTTTTCTTTTGTGGGAAAATGCTATTATAAAAGCTTAGGCCAAACATGTTTTTATTATATAGGTTATATCCATAGACTGGTGCTATAAAAGTTTGGCGGGCTTTATTGTTTTCTATTCCAAATATTAACTGAAATTTTAATGGTACACTAGTTTTGAAAACACCTTGAGGTTTGGCAAAATTGTTTTGCGGGTATAAATCTACGGTCTGACTTGTAGGGTTTATTTCGAAGCTTGTGTATTTATTGAAGCCTCCAAGCCCTAAGCTATCTAAAGAAAATGTTTGTTTGTTTAAAAAGCCGTTTAACCAAACAGCAGCAACAATGGTGTCATGATCTAGTTTGTTTAGCAAAACTGGACTGCTAATTTGACCTTTGTTTTTAAGTGTAAGTTTGCTGTTTTGAAGACTTTTCACACTGTAATCCATTTTTTTAGTGGTGCCCATCAATTCATCAAAAAACCAAGAAAGATTTTTTCCAGTAAAAGTTTCGGCATGAATGCGAAAGTCGTTTGGTAAAGGATGTTTAAACTTCCATTGAATATAATAAGCTTGCATCATTTTGTCGAACATGTCATCACCTAAATAATGTTGGAGGTAGGCAATGCTTTTTGGGTTTTTGCCATATACAATTGCTCCATAATTGGCATCTGTGTATGCTTCAGATTTTAGGTTTCCTGCTTGATCCAAGTTTTTACGCAAAGTCAAATTCACCATTAAATCGAGTTGGCTAATTTTCATTCCAAACAAGCTTATCATTCCGGCGTTTGGATTAGAAGATAGGTCTTTTTGGCTCCTTTCTTCATAATAGGTATTAATACTTTCATCCATCCACGGATAATCACGTTCATTGCTACCAAGTATGCCATAAAACCAATTGTGGCCTACCTCATGTATGATTGTAGTTCTGTCAATACTTCCACAATTAGTTATGGTAGGGTATTCCATTCCGCCACCTGCTATCAATGGGGTAATTACAACTTGTGCAATGCTATAAGGATAGTTACCAACTTTATCAGAGTAATATTTAACCCCATCATTAAGATGTTCTATGCCTTTTGGTGCTTCCTTTTTAGAAACTTCAAAAATCCAGGTTTCAACTTTTTGTCCATTGTTTAGGGTTACGGTATCAAAATCAACACGATAGTTTTTATTTGCAAACCAAGCAAAATCATGAACATTATCTTGGATAAAGTGTAAAGTTTTTACATCAGAATTTGAAGGATGTGGTACATTGTTTTCGTCTTTCAATTTGCGCCACCAAGTTTTTTCCTCCGGATCTTGAACCTCTCCAGTTGCTGCAACAACTAAATTTTTTGGCACAGTTATTTGAACATCAAACTTTCCAAATTCACTATAAAATTCACCTTGGTTCAAATAGGACATAGGGTTCCAACCGTTTATATCATAAACTGCTGGTTTGGGGTACCATTGAGTGATGCAATAATGACCATTTTCAAAACCTAAACGCGAGAACACTTTTGGCAATTTAACCTTAAAGGGTGTTGAAATTATTATTGTTTCATTTGGTTGAAGGGGCCTGTTTAAAATAATTTTAGCAACGTCAATATTTTCTGTATAATCCCATTTTACAATCTGTTGGTCTACTAAGAAATTGATAGAATCTATATATCCTTTGTCAGATTCTTCTGAAAAGTAAAAACTGATGCTTCCATTTTCTAAATCTTGTTTGGCATAGGCTGTGGTTCTGTTTTTATAGGCATTTGGCCATAAATGCATGTAAACCTCTGAAATGGTATTAGGGGAATTGTTTTTATAGCTAATACTTTCAAAACCTCTAAGTACATGGTATTGTGTGTCTAAACTCACTTTGATTTCATAATCTACACTTTGCTGCCAGTTTGCCTGATTAAGAGATTTTGGCTTGGTTTGTGCGAAAGAGAGTAACGCGTTCGTTAAGCAGAAAAGAACAAGTACGAATTTATTTTTCATTTTGATAAGTCTAGTTTTCAACCTTGTAAATAGATTTTGCGAAAATTCGTGCTTTTGTTCTTTTGAACCAAGCAAAAGGAACGTAAATTTGATAAACTAATATTTTAGGCCTATGGAAGGCAATGACTATTTGGGTGAAGAAGTAAGCAGCAATGTGCAGCGCTATGAGAAAATGTTACGCAATAAAACCAAAGATTATTTTGATGCGGAGGCTATAGAAGGAATTATAGATTTCTATATTCAGAATGATAAACTGAAGAAAGCCATTGAGGCAATTGAGTTTGGTAAGGAATTATATCCAACAAATATTCCTTTTTGGATAAAACTAGCAGAGGTCTATGTTTTGTCTAAACGGTTTGAAGAGGCGATGGAAGAACTCGAAAAAGCTGAATTATATGAGCCATTTAGTGCAGATCTTTTTTTACTTAAGGGTGAAGTTTGCCTTAATTTAGATGATTTGGAGGAGGCCTCATCACTTTTTGAAAAGGCTTTGATGTATGCTGATGAAAGATTGGATATGCTTTTTGAAATTGCATACGTTTATGAAGACAATGACAAGTTTGATGAAGCATCTGCTTACTTTGAACTCATCATTGATGAAGAACCTGCACTTGAACAAGCCTATTATGAAATAGCACATTGTTCAGACCTTCTTGGGAATCACGAAAAGGCAATAAAGTATTTAGATGCCTTAATAGATATAGACCCATATAATACAGGTGCTTGGTATAATTTGGGTATTACATACAGCAAAATAAACAACTTTGAAAAGGCGATCGAGGCATTCGATTTTTGTTTAGTGATTGAAGAAGAATATACAATTGCTAGGTTTAATAAGGCAAATTGTTTGGTGGAGCTAGATAGGTTTGCAGATGCAATTCCTGAGTACCTCTCTGTAATTGAAACGGAAGGAGGAGATAGTATAACTTTTTGCAACCTTGCTGGTTGCTATGAACGAATTGGTAGACTTGAAGATGCTAGAACTCAATACAAAAAGGCAGCTCAATTAAACCCTAATCTTGCTGAGGCCTGGTTTGGCATTGGGCTTACGTTTGAGAAGGAATTATTATACAAAGAAGCCTTGCAATATTTTAAAAGGGCAATCTTACTTGAATCTGATAATTTAGAATTTCTTTTAGTTTTGGGTGAATGCGAATATAGACTTGGGCATGTAAAGGAAGCTGAAGATGTTTATACGAAAATGACCGAGTTAGACCCTACCATGATGGATAGTTGGATGGATTGGAGTTTCCTTAAATATGCAGAAGGTGATATTAGTGCCGCTAAAGATTTACTGTTACAGGCCTTAGGTTTTGACCCAACCTGTCATCAGTTTCATTACAGGTTAGTGGTATATTTATATGCTTTAGGATTTATTCAAGAGGCACATAAGCATTTGGAATTTGGATTAACATTATGTTTTGAAGACCATTTTTTGTTATTTGATATTGAACCAAAGTTAAAATTACAAATAGCAATAATGACTATTATTGAGGCAAATCGTCCCTAATTCTGTGGACTTCCTAAATAATATATTTTGAGTAAATTTGAAATCCTACATTAAAGGTATTAGCAGTTAGTTGAAATGAAAAATTATAAATTAAAGTACATTCCTGAGAGAACAGAAAAGACTAGAGATAGTGGTTTAACCATGGTTATGGATAAAGGACTTAGCATCAGAGAGGCTGAAGATATGATTTCTGTAAGTGGTGGTTTTATTGATATAGTAAAACTTGGTTTTGGAACCTCCTTTGTAACCCAAAAGCTTGAAGAAAAAATTAAACTTTATCAGCAAAATGATATCATTGTTTATTTTGGCGGTACCCTTTTTGAAGCCTACATTGTTAGAAACCAATTTGATGATTACCTTAAGGTACTAGAAAAATATGGGATGAAGCATGCTGAAGTTTCAGATGGATCTATTGAATTACCGCATGATATTAAGTTGGATTATATTGCCAAGCTAAGCAAACATGTTACTGTATTGAGTGAGGTTGGTTCTAAAGATGTAGAAAAAATTATTCCACCTTATCAATGGATTGAATTAATGCAAACAGAACTAGAAGCCGGTGCTTGGAAAGTAATTGCAGAGGCTAGAGAAGCTGGAAATGTTGGCGTATATCGCAGCAGTGGTGAGGTTAGGGAAGGACTTGTTCAAGAAATTCTTACAAAAATACCTGAGGAAAAAATTATTTGGGAAGCTCCTCAAAAGGCGCAACAAACTTATTTTATAAAGCTAGTTGGTGCAAATGTGAGCCTTGGAAACATTGCCCCAAATGATGTTATTCCACTTGAAACTTTAAGATTGGGTCTAAGAAGCGATACTTTTTCTTTCTTTTTGGGAAAAGGCGCAAAATATATGACAAAGAAGAAATAAGAACTTTAATCATTGGTTACAATATGACTTTACAAGAGAAAATAAATGCTGATGTTATTGCAGCCATGAAGGCAAAAGATGAGGTGGGTCTTAGGGCTCTGCGGGGGTTAAAATCGGCTCTTTTGCTTGCAGCTAGTGAGCCTGGTGCAAACGGAAGTGTTACTGATGAAGCAGCTTTAAAAATTTTTCAAAAATTGGCAAAGCAACGAAAAGAATCACTAGAAATTTACCTTCAGAATAAACGAGAAGACCTTGCAAAAGTTGAACAGGAGGAACTTGCTGTTATAGAAAGGTATTTACCAACCCAAATGGGTGAGGAAGAAATCAAGGTTCAACTTCAACAATTAATCTCTGAAGCAGGCGCAATTTCTGCTGCAGACTTCGGTAAAATGATGCCTTTAGCAATGAAAGCATTTGCTGGAAAGGCAGATGGGAAAATTATTTCAGCACTTCTAAAACAGTTATTGGGTTAAGCTTTTTTATGCTATGACAGATTCTAACGAAGAAAGGATAAGACGCGCCTTTCAGAAAAAGGATTGGCCAGAAATAAAAGTCAGTGATAGTTGGGCCACTTTCAAGATTATGGCTGAGTTTGTTGAAGGTTTCGAAAAAATGAGTCGAATTGGCCCCTGTGTGTCCATTTTTGGTTCAGCCCGAACAAAGAAAGAACACCCTTATTACCAACTTGCCGAAGAAATTGCTAAGAAACTTGTAGAAGCAGGTTTTGGGGTTATTACTGGCGGTGGACCTGGTATTATGGAAGCAGGAAATAAAGGTGCTAAAGAGGCTGGAGGAAAGAGTGTGGGATTAGGGATTGAACTACCATTTGAGCAGTTTTTTAATCAATACATTGATAGGGATAAGAGTATTAATTTTGATTATTTTTTCATCAGAAAAGTAATGTTTGTTAAGTATGCCCAAGGCTTTATTGCTATGCCTGGTGGTTTTGGAACCCTTGATGAACTATTTGAATCATTAACACTTATTCAGACTAACAAAGTTGCCAAATTCCCTGTTGTTTTAGTTGGTAGCAGCTTTTGGGAAGGATTAGTGGATTGGATGCGGGAAACCATGTGCAAAAAAGAGGGAAATATTGGAATGGAAGATTTACTTATGTTTAAAGTTGTTGATACAGCTGAAGATGCAGTAAATTATATTCTAGATTTCTACTCTGAAATAAGTATAAAGCCTAATTTTTAAAACTAAAGAATTTTGGGTAAGGACTTTTTACTTTACCTGATAGTAAAAAACCCTTAATCCCAAATTTCTTTTTAAAAGCAAAGAATTGCTTTCATGGCTAGGTAAATATAAGTCTATTTTTATGTGGTAATGGTTGCATTAAACATTAATTTAGCCTTTCATTTTTTAGTTAATAATTATAGTCAAACATGAGTTTAAAAGAAGATGCATTAAAGTATCACAGTAAGGGCAGGCCTGGTAAAATTGAGGTAATTCCAACCAAGCCTACCAATACCAAAAGGGATTTATCTCTTGCCTATTCTCCTGGTGTAGCAGAGCCATGTTTGGAGATTGCCCAAAACCCTGATGATGTTTATAAATATACAGCTAAAGGAAACTTGGTTGCAGTGATAAGTAACGGAACAGCGGTATTAGGTTTAGGAGATATTGGTGCAGCAGCCTCAAAACCTGTTATGGAGGGGAAGGGTGTTTTGTTTAAAATATTTGCCGATATTGATGTGTTTGATATCGAAATTGATACTAAAGATACTGAGGAGTTTATACGCACTGTAAAAAATATTGCCATAACCTTTGGCGGAATTAACCTTGAGGATATCAAAGCTCCTGAATGTTTTGAAATTGAGCAAAGGCTAAAGGAGGAATTGGATATTCCAATTATGCATGATGATCAACATGGAACTGCAATTATTACAGGCGCAGCCTTATTAAATGCCTTAGAATTGGTTGATAAAAAAATTGAAGAGGTCCAGGTTGTTTACAATGGAGCAGGAGCTTCTGCTATATCTTGTGCTAAAATTATGATTGCTTTGGGCGTGCGTCCAGAAAACCTAGTGATGTGCGATAGCAAGGGTGTAATTAGGAAAGACAATGACTCTTTAGATGTAATTAAGAAACCATTTGCTACTGCTAGAAATCTCAATTCGTTGAAAGATGCATTGGTTGGGGCAGATGTTTTTGTTGGCTTAAGTAAAGCTGATGTGGTAAGTCAAGACATGCTTAGGAGCATGAACAGAGATTGCATAGTTTTTGCATTAGCAAATCCAAATCCAGAAATTACCTATGAATTAGCAATTGCCTCTCGTCCAGATATTATTCTTGCTACCGGAAGAAGTGATTACCCTAATCAGGTGAACAATGTATTGGGATTTCCTTATATTTTTAGAGGTGCTTTGGATGTAAGAGCGTCTAAAATTACTGAGCAAATGAAGCTTGCAGCAGTTTATGCACTTGCTAATCTAACAAAGGAACCTGTTCCTGAAATTGTTAATTTAGCTTATAATGAAAAAAGTGTAACATTTGGTAGAAACTATATAATTCCAAAGCCTATAGATCCTCGATTAATTACAACTGTATCACCAGCGGTGGCCAAAGCAGCTATGGAATCTGGGGTTGCTAAAAATCCCATTACCAATTGGGAGCAATACCATAATCAACTTTTAAATAGGTTAGGTAAGGAAAGTAATTTCATTCGTGCCATCGCAGATAAGGCAAAACAATCTCCAAAGCGTGTTGTATTTGCAGAAGCCGATAATTATAAAATTTTGAGAGCAGCACAAATTGTAAAAGATGATGGCATTGCCATTCCTATTTTATTGGGGAATAGAGAAAGGATTTTATCAATTATTGAAGAGCACAAAATTAAGATTGGAGACGTTACAATTATTGACCCAATGGAGGATGAATTGCGTCGAAATTCTTTTGCAGAGGTCTTTTTTGCCAAACGTCAAAGAAGCGGTATTACCTTATATGAGGCGAAGAAGTTAATGCGTGATAGACAATATTTTGCGCCTATGATGGTTGAAATGGGAGAGGCAGATGCAATGATTAGCGGTTTAACAAAAAATTACCCAAGTACCATTCGCCCAGCCTTACAGATTTTTGGTAAAGAAGAAAATACTAATGTGGTAGCAGGAATGTATATCATGATTAGCAAAAAAGGTCCATTATTTTTTGCAGATTGTTCTGTAAACAGAGTTCCAAGTGTAGATGAATTAGTAAATATTACAAATTTAGCGCACAAGGCAGTTTCAAATTTTAACATTCAACCTCGCGTGGCCCTTTTAAGTTACAGTAATTTTGGGTCAGCCAAAGGTGATGTTCCTTCAAAAATGGCATCAGTTAGAACCCGCCTAAAGCAACTTAATCCCAGCATGGTAGTAGATGGAGAAATACAAGCGAATGTTGCTTTGAACCAAAAGTTACTTAAAGAGAATTTCCCTTTTAGCGAGTTGGTTGGTGAGCAGGTAAATACATTTGTATTTCCTTCATTAGCTGCAGGTAATATTACCTATAAGATGTTGCAAGAACTTGGCGCAGCAGAGGCAATTGGTCCAGTTTTATTGGGCTTGAAAAAATCAGCGCACGTACTTCAGCTAGGCAGTACAATTAGAGAGATTGTAAATATGATTATGATTGCTGTGATAGATGCTCAAAGTAAAACTGAGTAGCAATCAAAATCAATAAAAGGTTTTACCAGTCCAAATTCCAAGGTTGGTTTGAACCGAAATTAAGATGATGCCATGTATTTGTGAAAGAGGTTGAATTGAGTATCTTCCTTCCTCTAATTGAGAAATTAAATGTGGAATTTCTTTTCCCTCTAGCGTATATAATTTTAAATCGGCCAAAGAATAAGGCATTTCAAGAAATAAGTCTTTGTTGTATTGTTTAATGGAAATTTTTTGACTCCATACTTCCTCTTTAGTAGAAGTTCCAATAAGGTTTAAGACTAATGAGTCAAGGTATACCTTATCCCCTTGGGTATTTTGGTCGTTGTTAGCCATTACACCAGCAGCATATAGTGTAATAGTTTGATTTGTAGGATTTTTTGGCGCCTGCCATTTAAACTTCCATTTCTTTAAATTTATAGCATTTGTGCCTTTATCATTGTGGGTTACATAATCAGAAACAATTACCCCACTATCTCCAGCACTTAGAAAAGTACCGGCACTTAGAAAACTTAATCCTTTAAACCTTGCATTTAATGCAAAGCCGAATTTGGTGATACCTTGACTAGTGCTAACTACTTCTATTTCATAAATACTATCAGGAATAAAAGTAGAATTATTTTGGTTTCCATTTACTGAAATATTTATTGAGCTTTCTAAATCTGGGTTTGTTTTGCCAATATGACAAGAGGCGCAACTTCCTTCCTCTGGAGCTCCAGACATATTAAATCCTGCAATGCTGCTAGCATGTAAGGTGTATATAACACTTCCAATGATGGTAAGTAAAAAAAAAATCCCTGTAATTTTCTTCATTACAGGGATAGACAATTTTTTTTGCGAAAAGGTTGTTTTTATTTTAAGGTACGTTTCACTTCTACTTCTTCGTAAGCCTCCACAAAATCACCCTCTCTTAAATCGTTATAGTTATGTATGGTTAAACCACAATCATACCCACTTGCTACTTCTTTCACATCGTCCTTAAATCGTTTTAAGGATGAGAGTGTGCTAGAGTAAACAACAACTCCATCTCTAATGAGACGAACTTTTGAATTTCTAAGTATTTTACCGTCAGTTACCATACAACCTGCTACTGCGCCAACTTTGGTTATTTTGAAAACTTCTCTTATTTGTGCATTACCTAAAATCTTCTCTTCAATTGTTGGAGCAAGAAGGCCTTCTATAGCTGCTTTTATTTCTTCAATTGCATTGTAAATTACAGAATACATGCGGATATCAATGGACTCGTTTTCAGCTAACTTTCTTGCTTGCGAACTAGGTCTAACCTGGAATCCAACGATGATTGCATCAGATGCTGAAGCCAACATAACATCGCTTTCAGAAATTTGACCCACTGCTTTGTAAATTACGCTCACTTGAACTTCTTCAGTAGAGAGCTTAATCAATGAGTCTGACAGGGCTTCAACAGATCCATCCACATCACCTTTAACAATTACCTTGAGTTCTTTGAAGTTTCCAATTGCTAAACGTCTTCCAATTTCGTCCAAGGTTATGTGCTTATTAGTTCTTATTCCTTGCTCGCGTTGAAGTTGTTGACGTTTGTTAGCAATCTCTCTTGCTTCGGGTTCAGTCTTAGTAATAATGAATCTATCACCTGCTTGAGGAGCGCCATCAAAACCAAGTATAACAACTGGTGTGCTTGGTCCAGCTTCTGCCATTTTCTTTCCTCTCTCATCAAACATGGCACGTACTTTTCCACTATTTACGCCAGCTAAAATTGGATCACCTACTCGCATTGTTCCACTTTGTACCATGATAGTGGTAACAATACCTCTACCTTTATCCAGGGTGGCCTCAATAACATTACCTACAGCACGTTTATTTGGATTTGCTTTTAGGTCAAGTATTTCAGCTTCAAGTAACACTTTGTCTAACAGAGATTCTATACCAACACCTTTTTTGGCTGAAATTTCTTGACATTGGTATTTTCCGCCCCATTCTTCCACTAAAATATTCATTGCTGCCAATTGTTCTCTGATTCTATCAGGATTGGCTGCATCCCTATCAATTTTATTTAAGGCAAAAACTATAGGAACGCCTGCAGCTTGTGCATGCGATATGGCTTCTTTGGTTTGTGGCATAACGCTGTCATCCGCAGCAATAACAATAATTACAACGTCTGTAAGTTTTGCTCCCCTTGCACGCATGGCGGTAAACGCCTCGTGACCTGGTGTATCTAGAAAAGTTATTTTTTTGCCGCTTTCTAATTTCACTTCATATGCTCCAATATGCTGTGTAATTCCACCTGCTTCACCTTTTACTACATTAGCACTTCTAATATAATCGAGTAAAGATGTTTTACCATGATCTACGTGACCCATTACTGTGACAATAGGAGCTCTTGGTTCTAAAGTATCTGGTTCGTCTATATCTTCTTCTACAGCTTCTACCATTTCGGCAGAAACAAATTCAACTTCAAAGCCAAACTCTTCTGCAACAATGGCGATTGTTTCTGCATCAAGTCTTTGATTGATAGAAACCATCATACCTAAACTCATACATGCGCTAATAATTTGTGTCACTTGAACACTCATCATATTTGCAAGTTCATTGGCCGTTACAAACTCTGTTACCTTAAGTTTGTTTTTTTCCAATTCCTCCTGAAGCATTTGCTCTTCACGCTCAGAAGCTTTGTCTGTGCGTTTTTGTTTTCTGATTTTAGACCTAACCTGCCCAATATTTGGATTTTTGCTACCAGGATTAAGTCGTGCTAAAGTTGCCTTTAATTTATCTTGTATTTCCTTATCAGATATTTCAGTTTTTACCTCTGGTTTAGGAGCATTTCTATTGTTTTGATTACCACCTCTATTGAAGCGATTATTACCACCTTGTTGGTTGTTTCCTTGGCCTTGGCCAGGTCCGCGGTTAAAACCGCCGCCGCCGCCACCTGTTCCAGCTGGTCGATTGCGAGGATCAAAATCTTTCGCAGGGTCTACTTTTTGTATTCCAGTTTGATCTACCTGTTTACGTTTGCGTTTGCGTTTTGCATCAATATTGCTATCGCTGCTTGCAACTGGGTTTGGTTTTTTAGGTGGGTCTTTTCTTAATTCAATTTTTCCAAGAACCTTTAATCCATCAAGTTTTTCATATTTAACATCCATTACCTTAACATCTTCATCTGCAGATGCTTCTGTGATGGTTATCGGTGTTTCTGTTGATATAATTACTTGTTCATTTGGCGCTTCTGGCTCTAAATTATTGGTAATTGGGGTTTCAACAACCGGCTCTATTTTTTCTTCAACCTTTTGGGTTTCAACCTTTACTTCTTGGACAATTGGAACAGATGGTGCTTTTGTCTGTTCAGGCTTTTTAGGAGAAGGCTTTGGTTTTTTGTTGGCATCTAAATCTATTTTTCCAACTACTTTTAACCCTCCTAAAGTTTCTTCTTGAATAGGTGTTACTATTGGTTTTTCAATAACATGGTCCTCTATGATAATAGGAACTTCTGCTTTAACCTCGATTACTTCTTCCTTTTTTACTTCAGGAATTGGCGCCTCAATGATTGGTGCAATTTCAACTTTTACTTCAGGTTCTACAGCTGCTAGTATAGGAGCCTCTTCCGCTTTAGGTGTCTCAGGTTCTACTTTTTTATTAGCTGCTGGGGTATTAACCAAGCCACTTTTTATCAATATTCCATCTTCTTCCTCTTCTTCCTCAACAACAATTGCCTTCGGTTTTGGTATTTCAATTATGGTGTTTTGAGGCTTTATGCGCTCCTTCCCTAACTTGTTTGCCTCTTGTTTAACCTTTTTCTCGGAAGAGTACTCTGCCAATAACAAATTAAATTGTTCTTCTGTAAGCTTGGTGGTTGGCTTAGCTTCAATTTGATGGCCTTTTTTAGCTAAAAATTCAACCGCAGTATTTAAACCCACGTTAAATTCTTTAGCCGCTGCACTCAATCGTTTTGTTCCTGTTGTTTCGCTCATTCTGCGCTTTACTTCCTAAAAATTTGTGCGAATATCGTTATTTAACATGGATATTCCTCATGTTGGTTTTATCACTTGTTATTATTCGAATTCTGCCTCAAGTATTCTTCTAACTTCTTGAACTGTTTCTTCCTCTAATTCGGTACGTCTTACTAATTCTTCATTTGACATACTGAGTACTGCTTTTGCGGTATCTAAGCCCAAACCTTTAAGCTCATCAATAATCCAACTATCAATCTCATCTGAGAATTCATCCAAATCAATGTCTTCTTCTTCCACTTCGGCTTCGCGGTATACATCAATTTCGTATCCAACTAATTTGCCAGCAAGCTTAATATTATGTCCACCTTTACCAATTGCTAGAGAAACTTGATCTGGTTTTAAATAAACGCTTACTCGCTTTTTAATATCGTCAATTTTGATGCTGCTAATTTTAGCTGGACTTAAAGCTCTTTGAACTAAAAGTGAAGTATTAGCGGTATAGTTAATAACATCAATGTTTTCGTTTCTAAGTTCTCTTACAATTCCATGGATACGAGAACCTTTCATACCTACACATGCTCCAACCGGATCGATTCTGTCATCATAACTTTCAACAGCTACTTTTGCTCTTTCTCCTGGTTCACGTACAATCTTCTTGATGCTAATAAGGCCATCAATAATTTCTGGAACTTCTTGTTCAAACAATCTTTCTAAAAATACTGGAGAAGTTCGGGAAAGTATAATTCTTGGATTGCCATTGTGCATTTCAACTTTTAACACAACTGCGCGAATTGAATCACCTTTTTTATAAAAATCAGCAGGTATCATCTCTGTTTTTGGAAGTAAAAGCTCATTGCCAGCATCATCCAAAATCATGATTTCTTTTTTCCAAATTTGGTAAACCTCACCTCCAATAATTTCACCCACACGGTCTTTATATCTTTTATAAAACTCGTCTTTTTCTAGTTCTAATACTTTAGATAAAAGTGTTTGACGGGCTGATAGCACTGCACGTCTTCCAAAAATAGCTAAGCCAACTTCCTTAGTTACATCTTCTCCAATTTCAAAGTCTGGTTCAATTTTTTGCGCTTCTGAAATCGAAATTTGGGTGTTTTCATCTTCAACTTCTCCATCATGAACAATTACCCTATTGTGCCATATTTCTAAGTCACCACTTTTGTCATTAATAATTACGTCGAAGTTTTCATCATTATTAAACCTTTTGCGCAACATACCACGAAAAACGTCTTCTAACACACGCTGCATGGTCGCGCGATCGATGTTTTTAAATTCTTTGAATTCGCTAAACGAATCAATTAATCCTGCACTATGCATATCCTATTATTTTAAATTTTAAATTACTAATTAAATGATACCTGAACAACTGCCGACTCAATCTCCCCAAAGCCAATGTTCTTAACTGTTGGTTCAGCAAGGTTATAGGCCTTTTTTTTATCTTTCAATTGAAGCGTAATTCCAAGCTCTTCAACTGTGACTAAACGACCAACTAATTCTGATTTTTCTTTCAATACTATTTTCAACTCTCTGCCGATGTGTTTTTGATATTGTCTGGGTAAAATAAGCGGTCTGTCTACTCCAGGCGAAGAAACTTCTAGCGTATATGGAATTAATCCAAAATCAACTTCATCTAATTTTAACGAAAGAAACTTGCCGAATTTTCTGCATTGTTCTATGGTTAACGGACCGTCACTATCCAAAAGAACAATCAATTTCCCCCCAGCATTTTTATGCTCAATTTCCACCACAAAAACTTCCGGCTCGAGCACTTCCTTGCTCCATTCTATTATTTGTTCTGCTATCTGCATGGTAAAAAAAGAGGGGACTTGCGGTCCCCTCTATCTCTTTTAATAAGCTGCAAATATATGAGTAATTTGCAATTAATCAAATTTATAATTTTGATATTACAACTTTTAATCCTAATTGTACCCTTGTAAAGGAAAATTTTATATTACATTATCCTTTTTTGGTTTGAGCCTAGTTTATTGCAATTTTTAATTTAATTGAAAATTGGAAATGCTTTTAACGCATTTCAATTTTTGAAATAATTTACTTATTTTAATATTGTTTATTAGGCGCTTGGTTCAAGCCGAACCCTAAAATGCAATATAGTAGTATTTTATGGACGCAGATTAGCGTTTGACATTCGTAATGTCAATACCTTTTAAGATAATTTTGTGATGGCCCTTCTAAATGAATTTTATTTTGACATTTTTATAGTTATTTGTATTGTCTTTTTTAAACCTTAAAGTAAATGACTAAAAAAAATTGGCTTATAGTATTTTATTTAGTTGTAATGGTAATTGTTTCGAAGGCTCAAAGCAGCACCAGCCAGAGGGTTGGCCCAATTGAAGTCTTTCCAAACAGCTTATTATTGTCTCCCTATTTAGAAACCAAAAGTCATTTAATGCAAGTGGATATGGTTAATCCAAATGGGCCAACCAAGTTAAATTACCTAAGTAATTTTATTTTGACTGGCGGCCTTAGGTTTAGGTATAAATGGTTAAATTTTCAAGTAGGTACTCGGCTTCCGGTCACAAGATTAAATGAGCAATTGGGTAATACAAACAATTTTGCACTTGGTATAAGTGTGGTCAAAAGAAAATATACCCTTCAAACTAAATATGAAACTTACACTGGGTTTTATCTGCAAAATACTGAAGAATGGTTACCAAATTATAGAGCTAATCATGCTGATGGCGCCTTTTATCTTAGGCCAGATATTAAAGCTCAAACACTGTTTACGGTTTATAATTACATCCTCAACCACAAAAGATTTTCGAATCCAGCAGCTGCGTTTCAATTCGAACGTCAACGCAAAGCTGCCTTTGGTGTAGCGCTTGGTGCAAGTCATATGTATAATAGGTTAGAAGCAGATTCTAACTTATTTCCTCGTACCACAAATACTGAAAACTTGCCTATTTCGGAAACTTTTCTGGCTTCACATACTTTGGGTTTGCAACTTGGATTGATGGGTACAATTCCACTTTTTTCAAAACGACATTGGTTTGTAAGCGCGAGTATAATTCCTGGTTATTCATTGCAGGCTGGAAGAACAACTAAAAGCGTTAACTCCATTGTTCCAAATCGCATTTTTTATGGTATAACCAATGAGCTAAGGTTTGGAATTGGCTATAATGCACAAAAATGGTTTGCAGCTTTTCAAATCACAAGTTTTGGTAATACCATAAAAGTGAGAGAGTCCGAAACCTATTTTGTTCAAAATGCTTACTTTAGAATAAGCACTGGAGTTAGGTTTGGGAAATAGCTGTTATTGAAGATTCCAAAGTATAAAAGAATACATATCTGTTGCATCTTCAATAAGCTTAGCAGTTGGTTTTCCTGCACCATGTCCTGCTTTACTATCAATTCTAATTAAATGTGGAGTATCCTCTTTTTTTGTTTTTTCTTGCAAAGTTGCAGCAAATTTAAAGGAATGTGCAGGTACCACCCTATCGTCATGGTCGGCTGTCATTATTAATGTGGCAGGGTAACTTACTCCTTCTTTGATGTTATGCAAAGGAGAATACTTTAATAGATAACCAAACTGTTCTTTATTATCGCTAGAACCGTATTCAACTGCCCAGCCCCAGCCAATGGTAAATTTATGGTAGCGCAGCATATCTAAAACGCCTACTGCTGGGATTGCTGCTTTAAATAATTCAGGCCTTTGGGTCATGCACGCGCCAACAAGCAATCCCCCATTGCTTCCTCCGTTAATAGCTAATTTAGAAGACTGGGTATATTTTTCTGCAATAAGGTATTCTGCCGCAGCAATAAAATCATCAAATACTGTTTGTTTTTTGCCTAACATACCTGCCTGATGCCATTCTTCGCCATATTCTCCACCACCACGCAAATTAGCAATGGCATAAACTCCACCACGTTCTAGAAACATCATTCTGCTAATGCTAAATGACGGCGTTAGGTTGATGTTAAAACCACCATAACCATAAAGTAAGGTTGGGTTATTTCCATCAAGCTTCATTCCTTTTTTATGCATGATAAAAATTGGAACTTTGGTGCCGTCTTTACTGGTATAAAATACCTGTTTAGTTTCAAATTGATTTGGGTCAAATGCATATTTTATTTCTGCTCCCCAAGACTTTTGGTCCATTGTTTTTAAATCGTAAAACTTGATTTTTCCTGGCTCTGTAAATGAAATGTAATTGTACGTTATTAGATTCTCATTGGCTTTACAGCCTCCGGTGCTAGCAGTACCAATGCCTGGTAATTCAATTTCAGATTTTAGCTTACCCATAATATCATAATGTTTTAGGCGTGTGCTAGCATCTACTAAATAATTTGCAATTAAATCACCGCCAGCACTGGTAACATTTTCTAATAAGTTCTTTCCTTCTGCAATTCTAACTTCCCAGTTTTTTTCTTCTGGTTGTGTTGGGTCAATAGCAACCAATCTATATTTTGGTGCTTTGTAATCTGTTAATACTAAAATTTTATTGCCATCATTGGTAACAACGCCATAATTGTTTGTGAATCCTTTGCAAAATATAGTAAAACTGCCTTTTAAATAGTCTTGGTCTTTAATAGATTTTACTAAGATTTCGCTTCCAGAAGTTCCTTCACTTATATTTATAAATAGGAAGCTTTCATCTTCACTCACTGAAGCATTAAAATACCTAAGTGGATGAGCCTTGTCTTCATAAACCAATTTATCCTCGCTTTGCTGCGTTCCCATTTCATGATAATAAATTTTCATGAATTCATTCTTATTGCTAAAATCTTTGCCTTTGACAGGCTCATCATATCGGCTATAGAAAAAACCACTTTTAAACCAAGTAGCCCCACTAAATTTAACCCAATTAATTACATCCTTTGTTTTTTCAAGGGTTAAAAGATTGATTACAAAAATTTCATTCCAATCACTTCCACTTTTTGAAATTCCAATAGCAGCAAACTTGTGATCTTTGCTAAAGCTTAAGCTTGCCAAAGACACAGTACCGTCTTCCGAAAGCTTATTTGGGTCAAGAAAAACCTCTGCATTGCTAACATTTTCAATGTCTTTGGTTCTATAAATTACACTTTGGTTTTGAAGCCCATTATTTTTCCCAAAATACCAATAATCACCTTCTTTAAATGGTGCACTGAATTTTTCGTAATTCCAAATTTCTGTTAAACGTGTTTTTATTTCTTCTCTAAATGGAATTTGATTGAGGTAGTTAAAAGTAACCTCATTTTGCTTAGCCACCCAACTTATAACCTCTGGCGCAGTGTCATTTTCTAACCAGCGGTAAGGGTCTGCAATTTCAACCCCAAAATAGTTGTCTACTGTACTGTCTTTTCGAGTGTTTTCGATGGTCAATAAATTCAAACGTTTCTTTTCCATGGTATTTGTACAAGCACCTAAAATTAGAAGGGCGATTAAGTAAATAAGTTTTTTCATTACCTCAAATTTTTAGCAAGTTAAGGTTTGAACCAAGTTTTTAAATTTCTATTACATCAAAGGCAAAAAAAAACCAGGCTAAATGGCCTGGTTTTTTAAAAATTTATTACTGATTAAAGCGCAGCCTCGTATCTGCGACTTACTTCATCCCAATTGATTATGCTCCAAAAGGCAGCCATATAATCTGGACGACGATTTTGGTAATGCAAATAATAAGCATGTTCCCAAACATCGCAACCCAAGATTGGAGTTCCCTGGCATTCTGCAATATCCATTATTGGATTATCTTGGTTTGGAGTTGAGCAAACGCACAAGGTTTTGTCTGCCTTTACGCATAACCAAGCCCAGCCAGAACCAAATCTAGTAGCGCCTGCTTTGTTAAAATCTTCCTTAAATTTATCCCAGCCGCCTAGTTCGTTATTGATTGCATCCATTAATTTACCACTAGGCATGCCTCCTTTATTGGCTCCCATGATGGTCCAGAAAAGGCTGTGGTTATAATGTCCACCACCATTGTTTCTTACTGCAGCTGGGTACTTACTAATGTTTTTGCAAATTTCTTCAATGCTTAATTTTTCAGCATCTGTACCAGCAATTGCTGCATTAAGATTTGTTACATAGGCATTGTGGTGCTTGCTGTGGTGAATTTCCATGGTGCGTGCATCTATATGTGGTTCTAATGCAGTGTACTCGTATGGAAGTTTTGGTAATTCAAATGACATAATTTTTAATTATTTAAGATACAAATATATGGTATAAGTTAGGTTTGGGTCAAACCATAATTTATTAACATTACAATAGATTTTTTTGTTTCGGTTTGAACCAAAGTTAGGTTCGAAGTTTTTGAAAAAACGCCTTTAACAGACTAGCAGATTCCTCGGCTAAAATGCCGTTTATGATATTTGTTTTAGGATGTAACATGCTGGAATTAGTGTTTGTAAAACCTCTTTTAGGGTCATTAGTACCTATCACTAAGTTTTGCAATTGTGCCCAGTAAATTGCCCCAGCACACATGTTACAGGGTTCCAAAGTAACATAAAGCGTGCATTCTGTTAGGTACTTTGCGCCAAGGTAGTTGGCTGCTGCTGTAATGGCTTGCATTTCTGCATGTGCTGTTACATCATTCAATCTTTCTGTTAAGTTATGGCCTTTCCCTATGATTTTATTATCGCAAACTACCACGGCACCCACTGGAACTTCTCCTAATTCAAAGGCTTTTTTGGCTTCTTTGAGGGCTTCACGCATGAACCATTCATCAGAAAAAATTGATTCCATTTTTCAAATCTATTATTTAATTACTGAATTTATTTTTTGAACTAAATCTTTTGAAGTTTTTAATTATTTTTATCAAAATATTTTGCCATGAATTATAGTTTGATTTTTTTGTTAAGTATGCCTTTTTTTCTTGCTTGTGCAAAGCCTAAAGAAAATAAGGTTCCAGCACCTGAAGTAGTTATAGAAACTGGTCCGCCTGTTGAAAAGAATCCCGCAAATACTACCTATAAACCTGCCTTTTCTGGCCAAACTAGAATTGGAAGTATTCAAACCACAACACCAATTCAGTTTACAGTTTTAAGTTCTGCCTTGAAAAGCCCTTGGGGCATTGCAGGTTTGCCTGATGGTAGGCTAATGGTTACAGAAAAGGCTGGTACTATTCGCATTGTTACTAAGGAAGGTGTTGTTGGAAGTTCAGTTACTGGTATTCCAGCAGTTAATTCCAATGGTCAAGGTGGCTTACTCGGACTTTGTGTTGATCCAAATTTTGGTTCAAACCGAATGATATATTGGGCCTTTTCAGAGAATGTAGCTGGGGGAAGTGTTACCTCTGTCGCAAAAGGTAAATTGTCTGTTGATGAGAAGTCGTTCGAAAATGTTACAGTAATTTATAGAGGAAAGGATGCCTATTCTAGTAGCTTACATTTTGGGGCTCGTATTGTGGTTGATTTAACAGGCAATTTATTGATTTGCATTGGTGAGCGTTCAAGTTTGGAAACTCGCCCATTTGCACAATCCGTTGGAAGTAGTTTAGGAAAAGTAATACGAATTACAAAAGATGGAGCGCCTGCACCTGGAAACCCAGTTTTTTCTGAAGCTGGTGCTTTGCCTGAGTTATTTAGTATTGGGCATAGAAACCCTCAAGGTTTAGCAGTTCATCCAATTACCAAAGAGGTTTGGTTAAGTGAGTTTGGTCCGAAAGGGGGAGATGAGATAAATTTGGTAAGAGGCGGCAAGAATTATGGCTGGCCAACAATTACTTACGGTATTGAGTATAGCGGTCAAACCATCGGATTGGGTATTCAACAAAAAGAGGGAATGGAACAACCTATTTATTATTGGGATCCGGTTGTGTCGCCAAGTGGCATGACCTTTTACTCAGGTAGCAAGGTACCAGAATGGCAAAACAATTTATTTATTGGAGCACTTAGTGGGACCCATATTGTAAGGCTGTTTATTCAAAATAATAAGGTTGTAGGAGAAGAACGATTGCTATCTTCCGAAAACCAAAGATTTAGAGATGTAACCCAAGGTACAGATGGTGCATTATATGCAGTAACAGATGCTGGTAGGCTTTATAAAATTGATAAAAAGTAGCATTTTTTTTTACATGCTTTTACTTTGTTAACTTGCAGCCCCAATTATGTAAAAAGTAGCTTGGGTTGAACCAAAAAATTATGTATAGATCAAATACTTGTGGCGAATTAAGGCTAGCCGATGTTGGCAAAAAAGTAACTTTATGTGGGTGGCTTCAAAAAAGTCGCGATTTGGGAGGAATGACATTTATAGACTTGCGCGACAGGTTTGGCTTGACCCAATTGGCCTTTAACATGGAAACAAACTCAGCTGTTTGCGAGCAAGCAAGAAAGCTTGGAAGGGAATATGTGTTGCAGGTTAAAGGTTTGGTAAAAGAGCGTGAAAGTAAAAACCAGCAAATGCCAACTGGCGAAATTGAAATAATTGTGGATGAAATAGTTATTTTAAATGAAGCAATACTTCCGCCATTTACCATTGAAGACAATACGGATGGGGGAGATGACCTGCGTATGAAATATAGGTATTTAGACATACGCAGAAACCCAGTAAGGAATAACTTATTACTTCGTCACCAAGTTGCTAAGCAAACACGTGCATATTTAGATAACCAGAATTTTGTTGAGGTAGAAACTCCGGTACTTATCAAATCTACTCCTGAAGGGGCTAGAGATTTTGTGGTTCCAAGCAGGATGAATCCTGGTCAGTTTTATGCTTTGCCTCAGTCGCCGCAAACCTTCAAGCAATTGTTAATGGTAGGTGGGATTGATCGGTATTATCAAATTGTGAAATGTTTTAGGGATGAGGACTTACGTGCAGATAGGCAACCTGAATTTACACAAATAGATTGTGAAATGAGCTTTGTGGAACAGGAAGATGTTTTAAATATGTTCGAAGGATTGGTGAAACATCTTTTTGCTACAGTAAAAAGTATTGAAATCCCGCAGGTGCCGCGTATGAGTTATGCTGATGCCATGAAGTATTATGGTTCAGACAAACCTGATACAAGATTTGAAATGAAATTTGTGGAGTTAAAATCACCAGAAGTTGACTTGGTTTCTGGTAAAGGTTTTAAGGTATTTGAGGATGCAGAATTGGTGGTTGGAATTTGTGCTAAAAATGCAGCACATTATACGCGTAAGCAGTTGGATGAGCTTACAGATTTTATAAAGCGTCCTCAAATTGGCGCAACAGGTTTGGTATATGCTAGAGTAAATGAAGATGGCAGTATAAAGTCGTCTGTAGACAAGTTTTATGATGAAGCTGCTTTAGCAGAATGGGCAAAGGCATTTGGTGCTGAGCCAAATGATTTAATACTAATCTTAGCAGGTGGGGCAGATAAAACTCGGAAGTCTTTAAACGAATTAAGATTAGAAATGGGAACAAGGCTTGAACTTCGTGATGCCTCGGTTTACAGTTGTTTATGGGTAACAGATTTTCCGTTATTAGAGTTTATTGAAGAAGATGAACGCTATTTTGCCATGCACCATCCTTTTACTGCACCAAAACCAGAAGATATTAAGCTATTGGAAGAGGGTAAATTAGGTGAAATTAGAGCCAATGCATACGATTTAGTAATTAATGGTGTTGAAGTTGGCGGTGGCTCGGTGAGAATTTTTAACAAGCAATTGCAAGCCAAAATGTTTGAAGTTTTAGGGTTTTCACAAGAGGAAGCCCAAGTTCAATTTGGGTTTTTGATGAATGCTTTTGAATATGGTGCGCCCCCACATGCTGGAATTGCCTTTGGATTTGACCGATTATGCTCACTGTTTGGAGGAGAAAATACGATTAGAGATTTCATCGCATTTCCTAAAAATAACTCTGGTAGAGATGTTATGATTGATGCTCCCGCTGCTATTGATAACAAACAACTGAACGAACTTGGCATTGCTGTTAAAAATGTTTAAAAGATTTGTTCCAATAACTCAACGAATTTTCCGGAAAACACGAAATGAATTTCATTTGAATTTGTATTGCAATCGGAAAGCAGTAATTTTATAAACTAAATTTTTCGAAAAATGGCATTAGATGTGATTGGCAAAATTATCCAAGTGATGGATCCTGTAAGAGGTACAAGCAAAGCTGGAAAAGACTGGGTGAAACAAGAATTTGTACTTGAAACGCAAGAGACTTATCCTAAAAAGATTTGCATAGGAATGATGGGTGATAAAACAAATGAAATAAGCAAGTTTCGTGTAGAGGATGTGGTTAAAGTTCATTTGAACCTAGAGTCTAGAGAATACAATGGTAAATGGTACACCAATGTAAATGCTTGGAAGATAGAGCAGGCAATGGCAAGTAATGGCGGGGCAAATAGCAATATGAGCAGTTCACCTGTAAATCCAGAGCCAGATATGAATTATGGAAATTCGGCAGATGCAAGTGGCGATGATTTGCCATTCTAACAAAACTCAATTACTTTGATTCGCTACCTATCTCATAAAGAGATTGACTTAGAAAAATGGGACCTGTGTTTAGAGCAGGCCTCTAATTCGCTTGTATATGGTTATTCATGGTATTTAAACCAAGTATCTCCAGAATGGGATGCTTTGGTTTTAGATGATTATCATGCTGTGATGCCCCTTACACAAAGCAGAAAGTATTTCATTTCCTACTTATTTCAACCGTTTTTTACACAGCAATTGGGAGTTTTTGCTAAAACACAAATTAATCAAGACTTAATACTTGATTTTGTTTCAGCGATCCCTTCAAAGTTTAAATTTATTGAGATTAGTTTAAATGAGCAGAATTACTTTTTGTCAGAGAATTACAAACTGATTAAGAGAAAAAATTACCTGCTTAATTTGAATAAGCCATATGATAAATTGGCTAAGGATTATAATAACCAAGCCTTAAGAAATTTAAAGAAGTCGCGCAAGCAGGAAATAGAATTAAGAGCAATTCAATTTAAAGAAGTAATTACTTTTTATAGAATACATAAGTCGGAGGTTACTTTGGGTGTAAAATCCGAAGATTATCAAGCTTTAGAAAGCCTAATGGAAGTGGCTTGGAAAAGAGGAAAGCTATTTTCTAAAGGGGTATTTTCTAAGTCGGGAGAATTGTTAGCATGTGGAAGCTTCCTCATGCAAAAGGGCAGAATTATTTTTTTAATTGGAACTTCATCTGCTAGTGGAAGAGAAACTGGTGCTATGCACTATTTAATGGATTCAATTATTTTTCAATTTGCTAACCACAAAATGCTTTTAGATTTTGAGGGTTCAGAAATACCTGGAATAGCAAGATTTTATAAAAGTTTTGGTGCCATTAAAACGCATTATTTTAGATTAAAGAAAAACCGTTTGCCTTGGCTAATAAGGCTATTTAAATAAAGATTATGAAACTTGCCGCCATAGACATAGGCTCTAATGCAGTTCGGTTACAAATAGTTCGGGCAACTAACGATTTAGGTTCAGACCGGTTTAAAAAAATTGAGTTTTTAAGAATTCCGGTACGTTTGGGGGATGACGCTTTTAAGGATAAGAAAATAAGTAAAGAAAAGCGGAAAATTTTCTTTAAGGCTATGCAAGCGTTTCAGTTAATAATGGATGCCTTTGAAGTAGATTACTATATGGCATGTGCAACAAGTGCTATGCGCGAGGCTTCCAACGGAGAGAAAATTGTGCAAAGGGTGCGGGAGGATTTTGGGTTAAAGATTGAAATTATTGATGGCAAAAGAGAAAGTGAGCTTATTCTTCGCTCAATTGACCATGTATTTGAGGCACAGAAGAATTATCTTACCATTGATGTGGGTGGAGGCAGCACTGAAATGACAGTTATTAAAGACAAGAGGGTTTTAAATGCTGTTTCTTTCGATATAGGTACGGTAAGATTAATGGATGGAGCAGTTACTGAAAAAACTTGGGCTACTATAGAAACTTGGGTCAAAACGAACACTAAAGACTTGCCTGACTTAGAAGCTGTAGTGACAAGTGGAACCATTAATAAGATTTCTCATATTATAAATGAAGATGCCTCGGAAGGTGAATTTACAAGGGATCAACTCAAAGTCTTTCATCGAAAAGTTTCAAAAATGGCGATTGATGAAAGAGTTACACAACTTAAACTCAATCCAGATAGGGCAGATATTATTGAATTGTCTGCTGATATCTATTTAAGGATATTGAATTGGGCAAATATCGTTAAAATAAAAAGCCCCGAAAATTCGGGGCTTAAAGACGGTATAATAAATGAGTTATTTAACACCTACCAGTTCAACATCAAAAATTAAGGTTGAATTTGGAGGTATTACACTTCCAGCTCCATTTGCTCCATAACCAAGTTCGCTTGGAATAATAATACGCATTTTATCACCAACTTTCATCAATGCAATTCCCTCTTCCCAGCCTTTGATTACCATGCCTTGGCCTAAAGGGAAACTAATAGGGTCGCCACGCTCAACTGATGAGTCAAATTTACGGCCATCCATAAGGTAACCGGTATAATGAACATCAACTGTTTTTCCATTTTCTGCTTGAGGTCCATTTCCTTTTTCTATGTAAACATATTTTAATCCGCTTGCTGTAGTTAAAACTTCTTTACCTTCTATATTAAATGGCACAGCTACAACAGGAGATTTAGTTTCAATAACCTCAATTTCAAAAATAAGCGTGCTGTTTGATGGAATTTTTCCCATAGCACGGTCTCCATATCCAAGTCCTGAAGGCACAGTTAAAATAGCTTTGTCTCCCACATTTAATAATCTTAAACCTTCATCCCAACCTAGGATTACTTGTCCGCCACCAACTTTAAAAGAAAAAGGTTGGTTTCTATCCTTTGAGCTATCAAACTTTGTGCCGTCAGGCAAGGTTCCAGTGTAATGAACCGTTACCATGTCACCTGCCTCAACTTTTTTACCAGTACCCATTTCCAAGAGCTTATATTTTAGCCCAGAGGGTGTTGTATATTCTTGCTTCAATTTAATATTTCTTTTAGTGGTTTGACCCGATTTGTTTTTTTTCTTGTCGTCAGCTTTTGCATTGTCGCTTTGTGCTGAGGTGTTGATTGATAAGAGAATCAGAGCACCAAGGATAATTTTTTTTATCATTTGTTTTCAACTTTAATTAATTCAACGTCAAAAAGTAAAGAAGCGTATGGAGGGATTGGGCCACTACCAAATTCACCATAAGCTAGATTCCAAGGAATTAAAAATCTAAAGGTTTCTCCTTCTTTCATTAATTGTAAACCTTCGTCCCAACCTGGAATAACCATACGTTGTCCTACGTTAAACACGAAATCTGGTTGACCTTCTTTGGTTTGGTCAAAAACTCTTCCATCTAATAAGGTACCTTTATATTTAACTGTTACCTTATTTCCTGAAGCCACTTTCTTGCCATTTGAAGACTTGATAACAGTGTAGCGCAATCCGCTAGTGGTAGATTTTAGGTCTGTATTTGAGCCAATAAATTGTTGAAATGCAATTGAATCCGAAAGTCTAAATTCTTGGTTACGCATTTCTATTTTTTTTCTAATTTCCTCTTGGCTGTAAATGTCTGTAACACTAACTTGGAATTTAATTCTATCTGCACCAGTAATGCCAGCAGGTAACGGCTGCCTAAAACTCTTTGAATAGAGTGTGTCTGCATTTACAAAGAAAGTTGCGCTATCGCCTTTTTTAAGCAAAGAGAATACACTCCCTAGCGTTGGTTCATCAGATGGAATCTCAAAAGGTTTATTTTCAGCATAAGAGTTAAATAATTGAGAATCTGTACGCTCAACATGAACTAACATGTTTATGGTTAAAATATCTCCTTTGGCTACCATTCTAGCGCCTTCTTCTGTTTTGTGAATTTGGTACTCAATACCATTTTCTGTTGTTTCTGTGCTGTCACAAGCTGCAAGCAGCCATACCATTGCACCAATTGCAAGTAATTGTCTCATGTTATTTTGTATTAATTTAAATAATTTTTGTATTCGTTTAAAGCAGCTTTAAATTTTATTTCAACCTGGTCAATAGGTTCAAGGCTTTCTCCACCAGCGGCATTGAAATGTCCCCCTCCATTGAAGTATTTCCTTGCAAATTCATTGGCTGGGAAACTATCCTTAGACCTAAAACTCATTTTTCTAGCTACTGTTCTATCAATAATAAGTACTGAAAGCTTTATTCCAGTTATGGATAAACCATAATTAACTAGGCCTTCACTATCTCCTGTAATGATTTTAAATTTTTTAAGATCCTCTGCAGTAACAGTAATCAAGGCAGTATGGTATTCAGGAAGAATTTGTAACTTTTCGCTTAGACAAAAACCTATAAACCTTGTTCTGCTTTCTGAATAATTATCATAAATGGCTTCGAAAATTCTATTTGATTTAGCGCCTTTTTCCAATAATGTAGCTGCAACTCTATGCGTAGTTGCTGTTGTGGAACCATGTTTAAAAGAGGCAGTATCAGTCATTATTCCTGCATAAAGGCAAGAAGCAATGTCTTCGTCTATGACAGAGACATCTCCCATTAATTCAATTAGCCAAAAAATAAGCTCGCAGGTGCTGCTTGCTTTAGTAGTCCATAATCTGAATTGTTCAAAACCTTCTGGTTCTAGGTGATGGTCTATCAAAACCTTGATGGCTTTACTTTGAGCAACTAGTACCCCTAATTTATTGATTCGTTTTAAAGCATTAAAATCTAAACAAAAGATTATATCAGCCTCTTCAACTAATGATTGACTGTATTTTTCTTTTTCTTCAAAATTGATAACAGCGCTTTCTCCTGGCATCCATTTTAAAAAGTCACCATAATCAGTAGGCGTTACCACATTGGCTTGGATTCCAATTTTAAGTAGGTAGTTTAACAATCCTAATGAAGATCCTAAAGCATCAGCATCTGGTTTGTGATGTGTGGTTATTACTACTTTAGGACTTTTTGAAGCCTTTAAGAGAGGTTGTATTTCTTTTATATTATTCAAAGCGGGTGCAAATATCTAATAACCTTTGTTTTTCACGCTATTTTTCAATAAATATTTTACCTTATTTCTACTTAACAATAAATTCAAGTCAAATATTAACTTTGTGGCTTGAATTATAGACACAATGAGTAATATAACATTTACAATGATCAAGCCTGATGCAGTAGCGAATGGCCATATCGGGAAGATAATTGATCAAATTTTATCGGCTGGCTTTAAAATTAAGGCTATGAAATACACTAAATTGAGCGTAGAAACTGCAGGTGCATTTTATGAAATTCATAAAGAGCGCCCTTTTTACAATGATTTAGTTTCCTTTATGAGCAGCGGCCCTATTGTGGCTGCAGTTTTAGAAAAGGATGATGCAGTGCTTTCATTTAGAACTTTAATTGGCGCTACAGATCCAAAAAAGGCAGAAGAAGGTACTATCAGAAATAGATTTGCTGAATCTATAGAAGCAAATGCAATTCATGGCAGCGATAGCAATGAAAATGCAGCGCATGAAGCAGCTTTCTTTTTTAATAGATTAGAGCAATTTTAAGTTATTAAACTAAAAGGACTTGCCTAGGCAAGTCCTTTTAGTTGGTTTCTATTTTCTAAGTAGCTTTAGTTCTACTTGATTTTTGTAAGATTTTGGTAGTTCCAAGGTCTTTTCAGTTTTTAGGTTTGACCCTAAACCTATTGCTATAATTCGATTTGTTTCTATTCCTTTTGAAATAAGATATGCTCTTAAGACATTCGCTCTTTCTTGGCTGATGTCTTCTCCAATACCTCCAGTCTCACCAGCAGTTGGATTTGCATTTATTTGAATTACTGCATCACTTCTATCTTTTAATAGTTTAATTACTTTTTCAAGATAGGCATAAGAACTACTATCTAATTTACTAGTTCCTTTTTCAAATTTTACTTTTTCTATGGTCTTCGTCAGAACTTTTTGCTCATCTTTTGATAATGAAAGTGAAGTTGAATCAATTTCTGAACAGCCACCTAAGTCTTTGAAACCAGCTTCATTTTTACATTTATCCTTTTTGTTAGGCACGCCATCATTATCATTATCATATAGATTACCAATGTTTAGGTTCAAACCAACTCTATTGCTTACAACATTAGCTGTAGAATAATTTAAATTGTTTATAAATTGATCTGTGTTACCAAAAATTGTTAAAGGTCCTAAGTGGACGGCAATGCCTGCACTAACGGCCGGACTAAAATCTCTGTATTTAGTAACTCCAGCGCGTAGTTCAAGGAAATGTAATATTCTTTGAGAGAGGTTTACAGATAAACCAGTGTAAAATTTACCATTTACTTTTTCTCCAAATCCCACAAAACCTGCCGAGGTACTATTGGTTAATTGGTAATTAAAACCTAGATAGTATTTAGTATTTAATGCTCGGCGGTAGGAGGTTGATGATTCGTTTGGTTTTGCTAAATTATCTAGAGAATCAACCAAATCTTCTGTCAATTTAGAAATAGAGTCGAAATCAGGGTCGGTAAATCCTTCAAATTCAAACTCAAAATTCTTAGAATAGGTTTTTGCTTGTTTCCAATTGATTCCTCCAATATCTAAAATTGAGGCAGAAACACTCATTTTTTTATTTATTTTATAATCTGCCCCTATGTCAAAAGCAAAACCTCGTCCAACTGGGTCATTAAAGATTGGGTTTATGTAACTACTAGCAGTAGCGCCTTCAGGCATATTTTGGTAATAGTCTATTCTATCTATACCTGCTGCGCGAAATTCATAATCTAAATTGGCATTTAGTTTATAAACATTTAGATCACCCGAATCCGTTTTAAAATAGCCATTTGACCTATAAACCTGAGCATCAAAAAGCCCAATAAGATATTTCCCTCTAACACCCACAGTTAATTTTTCGTTAATTTCTCTGCTTAAACCTGCATGTATTGACGCATACGTGCTGGTATTTACTTTCATATTATTAAAGCTGATTTCTTTTCCGAATAAGTTACTTGAATTTCCATAATACCCAAGCGCAGCAAATTCCTTTGGTACAGAAATATCTTGATTAGTATTTATTTGTAAGCCAAATGAAGTGTACATTTTGTTCATTCTAAAGCCAAAAAGAAGGAGATTAGCTTCTAAACCAATATTTATATCATTCAAATTGAATTGATTTCCATCTAAAATCTTATTCATGGTTTGATTAAAAGTCTCATCATCTCTTAAGATGTCATACGCAGTGATTCCTGGCACCATTACCTGAATTTTAGCATCCACGAGTCCTAAAGAGAACATTTGTTTTGAATGATGTGCTGGGTTCAACAATGTGGTTTGAACCAAGGATTTAGAGTTATAAAGTGTTAGATTGTTTTGCCCAAAAGTTAGAAAGCTTATGGCTAGAAAGGCAAATGTTAAATTTGATTTGATGATTATATTTTTCATTTCTGTCCCCTTTCTAATTATCACTTAATTTAGCCTTTACACTAAACCCTAGTTGCAGTTTATAATCTGAATAAATACCAACGGTTTTGTTTCCGCCATTAGTGGTTGTTAGAGCAGAAGCAATGATAATCTTCTTTGAAAGTTTTAGTTTTTCAAGTTGTGAAATGCTCAATGGGATAGAAGCCACGTAAACCCCACTTTTGTTTACCCTACCATTTGCATCTAAACTGCCAGAAACTAACACCTTAATATTTTCTAATTTAAGTACTTCGGTATTATTGCCATTTAAGAATTGAAGGTTTAAAATTGCATCAAAAGGAAATCCATTAGCTGACTTAATCATTAAAATCCCTTCTTCAAATGGGAATTCAGCATCTGTTAAGTCTGCTTCAACTGTATCACTTAATACAAAGTTGTCAGTCCTAATTTGCAAGGGTAAGTCCATTTCAAAGCCAATGGCAGTATAACCATCTGAACTAATGAAGTGATTACTTGAATTTGTATAGCCTTGTTCTCCGCGTGCAGTTAATTTAAAACTCAACATTTGTGGTGGTAAAGCAATGAAGTTGTCAATATTTGAAGAAGTCCTGTCAACTATTTTTGTACCTATAATCTGCTGACCTTGCTGAGATAATGTAGGAAAAGATATTTCAAAAGGAGATAATCCTAAGGATGCTTTTTGGCCAAAGTCGTTTTCTCCACTAACTGCTAAATCAAGCTGAATTGGGATTCCAAGTGAATTTTTGGTGTGGAATTTAATAATGGGATTATCAAGTTTAAGCCCACTGGCAATATCCTTTAAAAATTCCAGTCCAATTTCAATAGAATCTCTTACTAAATCCTTAGCTCCAAAGAAACCTTCTGCATATTTTAATTCAGTTTCATCTGTATATAATTGTAACGTAAAAGTGTTTGCTGAGTCAAATGGAAGAATTGTATTACTACTAGTTAATTTGGCAGAATAGGTATAATAGATATTAGAATAGTTTTGATCCGGTTTAGTTGTTAAATCAAATTTGATATTCGAAATATCAATTGATCCTTGATTAATACCAATTCCTGTGTAAGGAATAGTTATTGTTTTAGCGGGCACTGGATTTCCATTAATAGTAGAGCCAGGAAAATTCATGGTTACTTCAATTGGTTCTCTTACCGCACTTGTTGCTAAGTATTTGATTTTACCAGATTTGAATTCAATTTTACGAAGCCTTTGGGTGCTGTCTTCCCCTGATATAAAAATATACGAACTTGTGCTCTTAAGCACTGCAGTTGGGAATTTAGACTGACCAGTAATTCCAAGAGCTGAACTCAATGAAAATTGAAAATTTATACTTGAGCTTAAGTTTACAAATACTTGATTTGGACTGCTAGTTGCCAGGTTAATATTCTGAACCCCATAAGCCCAATTTGATGTAATGGTTTTATTTACAAACGGAAATGAATCTATGACCGTGGCATTAGGGTTAATATTGGTAAGGTTGATGTTTCCTAGTAAAACATTAGCTGGATTTTGCGAATAGACATTTATTGTGATAGCGTTAACTCTAACGGGCAAGGTATTGGTGAAATTTACTTTTACGTATCCCGCTTGAATATTTATAGAATTAAAACCATTATGAGCTGGCAAAGAAATAATAGAAGTATTTGCATCATTAATGTTTGGAAAAATTGCTGTTGTTCCAGCAATTGCATTAATTGCATTTCTGTTGGAGGTGTTAAATTCATCTTTTAGTTCACCTAAGGTCCTGTTGGCACTTGTAGTAGAAATAGGTATAGGTAATAGGCCTAATTTATTAATAACCTGACTAGGTGCTTGAATAGGTATATCTAAATACTTGCCAATTCTAAATCCAAAAATAGAGTCTTCAAAATATTTAAACCTAATGAGCCCGTCTGGATCTACACTTGTATAAACAGTATCACTTTTTACCAAATTGTCAATACTCAAAGAAGTAAGGAATAATGGTAATCCAAATTCTGGATTAAATGTTACCTCATCAAACTTGTCAAAACTTAAATCTTTTTTACAAGCATTTAAAATTGAAAGAAGTGAAAATAAGATAATTAGTTTTTTGTAGTTTTTTTTCATTATAATTCTTTTTCAATATTTAAAATAAAAAAAAATGTTGAGGGGTTACCTCAACATTTTCATTGAAAATTACAGCAGGGTTTATGGTCTGTAAGTTACAACGTAATTAATTGTTGCTGTAGTTTTTGTAGTTTCAGTTGTAGTGGTTTTAGCCTTACCAATCATAGTGATAAAAAAATTGGTTTTGCCAAAATAATCTACTAAATTAATTGCATTTGCAGGGTCAGTAGCACTGTTAGGAAATTTAATAGTAAAGGTGTTTGCGCCATTAAGTTCAGAATTATTAACACTACCAACTTGCTTGTAAACAGTGCTTTGTTCTCTAAAAGATAAATTTAAATAATCAATGAAAGAAAAGTCAGTTACAGGCTGATTTGGATCCAAATTAACGACTGCATTTGTAAGGTAAATAGATTCAATACTTTCTTTAGGAATCTCATTTGCGAGCAGCACACTGTCAACGTTTAAATAGACTAATTGCTCTACAAAAGTAATTTCTGAGCCAATCATACTATCGGTGATGATAGGCAAAGTCATTTTAATGTTCGCAACAGATTGGTTTAAGTTAAGGTTTACATCAGTTTTTAACTTATCACAAGCGCCGAAGAGCAACACTATTCCAAATAGCATCAAGCTCAATTTTGTATTAATTTTCATAGTTTTTTTTGTTGATTCAATTATATGTAAAAAATATTAATTTCCAAATGATTTACAATACTTTAGAAAGAAATTTAAATTCACTTTCTTGAATTATCTCTCCATCCATTCCTAAATATTGGAAGCCAACAAACTTATTTTGTTTTTTAACTAGTACCAGAATTTTGTGGTTTGAGTGTAAATAGTTCCAAGATGCGGTTTTGAGATAAGTATTTAATTTGCTGGAAGGTTTTACCTCTAAGGTGACTAAACTAATATTATCTGATATGTTTTGGTGAGCAGAGAATTCAATTTGTTCATTTCCACGTAGAAAACCATCAATTATTTCCAGGCTAAACTTTTTTTGTTGGGTATTAACTTCTACACTAGCATATATTTTATATAGGTTAGCTAAATTAACTAAATTGCTTGGTTCATTTTTAATAACAGAACCTGCTGATGAAATAGGTATTTGACTGGTTAACATAAAATTTTCAGTTTGACATGAATTCAGTACAAAACTAAACCTTGTATGTAAACAAATTACAACCAATTAGACTTTTTTTGCCGCCATTTATTAAATATTTCAAGCCACTTGAAATGTAGTTCCTTCTTTATTGTCTTTAATCTCTATTCCAATTGATTTTAATCTTTCTCTAATTTCATCGGAACTTGTAAAGTCTTTCCTTGCTTTAGCTTCACTTCTAATTTGGAGAATAATTTCCATCAATTCATCAATTTTTTCTGCACTTCCAGTTTGTTCAGATTTTAAGCCTAAAATTTCAAAAAGAAATGTATTGAAGGTTTTAGTAAATGAATCTAAATCTTGAGCGCTAATTTTTTCTTTCCCTTCCTCCAACAAATTAATTAATTTAACTCCTTCAAATAGGTGAGCAATTACCATTGGTGTGTTGAAATCCTCATTCATTGCTTCATAAAGTTTTTCTCTTAAATCATTGATTTGAACTGTAGAACTTGAATGGAAATTTATATTTGATAATTTATTTGAGGCATTGAAAAGCCTAGTTAATCCCTTTTCAGCAGCTTGAAGTGCCTCATTGCTAAAATCTAGCGTACTTCTATAGTGAGCCTGAAGCATAAAGAAGCGTACAGCCATTGGACTATAACCTTTCTCTAACAATTCATGATTTCCAGAGAACAACTCATTTGGCAGAAAGGAATTTCCCAAACTTTTGCTCATTTTTTGGCCATTAACTGTTAGCATGTTTGTATGCATCCAAAATTTAGCAGGCTGCGCATGATTACAGGCGATATTTTGCGCAATTTCGTTGGTATGATGTGTTGGAATTAGATCCATTCCTCCTCCATGAATATCAAATTCTGCTCCCAAATATTTAGTGCTCATGGCAGAACATTCAATATGCCAACCCGGAAATCCTACTCCCCAAGGACTTGGCCATTTCATTAAATGTTCTGGCTTGGCCTTTATCCAAAGTGCAAAATCCAGTCTGCCTTTTTTTTCATCCTGTCCACCTAAACTACGAGTATTATTAAGAAGTTCGTCTAGATTTCTATTAGATAAAATTGTATAGTTATGGGTTTTTGCGAATTTTTCCACATCAAAATATACTGTTCCATCTATCTCGTAAGCAAAGCCATTCTCAATGATTTTTTTCGTCATTTCTATTTGCTCAATGATATGACCAGTGGCTGTTGGCTCAATACTTGGAGGTAGCGTATTAAAATGACTTAAAACTTCATGGAAGTCAACCGTATAACGTTGAACAATTTCCATTGGTTCAACCTGCTCTAATTTGGCTCTTTTTGCAAATTTATCGTCTCCTTCATCTTGGTCTCCTTCCAAGTGACCAGCATCAGTTATATTTCTAACGTACCTAACTTTATATCCTAAATGCAAAAAATAGCGATAAATTATATCGAATGAAACATAGGTTCTTGCATTGCCTAAATGTGCATTGCTGTAAACAGTTGGTCCGCAAACATACATACCAACATAACCTTTGGTAATGGGTTCAAACGACTCTGTTCTTTTTGTAAGTGTATTATAGATTTTTAAGGTAGTATTCATATCCATTTTCTTGAGGCAAATATAGGTTATTCAAATAGTGACTCATATACCTTTTCCCAACCTAACCAACCTTCTTCTTTGTCAAAAGATGAGTTGTGCCAAATGGAAATAAATTTCCCTTGATATTTTTGCGTTACTTCAATCATTTCTTTAATGCATTGTTTAGCGGTTACTTGATCGTAATTCAAATAGTTTTTTAAGGTAACATCCATAATGCAAGGCGAGTAAAGTAATAAGTCAAATTTGGTATTATTAATTAAATCATATGCCTCAAATGGCCTGCAAGTTGAAGCTCTAAAACCTATTTGGTCTGCATAGCATAAGGTATAATCTGCTTCAATTTCAAGCTTTACTAAGTTTTTGAAGCTTTCTGGTAACTTTAGTTTTAAAAAATGATACCTGCTAATTTTTGGTGCATTTCCTGTGATTTTTTCAAAAGTATCTACTTCTGATTTTAATAAATTAAAGTCAAAGGATGCCTTATATGAAGGATGTATGCCACATTTATGACTTTCAGATAATCTATTGTAAAGCTCAATTGCCTCTATACTTTCTGGGTTAATATTTTTATCATGCTTCCCATTATTGGCAAGCAAGAAAAAAAACTTAGTCTCGATATTTGATGTTCCTGCAAATCTTGTAAGGTAATTGTACGTGTCATATGGGTCATTTTCTATAGATTTAAATATGTTATTATTCGGTTTGAACCGAAGCAGTGAGCCTACATATTTTTTTGCAATTTCTAGTTTTGTTCTGCCTTTATATTTATACGCAAAATCTATATCAATGGTGTTTATTTTGGTAAAATGATGGGATTTAAAGGATAAGGCAGGATATACTGCTAATATTTTTTTCTTGAATTCTTCTACCCAATGGTCAATTAGCGGAATCTTTAAGAAGTTGTTTTTATAGGCAATTGAACTTGAGGCTTTAAATCTATTGTGTTCATCTCTTTGCTCGCTACTGTATTCTTCATATCTACTCAATAAATAAAAGCTAGCTGAAAGCAAATCAAATGTTAAGTATGAAGTTTCAATCTGAAAATCTGGAACTTCTTCATAAGCAAATTTAAAGAAAACCTTTAGCCAAATAGGGTCATCTACCACCTCAATTTTTTGTGGAATTATTTTGGTTTCAAAGAGCAAACTATTAGATGGAATATTTACAACTCCTTCTATGATGTAAGGCGAATAGTTTAGTCGGATAGATTTTGATTTAGTAAAATAATCTAAGTTATCTGTAATCTTATAATTTATCCCTAATTGTTGAACCAATATTTGATCTAGGATGTATTTAATCCTGTCATTTTCTTCTGCCGCAAATACTAGCATTATTTGTTCTTATTTAGAGAGTAATTCATTATATCAATCAGGTTTTTAGGGTTTAATGCCTTTAAAAAAATGTTATAGTTTTCCTTGTAGTTATATCCAAAAACCATATAAATCAAGGCTATATATAATCCTGCAACCAAGGCTAAGGCTGCACCTGAAATACCATAAATAGGAATGATAAATAAATCTAGAATAAGCACAGTAATCGCAATCAAAATTTGCATAGCAACTACATACTTTTGTTTTTGCTCAGCAAGCATCCACATTGCCCAAGCGGTTCCCCAGAAAACTGGAATGCTACTTAAAACATGTATCTTAAAAATGATAGCAGATTGAGGAAATTTATCACCATATAGGAAGCCGATTACAATATCCCCAAATAACAAAGCACCTACAATTACAAAAATAGCAAGCCAAAGCATTAAGCTATAGAGTTGAGTGAGCCTCATAATTTGTAGTTCCCTATTTTGTCTATTATTAACAATCCCAGGAAAAACAGCTGCACAAATGGCAATAGGGATAAAATATGAAGCCTGACTAATTCTTAATCCAGCACTATACTGCCCAACCAAACTCATGTCATTTAATAGTTTATCAATAAGTAAAGTGTCGGCATTTAAATAAATCATCTGAATTGCCGTTGATATAATAAGTGGAACGGCATATTTGAGTAAAAACCTAGACTCTTTTCTGGAAAACTGCCAATTGCTTATTTTGAAGCCTTGATTTCGATAAAAGTAAATTTGAATCATTGCAGTTAAACCTGCTTCAAAGGCTGCCATTGTTGCAAACCATATTAAACCTGCTTCAAAGTAAATTAATGCTAACTTAGTAAATGCAGAAACAGACAAGGTAATAACCTGATTTATTGCTGTTAATTTTCCTTTTACTTGGGATTGAAAATAGAAGTCAATAACAGTAAATGACTGGAACATAATGCTTATACTCAAAAGGAAAAATATTAGCGTTGTTTCTGCTGATTTATTGAAATAAGCCCAAGTTGTAGCCAATATAATTACCCATAAAGAACCTAGCAAACGCAATGAAAATGCTGTTCCAAGAATTTTGTTAAAGTCTTCCTTTCGTGTAAGTATCTCTCTTACAACCAAACTATCTAATCCCAAAGTTGAAATAATTGTTAAAATAGCTATAACACTTAAACCTAGGCTGATTATACCATATTGTTCTGCACCTAAATACCGTACTACTAAGATACCAACCAAAATACCGCTGATTATTCTCGATGCCTTCTCAAGAAGAATCCAAAAGGAATTTCCTACATAATTGTTTTTTTGTTCTACTTCTGCCATTTTACTTGTTAAAGATGGTCATTGTTGGTCCAAGACCTTGTAAAACATAACTTTCGATTGCCTCAGTGGCTTTTGGAATGAGCGTAATCAATTCGCTCGTTTCTTCTTTTGACCATTTTCCTAAAACAAAATCAATTTGCCTTCCTTTTGGAAAGTCATTTCCTATTCCAAACCTAAGCCGAGCATATTCCTGTGTTTGTAAAATTTCTTGAATATTTCTTAATCCTTTATGCCCAGCATCACTTCCATTTGCTCTGATCCTAAGTTTTCCAAATGGGATGGCTAAATCATCCACAATTACCAGAACATTCTTTAAGTCAATTTTGTATTCATTCATCCAATACCTAACGGCCTTTCCACTTAAATTCATGTAAGTAGTAGGTTTTATGGCAAAGATTTTTTTCCCTTTTAGTCCAAACTCGCAAAAATCTGCGTGCTTTTCTGTAGTAAATATTCCATTATGTTTTGCTGCGAAATAATCGAGCACCTCAAAACCAATATTATGCCTAGTTTTTTCGTATTCTGACCCAATATTTCCTAATCCAACTATTAAAAACTTCATCGGATTGCAAGATAATACAAGCAGAAATATTTGTTTTTAATAAAATTGTTAGGGCAGTTTGGTTCAAACCGAAACTAATTGCATGGTATTTCTAGCTCAACTATAATTTCATCTGGAATAGTGGCAGGCATTGTATACAAATAGTCATACCTTTTATTCTCATAGTTTATTGAAAACCTGTATTCAGTGCTAGTGCTAAAGTTTACTTTTGGTAAAGAAACTGTATTCCAATTTACAGAAGCAGTGGCTGCGTTTGCACTAAAATTACTCCACAAGATACTGCTATTTGCAGGTTTACTATTGCTTTGATAATCTGTTTCTTTAATATAATAAACGGTTGAGCCATTAGGTAATGTTGCATAATCTGTGCTGCCACTAATACATCTTGCTCTAAAATTGCCTGTAAAAGTGCTACTTGACAGGATAGAACCTAGCGTAATTTTAATTTCACAAGTATTTGTTGCTCTTGTGCTTGATGAAAACGTTTGCGAAACGCTTGATCCATTAACAATTGCAGAAAGTTGGCCATTGCTTATTTCTACTGGTAGTGCTCCTTCATAATTCACTACTATGTTTTGATTTGTATTGTCATAGAAAAAACTCTGAGTTATAGGTATCTCAAAAAGTAAATCAGTGGATAGCATGTTTCTAAAGTATTTTACCATAAATGATGCTTGGATTGGAGTACCATTTGCCATTCCTTGGGTAAAGGAAGCAGACAGAGGTATGATAAGGCTGCCACATCTATTTTTCATAGAGCCTGCAAGCCAGGTGCTTAAATGTAAAACTTCAAACTCAACTATGAGTTTATTGGTGGTAGCTTCCCTACTAATTGTTGCTTGAGTCTCGCTAACCCAATTTTTTGTTCCTTTATCTTGGCTCAAAATGTCAATAAGATCACCTGGTTTATAGTTAGTTCCTGTAAGTGGATTAAATTGATTGCTTGGGATTTCAATAGTAGCTTTAATTGGTTTTGAAAAATCCTTAACAGATTTTCCGTCTCCATACATTGAAATGTTAAGCCAACCTGCAGGAATGATAATTGTTTCGTCTAGGGTTGAACCATTTTTATCTAAAATAGTGTTGTCTGATTGTTTTCCAAACGATTTTATAGAGGCTCCAGTGCTTGCTGTGAAATGTAAAATATCAATATCAATATTCCCTGAAATTAAGGTTCCGTTTTTATCAGTCATTTTAACACCTGCTGGTATTTCTATTGTTGCTTTTTCTGCTTTTTGCTCTGTCGCTGGAAGTGAAATGATTTTTATAACTGTTGTAGTTCCTGAGCTATCTGTTACAGTGTTACCCTTAGTTTTATCAGAACCTGCCGGTAGTTCTTTTGTATTAGTTAAATAAAGGGTTTCGTGTATTGGTTCAATACTTTTAAGTTTAATTGGATAGATTAATGGTAAGTACCCATCAGCTTTTACTTCGATGTTAAATTCTAATGGATCAGCAGAAGTTGCTATGGTACCGCGTCTAAGGCATAAGTTTATCATACCATTGTTGATGGAAAATAATTTTCTTGCACCTGAATTATAAACTACTGCAGCATCTTTACCAGTAATTTCGATGTTTAATCCTTCTAATGCATCGTTATAGCCATTTTTGGATATGTCAAATATTTTAAAGGTGCTTGGTGCTGTAACAAAATCAGCTTTAGCTGTTACAGAAAAGCCTTCTACAGGATTTTTAAGTTTGCAGCCACTGCCTAAAACAATAACGAAAGCAAAAAGTATAAATAATGCAGTTGTAAAATTTTTCATTTTTCTATTCCTTTAAAATTCTAATCGAATGTAATTGAATATCAGCGTAAATTCAAAATTTATTTTGATATTCTTACATTTAAAGTGAATGTAAGTATTGGGAGTAATCGATAATTTCTAAGATTATCTTTCAATTTACGTTCTTCTACCGAGGTTGGTTCAAGCATGCCTGTGGTTCTAAAACTTAATTGAGGAGCGCCAATATAATAGGTGCCAATTTCAAAGTTAAATCCAACCCTTTTTTTCGGAACAGCTCTTCCAATGCCTATTCCCAAATAGGGGCAAACCAATTGCGTTTTCAAGCCATAATATATGTTTCCTTGTTCTTCTGGCCCAATAGATATTTCACCTTGTTTTAAAGAATCTCTTGGAGTAGCAATGAAATTTAATTGTGAGAATAGTAAGGCCAAACCAGATGAAATTTTAAAAGCATTTGCAAATGGATGATAGTCAAAAGCCATATTTACAGAACCAAGTTTTATTTTGCCATTAACTTTAAGTTTGATCCCAACTAAAGTGTTTCCATAAAAATAAATATTCTTCCCATCAATTGTAACAATTTGATTATTGATGTTATATAGATAATGGGTTCCTGAAAGTTTTATTGCAAATTTATTTTTATTCCCTATTTGCTTAGCCAATTGAAGCCCAAATCCGTTTGTTGTTCCTAAGATTCCTATAGAGGTACTTTTTTTACTTGGTACAAATAGACTATCCTGTGAGTGCAATATTTTGGTTTGACCCAACTTTGGAAGGACAATTGTTAGGAGTATTAAAAAGTATAAGCGCCTCATTTATTTTAAATAATGCTTTTACTAATTTAATATTAATTTAATTATAAACAAAAAAAGCAGCCATTGGCTGCTTTTTTTGTAAGATTTGAAAGTTTATTTTTTCTTTTTTCCGTCTTTTTCTTCAGCTTTAGCAGCCTCTTGAACAGCACGGGTTGTTTTGATTGTAACAATTGGATTGTTAGGAGAATCCAAGAAGATAATTCCTTCAATTGCGGCTAATTCACCAACTTTAATTGACTTACCAATTTCTAGATGCTCAATGTTAATTTCAATAAAATCAGGTAATACACTTGGTAAAGCTCTTACACGTAATTTTTTAGCCTTTACAATAAGCTTACCACCCGCACGAACACCAACAGAGTTTCCAACAACTTTTACTGGGATACCAATATCTACAGTTTTGTCATCTTTGATTTCTTGAAAATCTACATGTAAAATAGATTCATTAACTGGGTGAAATTGGATATCTTTAAGCATCGCGATGTAAACAGCGCCATCAATATCTAATTTTACCTTGTAGGTGTTTGGCGTATAAACCAATAGTTTAAAATCTGGTTCATACATAGAAAAATGTACGTGATTTTCACCACCATACAATACACATGGAACCTTTCCTTCGGTTCTTAGAGACTTAGCAGAAACCTTACCGGTATTTTCGCGGCGGTTTCCAAACATTGCAATTGACTTCATATATTTTATTTTTTCGGTTTACTCAAAGTTTACTAGTTTAGCAATTAATGCTAATTCAAGTACTTCCCATCAACTATAGAACCTGATTCTTAAGCCTTTTTGATTTCAAAAAGACTAGAGATTGAACCATGTTCGGTTATGTTACGAATTGCTTCGGCAAAAAGCCCGGCAACAGATAACACTTTGATTTTAGAACTTTCTTTTTTAAGTGGGATGGTATCAGTTACTACTAATTCATCCAAAATACTGTTTTCAATGGTCTCATAAGCCTTACCACTCAAAACAGGATGCGTACACATTGCTCTTACGCTTCTTGCTCCTTTGTCTTTAATCAATTGAGCTGCTTTGGCTAAGGTGTTTCCTGTATCAATAATATCATCAACCATAATGATATCTTTCCCAGTAACGTCTCCAATTAAGGTCATGGAAGCAATTTCATTTGCTCTTCTTCTCTCTTTATCAACAATTACCATATCGCAACCTAAGGCTTTTGCGTAAATTCTCGCCCTTGCACTTGAGCCAATATCTGGAGAGGCTATCATCAAATCATGGTTACTTATGCTCAATTTCTGCATATATGGCAGAAAAATAACAGATGAATCCAAATGATCAACTGGAATTTCAAAAAAACCTTGAATTTGTGGGGCATGTAAATCCATGGTTATTACTCTGCTGGCGCCAACTGAGGTTAGGATATCTGCAACTACTTTTGATCCGATGGAAACCCTTGGTTTATCTTTCCTATCCTGCCTTGCCATCCCAAAATATGGTATAACAGCAGTGATATAATGTGCCGAAGCTCTTTTGGCTGCATCAATCATTAAAAGCAGCTCCATCAGGTTATCCGAATTTGCAAAGGTACTTTGAACCAAAAATACATCGCATCCCCGAACTGATTCATTGAAGCTGGGTTGAAATTCCCCATCACTAAATCTAGAAATTACACAATCTCCTAGGTTTAATCCATAGGATTTTGCAACTTGTTCAGCCAAGTACCTAGAATTTGTTCCGGAGAAGATTTTAACCTCGTTTTTAACAACCATAATTTATACAAAAAGCCGCATTTTTTGCGGCTTTTCAGCACTTGTTGACCGACTAGGTTTCGAACCTAGACTCTTCTGAACCAAAATCAGACGTGTTGCCAGTTACACCATCGGTCAATTAGGGATGGCAAAGGTAGAAAAATTTCAAAAAAAGCAAAGCTATTCTCTATTTTTTTTGAATTTCTTTACTTATTCTTTAAAAAAATGGGTTTTAAAGTGTTTTTGAAATAGATATTTGCACCATGAATCAGACTTATTGTGTAGCCTTAGTTTTTAGCAGAAAATCATACCGATATCGCGCTTATGCTAGACAATACACTGAGGCTCTTTTGTCTTTACAAAAACATGTTGTTATTGTTTCTCCGGATTGTTTAGAGTTGCAGCAAGATTTGCTTGTGAAATTTAGGAGCTATTCAGATAAATTAAGTTTTATTCCATTTCCTGAGAATGACTTTAAATATGCTTATCCTAAGAGATTTGAATTAATTAAAAGGTATTTTAGGTTAAGACGTTATTTGAAGGCAGCCGAGCTTAGCATTCAAACCAAGATTGATTTGGTTTTTTTTGCTCCACTTGAAGATTGGGTCAAACCGAAATTTAGAAAATGGATTTTTAGGAAAGTGTTTCCTTATACATTTACTGGGCTAATTACTAAAACCAAACTTTATGAGAATGGCAGTTTAAAATTGAATGTTGATCCAAAATATAAAGAGCCGGATTACCTTTTGTCTATAGAAACTTGTGTTGGAGTTTGTACTTTAGACAGGTTTAATACAGAAAAAATTCGAAGTAGAATTTATCGAAAAGTTATTTTATTGCCTGATGTTACAGATTTTGAGCTTCAAACGGGAAACTACGAACTTGGTCAGCAAATTAGAAAAATGGCAAAAGGTAGAATGCTTATTGGTGCTGTTTTGATTGATGATGAGTTTCCTTTTAATTTAATTGACATGATTAAGTCGGCACCCACAGACCTATACTTTTTTGTAATAATTGCAGAAACTTCCTCGGGTTTATTTATGGATGTACAAAAGGAGAAGTTAAATGAACTTTTACAAAGTGAAAAGCTAAATTACTATATAAAAACTGATGTTGAGTTAAGTAAGGAAAAGTTAAATTCATTGATTAAATCCTTAGACGTTGTTTATTTAGAAAATAATTTTGATGAATTGCCTGCAGTTTTGCTTACGAAGATTGCTAAATATGAAAAGCCAGTTATTTCTTTTAAGAATGGATATACCTCAAAATTAGTTGTTTCTTTTAAATTGGGTGTGGTTGTTAGTGAAAACCAATACAATCAAAATGATGCCTTACAGATATTGAGATTACAACTACCATTTAACTTGAATTATGATTTCGAGCCTTTTAAAACATATGTCAAATTGCAAAGTCAGG
This sequence comes from Bacteroidota bacterium, assembly GCA_027488905.1. Classification (GTDB taxonomy): domain Bacteria; phylum Bacteroidota; class Bacteroidia; order UKL13-3; family UKL13-3; genus B1. The sequence goes on from JAIYAT010000031.1 coordinate 59,383, forward strand.
ATTATTTGAAGCAGTCTTGGGAGGAGCTATTGTGGTTTTAATGACTGAATATTTATCTTGCACAAGTGAAATGTAAAATTTGCAATCAAATAGTGAGTCAGGTTTTTGAAGCCGAAGTCCTGCGCAAATATCAAGTTAAGTACTACCATTGTTCTCAATGTGGATTTATTCAACCAGAAGAACCTTATTGGCTACAAGAGGCTTACGAGAGTCCTTTAAATACAGAGGATACGGGCATTTTAAAACGAAATGAGTATTTTAGAAGTAGGGTAACACTTTTGTTAAAAGATTTATTTGGCAATAAAGGGAAGTTTTTGGATTACGGAGGAGGATATGGCGTTTTTACAAGGTTGATGAGAGATGTTGGATTTGATTATTTTTGGCAAGACAGATACGCTCAGAATATATTGGCCCGTGGTTTTTCTCATGAAGAAGGCCATCGTTACAATGCAATTACAGCCTTTGAAGTTTTTGAACACCTAACAGATGTGCACGCAGAATTGGACGAAATGCTCAAATATTCAGATACCATTATTTTTTCTACCTTATTGCATGGAAACGAGATTCCAAGCAAGGATTGGTGGTATTATGCTTTTAATCATGGGCAACATATTTCATTGTTTACAATAAAATCATTGGAGATTTTAGCCTCCTCGAAAGGGTTAAATTTTTATTCTAATGGCGTTAATTTGCATATGTTTACCAAAAGTAAATATACTAACCAAAAATTTAGGTTGCAGATTTTTAAAGCAAAATGGCTTTGGATTTTTTTACAATCGAGAGGTTTTAAAAGCAAAACAGACTCTGATTTTGAGTTACTTAGTAATCTGTAATTGAATTAATAAATTTGGTTTTGAATAGCCAATGATTAAATTTGAAAGGTTTAAACCTAAAAAATTAAAGGTTACTTTCAATTAATCTATATAATGAAAAAAAGATTTTTATTGGCTCTTATTACATCCTTTTTTAGTGTGTGTTTACATGCTCAAACTTTTAATTGGAGTTTGAAGGCTGGTTCTACTGGTACTGATAATTTTCGGTCAACTGCAATAGATGCCCAAAATAATGTTTATGGACTACTTTATTTTAGTTCAATTCTAACCATAGATAGTGCAGGGACGCCTAAGGTTTTTAATACAACTGGCCAACGCGACATTTTGATTGTTAAATATAATTGTAACAAAGTATTTCAGTGGGCAGTTCAAGTAGGAGGCACATTTGATGATGGTGGAAATGCAGGTTTTTCTGATTTGGAAGTTGATACAAATGGTATTGTTTATGTTGCTTCAACTATAAATGGTTCTGCTAATTTTATTTCTGCAAATGGTAATTCTACCAATAGAACGAGCGCAGGGCAACAAGATGGGTTTTTAATGAAGCTTTCTTCAAGCGGTATCATTCAATGGATTAATTTGCTTGGTGGTGGAAGCAATGATGAAGGGACCTCAGTTACTATCGATCGCCAACAAAATGTTTATGTGGGTGGATACCATACAGGTTTAGCTACGTTTGTAAGTACAACACTTCCAAATTTTGTTAGAAATTCTGCAGCGGCTTCAGTTGACTTTTTCTTAGCAAAGTATAATCCTTCTGGTGTTATTCAATATCTTTCTGGAGGTGCTTCTGGTGGTGCTGATATAATTACAGGTCTAGCTGTTGATAGTGCTTTTACCGTATATGGCGTTGGTACTTTTGGAGGAGGAGGAAATTTTAATGGGTTTTTTGGCGCAAATGCCTTAAACAATTCAGCGGGTACAGGCGCTTTTCTTGCTGCCTTCAATGCTGCAGGTGCTACCCAATGGGGAGTTGGAATGGGAAACAATTTAAATGAAGCTTTTTATAGCGTTGCAGTTGACGACCAAACAAATAGAGTATTTGCGACAGGCGCATTTCAAGGGTCAACCACCCTTACTTCTCGCCCAGGTGGAACAGCACAAAACTTAAATGCAGTTGGGAATTTTGATGCGGTATTAGCTTGTTTTACACTAACTGGCGGCACACAATGGGCTAGAACTATTTCTGGTGGTTCTAATGAATATCCATATGCACTTGAATTAAGTGCAAATGGAGAAGTAATTATTGGAGGAGAAATAAGTAGTAATACTAATTTTGGAGGAACTACAATAAATACAAGTGGAGGGTCAAATATTTTTGTTGCAAGGTATTCGCAAACAAATGTATTTATTTCTGCAATTAACCTATCTCAAGGCAACCCTGGCAGTGGTTTTTGTTTGACCCGATCACCAAGTAGTCAAATTTATCTATCTGGGAGTTTTAATACTTCTATCCTTTTTGGCAATGATACCTTAAATTCTTCAGGCGGCTCAGATGGCTTTATAGCAAGACTTCAAGATTTTGACACAACTTATTTATCTGTAAACAAAACAAGCTTAACTTGTACTGGTGATACTGTGGATTTTTATGTGTCAAATAAACGTTTAGGAACTTTTAAATGGTACAGAAATGATACCTTAATAACCATAACAACTGCCCCAAATTGGAGGGCTTGGGAAAGTGGCGTTTATAAAGTTGTTTCCTCTAATAATTGTGCAGTTGATAAAGAATCTTTCTCTTTTACTATTGTAAGAAGTCCTTTTTATGTTGCGCCAAGAGTCTCTAACATCACAGTGTGCACTGGGGATACAGGAAGATTAAACGCCTCTGGTGCGCAACTTTATGCATGGTTTCCTTCAACTGGCTTAAACGATTCAACCTTAGCCTCGCCTTTGGTTAATGTAAATGCAAACGCCACATATTACTTAGTTAGATTAACCGGAACTTGTATTGACGTTGATACTGTAACCGTAACCTTGCTCAACAACTGTTGTTTAACGTGTTCTAGTCCTTACCAATTAAATCAAGGCGTTGTGGCTTGTTACCCATTTTCTGGAAATGCAAATGATGAAAGTGGTAATGGAAACAATGCTCAGAATTTTAATGCTGCCTTAGCGCCAGATAGGTTTAACGTAGCAAATAGGGCCTATCAATTTAATGGTTTTAATAGTTATTTGGAGGTGCCAAATTCTGTTTCTTTAGCTTCACCAACTAATCAAATCTCATTTACTTTTTGGGCTCGAGTTACCAATTGGAATTTTAATGCTGGCGTTCAATACACCCCAATTTTAAGTAAATCAACAACTACAGCCGCAGCGCAATATAGAGCTATGGTTCGCAGCAACGGTGCTTATGCAATGACAGATGGGAAAAGTTGGAATGGTGTCATAGGTTCAGCTACTAATTTAAATATCTGGTATTTCTTTTGTATCACAGCGAGGAACGATACGATGTTTTACTATAGAAATGGAACTTTATTAGGTTTTGCTGTTGGTCCAACTACTTATACCTTAAACAATACAACTCCTTTAAGAATTGGAAGAAATGACGTTAACACAGCGGTGGTATTTTCAGGTAGATTAGATGAGCTAAGAATTTATAACAGAACACTTACCCAACCAGAGATAACTAAATTATATAATTTGAGTAATATCAATGGATTGCCAACTATAACTGCGGGTTTAGATAAGGATGTTTGTAAAGGAGATTCAATTCAAATCGTAACTACTGGTACAACTGGTTCCTACCTTTGGACACCTAATGTGTTCCTTTCAAGTGATACTGCTAGAAGTCCTTTTAATAAAGGCGATACTAGCACTACCTATATTACTCAGGTAGATTATTTTGGTTGCAAAAACTACGACACAGTTCGGGTAAATGTCGCTAATTTTCAACCTGATATTGGTTCAGACCAAACTATTTGTAGAGGAGATACTGCAACCTTAATATTATCTAATGGGGGTAGTACTTTCGGATGGTCGCCTAATTATAGGTTGCTTGGCTTAAACAATGATACTGCTCTTGTTTTTCCTTTGGTAGATACAAACTATGTTTTAGCTACAAATAATGGAATTTGCACAAGGAGAGATACTTTGAGAATTACTGTAAATAGTGTTTCATTAAATGCTGGTCCTGATGCCGCTATTTGTCCAGGAGATACTGCTAAATTCACCGTCACTAGCGATGGAACTGTCAGGTGGACACCGTTTACATATCTTAGTGATACTATTGGTACTAATGTATATGCACTCCCAGATTCCAATATAACTTATATTCTGCAAGCCAATAATTTGGGTTGCTTGGCTTATGATACAGTTTCAGTAGTAACTGTTTCACTTCCAGTTAATGCTGGAACTGATAAGTTAATTTGTTTTGGAGATTCTGTTCAACTTACAGCAACTGGAGGTTCAAACTATATCTGGCTACCAAATTATCGAATGACCGATTCGTCTACTGCTACACCAACAGTTTTTCCTGCTGTACCAACCTATTATTTTGTAGCCTCCTACAATGGATTATGTGCCAGATACGATAGTGTTTTCGTTGATGTTAGGGTTCCTTATGCAGATGCTGGAATTGATAAAACTATTTGTAATGGTGATAGCGCTGTTATTGGGGTTGGGGTAAATGGAATTAAAACTTGGTTTCCAATTACTGGAATTGATACCAGTTCAAAAACGCCATATGCAAAGCCCGCAGCCACTACAACCTATTACCTAACTGGAAACAATGGCGGATGCATGGCTTATGATACAGTTACTGTTTCTGTACTTAATTTTAATATAAGTGCAGGAATGGACAGGGTAATTTGTAAAGGTGACAGCGTGCAACTTGGGGCTACAGGTGGGGTTAAATATAATTGGATACCTCTCTATAATATTAGTGACACAGGTATTGCAAACCCTTGGGTGAAACCAGATGTAACTACCCCATATCTAGTACTTTCAACCAATGGTTATTGTGTTAGGGTCGATACTGTTTTAATTGATGTAAAATCACTAAATCTTAGCGCAGGAATTGATACAAGTGTTTGTATTGGTGAAAGTGTTAAACTAAATGCATCAGGAGCTTCAACTTACCAATGGTCGCCAATTAGTAACATCGATAATCCAACAATTGCCTCACCTACCGTTACACCAAATGTTCCAACAGCATACATTGTTTTAGGATTTGATGGAGTTGTTTGTCAAACCTATGATACTGTTTTTGTGGATGTAAAAAATTATCCAGTTGTAAATGCAGGAGTTGATTTACGCCATTGCCCAGATGAGTTTTTGGATATGGCTGCAAGTGTTTCTGAATACACCAGATTAGAATGGTTACCTGCTACCTATCTAAGTGATAAACTAACTTTGAATCCTCAAGTATCTGTTAAAACAAATACGACTTATGTGCTAAGTGCTTGGAATGGCCATTGCTACAGTTCAGATACAATGACTGTTAGCGTTAATCCTAAAGTTGTTGCAGCGTTTAATGCAATTCCATCAAATGGTTTTGCTCCTTTACCTGTTACTTTTAATAACACAAGTCTTAATGCATATTTTTATACTTGGGATTTTGATAATAATGGAGACACTGATACAGCAAAAAATCCGACTTACATCTTTAATGCTGAGGGTAGATACTTTGTATTATTATTAGCCAAAGACAGTTTAGGTTGCTTTGATACTGTTTCTTATCCTATTGACATTCAGGAGAAGGAAAACATCTTTATGCCTAATGCCTTTTCTCCAAATGGAGATGGCCTAAACGACCGCTTTGAACCAACGTATAATCCGTCTAAATTTGAGTATGTTGAGTACCAAATTTTCAATCGTTGGGGTGTACAGATATTTAGTACGAAAGTTCCACTAGGACTTTGGTGGGATGGCAAAACAAGCGGCCTTGCAGAACCTGCAGGTGTCTTTACTTATGTTGGCTTTGCTAAAGACCTTAAAGGAAAGATTTACGAATTGAACGGCTCTGTTACCTTAATTAGATAGTTGGCTTTTTAGTAATGAAAATTCTTTAATAGGTAAGCCAAAGGTTCTGCCAAAACAACCATAGGCAATCTCCATAATTCATGTTGCCATTTGCAGGCATCACAAAGTTATTGTTGATTGAATCTTTGAATTTTTTAAACTGTGTCTTTAAGCAATTAAATTGCGTTAATGCCCATTCATTATTGCCGCTGTCTTTCCTAAATGTATAGCTACAGCTGGTATTTTGCATGATTTTTATTCCTTGCACAAATAAAGAAATATTGGTTTGCAATAGTTTTATTTGTAATCTATAAATGGCAAGTGACTTCTTCGATTTTAAGCAGTTTAGGGTTTACCATAACCAATGCGCCATGAAGGTTGGCACAGATAGCGTTTTGCTTGGTGCACTTATTCCGCAATCTGAAGATGTTTCAACTATTTTGGATATTGGCACTGGCTCTGGCATTCTCGCGCTAATGATGGCGCAACGTTTTCCCAAGGCTTCAATAGATGCCATAGAAATAGATTTAGCTGCTGCAACCCAAGCCCACCATAATTTTGAGCAAAGTAAGTGGTGCAATCGGTTGAAAGTATTTCCTAATGGATTGCAAGCGTTTTCTGCGACAAATAAGTATCAGTTAATCATAAGTAATCCACCCTATTTTGTATTGGAAGACGCTTATCAAATGGTAGATTCTTCAAGAAGAGACGCTCGCTATACCCATACTTTAACACATCATGAACTGCTAAGTAATAGCATGAATTTAATGGATGAAAAAGGTACCCTATTTGTAATTCTTCCTTCTAGTAATGCTGCTTCATTTTTTCAATTGGCGCAAGGTTTCGGTTTGAACCAAACTTTTGAAGTTGCAATTAAGATGAAGCCTAATGCGCTTGTTTCTCGGTACATTTTAGGATTTAGTTTAACACCCAAAATGATGGAGCAATCTGAGTTTGTTGTTTATGATACGCTTGGCAAAAGAAGTGAAGCTTATGCCATGGTTACCTCAGATTTTTACCTCTGAGTGTTTAAATGAAATGCCAAGTTTAGCCAGTTCTTTTAAAATGGGTTGGTAGAATTCTCTGCTGATGGGAATTTGTACACCGCTTGATTTAATGTTTCCTTGGAGTATAAGTTTTGCGGCTATTCCCATAGGTAACCCTACCGTTTTTGCCATTGCTGTTTGAACTTGATTTTCGCCAGTTACAACCAAACTAGCTTCCATTTTATACGGTTTTCCTTTTATTTGATAACCAATTTCATGCTTCATTACTATTTGGTCGAGTTCTCCTTTTTGAAGCATCCATTTTTCTTGTAATAGCTTTTGTAAGGCTTGGGCCGGAGTTGCTTTTTGAAGTCCTATAGGTTTTGGTTCAAACAAACCTAACCATACCATATTCTTATAGGCTTTTGAAGATTTCTTTAAATTTAACATTAAACAGATTTCCTCTTCAAGGTTTTTACGATTTGCATTTGGAATTAAACTACATAGCCAATCTCTATAAGTTAAAGTTTCTGGATGAATGAGTTCATAAGCATCATCTGTGAGGCCTAGACTAACTAATTGTTGCCAGCTTTCACAGAACCCTTTGCCACGTAAAGTACCTCTAAGAACGGTTTGTGCCGTGCTTATACCATAAGGTTCAATGTATCCTAATGAGTCGCGATTTGCGTAAGCATCAAAGCTGCCATGACCCTTCACTTTGATTGTTTTTGTTTGTGCGAAAATCCTACTTGGAGGAATTAGTTTAAGTAAACCATTTTCAATATATTTTGCTGTGTTTTGTCCAGCTAACACCACATTTCTTGGATTCCATGTAAATTTGTAATGCCAAGGATTATTGTCAAATTCTGGGGCCACTAAGCCGCCACAATAAGATTCGAAGGAAGTTATTTTACCTCCCTTTTCTTGAATTTGATGGATCATTTCCATTGCCGACAAATGGTCAAGGCCAGGGTCTAATCCAATTTCGTTCAAAATTAAAACACCTGCTTTTAAAGCCAAGGGATGTAGCTTTTTCATTTCCTCACTCACATAAGAAGCAGTAATCATTGGAATTTTTGCCTCAATACAATTGAGTGCTGCTAAGTGATGAAGGCTGGGAGGCAATAATGAAATAACCAAATCTGATTTCTTAATAAGGGCAATCCTTTTGTTTTCATCAAGAATATCCAAGGCAATTGCTTTGCCCGCTTTATTTCTTCCTATGCGGTTTTCAGCAGCTTCTATGTTGGCATCAGCCACTATAATTTCCCAGTTTTCTTTTTTAGCATTCTTCAATAAATATTGAATCAAACTTGCCGAGGATAAGCCAGCACCTAACACCAATATCTTTTTCATAGGTTTATTTCTTTTGGGCGAAGCTAATTACTGTAAGCTATTTCCCAAAATTTCCTAAAATTGAATAAAGAATTATGAGCAAGTCATTTTCAGTAAAAGCCAATTTAGTTGATATTGAAAGAAGGAAAATTATTCCATCTCAAATACAAGTTTCTAATGGCATCATCCAATCTATCGTAGAAATCCAAGAAGCGTTTGATAACTATATTTTACCGGGTTTTATTGATGCTCATGTGCACATAGAAAGCTCGCTTTTGCCTCCATCTAGTTTTGCTAGACTAGCAGTAAATCATGGAACTGTGGCAACGGTAAGCGACCCACATGAAATTGCGAATGTATTAGGAATTTCTGGCGTAGAATATATGCTAGATAATGCCGCTCAAGTTCCTTTTAAATTCTTTTTTGGCGCTCCTTCTTGTGTGCCTGCGACCCAATTTGAAACAGCAGGAGCTGAACTTAACTCTGATGAGGTAAACACTTTGTTGCAGGATAAACGTATTTTTTATCTCTCAGAAATGATGAATTATCCTGGTGTAATTAATCAGGATAAAGAAGTTTATGAAAAAATAAAGGGTGCACATGCTGTAGGTAAGCCAATTGATGGCCATGCACCAGGTTTGAGAGGAATGGATTTAGAAAAATACATCAATGCTGGAATAAGTACCGATCACGAATGTTTTACGCTTGAGGAAGCGTTAGAAAAACTAGCACTGGGAATGAAAATACTCATTAGGGAAGGCAGTGCCGCTAGAAATTTTGAAGTTTTACATCCTCTTTTGGATAAGCATGCTAGTAATTTAATGTTTTGTTCAGATGACAAACATCCAGATGGTTTGTTGCTTGGCCATATTAATGATTTGGTGGTTAAATCAATAAACCTTGGGTATAATTTGTTTGACGTATTACAAGTTGCCTGCGTAAATCCTGTTAAACATTATAAACTGCCCGTGGGTCTATTAAAGACTGGTGATTCTGCCGATTTTATTGTGGTAAAAAATCTCGAAAATTTTGAAGTTCTGCAAACTTTCATTGGTGGTGATTGCGTTTTTAATTTTGGTGCCTGCAGTATTTCACAAATGACTATATCAGTTATAAATAATTTTCAGGTTGAACCAATTAATGAATCTGAGATTATACATGAACCCAAAAGTGTTCAGGAAGTAATTGAATGTTTGGAAGGGCAACTTGTTACAGGCTGTTTACTTGTTCCAAGAGAAAAGTTGGTGCCTAGCAACGATTTTCTTAAACTAGTGGTAGTGAACCGATATTCGAATGCAAAGCCCGCTATTGCTTACATTAAAAATTTTGGTTTAGAAAGAGGCGCCATTGCTTCTACAGTTGCCCATGATAGCCATAATATTATTGCCGTGGGTATAAGTGATGAGGAAATTACAAATGCTATTAATTTAGTAATTGCAGAAAAGGGTGGATTGGTTGCTAGTCATAAAGATGAATGTATAATTTTGGCTTTACCTATTGCTGGACTTATGAGTGATAAAGATGCTTATGAAGTTGCAGATTTATATACACAATTAGATGAATATGCAAAAACCAGATTAGGTGCCAAGCTAAAAGCACCATTTATGAGTCTTTCTTTTATGGCATTATTGGTAATTCCACATTTAAAATTAAGTGATAAAGGATTATTTAGTGGAGATGCATTTTCTTTTGTAAATTAGCGGCAATGAACGAAACACTCAAAGATTGGATACGAAGAATACAAATACTCTTTTATTTTGGAGTTTTATTTGTAGTTTTTGTTGTTTTTATTTTGGAGATTAAACGTGCATACAGCATTGATTTTATTCCTAATTTTGATGGAGTAATTGATGATGAGTATTTCAGAATCAAAGATGTTTGGTTCAACTAGCTTGTGAATAACCTTAACAACGAAATACTGCTAAAAAAGCTTGATGCTTTTATACGAAAGTACTACCAAAATCAACTGATTAAGGGAGTAATTCTATTTTTAGGCACTTGCTTAGCTACATTCTTAGTCGTAGCACTTTTAGAATATTTTGGAAGATATACTTCTAACATTAGAGCAGTTTTATTTTTTAGTTTAATTACTATATCTACTCTGACCTTTTTCAAATTCATTTTTTTACCACTCCTTAAACTTTTTAAAATTGGCAAATTAATTAGTTACGAATTAGCTGCAGAAATTATAGGCAAACACTTTTCTTCAGTTTCTGATAAATTACTCAATACCCTTCAATTAATAGCTCAGAAAGATCAGTCAAGTGATTTGTTGCTAGCCGCAATTGAACAAAAGACTCAAGATTTGTCTCCACTTCCTTTTGTTGCTGCCATTGATTATAAAAAGAACCTTAAGTTTTTACGTTATGCTGTAATTCCTTTATTTGCATTAATAGTATTGCTTATTTTTTCACCTGCCATTGTTAGTGAAAGTGCCAATCGTTTATTGCATTATAACCAAGCTTTTAAGGTTCCTTCTCCGTTTGTATTTGAAATTGAGAATGATTCATTAAAGGTAGAACAATACCAAGATTTTGTTTTAAACATTAAGGTAAGTGGGCAAAAATTGCCCAATGATGTTTATGTAATTTTTGACAATCAAAGAAACAGATTAGAAAAAATTGATGAAACACATTTTAGCTATGCATTTAAAAACTTACAAAAAGACATAGCATTCCATCTTGAAGCACTTAGTTTTGAGGGTGATGAAAAGGTAATAGAAGTTTATAGAAAACCTGTATTAATTAACTTTAGTGCAAGTTTATCCTATCCAAATTACTTAGGTAAAAAGGATGAAGTAATTAATAATCCTGGTGATTTAAACATTCCTGCGGGTACTACCGTTACTTGGAATTTTACAGGGAAGCAAACACAAAGTATTGATTTGTTTTTTGAAAAACTAACTAGTAAAGCAAAGTCCGATGGTAACTTTAAATTTTCATTCCAACGAAAGTTTTTTGTTTCAGATGCTTATAGCATTGTACTTTCAAATGAACAAGTTTCTCGTGGTGATTCGCTCCATTTTTCTATTTTGGTTCAACCCGATGCCTTCCCAAGTTTGGCTCTTGAACAAACCATAGACTCGCTTACAGGAAAATATATTTATTTGGCAGGCACTGGAACAGACGATTATGGCCTAACTAAAATGAGTTTTAATTATCGTTTCCTGAAGTCAGAGAACAAAGAGAAAGTAGCTAAGGGAAATCAAATAGAATGGATTGAAATCCCTAAAGAAAAAAGAATTCAGGTTAATCACATTTTTGATTTATATAAAATTGGGTTTGAGCCCTCTGATGAAATTGAATACTTTTTTGAAATTTGGGATAATGATGGTGTAATTGGTCCAAAATCAGTGAAGAGTGAGAAGTTAACCATAAAGGCTCCTGATAAGCAAGCCTTAAAATCACAGTCGAATGCAGAGAGCAACGCCTTAGAAGATAAAATGGAAGAGGCACTCAAAGAATCACAAGAATTGCAATCAGAACTCAAAAAGCTACAAGATAAACTCAAGTCGCAACAACCACTAAGTTGGGAGGAGAAAAAGAAATTAGAGCAGTTACTAAATCAACAAAAAGAATTGCAAGAAAAGCTGAAATCCTTGCAAAAAGATTTTAAACAAAAGAACATAAAAGAGCAGGCATTCAAAGAAGAGCAGGAGCGAATCATCGAAAAGCAGGAGCAAATACAAAAAATGTATGAAAAGCTAATGAATGAGGAGATGAAGCAGATGATGAAACAGCTTGAAAACATGATGAAGTTGCAGAATAAAGAACAAATCAAGAAAGAACTTGATAAAATGGAAATAAGCAACAAGGATGTAGAAAAGGAGTTGGATAGAATGCTTGAAATGTATAAAGAGCTTGAGGTGGATAAGAAGATGGAAGATGCCATGAAGGAGCTTAAGAATTTAGCTGAAGACCAAAGAAACCTTAAGCAAGAAATGAATCAAAAGGAATCAAAGGAAGGTGAAAATAAGGAGCAGTTGTCACAAAAACAGGATGAGCTAAAGGATAGATTTGAAAACCTTCAAAAGGATTTAAAGGAGTTAGAGAAGAAAAATAGCGAGTTAGAATCGCCCAAAAAATTAGCCGATACAAAAGAATTAGAACAACAAGTAAAAGAGAAAATGGAGCAAAGTGCCCAAGAAATGAAAAAGGGCAATAACAAAAAGGCTGGAGAAAAAATGGAGGATGCTGCCGAAGACTTAGAGAAAATGGAGCAGCAAATGGAAGAGCAAAAGGAAAAAGACGAAGAAGAAAAGGACGAAGTTGATGCGCAAGCCTTAAGGGAAATTCTTGAGAACTTAATTCAATTAAGTAAAGACCAAGAGCAAACCATGGAAGAACTCAAACAAATAACAGGATATAATCCAAAGTTTGTAGCCATTGCTCAAAAACAAAAGGTATTGCAAGGCAATGCAAAAATGATTGAGGACAGTTTGTTAAGCATTAGTAAAAGAGCGCCAGAGGTAAAATCTTTTATTAATAAAGAACTTACCAAAATGAATTCCCATTTAGAAAAAAGTAATTTAGGTTTTTCTCAAAGAAATATTGGTGAAGTGCGGGTTCAGCAGCAATATGCTATGACCAGCATGAATAACCTTGCAGTAATGTTGAGTGAGTCACTCAAAGAAATGCAGCAAAAAAACCAACAGAATAAGCAATCAAAAAGTAAGGGAAAAGGAAAGCCAAAGCCTAAACCAGGTTCTGGAAAGCCAAGTATGAGTCAGCTTAAGAAAATGCAAGAGGAGATGAATAAGCAGATGAAAGAAGGCATGAATAAGAATGGAAGCAGCCAACCAGGAAAGGGCCAAATGGGAAGTGAGCAATTTGCACGTATGGCAGCGCAACAAATGGCAATAAGGCAACAAATGCAAAAAATGTTAAGTCAAATGGATGCGCTAGAGAAGGAAAAACTTGGAGGAGGGAAATCTTTGAGTGATTTGCAAAAGCTCATGGAAGAAACCGAAAAAGACTTGTTTAATAAGCGCTTAACCCAAGAAACCATAATGCGTCAACAAGATATTTTAACGCGCCTTTTAGAGCATGAAAAGGCAGAAAAAAAGCAAGAGCAAGAGCAAAAGCGAGAATCAGAGCAAGGAAAAGAAAAGCCACGTCCAAGTCCCCAATATTTGGACCAATTGAACCAAAAAAGAAAAAAAGAAACAGAAATTCTTCAAAGCGTACCAGCCGAAATGCAGCCATATTATAAGCAAAAAGCTATAGAATATTTGGAGAAGGCTGAATAGGGTAGTGTACCTCTGTTAGGAAAAGCCCTTTTGCGGCCACACTTTGGCCAGCCTCACTTCTATCCTTACTTTCTAGAATGGCTTTAAAATCCAAAATGTTTTTCTTGTCGCTGCCTACTTCCAATAAAGTACCTACAATAGCCCTAACCATATTTCTCAAGAATCGGTCTGCTTTTATGGTAAATATCAATTGTTGGGTTTCGGTTTGAACCCATTTTGCTGCAATTACTTTGCAGTTAAAAGTTTTTACGTCGGTGTGAACTTTGCTAAAGCACTCAAAATCGTTGTGGGTGAGTAATAAATTTGCGGCCTCATTCATTTTTTCCAAGTCAAGCGGTTTGGTGTAAAGTAGGCTAAAATCAACCAAAAACGGATTTGGCTTTGTGCAAATCACATACTCGTAGGCCCTTTCAATGGCATCAAATCTTGCATGAAAGCTTGGTTCAACCCGAATTATTTCAAAAATGCTAATGTCAAATGGAAGAATTGCATTCAACTGAAATTTCAATTTTTCGGGGTCTAAATCATGTTCAGCATCAAAATGGGCAAAGTAGTTTTTTGCGTGAACACCGGTGTCAGTTCTTCCGCAGCCAACGATTTCGATTGACATTTTGGTCAAGATTTTTAATTTTTCTTGAAGTTCTCCTTGAATACTTTTTGCATTAGGTTGTATTTGCCAACCATGGTAATTTTTACCGTTATAAGCTAAATGAATTGCGTAACGCATCATTCAGAGGTTAAACCTAACATTTCAAAAGTTCTTTGGGCTGCAATTTGTTCAGCCTTCTTCTTGGATAGGTGTTCGGCAGCTCCTTTGGTTTCACCATTTAGTTTCACAACCACTTTATAGATTTTGCTTTTGCCATCAGGAAAATCGCTTGCCTCAAGCTCAATTGGTATATTGTTTTTTTGGCAATGTTCTAGCAATCGTCCTTTAAAATTAGTTTCGGTTATTTCTAATTTATCTACGTCGATATGAAAGCGTAATAAGTTGTCGATGATAAATCTTTTACAAACCTCAAAGCCAGCATCTAAAAAAATCGCCCCAATAAAAGCTTCTAATGCATTTCCAAAAATGCTATTTCTCAGACTAATGTTTTGTAAAGCCTTTTTATCGTATTCAACAATTTGGTTGAGATTTAGCTTAATTGCCAAGCTATTTAAGCTTTCTCTGCTTACAATTTTGGAGCGCAATTGTGTGAGAAAACCTTCGTCTTTGAAAGGATATTTTTTAAAAAGATATTCTGCTACAATAGAATTGAGCATGGCATCGCCAAGAAACTCGAGCCTTTCGTTGCTATCTTTAGAGCCACTAGAAGATCTAATAGCTTTAGAAACAGAATGATGTCTAAGTGCTTGCTCATAGGCATTCATCCTTTTTGGAGAGAAACCTGTGATGGCCTTAATTTTTGAAGATAAAATTCTTTGGTCGGCCGTTTTTGGCCTTAACATAGAGAGAATTTGACCTAGCACAATTAAGCTGAATATTTTTTCAGGATAACAGAAGCATTATGACCGCCAAAACCAAAAGTATTACTTAGCGCTGCTCTTACTTCTCTATGTTGCGCCTTATTAAAGGTTAGGTTCAACTTAGGGTCGAAAGCAGGATCATCTGTAAAATGATTGATAGTTGGAGGAATAATTCCCTGATAAATTGCTTTTATACAAGCAATTGCTTCAATAGCGCCAGCTCCACCTAAAAGATGGCCTGTCATTGATTTGGTAGAACTGATATTCAAATTGAATGCATGGTCTCCAAATACATTTAGTATGGCCTTTACTTCTTGAGGATCTCCAAGTGGAGTAGAAGTTCCGTGAACGTTTATATAATCAATTTCATCAGGGCTCATTTCGGCATCTTCCAAAGCATATTTCATCACATTGGTTGCGCCCAAACCATCAGGATGTGGAGCAGTCATGTGATAAGCATCAGCTGATAAGCCACAACCAGCAACCTCTGCATAAATTTTAGCACCTCTTGCTAAAGCATGATTTAATTCCTCCAGCACAAGTGCACCGCTGCCTTCTCCGAGCACAAATCCATCTCTGTCTAAATCAAATGGGCGTGAAGCTGTCTCTGGACTGTCATTTCGCTCACTAAGTGCTTTCATTGCATTAAAACCACCAATAGCTGCCTCATTTACACCTGCTTCAGAGCCTCCTGTGATAATGATATCAGCCTTTCCTAGTCTAATATAATTAAAAGCATCTGCAATTGCGTTTGTAGATGACGCACAAGCAGATACAGTCACAAAATTTGGACCACGATAACCATGTCTAATTGAAATGAGACCAGAGGAAATATCGCCAATCATCATAGGAATGAAAAATGGGCTGAACCGAGGCGTACCATCTCCTTTAGCGTAGGCCGAAACCTCACTTAGAAAGGTGTTTAATCCTCCAATCCCTGTACCCCAAATTACGCCAACCCTGTCTTTATTGATTGATTCTCCGAGGTTAGCATCCTTTATTGCTTCATCAGTTGTTACTATAGCAAACTGAGTAAAGCGATCCATTCTGCGAGCCTCTTTTTTGTCAATAAATTCAGTAGGATCAAAGTTCTTTACTTCACAAGAGAACTTTGTCTTGAATTTGGTTGTATCAAATTGGGTAGTGAGAGCTGCCCCACTAACCCCATTTGATAAACCTTCCCAATAGGCCTCGAGGGTGTTTCCAATTGGTGTGATGGCACCTAAGCCTGTAACCACAACTCTGCGAGTCTGCATGAGCAAATCGTTAAATGTTGCTTATTAAGCTTTTACGTTTTGTTCGATGTAGGCAATCGCTTGGCCAACTGTACCGATTTTCTCGGCTTGATCATCTGGAATTGCGATGTTGAATTCTTTTTCAAATTCCATGATCAATTCAACTGTGTCTAGTGAGTCCGCGCCCAAGTCGTTTGTAAAGCTTGCGTCGTCGTTGATTTCACTTTCTTCAACTCCCAACTTGTCCATGATAATAGACTTTACTCTTCCTTTGATATCTGACATTTTTGTAAGATTTAATAGATTGCAAATAAACTACTTTTTAGAAATAAAATGCAAGTTTTGAAAATCTTAGCGAATAACATGTCTATTCCTTTGGTTTTCTTGTTAAATTATTTTTAACAATACGGTATTCACGCCAAATTTTATTACTTTGTACGCTTGAAAAAATTTCAGCTAGAAGTAGAAGAAGAGGATGAGTTTTTGCTATTTGGTCTAGTTTCCGACTTTAAGCCAAGTAAAATTTCTCATTTTTTGGGTCAGGTTTCTTTAGAATTTGAGCGTATTCAAGATTTAATGCTCCCAGATTTTAATCCGAAAGCCGAAATTAGCTTTTCTAGATTTGCTTGCAGAGATGAGGAAAATCACCTCGATTTTTCATTAGTTGCAAATAGAGAATTTGGATATTGGCTTTTTAAAGAGTTAAAACAATTCAATTATTTGCTGATTATCAGAGGTGGTTTGGAATTTTTTGATGAGGAAGATTTTATTAAACAATGCAGGTTAGTAAAAGGGTTACAATTTATTGCTCGCATTGAAAATGAAAAGTTAAAACAAAAATTAAGTGGAATAGTATAATATATTATGAGAGATCAGAATTTTAACCGAACCAAAATCATTGCCACCATCGGTCCGGCAACATCAAGTTATGAAAATTTAAAAGCCATTGTGCTTGAAGGCGTAGACGTTTGTCGCCTTAATTTTTCTCATGGCTCCTATGAAGATCATCAAGTTGTAATTGACAATATAAAAGCACTAAACGAAGAATTAGGCACGCATGTTTGCATGCTTTTGGATTTACAAGGCCCAAAATTACGCGTTGGTGAAATGGAAAATGGTAAAATTCAATTGATAGAAGGAAGTCATATTGAAGTTACTACAGAAAAATGCATTGGCACCGCCGAAAAAATTTACGTAAATTTTGCAAACCTCCCTAAAGATGTAAATAAAGGAGAAAGGATTTTATTGGATGATGGAAAATTGGAATTGCGCGTAATTGAAACTAATAGAAAAAATCTTATCAAAGCAGAAGTTGTGGTAGGTGGTTTCTTAACCAATAAAAAGGGATTTAACTTACCTAATACCAAAATGTCTATCCCATCTATGACTCAAAAGGATCTTGATGATTTAAAATTTGGATTAGAACAAAAGGTAGAATGGGTTGCTTTAAGTTTTGTTAGAAACGCAGATGATGTAATTTTTATCAAAAATATTATCGAACTCAACGAATGGAAACCGCGTGTGGTTGCCAAAATTGAGAAGCCAGAAGCAATTACAAATATAGATCAAATCATTCAGGTAGCAGATGGTGTTATGGTTGCTCGCGGCGACTTAGGCGTAGAAATGCCGATGGAGCAAGTTCCGGTTCTTCAAAAAACCATCGTAAAGAAATGTGTGGAGGCATCCAAGCCAGTAATCATTGCCACTCAAATGATGGAAAGTATGATACTTAGTCCTGTTCCTACGCGCGCAGAAGTTAATGATGTAGCCAACGCAGTTATGGATGGTGCTGATGCCGTTATGTTAAGCGCTGAAACCTCTGTGGGAGCTTATCCAATTCAATGTGTGCGTGCTATGCAAAAGACAATTGCACAAGTAGAACAAAAAACAAATGCACCTTATTTCAAAGGAAAAAGACCTGATGAAAATTCATCTACTTTTTTGTCTGATGAAATTTTGTTCACAGCAGTAAGAATCTCAGACCATTTAAAAGCAGCTGCCGTAGTGGGTATGACTTTCTCAGGTTACTCTGCTTACCGCTTGGCCGCATACAGACCTAAAGCACCAATTTTTATTTTCACAACCAATCCGCGCTTGCTTAACACACTTAGTTTGGTTTGGGGTGTAAGAGGATTCTTATATAGAGGCTTTGAAAGCACAGATCATTCCATTCAAGAAGTTAATGATAGTTTGCAAAAGTTAGGTTACATCAAACCTGGTGATTTAGTAATTAATACTGCGAGTATGCCAATTACCGATAGGTCTAGAACTAATGCGGTTAAGATTTCTGAAATTAAACAGCTTTAATTTTTTCTGAACTAAAAGGAGAATGCTTAGCATGAGTGAAGTAGAATTGATAGAGAATAAGGTGGCAAATAGCGGCCTCATTACCCTTAATTTAGAGGAGTTGTTTGACCCTACAGAAAGAAATATATTAGATATTGAACCTTGGCTTTTTAGAGGCCTAATCCTAAAAGAAAAGGAATTTAGAGAGCATGTTAAATTACACAATTGGCAGCAGTACCAAGACAAATTTGTAGTTTTTGAGTGCAGTACAGATGCCATTGTACCTACCTGGGCTTATATGCTTCTTGGGGTTGCAGTTCAGCCTTTTGCCAAGCGTTATTTTTTTGGTTCATCAGAAAACTTAAATGTTTTATTGTACCAAGAAGCCATTGAAAAAATAGAGGCAAGTAATTACCAAGATGCTCGAGTTATCGTTAAGGGATGCAGCGATATTCCTGTACCTGTAAATGCTTATGTGGCTATTACTGCTAAACTTTTACCAGTTGCCAAAAGTATTATGTATGGCGAGGCATGCAGCAATGTGCCAATTTATAAAAAGAAATGAAGTTAAAGTTAAGTCCAATTACAAACCTTTCTGACGCGCGTTTTGCAGCCGCCGCTGGTTTTCATTATATGGGTTTTTGTTTTGACCCAAGTGCTGTTGATTTTTTGTTGCCTATTAAAGCGAAGGAGATTTTAGAATGGACAAGCGGTTCGCATTGTGTAGGAGAATTTGGTGACCAATCGGCGGAGGAAATCCAAGAAATTAGTGAGCTATTGGGCGTTGATGTTATTTTATTAGACAATCATATTTTTCCAGATGAGTTTAGCCATTTCTCTAAGCCAATTATAAAAGTTATCGGTTTGAACCAAATGGATGAAGCGGCTGTCAAAAGAGAAATTGCGGCTTATTCACCTTTTTGCGATGCCTTTCAACTCAATGCGCAAGGCATTTCTGTAGCCAACTTACTTTGGGTCAAACCGCTAACAGAAAGCCATAAAATAATAATGAACGTTGGCAATGATGCAAGCGCTATCAATGAAATTGATTCATTAATTTCTCCGTTTGCCATGCATCTACAAGCTGCTACAGAAGAACAAACTGGCATGCGCGACTTTAGCGATTTAAACGCGCTTTTAGAAGCAATTGGTGCCACACAAGTTTAGTTGTATATTTTAGCCTTTCTTTGCATGATGGATTTATTAGCAGGTGATTTTTATTCTTTAAAGGTGGAAGCTATTGAAGCTACCCAATATATTTTAACTGGAAATATTCCATTGGCCATAGACAAATCAACGCCTAAAGCTAAAATTGGTGAGGTTTTGCAGGTATTTTTATTTCATAATGGGCAAACAGAATTAGTGGCAACCTTGGTTCAACCCAAAGCAAAAGTGGGTGATTTGGTAACTTTAAAGGTTAAAGAAATAAGCACGGCTGGCGCTTTTTTAGATTGGGGATTACCTAAGGATTTATTGATTCCTAGGTCTTTTCATGAAGATGATTTGGAAGCAGGGGAATTATGTTTGGTTAAGGTGTTGCGTGATGCAAGGGATGGAAGAGTTTATGCCAAAGAAAAACTGGAAGGTGAAATTAGCAATGAAGTCTTGACCGTTAAAGAAAAAGAATCGGTTGAAATGCACGTTTACAAGCAAACAGACATTGGCTACCAAATGATTATCAATGGCAAGCATTTGGGAATTCTCCATAACAACGAAGTTTTCAAAGAACTATATGCCGGTGATAAGGTTTCTGGCTTAATCAAAAAAATTAAACCAGATAATAAGATTGATGTAGTGCTAGGAAAACTTGGGCACACTAGAGTAGAGGATGAGGCGCAAGTAATTTTAAATGCCTTGCAAGCCAACAAAGGCTTTTTACCTTACCACGATAAAAGTTCTGCAGAAGAAATTATCAGGGTATTTGGCATGAGCAAAAGAACTTTTAAAATGACCCTTGGCGGATTGTACAAACAAAAGCGTATTGTACTTTCGGACGATGGAATTAGATTGGTTGGAAAATAATCAATTATCCAACTGCCTTTTTAACGAGTTCGATTAAAGCATCTACCTCTTGGGTATTGTTATAAATATGTGTACTTACCCGCAAACTGTTGAGCCCATTTTCGTGTACTACTCTAATTCTAATTTTGTTTTCGGCGCAGGTTTTATAAAAATCATCTATTTCAACACCTTTTATTCTAAACCCATTCACTGCGCAGCGGGAGGAAGCCTCGGTGGGGGTTAGCAACTCAACTTTGTTTCCACAGGAAAGCAGTTGTTCTTGCGTATATTTACCTAAATAGGCAATGCGTTCATAAATAGATTGCATACCAATGGTTTCTATAAATTGAATAGCAGCATCAACACCTTTATATAGTCCCAATGATTGTGAGCCTCCATAATAGCGGTGAGCACTGTCTGCGTAATCTCCAGTTTGAATAGGTTGGGTAGCCATATTCCATTTGGCATTATCGCTGCCGCCACCCACAAATTTTGCCTGCAAGGTGTTTTGAAACTCCTTTCTCACATACAAAAAGCCAGTCCCTTTGGGTCCAAGCATCCATTTATGAGAACACGAGGCATAAGCATCACAGCCCATGTCGTGTAAGTCAATTGGCATCATGCCTGGTCCATGCGCCCCATCAATAAATGCAAACAAGCCCATAGATTTGGCCCATTGGCAAATTTCTTTTGCTGGAAAAATTTGTCCTTGCGTGCAAGGAATATGCGGAAAGGCAATGGCCTTAGTTTTTTTTGTATAGGCCGCTTTAACATTGGCTAAAGTTTGCTCTTCTGTCTGGCCCGGGTTTACTGCTTTTATAACTATGCCGTCTAATCTTTGGCGGGTAAGCCAAGGAAAGGCATTTCCCACATGTTCATGGGTGCTCATTATTACTTCATCACCACGTTTTAGTGGTAGGCCCCAACAAACAATGTTAATTCCGTCTGTTACATTTCTAGTTAAAGCAATTTCATTTTCATTTACCCCAACAAATTTTGCCAAAGTAGCCTGGGTATTTTCCCAACCGCCATAAGCGCCATTAACATCTCCTTCCATCATGCCTTTGTGCACCGCTTCTATTACAGAATAAGGTGAAGGTCCCATTGTACCATTGTTTAGGTAAATACTATTTTTGTTTAAGGGAAATTGCGCCCTCACTTGCTGCCAAAATTTTTCGTCTGTTGCAGACACTGGTGTGGTTTGCTTGGCAAGGTTTGGGTAGCTTTGGCTTGAACTAAATTGAGGATATGCCAATACTCCTGCAAGACCAGCAGCTCCATTTTTAAGAAAATTTCTTCTTGAGGCACACATAATGCATTGATTTAAAGTACAAGGTATAAACTTTTTCTAATAATCGCTGCAATTCTCCTAATTTCGCCAACACTTTTGTGGCCGGAATGAAAAACAAGTATCGGGTAATTGGGTTAATGAGCGGTTCTTCCATGGATGGGGTAGATATTGCTTGTTGCGAATTTGAGTTTTCAGCTGACAAATGGCATTGGAAAATTATAGAAGCCAATACCATTCCTTATTCCGAACAATGGCGGGTGCGATTAGCTTACCTAAACCAACAATCTGCAGAAAACTTTCATAAAACACATGTTTTTTATGGGCATTATTTAGGCCTATTGGTTAAAGATTTTATAACTACACATCAATTATCGGCAGATTTTGTGGCCTCTCATGGACATACAATTTTTCATAGACCAGAACTTGGTTATACAGCTCAAATTGGTGATGGGGCAGCTATAAGTGCCATGTGTGGTTTGCCTGTTGTATCTGATTTTAGGAGCATGGATTTGGCGCTAAAAGGGCAAGGTGCGCCACTTGTCCCAGTTGGAGATGTACTTTTGTTTGGCGAATACGACGCCTGTCTTAATTTAGGTGGGATTTCTAATATCTCTTACCAAAAAGATGGTAAGCTCATTGCTTACGATATTTCACCTTGCAATATTGTTTTGAACCGAGTAGCGCGCTGGCTAGGAATGCCTTATGATGCAGAAGGACAATTGGCCGCATCTGCAGAAGTTGATCCAGATTTGTTAGGCGAACTAAATGATTTGCCATATTATTCTTATCAAGGTGCCAAGTCATTGGGTAGAGAATGGATTAATGAAGAATTTTGGCCAGTGGTAAAAATGTACACTGATATTTCAGAAGCAGAAAAGATGGCCACTTTAAATTTTCATATTGCAAAGCAAATAGCAAATATTGTTAATAGATTAGGTTTGAACCGAGTGTTGGTTACAGGAGGTGGAGCCTTTAATAAAACCCTATTAACAAATCTTGGTTCAAATAGTAATGCTATATTTGACGTACCTCAAGCAGAATTGGTGAATTTTAAAGAAGCCTTAATTTTTGCTTTTTTAGGAGTACTTAGAATTAGAAATCAAGAAAATGTATTGAGTAGTGTAACTGGCGCTAAACATAATCATGTGGCTGGTGCACTTTACGGAAATTTTAACTCACTTATAAATTAAATAGAAGAAGTATGCAATTACAAAAGCTGATTAAGAAATACGAAGAAAAACAGCCAGAGATTGTTTTTGAATGGAAAGACACTGAAACTGAAGCTGAAGGCTGGATTGTCATTAACTCATTAAGAGGTGGAGCTGCTGGCGGTGGAACGCGCATGCGTAAAGGCCTTAATAAACACGAGGTAACTTCTTTGGCTAAAACCATGGAAATTAAATTTACGGTTGCTGGTCCTGCAATTGGTGGGGCAAAATCTGGTATCAATTTCGACCCTTCTGATTCAAGAAAAAAAGGCGTTTTAGAGCGTTGGTATAAAGCTGTTGACCCTATTTTAAAAGCATATTACGGCACTGGCGGTGATTTAAACGTAGATGAAATTCATGAGGTAATTCCAATTACTGAAAAGAATGGCTTAATGCATCCGCAAGAAGGTGTGGTAAATGGACATTTTAAAGCAGATCCAGCTAGCAAAGCCGCCAGAATACAGAATTTAAGAACAGGCGTTTCTAAAGTAATTGCTGATGATAGATTCGTTCCTGTATTAGATAAAAATCTTTTGGTTGCGGATATGATTACAGGCTTTGGTGTTGCCGAAGCAGTGAGGCATTACTACAGCATTTGGGGCGGAAATGTTAACTACAAGCGAGCCATTATTCAGGGTTGGGGAAATGTAGGGGCAGCGGCTGCCTATTACTTAAGTTTATATGGTGTCTTAATTGTTGGTATCATAGATAGAAATGGTGGTTTAATAAAGCCTACCGGTTTTAGTAAAGACGAAATCAAAGATTTGTTCTTAAGCAAACAAGGAAATACTTTGGTTCATCCAGAAATGATGAGCTATGAAGAGGTAAATGAAAAGATTTGGGAGATAGGAGCAGAAATATTTGTTCCAGCTGCCGCTTCAAGATTAGTAACCAAAGAGCAGGTTGATAAAATGAAGGACAATGAACTAGAAGTTATTTCTTGTGGTGCCAATGTTCCTTTTGCAGATACTGAAATATTCCTTGGGCCGATTGCCAATTATACAGACGACCAAGTTGCGATAATCCCTGATTATATTGCAAATTGTGGTATGGCAAGAGTTTTTGCATACTGCATGGGTGAGGAAAAAGTTGATTTAACAGATGAAGCAATTTTTAAAGATGCTTCTAAAACCATTTGGCAAGCTTTGATGCGTTTACATCAATTTAACCCCAAGCACAAAGGTCTTTTGAAAAAAGGACTTGAAATGGCCATGATTAGTTTGGTATAAGAAGTTATCTTATAGCTATATTCGAGGCTATGGAGTTAGAGATATTTAAGTTTGATTTCTTAGGGAACAGTGTTCGTAATTGGGCATTGTGTTTAGGTATTTTAGCTGGCACTCTGGTGTTGAACCGACTGTTAGCTAAATTACTTTCGTTATTATCATATCGTTTTTTTAGAAAGTTTGCTAGACAGAATTTTTATGGCAAATTTTATGAATTGCTACACAAACCATTTATTATGTTGGTTAATTTAGTAGCACTTTATATTGCTTTTTACCGATTGGATTTTCCAGCTGATTGGGAGTTTGCAAAAGTGGGTGAATTTGGTGTTAGGTGGATGATAAAAACTGGGTTTGTTATTGCAGTGATTTCTGCCATAACTGCTTTGTTTCTTAGAGGAGCGGAGTTTATGGAGTTTGTTTACCAAAACTTAGAAGATGCTTCGATATCACCAGATTTAGCTACTTTTATAAGAAGATTTTCGCAAGTTGGAATTTACATCAGTAGTTTTTTTATCATATTAAGTGAGGCCTTTCATGTAAACATTGCGGCGCTAATTGCTGGTTTGGGAATTGGAGGTTTGGCTATTGCCTTAGCGGCTCAAGATACCCTTGCCAATTTGATAGGTTCGTTTATTATATATTTGGATAAGCCATTTAAAGTAGGAGAACTTGTAGAAATTGATGAAATTAAAGGGGTGGTTGAGAAGATTGGGTTTAGAACAACGCGTATCAGAACTTTAGATAGGTCATTATTAATAATTCCTAATAAGAAAATTGTAGATGCTAACCTTAATAATATCTCTCAAAGCAATCAGCGTAGAGTTAAGTTTAACCTAGAATTAACCTATCAAAGTAAGCCAAATGAGGTTTTGAATATAATTGAAGAGATTAAGCAAGCCATTCAGGCGGAGAATCCAGTAACAGCGCCTGAAATGACGGTTAGGTTTGCAGATTTTTCTAGTAGTTCGCTAGTGTTAATGGTCATCTATTTTGTTAATTCAAATGACTACGAATTAATGATTGAGGTGAAGGAAAAAATCAATGTAAAAATTATGGATATTGTTGACCATTACGGTTGCGAATTCGCCTATCCAACACAAACCATTTATCTTCAAAAATAGGTTAAAAGTGTTTTACCCATTCACAAACAAGTTGGCTCAAAACGATTTCTGATTTAGCTGCTACAGCAAGAATGTCTTCGAGTTTAGCAGGTTTTAGATTGTCTGGGTTACATTCATCTGTAAGCACCGAAATTGCGGCTACTTTCATACCCATGTGCACTGCGGCAATAACTTCTGGAACTGTACTCATGCCAATGGCATCAGCCCCAATTCTTTGTAAATATCTATATTCAGCGCGAGTTTCGAGCATAGGGCCGGTCATGGCAGCATAAACACCTTTTCTTAATTGTATTCCATTAGCCGATGCAATAGCCTCAAACGTTTGGTTCAAACCAAAATCATAAGGTGCGCTCATGTCTGGAAATCTTGGTCCTAATTCCGAAATGTTTTTTCCAATTAATGGGTTTATGGGCAAAAGATTAATATGGTCATCTAGCAACATTAAATCCCCTTTGTTCCAAGAAAGATTGAGCAAACCTGCAGCGTTAGATAAGAAAATTACATTTATTCCAAGTAAGTGCATTACCCTAATAGGCAACACAATTTGTTCCATAGAATAGCCTTCATAAAAGTGGAATCGGCCTTGCATGGCCAATACTTTTTTACCCATTAGGTTGCCAAAAAGCAATTTGCCAGCATGAGATTCTACAGTTGAAACTGGAAAATGAGGAATATCTGCATAGGAAACACTTTTTTCAATATTTATTTTGGTTGCTAAATTCCCTAAACCTGTTCCTAGTACAATACCCAAAGTGGCGCCAGATACCCCTTTAGAGACTAGGAAATCTGCTGCTATTTTTACTTTTTCTAAATCGCTAATCATCTATCAATTATAAAGATTCTTGCAAATTGTAGCAACTGTAAATTTAGAGGCTCTCATACATTGCGCGCTTTAGAATAAGTGCTTATCTTTGTTTACTTTTTATGAGTGATCCAATAAAACACGAGTGCGGTATTGCACTCATACGCCTTTTGAAACCATTGAGCTACTATGAAGAAAAGTACGGCTCAGCGTTATATGGCTTAAAAAAATTATATCTATTAATGGAAAAACAGCACAACCGCGGCCAAGATGGCGCAGGGGTTGGCGCCATTAAGTTTGACCCAAGGCCTGGTGAAACATTTATTTTTAGGCAACGTGCTAATGGAAGCAATGCAATTGCCGAAATATTTGAAAAAATCTCTTCAAAAATTAGCAAATCTGGAACCAAAGAGCAAACCAAAAGTACAGCCTATTTAAAAAGCAATGCCCCTTTTATTGGAGAGCTATACCTAGGCCATTTAAGATACGGCACTCATGGTGGTAATAGCAAAGACCTTTGCCATCCGTTTATCAGAGAAAACAATTGGATGAGCAGAAATTTAATGCTTGCAGGGAATTTTAACCTAACCAATGTGGATGAACTTTTTGAGGTTCTTATTGATTTGGGTCAGCACCCCAGAGAAAGAGCTGATACTGTTACCATGCTTGAAAAGATGGGACATTTTTTGGATGAAGAAGTGCAGCGTAATTTCACTAGGTTTAAACTAGAAGGACATTCTAATCAAGAAATTACTAGGTTGATATCTGAAAATGTTAGTGTAGAGAACATCCTAAAAAGAAGTTTAAGAGATGCGGATGGTGGATATGTGATGGCAGGAATATTAGGGCATGGAGATGCTTTTGTGGTAAGAGATCCAAATGGTATTCGTCCAGTGTTTTATTACCAAGATGAGGAAATACTTGTTGTTACTAGCGAGAAGCCCGCTATCATGACAGGATTTAATATTCCATACAAAGCAGTAAAGGAAATTGGAATTGGAAATGCCTTAATCATTAAAAAAAGTGGCGAAATTGAAGAAGTAAATATTATGCCACCGGGAGAAAGAAAATCTTGTTCTTTCGAACGAATTTATTTCTCAAGAGGAAATGATAGAGAAATCTATAAGGAAAGAAAAATGCTTGGGCATCTATTGGCAACCAAAGTAATGGAAGCCGTTAAATATGATTTTGAGCATACCGTCTATTCTTATATTCCAAACACTGCGGCAGTTGCATTTTATGGCATGATGGATGGCATTCATGAAGAGTTAAATAAATGGAAAGCCAATGAAATCAGTAAGCTCAAAGGTGACTTTTCTCCTGAGAATATTAAAAAAATCTTAGATGTGCTTCCAAGAAGAGAGCGAGTAGCCATTAAAGATGCGAAGCTTAGAACCTTTATTACAGATGATGCGCATCGAGAAGATATGGTTGCCCATGTGTATGACGTAACCTATGGTTTAATTCAGAATGAAAGAGATACCTTGGTAATCATTGATGATTCAATTGTGCGTGGTACTACTTTAAAGACAAGTATTTTGCGCATTTTAGACAGATTGCATCCGAAAAAAATTATAATTGTTTCTTCCTCCCCTCAAATCAGATACCCTGATTGTTATGGTATTGACATGAGTCGCATGAAGGATTTTGTTGCCTTTCAGGCCATGGTTGCCTTATTAAAAGAAAACGGTATGGCAAGTCTACTGGATGAAGTTTACCAAAAGTGTAAAGCTCAAGAAAACCTTCCAAAAGAGGAAATGATAAATTATGTGCAAGAGTTATATGCTCCTTTTTCTGACGATCAAATCAGTAAGAAAATAGCCGAGATAGTTACTCCTGAAGATATTTTTGCCGAGGTTGAGATAATTTATCAAAGCATCGAAAATCTGCACAAGGCTTGTCCAGAACATTCTGGTGATTGGTATTTTAGCGGAAACTATCCAACGCCAGGTGGCAACAAAGTGGTAACAAAGGCGTTCATTAACTACATGGAAGGAAATGCAGGAAGAGCATATTAAAAAAGAAGGTATGATTTTAAGGAGTCATAACCTTGTAAAGCGTTATAAAAAGCGCACAGTTGTAAATAACGTGTCCATTGAGGTGCATCAGGGAGAATGCGTTGGATTGTTGGGCCCAAATGGTGCCGGAAAAACCACCACCTTTTACATGACAGTTGGCCTAATAAAGCCAGATGAGGGTGATGTTTACCTCAATGATGAGAAAATCACTAAGCTTCCAATGTATAGAAGGGCACAATTGGGACTGGGTTATTTAGCACAAGAAGCATCCATTTTTAGAACCTTAACGGTTGAGGATAACCTAAAAGCTGTGCTAGAAATGACCAAGTTGAATAAGGTAGAACAAGCAGAAAAATTAGAATCTTTGTTAGAAGAATTCGGTTTGAACCGAGTTAGAAAAAGCATAGGCAATGTGCTAAGTGGCGGAGAGAGAAGAAGAACTGAAATTGCACGAGCACTGGCGGTTAATCCAAAATTTATTTTGTTGGATGAACCATTTGCTGGTATTGACCCCATTGCAGTAGAAGACATTCAACATATTGTAGCTAAACTAAAGCACAAAAATATTGGCATCTTAATTACCGACCATAATGTTCACGAAACTTTAAGCATTGTAGACCGAGCCTATTTACTTTTTGAAGGTCAGATTCTAAAAAGTGGAACGGCCCAAGAACTTGCAGATGATGAAATGGTTAGAAAAGTTTACTTAGGCCAAAATTTTGTTTTAAGGTAAAATGCCTTTACTTTTCCAAATCAGATTTATAAAAATGAAAAATTTACTTCGTACTGGATTATTAATTGGACTAACTTCAATGCTCGCTTGTAATGATGAGCCAAAACTAGATAAACAAGAAGAGCAAGCAATTGACCAACAAATCAATTTAGACCAAAAGTCAATGGATTCTCTTGAGGCAGCTATAATGGCTCAAATGGAGGCCTTGGACAGCGATTCTTTAATGAAGGATTCAATCGAATAATATTTGCATTTTTAGGTTTAGCTTGTATATATTTGAAATACAACAACTACCAAACCTATGAAACGCATTCTTAAAACGCTAGGCATTTTAATACTTGCCATAGTCTTTATTGTTTTCCTTGCAGCCTCCTTTATCCATTTCAAAGGAATTCCTGTTTATGATAAGGCTGAAATAAAATTAAAAGTTGAGCTAACACCAGAAAGAATTGCAAAAGGTCAAAAAATGGCTTCTGTGATGTGTGTTGAATGTCATCTAGGTTCAGACGGAAAACTTAGTGGTAAGCATATTCCAGATTTACCTAAATCTTACGGAAACATCAATTCCAGAAATATCACCCAAGACCAAACAGCAGGGATAGGTGCTTGGACAGATGGCGAATTGTATTATTTGTTAAGAACTGGAATTGGTAAAGATGGAAGATATATTCCGCCTTATATGGTTAAGTTTGCCAACGCTTCAGAAGAAGACCTATTAAGCATAATTGCCTATCTACGTTCTGATAAACCTGTGGTTCAGGCCTCTTCTTTAGAGCCACCAGCAAGCGAACCTTCCTTTATGACAAAGTTTTTGTCGCATGTAGCCTTTAAACCTGTACCCCTTAATCCAAATCCTATTCCTGAGCCAGATACCACCAACCAAGTAGCTTGGGGTAAATATTTAACCACTGCGGTTTACCAATGTTATGAATGTCATTCTGCAGATTTCAAAACAAACAATCAACTAAATCCAGAACTTAGTGTGGGATTTTTTGGAGGAGGAAATAAATTGCTAAACTTAAATGGTGAAACCATTATTTCTCCAAACATTACCTTTGATGCTACTGGAATTGCAGCCTACACCGAGGATAATTTTGTTAATACAATGAAAAGTGGGAAGAAAATTAATGGTACCCAGTTTCAATATCCAATGTTACCGCATGCTGCCCTATCTGATGGAGAGTTAAAAGCCATGTTTTCCTATTTAAAGAGTATTCCAAAAATTTCATCTCAAACGGCATTGGCAAACTAGTCCAAATTTCTTTTTAGTTAAGTATCATGGGTTATTCAACCTTTTGGGAAAGTATTTAACAGAAAAGATTAATTTTGAACACCATTAAAGTATTATGAAGGAAATAATTGAGAAACTAAAAAAGGCAAGTGCTGAAGAAAATACCAACTTTGAGCATATTGTTGAGTTATTAAAGGAGTTAAGAGAGTATTTTAAAGCCAATCTTAACGAACCGGGTATCGTTAAAATCATTCGCATGGCTTATGAAAACATTGAAGAAAATGATACTTATACTTTCTTGTATTTAGAAGATGGCGATGCAAAAGAAAACATCAGTTATTTAGTTGATTTACTTGCAGATCATACCAATAAATACAATAAGGAAGAGCTTCAAGACATTC
The DNA here is from genome assembly GCA_027488905.1 of Bacteroidota bacterium. GTDB lineage: Bacteria > Bacteroidota > Bacteroidia > UKL13-3 > UKL13-3 > B1. The sequence continues at coordinate 89,770 of JAIYAT010000031.1, forward strand.
GTAACTTAATGGAAGGAATCGAAGAAGAAGACGAAGAAATTGAGGAAGAAGAATAATGAATAATCCAATTGTTGGAATCATAATGGGTTCAGACAGCGATTTGGAGGTAATGAATGCTGCTGCAAAAACCTTAGAAGAGTTTTCTGTTCCCTTTGAAATGACAGTTGTTTCTGCGCATCGCACACCAGCGCGTATGTTTACCTACGCAAAGGAAGCCAGAGAAAGAGGTATTAAAGTTATCATTGCGGGTGCTGGCGGCGCTGCACATTTGCCGGGTATGGTAGCTGCTATTACGGTTTTACCTGTAATTGGTGTTCCAGTTCAATTGAAAACTTTGTCGGGTTTAGATTCATTACTTTCTATTGTACAAATGCCAGGTGGAGTTCCAGTTGCAACTGTAGCCATAAATAATGCTAAAAATGCTGGCTTACTTGCCATTCAAATTTTAGGAACTTCGGATGAAAAATTGGCTACAGCCATGCAAGCCTATAAGGATAAAATGCAAACGGAAGTGCTAGAAAAGGCAGAAAAAGTAGAGTTGGGGTTAAGAAAAATAGGTTTCAATAGCTGATAATCAGTTTACTGCTATTGCTCATTTTTTTATTAATTTAAATACCCATATTTTGTTGAACCTATTTTTAATGCATTGGAAAGTTTTTGGGATTTATTTCAGCCTGAAGAGCTCATAAGGTTTGGTGGTTTAGCTTTATTGCTAATCATCATTTTTTTGGAAAATGGAATCTTCTTTGGATTCTTTCTTCCAGGAGATTCTTTACTCTTTACCGCTGGTTTACTTGCCTACCCAAGTGTGGGTGTATTGGAGGTTAGCTTACAAAATCTGATTACTTATATTGGTTTGTCTGCTATGGCAGGGTATTATGCAGGATATGTTTTTGGGTATAAAACGGGTGAGGCGCTTTACAAAAGAAAGGACTCGTTGTTTTTTAAAAAGAAATACATAACCATTGCCGAAGATTTTTATAAAAAATATGGCGGTATTGCCTTGGTGGTTGGTAGGTTTTTACCAATTGTAAGAACTTTTGCGCCGATATTAGCGGGTATGGTGAAAGTAAAGCATCATATTTTTCTTTTTTACAATTTAATTGGTGCACTGCTTTGGCCCTTAACCATTGTAAGCGCTGGCTATTATGTGGGTGCTGTATTCCCAAATGCACTCGATTACCTTAACTATATCATTATAGGTTTTATTGCTGTAACTACTATTCCAGTTGCAAATACCTATTGGAAGGAAAGAAAAACAAAGCAAGCAAATTAAACCTAAGCTGCCCATCGGCGACCTTTTAAGCTCCCTTGCAAGGCTGCTAGAGATAGTTGAACTAGGTCAACTCAGAACAGAACTAGGTTTAGCTCAGAACAGAACTAGGTCATCTCAAAACAGAACTAGGTTTATCTTGGAATAGAACTAGGTTTAGCTCAGAACAGAACTAGGTCATCTCAAAACAGAACTAGGTTTATCTTGGAACAGAACTAGGTTTAGTTCAGAACAGAACTAGGTTTATCTTGGAACAGAACTAGGTTTACCCCAAAACGGAACTAGGTTTATCTTGGAATAGAACTAGGTTTACCTTGGAACAGAACTAGGTTCACCTCAAAACAGAACTAGGTTTACCTTGGAATAGAACTAGGTCATCTCGGAACAGAACTAGGTTTACCTCAAAACAGAACTAGGTCATCTCGGAACAGAACTAGGTTTACCTCAAAACAGAACTAGGTTTAGCTCGAAACAAAACTAGGTTTACCTTGAAGAAGAACTAGATTTAGCTCGGATCAGGAAGCGTCTCATTAAGTGTGTACACAGATTAACACAGAAAAAGACCACGGTCGTTTGTCGATAGGCCTTTGCAGATGCCAAAAAATTAGATGATTCTGTTTAAAATCAAAATAAAACTATCGTCTTTGGTCTATGGACCATGGTCTTTTTTCAGAAACCCCCACTCATTGTTTTTCAGTATTTTTTTATTAACCTTTGGTATACCCAATTTTTATAGCTTATGAATCCTAAACTCTTTTTTAACCCTTTTCAGAGAAGTCTAAAATTCCTTTTGCTTTTGTCTTTATTTTTTGGAATAAGCAATTGTAAAAGAGATGACGGCTGTAATAAAGAATATGAAACCTACTTCGATTCCTCCTTTTTCGATAGTAGTGAATTAGCATTAATTCCAGATTGGGCGGGCGATTCTCTTTTCTATTATTCAAATGAAGGGGATACAGCTTATTTACATTGTTATTCGAGATATTATGGGTTTAGGCCAGATGTTGCAGGATCAAAAAATGTAACCTGCGAATACTACGAATATTATCATTATCCATTTTATTCATTTCATTTCGAGTCAAATGTGCCTGAATTGGATGTAATGCAAATTGAAATTTATAAAGAATCCTTGATGAATCGGAGTAAAGAATTAGCAAAATCCTACTTAGTTGCTAAAAATATGGTAGATTTTCCCTTGGAATTACTTGGTAGTGATAGTCTTGCAAATGATTCAATAATACTTGAGGATGGCAGCTTGGAAAAAGGATTTTTATCAGCTACTTCAAGTTATAGTTTAAACTTAAGAATAGGATTTTTAAGAATCAAAAGGCTAAACGGTAAAAAATGGACATTGTACAGATACACTTTAGCTAATTAAACTTACAAACTATGGAACATTTCACCAAATTTTCATTGGACAAATGAAATGATTGCAATTAAATTGGATTTCTCCTCGGCTGCCTCACTGCGACAATTGGTTCAACCCAAGTTAAATTTATTATACTGATATGAATTTTTTTCCCTTTTGTTTTCAATTTCGATACTTTTGACAGCAACATCAATTGTAACATAGTTGTTTTATTGGGACAATAACATCCCGCAGGATTGATTAAAAAAATGAGCCAGGGAAAACTTATTCTTGTTCCAACCCCCATCGGTAATCTCGAAGACATTACCCTTAGAGGCTTGCGCATGCTCAAAGAAGCAGATGCCATCTTAGCCGAGGACACCCGAGTAAGCGGAAAGCTGCTAAAACACTACGAAATCAATAGACCTTTGTGGAGCTACCATGCCCATAACGAGCACAAACAATTGGCACATTATATTGCCGAACTGCAATCGGGTAAGACCCTAGCCTTAATCACAGATGCTGGAACTCCCGCCATTAGCGACCCCGGGTTTTTACTAGTTAGGGAATGTCTCAAAGAAAATATTATGGTTGATTGTTTGCCAGGTGCCACAGCTTTTGTGCCTGCACTTGTCAAAAGCGGATTACCATCTGATGCCTTTACTTTCCTTGGCTTCTTGCCAGAAAAAAAAGGAAGACAAACTGCTTTTACTAAGCTTCAATCAGAAGAAAACACAATGGTGTTTTACGAAAGCCCTCATAGACTGCTTAAAACACTACTGCAATTGTGCGAATTTCTTGGAGAAGATAGAAGATGCAGCGTAAGCAGAGAACTTACTAAAATGTTCGAAGAAACCATTAATGGCACTCTTAGAGAAGTATTAACACATTTTGAAACCCACCCAATTAAAGGAGAATTTGTACTTGTTGTCGAAGGTAAAACATAAACATACTTCATACTTTTTGTTGAGTATGTCATCGGCTTTGCTATTAAGCTTAGCTTGGCAAAATTTTTATTTATTGCCTACTATTTTTTTCGGTTTGATCCCACTCTTCATGCTGGAAAGAAAAATACGTATAGAACAACCCAATGCTAAACTTTGGGTTTTTGTGTATACTTGGCTAGCACTTCTAGTCTGGAACATTGGCAGCGTTTGGTGGATTTGGAATGCTAGTCCGGGTGGTGCAGTGGCAGCATTTTTCATCAACAGCTTACCCATGGTTTTGCCCTTTTTGCTATACCACAACCGAAATGTTAAAACGGGTACAGAAAATTTTTGGTACTTCATTGGCCTTTGGATTGCTGCCGAGTTCCTTCAGTTTCATTGGGATTTAGCCTTCCCTTGGTTAATTTTAGGTAACGTTTTTAGCTATGCACCCATTTTAGTGCAATGGTTCGAAATTACTGGCGTACTAGGTGGTAGCTTCTGGATTTTGATGCTCAATGTTAAGTTATGGCAATTTATTGAAGCCTGGCAAGAAAAGAGACTAATAGAGGAAAGAACCAAATGGATGAATGCTTTATTTATTTGGGTGTTATTGCCAATTTTTGCTTCATGGTACTTAATGCCAACAGTAAACCCTAAAGGTCCAGAAGTTTCAGTGGTAGTGGTGCAACCAAACATCGATCCTTACACAGAGAAATTTGATGGACTTAGTCCAGAGGCGCAACTTAGAAAAATGTTGCTACTTGCAGAAAACACCATGGATTCGCAAACACAATACATCATTCTGCCAGAGACAGCTTTGCAAGGTGGTTTAGAAGAAAATAATTTGCTAAACGAAAGCTTGTTCCAAATTCTAAAAGGTTTTATAGCAGTTCACCCAGGTGTTAAAGTTTTAGGTGGAATGGATTCCTATAAAATTTATGAACCAAATGAACCTAAATCCATCACTGCGCGCAAATCAAGAAATAGCGAGGTTTGGTATGATTCCTACAATACAGCATTTTGTTATAATGGCCTAGAAGGATTGCAAGTGTACCACAAAAGCAAGCTTGTCCCTGGTGTAGAAAAAATGCCTTACCCTCAAATTTTTGGCTTCATCGAAAGATATGCAATTTCACTCGGAGGCACTTCTGGTAGCTTGGGGCAAGACAAGGAAAGTAAAGTTTTTGGATTCTCAAATCAATTGCAATTAGCTCCCATTATTTGCTACGAAAGTGTTTTTCCTTCCTACACTTCTTCCTATGTTCAAAAAGGTGCAGATGTTTTGTGCGTTATCACCAATGATGGTTGGTGGGGCAATACACCTGGTTTTAGACAGCATTTCGATTTTAGTAGGTTACGCGCCATTGAAAACCGTCGTTGGGTAATTCGTTGCGCCAACACAGGTATCAGTGGTATTATAAACTTCAAAGGAAGAGTAGTTACAGAAACCGAATGGTGGAAAGAAGCAGCGTTCAAAGCAAAGGTTCCTTTGGTTCAAACCGAAACCTATTATGCTAAACATGGAGATTGGATTGCTTGGGTTTTAATGGTCATTGGGTTTCTTTCTACTCGGTTCAAACCAATTGTTTTTACCCGCTTTGGTGCTTAGTGTTTCGAAGCTGCAATGGCAAAACTACACCTGTAAATATCCCTATGACCATCTTTGTCCTGCATTTCTAAAACTGCAAAATATATTCCCGCTTCACTTAATTGCCCAAACCTATTGAGGCCAGTCCAGCGTAAACTAGCATGATTTTGCCCTATCAAATTTGGCTCCGATTCATATACCAATTGCCCTTTATAGTTAAGGATATTTAACCTGGCCCAAGCGGTTTCTTTTATGTTTTTTAAATTGAACGTTACAAAATCATTATAGCCATCTAGGTTCGGACTAAAAACTTGCGGTGTGGCTGTAAAGGCCTCTTTTAACAAGGGATTTGCCTTTTCAAAATACAAACCTGGCGTGGCCATTTGTGCCGAGCTAAACCAATTGGAATTGCCTTTATCCAATGGAAACAAGTGCAATCGCTCTAAGCTTATTCCTTCAGTTTGAACCAAAAGTTCAAAATGTAAATCCTTAGAAAAATTTAGGCTATCTATACAAAAATTGTTACTGTCTCTAAGTTCAATAATTCCACCTTCATCTGTTAACGACAACATAGAATGTTGTAGAATAGCAGGCAGAAAATTAGCACTGTAGTTTTTCGAAAGTTCTATTGGATTTTCGTGAAGCGCTATAGTTTTACCAGGCGCCAAGCAATTTCCTGGACCATTTAGCGATATAACTTCTTTCCATTCTGCCTCATCTTTTGATTTTCTAATTAGGATAAGGTTGTCTAAACTAATGGGTTTAACATTGGTATTGTGCAGTTCTACAAAATCAGTTTGATTGGGGTAACTGTCAAACAAAACTTCAGTAAATACAATATCGCCAGGTTGCGCCAAAACACTGGGCTCAATGCTAATTTGTTCGGGTGCCATTTTGTTTCCGGCACAATCTTGTGCGGCCCAAATTTGTAAATCTTGCGGCAAATTCAAATTGCGTGCATCTACTGATAGCCTTTGTAAATTATTTTGAAAATAGCTTGGTGAAACAAGGTTTGAACTGTTCTTCCACCTTATGTCGATTTGAGCCGAATCTATGTCTTCGCTAAAAGTAAGTAACACCAAACTATCCTTTAGACAACTCATTTTGAGGTGAGGCGCAGTTAAATCTTCAACTTTTTTGAGCACACTATTTTTCCTCCCTGGTGTACTCCCCAATTTGGAGAGGCTTGCTTGCCAAATTTCTTCCTTTAAACATGGATTGTTAGTTGGGCTTAGTTCCAAACTTGCAGCCAGCGGATTTAGATAAAGCTGATTATTTAACCAATCACTTTTATATGCCACCTGATGAATAATCTTTCCCTTGCTATTTTTTAAGGTTAGCGTTTCATTAAAGGTTAAGCTTGGGAAATTGTTTAAACCCATAGCATTTCCATATTGACTAAATGCCTTGGCAAAATCTGTTTTGCAAAGAATGATAAAAGAGTCTGGATAAAGCAGAATGGGTGCCAAGGGTATATCTAACCTATTTGTAGAAATTGACAAGTTTTCCAGATTAATCGCATAGTTGCTTTTATTGTGAAGCTCAATAAAATCTGTCGGAGGAAAGTAAGTAGGTTTAGATTCGTCGAAACATATTTCATTGATAAGTACCTCTAAAAACTTTGGCTCACGCTGCTCATAAAACACAAGGTTGGTATCAACAATTGATTCATTTAAACTACAATCTTTTATGCCGCTACAAATTAACTTGTAAGATTTTTTATGCTGCAAACTATCCTTTGAAGTTAATAATAAATAACTTGTTCCTTGCGTATCAACAAGGCATTCGATGTTATTGAGCGTGCAGGTGATGGGCTCCATTTCATTTGAATATATGGCTTCATTGAATTTCAAATACAATTGGTTCAAACCAGAAAAGGAAACAGAAAGTAAGGTGGGAGAAATTATATCTGGCCCAAGCTGCCAAGCAGAATTCTGTGTTCCTGGGGTTCCACCTGAGGGGTTTAAACTGGCTTGCCAATTAAGCTCCTTTTGACATAATCTGCTGGGGTGAATCATTTCTAAGGAATAGCCACCTTGCGATTTTTGTGGGTCTTGGTAGCTGTTCAAATTATAGGTATAACTATGAATCGTGTCAAGCTTTTGGTTCAATAAAAAAAGTGCTTTGCCTTCATTTCCTAAAACTGGTAAACTCATGGCAATTTTTTGAGCATATGCGCTAAACAAAGCACTGTCTTTTGTATTAAATAATATGAGAAACTCCTGAGGAAACAACACCTTCTGAGTTAAAGGAAAGGGGTATGTTTTGGATTCATCTGCTAAGCTTAAGTTCTTTAATGGAATGGGCACATCGCTATTATTGTAAATTTCTATAAACTCTGCGTCAGGCAAACCTACACTAGGAGTGGGGTCTGGAAGTAATTCTGTAATCAATACTTCATGAAGTTTTGGTTCAACATAAATCAAGCTGATGGACGTATCTTTTTGGCAGTTTTGTTTTTTATCGCAAATGTTTTTTAGGGTTAAAGTATTGGGTTGTTTTGAACCAAGTTTTTCTTGAAAGTATAAAGTTATTTTTTCGGTTTGAACCAAAAAGTTTGAGATAGGCTTTTGATTAAGTAAGAATGCTGCTTTACTCATTTCAAGGGGTTCAGTAAAGTATAATTCTAAGCTACTATCAGAAAGCAAATTGCTAGAAACCAGCGCAGGTGCAGAAGTATCCACACGTTCTGGTCCAAAATAGAAATCATCAAAATATAAGTTTGCTGCGTTACCAATCGTATACCTAAACCAAATGCCTTGAAAGGCAGAATTAAATGGAAGCTCGAAAGTGGCCTTCCCTTCTAGCATTTCTGATTGCTTGTTAATGCTGGTATTACTAAACAATTGCCAATGTTTTTGCTGGTAAAGTTTAACTTTAATTTGAACCAAGTTGTTTGTCGCACCAAGTGTTGCTGGTCGGCCACGAATGATTGGCATGGAAATTCCGTTATTCAAAACATACAGGCTAATTGAATCAGTAGTGCCAGTGCTGCCGCCAAACTGAATATAAACAGCATTTCTGCTTTGGTTCAAACCAATACTATCTGCAAATAGATAATACCTAGCTTGGTTTTGACTGCTTGGGTTAAAGGCAATCCTAAGCCAAAAATCCCATTCGAGGCTATCCTGAGCAACAAAAGGTAGTGCAAGGAATGCAGGAGTTAAAGAAGATTTTCCTGCTGATTGCAATTGCAAATTGGTATTGATTCTAAATAAGGAGTCGGTTCCCAACCAGTTGGGAGCATTTGTAAAATCGCCATCTGAGAAGGTTTCGATGGTTTGCGCTTGAACAAAAATTGTCCAAAACATGAAAAGAATTGTAAATAGGTTTTTAGGCATATTCAAAATTAGTTTCTGATAAGTTACCTATTGTTTTAATTTCGTGCTTTGGAAGAATTAAATCAGGTTTATAAGATAGCGAGGTAGAAAATATGAAAGTTGCAGTGGTAGGTGCCACAGGATTAGTGGGCACCATGATGTTAAAAGTTTTGGAAGAAAGAGCCTTTCCAATAACGGAGTTGATTCCGGTTGCCTCAGAAAAATCTGTTGGAAAGAAAATAAGTTTCAAGGGAAAGGAATATTTGGTCCATAGCATGGAACAAGCCATTGCTGCAAAACCAAAAGTAGCCTTGTTTTCTGCTGGAGGTGGCACATCCTTAGAATGGGCGCCAAAGTTTGCAGCAGCCGGAATTTATGTGATAGACAATTCTTCTGCTTGGCGCATGAATCCTGCAAACAAATTGGTTGTGCCAGAAATAAATGCCAATACGTTAAGCAAATCAGATTTTATCATTGCAAATCCAAATTGTTCTACCATTCAACTGGTAGCTGTTTTGCAACCTTTACATAAGCAATTTCAAATAAATAGAGTAGTGGTTTCTACCTATCAAAGTGTCACTGGCACCGGCGTAAAAGCTGTGCAGCAATTAGAAAATGAGAGAAATGGAGTTTCTGGAGAAATGGCTTACAAATATCAAATTGATAAAAATGCCATCCCACAAATAGATGTTTTTTTAGACAATGGTTACACCAAGGAAGAGATGAAAATGGTGAAAGAAACCTGTAAAATAATGGGTGATGACAGTATAAAAGTTACAGCAACTTGTGTAAGAATTCCAGTAATGGGTGGCCATAGCGAAAGTGTAAACATTAGTTTTAACAAAGCCATAACATTAGCAGAGGTAAATAAATTGTTGGCATCTGCAGCAGGGGTTGTGGTACAAGATAATCCTTCCGAAGCCTTGTATCCAATGCCATTAACAGCACAGGATAAAGACGATGTGTTTGTGGGTAGAATTAGAATGGACGAATCTTTTCCAAATACAATTAACCTTTGGATAGTATCTGATAACCTAAGAAAAGGAGCTGCAACCAATGCTGTTCAAATTGCTGAGTACATGTTTAAAAACGCCTTTTTTGCTTAATGGAAAAAGAGCTTCCTACCTATACTAAATCACAATTGGCCTTAAGAAACGGTCAGGATAAGGAACAAATTTGGGTTGCTTATCAAGGATTAATATATGACGTAACCCGAAGTAGACTTTGGCGCAATGGCAAGCATTATGAACATTGGGCAGGTCAAGATTTAACAGCTGAGTTAGCAGATGCTCCCCACAATCAAAATGTATTTGATAAATATGAAGTGATTGGAAAATTAAGCAGTTAGTTCTACCCAAACCGGACAATGGTCAGAGTGTTTGGCTTCGGGGATTATACCAGCATCTATGAGTTTTAGTTTAAGATTATCAGAAACTAAACAATAGTCAATGCGCCAACCTTTATTGTTGTTTCTGGCATTGGCACGATAACTCCACCAACTGTATTGATGTGGTTGTGCATAGAAATTTCTAAAGGTATCCACAAATCCTGATTGGATAAATTGTTCCATCCATTCGCGTTCTTCTGGCAAGAATCCACTGCTATTTTTATTAGAAACAGGGTCATGAATATCAATTGGTTTATGGCAAATATTATAATCACCGCAAATAATAAGCTCGCTTCTGGTTTTTTTTAATTCTCTGATGTAAGCATCAAAAAAGCTTAACCAACGCATTTTATAAGCTTGGCGCTCATCGCCGCTTGAACCACTAGGCATATAAACACTAATAATACTTGTTGAACCAAAATCTGCGCGAATGATTCGACCTTCATTATCCCATTCTGGATGGTTAAACCCATAAGTAATTAAATCAGGCATTATTTTGGAGAAAATGGCCACGCCACTGTATCCTTTTTTTTCTGCGCTGAACCAAAATTGATAAGGATACCCTATTACCTCAAATAAAAAGGATTGAACTTGATCAGAGGTAGCTTTAACCTCCTGAAAACAGTAAACATCAGCTTTTTGAGCTTGCATAAAATCTACTAGACCTTTTGTCATAGCAGAGCGAATGCCATTTAAATTGTAGGATATTATTTTCATGTGCTGCAAGGATAAGAAAGCTATTAAAAAAAATATTCATTTTGTTTTAAAATGTTGCATTTAAGTGGTCCACTTTTTACACATTTGTAGCACATGAATGTTGAGGTAAAAAAGTCTAAAATTCCAAATGCAGGTAAAGGCCTGTTTGCAACGGCCTTATTTAAAAGAGGTGATCAAATTATTGAGTATACAGGAGACCAAATTACCTGGGCCGAGTGTCAGAAAAGAAATGAGGCTTTGGATGGAGTGGGAGCCTATTATTTTTATATCTCGGAAAAGAAATGTATTGATGCCTTATATAGATTAGACTCTTTGGCGCGTTATGTGAATGATGCTGCTGGGTTTGTAAGAATCCCTGGCATTAGAAATAATTCAAGGTTTGAGATTATAAAAGGTAAACCTTATATAGTTGCTAGTAGAAATATATTCCCTGGAGATGAGATTTATGTTGGATATGGACGAGAATATTGGGCTGCCATGCGATACAATGGCTTTGACCCGAACAAGAAAAAATCAAAAAAATCTGTTAAAGAAACAGAAGTATCAGAAAACCATCCTACTCCAAAAAGGGTTCCTAAACAATAAATATTGTCTATACGCTTGATATTACTTAAAATTGCACTACAAATAGAAACTAAGGAAATTGAAGATGTTAAGAGGAAAAATGACAGCCATTTTGAAAGAAAATATGAAACACATAAGCATGATTGTTTTATTGATGTTGGCTTTTGGTTCAACCCAATTAAATGCACAGGTGCAAGATGAAACAACACCTGGATTTGATTTTGGCTCGCCAGATTCAAGCACAGTAGATACATCAGCGGTTTCAGAAGAAGGTGATGGTTCTCCAGAAAATCCTGGCGTTGTATCTAAACCTTATGAAAGAATTGTGCTTTACATAGATTCTGCTACAAACCTTATTACCTATTATGGCGTGATGGAGCAAGAAGAAAGTGGTTCTGATTCTCTTTATATCAGAGCAAAGCGTTGGGCTGCTAAAACCTTTGGGAAAGAAATAAAAGTTGAGGTAGATAAACGAAACCAGAAGTTGACTTACGTTGGAAGAATTCCTGCTTATGCCTACATTAATAAGTATTCAAAGCGTCCATTGGGTGTATTTGAATTCAAAATGACATTCCTTATCAAGGAAGGGCGATATAAATACATTATTACAAACCTGGTTCACGAATCTGTAAAACCTGCAGATGGTAGCAAAACCAATAGAAATTACTTTGAATACTATTATACTTCTACTACTAAAATTCGCGAAAACGATACCGTTTTGCGCATGGCAGATAGAGACATAAACAAGATGATTGATGGCATGATTGCAGCCCTAAAAGATCCAATTTTAGTGGATGAAGACGATTGGTAGAACTAGTTGATTAAGCAACTTTAAAATAGTAATCTCCATTTTCCCAGTTCAATTCTTCTTCTTTTTTAAGCGTTACTAACTGACCGTTTATTAAGCAGCAGGCTTGGTAACCAAGTGGTTTAAGCAGTTCTATAAGCACCTTTCTATTTTCTGGGCTATTAATTTCAATTTGAATAAGGGGCTTGAACCTTGACAAAGTTTTAAGCATTTGAGGAAATAAAATAGTTTCATATCCTTCCACATCGCATTTTACAAAGTCTAGTTTTTGAAGGTCATTAAATAGTACATCAGGAATTTTCATTTTTGCAGTAAAGGTTTGCAAAGATTTAGCTTCATCCTGATTCACTATTTTTGTAAGTCCATGCCTAAAAACACCATTGATAGTAGGCGTTCCTAGGGTAATGTCTTTCTCCTCTGAGCCTAATGCAAAAGGGTAAATTTCAGTATTTTTTAATCGGTTTGAACCAAGATTTTTTTTCAGTATACCTGCAAAAAGGGGAACGGGCTCTACAGCTAACACTTTACCTTTAGGTCCAGATAAATCTGATAAAAAAGTAGCATAATAGCCAACATTTGCTCCAATGTCTAAGCAAACAAAGCCTGGCTTTATGATTTTTTGTAGTTGAAATAACTCAGGATATTTAGCTTTTAAAAATCCAGCCCTAATAATTTTAAGGTAAGCCGCACTAACAATGGATAAATAGGTTTCTTGGCCAAGCGCGTTAAAAAGTGTTGAGCGTAAACGTTGTTCTAAATTCATTCTTTTACCTCTTCAAAATCAACATACTCGCCCAACTGATCTTTCTTAGATTTTTGTTTTTGCTGAACTTTTGGATCAACCGTAATTCTTCCTTCTTCATCATCGTTAGGATTGGAGTGGTAGTGATTGTGCTTAGAGAAATTGTAAACCTTTGCACCAAATAAGCCTCCAAATACATATCTGAAGATTACATAAAAAAGAAAAACGTAGAGCAAAAACTTGAACATAAAGAAAGATTTGAAGCAGCAAAGATGCAAAAAAAAAGTAAGTGCAAGAAGCACTTACTTTTTATTGAATTTCAAAGAGCCTCCATTAACGCAATACCTTAACCCTGTTTTATCTTTTGGGCCATCATCAAAAACATGACCTAAATGTCCGCCACATTTTGCGCACATAATTTCAGTTCGCACCATACCATGTGAGGTGTCAGTTTTGGTAACTATCTTGTTCGGGTCTAAGGCTTCAAAAAAGCTTGGCCAGCCGCAACCACTATTAAATTTGGCATCCGAAGTAAAAAGTTCGTTTCCGCAAGCTGCGCAGGTGTATAAACCACCATCATAATTTTCTTCTAACGCACTTGTAAATGGTCTTTCTGTTCCTTTTTGTCTTAGGATATAATATTCTTCAGCAGAAAGGGTGTTTTGCCATTCGCTGTCAGACTTTTGAAGTTCAAAAGAGAATTTGTCGTTAATTTCTTTGTGATTAGTTAGTGTAACCATTTTTTCGGATTTAAGGATTTTATCTTTTACTTGTGCATCGCAGGCAGAAGTAATAAACATAATTAATATGCTAAAGGTTAAAACTGTTTTGGTATTCATGTTTTTTTAACGACATACCCCATTGTTTTGTTTTTTATGGCTTGGGCTATGTTTTCGCCATCCATGGCAGCAGAAACAATTCCTCCAGCATAGCCTGCTCCTTCTCCACACGGAAAAAACCCTTCAATCTCTGGGTGTTCAAAGGTTTCTTTGTTTCTTGGAATTCTGATGGGTGATGAAGTTCTGGATTCTGTGGCTACCAGAATTGCTTCATTGGTTAAATATCCTTTCATTTTTTTACCAAAAGCAGATAATCCCCCTCTCAAAGCTTTACCTACAAAAGAAGGAAGAACCTCCATCAGGTTTACACTATGGGTGCCAGGCAAGTAGGAGCAATTTGGTAGTGTTGAGGAAACCTTTCCATTAATAAAATCGCTCATTCGTTGCCCAGGCGCCTTTAAGGTTTTATCACCAATTTCAAAACAGCGTTGCTCTACATCCGATTGAAAGGCCAATCCGGCCAGGTTACCTAATTTTGCAAATGGCTTAAAATCTTCTAGGGTAAGAGATACAACCATTCCACTGTTTGCAAATGGGTTATTTCGTTTGCTTGGGCTCCAGCCATTTACAACAATCTCGCCTGGTGCAGTCATGGCCGGCGCTATAATTCCACCTGGGCACATACAAAAGCTAAATACCCCACGCCCATTAACCTGTTCAACCAAACTATAGCTTGAAGCCGGTAAAAATGGGTCTCTATGGGTTCCACATTTGTATTGAATTTGGTCTATTAATTCTTGCGGATGTTCTATCCTTACGCCAAGTGCAAAAGGTTTGGCCTCAATTAATATTTGTTTTTGAGCCAATAGTTGGAAGATATCTCTGGCAGAATGGCCTGTTGCTAGAATAATATTATCAAAATATAATGAATTATTGTTGGCAACCAATCCTTTTAAAGTGCTTCCTTGGAGAATAAAATCGCTAACCCTAGCATTAAAATGCACTTCGCCTCCGCATTTTTCAATGTTTAGGCGCATGGCTGTAATAATTTGAGGCAACTTATTGGTACCAATATGAGGATGCGCTTCATATAAAATGGAAGCATCAGCGCCATGAGCCACTAAAATATTTAGAATTCTTTTGATGTCGCCTCTTTTGCTTGAACGCGTATAAAGTTTCCCATCACTGTAAGTTCCTGCGCCGCCTTCTCCAAAGCAGTAATTACTATCTGGGTTTACTAGGTTATGTTTTGTAATGTCGGCCAAATCTCTCCTGCGCTCTCTTACGGCTTTTCCTCGCTCAAAAATTACAGGCTTAAGCCCTAGTTCAATCAGTTTTATGGCAGCAAATAAGCCAGCAGGGCCTGCGCCAATTATAGCAACCTCTTTGGCATTGCTAACATTTTGCCATTTTATTTCAAAGTTGTTTTCTTCTGGCTTCTGGTTGATCCAAACTGTTACTTGAAGTTTATAATGTATAGGTTTTCGGCGTGCATCAAGACTTTTACGTTCTATTTTTATGCCAGATAGCTCCGATTGGTTCAAACCGAATTGTTTACAAATAAGGTTAGCCAATGTTTCGTTGCTAGCTGCTTGCTCTGGTGTTGCGTTTACTTCAAATAATTGTTGCATGAATCAGGTAGTTATCCTAAAGGGGCAAAGATGTGTAAAAATATAATCTCTACATTAAAATGCTTCACCTAAATTGCTGTAATTAATTTATAAACTTTATGAGAAAGCAAATTTTCACCCTCAACAGTATTTTGTTTGGTTTAGCAACTTTGCTATTGTTAAGTGCTTGCGGCAATCAGATTTACAGCTACAGAAGCAAAGTAAAGGTTGATCAGCAAGAAACAATTGCCAAAACGGAAAAGAGAAATGTTTTTGAAATTGGTAAAAAGGAAATGGCTATCATACCTGTTAATCCGGTACTTAAGCCAGAGTTAACTTTGGTTCAAACCGAAAAAACTGCTACGAATAGAACGCTAACCAAAACAGAAAAGCGCACACTAAAAATAACTCATGCAATTTCAGAAATTGTACCTGTTTCTACTGGTCCTGCTGCAATTAAAAGTGCAAGTATTAACCAAGGTAAGGCTGCTTTGAAAGATGTTAAAAAGGCGGCTTTAGGAGGAATTGACGGAAAACAATGGATGATAGTAGGGTTGATTATTATGCTTGTTGCGGTGGTTTTAGGGTTTTTGACAGGGGTATCCTTCTTTTATGGTATTGGCGTTTTGATATTTCTGGTAGGCTTGATTATTTTCTTGATTGAAAACCTAACTTAATTGACAAATGTTATCAAATTGCGTAGCAAATTTTCATAGAATAAAATAAGCACCTACATTTGAGCCATTAAAGAATCACAAATGGCTCAGTTAACAATAGTAGAATTAAAACAGCTATCTTCTCAGATTAGAAGAGATATCCTTAGAATGGTACATGCTTGCAAAAGTGGTCATCCGGGAGGTAGTTTAGGTTGTGCAGATTATTTTGCTGCGCTCTATTTTGGTGTTTTAAATCATAATATTGATTTTAAAATGAATGGAATTGGTGAAGATGTGTTTTTTCTTTCGAATGGGCATATTTCTCCTGTTTTTTATAGCACCTTGGCAAGGGCTGGGTACTTTCCAATAG
The DNA here is from genome assembly GCA_027488905.1 of Bacteroidota bacterium. Lineage (GTDB taxonomy): Bacteria > Bacteroidota > Bacteroidia > UKL13-3 > UKL13-3 > B1. Next base: position 105,861 of record JAIYAT010000031.1, read on the forward strand.
CTGAACTTAGCACATTTAGAAGGCTTAATTCTAGGTTGCAAGGTCATCCAACTACTCATGAACATTTGCCAGGTATTAGAATTGCATCTGGTTCACTTGGTCAAGGAGTTTCTGTGGCCTGTGGTGCGGCGTTATCTAAGAAGTTGAATGGAGATAAAGGATTAGTTCAGGTTTTAATGGGAGATGGCGAAATTCAGGAAGGCCAAAACTGGGAAGCCTTTATGTTTGCTGCTCACCAAAAAATTGATAACCTCATTGTGACCATCGACTTTAATGGCCAACAGATAGATGGGTCAACCCAAGCTGTCATGGGAATTGGCAATGACATTGAAGCTAAAATGCTGTCGTTTGGTTGGGAAGTACTTCATATGGATGGACATAATTTTGAAAGCATTCTTTCAACCATGAAACAAGCAAAGGCGCTTTGCGGAAATGGAAAGCCTATTTTTATTATGATGAAAACAGAAATGGGCTATCCAGTTGATTTTATGATGGGCTCACACAAATGGCATGGAGTTGCACCTAATGATCAAGAGTTAGAAAAGGCGTTAGCGCAATTGCCTGAGACACTAGGTGATTACTAAACTTCGTTTTGATAAAATGATAAATATATTAAGAAAGGGCTTGTTATTATTTTTGGCAGTGGTTGGATTACAAACCATTGTTGTGGCTCAGTCGCATCCTATTAAAACTAGAATTTTATTTTTATTAGATGCCAGCGGCAGTATGTATGCAAAGCTCGAAAATGATTCGAGAATAAACGTTGCAAAAAGATTACTTTCAAGAACCATAGACAGCCTTTCAACGCAAAGCAACTTAGAAATTGCCTTACGTGTTTATGGGCACACTTCGCCACCCAATCAAAGAAATTGTAAGGATACAAGATTGGAAGTTCCGTTTAGGGCAAAAAACTTTGAAGAAGTAAAAAAGAAAATAAATGGTATTACGCCCAAAGGGACAACTTTAATTGCACACTCTTTATTGCAAGCTTCTTATGATTTCCCAACTGAGCCTTATACTAGAAATGTTATCATTTTAATTACGGATGGTATAGAAGAGTGTCAAGGTGATCCTTGCGCAGTTTCTGAAGCATTACAAAGTAAGGGTGTTATCCTAAAACCTTTTATCATTGGGGTGGGATCAACAGAAGATTTTCGAAAAGCCTTTGAATGTGTAGGCCGCTATTATGATGCTAACACAGAAAAGGGTTTCGAGGATGCCTTGAAAATTGTGGTTTCTCAGGCGCTTAACAATACAACTGCTCAGGTTAATTTGTTAGACATCATGAGTAAGCCAACTGAAACAAATGTAAACATGAGTTTCTATGATATGAATTCAGGGCAGTTGCTATATAATTATATGCATACGATTAACGAGCGTGGCGTGCCAGATACTATTCAACTAGATCCTGTGTTTAGATATAGAATGGTGGTTCATACCATACCGCCTGTGGTTAAAGAAAATATAGATGTTTCTCCAGGAAAGCATACAATTATTGGTGTTAGCGCACCCCAAGGAGAAATGCAAGTAAAGGTAGAAGGACTTACAAATTATAATAATTTACAGTTTATCGTTAGAAAACACAACAGCTCCCAAACTTTGCATGTGCAAGATGCTGCACATAAAGAAAAATATCTTGTTGGTAAATATGACATTGAAGTATTGTGTTTGCCAAGAATGATTTCAAGGGAGGTAACTGTAGATCAAAGTCACACCACCACCCTTCAATTGCCGCAACCAGGCAAATTGATTGTAAACTGCCAACTGCAAGATTATTATGCAGATGTTTACCAAATGGTGAGAAATGAATTGACTTGGGTTTGTAAATTGCCAGTAGAAAAACGAAATCATCAGTTGATTATCCAACCTGGTGATTATAAAATTATTTACCGAGCAAAGGGAAGCGCCAGAAGCAGCAATACATTTGAGCGCTCGTTTAAGGTGAACAGTGGACAATCAACAAATATTTTATTGAACTAATACAAATTGAGTTAAGGGATGAAAAAGTTTGAAATACAAAATGTAAAGGATACGAGAAGTGGATTTGGGGCAGGACTTTCAATATTGGGAAAGGAAAACCCTAAAGTTGTGGCTTTATGCGCCGACCTGACAGGCTCGCTTAAAATGGATGCTTTTCAAAAGGCTCATCCAGAGCGATTTTTTCAGGCAGGAATTGCAGAAGCAAATATGATGGGCGTTGCAGCCGGTCTAACCATTGGAGGCTGGATTCCATTTACAGGAACCTTCGCAAACTTTAGCACAGGCAGAGTATATGATCAAATTAGACAATCTATAGCTTACAGTCATAAGAATGTTAAGATTTGTGCTTCTCATGCAGGGTTAACTTTAGGTGAAGATGGTGCTACACATCAAATCTTAGAAGACATTGGTTTGATGAAAATGCTTCCAGGAATGACAGTTATTAATCCTTGTGATTATAACCAAACCTTGGCGGCAACCATTGCTATTGCAAAACATGAAGGCCCCGTATATTTGAGATTTGGTCGCCCAGCAGTACCAAATTTTACTGAAGAAAATCAAACATTTGAAATTGGTAAAGCGCTCTTGTTAAATGAAGGTAAGGATGTAAGTATTTTTGCTACAGGTCATTTGGTTTGGAAGGCTATTCAAGCTGGAGAAAAGCTTGCTGAAATGGGAATAGATGCAGAAATAATAAATATACATACCATCAAGCCTCTTGATGAAGAAGCAATTTTGAAATCAGTTGCAAAGACGCGTTGTGTGGTAAGTGCTGAAGAGCATCAAATGAATGGTGGATTAGGTGATAGCATTGCCCAATTATTGGCTAGAAAAATGCCTACACCAATGGAAATGGTTGCAGTAAATGATAGTTTTGGGGAAAGTGGGACACCTGATGATTTAATGAAAAAATATGGCTTAGAAGCTGAAAACATAGTGGCTGCTGTTCAGGCGGTTTTAAGCAGAAAATAAATGAATAAACGATTAAGGAATATACTAGTGGGTTTTGGAATTGTAATTGTCATGTTACAATTTGTTCAACCTACACGTAACCTTGGATTCGCAGAGGGAAAAGAGGACATCAGTAAAACTGTAGATGTTCCTCTGGAGGTAAAGTCGATTTTGCAGAAAAGCTGCAACGATTGCCATAGCAATGCAACATCTTACCCTTGGTATACCAATATTCAACCTTTGGGCTTATGGATTCAACATCATGTAGATGAAGGAAAGCAGGAGCTTAATTTTTCAACTTTCAACCTATATTCACCTAAGAAAAAGGCCCATAAAATGGAAGAGCTAATTGAAATGGTTGAAACCAATGAGATGCCTTTAAACTCATATACTTGGATTCATAAGGAAGCAGTTTTAAATGAAAGCGATAAGGCAACTTTGTTGCAATGGGCTAAAGCTTCTTTTACTAGCCTTAAAGCTGCTCAGTAAGTAGTAATTTTAATTTTAGAACGCCTGCAACTGTTATAGCATCTTGGTATTTTCCTTGCATCACTTTTTGATATAAGGCTTCAAAAGGAATTTTCTTTAACTGTAGTTCTTCAGTTTCTTCAGGTTCTGATTTTGTATAGCTTAAATCTCTGGCTACAAAAATTATAGCATGCTCGTCGGTAGCCGAGTTGCTTAAATCCATTTCAAGAATTTTTTCCCAATGTGCAGCTTCAATGCCACATTCTTCTAATAATTCCCTTTTTGCTGAAATAAGTGGGTCAATATCAAGTTTTCCGCCACCTTCAGGTATTTCCCAACTGTACTTTTTTAAAGGGTAACGATATTGACCAACCACCCAAGTATTATTTTGTTCATCTAGCGCAATGATGCCAATCGCTAAGTTTTTAAAGTGAATTAGTCCATAAATTCCGTCAGTTCCGCCAGGTGTTATTACCTCTTGATGATGTACCCTTATCCAATTGTTTTCGTATACGATTTCATCGCTTTTTTGTTGCCATGGGTTTTTGTTTTCGTCAATTGGTTCCATAGCACAAATAAAATTATTTTTCGTTTGCCTTATGTTATTAAAAAAAAATAATTCAAAACATTCTTAAATTGATATTTTTGATTGGAATGAAAAAGGTAAGTCTTCGAAGTAAACTGTTTTTTTTAAGCCTCATCTTTTTGATGATGTTTAATTTTCCTTTGCTACAAATAGTTAACATTAAAGTCTTTGTTTTTGGAATACCCTTGCTTTTCCTTTATTTATTCATTTTGTGGTTCCTAATGCTCCTTATCATGTACTTTTTATTTCTAAAGAAACATGATCAATAGTTGGCTACTTATTTGTATTTCATTAGGCTATTGGTTGCTATTATTTGCCATTGCTTGGGGGGCAGAACGATACAAGCTTAAAGGCAGAAGTCTCAGCAACAGTCCATATGTTTATTCACTTTCTTTAGCAGTTTATTGCACAGCATGGACATTTTATGGAAGTATAGGAAAAGTAAAAGATGGAGGCATTGATTTTCTTGCGGTTTATATTGGTCCAACCCTTATGGCTGTTCCTACTTGGTTTATTTTAAAGAAAATCATACGTATTTGTAAGGCACAGCAAATTAGTACCATTGCAGATTTTATCTCTTCTCGGTATGGTAAAAACCTAAGCTTAGCTGCTTTGGTAACTGTGTTTTTATTTTTTGGCATAATTCCATATATCTCTTTGCAACTAAAGGCAATTTCAGAAAGCTTTAACCTACTCACCCAATCTTCACATTTTATTGGCGTTCCTAAGGGCTTGTCTATTTTTGGCAATACAGCATTAATTATGGCCATTGGCATGGCTGTTTTTGCAGTGCTATTTGGCACCAGACGCATTGAGGCCAATGAAAAACATGAGGGAATGATCGCGGCTGTTGCTTTTGAATCATTGATAAAACTTATTGCCTTTTTGGCTGCTGGTATTTTTGTTTGTTTTGGGGTGTTTAACGGTTTTGGAGATATCTTTTCTAAGGCCAGTCAAGTGCCTTCCTTACAAAAGCTTTTCACCCTTCCCGAGGAGGGAGGTTATGCCAATTGGTTTTGGACATGTGCCCTAAGTGGAATGGCAGTTATATTTCTCCCTAGACAATTTCAGGTTGCGGTTATTGAAAATACCAATGAGAAACACCTTGATAAAGCTATTTGGCTTTTCCCATTATACCTTTTACTCATCAATGTTTTTGTATTGCCAATAGCCTTTGGGGGGCAATTGCTTTTTAACAATATGGGGGTAGATTCTGATTATTTAATTTTAGATATTCCATTATTGTTTAACCAAAAGGCATTGGCATTGCTGGTGTTTATCGGCGGCTACGCCGCCGCTACCGGTATGATCATCGTAGAAACAATAGCCCTTAGTACTATGTTTAGTAACCATTTGGTAATTCCTATGCTTTTGGCAATGGACCCAGGAAATGCCAAATTGCATGATAACCTTAGTCGTGTTATTATTCATTCTAGAAGAGCTGGAATAATCATAACACTTACAGCTGCATACCTTTATTACAAAGCCATTAGTGGACATTACTCTTTAGTTTCTATTGGTCTAATTTCTTTTGTTTCAGTTGCGCAATTAATGCCTGCAATAATTGGCGGAATCTTTTGGAAAAAGGGAAATAAGCTAGGAGCCTTGGTTGGTATAATTTTAGGTTTTCTGATTTGGCTATACACCCTTGTATTGCCGTCGTTAGCTGGTACGGCTTTTATTACAAATAGTTTCGTGGCAGAGGGTCCGTATCAAATTTGGTGGCTAAAGCCTTATGCTTTGCTGGGCTTGCATGGTTTTTCTCCTATTGTCCATAGTCTTTTTTGGAGTATGCTGCTCAACCTTTCAGCGTATATTGGGTTTTCTGTGTTCTCGGTTCAAACCGTAACCGAACAAAACCAAGCAGAGATATTTGTGGAGGTTAACCGCTATGCACCACTTTTAGAGAGTACCAGTTCTTGGAAAGGCACTGCTTATATGCCAGACATCACCTCCTTGTTAGCTAATTTTTTGGGTTCGGTTCGAACCAACCAAGCTATTCATGCATTTGCACAGCGAAATAATATTAACTTAAATGAGAACAAGGCCGACCCCAAATTGGTGGCTTATGCAGAGCGTGTATTGTCTGGAATTATAGGTTCCGCATCTGCACGAATAATGGTGTCGGCAACCGTAAAGGAAGAAGAATTGAAAATTGATGAGTTATTAAATATCCTAAAAGAGTCGCAACAATTGATGCGCTTAAACAAAGAGCTAACCCGCAAAACAGATGAATTAGAAAAAGCAAGGTTTGAACTTGAGATTGTTAATAGCAGACTCAAAGAACAAGATGAATTAAAAGACGATTTTTTAACCACAGTAACGCACGAATTAAGAACTCCCATCACCTCCATCAGGGCATTTTCTGAAATTCTTTTTGATAACGAAGACCTAGAAGTAGAAGAAAGAAGGCAATATTTAGGCATTATAATTAAAGAAACAGAAAGAATTTCTCGGCTCATTTCACAGGTATTGGATTTAGAGAAATATGATTCAGGCAAACAAAAACTGATAACCCAAAAGGTGGATTTAAAATCTCTAGTGGAACAAAGTGCTATCTCAATAGATCAGTTATTGCGTGAAAAGAATATTGTCATTATCAAAGATTTTAAACCTTGTGTGCATGACGTATTTATTGACGAAGATAAGATACAGCAAGTGCTAATTAACCTGCTTTCTAACGCCATTAAATTTACCAAAGATGAAATTGTTTTAAAGCTTAGGTTTACAGATACGCATTGGTTGCTTTATGTAGAAGACAACGGCGCTGGTATACCTGAAGAATTAAGGGACCTCATTTTTGAAAAGTTTTATCAAGCTAAAAATCAAACCATTCGAAAGCCAAAAGGAAGTGGCTTGGGCTTGGCTATTTCTAAACGTATTATGGAATTGCACCAAGGTAACTTGGTTTTAATTGATAAACCAAAAAGCGGTGCAGTCTTTCTGTTGGAGGTTCCATATAATCCTTTAAATTTGCCCTCGTAATGAGCAATCCCAAGAGCGTATTAATTGCCGATGATGAGCCAAATATTTTATTGTCATTAGAGTTTCTAATGCGTAAAAAGGGTTATGAAGTTTTTATCGCGAGAAATGGATCGGAAGCAATAGAAATTATTAAAAAAGAGAAACTCGATGTGGCTGTTTTAGATATCATGATGCCTGATGTTGATGGTTATCAAATCTGTAAGTATATCAAAGAAACTGAATCCTATGCTCAGTGCAAGGTGTTGTTTTTATCTGCCAAGTCAAAAGAAGCAGACATCGAAAAGGGCTTCGCAATGGGTGCTGACGCCTACCTCACAAAACCGTTTTCCACAAAAGAATTGATGCAAAGGGTGCTGGAGTTAAGTCAATAACCGGCTATAGGTAATTAGCAAAAAAAGACAAGGAAATGCCAATTGTGCTTCCTTACTTTGAATGAGAAAATGGTTAAACGCTTAATTTAAAATCTCATGCTACCACTCATTCAATCTTTTGATGCCTACCAAGAAGCTTATCAAAAAAGTGTCCAAGACCCAGAAGGATTTTGGGCCGAAATAGCCCAAAGTTTTCAATGGAAGAAAACTTGGGAGCAAGTATTGCGATGGAACTTTACTGAGCCTAAGATAGAATGGTTTAAAGGAGGGAAATTAAATATTACTGAAAATTGTTTAGACCGTCACATGGTAACTCGCTCAGAACAGACAGCAATTATTTGGGAGCCAAATGATCCAAAAGATGCAGCTAGAAAAATTAGTTATGGGCAATTGTTTACTGAGGTAAAAAAGTTCTCAAATGTATTATTGGGATTAGGAATTAAGAAAGGCGACAGAGTTTGTATTTATATGCCTATGGTGCCCGAAGCTGCAGTTGCCATGCTAGCTTGCGCGCGTGTTGGTGCAATTCATTCTGTGGTTTTTGCAGGCTTTTCTTCACAGTCGCTTGCAGATAGAATGAATGATGCTGAGTGTAATCTTTTGATTACTGCAGATGGTATGGTTAGAGGCGAAAAGAAAATCGAACTTAAGCAAATTGCAGATGAAGCCATGTTGCTTTCTCCTTCAGTAAAAAAATGTGTGGTCTTTAATCACAAGAACTTTTCTATTGGTATGCGTGCAGAAAGAGATTTCTTCTGGACAGATTTAATGGCCAATGCTTCTGCTACCCACATGGCAGAGGAAATGGATGCCGAAGATCCTTTGTTTATTTTATACACTTCGGGTTCAACCGGCAAACCAAAAGGGGTTTTGCATACTACTGCTGGTTATATGGTTTATGTGGCCTATACTTTTAAAAATGTATTTCAATACCAAGACGCTGATGTATTTTGTTGCACTGCCGATATAGGTTGGGTAACCGGCCATAGTTATATAGTATATGGACCGCTTTTAAATGGGGCAACAACACTCATGTTCGAAGGAATTCCTTCTTACCCAAATCCAGGCAGGTTTTGGGACATGATAGACAAACACAAAGTAAATATTTTTTATACGGCTCCAACAGCTATTCGCTCTTTGGAAGTTTTTGGTGAAGAACCATTTGTGGGCAAAGACCTTAGTTCTTTAAAAGTTTTAGGTTCTGTGGGTGAACCCATCAATGAAGAGGCTTGGAATTGGTACCATAAGAATGTTGGAAAAGGGAATTGCCCAATTGTAGATACTTGGTGGCAAACAGAAACAGGTGGAATTCTTATTTCACCTTTGGCCAATATCACTAAATTAAAGCCTGCTTTTGCAACCTTGCCTTTACCAGGTGTGCAGCTTGCCATCGTAGATGAAAAAGGAAATGAAATTGAAGGAAATAATGTGGAAGGAAACCTATGTTTAAAATTTCCATGGCCGGGCATGTCGCGTTCTTTATACGGCGACCATGATAGGTTCAAACAGACCTATTTTAGTACCTACCCTGGTAAATATTTTACTGGAGATGGATGCAAAAGAGATGAAGATGGCTACATTAGAATTACCGGTAGGGTAGATGATGTAATCAATGTAAGTGGGCATAGAATAGGAACAGGCGAAGTTGAAGATGCCATTAATGAGCATGGTTATGTGATTGAAAGTGCCGTAGTAGGTTATCCGCACGACATCAAAGGACAAGGTATTTGGGCATTTGTGATTTGCGATAGAGAACACCATTCTTATGAAGAGCTATGCTCAGAAGTGAAGTCACATGTTAGCCAAGTCATAGGGCCATTTGCACGTCCAGATAGAATTCAAGTGGTTAAAGCCTTGCCAAAAACTCGCTCAGGTAAAATCATGCGACGCATTCTAAGGAAAATTGCAGAAGGTGATACCTCCAACCTTGGTGATACAAGTACTTTGATTGACCCTAGTGTTGTAGAAGTAATTAAAACTGGCGCAGAAGGTATAAGGTAGTTTTATAAACTATCTGCCTTTGCTACATCAAAGTTGAATTTGCTTTTTAATTCGGCCACTGTAAACTTAACTACCTTTACCTGCATAGGAATATTGTTTAGCGGTCTGTCAAACTCGTTTTTAGGCTGAGTGGATAAGGTGTAAGCAGTATCTAAGCCACGAATAACCTGACCAAAAACAGTGTAATTCATGTTTAAATTCGAGGTTCCATTTTTCTTTGTAACAATGTAAAATTGAGAACCATTCGATTCCTTTTCTGGATTATTATCTCTTGCTGCACCCAAAGCGCCATACACATGTTTTAAACTGCTTTTAAATTCAGCTGGAATGGTATAACCTGGGCCACCTTCTCCATCATTGTCTGGGTTTGCATCTTTGCTATTTGGGTCGCCGCCTTGTATTACAAAGTCTTGAATAATGCGGTGAAAGGTCATCCCATTAAAATAACCAGAATCTGCTAAAGCCAAGAAATTCTTGCGGTGTAAGGGGGTTTGTTTATACAACCAAATATGCATAGGTCCAAAACTTGTACTAACTTCAATCAAGGATTCTTTAGCTACCTCTTTAGGAGTTTCCTTTGGCGTTTCTGTAGGTGTTGGATTGCTTTCCTTTTTACAAGAAAATAACCATAAAAAGGATAGGGTTAATAGTAAAGTAGAAAATTTCATTTTTTTATTTTAAGTAAAAATAATGAAAATTTCCAAATTCCAACTAGTCCTATTGGTTTGGTAGGCTCATCTCTTTTTTATTACGTTTCGTCGGAAATTGGTAAAAGTTTTTTAGATGAGACTACATATTTGTATCATCAAAAAACAAGAATATGTTCAAACTCATGTTACAAAAAAATCTTTTGGCCGCTTTGCTTACAATGCTAACCATGCTTCTAGCTGTGGCCCTATCCGCTCAAACGCCAGTTGCCACACAAACTGTTAGGGGGCTTATCCTCGACCAAGAAAGTAAACAACCGCTAATTGGCGCAACTGTTACAGTAAACGGGGAAGTTAATAGAGGTGCAGTTACCGATGTTAACGGAAACTTCAAAATTGAAAAGGTGCCCGTTGGGAGACGCACACTTAAAGTTAGTTATATAGGCTATGAGCCTTTAACAGTTCCAGATGTAATGGTAACCGCAGGCAAAGAAGTTGTGTTGAACCTAGGCATGACAGAAGCAATCAGTAAAATGTCTGAAGTAACCATCACTTATGACCGCAAAAAAGACCGCACCGTTACCAACAATGAAATGGCTGTGGTAAGTTCTCGTTCTTTTAACCCTGATGATACCAAGAAATTTGCGGGTGCCCTTGGCGATCCAAGCAGGATGGCCGCTAACTTTGCAGGTGTTATCTCAGGAAACGACAGCAGAAATGATATCGTAGTAAGAGGCAATTCTCCGAGTGCCATGCTTTGGCAAATGGAGGGAGTTAATATCCCTAATCCAAATCATTTTGGTTCAAACTTTAATACTGGCGGTCCTGTGAGCATGTTAAATGCTAACAACATTGCTAAAAGCGATTTCTTTACTTCTGCTTTTCCTGCACAATATGGAAATGCAAATGGTGGTGTTTTTGATTTGAGCCTAAGAGAAGGGAACAATGAAAAAAGAGAGTTTATAGGTCAAATTGGTTTTAACGGTATTGAACTTGGGGCCGAAGGCCCCTTTAGCAAGAATAGCAAAGCTTCTTATGTGTTTAACTACCGCTATTCAACCTTAGCTTTAATGCAAAACGCAGGCATTAACGTGGGAACTGGCGCTGCAACACCTTTATATCAAGACATGAACTTTAAAATAACCGTTCCAACTAAAAACAAAGGCAAGTTTAGCGTTTGGGGTATGGGCGGAATTAGTTCAATTGATTTACTTGGCAGAGATGTTGACACAACAGAAATTAACTTTTATGGAGCAAGAGATGAAAATACTCTACCTCGTTACCGCGCAGGCGTTGTAGCAGCTTCTTATGAAAAAAGCCTTACTGCTAAAACTTGGGCAAAGTTAACTATTGCTGCTGGAGGAAATTCTAATTACTATACAGTTGATAGTATAGATTATAATGCTAATGCAAACTATCGCAGAGGACAAGGAAATTTTTCTGATGTAAAATACTCGGCCATCTTAAATATTACCCATAAAATTAATGCAAAAAATGCAATACATCTTGGGGCAAATCATGATTTATCTTACTTCGATTATTTTAACAAAGACGTGTATAATTTTGGAACAATCGACACTGTTAGGGTCAAACAAAACGGCACCGTAAATTTATCTCAAGCATATGTTCAATGGAAGCATAGATTTACAGCAAGATTAAGCGCTAATGCTGGTTTACATTTTCAATACTTTGATATTAATAAGCAGTTTGTGGCTGAACCAAGAGCCGGTTTAAGATATGCCATCAACGAGAAACAAAGCATCAATGCTGGCTATGGTTTGCATCACCAAAACATGCCTACGTATAACATTTTTGTAAGAAATGAATTTGGACAAGAAACCAATAAAGATGTAAAGTTTACCCAAAGCAATCATTTTGTATTGGGTTATGAAAACAACTTTTCACAAATGTGGAAGGTGAAAACTGAAGTGTATTACCAATTATTAAGTAAGGTGCCGGTAAGCAATTACCGTTCTTCATTTTCAATGCTAAACGTTGGTGCAGCATTTGAACCTAGTGATGAAAGTAATTTAGTAAATGAAGGTTCTGGTACCAACTATGGATTAGAACTTACGTTAGAAAGATATTTTAACAAAGGATTTTATATGTTACTTACAGGTTCATTGTTCGAAAGTAAATACAAAGGAAGTGATGGCATCGAAAGAAATACAGCTTTCAATACGGGTTATGCTGCAAATCTATTGGCAGGCAAAGAATTTGCTTTAGACAAAAAGGGTAATGTATTATATGCAAATTTTAAAGCAAGCCGCATAGGTGGAAGATACTTTACCCCCCTTAACTTAAGCGCTTCAAAAGACGCAGGCCGCGCAATATTTGATTACAGTAAACCTTACTCAGAAAAGCAATCAGATTATTTTAGAATAGATTTAAAAATTGGTTGGAGAAGAGATTTCAAGCGTAGCTCTATGGAGTTTGCAGTAGACCTGCAAAATGTAACCAACCACCAAAACATCTTTTCTCAAGGATATAATAAGTATACCAATACCATTTCAACTGAATACCAAACAGGCTTCTTTCCTGTTCCAATGTTTAGGTATACGTTTTAGGCATCTCAGTTTTTCTAACCAAGAAGGCTGTTTCAATGAAAGTTGAGGCAGCCTTTTTTTGCTATTCTATCTCTAACTGTTTCTTCCTTCTTTTTACCTTTACTTTGTTTAAAATTTATAACCGATGCGAAATGCCATTTGCTTTTTATTACTTCTCATAAATCTTGCTATTGCAAGCGCCCAAACCTCAGGAAAGGTTACCAAGGTGGCAGACGGTGATACTTTTACCTTAATTGACAGTTACGGAAAAATTTCCAAGATAAGGTTGTACGGAATAGACTGTCCTGAACTCAACCA
>JAIYAT010000027.1 GCA_027488905.1 Bacteroidota bacterium
GCAATAAAAAGGTAGTTTTGGTTTCTAAAAGGTGACTTTTGAAGCAACTCCGCCATCTCTATTAAAGCCGCAGTGCCACTGGCATTGTCGTCTGCTCCATTGTGGATTTGTGGTTTCTCGTTTTGCAATTTACGGTAGGTTGAGCCGCCTAATTCATTATACCCAAGATGGTCGTAATGTGCCCCAACTACAATGGTATTTTTTGCTTTGTTATTGATATAGCCAATTACATTGTGACCTTGCAGGGCTAAGCCTATCGTGTCCATGCTCATTTTAGCTTTGGCATTCACAAAGTGTATGGAATCAAGGTTGTTTTCATGCCCCAGAAAATAGATAGGAACCGACTTAAAGGGTGCTTTCACAATCGGTTTAAAATCGGGTTCAAGCAAATCTTTTTGCGTATTGATAAGGATGATGCCAGCAGCGCCCTTTTCAATGGCTAAATCAATTTTCTTTTCAATTGTAGCATAAGCGCCAAACTTAGAATGAGGATTGCCATTTTCTGGATGCCCCATTTTAATCACCGCAATTTTCCCTTTGATACTTTTGTGTGCTGCATAATCATTGTAGTTTAATTCGGCTGCCTCAATGCCATAACCTACCCAAGCACATTTATCCGACGCTGCAGCTGGGGCCGACATTGAAAGCGGGTAGTTCTTAGCCGAATTAACTTTGTCGAATATGAAATTTCCTGCCTTGCCTTCAATAACTAAAGAAGATTGCTTAATGGCAAGCTTATTAATAGTAAACGCTTGCAAGTAACCTTGTTCGCCTTTAGGAAGGATATTGAGTGATTGAAAATTTTCTATGATAAACTCATAAGCCAATTTTTCGCCGCGACTTCCCACCAATCTGCCTTCTAAATGGTCATCTGCCAAATAGGTAAGGTTGTGTTCCAAAGAACGCAATATTTCTTCATCTGGTTTTGGTAAGGTTTGAGCCCAAATAAAGTTGGCTACAAGTAGTAAGGCCAAAGAAAATTTAATGCGTAAAAATTTCATATAAAAGTTTGATTAACATTAGGCTTGCAAAAGTAGCAAATACAAATCTGATTATGGTAGGTTTGGTTTTCTGCGCTACCCTAACACCGTAAGGCGCAAAAAGAAAAGTAGCAGCTATCAAAGGTAAAACTATTGGAAACACAATGTACCCAAATTGCCATTCGCTCACAAAGGTTTTGGGTTGATCCAAAAGATTATAAACACCTAACACCAATGCAAATAATGGAATTACACCATTGGCAATGGAAGTTGCTTTTCTAATATTGAGCTGCATGATGTCAGTAAATACTGGAGTCATCACAATACCCCCTCCTAAACCAGATAGGGAAGTAATAATTCCAGCTGCCATGCCAGTTAAGCTAAATTGGTGAGGTTTTGTAACTTTTTCAATGGGTTTATTTACCTGTTTTTTACCAAACATTCTCACCACTATTACTAGCAACATGGCTGCAAACACATAATTGAACCTTGGCTTTGAATACCAAGTGCCATTTTTTATTAACCAGGCTGTAATAAGCGCAGAGGCCATTCCTGGCAACGCGGTTTGTATAATTTCCCTTGGATGAAAATTACCCATTTTATATTGTTGGTAGCTGCTCATACTGCCTGAGAAAAAAATGGTAAAAAGTGAATTAGCTAAAATTCCTTTTACGAGCATATCTCCACTCATACCAGCCTTTGAGAGAAAGTAATCGGCCACAGGTATATAAACCATTCCCCCGCCAACGCCCAAAAAACCTGACATGAAAGCACCTAAAGAGCCAAAGAATAAAATTAACAGGTAATCGTAGTATTCCAAGGAGAATTATTTTTTTGTAGGAGTACCCTGCAATATTTTCTGATATTGACTTGGTTCAGCAAAAAGTTTCATTGCCTCCAGAATGTCTTCATCATGGTTAAATGAGGTTTCTGTGCGCCCTTTTTGAAAGTAATATCGCTTCACAATTTCTTCTTCAATTAAGTTAATAATTTCCTCTTTATTTTTTTCTACGTCTGCCTGCTTGTCCCTTTTCAAGCTTTGCTTCATGGTATCATAAGCACCTTTTATGGCTTCAAAATATTTTTCTTCTTCAGCTCTTTTTTTAAGGTCTTCTAATTCTTTTTCTGTGCTGGTACTATAATCAATATCTTTTTCTTCAACAAATTTCTTGAACGCCTCAAATTCTTCCTTGGTCAACATAAATTTTCTGGCTTCACCTATGTTTTCATGGGAGTTTCTATACTTTGTGGCAAAATCAAATATTACCTGCTTATTAATTAAGGTCAAGGCAATTGGCGAATAAGGTTTAGGTGAAACCTTAATATCTGGGTCAATTCCACCCCCATCAAATACCAATCTGCCATTTTTGGTTTTAAAGCTTTTTCTTAAAGAATCAGGGAGTGCGCCCACACTGCCATCTTCATTTCTATGGCTGTAGTCTAAAGCTTGAATGCACCTGCCACTTGGGGTGTAATATTTTGCAGTGGTGATTTTGATTTGTGTATTGTAATTAAGTGGTCGGGTAGATTGAACCAAACCTTTTCCAAAACTTCTTTGCCCAATGACTACTCCGCGGTCCAAATCTTGCAAAGTGCCCGAAACAATTTCAGAGGCAGAGGCAGAACCTCGGTTCACCAAAACAATTACAGGAATTGTGGCATCTGCAGCGCCGCCTGGTGTAGTATAAGTTTTGTTCCACTCACTAATTTTTCCCTTTGTTGAAACCACTTCCTGACCTGCAGGTACAAAAACATTCACCACATTAACGGCTTCATTAAGCAATCCACCTGGATTTCCTCTTAAATCTAAAATCAGCTGCTTGATGCCTTGTTTCTTTAAGTCGATGAGCGCTTCTCTCACTTCTTTTCCAGCTTCTTGGGTAAATCCGCCTAGTTTGATATAGCCCGTATTTGCATCAATTAATCCAGCAAATGGAACATTTTTAATTTTTATTTCTTCCCGGGTAATCGACTTAGGAATTTCTTGCCCATTGCGATTGATGACAAGATTTACAGGAGTGCCTGGCTGCCCTTTTAATAATTTACTTACATCAGAAGTGTTTTTACCTTTAATGTCTTTTCCTTCAATTTTTATGATTAAGTCCCCAGCTCTTAAATCTGATTTTTGGGCTGGAAATCCTTCGTAGGGGTCTGTAATTACAACATAATTTTCTTTCTGGCTGATTTGTGCTCCCACACCACCATATTGCCCGGTCATTTGGTACCTAAAGTCCTCAGCTTCTGCTTCACTGATGAAATTGGTATAAGGGTCTAAAGTTTTTAGCATTTCATCAATTGCTTTCTTGTTTAGCTTTCCAGCATCAATTTCATCCACGTAATAAGTATTGATTTCTCTAAAAACAGAAGCGTAAAGTTCCAAATTTTTGGAGAGTTCAAAATAGTTATCTGCAACTTTAAAAGAAAAAGTTAGGGCTGTAAAAACCAATAATAAATGATACCAACGCAGCGCTTTCAGGAATTTTTTCATAGTGTCGAATGTAATAATAAACTACTAAACGGAACAAGTCTTTAAATAATTTTAAAACATTGAGCCGTTTATCATAAATGGGTTAAGGCACAGGATCATGTCCATGTCCTCCCCACGGATGGCAAGAAGAAATTCGTTTGATTGCAAGCCATGAGCCTTTTAATACACCATGTTTTTGTAGAGCTTCCACTGCATAATTACTGCAAGTTGGGGTATACCGGCAGGCCATGGGTAACATAGGCGAGATAAATAGCTGGTAAATTTTAATCAACAGCAGGAAGGGCGCTATCAGTATTTTTTTTAAGCTCAAGAATAAGTTGGTCTAATGCTGAACGGAATTTAGGTTCAAACCGACCAAATTCCAAATCTTCCTTACCCACATAATTAATAGAAAGTGCTAAATAGGTTTCGGTTTGAACCAAATATTTAGTTAGGTTTTCTTTATTGAGTCTGTAAAACTCCTTGAGCAATCTCTTTCTTCTATTTCTATCGACGGCCCTTTTGAGTTTTTTTTTAGAGGCAATACAAACAATTTGGCAATGTTCGGCTTGTTCGTTGGTTAGTATTAACCAGGTAAATCTAAATCCAAAAGCGAAAAGGTATGGGGCATTTCTATGAAATAACCTATCTAAGATTAGCTTGCTTCTGGCTCGCTCACCTTTAATAAGTTTAAAATTTCCTTTTTTTACCTCCATATAATGAAAAAATCCGGACGAGCCGGATTATCAATGTCTTGAATACAATACCCTAAACATTTTTCAAAATTGAAAAATGATGTTTAGTGCTTATGACGCTTTTCGTCTGAAACTGAAATTTTCTTACGACCACGTGCACGGCGGGCATTCAACACTTTTCTGCCAGATTCTGAGTTCATACGATCACGGAAGCCATGCTTGTTTTTGCGTTTTCTTATAGATGGATTGAAAGTAGGTGATGCCATTGTTCAAATTTTTAGGACTGCGAAAGTAAGACTTTTTCCACTTAAGGCAAATATTTTTTAGTTTTTTATACAAAAAAAAAGTCTCACCCTTTGGTAAGACTTTTTTCTTAGATCAATTTAATGATTAGTGAGCAGCTTCTGTAGTTGTTGCAGCAGCAGCAGCTGTGTCAACAGCGTTAGAATCAACTGGCATCATAGACTCTTCTAAAGCTTGTAAAGAATCTTGGTTTCTTTGAGCAGCTTCTGTTGAATCTTGAGCTCTTTTTTCTTCAGCTTTCTTTTTTTCTTCAGCAGAAGGACCGCAAGCTACGATAGCTAACATAGCAGAAGCGGCAAGGATTGCAAATACTTTTTTCATTTTACTTGGTTTTTTTTGAATACGCTGCAAAAGTATAGCCTAGTATTTTAATTTCCAAACAAATAGCTTATTTTTTTCTAAAATATATTGTAATAGGTACTCCTTTAAAATCCCAGCTCTCTCTCATTTTGTTTTCTAAATACCTTTTATAGCTTTCACTAATGTATTGTGGTAGGTTACAAAACAAGGCAAACTTGGGGTTTCTACCCGGTAATTGGGTGCCATACTTAATTTTAACGAACTTGCCTTTTACACTTGGAGGAGGGTAGGCTGAAATAGCATCCTGCAAAAAGTCATTTAATTGACTGGTAGAAATTCTCCTAGTTCTGTTTTCAAAAACTTCCATCGCAACTTCTACCGCTCTATGGATACGCTGTTTTTCTAGCACTGAGGTAAATACTATTGGAATATCATCAAATGGTTGAAGCTTTTGTTTGATGTCTTTTTCAAAATCTCTGGCAGTATTCGTAGTTTTATTCGGAATTAAATCCCACTTATTTACCAATAGCACCAATCCTTTTCCATTTTTTACTGCCAAACCTACTAAATTCAAATCTTGTGAGTCCAATCCTATCGTGGCATCAATTACTAAGATAACAATATCACAGTTTTCAAGTGCCCTTAAAGAACGCATCACCGAATAGAACTCAATGTCTTCACTTACCTTTGTTTTCCTTCTTATCCCTGCAGTATCAACCAATAGAAATTCATTTCCATAAGATTTGTAATGTGAATGCACAGTATCTCTTGTGGTACCTGCAATCTCAGTAACAATATTTCTATCCTCCCCTAAGAGCGCATTCACTAATGAGGATTTACCTACGTTTGGTCTTCCAACTACCGCAATTTTAGGAATGGAATCCGCAGGATTTACATCCTCAATCTCATGTGTTGGTAATAATTTAATGATTTCATCCAATAACTCACCACTTCCGCTGCCACTGCTAGAAGAAATACAAAAAAGATTCTCTAATCCTAATTTGTAAAACTCATAAGCATCATGTTGCTTTTCAAATGTGTCAACTTTATTTGCTACCAATAAAACCGGTTTCTTTGTTCGTCTTATTAAGTTGGCAAATGCCATGTCCAAATCGGTAATGCCTACTTGTACATCTACCATGAAAAGTAAAACATCTGCCTCTTCTATGGCAATTTTTACTTGCTCAGCTATGGCTTTCTCAAAAATATCGGAACTATTATGGACATACCCTCCAGTGTCAATAATGGTAAATTCCCTGTCTAGCCACTCCGCTTTTCCATAGTGACGGTCTCTAGTTACACCGCTAAAGTCGTCCACAATGGCTTTAAACTCTCCAATTAAACGATTAAACAAAGTGGATTTTCCAACATTTGGTCTCCCAACAATAGCTACAATATTTCCCATATCAATTTAAAACAAGCTGCAAAGGTAAGGGATTCTTCCTTTCCTCAAGATTATACCGATATTTGCAAGCTTAAAATTATAACATGAGCCCATTTAACAGCATAGAAGAAGCGATTGAAGATATAAAAAACGGGAAAATGATCATTGTAGTTGACGATGAAGATCGTGAAAATGAAGGTGATTTTTTAACTGCCGCCAGAAATGTTACTCCAGAAATTATTAATTTTATGGCAAGAGAAGGTCGCGGACTTATCTGCGCACCGCTTATTGAAAGTCGCTGTTTAGAATTAGGGCTCGATTTAATGGTGCATGACAATACCACCCTGCACGAAACGCCTTTTACAGTTTCGGTAGATTTACTTGGTAAGGGTTGCACAACTGGTATTTCGGCTCAAGATAGGTCCAAAACGGTTCAAGCCTTAATTGACCCTAGCAGCAAGCCAAGCGATTTTGGAAAACCTGGACATATCTTCCCATTAAAAGCTAGACCAGAAGGTGTACTTAGGCGCGCTGGCCACACCGAAGCTGCCATTGATTTTGCGCGTCTTGCTGGTTTTGAACCTGCTGGTTGTATTGTAGAAATTCTAAATGAAGATGGTTCAATGGCGCGTGTGCCCGACTTAATTAAGTTGGCGCAAAAATTTGACATGAAATTGGTTACCATCAAAGATTTAATTGCCTACAGATTAGAAAAGGAAACGCTTATTCAACGCTTGATTTCAGTTAATATGCCAACCAGTTATGGCGATTTTATCCTCACTGCTTACAAACAACTTGATAACCTTCAAGAACATATTGTTTTACAAAAAGGAGCTTGGGAGATAGATGAACCAATTCTAGTTCGTGTACACAGTTCTTGCATTACTGGTGATATTTTTCATTCGATGCGCTGCGATTGTGGTGACCAGCTTCATAAAGCTATGGAATTGATTGAAAAAGAAGGTAAAGGAATGGTTTTATACATTAACCAAGAGGGTAGAGGTATAGGATTGTTTAATAAATTAAAGGCCTATAAACTCCAAGAACAAGGATTAGATACCGTGGAAGCAAACCTCCAATTGGGATTTAAAATGGACGAAAGAGATTATGGCGTGGGAGCCCAAATTTTAAGAGACATGGGTGTAACTAAAATGCGCCTCATGACAAATAATCCAACCAAACGCGCAGGCTTAATTGGTTATGGATTAGAAATTGTTGAGAATGTAAATCTTGCGGTCAAACCAAACCCACATAATAAAAAATACCTTGATACCAAAAGGGATAAAATGGGGCACGAATTAAAATCTGATGCTTGAGTCGTATAAAAAATATTTGAATGTTGCTCAAAAAAATAAATCCTTAAATAAAAAGATTCTTGAGCAATTAAGAAAGCAAAGAAAGCCCGGTTTAGACCAACTAATGAACCGTTTACACGAAGAGGCTTTCGAAGAAATTGATTGCTTGCAATGCGCCAATTGCTGTAAAACTACTGGTCCGCTTTTGCTCAGTAAAGACATAGACAGGTTAGCTGCCGCCCTAAAAATGAGGCCTGCTATTTTTGCTGAAACCTATTTAAAAAGGGATGAAGATGGGGATGACGTTTTCAAAAACATGCCTTGCCCTTTTTTAGGTTCAGACCATTATTGTGCTGTTTATGAAGCCAGGCCAAATGCTTGCAGAGAATACCCGCATACCCAGCAACGTGACCAATTGCAGAAGTTGAAAATCACCTACGAAAATTCACTGATTTGCCCTGCTGTTGCTAAAATTATTGAGCAACTTAAGGAATTTGCATAAACTTATGCGTTTGAAGGCTGATGGTCCACTTTGGATTTTGCTTCACATAGTCGATTATTAAGGGCAGCATTTTATCGCTTTGATCCCACTCAGGTTGTAAGTATAATTTACAATCTTCCGTTACCTGCGAAGCATACTTTTCTGCCCAATCAAAATCAGATTTGTTAAAAACCACTACTTTCAATTCATTTGCAAAGCTCAAAACTTCAGGCAAGGGGGCTTTAAATTTTTTAGGCGAAAGCGTAATCCAATCCCAACTTCCACTTAATGGGCTTGAGCCAGAAGTTTCTATATGCGTTTTGATGTTAAGTGCTTGCAGACTTTCAGTGAGATTATCAAGGTTGTGTAGCAGTGGTTCACCTCCAGTAATTACTGCAATTGGCGCTTGGGTCAAACCAACCAATTGAGTTATTTCTTCTATTGAAACTAAAGGATGTTTGGCAGCATCCCAACTTTCCTTTACATCACACCAAACACAGCCAACATCGCAACCGCCAAGCCTAATAAAATAGGCAGCCTTCCCGCTGTGCACTCCCTCCCCTTGAAGGGTGTAAAAATGCTCCATTAAGGGTAATTGCAAACTCATTTTGTTTGAATAACTTTTAAATAATGAATCATTTGCATTCCTAAATTTGTTATTTCCTTTTCGGTTCCTGTGTCAATCAAAAAATCATTGTAAGGCAAAGCGCCGTTAATGTTAGCGCCCATGCTAAACTTAGATTTGCTCAAAGCAGAAATTGCTTGAAGTGGAAGCTCTTTTTCAAAGAAAAGGTTCATCAATAAATCAAATTCAGTATTTAGAAAACTGCTTAATTTTTGTTTGTCTGGCAAATTATATTTGGTAAGTGTTTCTCGCCAATAATACCCAGAACTCATATTAAATCTATGATTTTCAGGAAGTTTTTTAGTGTCAATGAACCCTAAGGTAAATACTTTTTTCCCTTCCTTTCTAAGGAGTTCTGCTAAAAGATTTACCTGCTCTTCTTGCTTAATAGTGCCAGCATCGTAAACAATCCCAATTTCTTGAATTGAGGAATAATTAGGCATTATTTTGGCTGACCGTTTCTTTTTTATTGCAATGCCTTTTAGCAGGTAATTACCTATCGAATCTTTTATGTGTTTAATCCAACCCATCTCACTTTTTTTTCAGTTCTGCCACAAAACCCTCTAACTGTGCTACAATTTGCTGGTTTTGAAAAGCAGTAAGTGCAAATTTACGCGCTTCTTCGCCAATTTTATCAGCCTCTAAAAGATTTGTAGTGTAAAATAGAATTGCGTTCTTAAATTCTTCAGGAGAATTTGCCAAAATAAAATGCTTTCCAGCAACGGCTTCAATTCCTTCCATTCCCTTGCTGCTACTGATAATGCATTTGCCTAAAGCCATGCCTTCCATCACCTTTACGCGCATGCCGCTGCCGCTCAATAATGGAATTACAAGTATTCCGTTTTCCTGCATGTATAAGTCGGAATTTTCTACTTCACCAACAACTTTTACGCCTTTTTGGTTCAACTTTAGAAAA
Source organism: Bacteroidota bacterium (assembly GCA_027488905.1). Lineage (GTDB taxonomy): Bacteria > Bacteroidota > Bacteroidia > UKL13-3 > UKL13-3 > B1. The sequence goes on from JAIYAT010000027.1 coordinate 9,447, forward strand.
CTTTCTGGCATATTTCTACCTGCAATTTCAAAGCATAATTCTTTTTTTTCGGTTTGAACCAAAGGCCATATTTTCTCCAAAAAGTAAAGTACAGCAGCTTGGTTTGGCATCCAATCCATGCTGCCTAAATGAAATACTTTTGCTTGGTGTTTAACAGGCAACATCTCAGTATTTCTTGGATAGAATCCTACTGGATAGTACAAAGTTGGAACCTTAATATTTAGAGCTGCATAGTGCAAGGCATCTGCTTTTGTGATGGCCAGAATTCCGTCGAATTTAGCACTCAAAGCAAGTTCTTCTTTTTTAAGCTTAGCTGCTTGGCTTTTAACATAAAATGCCTTGAGCAAGTTTTTTTCAATTTTGGCTTGTTCTTGCCAAATGTTGAATTCGATATTATGACTTCTTAACAAGCAAATTGCATTAGTTTGATTTCTAACAAAGGGCAAGTATCTGGCTGTTTGAAGACTTTCAAATATCACTAAATCTGGCGCAAACGTTTGGATCAAACCGCCTAAAATAGCTTCAAACTCTTTTACATAAAACCTGCTTAGGATATATGATTCTTTTTTGAGAAGATTTATAATAGCCCCTTTGATGGTAATTGCATTGTCAATTTCAAATAAGTGAAAGTTAGATAGCTTTTTTACTTTTTCTGGTAAGGTTTCCCAATTCACATGATGTTTGCTGGTATTTAAAACGGCCGACACCAATTGATGCTGATTGTCGTTTAATCCTTGAAGGTGTGCATAAAAGGCAAGTGCACCTCCGTCTTTTATGGGCCAAGGAAATCTTGGAAGGATTTGCAGAATTTTCATTCTACTAATTTCTTTTTAGATTTAAATAGTTTGATGACTTTATCAAGAAGGTAGCTAAAATCTATATTGAAAAGTTTAGAATCGTTTGAAGCTTTCCATGTGATAAAAAAACCAATTGGCACAAAAACTGCGATGCCTAACCACATTCCTTGAAAAGGCGTCCAGGCAAGGGTTTTGGCTGCTTTTTCGCCTGATAAGGAAACAATATGATAGCATACGTAAAATAAGACAGACACAACTATTGGTAAGCCAAATCCTCCTTTTCTAATAATTGATCCAAGTGGAGCGCCAATAAAAAACATCACCAAACAGGCTATGGACAAAATAAACTTACGGTGCCATTCTATTTTATGGCGAACTTGTAATTTGTAGAGTTCCTTATATTCAATAATGCTGTACTCAATTATGTTTTTTGCACTTCTGGCAGAATTAATGGCATTGCCGTAAAAGGACAAGGTATTTATTTTGGGAAAATGACTAGAAATATCTGGCTCAGTGGTAGAAACTTTTATCCTTTTTTCATTGGTCACGTAAAGGTTGCTATCTACGTGCACTCTAGAAAAGTAGTAAAATGGCTGAATAAAGCCAGCTAATTCTTTATGTTTTGTTTTTCTAACCTCCGATAAGGAGTCGCTTGCAAATTGAAGTTCTATTACATTTAACATTTCCCAATGTTGCTTAAACATGTTTTCATCTGTTCTGCTGAACTTAAAACTGTTCAAATCAAAGGCAATCCTTTCCTCATTAAAAGTGGTGGTGGTGTGAGGCTGACTGTAATAATATCCTTTAATTTTTTCTAGCTCCTCATATCTTCCTCCTTGAAATAGGTTTAGAAATAAGTAGCGCCCATCTTCACTCATGGTCATATTTCCTCTTTTAGCAAATAGGATAACAGGGTGGAGTTGACTTTGTCTTTGGTCGTAAATAATAATGTCTTGTAATTCCTGAGTGTTTCTATCTTTCTTTCCTACTCTAATGGTAATACCAGGAATATCTTGGCTGAAAACGCCTTCTTTGATGGCAAGTGAGGGTTTTTGTTGACGCACATCATATAAGAGAGAACCTCTTTTGAGATTAGCCTGTGGAATGAGTACATTAGAAACAAAGAAGCCAAAGAGTGAGATTAATACCATAATGCCCAACATAGGGCGGAACATTTTCCAAATAGAAATACCAGATGCTTTTGCTGCAACTAGTTCATAGCTTTCGCCTAAGGCGCCAAAAGTCATGATGGAGGCAAGCAAAACTGAAAGTGGGAGGGCTTGCGGGATAAGGCTTGCCGAGAAATAGAAAAGCAATTCAGCAATTACTAACCAATCTAAACCTTTTCCAATGAGTTCATCTACATAAAGCCAAACTATCTGCATGAGTAAGATTAGCATTACAATGATAAACGTAGGAAAGAAAGCCCTCAAATAGCTATTTATGATGAGCTGATAAAATTTCTTCACTTGATATGGATTGAGATAAATTTGAATACTCAATTAAAATGCCAAACAAAGGTAGGCATTAAGCTTACTATCAGAAAAGATGGAATGGAAAATAAATTAGGCTGATAAATTTTCAATTAACCACCTAAAAGGGTTCTTAGCTCATGAACCTGATTTTCCCACAATAATATTGTGTTTTTTTCATCTGAGGGCTCCACAAAATCTGTTACAACAAGCGCCACATCATCTGTTAGCTCGTCTTGTAAAATTTCAAATTCAAAATATTCTTCAATATGAGAATCTTTCCATCTAAAACGGATGCCTTTGTTGGGTTGCTTTTTCAGTAGTTCAGCAATATTCTCGTCTCCATCCCACTTAAACTTATAGAAGTTATTGTAAATATCAACGTCACTGCAAAACCATTGAGAAAGACCCGATGGAGAACTTATGTAGTTAAACAACATAGCAGGGGAAGCTTTGATTTCAAACTCCATCCTAATCTTCTTCTTCGAACTTTTAACCATTGCTTAGTCTTTAGGTTTAGAGCAAATATATATTTTTAGGCGAGACTGCAAAGTTTTTTTGGTTCAAACCAAAATAAAATATATTTCTTTAGAATTGACTTTTAGTTAAAGTAAAACCAAAGGTTGTTCCAACACCAATATTACTTCTAACATTTACGCTTTGTCTGTGGGCCTCAATGATATGCTTAACAATGGCTAATCCTAAACCTGTTCCACCTTCTTGAGACTCGCGAGTTCGACTTTTATCTATTCTATAAAAACGTTCAAAAATTCTAGTTAAATGTTCTTGTTCCATACCCGGACCATTATCTGCAATTTCTATTAAGATATTTTCGTCCATATCGTAATAGGCGGCTGTGGTTGTGCCTTGGTCTCTACCGTATTTTATAGAATTGCTAATCAGGTTTACCAATACTTGCCTAATTCTGTATTTATCTGCATATACATAAAATGGATGGTTACAGCCATCTTTAACTAAAAGTTGCACTTTTTTAGAATGCAATTGCTCATAAACATCTTTCACCAATAAATTGATGTCGAATCGCTCCATTTCCATGGTTAACTCGCCACTTTCAAGTTGTGAGATGGCAAGTAAATCAGCAACTAAATCGCTTAATCGGTCTGCACTTTTTGCGGCCTTTTCTAGAAATCTTGAATTTACAGAAGGATCTTCCATTGCGCCATCGATAAGCGTATGAAGGTATCCTTGAATGTTGAAAATAGGCGTTTTAAGTTCATGAGAAACATTGCCTAAAAACTCTTTTCTAAAATCCGCCAATCTTTTAAGCTGGTCTATTTCCATTCTGTTATCTCTTGCCCATTTGATAACTTCTTTGTTCATTTCTCCAATTGGATCTTTATCCCAATCGAAGTTTTGCAAAATGGCGTCGTATTTTTGGGTTTTGAGACTGTGAATAGTCTTGTAAATGAGTTTTATTTTTCGGTAAATGAAAAATTCGAGGGTGTAAAAAAAAAGGAAAAAGCTTAACCCAAATGTTAAGGTAAAGATAATTACGGAATTAATTAGTTCCCATTCTGACAGAAAAAAACTCACTACACCCAAAATTGCAGAAATAACCAAAGAGATTAAGAATGCGATATAGATGGGTTTAGGGTTTCTTGTCATGCTTCAAACTTGTATCCTACTCCTTTAACAGTGCCGATGTAATCGTCACCTAGTTTTTCTCTAATTTTTCTGATATGTACATCAATCGTTCTATCAACAACCAAAACTTCCTCACCCCATACTTTTTCTAAAATGTATTCTCTGGTAAATACTTTTCCAGGTTTGGTAGCTAATAAGAAAAGTAGTTCAAATTCTTTTCTTGCTAATTGAATTTTGTGATCACCGCGATAGATTAAGAAGGATTCTCTATCAATAATAATGTCTTTTACCCTGATAGAAGGAGAGGCTTCTTCTTTTATTTTTCTTCTAAGAATAGCATTTAGTCTTGTAAGCAAAACTTTTGGCTTAATTGGCTTAGCGATATAATCATCTGCACCAGCGTTGAAACCTTCTATTTCTGAATATTCTTCTGCTCTTGCTGTTAAAAACACTACAAATGTTTTGCTAAATTCTGGATCAGATTTAATAATTCTACATGCCTCTAGACCGTCCATAACAGGCATCATTACATCCAAAAGAATCAAATCAGGTTTAACTTTTAAAGCAATTGGAATTGCTTCTTTTCCATTGTTCGCAACCCATACCTGATATCCTTCTTTTTTTAAGTTGTAACTGATAAATTCGCAAATATCGGCCTCATCATCCACTACAAGGATTTTTCCAATGTTTTCCATGGGTTAATTTTTTGGTAAGATTCCACCTTTCAACTTATGTCAATGTAAACATACTGTTAATAAATCATTATGCAGCATTTGATGTTAACTTTAAAAACCAAAAATTTCTTTTAGTTTCTTTTCTAAAGCCTCACCCCTAAGTTTTGTGGCAATAATTTTTCCTTCTTTGTCTACTAGCACGGTGTATGGAATTGCGTCAATTCCATATTTGCCAACGAGTGGTGAATTCCATTTTTGTAAATCAGAGCCATGAGTCCAAAGTAATTTATCTTTATTAATTGCTTCAATCCATGCTTCTCTATTATCATCTAAGCTAACGCCAAAGATTTCAAAACCTTTGCTTTTGTATTTATTGTAAAGTAATACATTTTTAGGATTATCTTTTCTGCAAGGGGCGCACCAGCTTGCCCAAAAATCTATCAATACAATTTTGCCAGTTAAAGAAGAAAGACTTATTGATTTTCCAAATGGGTCGCTAAGGGTTATTTCTGGCGCTGCTGCTCCAATATCAGTTTTCATTAATGTTTCAACCTTAGTATGTAAAACATTGCTGTACTTAGAGTAGGGGAAATTCTTTTGTGCATTGTCGTCTATTAATTTTAGGAAGCTCAATGGCGCATCTGGCAAAAGAAAATTACTCGCAAACAAGGCTGTGAAAGATTCAGGCATGGTCTCAGCTAGGTCCATTAACGCGTTTTGGTGGGCAGACTGTAAACTGTCAAATGCGTTTCTAATTTCTGTTTCTACTTCAGGTGTCATGGTTTCTGGAGTATAATTAGCAAATCTTTGTTCTATGGTTTGACCCGACTTAAAGAATGAAGTATTTAAGTTAAAGAGTTTCTTAAGTTTTAAGTTTTCTTCTGGTCCGCTAACAGCATATTCAGTAGGTTGGTTGGCATCAATCTCTAAATTAAAGTTTGCATTTGTATCTACTACCAATGCAATGTCACCATCTTGGTTGAACCTAATAATACAAAAGGTTCTTTCTGGTAAAACACCTTGCATGGTAAAACTACCATCTTCACCAACTGCTGCGGTGTCTAACAAAACTAGGCCAGTTGGTGTTAGTTCATGCAAAGCTAAACTGTTGATGGTGCCTGCATTTTTTAGTTTCCCTTGAATTGTAAATCCTTTTTTTGATTTTGAATCAGAGGTATTACAGCTCGTTTGGGTCAAACCCAAAACAATAAAGAGGCTAAAAACTATTAATAAATTTTTCATTTCTATGATTTTTCTAGTGCTTCAATTAACAAATTGGTTGCTGCTTTCGGGTCTGCTTTACCTTTGCTTGCCTTCATTACTTCTCCCATAAAAAGGCCTGTTAAGCTTTTCTTACCTGCTTTATATTCTGCAACTTTTTCAGGGTATTTTGCTAATGCATCTGCAATCCATTTGTTTAACTCTCCTGTATCACTTTCTTGCAGTAAATTTAACTTTTCTGCTAGTTGTAATGCAGATAGATGATGTTCTTCTAGCATGGCAGGGAATAACCTTTGCGAAGCTGCACTATTGCTAATTTTATTTTCGTCTATAAGTGAAATAATTTCTGCAATTTTTGCAGGCTGTAGCACAAAGTCATTTATCTCAAGGGCTTGTTCATTTAGATAACCCTTGATGTTCACCATTAACCAGTTGGCAGCGGCTTTTGCGTTGTTAGTGTGTTTTAGAATAGCTTCAAAATAGGCTGCAATGTCTTTATTTTCAGTTAACACTTGTGCATCATATTCACTAAGGCCAATTGCCTTGGTAAATTTCTCAAATAATGCACTTGGCAGTTCTGGCATTTTGGCTTTCACTGCTTCTAAAAAAGAGGCTGTAATGTGCAAAGGTGGCAAATCTGGTTCAGGAAAATAGCGGTAATCACTCGCTCCTTCTTTGCTACGCATAGTAAGGGTTCGGCCTTTAATTGCGTCAAAGTTACGTGTCTCCTGATAAATGGTTTCACCGGTTTCTAGGGCGGTTATTTGTCTTTCGATTTCAAAGTCTATGGCCCGTTGTACATTTCGCATGGAGTTCATGTTTTTAACCTCCACCTTAGTTCCAAAGGCACTTGCTCCTTTGATTCTTACAGAAATATTGGCATCACAACGAAGACTGCCTTCTTCCATGTTGCCATCACAAATATCTAAATACCGCACTAACTTTCTGATTTCACTAATGTATTGATAAGCCTCTTCACCCGTCCTGATATCAGGTTCTGAAACAATTTCGATGAGTGGAACACCAGCCCTGTTCAAATCTATTAAACTGTGGTAAACATCTTGGTCGTGCATACTTTTACCAGCATCTTCCTCCATGTGAATACGAGTTATTCCAATGAGCCTTTCACTGCCATCCTTCATCCGAATGCTAATTTTCCCTGCCGTACAAATGGGAGTTTTGTCTTGTGTAATTTGATACCCTTTAGGTAAATCTGCATAAAAATAGTTTTTGCGCGCATAGTATTGATGCGAAGCAATTTCGCAATTGCAGGCAATTCCCATTTTTATAGCATTCTCAACTACCACTTTATTGTGCTTTGGCAAAGTTCCGGGATGGCCAAGACTAATAGGGCTTACTTGTGTATTTGGCTCACCTCCATAAGTGTAGGGGTCAGAACAATAAGCCTTACTTTTTGTAAGCATTTGAGCATGCACTTCCAAGCCTATTACGGCTTCATATTTTTCGAAATCAATAGTTTTTGAGTCACTCATACAAGGAGACGAAATTACATAAATACTCGAAGGGGTTTAGAAAAAAATAAATTTTTACTGATTGCTTGTAGAAAACCGCTTAATTCCTATGAGTTCATCGTAATTGTAAATAAGGTTGCGGGTATAAACGAGTATGACATATTCATTTTCAGTTTGAAAATGATTCCCTTCCAAACTGGTTTCATCAGGTTTGCCTTCAGCATTTTTGATGGCGTAGCAATATTCGTACCTGCCCTGTTTCATAGGAACATCCAAATCAAAGCGTTGCCTGTTTTTATTGTAATACATTTTGAATTGAGGCATTAAGCGCCAATCAGTAAATTCTCCAATAACATAAACCTCTGCGCCAGGAGGAACGCCCATAACTGCAGAAAGTTGAAAGGTCATATAGGCATAATCTCCATCTAGGTCGCTATTTGTTCCTTCCTTATTTTGAAGGATTCTTTTCCCATTATAATCTAAGTAATTAAAATATTGCGTTGCTCCTCTGCTTTCATCCATATTTAGAAGCGCATGTACAACAGAATCTGTTCTTTTGCTTCTAACATTTGGACTAAACTGCCTTAGGTTTCTGGTGTCGAACCATCGAAATTCATTGCCTCCATTAAATATACATTGATCTAAGTATTCGTAAGTAAGTTTATTGTTGCTCATAAACTGAGGTTTAAGACCTGTTATCGCATTATCCCACCTCGCATTTTGCATTACTACCACTTTAATGTCTTCTAATGGGTTTATCACCTGAGAAGGATTGATGCCAATGGTAAATTGTACCTCTTGTTTGGTATATCTATATTCGGCTAAAGATGCAGGCCTAGCAAGCGCTTCGATGGAGGTAGAATTGTTAATTACCATCATTCTGCGGGTTAGTATCAAATCCTCTTCATCAAAATTTCTGTAAACTTTTACAATATAATTTCCAGCAATTTTTGGTTTCATATTGTCGTTCGGTAGGAAAATATTGTAATGAACATATTTAACATAAACATTTGTAGAAAACCTAAAGTCGTTTACATTGTCAAAGTTCATCCCAATAAGGTATTCATTAGGGTTTAACTTTGTAGGTTTCCAGTTAGCATCACAATGAACAAGGGTAAATTGCAAGTTTTCCGACTGATTTGCTAGCATATCAAAGCTTAACTTAAGCACTTCTTGTCCATTTAAATTAATAACTGCATAACGGTCGTCTGTACCAACTTTCCCAAATAAAACAGAATGTACAGTTGGGTCAATGATATTATTTTCCCACACCTCTGTTGCTTGCAATTTGAAGGAAAACAGTAAAATTATAAGAAAAATCCTCATTTTTAACATGGTACAAATTTACTAAAAAGAGTTTAACCAAACTCAATAAACAAGTTTAACGCATATTAATATTGATATATTTGCCATTCCCTAAAATAATGAAATGAAAATAGTTGGAATTATCCCTGCGCGTTATGCAAGTACACGTTATCCTGGAAAACCTTTAATTAATATCATGGGCAAGTCTATGATACAAAGGGTTTACGAGCGTGCCATGGAATCTAAATTGCTTACTAAGGTGGTTGTGGCTACTGATGATGCTCGTATTGTGAGCCATGTTGAAGAGTTTGGTGGGACTTGTTTGCTAACAGCTGCTAATCATCCAAGTGGCACAGACAGGTGTTTTGAAGCTTTAAGCCTTTTGGATGAAAAGTTTGATTATGTTATCAATATTCAAGGAGATGAACCGTTTATTGTGCCAGAACAAATTGATGAGTTGGCAAAGGTTTGTGATGGAGAGGCAGAACTTTTAACCCAAATGATAAAGGTAAGTAGTGAAGAATCATTATTTGATGTAGGTGAGGTGAAAATTGTTTTGAACGATAGGCAAGAGGCCTTGTATTTTAGTAGAATGGTAATTCCTTTTTTAAAGGGAGTTGACCAAAGTCAGTGGCACCTAAACCATAATTATTACAGACATGTAGGTATGTACGCTTACAGGGCCGATGTTTTAGAAACCCTAACCAAACTCAAACCTTCATCTTTGGAGCAGGCCGAAAGTTTAGAGCAATTGAGATGGTTAGAAAATGGGTTTAAAATACGTTTGGTTCAAACCAAATATGAAAGTCATTGTATAGATACACCTGAAGACTTGGAAAAAGTGCTCAGAACTTTGGCTGATGAATAAATCAATTTGAATCTATTCTATCTGAATAGAGTAGGTATTTATTTCTGATTGCACGGTATCGAACCAATCCTTTTTGCCACGATTGTCTTATTTCTTCTTCAGATTTACCTGCAATAATTTGTTTTCTTAACTCATCGGTTCCAGCTAATTTATCGAAAAAATTATTGAAGTAACTGCTTGAATCAGGGTCGTTTCTGTATAGGTCCATCAGCCAAAACAAGTTTAGTTTCCCTTGATAAGGTGCAATATTATTGCCATAGAATTGAAGGTTGAACCCTTTACATAATTTGCCCTCATGTGGCGGATGGTCTGCTATTCCTGGCAAATGTTTAGGCGTAAAGGTGTCTGAACCAATTTTGATTCCAGGTTTGCCAACACATTCAAAGGGTGTTTTGGTACCTCTGCCAATGCTGTAATTTGTTCCTTCAAAAAAACATAAACTTGGGTACAAATAAATGCTGCTCATATTGGGTAGGTTAGGAGAGGGTTTAATAGGTAATTGATATTTATCCCAATGAGCATAGTTTTTAACCTTAACGATTTCCAATTTGCATTGAACTTTGTTTTTTAGCCATTTTTCTCCATTTATCATTTGCGCATATTCTGCAATGGTGCATCCATGAACAACTGGAACTGGATGCATTCCAACAAAGGATTTGAAATTTGTATCAAGTATAGGCCCATCAATAAAGAAGCCATTTGGATTTGGACGGTCTAGGATAAGCAAAGATTTGTTTTGCTCTGCGCAGGCTTCCATCACATAGTGTAGTGTAGAAATATAGGTGTAAAATCTTGCCCCTACATCTTGAATGTCAAAAACAACCAAATCTACACCTTGCAGCATTTCTTTGGTAGGTTTTTTCTGACTTCCGTATAATGAGTAAATTGGAAGTCCTGTTTTAGCATCTAAACTGGATTTTACATTTTCACCAGCGCTGTGGTCGCCTCTAAATCCATGTTCAGGGGCAAATATGGCTTTAATAACAACCTGCTTTTGTATAAGAAAATCTACAATATGCGATTGTTCTACTTTGGATGTTTGATTGACAACCAATGCAATTTTTTTCCCTTTAAGCTTGGATAAATAAGCTTCAGGTTGGTTGGCTCCAGTAATAATCTGAGCATTTGTAATGTTGCAACAAAGCAGAAAAAGTAGAAATAGGTATGTATATTTGACCATTGAAACCATGAATATTGGTATTTTTATAGCAGGACGATTAATGCGCCGAGCCTCGGTCCAAAGTAAAGGAAAGGCGAGCGGATTTTCAAAACTCATTGTTAATTTGGCAGTGAGTGCGGTTGCTGTGAGCATTATGGTGATGATTTTAGCAGTAGCCATCGTTAAAGGTTACCAAAAGGAAGTTAAGGATAAAATTGTTGGATTTCATGCCCCTCTTCAAATTTCTCATTTGGCAGTAAACAATAGCTTTGAAAGTTATCCAATTTCTAGAGATAGCAGTTTAGAAATTGAAGTGCCCAATCTTGAAGGAGTTACCCATATCCAACGCTATGGAACTAAGGCAGGTATTATCAAAACAGAAGAAGCTTTTGAAGGAATAGTTTTGAAAGGTGTTGATGAGAGTTATCGTTGGGATTTTTTTAAACGCAACTTGGTGAATGGGAATGTTCTTGAATGGAATAGTAATCAGCTTAAAAACGAATTGTTTATCTCTTTAGAAACAGCAAAAAAACTACAAGTAAAAGTAGGTTCAGAAGTATTAGTTTACTTTATTCAAGACCCGCCACGTGTTAGAAAATTAAAGATTTGTGGAATTTTTGATACTGGCTTAGGAGATTTGGATCAATTATATGCCTTTACAGATTTGCGTCATGTGCAGAAATTAAATAGTTGGAACAGCAATCAAATATCTGGATATGAAATTGGAATAAATAATTTAGCTGATGCTGAGTTCTTGCGGGAAAATGTTGCGATATTGACGCCTTACAATATGGGATTAAGTACCATTACAGAATTGTATCCATCACTGTTTGATTGGTTAGCTTTGTTGGATATGAACGTAGTTATTATATTAAGCCTAATGGTTGCCGTAGCTTCAATAAATATGATTACGGCGTTATTGATATTAATCTTGGAGCGCCTGCAAATGATTGGGTTAATGAAAGCACTTGGTGGCACTAACAGGCAAATTTCCACTATTTTTTTATGGATGGCTGCGAGGATTATTGGAATTGGTCTTTTTTGGGGTAACCTCCTTGGTTTAGGTTTAGCGTTAGCACAAAAAACAATGGGTTTTGTTCGGCTTGACCCCAACGCCTATTACCTAAATAAGGTTCCAATTGCAATTTACCCAGGCGATTTAATATGGATTAATTTGTTGGCATTTGTAATTTGCCTTCTATTGCTGCTACTTCCAGTGAGGGTAATTGCAAAAATAAGTCCAGCAAAAACAATAAAGTTCAATTAAGGAATGAAAAAATTGCTTCCGAATTGGTTAAAGTTTCCATTTTGGTATATTTTTAAATCACCTCAAAGGGAGTTGGGCTCTAAAAGTGTTTACCTTGATTTATTGGGCATATTTAGGTTTTTATTGGTTCAAACCTTACCCTTTAAAAAAAGTACAAAACTTAGTATTTGTGTAGGAAATTTGAACAGAAATGCAATGATTTTGAACTATTTGTTGCCAAGTTTAAACAAGCTAGAATATAAAGAAAATATTGAATTAGTATTAGTAGATTTTGGGAGTGATAATTTCGAAGATCTCAAAGAAAACCTTGAAGATCGATGGGCTGGCAGATTAAACATTATTTCTTTGAAGGAGCCATTTACTCGTTCTAGGGCTATTAATGTTGCGGTTGCTGCCGCAAGTGAAGAGTTGTTGTTTATTGCCGATGCTGATTTCTCATTACCTAAAAATCTAATTGAGCTCTGTTATCGTTACACTTTATTTAATAGCATTTGGTTTCCCATTGTATTTTATCTTTATAAAGACAAGCCAGAGCGATTTGGAAAAGGAAATGGAGAATGGATGCAATGGGGCGGAAAAGGAATTTTGTCAATCAAAAGAAGTAAGTTTTTAGAAATGAATGGTTTAAGTGAAAAGTATAAATCTTGGGGAGGGGAAGATGAGGAATTTTGGTTTCGTTGCCATCAGAATGGGGAAGTGGTAATAAGAAGTAGGTGTAGGGAATTGCTTCACCATTGGCATCCCAGTTTTAATCCTAAATATAATAATTTGTAGTTTGGAATAATAGATAGAAGTAGTGTTATATTTGCAGTGCGATGAAAAAGCCTTTAGTATCAATAATTACCCCTTCTTATAATCAGGGTTTTTGGCTTGAGGAAGCTATAAAATCAGTTTTGGCTCAGACTTACCCAAATATTGAGTACATTATCATAGATGGGGGTTCTACTGACAATTCAAAAGAAATAATTGAGCGATATCAAGATAAACTAGCCTATTGGCATAGTAAATCCGATGACGGTCAAGCAGATGCATTGAACATAGGCTTTAGTAAAGCAAAGGGTGATTTAATTGCCTATTTAAATGCTGATGATCTTTTATATCCAACAGCTGTTGAAGGCATAGTTAATGCATATGAGGTAAACCAAGAGTTTGGCATTTATTATGGACTTTGCAAAACCATAGATGGAGAAGGAACAGAACTTATTGGGTTACAAGGAGACCAAACTAAATTTGATCAATTGGTTACTAATGGAATGCTTCCATATATTTATCAGCCCGCTTGTTTTTTTAACAAGCAATTTTTGGGCAGTGAAAATTTGGTAAAAACAAAATATAAGTATGCTTTTGATTATGACCTTATACTTTCAATTGCAAAAAGTAAGAGTATTTTATTTTTGAACCGAGAAATTGCTAGTTATCGTGTACATGATAAAAGCAAATCTCATTTGCATAAAGTAGAAGCATATAAAGAAAAGCTTAGTATTCAAGAAAATTACAATTCAAAAGATTTTTTGAAATTGAAATGGAAGCGTTTAAAACTTGTATTGGCTGAAAAGACAGGAAAAATGGTGAATGGAAGAGCAGCTTTATAGCCACTATTCTATTAGGTATTAAAAATATCAATCATGGTTAAAAGGTCGCTATTGAGCGGCTTTTTTTGTTGAATCGCGTCAATAAAGGGGGTAAGGCAAATTTTGTTATTGATTAGTCCAGCCATTTTATTTTTTTCACCAGCCAATAACGCGTTAACTGCGCCATAGCCTAATTTGGATGCCAGAACTCTGTCATAAGCGGTTGGAGATCCGCCTCTTTGAATATGCCCAAGAACCACAACCCTTGATTCAAAGCCCGGGATTTCTTTGTTTAGCATTTGAGAAATTGCAGATGCACCGCCTTCGTAGTTTCCTTCAGCTACAATGATGATTGAAAAAGATTTTTTGCTTTCTGACCGGCTTTTAAAAAATTCAACAACTTTATGGTGGTCTTCCTTAATTTCTGGAAGCATTACTATTTCAGCTCCTCCAGCAATTGTGGCTGCTAAAGAGATAAATCCAGCGTCTCTTCCCATTAATTCAATAAAAAAAGCTCTTCCATGACTATCCGCGGTGTCTCTAATTTTGTCAATAGCTTGCACTGCTGTATTAATTGCAGTATCAAAACCAATTGTTAGGTCAGTGCCATAAAGGTCATTGTCAATGGTTCCTGGCGCTCCAATTGATGGAATTCCGAATTCATTGTAGAAAATTTCTGCGCCAGTAAAGGTTCCATTTCCTCCAATACATACAATACCTTCAATACCATTAGCTTTTAAATTTTCATGAGCTTTTTTGCGTCCTTCTGGAGTCATAAACTCTTTACTTCTGGAAGATTTAAGGATGGTACCACCTCGCTGAATAATGTTACCTACAGAACGAGAAGTTAGGGGTTGAAAATTTTCACCACCTTCTATCATTCCTTTGTAGCCCTGCATAATGCCTACCACTTCCACTTGGTTATATATAGCAGTTCTAACGACTGCCCTAATACAAGCATTCATGCCTGGTGAGTCTCCTCCTGAGGTAAATACAGCTATTTTTTTCATGGGTGTAAAGATATAAAAAAGAGGCTGTCTCAAATTATTTGAAACAGCCTCTTTTGTTAAGTTTTCGCTAAATTTTATAATTCAGATTTGCAAACGATAGTAAGTGTTGTTTTGTCGTTAGGCGCTACTCCAACAATCTTAATTAAACCTCTTTTGCCATCACTTTTTTTGTAACCCAAAACAGTATTTGCTGCTAGATTTGCAATTCTATTTAATGTACCTACAGATAGGTCAAGTGCATTCAATTCTGTAATGAATTGGCTTCCTGTTAAGGCATCAAACTTAGCAGCAGTAATATCAGTAGCTACTTTAAAAAGTGTATTGTTTTTTGTTGGCCAAGTAGAAACTTCAGTAAACCAACCTGAACCAGAAGTATATGGAAAATCTGGAGAATAAATTGCATTTCCTACACTAGCAGCATTGTTGTAAAAATATACGAAATCAATTTTGCTAGCATTATCTTTTGCTAAATCAGAACCTGTTGTACCAGCACGATATCTGCGGAAATTATCACTTGTACCAAAGAATCTATATTCGTTTGTGGTATTTGCAGGAGCTCCTAATAGGATTTGTCCTGATGATGCCATCGAAGCAATAGTAACCTTGTATACTGCATTTGCAGTTTTAGTTTTGCTGTCTGTAACTGTAATAGAGTAGGTAATGATATTACCGTCATCAAGAATTACATCACCAGCAACTACATCGTAAACTGTTTCGATAACATTTTGCTCATCATAAGTTTTGTCAAAGATTGTTTTTGTAGGTTGACCAGTTACTGCGCGAGTAATGGTAACTTTTTTCATTTTCACATCTGTATCGGCTTTAGCCAAAACATCTAATTTAACTGTATCTAGAGAAAGAGAAGCAAAAGCCTCTGTAGCGCCATTGTTCACAGTTAAGGTTGGTACTTTAGATTCAACAGTTGGATCGTCGGTCTTTTTGTCGTCATCACCACAAGAAGTAACTAAGAATGAACTACCTACTAAGGCTAGCATTAACATTGATTTAAATAACTTTTTCATATAAATTTTCTAATTTTAAGGATTTTCAAATATAAGATTGTTTCTTAAACTTTTTCTTAATTAAAGATTAATTGGTTTTGTGTCAGTTTCATTTTGCTCATAAGCATCGTGCCTAAATTCGTCAAAATCATAGTCTGGCATTAAATCTGACTTAATGTGGTTGACGGTCTCATTTAAGGCTTCCATAAATTTGTTAAAATCTTCTTTGTACAAAAAGATTTTGTGCTTCACATAATTCCCTTCTTCAAAGCTTTTTTTACTTTCTGTGATTGTGATGAAATAATCTTTCCCTCGGGTAGATTTTACATCAAAAAAATAGGTGCGTTTCCCCGCTCTAATTTTTTTAGAAAAAATTTCTTGGCTGTCGTTTTTATTGTAATCTTCCATGCAGATTTTCAAAATATGGTGGCAAAATATATGTTAGCTGCTGCTTTTCAAAACACTTTTTTTGCCAATTTTAATTGTTGATTTTATTGTTGTTTTAGGAAACTAATTCCTCTTTAGATTGTTTATCGAAAATTTCTTTATACATCCCATTCATTTTCAATAATTCAGCATGTGTCCCTTGTTCAATAATTGCTCCTTGGTCTAATACAATGATATGTTGAGCTTCCTTTACAGAAGAGGCTCTATGGCTTACAATTATAGTTGTTTTGCCTGCTGAAATATTTCCTAAGTTATTTAATATTTCTGATTCTGTTTTCGTATCTAAAGCACTTAGGCAGTCATCTAAAATTAATATTTCTGGATTTTTTACAAAGGCTCTAGCCATTGCAATCCTTTGTTTTTGACCTCCACTTAGGCTTATACCGCGTTCTCCAACTTTTGTTTCATAGCCATCTTTAAATTCAATAATATTGGCATGTACCGCGGCCATTTTTGCTGCTGCTTCTATTTTATTCGCATCTTCTTTTTGGTTCAAACCAAAAGAGATGTTAGCTGTAATGGTATCACTAAACAAAAAAACATCTTGCGGTACATACCCAATTCTATCTTTCCAATGCTTTAAATTACAGTTTATAAGCGATTTGTTGTCTATCAAAATTGTTCCAGTACTTGGATCCATGATGCGCAGAAGCAATTGCACCAAAGTGGTTTTACCCGAGCCAGTGCTGCCTAAAATCGCGAACTTAGAACCTTTTTTAATACTGAAATCTAAATTTTTTAGCGCAGGAATTTCTTTTCCAGGATAGGTGTAGCTTAAGTTTTCAAAAGTAATTGAGGTCTCAAATTTATCGTATCCATTTGTGTTTAAATCCAGTTTTGGTTCAATGCTTAAAAACTCATTTATTCTGGCTTGGGAGGCTGCTGCCCTTTGAATAAGGCTAGTGGTATACCCTAAACTTGTTACAGGCCAAGTAAGCAAATGAACATACATGATAAATTCTGCGATATTTCCCAAAGTAGCAGTGCCATTGAGCACTTCTAAACCGCCAGCATATACTGTAATAAGTGCACTTAAACCTGTTAAGAAAACCATAATTGGAAAAAATACGGCATCCAATTTAGCTAGGTCCATTTGCTTGTCTTTGTAAATTTCTGTTTCCTGTTTGAACCAAAAGTAGTTGCGTTTTTCTGCTGCAAAAGATTTAATTACCCGAATGCCAGCAAAGGCTTCTTGAGTAAAAGAGGTGAGTGTAGATAATTGCTCTTGAATGGCATCGCTTTTTTGATGAATTAAACTATTTACCCTAAATATTAAATAGCTTAAAAAAGGAAGTGGCAAAATTACAAGCCAAGTTAGTTTTGCATTTACACTAAACATTACACTTAGCACCAAAACTATGGTTACCACCAAGTTTATAGCATACATAATTGCAGGTCCAACATACATTCTCACCCTACTCACGTCCTCGCTGATGCGCGCCATCAAATCACCTGTGCGGTTTTCTCTGTAAAATCCTTGGTCGAGTTTTTGGTAATGCGCATAAATTTCATTTTTGAGGTCGTACTCAATATGCCTGCTCATCACAATAATAGTTTGGCGCATGAGGTACATAAAGACTCCTCTTATGAGGGCAAATGCGATTACTAAAAAAGTAAAATACAATACATTTTTTCCAAGTGCATCAACAAGTTCCTGTTTGGCAGTTCCATCTGCTGTTTGTATAACAAGTAAATTTTCTTTGATTAGGTCGATAGCATCTCTGACACTTTGAGCAGGAAAAATTGCAAAAAGATTAGAACTTGCCACAAACAGCACGCCTAAAAGGAGTCTGATTCTGTATTTATAAAAGTACTTCCGGAGATGTTTGAGTGGCTTCACAATGTTAATAGACTTGCAAATAAACTCTTTTATGTGAACAAATTGGGTAGTAAGTAAAATGCACCTTGAAATACCAAAAATTAAGCTACTTTTGCGCCACGAATTTTTGAAACCCAATAATCATTTACTCATGGAGAATCAAGAGATTTTCAGCTTGTTAGCTACCTACGATCACGAACAGATTGTATTTTGCAACGACAATGCCACTGGCTTAAAGGCCATTATTGCCATTCACAACACTGTCCTTGGCCCAGGACTTGGTGGTACGCGTATTTGGAATTATAAAAATGATGCCGAAGCTATTTATGACGTAATGCGTCTATCTAGGGGAATGACTTACAAAGCAGCCATTTCTGGTTTGAACCTAGGAGGTGCTAAGGCAGTTATTATTGGCGACGCAACTAAAATTAAAACCGAAGCTTTAATGCGTAAGTTTGGAAGATTTGTTGAAAATCTTAATGGAAAGTACATTACTGCTGAGGATGTTAATACCACCACGCGTGACATGGAGTATGTTCAAATGGAAACCAGCCATGTTGTGGGATTACCTGAAAGCATGGGTGGTGGCGGAGATCCTAGTCCGGTTACTGCCTACGGCGTCTACATGGGAATGAAAGCAAGTGCAAAGAATGTATTTGGTTCAGACAGCCTAGCTGGTAAAAAAGTTGCTGTTCAAGGTATTGGAAAAGTAGGCGGGCATTTATTAGAATTTTTGCATAAAGAAGGCGCCGAATTAATAATTGCAGATATCAATGAAACTGTACTGAAGCATTATGCTGAAACAATAGGTGCTAAAGTAGTTGCTGGAGACGAGATTTATAGTCAAGCAGTGGATATTTTTGCACCATGTGCTTTGGGTGCAATTTTAAATGATGCAAACATTGCAAAATTAAAATGCGCAGTAATTGCAGGTGCAGCTAATAACCAATTGGCAGAAGAAGAAGTTCATGGCCCTTTGTTGATTCAAAAAGGAATTACCTACGCACCAGATTTTCTTATTAATGCAGGTGGTTTGATTAATGTTTACCAAGAGCATATTGGGTATAACAGAGAAACAGCTTATCGCAAAGCAGAGCATATTTATGATGTGACCTTAGAAATTTTAAAAGTTTCTGCAGACGAAAAGATTCATACTCAAAAGGCTGCTATTAATTTAGCTGAAAAGCGTATAAAAGATATTGCTAAAGTTAGGGCAACTTATTAATGTTAAATAGAAGGTTTTTAAGAATAAAGGCATTTCAAATACTTTACGCTTTATCGCGTGAAGAACAGCCTAATGTTGCAGTGTATCGCAAGAGGCTGTTTGAAGGTTTAGATAAGACGTATGAGCTATTCCTTTTCATGCTTTCTTTTCCTGAGGCATTTATCGACTTTTTGCAATCCGATTTAGAAGCTCAAAAAGCGAAGTATATTCCAACAAAAGAGCAAATCGATTTGCTAGATGCAGTGCTTTCCAACAAGGTATTGTTGCAAATCACTCATGATGTTACCTTAAAAAATACAAGGGAAAAAAAGAGTCTACAATGGCTCCAAAGTACTGATGTTTTGCGCAGGTTTTGGAATGATATCAAAGATGCAGAATGGGTTAAAACCTATGCTGCTTTGCCTACAAAAACTTATTTTAATGATAAGGATTTTGCAGCCACTTTATTCGAATTAATCATTTCTGATGAAGATATCTTCTGCGCCTATTTCGAAGAACGCTTCATCAATTGGGATGATGACCAAGTGCTGGTTTTAACTGCAATTCAACGTTTGTTAAAAGACTTAAAGGATAATTCATTGGTGTTTTTACCTCAAAAGCATAAAGATGAAGAAGAAGACCTTAAATTTGTAAAAGACCTATATGATTTATACCTCCAAAATCAAATTGAACTAAGCGATATTGTTACTGCTAGAACCAAAAATTGGGATGAGGAACGTATTGCTTTGGTAGATATGATTTTAATGAAAATGGCTTTATGTGAATTAATGTATTTTCCATACATACCTGTTAAGGTAACCATAAATGAGTACTTGGAACTTGCAAAACTTTACAGCACTCCGCAGAGCCATGGATTTATCAATGGTATTTTAGATAAAGCGCAGGCAGAATTAAGAAAGCAAAATAAAATAGAAAAATTAGGAAGAGGATTAGTAGATTAACCATTCATCATATGAAAAGAATAATCGTAATTGTTTCTTGTTTAGCATTATTTACCGCATGTGGCAATAGTGAGCCCAAGAAAGCCGATGCAAGTATTATAAGCAATCCCTTAACTGCATCTGATACTGCGGTTAATTCGGCAGACGCTCCCACCATGACTTTTGAGGAAAACATCCATGATTTTGGAAAATTAATTGATGGGGAAGTTGTCACCTATAAATTTAAATTCAAGAACACAGGCAATAGCCCCTTGCTAATTTCAAGTGCTTCGGCTAGTTGTGGCTGCACTGTGCCAAGTTATCCTAAGGAGCCAATTGCGACTGGAGAAGAAGGAGCCATTGATGTCCAATTTAATAGTAGCGGAAAAGTTGGGACGTTCGATAAAAATGTAACCATTGTATCCAATACCATTCCTAATCAAACCATTTTAGCCATTAAAGGCGTAGTAATTGAAAAAAAATAATATAACAAAGATATGTTGAACCAAATTTTATTAATGGCACCTCCTGCAACAGGAGCCCAAGCTGGAAATCCAATCATGCAGTTTTTACCTTTGATTTTGATATTTGTGGTGTTTTACTTCTTTATGATATACCCACAAATGAAAAAGAACAAGGCGCAAAAGAAGTTTAGAGAAGAATTGGGCAAAGGACAAAAAATCATTACAATTGGTGGCGTTCATGCCAAGATTATTGAAGTAGCAGAAACTACTTTCTTAATTGAAAGCGAAGGAACTAAGTTGAGAATAGATAAAACTGCCGTATCAATGGAAGCTTCTCAAGCGCTTAATAAGCCTGTTGAAGAAAAGAAGTAATTAGCTGTTCAATCGTAAGTTAACTCCTTAAGGTATTAGGAGAGGTATTATTTCAAAATGCTCTTACTAAACTTGAGGAGTCGCTTGTAAAAATAAAGGACGAATGATTGCATTCGTCCTTTGTTTTTTTATATTAAAGTTTAATTATTTAACCTTCGTCTTTTTAACAGGAAGCGGTTCTGAATTTAGCACTGCATAAATGTGGTTGATGGCTTCGTTTTCGGTAGGACTAATCGTTCTCCTAACATGTAATTCCTTTTTCAAACCATCTTTTCCAATTTGATTTAAAAAACTTGGATTGTTTCTATAAACTTCTGGAATTAATTTCTCTACAGCCTCAAGGGCTAATAATCTTCTATTGGTAGACAAGTTTCTTGACTCGCCTTTTATTTGCTTGGTGATTTCTGTAGTAATTTCTTTCCAATTCATTGTATTAGATGGTTTTTTGTGTTGGCCGAACGTTAATTCAAATACAAATGTCGGGTTTTTCAATGTGATTTAATTATTATTGAGAATAAAACCAATTTTATCTCGGTTTGAACCTAGCATTTGCGGGCAAAACGCCTAGGCTGCCTTTGAGGCCTCTAGCATCTGGCCTCTAGCTTTTGGCAGAAACCAATCCAAATGAGATTGAATATTAACTAAAAGAGGGGATGATTGAAATTAGGCGACTCCGAAGGGGTCGAACTTTTACTTACCTTCGCCTTATGAAACAAATAGGCATCACTGGCAATATTGGTTCTGGTAAAAGTACCGTAGCTAAAATTTTTGCAACTTTAGGCATTCCTATCTATGATGCCGATGCCCGCGCTAAAAGCGTGATGACAGAAAATGCTTCCCTAAAAGCAGATTTAATTAACTTGCTTGGAGCAGAAGCTTACCTTATGGATGGAAATTTAGATAGGGCTTATATTGCTTCACTTGTTTTTAAAAACCAAGCCTTGTTAAGCGAATTAAACGCTTTGGTGCACCCAGCCGTTTTCAAAGATTACGATGAATGGGTCTTGGTTCAAACCGCCCCCTATATTTTAAAAGAAGCTGCATTGATGTATGAGAGCGACTCCTATAAAAAGTTGGATAAAATCATTGTGGTGCACTGCCCCGATGAATTGCGCATTGCCCGCACCATGCAAAGAGATAACAGCACCCGCGAGGCTGTTTTGGAGCGCCTACAAAAACAAATGCCGCAAGAAGAAAAAATGGCAAGGGCAGATTATTTACTCAACAACGATGAAAGCCATTTGCTAATTCCACAAGTGATGCAATTGCACCAAAAACTGCTGCTTTTGTAACTATTTTATTTGCAGCTTCGCAAATTTAAGCACCAACACTTTTCGGCCATGTTCGGTAAAATCTATGGTTGCTTTTTTATTGTCGCCAATGCCTTCCATAAGCACCACCTCGCCATCGCCAAAACGCTGGTGCGCCACCTTATCACTTACTTTTAGCCCACTGGTATCATCGGCCACAAAATCTGGGTTGATGGGCGTTGCGGGCTTAGGCGTTGGTTTTTGTAAAGCCAGAACTTTTTTGGGTAAACCTGTCATGGTGCCTGTTCTTGGCGCCTCATCTTTGCCAAAACTTTGTCCACCACGGTTGCCAAACAAATTATCGAATTGTAAAAACTTAGGGTCAATTTCTTGTAAGAACCTACTTGGTTCGCTATTGATGATGTTGCCAAACTTAAATCTACTGGTAGCAAAACTTAGCGTAAGTTTTTTCATGGCTCGGGTAATGGCCACGTAAAACAAACGGCGTTCTTCTTCTAACTCTTGCCTACTATTTAGCGACAATTGTGAAGGAAACAAATTTTCTTCCAATCCTACCACATGCACATATTTGTACTCCAAACCTTTAGCCGAGTGAATGGTCATAAGGCTTACATGGTCTTGGTCTTGGCTCTTGTCTTTATCGTCGTTGGTTAGTAAAGCAACATCTGCCATAAACTCATCCAAGGTGCGTGTTTTTACTACTCCTTCTTCGTCAATTAAATCTTCAATGCTAAACTCTTTGATACCATTGAGAAGTTCTTCAGTGTTTTCGTAACGGGCAATTCCTTCTATGGTTTTGTCTTCGTAAAGGGCTTTTAGCAATCCACTTTGCTTGGCAATGTGCATGGCCACATCATAGGCATTTCGGTTGAGTAAGGTTTGAAAGCTTTTAATCATAAGCACAAAATCTTCAACCGGACCTTGCAGTTTAATTCCAAACTCCCGTGCTTTATCCATAAAAGTCCACAAGCTCACTTTGTTTTCATCTGCGGCTAGCATCATTTTTTCGAGGGTGGTTTTACCAATGCCGCGGGTTGGGTAGTTAATGATGCGCTTAAGGGCTTCTTCATCATTTGGGTTGATCACAACACGGTAATATGCCAATAAATCTTTCACCTCTTTACGCTGGTAGAAGGAAAGTCCGCCATAGATTTTATATGGAATGTTTATTTTGCGCAGCGCCTCTTCCATCGACCTACTTTGCGCGTTGGTTCTATACAGAATTGCAAAATCTTTGTGGTGCAATTGGCCATTCATCTTATCCTGAAAAATAGAGGAGGCCACCATCTTTCCTTCTTCATTATCAGTGAGTGCACGCAAAACCCGAATTTTCTCACCTGTTTCGTTGTCGGTCCAAACTTGCTTAGCAATTTGCTCTTTATTTTTTTCGATGATAGAACTTGCCGCATTTACAATGTTTTGCGTGCTGCGGTAGTTTTGCTCTAGTTTGAAGATTTTTACATCGGTATAGTCTTTCTGAAAGCCAAGGATATTTCTGATGTTAGCTCCTCTAAAGGCATAAATACTTTGCGCATCATCGCCTACTACGGCAATATTTTCATGTACTGCGGCCAATTTTTTCAGAATCATGTATTGGGCATGGTTGGTATCCTGAAACTCATCTACCATGATATATTTAAATTGATGTTGGTAGCGGTGCAATACTTCTGGATGAAAGTGAAACAAGCGGAAAGTATTTACCAATAAATCGTCAAAATCCATGGCACCTGCTCTAAAGCAGCGTTCTTGGTACACTTTAAATATATGGGAGAACTTGGGTTTGCCACTGCTAATGTCTTGCTCGGTAAGTTCGCCATTTTGAATATATTCATCTGCGGTTATTAAGTTGTTTTTAGCCGAAGAAATCCTTGATAAAATGCTCGAAGGTTTGTACACTTTATCGTCTAACTTATTTTCATTAAGTATAGTTTTGATTAAGCTTTTGCTATCGTCGGTATCATAAATAGTAAAATTTTTAGGGTAGCCAATTTTTTCACTTTCAGAACGTAGGATTCGGGCGAAGATGCTATGAAAGGTTCCCATCCAAACATTTCTGCCCTCAGAGCCTGCGGCTTCCATGATACGATGACGCATTTCTTTGGCTGCTTTATTGGTAAAAGTTAAGGCTAAAATTTGAAACGAATCGGCGCCACTGCGCAACATGTGCACAATTCTATAAGTGAGCACACGGGTTTTTCCTGAGCCCGCGCCAGCTATAATCATCACAGGTCCTTTTATTTGTTCAACGGCCGCGCGCTGCGCCGGATTTAAAGTTGCTAAATACTCCACCCTACGAAAGTAACTCTTCTCTGTTTGTGCTTGTCCTTAAAATTTCAACACCCTTCCAATTTCTGATAAAATATATAGCTTTGACAAAATTTTATTATATGTCAGCCACTTACTTAAACCAACATAAAGACCGTTTTCTGAACGAGTTATTCGAATTGTTACGCATTCCTTCTATCAGTGCAGACTCTGCTTTTAAAGGCGATGTGGAAAAAGCAGCTATTTTTATCAAAGACAAATTAATTGCTGCTGGGGCAGATGCGGTTGAAATTTGCCCAACTGCTGGTCATCCTATTGTATATGGAGAAAAAATCATAGACCCTGCATTGCCAACGGTGCTAGTTTACGGACATTACGATGTGCAACCTGCAGTGCCGCTTGAATTATGGGATACACCTCCTTTTGAGCCACAAGTTAGAAAAACCGCAATTCACCCAGATGGAGCCATCTTTGCACGTGGTGCTTGCGATGATAAAGGTCAAGTGTACATGCACCTCAAAGCCTTTGAAATTATGATGGCTGAAAATAGCTTGCCTTGCAATGTAAAATTTATGATTGAGGGTGAAGAAGAGGTTGGTTCAAGCCACCTTGGCGATTTTTGTATTGCCAACAAAGAGAAACTCAAAGCTGATGTAGTGCTTATTTCTGATACTTCTATCATTGCCAATGACATTCCAAGTATCGATTGTGGCTTACGTGGCTTGTCATATGTTGAAGTTGAAGTTACCGGTCCAAACCGCGATTTGCACAGTGGCGTTTATGGTGGAGCAGTGGCTAACCCCATCAATATTTTGGCCAAAATGATTGCCAGCATGCACGATGAAAACAACCACATCACCATTCCAGGGTTTTATGATAAAGTATTAGAATTGAGCCAAGAAGAAAGAACCTTGCTTAACCAAGCACCATTTGATTTGGAAGCTTATAAAAAAGACTTAGACATCAATGATATTTGGGGAGAAAAAAGTTTCAATGTGTTAGAGCGCACAGGCATTAGACCAACCTTAGATTGCAATGGCATTTGGGGTGGATACATTGGTGAAGGCGCAAAAACAGTTCTGCCTTCAAAAGCTTTTGCAAAAATTAGCATGCGCTTGGTGCCAAACCAATCTTCAAATGAAATCACAGATTTATTTAAGCGTCATTTCGAAAGCATTGCACCTGCTGGTGTAAAAGTAGAAGTTAAGCCGCACCATGGTGGCGAACCTGTCTTAACGCCAATAGATTCTAAGGCTTACAAGGCAGCTGAATATGCCATGGAAAAAACCTTTGGTAAAAAACCTGTTCCTACTCGTGGTGGTGGAAGTATTCCAATTGTGGCTTTGTTTGAAAGAGAATTAGGGTTAAAATCAGTCTTAATGGGTTTTGGTTTAGACAGCGACGCGTTGCACTCACCAAATGAGCATTATGGTTTGTTTAACTATTTTAAAGGCATAGAAACTATCCCTTACTTCTTCGAAAAATTTGCAGAAGCATAATCTTCTTCAGACAATTTTTTTCTGATTTGTTGGTTAAGTGTTAAATTTCAATACACTATGCCAAATTTCTCTAATTTCTCTTAAATTGCCCTCTGCATGAAAAAGACCTGCAATTTAACCTGTATTGCCTTATTTATTTTGGCCATGAGTTTGGCCTCAAGCCTACAAGCGCAGAAAAAGTATGGCTTCGAGTGGCTTCGACCTTATATGCCTTACCTAAAAATAAAGTTGATAGATAAGGGCATTTACCGTTTAGATTCAGTTGCCATGCAAGCAGCAGGCTTTAATTTGGTTGGTTTGAACCCAAACCGTTTACAAGTATTTAGAGATGGGGTAGAGCTGCCAATTTTTTTGCAAGGGGCAACAGATAATGTTTTTAATGCCACAGATTATCTTGCCTTTTATGGCGAACCCAATTCAGGTAATTTAGACAAAGAACTATATGTTAATGCCCAAGAGCAACCGCATTCCTTTAGAAGTCAGTATACCGATACTGCTGTATATTTTCTAACTGTTTTGCCAGATACTTCTTTGGTTCAACCCTTAAGATTTGCTAATTATGTTGCCACCGATTACAACGCCTACGCTCCGGAAAGCCAGTTTTTACTAAGTGATTTTTGGGCGCCAATGGAAGATTATTATTATGGTAGTTTTATTCCAGCCAGCGTAAAATATTATATCAGTGATTATGGTGGAGCAGAGGGCATGATGAGTTATTTAATAGGCTTGGGTCAAACCAGAACCCAAACCTTTGCCACTCCCAATTGGCTTAGCGGGCAAATTGCTACTGCCGAAATTAAGGTAAATGGTTCTTCTGATTTCTTTTTGGCTAATCCAAATGCGCCAAACCACCATTTGCGGATTTATGCCATAGCTGCAAGTAACCAAGAGTTTTTGCTTTGCGATACTACTTTTAGAGGTTATGGACCGCGTGTGATTCAAAAACAAGTACCTTCAAATTTGGCAGGAAACACCTTGCGTTTTAGGTTTGAAGTGGTGAATGATTTATCGGTTGGTTCAGACTTTATTGGTATTTCTTATGTGCAACTTAATTATAGCAAAGGAGCAGATTGGCCCGGTAGCCAAGCTAAACTGGTTTTGCAAAATCCAATCAATGCCTCCAAAACCTTGCTGCAGTTCAATAATTTCACAGGTAATACACCCATCGCTTGGGATGTAAAAGCAGGAGTTAGAAGTGCAGGACAAAAGCAAAGTAACCTTGCACAAGTGCTATTGCCCTATGTATCTGGGCCACGTATAATTTATTTGCAGGAAGCCTCAGATTTTTTGGTGCCAGCTAGTATTCAAAAAGTTACTATCCCCAATTTTTCTCCTTCCAATATTGAGTTTCTATTGGTTTCTCACCCTAAATTAGAGCCATCTGTCACTGCTTATGCAAATTATCGCTCACAGCGTTTTCAAACTTTGTTGGCCTTTACCCCCGACTTATATAATTTTTATGCCTACGGGTATGAGCATCCTTTAGCGGTTAGAAGGTTTGCTGCGCATTTTTATGACAAGCAATCTAAGAAGCCTAACTTCTTATTGCTGTTAGGGAGAGGGTATCAGAATAATTTGATTAGAAGTAATTCAATAAATTATAATTTAAATTTAGTTCCTTCTATTGGTGTTCCCTCCTCAGATAATTTGTTTACCAATGGCCTAATTGGAAATGATGGAGCGCCAGCAATTGCCACAGGAAGAATTCCTGCTGCCTCCAATACCGAAGTTCAAAATTATTTAGATAAACTAATTGCTTACGAAACTCGCCCAGATAGCATTGCTGCCTGGCGCAAAAATTACATGCATTTAAGCGGAGGAGAGAATGCTGGGCAACAAGCAGATTTTAGGAACCAACTTCGTTCTATTGGCAATGAAGTATTAGATGCCCCAGTAGGTGCTAATTTACTTTCATATTATAAATCGAGCACCGAGCCCACAGAAAACAAACTGAAGGAAACACTTATCAATCATCAAAATAATGGTTTGAACCTACTCACCTTTTACGGTCATGGTTCGCTTACCGTTCTCGACATGGATTTTGGCGGCATCCAAGAATTAAGTCCTAGCAACAAGCCTGCATTTTATTATTTTAATGGCTGTAATATTGGTAATGCCAATGAAGTTGACCCATTGGGCACAGGCTTGGTGTATGGCAAAGACTTTATTTGTGCTGCCAATAAAGGTGCAATTGGTTGGTTGGCGCATACCAACTTAACATTTACAAGTAATTTGGAGCAGCAAATGCGCTTGTTTTACCAGCAATTAAGTGGGGCAGGTTATGGCAAGTCTATTGGTGAAAACCTCAAGGCAATTTTACAACTAAGCTCTGCAGGCAATGAACCTTTTGGTCGCTCTCATGCCTTGCAATTGCTGTTGCAAGCAGACCCAGCCTTGGTTTTATACGCGCCAGCTTTAGCAGATTATACGGTTAGTACAAATAATTTATTTGTGTTTCCAGAAAATGCAACGGTTCAAAACGATTCTTTAGCTATTGGAATCATCCTTTCTAACAATGGAAAAGCAAACAATAATGATACACTTGTCATTGAAGTTGAAAGAACTTTGGCAAACAACAAATTGCTAACTTTTGAGCCTTTGAAAGTGATAGCACCTTTGAACCAAGATACTTTCTATTTTTGGATAAAAGGTCTATCTACAGAAGAAATTGGAAACAATGCCTTTAGGGTAATTTTGAATAAGGCAAAATCATTGGCCGAAAGTAATTTTCAAAACAATGAGGCAACCTTGAATTACTTTTTGCCAGGCAGTGGCGTGCAAGCTTTATTGCCTGCTAAGTTTGCTATTGTCAATTTTGATACAGTTACGATGATGGCTCAAAACAACAATTTATTTGCGCCAGAAACAGAGTATGTGATGGAGCTTGATACCGCTTCAAATTTTGCTTCAATCGGAATGTACCATTTGAGTTCTGGGGTCATAAAGGCTAAACATTTGGTGCAATGGAAAACTCAAATTCCTTCTATCGATTCTTTAACTTGGTTTTGGCGTGTGAAACAAAACTTGCCAGAAGCAGAAGGAGGCATTTGGAGTGGCCAAAGTTTTACGCATATCAAAGCAAATGTTGAAGGGTGGCACCAAGATAAGTATGCGCAATTAAAACAAGCTAGTGCTACCAGATTCATAGTGTTTGAAGACAGTTTGCAGCGCATTTCCTTTAGCAATAATGAATTGGTGCTGGGCATGGAAAATCGCCGTTGGGATGCTAGAAATATGGGTGTTACAATTCCATACTTGCTTAATGAAGGTGTATTTAATTGCATGTCTCAAGGTACAGTTGTCTTAGTGTTTGAGCCCTTTCAGGTAGATTGGCCTTATGAATTACCTAATTATCCTTTTAACTGTGCTTATGTTCAAAACAATAAAAATAGGCAAAGCAATAGATATTATCCTTTTAATACCAATACGATAGAAGGAGAACAAGCATTTAGAACATTTATAGATTCTGTTCCAGATGGATACTTTGTTGCTGCATTTAGCCGCTACCAAACAAGTATCAAAAATTGGGAACAGGCAACAAAAAATGCATTTTTGAAAATTGGCGGCCAAAAGGTTCAGCAAATTGGAAGCGATTACACCGCTTGGGCAATTATTGGTAAAAAAGGTGACGCACCTGGTTCTGCCGTGGAGGATACCGTTTATAATGATGGTTTTTTTCCAACATTTCCGCCAGGGCCAAATGACCCTCAAGACAATTTAAAATTGGCCATTCGAAAGAACTTTGTATTAAGGTGGTTCGAAGGCGATTTCACAACCTCACCTGTTGGTCCAGCTTTAGCTTATGATAAAGTTAAAGTAAGTCTGTCAGAAACAGAAGCGCAAGGTAAAGGCAGATGGTGGTATGATGTTATTGGGCAAAATCAGCTTGGGGTAGACACTGTTTTTTATTTCGGTTTGAACCAAACGGAGTTTTCGGTAAATACGATTGACGCGAAACGTTTCCCTTATTTGAAATTGAAGTTTCATTTTGTAGACAGTGCAAACAGAACGCCTCATGTGATTAATTATGCTCAGGTTGTTTATACGCCTGTAAGCGAATTAACACTTGATGTAAATGATAATTATACTTTCTATAAAGGACAATTGCCTCAAGGAGATTCAGTGCGATTAGAACTTACTGCTAGAAATATTAGCAATAAAACTTCGGACAGTGTTTGGGTATTTGCGCAAGCCACAGATGCCAATCGTTTCAATGCTTGGAGTGCAAGTTGGAAAATCCCAGGTATTGCTGCCATGTCTAAAGAGCGCATTAAGGTGGTGCTGCCAACCAAGAGTTTGCAAGGGAAGCACAAGCTCAACATTCAACTTAATCCAAACAAACTTGTTCCAGAAATTAGCTATAACAATAACTTCCTGCAACAAGACTTTAAGGTATTGCGCGACCAACAAAATCCTTATTTGGAGGTAACTTTTGATGGGCAACGCATTTTTAATGGCGACATAGTTTCGCCTTCACCCTATATTAGAATAAGTGCTACGGATAAAAATCCATACTTACTGCAGCAGGACACCGCTAATTTTAGTTTGTATTTGAAAGTGCCGGGCGAATTTGAATTTCAAAGGGTATTTATTGGCAATGGCGAATTGAATTTTATTCCAGCCACAGATGCCAATAACAGAGCAGCACTTGAGTATAAACCTGCCTTTAAAAAGGATGGTATTTACACCTTAAAAGTAAATGCAAAAGACGCCAGTGGAAACCTTGCCGGTGCAAATGATTATGAAATTGATTTTAATGTAATTAGCAAAAGTTCAATTACGCATTTTTATCCTTATCCAAATCCGTTTACCACACAAATGCGCTTTGTTTTCACCTTAACGGGTTCGGTGGTTCCAGAGCAACTTTTGGTAAGGATTTTAACGATAAATGGGAAGGTTGTAAGAGAAATTCGCAAAGAGGAGTTTGGTTCAATACGAATTGGAAATAACATTAGCGAATTTGCTTGGGATGGCACAGACATGTATGGCGATAGGTTAGCCAATGGAGTTTATTTATACCAAGTATTTACCCAAATAAATGGTCAATCTATTGAACATAGAACTACCCGAGCCAAAGACGAATCGCAGTACTTCATTCAAAATACAGGTAAGATTTATTTACTCAGGTAACGGTTAAGCCAAGTATCCATTTCCCAAAGCATGTGAAGGATGTTTTCTCTTGCAGCATAGCCATGACTTTCAAATGGCAATAGCACCAACCTTGCAGTTCCTCCATTTCCTTTAACGGCCTGAAACAATCTTTCACTTTGTAATGTAAATGTGCCAGGATTATTATCAGCATCACCATGGATAAACAAAATTGGTGTTTTGAGTTGGTCGGCATAGGTAAATGGAGACATCTTTTGATAAACTTCTTTGGCCTGCCAATAGCTTCGCTCCTCTGCCTGAAACCCAAAAGGCGTTAAGGTTCTATTGTATGCGCCGCTGCGTGCAATGCCTGCTGCAAATAGTTTGGAATGAGCCAATAAATTGGCCGTCATAAAAGCACCATAAGAGTGGCCCATTACTGCACATCGTTTTGGATCAACCACACCCATGCTATCTACTGCTTTTATAGCAGCTTCTGCGTCGGCCACCAATTGTTCAAGGTAGGTGTCGTTAGGCTCTTGGTCGCCTTTGCCTATAATTGGAAACTGAGTATCTTCTAGCACTGCAAAGCCGCGTGTTGCCCAATAAATGGGAGATGCCCAATTGATTGAAATAAAAGCATGTGGAGACTCTTTTACCTGTGAAGCGTTTTTATCATCTTTAAACTCTGTTGGGTAGGCTTCCATTAACAAAGGTAAACGACCCATTTTTTCTTTGGAATATCCTGCTGGCAAATAAAGCGTAGCTGATAGTTTAACGCTATCCTTTCTAGTGTAAAAAATCTTTTGTTTGCTCACTTGCATCAAAGCTTTATAAGGGTTTTCCTTAAACGTAATCTGAATAGGTTTTGCAGAAGATTTTAAATTTCTAAGGTAAAGATTTGGATACATTTTTGGACTTTCGATGCTGGTAAGTGCAACTAGTTTATCCCAATCTGTAATGCGCAATAAACGCTCATAAGTGGTTTTGCCTTCTGCGCGCCAAAGACGTTTGGTTTGCATTAAGTTTAGGTCGTATTCGTCTATAAATGGCTTATTACCTTCTGGTGAGTATCCTTCACCTGTAAGGTAACATTTAAGGCCGTCTTTACTTAATTTGAGCGACTCTCTATTAAACTGATTGCTCTCAGTAACAAAACTACCTGGGTCGCTATAAACATCTTCTGTGCTTCTGTTAAAAATGATTTTCTGAGAGCCTGGAATTCTTTCATTAATGTAATAGGTTTTGGTGTTTCGTGTTTTATACCAAAAATCACTAATAATATAAATCCCTGCTTCAGAAGTTGTAATACTTCTAATCCTATTTTGCAAGGAGCCTAATAATACTATTTGATTAAATGGTGCATCGCTTATATAAACGTCATCTCTGCGGTCTGCCTTTTCTGCAGGATTACCGCCATCAGGTGCTTCAAACCAAATTAAAGTTGATGGCTTTGCTTGATGCCAAAAAATGTTTCGCTTACCAGCTTCCACTGCATCAAAGCTAATTGGCATTTGGTCTTGCAAAGGTCTACTATAGAACAACTCATTCGTCTTGTTTTTTATATTAAAAACATAGGTTTGACTAGCGAAAAAAGAGTAAGGAAATAGGTAGCTATAGGGCTCATTGATAATTTCATATAAGAGATATGTTTCATCTGGCGAAAGGCTGTATCGCTTGTAAATAGCCTCTGGAAGCAAAGTGTTGGTGCTACCATCAAAACTTGCAAACACAATTTCTGAAGCCGCGTAATATTTAAATTGGGCCTCATCCTGCTTGTTTTTTAGTAAGTCTTGGTAGGTTCTAGCAGCAGATTTAGATCCATTTGCATCTTGGGTGGAAGGGCCGGTTGGCAGGACCTTACTAGTTTTATAGGGAAGTTTACCTTTTTTGCTTTGCGCATAAACACCCGATTCATCATTGGCCCATGTGTATGGATTTCCAAGCACATTGTTCAATTCATTTCTTAAGTATTCATTGGCTTGGCCTGTTTTTAAATTAACCACCCATAGCGATAAACCTTGTGGGTTAACTTGAATAAAACTCAAATAATTTTCTTTCGGGGAGAAGCTAATGTTTTTGGCTTTTAAGGGATAAGGCAGATTGTATAACACAATGGGCTTATTACCTTGAAGCAATTGCAAAGTTAGCTTGGTATAATAGCTACTTCTTGCAGCATCAAAGGTTTCTGGGTTAATGCGCAAACCTGCAAGGCGTAACTCAGGTTCCGACAGTTCTTCCAAGCTGTTGTAAAGCGGGCGTTCCATTAATAAAAGGTACTTGTTGCTTTTACTCACCATGGATTGCGCGGGGGCAGACACATCTGCCAACTCCATAATCTCTTTGGGTGGCAATTGGTAATTGGTTTGAGCAAAGCTTTGGAAACTTGCTAAAATTAATAATAGTAGAACTATATTTTTCATGTAATCTTGGTTAAGTGGTTGTTTTAATAGAACCCTCCTGATAAAAGAAAAACTAATAGAAATATAAACAGAATTACAAAAAATAAGATTGCTAAGCTCCCAAAGATTATTGCAATTATTGAGGCAACATAACCATCTCTGGCTTTTTCTCTTCTGTATTTATTTAACCCAATGATGCCTAAAATTAGAATAGGAACAGCCAAAATCATACTTATCAAAAAGAACACACCCTCATCAAAGAGAAGTATATCCAATAGTATTCCTGTGCCACTAACTATACTAAGTGCAAGTGCAATGTAAGCAGGAATATTTGGGCTGTCATACTGTTTTTTATCCTTTGGAAAGTTTCTTTTGATTGGATTTTCTTTACTGCTTTTTATCTCTTTCTTGTCAATTGGTTTTTTGCCTATTAGGTTTCGGTTTGAACCAACTAGGTTGATAGCAGAGTCTGACGCAGCTGAAATTAGTTCTTCCTCTTTTTCAATTTCTGCGATTTCAACTTCCTTTGCTTTGCTTAATTCTTTTTTCTCCTTGGCAATATGTTGGGTTGGGTTTTGTTTTACCTTTACTTTGCTTAAATACCCAAAATGCCTTTGTTGACAGGCATTAAGATGCATCAATATCATTACAATGAATAGGCTTTGTAATATTTTTTTCATAGGGATTTAAGGGTTTTTTAGAAGCTTAGCTCTTTCAAATATATTAAATTATCCAACTCTTTTGGTTCAAACCGAAACCAACTAAACTTTGTATTAAAAATGACTGCTGAGCCCAAAGAAATAGCGTTAATTTGTGCCCTAATTTTACTGCTATTAAATGTCTGATACCGTTTCAAAATTGCTGCGCACTTGGGTTCAAAACTTTATGGCTTCACCTCTTACAAATAGGGAAGAAGGCGCATTGAATAAAGCTTTGGCACACCATCTTTTTTATGGTTCTGGCAGCAGCGATGAGTTTAACAACTTGCCTTCTGATTTTCAGTTTGTGTATCTCGAAAGAAATAACCGTGGGCAAAGGGCAATAGAAGAAACTTTGATTTACTTAGATTTTATTGGCATTAAACTTAATTATAAAAAGCTGTGCGACTATTTTCTGGCGCAACCTCAACAGCAAGAAAAGTTTTTTAGAAGTGCCTATTTTATCCTTAAAACATTTGCACATGCGGGTGCCGACTTTGATGTGTTTAAGCCCTTTTTATCCGTAGAGGAGTATGCAAAATATTTGGCAGAGATTGCTTTAAGTGAAGGCACTTTGCCCAAGCAGTATGATATTTTTAACGAACCCAAACTACCCGATTTTTATAGCAAATTAAGTCAGTTGCCGCTAGGCTATGCCGATAATTCTATTGTAAAACAATTGTTTGAAAGGATAGAATATTCTCAAGAGTCTTTTTTTATAACAGGGAAAGCGGGTACAGGTAAATCTACCTTTATCCATTACTTTGGTGCGGCCTCTAAAAAGAAGGTTATTAAATTAGCGTTTACAGGCATTGCAGCCATTAATGTTGGCGGACAAACCATTCATTCCTTTTTTAGGTTTCCGTTCAAACCAATGCTGCAACAAGACGATGAGATAACTCGTTTTGCTAAAACCTCAGAGAAATTCAAAATCATTCACCAAACGGATACCTTTATCATAGATGAGGTGAGCATGCTACGTGCAGATATTTTGGAGGCCATTGATTATTCTTTGCGCATTAATGGGGGAGATAAGTTTCTGCCTTTTGGGGGTAAGCAATTGCTTTTTGTGGGAGATATTTTTCAGTTGCCTCCAGTGGTAAACCAAAACAGCGAAGCCGAAAGATTCTTGTTTTCGGAGGAATATAAGAGCATGTACTTTTTTGACGCACCTGCTTACAAAGTGGCTGCTCCTACTACGGTTGAGTTTCAAAAGAGTCATCGCCAAGCCAATGATTTATATTTTGTTCAGTTATTAGATAAGGTTAGAACCTGCAATGTAGATTATCATTTAATTGAAGAACTCAATGAGCGGGTAAAACCCAATTATCAATCTTCTGGCGATGATTTTGAAATGAATCTCTGCACCAGCAATCAGATTGCAGATACCGAAAACAGACGTCAGCTAGAGGCTTTGCCAAGTAATTCGCATGTGTTTGAAGCAAAAATTACCGGAGATTATAAGGAAGACAAATATCCAACAGCCTTGCGTTTAGAACTCAAGCAACATGCTCAGGTAATTTTGTTGAAGAATGAACCTTCTATGCGATGGGTAAATGGCACTTTGGCCAAGGTTGATTTTATCAGTGAAAATTATATTGAAATACGCCTGCAAGATGGCAGCATTCACAAGTTA
>JAIYAT010000020.1 GCA_027488905.1 Bacteroidota bacterium
CTTGGAACACAAGAGCGTATCTTTATGAATGGTGAAGAAAGCGGAAGCGAAGGAAGAGCATTTGCACATATCCTAAGCGGAACAAATGCTGGCACAACTTGGGAATTACCTTACTTAGGAAAATTCTCTTGGGAAAATTCAATCGCTTGCCCAGTTGAACAAAATAAAACCATTGTAGTTGGAACAGACGATGCAACTCCTGGTCAGGTATATTTCTACATCGGTGCAAAAACTAATTCAGGTACTGAAATCGAAAAAGCAGGTTTAAACAATGGCCGTTTATACGGTGTTGCTGTTAATGGGTTAACTACTGAGGTAAGTGCAAGCTTTCCTGCAGCAAACACACCATTTTCATTAGTAGATTTAGGTATTGTAAAAGATTCTTCTGGTGCTGCCTTGAACACAAAGAGTAATACTTTAGGGGTAACAAACTTCCTACGTCCTGAAGATGGACATTGGGATCCAAGCAATCCAAGTGATTTTTACTTTGCTACCACAAATAGCTTCACAGCGCCAAGTCGTTTATGGAGATTACGCATGACAGATATTAAAAACCCAGAATTGGGTGGAACTATCACTGCGGTATTAGATGGAACTGAAGGTCCAAAAATGATTGATAACCTTACCATAGACAATTATGGCCATGTACTATTACAAGAAGATGTAGGCGGACAAACACATTTAGGAAAAATATGGCAATACACTATTGCAACTGACCAAGTAAGGTTAATTGCTACACATGATTCAAGCAGATTTATTGCAGGTTCACCTAATTTCTTAACTATTGATGAGGAAGCTTCAGGTATTATTGATATGGAATCTATCTTAGGACCAGGTAAGTTTTTAATGGTAGACCAAGCACATTATAGCCTAGGTGGAGAATTAGTTGAAGGTGGACAAATTTTAAGTTTAGAAGTTCCTACAAACAACTTTACACTTCAAGTATTGCATGCTTCAGATATGGAATCAAGTATTGATGCCGTAATTGATGCTCCAAATTTTGCAGCTGTAATGGATAAACTTGAAAGTACGCATGCTAATACTGTTAAACTTGCGTCTGGGGATTGTTTTATTCCTAGTCCATTTTTATCTGCTGGTGAAGATGCAAGTATTACTACTCCTTTAAGAAACACGGCTTCAGCCTATTTCCCTGGAACTACTTCTGGATTACGCGCTGCCATTGGACGTGTAGATATTGCAATGATGAACATCATGGGCTTCCAAGGTTCTGCTTTGGGTAACCATGAATTCGACTTGGGAACTCCTGAAGTAAATAGCATTATTGGTGTTGATATTCGTAATAACGGTGCTGATAAACGTTGGGTAGGTGCTCAATTCCCTTATTTAAGTGCTAACCTTAATTTTAGCGCAGACGTTAATTTGGCTTACCTATACACTAACAAACGTTTACCAGTTGATTCCTTTAAAACAGCAGCTAACATCACAGCTAACGCTCAAAAGAAAGGACTTGCTCCTTCTTCAATCATTATTGTGAATGGTGAAAAAATTGGTATAGTAGGTGCAACAACCCAAGTGCTTGCAAGCATTTCTTCTCCAGGTGCTACAACTGTGATTGGTTCAAACACAGACAATATGCCAGGTCTAGCTGCTATACTTCAACCAGTGATTGATAGTTTACGTTTTATTGAAGGAATCAATAAGATAATTGTAATGAGTCATTTACAACAATTAGCGAATGAGAAAGCCTTGGCTCCATTATTAAAAGGAGTTGACATTATCATCGCTGGTGGTTCTCATTCACTTTGTGCGGATGGAAACGATAGATTAAGAGCAGGAAATGTGGCTGCCGATAAGTATCCAATTATGACACAAAACAACGATAAAGAGCCTTTAGCTATCTTAAATACTACTTCTGAATGGAAGTATGTTGGTCGTTTTGTGGCTAACTTTAACGATGCTGGAGTTTTAGTTACAAGTTTGTTAGACAGTACTATTAATGGTGCTTATGCAGCAGATACGGCAATGGTTACGCAATTATGGGGTAATTATGCTAATGCTTTTGTTGCTGGAAAACCTGCCGCTCATGTTCGCACCCTTTGCGCTGCTATAGGTAATGTAATTATCAATAAAGACGGAAATAAATTTGGCAAATCAAATGTATTCTTGGAAGGAAGAAGAGACCAAGTTCGCACACAAGAAACCAATCTTGGAAACGTATCTTCAGATGCTAACTTATGGTTAGCAAAGAAATATGACCCAACAGTTAGAGTTTCAATTAAAAATGGTGGTGGCATTCGCTCTGCTATTGGACAAGTAGTTTCTGTAGGTAATGGTGTACAATTATTAACAACCGCTGCAAACCCAAGTGCAGGTAAAAATGTTGGAGATATTAGCCAATTAGATATTGAAAACTCTTTACGTTTTAACAATAAACTTTCTATTGTAACTGTAAATGCAGCTGGACTTAGAAGATTACTAGAACATGGTGTTTCAGCAACTAAGCCAGGCATCACTCCTGGACAGTTCCCACAAGTTGGTGGTGTATTGTTTAGCTATGACACTACTAAAGTTGCTGGTAGTAAAATTCAGTCAATGGTATTAGTAGATTCTATAGGAAACAGACTAGATACTATTGTTCGTTTCGGAAATCTTCATGGTGATACTTCAAGGTTAATCAAAGTTGTAACTTTAGATTTCCTTGCAGGTGGCGGAGATAGTTATCCTTTTGTTTCAAATGGTTTTAACCGAATTAACTTGGATACTGCATTTAAAGATTCATTGTATGCTAAATTCCAAGGAAATGGAACAGAACAAGATGCCTTTGCAGATTACATGTATGCCAAGCACACATCTTCTCCATTTGCTGTAAGAGATACTAATTTATTAGGAGATAACCGTATACAATTGTTAAATGCTAGACAGGATGGAATTTTCCAACCTATCAAACCTTTAATGACAATTGCTGCTGCACGTGCGCAAACTACAGATACTGTTAAAGTAAGAGGTATCATAACGAGAGCTTGGGGTAGATTCATCTATATCCAAGACCCAACCGGTGCCATTGGTGTTCGTCAATCTAGTGGCGCAATGGTTGATTCTATCTTGAGTGGTGGTTTAAAAGCTGGTGATAGTGTAGAGGTTATTGGCGGTAGAGGAGAATTTAACAACTACTCTCAAATAGCAATACTCACAGGTGCTTATAGAGGAAATAGTTGGATTACTAAAATTTCTTCGAATAATCCATTACCACAAGTTCAAGTGTTAACTGTTAAGCAATTATTAGCTAGTCCAGAAGCTTACGAAAGCGAATTGATTCGCATTGTAAATTTAAGTACTTCTGCAACCGGTAGTTTTGCAGCTTCTACAAATTACAATGTTTGGGATGGCTCAACAACAGGTGACACCACAGTTTTGCGAGTTATTTCTGCTGCAGACACTGAAATTGAAGATGCACCAGCTTTAGCTATACCAACAGGTAAATTTACTTTTGAAGGTACCTTAATTCAATTCTGTTCATCTCCAACCAGTGGTTGTGTAACAGGTTACCAATTACAAGGTGTTCGCAAAGCTGATATCATTGTTCAACCAACATTACTAGGTGCCTTTAATTTATTGGCTCCAACAAACAATGCAAGAGTTGAAGTTGAAGAAGGCAGTACAGCCTTGGTAAATGTAACTTGGAATAAATCTGCAAACGCAACTAGTTACAAATGGATGGCTACTTTACCTATTGGAAACTTTAACACACCTTTATTAACCTTGGCTTCAAACAATGCAGGTGTAGATACTGTGTTAACTTTAGGTTCTGGCGCTGTAGACGCATTATTAGCTTCCTTTGGACTTAAGAAAGGTGATTCAATCGCTCTTAAATGGACTGTATTTTCTTACAAAGCCACTTCGGATTCTTTACAAGCTTCTCAAGAATTCACAATTACTTTGGTACGTAAGCGTAAATTACAAGCATTTAATTTGTCAACTCCTGCTAATAACAGCCGCTTAGAAGTAGACCAAAATGAAACCACACCAGTAGTAGTTACTTGGAATGGTTCAGCTACAGGTGCTACTTACAAATGGTTCTTAGATTTAGAAACAGGCAACTTCAGTAATCCTTGGGCTGTATTGAGCTCTGATAATTCAGGCGCTGCAACACAATTGAGTTTAACTTCTGGAGCAATTGACGCATTGTTAAACACTAAAGGTGTTATTGATGGTGACTCAGTGAATTTGAAATGGACAGTTCGTGCATACGAAACAAATGATTCATTGCAAGCCACTCAAACCTTTAATCTAAAAGCTGTACGTAAAAAAGCGATTGGTGTGTTAGAAAACGATTTCTTAAATACCATTAACTTATATCCAAATCCAACCCAAAACAATAGCACTTTGGCATTTGAATTGAACCAAAGAGGTGTGTTACAAATCTCTGTATTAGATATTCATGGCAGAGTGGTAACAAGTTTAGTTGATTTGAACCTTAACGCTGGCAAACATGAAGTGGAAATTCCATCTTCTACTTTGCAAAGTGGTATTTACTTTGTACAATTAAGCGCGAATAACAAAACAACACTTATTAAATTGGTGGTAGCCCACTAATCAAATAATTTTTTACTAAAAAGGGGGAAGCATATTTAATTATGCTTCCCCCTTTTATTTTACGTTAGTTGTTGCGCTGGTTCATTCTTTTGGGTTCGGTTTGAACCAAAAGTTTTACTCAATTGATTTAATTGGCGTTTGGTTCAGCCCATTCTAACTGTTCATATATTCAAGGTGGCTTTGTCTAACTTTTGTATTTAAGTCT
The DNA here is from genome assembly GCA_027488905.1 of Bacteroidota bacterium. Lineage (GTDB taxonomy): Bacteria > Bacteroidota > Bacteroidia > UKL13-3 > UKL13-3 > B1. The sequence continues at coordinate 4,760 of JAIYAT010000020.1, forward strand.
AACACATCAAAGCGCCTAATTTCTGTAAATGAACCCATGTCGCTGTCACTGTTAATAAGAATTGCTCCAACAAGAATAACATACTTGCAATTATAATTTGTCTTGTCAACCAATTCGTTTATGCGCCTATCAATGGATTCATACATTACTTCCGTTGCTTCAAACAAAGGTGTTATGGCACTGAGAACCCTATCTTTCTCATTGAACAAAATTTGCTCAATGGTATTCATTTGATAATCTAATTCTGTGATGTTTCCTGCTGTGATTTGATTGTTGGATAATTTCCCTAAAGCTCCTTTTGCGGCACCACAACAGCCACTATTTTTGCTTTGTCCAATTCGATGAATTTCACCAATTGTTCCATCTTTGGTTATTCCAATATGTGGTCCATAATAAATAAAAACGGCCCCTTCATCTGGAACATGGCTTGCAAATGCGCCCATTCCTGTAAGTCCTGTAAAGGGAAAACCATCTAAGCCACCCATTTTAAAAGGGCCTAAAAATTCTTGTGCTCTTGCTGGATATTGAATGCTATTGACATCATCACTACAAACACTATCCGCTAACATTACTTGTTTTGGTTCTAAATCCAATTCATATTCTACAAAATCAATGATTTTGTTTACACTGTCTATGGTAGTAACAGCTTTTGGATACCATTTATGAATGATGGCTAATCTTTCTCTTTTTTTCATTTTATTAAATTAAAGAATAATGTTATTTTTAGGTTGCAGCGCTGGTGGCAAATCAGTTTCGCCAAGCATTTCTCTCATATCAATTTCAATGGTTCGGCTAATCTGAGAAATAGGAACGTCGTTTGCAGCGCCTTCAAATGGATTTTCTGTGCTTTCACCAACTTGTTCTAAAGAGGTATAAACCCAAGAAATTAAAACGCTAAACGGAATAACCAACCAAACCATATTGCCTTTCATAAAACCGTCTGTGCTTTCGTTGAGTTTGTCAAATTCTCTGAGCATTCCAAATGGTAAAAGGATACAAAATAGCTTTATAAAAAACGAGTTGATGGTAGCAAATTGCCTTGGATAGGGAAAGTTTTTAATTCGTTCACTTTTGCCTTGTTGATCATATAAATCCTTTACCATTCTTTGCATTTCAACAAATTGATAGGTATCTATTTCTTGGTCGGCTAAAAGTTGCTTGATAGTTTTAGATTGCAAACTTAATAGTTGAGCGGCTCTGTTTTTAGTAGTTAAAATATACTTGAGTTCTTCTGCAGATATATATTTTGCTAATTCAGTTTCTAAGGGAGTTTCTTTTTCTGGAATACTATAAAATGCTTTGTACTCTTCATTGTAGGCAAGACTTGAAGTTTCCCAAGCCCTGCTGTCTCTCATGGCATATCGCAATGCGGTAAGCCAGGCAAAATGACGATAGACTAGCTCTTTTGTTATGGAGGTATTGTTAAAAAAATCTCTACTCATTGTGCCGAATGAACGACTACTGTTTACAATTGCTCCCCAAATTTGTCGTGCTTCCCAAGTTCTATTATAGGTTTGTGTATTTTTAAAACCGACAAGAAAAGCTGTTGCTGTTCCTAAAAGAGCAACAACCGTCCAAGGAATTGCAATCCATTTTAAACCTGCTATTTGGTATAGCACAACCGGGATAATACCAATTATGAATGTTTTATAAATGTTCCTTCTAGTCCATAAAAGAAACTCAGAAAATTTATAGGCCTTACCGCTGTGCATACTTGTTGATTGTTACTAAAAATAACATTTTTTAAAATATTTCATTCATTTATTTCATCCCTCAACTCTCAATTTTATTGCTGAATTTACTAATTAAAATACCTACCAAGACTACGGAGTAAAATTGCCCCACAATGCCAAAAAACGAGGTGATTAGTTTGGTATAATGTGTATTTGGGGTAATGTCCCCAAAGCCAATACTGGTTAGCGTAATTGAACTAAAATAAACCAAATCCATATAAGTAGCGGCTGGATTTATCAAATCAATTCCTTTGAAAGATTGGGGATCATGATATACAAAAAACTGTAAAAGGAAAGTGCATATTTCTATTAATAAAAGGTAGCCACAGGCAGAAGCCGAGATAATATCTGTGTTGATATAACTTGGTTTAATTAAATATTTAAGTACCTCCCAGAAAATAAAGAGAAAAAAAATAACATAACATATGATCAAAAAAATGAAATAATAATTATTCTGACCCCAAAATGTTAAACCAATAGGCAAGCCTAAAACAAGTGCAAAAAGTATTTTTTGAATAATATTTTTCCAATGACCTTTTTCTATAAAAACACCCACACTTGCAATGCCTAAAACAAGCATATTAAGTGGCCAAATTACTTTTGTGTAAAACACTAAATCAGTTAAAAATATACCTATAAAAAGGTGCTGAATTAAGGCTATAAGCAATAATTCATATTTTCTTTTGTGAAGGTAATTTATCATTCTATGCATTTACGAGCCTGTTCAATAGCCATACAAATTGTATAAAGGAGTTTGCTGTAATCTAGTTTAAAATACCTTTTTAATTAATAAGCCCACTTAAAACCACCGCTCTTATTAAACAACGTTGAGCGTCTTACAGACAAATATATTGATTGAATAGTTAAATGCAAATTTCATTTTGAGGGTCAAACTCTGCTTCAGGTTTTGAGGTCGCAGGAGGAAAAAGAGGCATAAATTATCAAGAAGTATTTACCTATCTAAAAAACTCATGGATCCAAGTTTGCATGTTTTCCAGCTTAACCCAAAACTAAGTTAGTGGCAGTTACTTTTTCTTTTTTTTGGGTTTCGGTTCGGGTAGGTTGTCTACTGTAATGCTTACCAAGTCGCTTAACCATTTACTATCCTCAATTTTGTCTTCAATTAAAAAACTGGGTTTTGCCCCTTCATAGGCTGGTAATTCGGTAGGTTTTCCAATAAACTCTCGTCCCTTATTTGTTGGTTTGATAAATAACTTATTGTCGCAGATTACCCCGAAAAGTTTGCTGTCACAGTAAATACCATACTCTCCAAACATTTTCTTGGCAGAAATTGTCCCTATGTTTTGAATTTGCTCAATTACAAAATCAACAAAGTTTTGGTCTGAAGCCATATTGGTTAATTATTAGGTTTAAAGGTTGGATTGTAAATAAGCCAAATTAGGTTGCCAATAAAGTCTTTTTATTTTGAAGTTAATGTTAATCTTTTCCATTTTGTCAATTGTTGCTTAGTCTGTTACGGCTTAAAGAATTTAGTGTTCCTTGAAAAACCGCAAAAGATAAACTACCCATAATAATAATAAAAGTGATTGAATTAATTGACTAACTTTAAAAAAAATGATTTCAATTACCACGCTCACCTTTTTTCGATTTCCAAACTTAAAATCCAAACTGTGGGCTTTTGGTCAAATGCAATACGCACATTTTTTCCTTGCAAAAAGCAAAGGGCTCAATTTTTACAAATTAATGGGCAGTGGCAGGGACATTGGTTTCAGTTTATTTCCAGATTGGGGTGTATACGCTTTACTTGGAGTTTGGGAAAGTGAACAAGCAGCCAATATTTTTTTTAACCATTCAGCAATTTACAAACACTTTCAAAAAATATCTTCTGAGCAATGGACCATTTTTATGAAACCCATTCAAACCAAAGGTCTTTGGTCTGGGGGAAATCCATTTACACCTTCCTTAGCGTTGGATGCAAGTAATCCATTGATTGCTGTAATAACACGTGCCACCATTAAGACAAATAAATTATTGAAATTTTGGCGTTTTGTGCCAATATCTCAAATGCCTATTCAACGTGGTTGCGAAGGGCTTATTTATACCAAAGGTGTTGGTGAGGTGCCAATTGTTCAAATGGCTACTTTTAGTGTTTGGGAAAACTTGGCCGCGTTGAAAAAATATGCTTATAACAGTTTAGAACATCGCGAGGCTATAAAAAAAACACACCAAATAGATTGGTACAAAGAAGAAATGTTTACAAGGTTTCAACCCTTCAAAACCATGGGTAATTGGGAAGGTAAAGACGTATTGGCTCAATATTTAAAAAGCTAATTGAACTAAAATTTAGCTTTCCATAATTTTATCATTGAAATAGTTTTTTGCTTTTTTACGGGCTTGGTGAAGTTAACAGCTTTCATCTCAATTAAAATTACAGTGAAGCAATTTTCTATTAAACTCAGATATTTCTGGAGAACACTGAACCGCCTATTATGTTAAACGCCTTTTATGCGCTGTGCTATTGTTTTCAAGCTTTCACAAGCCGTATGTCTATTTCTCTATCTACATATTTCCATTCTTCAGTTTCCCTAAGAGATTTAACAAGTTCTTCAAATTTGTCTTTATCATCCTTTGTGTATTCAAACCAAGTCAAAAAGTCAAATGGTTGTCCAATGTCTCTGCAATGATAAAGTTTACGAGCAATAGCGGGTAAATACTTTAATCCAGTTTCGGTATGATGTGATTTGGCTTCAAATATCTTTCTTCTTTCGTCTTGAGCCATTGCCCACCAAGATTCTGTTTTACGAATTGGAATTAATGCTGCATAGTTTGCCTGAGGTCGACCTAAGTCGGAATGAACAGCAATAAGTTTTTCTCGCTCGTCTTTTTCAGCATAACGAACATTGCTAGTAAAGCCTGTCAACGTCCAAACGCCTTTATTTAGGTTATTTGTCAAATTTGGAAGGATGTCAATGTATTTTACGTTTTCTATTGGAAGCCCGGAGACGGAATCCATACTAATAACTTTCCATGCTCCAATGTCTCCTCCAATAAAGTCAAATGTATTTGTCGTCATATAATTTTATCTTTTTGATTTGTTGTTATTATGTAGCATATAACTTTTTGGTTCAGGATAAAAATCTCGCTAATTGTTTTGCCACTGTAAGTTGGTATTATTCAACACAAATATAGATGCGGATTTCGCCAGCAGGCGGATGTTAAACTACAAATAGATCTGCTGAGCATATAACCGACAATTTTGCCCTACCCGTATTATTTGCCAATTTTATTGTCGCACTATCTTTTTATAAATTACTTCGTTATCCTTTGTCCTTATTTGTAAATAGTAAATTCCGATAGTAAGATGTTGAATATTTAATGGTTCATTAGTTTCATTTGTCTTTGTAAATACAATCTTGCCTTCACTATTGTAAATTGTAGCTAAATAGGCTGTTTTTATTCCTTCAAGTCTAATTAAACCAGATGTTGGGTTTGGATAAATAATTACATTCAATCGATTGTAATCATTTGTTCCCGTTGTTTGAAAACAAGATGCGTCATGCGGGAAATGGCTCAAGGTGTCAATGATTATATTAGTATCACCCGGCAAATAAGTAGATAAATTCATGTATATTAAAAACATTTCGTCTTCAGTTCCCTCTCCAACACTTACGTCCTGAGGTGGATTGTTTGGATTATGTGGATTATTCGTTGTGTTATCATAAGTGGCTTGTCCGTATATTACACTACCTGCTGGCAATAAAATTGGTTTTTGAAACTGATAAAAATATTGCCAGTGAAAATCCCATTCGGGAATATCTATTAAGTGAATTGTATCATTTGTTGCCGTTACACAATAAGCTTTTATCGACCTTCCAATTAAATGCATATGAGGCATAATGCCTGTTAGCGTTCTATTGACTGTATTACTTACCTGATTATTGAAGGTTCTGACCGTATTTGCAGGTATAAACAATGGTCCGTTTGTAAGGGTTGAACCATGATTTAGTGCAGCAACTGTTGTCACATTGCGAAGTGAAGATGAGCCATATTTTAGTCTTACCATCGTGCTATCAACTTGTCCGCTAACCCCACCGGGATAATGCATCTGTATTACAATATATGAGTTAGGTAACATTATAGCACCAAATCCTGGGGCAAAGTTAAAAGCACCTTGTCCGGGTGTATAAACAGCTAAAAGTTTCGATGTAGGTGAGCCTGTCCCACCAAATGCAGAATAACCGGGTAAAGGGTCGTTCTGATCTAATGTAAAAGGAATTAAAGAGGTGTCCTGAAATACTAATGCATGGTGAACGATTTCTCTGTTTCCAGGGTAAACTTCAATGCTTTGGATTGTTTGCTGAGTTGAATTGTTTGCTGGAATGACAAACATTCTGTAAACATCATTATTTGAGGTAACAGTATAGGTCGGAATTTTCCCAACAAAGTCTGGATTTGCAATTTGATAACCTGATGAGTAAGTAGGTGGTGTGGGGATATTATTGGCATTGCCCAAAGGAGCAAAATTGTTAACCCAATCAACGATTTCGTCTATCTCATGGTCACTTAATGTGTTTGCATGTGCATACTTTCTTTTATCCTGTTTTGCAGGAAAAGGCGGCATGCTTCTCGCTTGCAATGATGAAGCAATTGAAAAACGATTTTGAAACACATCATTGTATGTCATTAAAGAAAAAGGTGCTATTCCATTCTGATTATGACAACTCGTGCAATGTGTGTAAACAATACAAGCAATGCTATCTGTCCAAGTAGGATTATGAGCTTTTGCAGAATTTTCTACCAGTACTAATGTTGTCAGGGTGATGAGTAAATTTTTTAGTTTCATTTTATTCTATTTAAAATGTTAGACTAATTTATAGTCATTTGGTTTAATATGGCTCATAACTTAAACAGTAACGATAAAAAATCCCACTAATCCTTTTGTAAATGCAAGTTAGCAGCTTTCACCTCAAATATAGTTGCTGTGAACCAAATTTCCATCAACCACAAATGTGTCTAGGTTGCACTAAACCAACACTTTTGTTAAACGCCCTTTTTTGTGTCGTCGTGCTTCATTTCGGTCGTTGGTTGTCTGAAAAAAAATGTGGTTTTGTTATTTATATTTTCAAAATTCATTGTTTGTTCAATTGTTTAAAAATTTTGTAATCCCCAAAAATTTGTCCCATGAACAATAACCGAAGGCAAAATGCTTTTAGTTCGGTGTGTTAAGTAACTCCACATTAGTCCGATTGGGATAATTCTTATTGAACCTAAAACCGCCTCAGTCATATTAAGGTCTTCCGAGTACCATTTTGGGGCATGCATAAATGCCCATATGAATACAGTTAAAAACCATCCAAGTCCAAAATTTTTAAGGTATGCACCTAATCTTGTTTGTCCTATTGCTTTGAAAAATTCTTCTGACAAACCAGCAACTATAATTCCTGTTAATAATGTTTCTAAAATACCGCCTGTTTCTGCAACTAAAACGTCATATGTCAAACTTTGAGGAGATACAATTCTATTTACCAAAGCAGAAATTAATATAATTGGTATGATTAGAATGAGCCCATTTAAGCGAAACCCCAAGTCGCGCAGTTTATATTTTAAAAGTAACATAATGATTGCCAAACCAATTGGGAAAACAAAGAGAATCAAGGGCATTAAAGCAAGTCTAACTACTTTATTAAGCTGTTGCCAATCTATGGATGGGGAAAAACGGAAGAATAAAAAAACTAAGCCTAATGTAAAACATGCTAAAAAATAAAAGGATTCACGTTTCGGTTGTCGTACTATAAAAGTATCTTTTGTAGGCCTTAAAAGGGCATAGAGGTCAATTATGAAAGAAAAAAACCACATAAGAAAAAGATAGGTTAAACTCTCCTTTAGCGTTTCATGTAGAAGGCCAATGTAAATAGTTACCATTGCAGTTGTCAAAATGAGAAGGAAGGTCAATAAATTCTCTTTGATTTTTGCTATTTGAAATAAAAATGTTGCTTTTATCATGTCCTATTAAATTATCTTTTGTTTAAGTCTTTTTTTGATATGTCTTCACAAGTCAATCCAGCAATTTTTTCTGGGCAAATTATTTTTTATCAATAAAATTTATCTTCTTCAATTGTCTAGATTTAATGTTGGGATTAATGCGCTTCCTGCACCACCTACTTCTGCCTTTGTTTTGTCCAACCACTCCAAAGCATTTTCTCCTAAATACGCTGTGTAATTGTAACTCCCCATTTGGTGCTTATGCTTTTTGAGTTTGCGTCTAACCGTCTTAACAATATTGTCAGCCCAGTTTACAAAGTCATCTGATTTTTTAACCCATTGCATATTTTCAACGAATTGAGGTTGAAAATACAGTCGTCCACTATATATGATATTGTCACGAAAAACACTCCTATCGAAATGAAGAACTGGCAAAGTATTGTCGTCAACCAACCAATAATTAAATTTCTCAATGTGTCTAATTTTGATTTGTTTAAAGTCTTCAGGTCTGACTAAATAAATTCTTGAACCTTCTTTTTTTAGGTCCCTAATCATCGTGTCTTCAACCGTTGAAATTTTATTGTCAAAATGATAATAGGGAAGCTGAATAACGTCACCAAAAGACTTTAGAAGTTTATCAAAATCGTCATGGTCTTCAGGATGGAGAAAAAAGTTTATTTGTCTGCCCATAAATTTGATTTTGAATGAGATGGAGACTCTTTTTTCATTTTAAATCCTTAGTCACCTCAACTATAGCTTGGCCGAGACTACGGATAGTAGGAATGAAACCAACATAATGACTTCAGTTCAATTGCTTGTTACTCGCTTTTTTCAAAAATAAATCTGTTATTTTCTTCTGAGACCAATGAATATCCATTAGCCGAAACTCGGTTAATTTCCTTGGCAATGACTGCTGTGAAATCAGGATAAGTAAACTTTATCTTATCTACAATTTCTTTCTTCTCAATCACTCCATTTTCGTCAATAGTAAATATAAAAGGTCTTGCAAACTCAAGTATCAAATATTTTTTGGGTTGTTGAACCTGTTTAAATGAAAACATCAATAATACCCCAATTACTAAAATCAGTGAAGGTAATAACATTTTTTTCATAGTTTGTTTGTTTAAGAAATGCAAGTTAACTGATTTCCATTAAGAATAAAAAAAGGTCGGGTTTTGATAAAGAACAGTAAATGAATAGGATTAAGCCTCCACAAGAGTCGTATATTTCCAATGTCCCGAGTACAATTACCCAAAATCCCACAAAGGTAAAAAAGACTAGTTTTTAGCCCTTGTTGGTGCTCTTCACCAACAACACAATCCAACAATTATTGATTGTAATGCTAGACTACCGTTTTACTTGTAATATGAATGTTGGTCGTTAGTCTCATAATATCTCTAATTTGAGAATTACATTTTTACTTCCGTTGTCAAAGTATCCTATTCTAACTTTAAGTCCTTGTTTGATGGCTCCACCGAGTGATGCTGCATTATTATAACCATAGTCACCTGCATCGAAATCTGAAAACTCAAATTCAATTCCATTAACTGTAAATCTTTCGGAGTCGTGTCCGCTTGCTGGCATTGGGTGGTAATTTTCAACTACTCCTTCAGTTGTTTGATATAGATTATTGTCGTAAACACTTTTTGTTTTAAAGTATTCTCCTAAAATTGAGGGAACGGAAACGACTGAGAAAAGTGCAGCAAAGGAAGAGAAGACTATTCCGAATACCATTCCATATGATCGTTTGAATCCTAAAGTTGAATTTGAATTGTTAACAACATATTTCTTATTGTAGATATAAATGCCAAAACCAATTACAACAAACAATAAAGGCACAAGCATAAAACCAAATCTTGGAAAACGGTCTGCAAAGTCGTAAACAAGCTGACTATTGGGTGAATATTCAAATTTTTTAACAGGAATACTCGTTTTCCACATCATGATTTCACCAACGATTCCACCAACAATAAGGAGTATCCAAAAAAGTTTTACAGTGTTTTTGTTGAGAGGGTTAGAATTACCAGGCATGCCATTATTGAAGAAGCCTGGGTGCTTAACTAAAAACTCGGCACCGTTATTTAAGAAAATCCAGTAACTACCGACAATCCAAAGCACTATTATGGCAGCGTGAAATAGCAATACAATCGGATTAAATTGCGCAGGACTGAGAAAATCAAAAATGCTTTTTGTTTGTCCGGTTAAATCTCCAATGGCAACAATTATCCAAATGATGTTTCCGTAAATCAGAAAATTTTTAAAGAGTTTGTCATAACCATCTTTGAGTTCCGGGTTTAGTTCAATATACGGATTAACCCTTCTCCGCATTATAAAAGCATTTATAAAGTTAACCACTATGAAAAGTACCCAAGCATATTTGAAAATCATGTCCATTGTTTTCTGTTAATTTCTTGCAGTTAGTTTGAATTTAAAATTGGGCGGGCTTTTCAACGCAAATGTTTGTTCGGAAAACTGAACTTTCGGCTACCTCAAAACTACCAAGTGGAGATTGAACCCCGCCTATTGCAAATATGCTGTTAGCAGTAGCAATTCTATATTTTAATTTCGGGTGCATCTTCAAATGTTAGTCCTTTTATATTATTTTTTTCAAGTTCGTCTTTAAGTCTTTTTGTTACATAAGTTGAGTTCGCAAACGGTAAAAAGACAAACAAGTCAAGTGTTCTGTCGAACATACTATTAACATATATTTCATCAAGCTTAACCCCAAACATTGCTTTTTTGTCTAGAGACTTTAATTCGGTGTAATGGTCATAGGAATTAATTCGGATATTGTCAACTCGTGAGGTCCACTTTGTTTCATAGAAAACAGACTTGTCATAGTCGAGTAGTCTTGACAAGTCTGGGTCACAAGGATGAAAATAATTGAAAGCTATTACTTCTCTAGTTTTTGGAATAATTATTTTGGCGTCATAAAACTTATGCTTCACTAAATTAAATTTCGACAAAATATCTTTCATTTTATCATTCATTAAAAGACCAAAACCAGAAATAGCAGCACTAGATAGAACATCTGTAAGTTTCGCTGTCTTGTATAACTCAAATTCAAGTCTTGGAATAAAAGACGGAAATTCCCATGCACTTAATTGATGAGCATAAATTTGTGTCAGGCAATGAAGTTGCGGAAAGTCTCGCCCAATTTCCTTGCCAGTCGAATATGTCATTCTAAAATATTCCATGGTTTCTTGGTAGATTTAGTCTTTATAATGGACATAAGGTTTGGGGGCATTGCGCAGTAAAGGAATGCTTAGCACTTTACTCCAAAAATAAACTTTTTGCATTTTCTTTTCCCTTTTATTCTAATGCCCTTATTGCCGCCAAATGTGTGTTATGCCCTTCCCATTTTAGTTATCGAGGTATGTCACTGGACTACATTGAGAAAATTTTTTGTCTGCAGTTATATTTATTTTATGTGTCATAATATATTCTGCAAATAACAATTTGAACTGTTCTTCTTTTGCTTTTTCAATTTGACTTTTGAAATTGTAAATGTAATAGTCAACAGACCCATCTTTGTCAAAGTATAACCTATTCCAACATTTTGTTTCTTGTCCCCACGTGAAATCATGTTGTTTTAAAAACATTCCAAAGTCTTTTAGAAATGTTGAGTAGGCTTCAAACATTTTTTGTTGGTCAGCATCCGTTTTAAAAACAGCTAATGATGTGTCTACATTAACTGCACTTTGATAGATACTGTCAAGTTGTTTAATTTTTTTGTCAGCATTTTCACTTGGCGAAATAATCTTAGATGTGTCAATGGTTTCTTTTTTTATTGGCCCGCCACAAGAAGTTAAAGCGTAAATGATTAAAGTCGAAATGAATAATTTTGTCATAGTTTTAATTTATTTGGGTTGTGCATAGAATATCGTTTTGTGGCTACAAGAAGTTGACGCCTTTCAGCACAAATATAGTTGCGGGTAACCAAATATAGATTAACCACAAATGTGTCAGCAGAAAGCTGAACCGCCAGTTTCTTGCAGGTGCTTTTATGGGATGTATTATTTAGGCAAATTTTCTATTTACAGAAGATTAAAATTGATGTATCAGCTTCCTTTATTCCAAGATTTTTTGCAGATAAAAGGTCTTCACAACCATTCTTAATTAAATTTGATTGTATTTTCAATAATCCCCTGTTATTAAATGCTTCACCATTTTGGGGATTTATTTCTATTGCCTTTGAATAATCATTAATTGCACCTTCAATGTCATTAATGCTTCTCTTTGCAACACCCCTAAAATAGTATGCTTCGTCATTCTTATTGTCGAGCTCAATTGTTTTTGTGTAGTCGAAAATTGCATTCTCATATTTAAGAAATCTATGATTAGCATAAGCTCTTAAATAATATGCATCCTTATTTAATGTGTCAAGATTAATAGCCTTGGAAAGAGTGATAATAGCCATTGAGTCATTCTCCGAATCATAAAATGATTGTCCTTTTAAAAATAATTCATGAGATGTTTCTTTTTGTCCACAAGCAGTAACTATGAATGTTACTACCAAAATTTTTGTGATTATTTTCATTTTGTCCGTTATTAATGTTTGTTTTTATTTTGACCGCTATGCCAGTTAATATATCCCATAACTTAAACACCAACAATAAGAAATCTCGCTAATCGGTTTGCAACTACAAGTTAGCCGCTTTCTTATCAAATATACTTGCTGTGAACCAAATTTTGGTTAACCCCAAATGTATCTTCAAAGCAATGAACCGACAATTTCTTGCTGGTGTTGTTACCAGCTTGCGTTCTGTCTGTTGAGTAGTTGTAGTCCGTGTCTGCCGTGTGTTTCTTTTTCTTTTTTGTCGGTAGCTTGAGCGTCTGGTGTTATAATTTTTTATTTAAAGCGTTGAAAAAAATTGAAATTCTTTCTTGGGTTGGCTTTGCAAGTTCTTTTAAAAACTTTGGTCGTTCGGTTTTTTGTGCGGTTCTTAAATGTGCTTACAAATAGGGTTGATTTATTCGCTGTCTAAAATTTCCTTTACTTTATCTTCTAATACTTTTCTGTCGGGTAGATAGAGTTGATATTTAGAAACAAAAATCTTGTTTGAAATCCCACCTATAGCATATTTTACCAAAAATTCGTGTTTATCTGCGGCTATAATTATTCCAATTGGTTCATTGTCTCCCTCTGTATTTTCCTCTTCTTTAAAATAATTCAGGTAAAGGTTCATTTGCCCAATGTCTTGGTGCTTTACCTTTTTTGTTTTAAGGTCTATAAGCACGAAGCATTTTAAAATACGATGATAAAATACTAAATCAATAAATAGGTGTTCATTATCAACAGTAATCTTGAATTGTCTTGCTACAAAAGAAAAGCCTTTTCCAAGTTCAAGTAAAAAAAGCTGTAAATTGTCAATGAGTTTTTTGCAATCCTCTTTCCTTAATCATAGCGTCTTTTGATAAGTTTAGGAATTCAAAAACATAAGGGTCTTTAATTATACTCGAAGCGCTTATTATTTGTCCCTTTTCAGCTAATTTTAAAACTCCTTTTTTGTCCTTACTTAACGCTAAGCGTTCATATAGAGCAGAATCCATTTGTCGTTTCATTTCTCTGAAAGTCCAGCTTTCACTAATCGATTGCTTTTCATAAAAACTTCTCGCCAAGTCATCTGAAACGGTCAGTAATTCAGCATAGTGACTCCAACTCAATTTTCCAGACACTGTCTGGAATTTTTGGTATTTGATATAAAACTGTCGGCATAGGTAAATATTGCTTTTACTAAAACCCTTTCCAAATCTTGTTTTCAGATCTTTTGCAAGGCTTGTAAGTAATGAACTTCCATAGTCAGCTTTTTCCTTACAGTGTTGCTCAAACTCAACTATATGTCTGCCAATTTCCCAGTTGGCTTTAACCAATTCGGTATTAACTGCTTTAATTGCATTCTCTCTTGCTTTTTGCAATGTAGAACCAATATTGTCAAGTAGTTCGCTATATTTATTTTTACTTGGTTTCATTTTATGTGGTCAAAATTAGCATTTATAAGATATTCCTGTTCTAGCCCCTTTTTATGTCTATGAATAGTTTTGATTAAAGCTATTAAACTCTCATCATTTACCTTGCTAATATGGGGTTCTTTATAGACTTGAGTGTCATAATTATCTGAATTACCTTTTTTTGATATGAAGTACAAAGCTTCATTTAACCACAAAACCGCCAATTTCTTGTAAGAGCTGTTATAGACTGTTATTTTTCGTTAAATAAATTGGTCTCGTTACTAAATATAATGTACTGATATTCCTTTTGCACTAGATAATTGTCTTAAAATTGCATAAAGTTTGTTTTTCTCAAAATCATTGTGCAGATAGATATTCATTTGGTAAGTTTCATTTTTAGAATCAATTATTGAAATCACATTCTTTCTGCCGCTATTATAAGCACCAAGAACTGATTGAGTGGAATTATTTTCACCAAAGCAACCATCAAAGTGAAAGATTATTTGTTTTGGTTTTATTGTTTTTTTTGTAAGTGTTATTGTTTCAATTTCAATTTCATCACTATAAAGATTAATCTGTCCAGTTTTATGTTTGTCCTGAAAAAAAAATCTTAAAATACTATGTAATACTATACAAAGAACAATCAATGGGCCTAAAACGTAAAAATATTTTTTATCCAAATTTCCATATGAGGATAATAAGATAAGGCTAATACAAAAAAAAACAATACTAAAAGACCAAATGTTATACTTTAGGTCTTTAGGATTTACAATGTCAAATGATGCTTTATACATAATAGCCTATAACGTTTTTGTAGCCCGCAATAGTAAGGGAATTGTTATCACTTTTTTGCCTCAGCACTTTATTCCAAAAATAAACTTTTTTGCCTTTTCTTTTCCCTATTATTCCAATGCCCTTATTGGCGCCAAACATGTGTTATAGCCAGTGGTTCCCGTCTATTGTTAGTATGCATTAGTCTTTTCAATATTTTTAAAATTACTAAAAGTTATACCTATAACCAAAATTTATAGCAATTAGACCATCATTTATAAACGGATATCCATTAACAAAAGCAACTGCACTTCCATTATCGTCAGGACCATTATTTGGATATGGATTACCACTTGATAAGCCTGGATAACCTTCAGGGAAAATGAATCTGTTGTAATAATTACCGATTAGAATTCCACCGATCAATCCCTCAAAGTATAAATCACCTTGTCCAATTCTCAATCTACTTCCTATTGCTAAAGTGCTGCCCAGTCCGTGAGCTTGGGATTTATTTTTGAATGAGGGAAATCCATCGAATTGTATGATAGCACTTGATTTATCCAAATGGTATCCTAGCCCAAGTTCTAAGTATAGTCCAGCTTTAGTTTTATCTATCTTCCCGATTAAATACTTGGTTATAACTCCTTCAAAAATGCAATACAAGCTAGGTCGTTCATTTATATAATAATTCGTTGCTGTATAGTCATAATATTGATTGTTATAGAGAAGGGTTTTAAATCCGAAACTTGTTTTATCGTTTTTAGCAAATTCATATTTTAAACTTCCTCCATAATTCTTATTACCGTCCTTTAGCGAAAGGCCGACATTAAGGATATGTTGCCTAGTCTTCAAAGAATCGTTGTTCTGTGCATCTAATGCAACATTGAATTGGGTAATCGCAACAATCAAGAGTATTAGTAGTTTCTTCATAAGTTAGTTTTTCATTTAGTCTGGATTAAATGGGCTGTTTCAATTCTAAAGTTGAGTGTCATCAAGTCATTGGCTATAACTTAAACAAAAACGATAAAAAATCTCGCTAATCATTTTGCAACCGAAAGTTAGAAACTTTAGTATCAAATGTAATTACTGCTAAACAAATTTCAAATAACCAAAAATGCGATTGCTACACTCTTTCTCTTCACTCTTCCTCTAAACTTCTTATGGAGTAGCTTCCCACCATTTGGGTAGTAGCTTCCCACCTCTTGTATAGTAGCTTCGCACCTCTTATAGAGTAGCTTCCCACCATTTGGGTAGTAGCTTCGCACCTCTTGTATAGTAGCTTCGCACCTCTTATAGAGTAGCTCCTCACCTCTTATAGAGTAGCTCCTCACCATTTGACAAAATGCTAACCACCAGTCGCCAAAAACCATCCACCATAGTTGCAAAAAAAAAGCCTCCAAAAGGAAGCTTATTTGTGATCCGGCTGGGACTCGAACCCAGGACCCCTACATTAAAAGTGTAATGCTCTACCAGCTGAGCTACCGAATCTTGCTACTGTTATTACCTGTAACGGGGTGCAAATATATTTATTAATTAAGTTTTCACAAGCGTTTTAGGATTTTTTTTGCTTAATCTAATTAACCTACTGAAAACCAAAGTTTCTTATTTTTACCCCTTCTTTAATTTCAACTTTCTCCCCAAAATAATCTGCTATTTCTTCTAATGTAAAGGCATTTTTCAAGTCGTATTCCCCTATTTTAGTTCGCTGCAAACTCCCTAAATAAGCACCGCTGCCTAAGATTCTACCAAAATCGCGGGCAATCGACCTAATATAAGTGCCCTTGCTGCACTTAATTTCAAAGTGAACTACATTTCCTTCTACCTTTACTATTTCGAAGGCGTGTATGGTTACTTTTCTCAATTTTAAGGCTGGCTCCTCTCCCGCCCTTGCATGCACATAAGCGCGCCTACCTTCAATTTTTATTGCCGAAAAGGCTGGGGGTAACTGCTCTATTTCTCCTGTAAGTGCTTTTGCTGCCTCAACTATTGCCTCTGCTGTAATATGCGCAGTTTCATACTTTTGGTCCACTTCTGTTTCTCTATCAAAACTAGGTGTGGTGGCCCCAAGTACAAAAGTGCCGGTATACGTTTTATCCTGACCCATATAGGTCTCTATATTCTTAGTTTCTTTGCCCACACACACAATGAGAAGTCCAGTAGCCAAGGGGTCTAAAGTTCCTGCATGTCCTACTTTAACCTTTTTCTTTTTGGCTTGCGCCTCAGGCAAGAACTTTCGCCAGCGCCGTTGCAAAAAGCGCTTAATTTTATACGTAACATCAAAACTTGTTAGCCCCAAGGGTTTATGCACCAAAATTACGGTTCCCGGGTCTTCATTGATTTCTAATAGCAAAGGAAATACATTACATGATTTGTAATTCGTAGCCTAAAGCATACAGCAATAAGATGGCAGCTCCTAATACGATACGGTACCAACCAAATATTTTAAAGCCATGTTTGCTCAAATAACTGATAAATCCCTTAATGGCAACCATCGCAACAATGAATGCTACCACATTTCCTACCAATAAAACTGGTAAATTCTCTGCAGTAAAGCCAAAATCTAGGTGATACTTTAACATTTTATAGCCAGTAGCAGCGGCCATCGTAGGAACAGCAAGGAAGAATGAAAACTCTGCTGCAGCCTTGCGATTTAAATGTTGGCTCAAACCGCCAATAATGGTTGCTGCCGACCGAGAAACACCTGGTATCATGGCAATTACTTGAAAACAACCTATGATAAATGATTTCAAATATGTTAATTCTTGGGTATCTTTTTCTTCCTGTTTGAACCAAGTATCGACAAAAAGTAGAATGATTCCACCAATCATGAGGCTGGCTGCAACTACAATGACATTTTCGAGCATGGCATCAATATAATCATTGAGTAAAAAGCCCAAAATTGCTGCAGGAAGAAATCCTACAAATAGTTTAAAGTAAAAGTCTAAGCTTTGAAAAAAGCGCTTCCAATACAACACAACTACCGAGAGAATGGCCCCAAACTGAATGGCTACGGTGAAGAGCTTCACAAACTCATCCGCTTGAATTCCCATAATGGAAGAAGCGATAATCATGTGACCCGTTGAGCTAACAGGCAAATATTCTGTTAACCCTTCTACAATGGCAAGGATAATTGCCTCAAAATAATTCATATGTATTTAGCCTTAGCAGTTAAAAATGGCTATTTTTTCATGATTGCGTAGATTTCGATAATGAAACCTACCAATACCAAAATGGGAGCTAAGGTTAATTTCTGAAAATTAAAGATATCTTCTGAACCAACCATTAAAGCGAAACCTGCAATAATTACAAGGATTCCGGCGATCATCAGCATATAATTTTGTTTACCAAATACAAAGTTTGGCTCTCCAGCCACTTCAATTTTCTTTGCGCTCAATTTTTCTTTACTCATGGGTGCAATATCTAAATTTTTAATGATTTTACAATTAATACAAATCGTCTAAACGGGTATTTAAGAATTTTCTTGTGCTCAAAAAACTGCTTGTCAAACTAATAAGTATGCCAACAAGCAACAATCCGCCAAGCAAACCTATATTTAATAGTCCGTTGAAAAAGTTCTCCCAAGCTGGAATCCAAATAGGCAAGCCACTTTGAATAAGCCAAAGCAATAGCACTGCAAGGAGCCAACCCCAAAGGCCATTTAATAGGCCTCGAACCAAAAATGGTCGAATGATAAACCCAGAAGTGGCCCCAACCAATTGCATACTTTTTATGGTAAACCTACGGGCATACAAGTTCAATCGCACAGTATTGTGAATTAATACCACCGCAATAATTCCAAAAATAACCGAAAGTCCTATGAACAATAATCCAACCCGCTTAATATTGTCTTGGGCATTTCCATAAGCCGCCTTAGGATAGTTTACATCGGTAATACCCGTGAATTTTTTAAGCTCTGCTTCAATTTGAACAAGTTGCTCGTTTTGGTTAAAACCTTCATTAAGCTTAATTTGAAAACTGCCCATTAGTGGATTGAACCCTAAAAAACTGGTGAAGTCTTGCCCTAATTCATTGCTAAATTCTATGGCAGCCCTTTCTTTACTAATGTATACTACTGAAGCCGCAAAAGGCTCCGATTTTAACTTGCTTTCATATTCTGTGATTAAAGAATCTGATAAATTTGGGTCAAGGTAAACCTGCACAATTAAATTTTCTCTAATGTATTTCTCTGCAGCTTGACTGCCAATATACAAAAAGCCGAACAGGCCAAGCATCAACAAAACCATTGAAATACTAAGGATTGCAGAGAAGTAGCTAAACCTCCTTCTTTTTTTTACGGTAGCAGTCAAAATCTTCTAAATTAGGTTCAACAAAAATATAAATCAAATTGGGCCCACAAAGATTATTTAACCCACACTTTGGAAAAGGAGCCGACTCCGTCTATTTTTGCAGACTTTTAAACAGTACCCTGCACATGAGTAATGAATATAAACCTAGCGAAATTGAGGCTAAATGGCAATCTTATTGGAAAAATGAAAAGATTTACCAAGTAACAGAAGATACCCAAAAACCAAAATTTTATGTGCTAGACATGTTTCCCTACCCAAGTGGTGCAGGCCTGCATGTGGGTCATCCTTTGGGATACATTGCCACTGATATTTTTAGTCGGTACAAGAGGCTAAAAGGCTTTAATGTGCTGCACCCAATGGGTTATGATGCCTTTGGGTTGCCTGCCGAGCAATATGCCATTCAAACTGGGCAGCACCCTGCCGTTACCACTGAGAATAATATCAAAAGATATAGAGAACAACTAGACCAATTGGGCTTTTGTTATGATTGGGATAGAGAAGTGAGAACTTCAAACCCTGATTATTATAAATGGACACAATGGATTTTTATTCAACTCTTCAACAGTTGGTTCAACCCGAACACACATAAAGCTGAACCCATCTCAACTTTGTTGGAAAAGTTTGAAACCCTTGGCTTTCATGGTAGTGATGATAGCATTTTAACTGGTGGTATTGAGTTTGATTACCCAGCTTTCACCAGCGAACAATGGAAAAAGTTTGATGAAAAAACCAAACAAAAGATACTTTTAGGCTTTCGTTTGGCATATTTGAGCGAAGCTTATGTGAATTGGTGCCCAGAACTTGGAACTGTATTGAGCAACGATGAAGTAAAAGATGGTGTGAGCGAAAGAGGAGGATATCCAGTTGAACGTAAACTCATGAATCAATGGAGCCTCAGAATTACAGTTTATGCAGAGCGATTGCTAAATGGTTTAGACGACATCAATTGGTCGGATAGCATTAAAGAAAGCCAAAGAAATTGGATTGGAAAATCTCAAGGAGCTAGTGTGCTTTTTGATGTGCAAGACCATAAATTTTCTGTAGAAGTTTTCACCACAAGGCCTGATACTATTTTTGGCGTGAGCTTTATTGCCATTGCACCAGAGCATGAAATGCTTGATCAATTGGTTGAATCAAGCCATTTGGATGAAGTTTTAGAATATGTTACTGCTGCCAAAAACAGAAGTGAGAGAGAAAGACAAAGTGATGTTAAAAGAATCAGTGGTGTATTTACAGGTACTTATGCGATACATCCATTTACCCAAAAAGAAGTTCCAATTTGGGTAGCAGATTATGTTTTAGGGGGATACGGAACTGGCGCTGTAATGGGCGTACCAGCGCATGATACAAGAGATTTTGCATTTGCTAAACACTTTAACTTGCCTATTCTCCAAGTAATTGAAGGACCTCAACCGCATGATTACAATGAAGGAAGTTATGATGGCAAAGAAGGTAATTGCATTAATTCTGCTTTTTTAAATGGTTTAGGAGTTAAAAAGGCTATCAAAAAAGCCATCCAAGAAATTGAGGATCGCGCAATTGGTAAAGGGAAAACAAATTATAGGTTAAGAGATGCCATTTTTGGGCGTCAAAGGTATTGGGGTGAACCCATTCCAATTTATTACAAAGAAGGAATGCCTTATCCTGTTGCAGAAGAAGACTTGCCCGTGATTTTGCCAGAAGTAGACAAGTTTTTGCCTACCGAAACAGGCGAGCCTCCGCTTGGTAGAGCTGAAAATTGGAAGTACCAAGGCATGTATGATTACGAGTTGAGCACCATGCCCGGTTGGGCTGGCAGCAGTTGGTACTTTTTAAGGTACATGGACAATAAAAACCAACAAGGTTTTGTATCTAAAGAAGCCGTGAATTATTGGGAGCAAGTTGACCTATATTTAGGCGGTAGCGAACACGCAACCGGCCATTTGTTGTATGTTAGGTTTTGGACCAAGTTCTTGTTTGATTTAGGTTTGATACCAAAAGAAGAACCAGCCAAAAAACTCATCAACCAAGGGATGATTCAGGGTAGAAGTAATTTTGTGTTTAGAATAGATTGCTTTTTGGGAGATAAAAAAGAATTGAGCTTTTTTGCCTCAAAAGGTTATATAGATGAAGTTGGGAACATAAAAAACATTCCAATTTTATTCGAACAATTCAATAGGCAGAACAATCAAAACAGTAGAATAGACTTTACCAAGATAATGGTGGTAAAGCTAAATGTAGATGTAAACATTGTGAAGGATGATGTATTAGACATAATTGCCTTCAAACAATGGCGTGCTGATTTTAATGATGCCTTATTTGTATTAGAAGATCAACAATATCATTGTACCTGGGAAGTTGAAAAAATGAGTAAAAACAAATGGAATGTGGTTACACCAGATGCCATTGTTTCTCAATATGGTGCTGATACATTGCGCTTGTATGAAATGTTTCTTGGTCCAATAGAACAAAGCAAACCCTGGAATACCCAAGGCATTGAAGGCGTTCATAGGTTCTTAAAAAAGCTTTGGCGTTTGTTTTATGATAAAGACGGAAAGCTAATTATTACAAATGAAGAACCTACAAAACCTGAATTAAAAGCTTTACATAAAACCATCAAGAAGGTAAGTGAAGACATTGAAAACTTCTCCTTTAATACCTCGGTAAGTACCTTTATGATTTGTGTAAATGAATTAGGAGAATTAAAATGTAATAAGAAAAGCATACTTAAAGACTTGTTGATTTGCTTAAGTTCTTATGCGCCACATATTGCAGAAGAATTATGGCATGCCATTGGTTATTCAGACAGCATTGTAACAACTAGCTTTCCAGAATTTAAACCTGAATATTTAGTGGAAGACAGTTTTAGTTATCCAATTTCTATCAATGGAAAACACCGCACCAATATTGAATTTTCTTTGGCCAGCTCCCAAGAAGAAATAAGCAAAGCTGTTTTAGCAGATGAAATTGTTATAAAATGGTTGGAAGGAAATACCCCTAAAAAGGTAGTTTATGTGAAAGGCAAAATTGTAAATATTGTGATTTAATTAGGCTTAGGAGTGGCATTTTCTTCTATCCACTTTTGACCCAACTTATATCCAATACTTAGTACGATTGCGCCTGCAAACATGCCAATAAATCCGGATAGTAGGAACCCGCCTATTACCCCAATGAAAATAACAAGCATGGGTACTTCTGCACCTTTGCCCAATAAAAAGGGTTTCATTAAGTTATCAGAAAAAGAAACCAAAACAAAGTAAGCTGTCCATAAAGAAGCAAAAAGCACGCTTTCATTTAAAAACAAATACACTGCAGCGCCTGCCATTACAATGGATGGACCAATTTGTATGATAGAGAAAAACAAGGCAACCAAAGCCCAAATAGGTGCGTGCGGTATGCCAGATAAAGTTAATCCCAAACCAGCCAAAAGCGCTTGAATTACGGCAACGCCAATCACGCCTTTTACCACACTTCTAATGGTTCTTGCACTTAGTTCTGCATACATGTATCCTTCTGCACCAATCACCCTGTTAAAGAGTTTGTCTGCCCAATCTTCCAATTCCTCATAAGCCAATAAAAATCCTGCTATCAAAATCGCTAATACTAGCAATACTATATTTATACCTGTATCCAATAATAAACTAGCAAAATTTCTGAGTACTGTTAATATTTCTGATTGATAATCGATTAATAACTGCTTTAAATTCTCATGCAAATTTCCAAAAAACTTGGTTATTGTTTCGCCAATTATGGGCAGGCTTTTAATCTCTTCAGGCAATTCTGGAATGACCAAGGTTCCTGCTTCAAAATTGGCTTTGGTTTCTAAAATGAGTTCGGTAACGGTTGCAAAAAACCCATATGCTGGTATTAAAAGCCCAAGTATCAACAAAGCACAAATTAGGGTTGAAACCAACCTTCGGTTCAAACCGAATTTTTGAACCAACCATTGGTGAGATGGTTGCAGCGCCACTGCAATTACGATGCCCCAAATAAAGGGTTCAACAAAGGGTTTAATGATGAGAAAGCACCAAAAAAATAAGCCCATTAATAGCCCAATTCTTATGATTAAATCTACAGTCTTTCGTGTTTGGTTGGCATCATTCATAAGCGCAAGTTTAGTATTTTTATAAATTAAAACAGGTATCGTGCTTCCATCTTGCCAACATGAATAATTGGGATTTCCCCACTTTTTCTGCCTTCATAATTAAAGTTTATTTGAAGGTTTTGACCTATTCTTTGCTGCAAGTTAAAAGTCCATATTTGATTGTTACCTACACTCAATCCTTGCAGCATGTCGTAGGCTAAAGGACTGTTTAAGCTTCCATCATAATTTACTTCATAGAAATTATAGTTTATAGTTAACACCCCAAACTTGGGTTTGGAAAACCGCCATTCTGTGCCAACCTGATTTACCAAAGCCTGCTCCCCTCCTAATTCGGGTAAATTGTTGGCTTGTGAGTGCATATAATTTATGCTGATACGCCAAGTTTGATTTAACTGATACGTTAACTTTGGCTTGGTTTCTAAAAAGCGATACTGGAAATTATTCTCGGAAAAGAAATCAGAATTCAATCTCTTAAATCCTTGGTTCAAACCATTGTTAAAGGTCCAACTTTGATTGATGTTAAACCTAAAATTGAGTCCATATTCCTCTTTGGATCTTAACTCGTATCCATTGGTAAGCAATGATTTGGAGGATTGATTACTCCAATTAATATCCATGCCCCAAATGGCAGAACTTCTGTTAAAAAACAAGGTATTTCGCAATACAGAATTTAAAGTGATTAGGTTAGAATCATTTGGGTTGAACCGAGTGAAGCGACTTAAATTTAGACTTTCTGCTGCACCCGTTTTCTTTTCATACCTTACCCCAGATTGATTGCTAAATCGCTTGACAAAATTTTTAAAATTTCTTTGCTGACTAGAAGGCGAACCAAAATTAATGTTTAAGGTTTGACTGATTTGCGTGGTATAAGTGCTAATAAGAGAAGTAGTAGGCAAAAACACTTTGATATAATCTGCCAAATTTTTGTCAGCAAAAGAGGCCAATTGAAACTCGTTTAATTGCTGTATGCCGTCTTCATTAAAATCTTTCCAAACGTATAAACCCTGCCCCACTGGAACCTGAAAGTATTGAAAATCTCGGCGTAATTCATTTCCTGAACCCAACTGCAAATAAGAATTTGCCGTAACCTTCCTTTTAAAAAAACCATAATCATACGTTATTCTGCTTAGGAAGGTTAATTCTGGTTTAAGGCCTGCAAAAGCTGTATCCAACACTTTAAAATCACGCAAGGCTAGGTCGGTACTTAACCTGTTAAAGTTCTTTTGAACCAAGCTAATTCCAGCCTTATAATCATTCGCAACCGTATGCTGTTTAAAACCATTTTCAGTTGGCAATTGGTCTACCCTATTTTTATATTCCAAATAATAGGAATACTTGGTTGAATCTTTAGGTTGAAGCGCAAACCCATATTCTGTATAAGCATATGAACCACTCAATAAGCTATCCTTTGCAGTTAGAAACCTGCTTTCGTCTAATAAAATTCGAGCACTTAACAATTGCCCAAATAGGTTTCGGGTGTATTGACCTTGCATCACTTTTACATTATTGCCAAATCCATCTAAAAATGCAAAAGGTTTCTGCTTTCCTTGCACTATTTCAGCGCTTAAATCAAAGCTGTTTAATTCATCCTTGTAACGCAAACCTGCTTGATGTCTGTAACCTAAATACGTGGCAACACCCCTGTTATAATAACCCAACTGATATTGCAGCAACCATTTGTTCTTGTTCACAAAAGCTATTCTCCAATTAACAATATGCTCTTGATTGCCCGTGTCTTGGTTAGCCGTATTTTGCAATTGCCTGTTCCATATCCTATCAAACTCTACCGACCTATACCTTTCTATATTTCTAAAAGTTTTGGTTACTACTTCATAAAACAACTGACTCTCAAACCTAAAATTAGTATCCGCTAGATAATACTTATGAAAGGATTCCATCTTTAAACCATATCCTAAATTATCACCTTTATCTTTCTCGCTAAACAAGTTTTTATTGTTATCACTCATGGCAAGTTCAACTTTTACCAGATGGTTTTTATGCATTTGCAAAATTGTTCCAGCACTTAACAATTGCTTTCTATTAGGAGCAACCAAATAAGTTACAGGTTCAAAATCTCCTTGCGCAATACCATTTACAGGACTTACCCAACTAAAAACCCTACCATTGCTTGCAGAAGCTGCTTGTTTATAATTTCCTTTATTTGGACCTACGTAAGTAAACCGCAACTCGTAATAAACAGTTTCACTGGTGGCTGCGGGAACATGCACATAAACATTATTGAAACCAAGACTATCAATTTTTCTGTATAATATTCGTTTTGGGTCAAACGGAAAAACAGCAACAGCACTTTCAGTAAACGCTTGCGAAAGTTGGTCACCCACATTTGCTAAGATCAATTTGTTGCTGTCGGAAAGTAGTTGTTGAAAGGGCTGATTTTTATTGTCTGTTTCGGTAAAATAGTTAAAATAAGTTTTAAACTTTGCCCCTTGCCATTGCACATGTGTGCCTAAAGCAGTTCTCGCATAATACCTATCTGCATATTGAAACTCTACCACAATTCTTGCATAACCAGTGATTAAACGTTTTGGCATAAAAGTGATTTCCCCTGTGTTATAATCAATGATATAATCGTTTTGCTCACCTCTGGTTAACCTTTCTCCATCTAAATAAACTACCTCAGTACCCGATACAATGATGATAAACAATTCGCCATTAGGTCCGCTCAATCTATACGGCCCTTGATTTCCTTCTACCCCCGGAATGGTATTTCTAACAAACCTTCCACGCGATAATGCTGCTTCAGCTTCAACGGTTAAAGTTTGCTTGTTTTTAAAGGTTTGGGTTGAACCAACCTGAATACCTCTGAGTTTTTTTTGATAGTTTAGAAAGTAGGAATCTTTAGGGCGGTTAAGCAAATAATCGCCAACCACCACCCGATTACTGCCTTTACTTAGTTGCACAAATACCTGGTCAAAATCTTGGATGTCTTGGGTATTTCCTTCGGGCTGAATGGGATTATTATCATCACTAATGGCAGCCAAAATATCTACTTCATTGTTAATTCTTCCACTCAATTGTAAGTTTAAATTAGCATTCACAATAGCATTCTGATTGTTCCCTAAACTCAATCCACGCATAATGCTTCCATTTACCAATACACCATCCTTTTCTAGGCCTAAATCAAATTGCTTATTGCCTGGCACATATTGAAAAGGGTTTGAACTTGCCTTAATATCAGGCAGCAACATTTTTACATCTTTCTTTTGATAAACCTTTAAAAGCCCAGTGTTAATGGGTTGATAAGAAACGTATAAACTGCTTCCTAATGGAATTTTCTTATTTACAAAAGTGCTGGAATAGTAGTTAAACTCATAGTCCACTTGTTCTTTATACCCATTTACCAAAAGGCTTCCCTTTACTACTAAAAATGAATCTAATTGTAGCGTATCTGATTGTAATAGGACAAATTTATTTTGCCTCGGTAATTGGTATTGAGCGCTTGTTTCCTTGGCAGAAAACAGCAGCGTTAAGCATACACATAGGCAAAGGGCGAATTTCATTCTTCCCTAGTTAACGGCAATAAAATATGGAATGTTGTACCAATATTCTCCTCGGTTTCAAACCAAATTTCACCACCCCCACTTTCAATCATGCTCTTCACAATTGGCAAGCCAAGGCCCATTCCAATTACTTTGGTACTAAAATAAGGCAAGAAGATTTTCTCTTGCTGTGCTTTCGGAATGCCGGTTCCATTGTCTATCACCTTAAGATGCAGTTGGTTCTTTTCATTCATGATTGCCACAATTTCAATCACTCCTTCCCTGTCTTCTGGAATAGCTTGAATGGCATTCTTAACCAAATTGGTAAGTGTTCTGTTAAGATAACCTTTATCAAAATATAAGGTAATCTCCTCGTCTAAATTAAATAAAAGCTTTCCTTCAAAAGTCTGACCTTGCAAATGAATAACCTGTTCAATCATTTCATTTAACAAAATGGCCTCATATTCTGGTGCAGGCATTTTTGCAAAACTGCTAAACTCTGTTGCCAATTCACTTAAAATATCTATTTGTGCAATGAGTGTTTTTGTAACTTTTTTAAAGGTTTCTGGTAACTTAGGAGATTGATCATTCCAGGCTCTCTCCAAATGCTGCACACTTAACTTCATTGGCGTAAGTGGGTTTTTAATTTCATGTGCAATCTGTCTTGCAATGTCTCGCCAAGCCCCTTCTCTTTCGCTTCTACCCAGTTTTTCTGCACTTTCTTGCAATTGGTCAATCATGTTATTATAGGCCTTTACCAATTCACCAATTTCATCATTCCGGTTCCAATCAATAGGTTCATTTTTCTTTCCTATGGTGGTTTGTGCTAACTGCTTTTGGATCAACCTAAGCGGATAAGAAATATTTCTAGAAACCAACCAAGCCATAGCACCAATCACAAAAAACATTAAAGCATATAAATTGATAAAACCAACCATGATGGAAGAAATCTCTGCATTCAAAT
The DNA here is from genome assembly GCA_027488905.1 of Bacteroidota bacterium. Lineage (GTDB taxonomy): Bacteria > Bacteroidota > Bacteroidia > UKL13-3 > UKL13-3 > B1. The sequence continues at coordinate 32,014 of JAIYAT010000020.1, forward strand.
CAGAGGTTTGGTAAAAATCTGGCAACTGCACAAAACCCAATAATTCTTTGTTCCTTGAGAATACTGGCGCATACGCTCCTGTATAAGAAAAAGTAGCAATAGCTTCCTTTTGAATGTACTGAGACTCTCGTAAATTATTCAAGTGAAAAAACGCCTCAGGATTCATCAAAGGCGCAATGATATCTGCCTCGTAAACTTTCTTAATGGTAGAAGCAATTAAATTTCCACTCGGATTAAAAAAACTAATGTCGGTATTATAAAAATCTGCAATTTGGTTAAGACTCGCCTCAGCATCTCCAACTCTTCCTTTAAAATTCACTTCCTGACTTTCATTCTCAAGGGCATTGGTTACACTTCTTAACTTTCTAACCAACTTGTCATTTTGCTTGAGTAAGTTTTGATTTGTTATGAATTCAATAGTAAAATAAGCCGTTATGGCAAGGGTTAAAAATACAATCAAAATAATCCCTAATTGTATTTGGGTTCGAATAAACTTTAAATCCCCTTCCTTAAAAAATAGCAGTTTATTAATCAAGGCTTGTAATTTTTGCAAGTATGGTTTCGGTTTGAACCAACTGTTTTTAACCCAATTGTTATTAAACAAAATATACGATCCAATTAAACCAATTAACAAGATATTAAAGAAGGTAAAAGACAATGAAAACAAACCAAAAGGATCATACCAATTGGGTGACTTTTCACTTACAACCACCAATAACTGTTCATTCTCTTTAAACACCAAATGTTGGTATCCATTCTCTTCAATTAAATCTGATTTGTTCTTGATGGCATTCCAAGTATAAGTAGTGCGGTAGGCATAATGACCACTCTGACTTAAGAGTTGTAAATCTTTGTAGATGGCATAAGAATACTCAGTAGTTTTGTTTTTAGAATTTTTAAATCCATCTATTAACAATTCATCAAAGCGCGTAATGTCTTGTTGTAATTTAGGTTGAAGGTGAATATAAACACAACCCAAAAATTTACCTTGGCTACGAATGTTAAACTTACCCAAATATCCTTTTAAATAGGCATTGTTTTTTAAGAACCTAAAATATCTATTTAAGGTAGGCGAACCAAGTTGTTTATAGATAAAATCTACCTGACGATAAGAATAGGGATTGCGTGAATGATAATGGTTAAAAGACGAATCAAAATCATAAATAGAAACACTGTACTTACTTAAATAACCTGAAAAATAGAGCTGCTGCAAGTGCTTTACCAATTGCGATTTTAAAGAAATTGGATTAAAATAATAAGATTTTATAACAGTGCTTTTAGCAATATTATCTTCTATATCCTTTAAAAAATATTCTGCATTCACATCATTTTGAGAAACAATATTTCCAGCAAACGTGATGCGGTTTTCGTGCTCTTTGTCTTTACTAAAATAGTACAAAGACATGGAGGTAAAAACAGAAATGAGCAGTACTAAAACAAAATACCCTTGAAACCTATTTAATTTTGGTTTGATCCAATGCAAAAACACAAAAAAGCTAAGTAATAAAGCACTACTTACATTAACATAATTAATGGGTCTTTCAAACAAATGCTTAACCAAATAAGGTTCTATAAAAAAGAAAACCAAGCCAATAATAATGGCCTTTTCAAAGGCATTGATGCTTCCTACAATAATTAATCGGTAGAGCCTTAAGAAAATTTGATAACAACTTAGCAGAATTATGAAAGCTAACAATAAGGCCAAAAAAGTAAAGATGTCCAATACATAAATATTCTTTACGTCAAATAAAATTTGCGAATCAAAAACAATACTTTTAATAGCATCAAACGCGCCATCCGCCAATACCATCGAAATAAGGGAGGCAAATATCAAATGTAAATAGTAGAAGCTCCTGGTTTTAGAAACCTGCAACTCTGTTTCCCTAATTAACAAAAGGTACCAAAGCAATAAAAATGCTGCAATTAAAAAATCACCTAAAGAAGGATTAAAGGTTGAAGAAGCATAAACCACTGGGTTAAAAAGCGGATTTGCATACACAAAAATCGGAATCTTGTACTTTAAAAATAACCAGCGCGCGGTTTGGGTCAAACCCACAAAAAACATAGTGCCAACACTAAAATTCCATTGAATCAGTTTACTACTAACCTGGTGAAAAAACCATGCTATCAGTAAGGTGCAAATTACAAAAGCCAATTGCAGCCAATAAGGTGTAGTTTTGGTTGATCCAAAAAGTTGAATGGAGCAAATATAATTGCCTCTTCTATCCTTTAAATCAACAAAATCTTTGATTGGAGAAGGACTAAACAAGGCTGAACCAATGAATTTTAACTCTTCATTGATATGATTTTTGATGTATTGATTCTGAAATTTATAATTGGTCTTAAGTTGATAGAAAACAGCAATTTTATAATTCCCTTTACTTAAAGCCGAAACCCAATAAGCACCATTATTGGTGTTGATATAGTTAAACCCATCCTTAATTCCACTTACCAGCTTACCTGAGTTTATCAATTGGTCTGACCAGCCAATTAAGGTATCATTTCTAAAAACACTTAAAACAAAGTGTTGATTTCTTGCTCGCTCAAGGTAATCTAACCAATGCCTGTTTAAGTTGGAAGTATCTTGTAAAACTGCATAAATAAGGTCTTTGCTTTCGGCTTCTTTCTCATTCATCAAAAACTGAACTTCGTCCAGGTGCTGAATTTCTTGCTGTTTAGTGTTTTTAAGAATACCAATTTCAGTTGCAAATAAAAGCACCAAGAGCAACAAGGTGCTCAAAAGGCCTAAAAGATATTTAACTGGTTTTGAAAGCAATTGTATTAATAATATTTCCCTGTTTCTAGGTATTGAACCACATATTCTTTTACGCCCTCTTCAATAGAAGTAAAAGGTTTATCGTAACCAATTTGCTTTAGCTTTTCCATATTTGCTTCCGTAAAATATTGATAAGTATTTCTAATGTCTTCTGGAATGGGAATATAATTGATTTTGGTTTCCATGCCTAATGCACTGAAAATTGCCCCTGCTAGGTCGTTCCAAGTTCTAGCCTTTCCAGTTCCAAGATTGTATAAACCAGAGTTTTTGCGTGTTTTCATCAAGAAAAGGCAAACTTCACAAAGGTCTTTTACATAAATAAAATCGCGCATTTGCTCTCCATGGTTATAATCAGGGCGGTGACTTTCAAACAAATTTACACTGCCCGTATCTTTAATTTGATGGTAAGCATGAAGAATTACACTGGCCATTCTTCCTTTGTGATACTCGTTAGGGCCGTATACATTAAAAAATTTAAGTCCGGCCCAGAAATAAGGTGTTTCGGTTTGAACCAAAGCCCATTTATCAAAATCATTTTTGGAGCGACCATACGGATTCATAGGCTGCAATTGGTCTAAATAATCTTCACGGTCCTCATATCCAAACTCTCCATTTCCATAGGTAGCAGCGCTGCTAGCGTATACCATTGGAATGCCTTCTTTGGCGCAGATATTAAAAAGTGCCTTTGAATAATCTAAGTTTAAGGTTTTAAAAATAGCTTCATCTTTCTCGGTGGTGTCGGTTCTAGCCCCAATATGAAAGACAAATTGCACCAAATTGGCATTGGTAGCAAGCCACTCTATAAAATTTGTTCGTTCTACCTTTAGGGTGAATTTTTTATTTAAAAGATTTTTTTCTCGGCCTTCAACATGGCCAAAATCATCTACTAACACCAAATCATTGTAATGAAAATGGTTTAAATGGGCTACCAAACAGCTTCCAATAAATCCTTCTGCACCAGTTATTACTATCATAAGTTTTGACAATTGCACGAAAGTATGAATATTTGTGGCCTGATTTCAATGGCAACAAAAGAAAAAATAGTTTATATCACCCGTCGAGAACGTTTTAACGCGGCGCACAAGCTTTACAATCCAAAATGGACAGAAGCAGAAAATGAGGCCTTTTTTGGCAAATGTTCAAATAAATATTACCACGGGCACAATTTTGAGTTATTGGTAACCATCAAAGGCATAGCCAACCCAGAAACGGGAATGGTGATGGATTTGAAGAAGCTTAAGAAGATTATTCAGGAATTAATCACCGAAAAATTAGACCACCGCAACCTCAACGAAGATGTAGACTTTCTAAAAGGCATGATGCCTTCCATAGAAAACATTGTAGTTGCCATTTGGGATATTTTAGCCACACACATCGAAAATGGAAACCTACATTGCATTAAACTCATCGAAACCGAGAATAACTACGTGGAGTATTTTGGGGAGTAGAAGGTTTTTGAAACATAAGGTCTTTTCGTTAACTTCTTAATTACCCGATTTTTAATTTATCGAATCAAAACTAAAATTTGTTAGAACAATTATTTTTTTAGTAAATTGCTTTTGTAATGCCTGAATTAATCATAAAATATAAAAACAAAAAGACCTTAGAGGTTTTAAAGGATTTAGCGAAGTATTTCAATTTTTCTGTTGAAATGCCTCAAATTAGTTCAAAAACTGAAAATAGAACTGAAATTAATGGAGTAACTATTTTGCCTTTTGATGGTACAATAGATACATCAGAACTTGAATCAATATTTTCAGGGAAAAGCATTAACTCAAAGAAACTTCGAAGTGACGCATGGCTAAGAAACAGTTAGTTTGTGATACGGATGTAATGATAGATTACTGGGACACAAAAAGTAAAAGACATTTTCAAACAAAAGAAATACTAGAAAAAAGAATTGGTTTAGATAATATTTTTATTTCCGCAATAACTAAAATGGAGTTACTAATTGGTGCAGGAAATAAAGAGATTGAATCTAAAATTAAATATAGACTGCAAAGATTTAATATTGCCTTGATCAATAATAATATTTCTGAAGAGGCCATAGAATTGATAGAAAAATACCGTCTTAGTCACGGATTAGCAATTCCAGATGCAATTATAGCCGCTACCACTAAAATTATTGAGTTAGAATTGTTCACCTATAATATTAAAGATTATAGGTTTATTGACAAACTTAAATTATACAATTATAATTAAGGAGGTTTCAATAAATGCGAACCCCACCGCTACACATTCTCCAACAAATTCGGTTCAAAACAAATCTTTTCTAAACTTGGCAATTCATTGATAATTCCTAATGATTTTAATTCATTGAGGATTCCCATCATTTGAATTTCATCAATTTCTTCTGAGTAATTATATTCTAATTCGCTAAACCATTGCTTGGCATCTGCAAGCTTTAGGTTATAGCGCCAAGCCACCATTTGAATGGCCTCTTGTTCGTGGTACTTTAAGTTATAACAGGCTGCATTTACAATTTCTAGCACCTGCTTTAAAAGTTCCTTGTCTTTTTCTATCAATTCATCGGTGGCTACCACTGCAAAACATGGCCAAGGGGTGCTGCATTCTCCTAAAAATCTAAATTCACCGGCATCTACCAAAGGTTTGGTCATAAATTTCTCCCACATAAACACGTCTGTTTCTAGGGCTGCCAAAGATTTGCGGGCGCCTTCCATATTTCCTACAACCGCAAAATCTGTATCGGCGTTAATGGAAAATCCCAAGTTTCGGGCATTCACAAAAGACATCAAATGCGATCCCGACTTATACCTGCTTATTGCATATTTCTTGCCTTCAATTTCTTGCAAGGTTTGAATAGGATTCTTTACTGAGGTATAAATTCCCCAACGCAAAGGGGAGTTCACGTAAAACTGTACAATTTTAGCCGGATTGCCCACAATGATATCTGCAATGATTCCTTCTGTTAATGTAACAGCAATGTCCAGTTCTCCAGCGCGCAAGGCAGCACACATGGCTCCTGTTCCGCCTGGAACATCTTTCCATACAATTTCAATTCCCTTTTCTGTAAATAACCCATTCTCATTGGCTAAATGCCAAGCAAGGTTAAAGTGCTCTGGAACTCCGCCCACACGCACTATTTTTTTCATACTTTGTTGTTCTAACATGGCTTTCAAAATTACTTAACATACAACAACAAAAAATGATTTTAAACAGCCTTACTTATTGCTTAATTCTTCTTCGGAGGTAGCCTCTTTAATGTAGATAATTTTATTCTCCTTTTTCCGCGACCTTGCATTCTTCTTGGCTTGGTTTATGGCTTGGTCAACGGCTACATTCAAATCAAAACCCATCAATAAAATAAAGGTATTGATATAAATTAACATCATGATTACAATTAAAGCTCCAATAGACCCATAAACTTTATTATAAGAGTTGAAATTGTTAACATACTGCGAGAACCCATAAGTCGTAATTAAAATAATAATCGTGGCCGAAAGTGAACCCGTTGATAGAAAATTCCAATTGGGCCTTTTAGCGGGGGCGATGTAGTAGATAGCACTAACTATTCCCATCACAATTAATCCTACAATGAATATGTTAAAACCTGAAATCAAAAATGGAATAATCCCTGAAGGAAAATACTTTACCTTTTCTAGGTAAGAAATTAAAATAGTTCCAGTGGTTACCATTAATACTGAAACGATAATTAAAATGGATATGAAAAAAGCGAGTCCAATGGCTACCAATCTTTGTTTCCAAAAGGGCCTGCTTTCTTGGATATGACTATACTTATTCAATAAATTCATTAAGGTATGAAACCCATTGGTAGAAAAATACATGGCTGATACAAAACCCACGGATAACAATCCACTTCGCTGATTTTTCAGAATATCTTTTAGAGTTTCTTGAATGGTTTCATAAACATTCTTAGGGATTGATTCTGCAATAAAAAACAGAATTTCATCGTGGGTATAGCTTAAAGGCAAATAAGCGATTAAGGTAAAAAAGAAAATTACGGTTGGAAACAAAGCCAAGAAAAAAGTAAAAGACAAGGCAGAGGCCCTCAGGTTTAAATCACTTTTAAAAATATTCCTGATAAAAAATTCTAACACTGCAAATACAGAAACTTCCCTATTTCCAGGCATACTCATGGCAGTGGTCTTTTTTACCACCCACTTTACCGGTCGCATCAATAGGTATTTATCTGTTTTCATGAATTAAAAAAAGGACGCAATTTGCTTGCCAAAATTTCTGGACAAAGAACAGGTCTACCCGATTTCATATCAATACACACCAAAGTTGTTTCGCCTTCGTGCAACAATACCCTTGCTTCGTTATACACTTCATAATAGAAAAAAATCCTTGTGCTTGGCATTTCTCTTATAGTGGTTTTAATAGTTAGCAAATCATCATATTTTGCTGGCTTTTTATACTTGCAATTCAATTGAACCACTGGCATCATGGTACCACTTTCTTCAAACATCTTATAAGTTAAGCCAACTTGCCTTAAGGCTTCTACCCTTGCTACCTCAAAGTAGGTAGCATAATTACCATAATAAACATAACCCATTTGGTCTGTTTCTGCGTAACGCACGCGTATTTGACATTCTGATACAAACATAGTTAGGTATTTAAAGCCATATTGGCTATGGTTGAACCAATGCTTAAGCTAGAAGTAGCGGCTGGAGAAGGTGCATTTAAAATATGAATGGCTTGTCTTTCATGAATAATTTTAAAATCATCCAATAAACCACCAAACTTATCACAAGCTTGCGCGCGAACGCCTGCTTCGGCTGGTACCAAATCATCTTCCTGAATTTCTGGCACCAATTTTTGTAAAGCGCGTGTAAATGCTGGCTTTGAAAAAGAACGGTAAAACTCCCCTAAGCCAGTTTTATAATATTTTGCCATTACCTTCCTAAACCCAGGCCATGCTAGCGATTCAAACATTTCTGTTAAATCAACATCCCACATGTGGTAGCCTTCGCGTTTAAAGGCAAATACAGCATTCGGACCAGCCTCTATTCCACCACCAATCATTCTCGTAAAGTGAACACCCAAGAAAGGGAAATTTGGGTCAGGTACCGGATAAACTAAATGTTTTACCAAATAACGTTTCTCTGGTTTTAACATAAAATACTCCCCTCTAAACGGAATGATTTTAGTATCCATTTCCTTTTGGGTAAGCCCTGCAATTTTATCGCTGTACAAACCTGCGCAGTTAATGTATTTTTCTGTTTCAAAGGTACCTTGAGCAGTAACTATGCTCACCTCATTTGAACCTAAAACAATGTCCTCTACTTTATGGCCTAGGAAAATTTCTCCACCTAAACCTTCAACCAATTCGCCGAGTTTCAAGCAAACTTCAGTATAATCAATAATACCAGTATAAGGAACCTTAATGCCTTTTACTACTTTAAGATGTGGTTCAATTTCATTGGCTTCCGCTTGCGAGATAATACTGATTTGGTTCAAACCGTTTTCTAAACCCCTACTGTACAATTTGTCTAATTCTGGAATTTCTTGCTCGCTGGTGGCAACTATTAACTTACCACACAATTCATACGGAACCTCATAAGTATTGCAAAAATCTAGTAACATATTGTACCCATTGATACAATTTTTAGCCTTTAAACTACCTGGCTTGTAATAAATCCCGCTATGAATTACACCACTGTTATGCCCAGTTTGATGCGCTGCTAGTTCATGCTCCTTTTCGATGATGGCAAGCTTAAGGTTTGGCTTGCTTTTTAACATTTGCCAAGCTGTAGCTAAGCCAACTACTCCGCCACCAATAATAATAAAATCGTATTTAGCCATATCTGTTTAAAATTGCCTCTTAAGGCGTTGCTAATATAATTAAGATTCATGCTTTTTTAGACCCAATCTTGCCCCAATTTCTGCCATCAAATTTGTAGCTTCGGTTAGATTATTCTGAATTTTACCATCCAAAATCGCTTCCCTAATTTCTAGTTTAATCATTCCTACGATTCTATCTGGGGACAAATTAAAATAGGCCATTATATCCTCTCCAGAAATGGGAGGCTGCCAATTGCGCAAGGCATCTCGCTCCTCTACTTCCTTTACCAGTTGTTGTACTTTATTTAAGTTGGCCCTAAACAAGGCAATTTTTTCTGGAAACCTGCTGGTCATGTCTGCTCTGCACAAGGTAAACAAATCGTCCAAATCTTCTCCTGCATCTACAATTAACCTTCGGATAGCCGCATCTGTAACACCTTCCTCTGCCAAAACTTTTGGCCGGTGGTGCAAAGAAACCAACTTCTCTACATACTTCATTTTCTCATTCAGTGGCAACTTAAGGTTTCTAAATATCCTTGAAACCATTCTTGCCCCTTTATCTTCATGCCCGTGAAAGGTCCAACCACCTTGTTCAGGAATGTACCTTTTGGTGATAGGTTTTCCAATATCATGCAACAAAGTAGCCCAACGTAACCAAAGATTATCGGTTTCTTTGCAAACATTATCTACCACTTTTAAGGTATGAATAAAGTTATCCTTGTGGGCTTTCTTATTTACAATTTCAATCCCAGCCATTGCTTCTAATTCAGGAAAAAACAATTTCAGCAAACCCGTCTCATGTAGCATTTGCAGTCCAATAGAAGGCTTTTTACTGGCCAAAATTTTATTAAACTCATCAATGATGCGTTCTTGAGAAACTATGCTTAATCGTTCAGAAAACTCATATAAAGCCTCATACGTTTGCATATGGATGCTAAACTGCAATTGGGTTGCAAATCTAATGGCACGCATCATGCGCAAAGGGTCGTCATCAAAGGTTTCTCCTGGAATTAATGGGGTTCGCAATAATTTATTTTGCAAATCTTCTACGCCATTAAAGGGGTCAATTAATTCAAATAAATTCTCCTGATTTAAGGAAATTGCTAAAGCATTTATGGTAAAGTCCCGCCTCAATTGATCATCAGATAAAGTGCCAGGCAATACATCAGGTTTTCTGCTCTCTTTTACGTAACTTTCTTTTCGGGCACCCACAAATTCTATTTCCCATTCTGGGGTTTTAACCATCGCAGTGCCATAGGTTTTAAACACTGCAAAGTCGGTTTTTTGCGGAAGTGAATTTGCAAATTCTTGGGCAAAATCAACGCCATCGCCTATTACCACAATGTCTATGTCTTTTGAGGCTCGGTTCAGCAATAAATCCCTAACAAAACCACCTACTACATAAGCTTTTATGTTTTTGGTACTGGCTAAGTTTGATAACTTCTGAAAAATAGGGTCTTTTAATTCAACTAACACTGTGCAAAGTTAAGAGATTAATGGCATTTAGAGCGACTCATACATAGAAAGTAATCGCCCAGCTAATTTCTTTCCATTAAATTTTTCAACTTGTTCAGGCATCTTCTGCTTAAGTTCGTTTCTAGTGGTTTCGGTTTGAACCAACTCCGATAATGCAGATTTGATTTCAGCTAAATTTATAGGGTCAACCAAAAGTGCTGCATTTCCTGCCACCTCTGGCATAGAAGAAACATTTGAACAAAGTGTGGGAATACCCGCTTTCATGGCTTCTAGCACTGGAATTCCAAAACCCTCGATTTCACTAATATAAACAAAAACAGCGGCAGACGAATACAGCACTTGAAGCTTATGCAAATCAATGCCTTCAATGATTTTTATATACCTTTCAAGTTGGTGTTGCGTTATATAGGCATCAATTTCTAGTGCTGCATCTGCTCTCTTACCAACTAGAATTAATTGGTGAGTATATAACTTATTTTCATGATAGGCCTTGATCAATCTTAATTGATTTTTCCTTTTTTCAAGTGTTCCTACACTTAAGAGGTAAGGCATTGAAATACCTAATTGTTTTAGCACCAATTCCTTTTCTTGTGCAGAAAAATTTTGTGCAAACCCATCATGGCAATCTTGATATAACACCTCAACCTTCTCCTCCTTGATTTTAAAATGCTTTAAAATATCTCTTTTAGTAGCTTCACTAGTGGCCAAAACAAGGTTTGCTCTTTTGCAGGCTTGTTCAAACTTGTGTTTATAAATTAGTCGATCAGCTGCTGCATATAACTCAGGTCTTTCCAGAAAAATTAAATCATGGATAGTTACTACAGACGGAATCTTATATTTTTCTAGACCCAGCGGCAATTCATTGCTCAAACCGTGAAAAACGTTAACACCTAAAAAATTTGCCTCCTTTGCCAATTGATAACTTCGCCAAATGCTACCAAAATGTTTAAATCCTGCTTTGGGCAAAACCCGCTTCACGCCTTGCTGATGTAAAAGAAAATCGTGTTCAAGCGAAACCTTTGGTGTAAACAATGCCATTTGTGGCGGCGATTGAAGGGCATGCAAATCTCTTAGCAAGATTCTGCTATAATTACCCAAACCCGTGCGGTTGTTAAAAACCCTCTTTGCGTCGAAGCCAATAAACATTTGCGCAAAGGTGCAGTTAGAAGAGAAATAAAAAAAATAACTTGCAATATGAATATATGTTCATATATTTGTAGACGAAAAATGAGACCTGATAAACACAAACTAGAAAAGGCAGCTTTTATACTCAAGACCATTGCCCACCCTACCCGCTTGGCAGTGATTGGAGAGTTACAATTGCACCCAGAACTCACGGTAAATGAGCTGATGGAAAAAACAGGTTGTGAACAATCTTTGCTATCACATCATTTAATTAATATGAAGATTAAGGGATTATTGGAAGTAAGAAAGGTTGGAACCTCGGCATATTACAAGCTAAAGGAAACCAATTTAGGCTCGGTGCTAGATTGTATAGAAAAATGTAATTGTCAGATGTAATTTTTTTTAGGATTCAAATATGTATAAATGTTCATGTTTTAATATAAAGACAAAGAAATGAATAAACGAATTATTTTTATAACAACAGGTGTAGCCATTGGTGCGGCAGCCGGATATGCCTATTACTATTTTGTGGGCTGTGCAAGCGGCACCTGTGCAATTACTTCCAACCCAGTTAACAGCACCTTGTATGGGATATTTATGGGCGGCTTATTAGGAGATACGGCAAGAGATATTGCCACAAAGAAAACGGAGAAAGAAACTAAATTATAAAACGATGAATAACTTCAATGAATTGATTAATGGTGACACGCCAGTATTGGTAGATTTTAGTGCAGAATGGTGTGGGCCATGCAAAATGATGGCACCTATTTTAAAAGAAACGGCAGCAGAATTGGGAGAGTCGGTTAAAATTCTAAAAGTTGATGTAGATAGAAATCCGCAGGCAGCAGCTTTTTACCAAATTCAAGGTGTGCCAACCTTAATGTTATTTAAGAAAGGACAAACGCTTTGGCGTCAATCGGGTGTAGTGCCAACAGGGCAATTGGTAAGTATTATCAAATCGGCCACAGGAAACTAATTATTTCACAATAAAAAAAATAAAATGATGGACTTTTTAAAAAACCTTTTTGGGGGTAAATCCAATGAAGAAATGAAAACAGCTTTGGCAAATGGCGCTGTTATTATTGATGTGCGCAGTGAAGGAGAATTTGCAGGCGGACATGTAAAAGGCTCAAAAAATATTCCCTTGAATAAACTTTCGGGTCAACTTAATGCCATAAAAAAGCTTAATAAAGAAGTGGTTTGTGTGTGTGCAAGCGGCATGAGAAGTTCTCAAGGAACAAATTTCTTAAACCAAAATGGTGTTAAGGCATACAATGGTGGTAGCTGGCACAGTTTAAACTAAATATTTTTTTATGTCGACCTTACATCAAGCAGCAACCCGTTTTACAGCGGGGATGCAGTTTGTGAGCCAAATTAATGGCGCACACGAGATAACCATAGACACCACAGAAGCAGGCGGTGGTATTAATTCTGGACCTAGTCCAAAACCTTTATTACTAACCTCTTTAGGTGGTTGTACCGGCATGGATGTGGTATCTTTATTGAATAAAATGCATGTAAACTTTAGCAACTTTAGCGTAGACGTTGAAGCCGATTTAAGAGACGAGCACCCGCGTATTTATACTGAGATAAGAATGGTTTATAAGATAAAAATTGCAGAGGCAGATAAAGACAAAATGGAGAAGGCAGTAAATTTATCTAAAGACAAATATTGCGGTGTAAGTGCCATGTTGGCAATGGTTTGCCCGATTGTTTCGAGTATTGAGTATTTGTAGTAATACTTAAAAAGTTTCATTCTCAGTATCTATTAAAAATGTAATTGAAACATTCAAGGCATTTGCAATTTTAATTAATGTTTCATACGTAGATTTATGCGCATTTCTTTCAATTTGGCCGTAAGCAGAAGCACTTATTCCACAAATAAATGCTGCATCTTCTTGTGTAAGGTTTTGGGTCTCTCTAATTTTTCTGATTCGATTAGCTAGGAACATAATTGTTGACTTAAAGTAGTGTTAAACAAATATTTTTGTCTTTCCTATTTCAAATATAATGACACGAAAAGTTTAGCATTATTGACTTATGCAAACACCTTTTGACTTATTTGCAAAAAATGCAAATTGGATGTATCCATTTCTTTCTTGAAGCCGAAATACTTAAAAAATGCAAATAATTTTATGCGATTAGTAGGATTACCAAAATTTTAACCCTGGTATTTGGAATTTATGCTGTTAATTTTTGGTAATTACAATCTGTAAAAATCAAAATCCTAAATACTTAAAGGAAATAAAATCAAAAGTCGCTTACTTTTTTATACAGCGATATATACAAATTTAGACAACTGAAATAATAAGTATATAATATAACCTAGTTATTCTTATTAGGACTTTAACAGATACATTAGGGTTAAAAGTAAAGTATATATTTTTTAAGTTGCCTAGGTTCAAACCGAACCATAACAAAAATTTAATACCCACAAAAGCTCGATGGGGTTGAAAAAGTGCTTAATAAGCTTAGTTTTGTGTAAGATGATTAAAGACCGAAAAGGACATTTATTTAAAGATAGAGAAATAAGTTGGCTAAGTTTTAACGAACGCGTTTTACAAGAAGCCGAAAATCCTAGTAATCCTTTGATGGAAAGAATTAAGTTTCTTGCCATTTTCTCCTCTAACCTCGACGAATTCTTTAGGGTTCGTGTTGCCCAAATCAGACGTCTACAGCGTGTAAATGGGAACAAAGCAATTTCGGAATATCAAAACTCCCCTGATGAAGTATTGTCTGAAATCCAGAGAAATGTGATGGTACTTCAAAACAAGTTCAATGAAATTTATGACCAAATTCTATTGCCTGAACTGAATAGAAATGGCATTTTTTTAATGAATGAAGCACAAGTAACTGAAACCGAAAGAGACCTTATCAGGGAATATTTTAAATCAACTGTGTTAAATCAACTTTTCCCAGTTGTAATTGATGATCTTAAACACATTCCTCACCTAAAGGATAGAAGTATTTATTTGGCTGTGAGGATGAAACAAAGTTCGAGTGGCATTGCACCTAAACATGCTATTATCGAGGTTCCTACGCATATTATTAGCAGGTTTTATTCTTTGCCGCTTACCCAAAATGACATCCATATTGTATTGCTAGAAGATGTAATTAGGTTGAACCTAAAAAGGATTTTCTCTATTTTTGATTATTCTTCTTTTGAAGGATATATCGTCAAAATTACGAGGGATGCGGAATATGAAATAAGCAGAGATGACAACGACTATCAGGTTAATCTTTTGGATAAGCTTCAAAAAAGTCTAAAGCAACGCTCGAAAGGAATTCCAACGCGATTTGTGTATGACGAAGCCATGCCTAAAGATATGCTTGAGCTACTTATCAAAAAACTAGACCTCAGAAATGTAAACCTAATTCCTGGCAGTAGATATCACAATTTCAAGGATTTTATGGATTTCCCTAAAATCTCAAAACCTGAATTCTATTATAAATCTCTTACACAAATTCCAGTTAAGGCATTTGAAAGTACGCAACTTACTTTTGATGCGATTACCCAAAAGGATATTTTGTTGCACATGCCTTATCAAAGCTTTGATTATTTGATTCGATTCTTGAGAGAGGCGGCAATTGACCCAAAAGTTACCACTATTTTCATTACACTCTATAGGGTTGCAAAACATAGTAATGTAGTAAATGCGCTTATCAATGCTGTAAAAAACAACAAAAAGGTAATTGTATTGATGGAGCTTCAGGCTAGGTTTGATGAAGAATCGAATATTTATTGGACCAACCAATTACAAGAAGCTGGTGCACAAGTTCATTTTGGGAAACCGGGGCAGAAGGTACATGCTAAAATGTGTTTGATTTACCGCAAAGAAGATGGAAAAACAGTAAGGTATGCGCATTTGTCGACGGGGAATTACAATGGCATGACTTCCAAAATTTACAGCGATTTTTGCCTATTTACTAAGGATAGTCGATTAACTGAAGAAGTTGATTGGCTTGCTGATTTCCTATTTGCAAACATAAGAAAAGGCCCTTACCAGCATTTGCTAATAGCGCCGGAGTTTATGAAAAAACAGTTTCTGGGCTTAATTGACAAAGAAATTGCGTTTGCTAAGCAAGGTAAATCTGCCTGGATAACCGCAAAAATGAATTCATTGGTTGATGTGGATGTAATATTAAAACTTTATGAAGCAAGTAATGCTGGTGTTCAAATTAAGCTTATTATTAGAGGAATTTGTTGCTTAGTTCCTGGCATCAAAAACAGCAGTGAGAACATTCAAGTTATTAGTATCATTGATAGATTTCTAGAACATGCACGTGTGTATGTTTTTGGAAATAACGGCAATGAAAAAGTGTATTTAGCTTCTGCAGATTGGATGACACGAAACCTCACCAACCGCGTGGAATGTGCCTTTCCAATTTATGATAAAGAGGCTAGGCAAACTATTTTAGATATATTGAATTTGCAATTAAAGGATGTAGCAAAGGCAAGAAAATTAGATGGAATAAATGATACTTTGTTTATCAATGATCATGCTGGACCTTCGTCTCAAGGCTCACAACAGGCCTCATATGATTATTTAGTAAACAAAGACTAAGGTCTTGCAACACTTTTAACATTTTCATTTTCAATGGTAAAAAATGAGGTGTTTAAGGCCTGTCTAAAATTTAAATAATTACGGTAAATACTTGTAAAATCTTTGCGTTCATCTAGGCAACTATCATAGTTTTGGTTCAAGCCCATTAATAATTCTGAAACTTCTCTTACAGCAAAATTGCCACTTTCAGAAGCTGTTATATAATCTGCCAAGTTGTTTTTAACAAGGTAATTCTTAAACAATGGATTTGCTTTGCGGTTAAT
Organism: Bacteroidota bacterium; assembly: GCA_027488905.1. Taxonomy (GTDB): domain Bacteria; phylum Bacteroidota; class Bacteroidia; order UKL13-3; family UKL13-3; genus B1. The sequence continues at coordinate 47,985 of JAIYAT010000020.1, forward strand.
CATCAATCGAAGTCCGCAAACTGCAGCCACACTAAGATCTAGCACATCATCAAAGGTATAGCAAACCTCTTCCCTCTTCAAATTATGATGTTCACAAAAATGGTCTAGTGCAATAATTTTATTAGGTACCTTGAAATAGCAAGCATCAAAATGCTCTCTTTCAGAAAAGTAAAAAGCAAATTCATTTTTCTCACCAGAAATAATAGCAGTTTTGGGAAGCTGCTGGTGTTTTAGGTAATGGCTGAACCGAAGCATATTGGTTCCCATGCTATCTGCTTCATTAAAATTACTACTTTTATTTTCGTTTTTAACGGCATTGTTAAACACGCCGTCCCAATCATAGACAAAAGCTTTTATGCCTGCAAGGCGTTCTGACAATTGATTTATTGGCGTACAAAATTGGCCGCCAATACTTTCGAAAACAGATTTTATATCACTCATAAGTAAGAATAAAAAAAGCCGCACAAGGCGGCTTTCTTAAAATTATAAAGTTTTATGCTTCTAAATCTTGAATATCTAACATCCCAATAGGTTTGCCATTTTCTGTAACCAAAAGTGTATCTACTTTAGTTGCTTTTAAGATTTGGGCAGCATCATTTAACAAAGAACCTGCTTCAATAGATTTCGCATCGCTGTAGGTAAAGTCTGACATCTTTTTGCTCAAAACATCTCTTCCATCTGTTTGAATTTTGCGACGTAAATCGCCATCAGTAAACACGCCTTTTAGGCTACCATCTGCATTTACAATTGTAATGGCACCAAAACCATACTCAGTCATTTTAATAATAGCATCTACCAAAGTGGTATCAGCACTTACCAATGGGTTTACACCATTGATGGCTTCACGTACTTTAACAGTCATTAACCTAGTATCATGTATAAACTGTTCTGTTCCAACAGTCGTGAAATGATTTTCTGTCAATTGCTTTAAGATTTTTAAAGGAACAGTTATGGTGTGAACGCCCAAGTTTAAGGCATTTCTAACATGTTCTACATTTCTCACTGAAGAAAACATCACTTTAGTATCATAACCATAATCATTAACGGCATCCACAATTTGAGCCACTAAGTCTAAGGCATCATGCCCTTGATCTTGCAAACGGCCAACCAACGGACAAACATAAGTTGCACCAGCGTGCATAGCCATATAAGCTTGTTGTAAGGTATAAACCAAGTGAACATTAACCAATAAACCTTCGTTTCTCAACAAACGACATGCTCTTACACCTTCTAATGAAACAGGTATTTTGAAAACAGTCTTTGTTGGGTCTAAACCTAAAGCCAATTGTCTTTTTGCTTCTGCTAAAACATCTTCGGCAGTATCTCCCAAAGCTTCAATCTGAAGCACAGGAACAATCTTTGATAATTTAACAATCATACCATCTACATCGGTAATACCCTCGCGTTGCATGAAGGTTGGCGTAGTGGTTAAACCATTAAGAATGCCTAATTTAAAGGCTTCTTCAATTTCTTTTAAGTTTGCTGAATCTAAATATAATTCCATTTTTTTCTTTTAGTCGATTGATAGAATGAGCGCGAAAATAATCTTTTAGGTCGATTTTTCTACATTCCTTATTTTAGGCCCAAACCAAAATTGTAACTCACACCACAAATAATGCCTGATGGTCCCATAACTTTGAAAGTAGTCTTTTGTAAATCACTGAAAGAAATCATTGGTGAAGGTCTTAAAACGCCATCAAACAGAACCTGGTCTTCAGAAAAAGAGGCCTCATGTTGATTAAGCGAAATACCAATCCCTAAATCTAGGGCAAAGCTACTTCCATTTCTAAACATGAATATTCTTTGAACCCCAGGGGTTAAAACATATGCTGCAGGTAAGTTAATTTTTGTGGTTACCTTCTTAACATTTAAATTATAAACCACCTCCACCTCAGTTTCAAAGTCACTGACACCAGAACCTCTTACAAATCCTAGCGTAGGTCGCCATTTTTTGTTGGAACCAGAATTAAAAACCATGTTAACTCCAGTTTTAAAGCCATATCCACCTAAGCCAAAGGTTAATTCACCTAAAGTGTTTTCTCCAATATACATTCCTACGCCTCCGCCAATCATACCATATTTGTATTGCAATCCAGAACCCAAACTCAAGTAAATATTGGCTCTTTTAACATTATCGCTGCTTACTTCCCTAGGCCTTTCGTATTGCCCAAATGTGGTGTTGGTTTGAACCAGAAGTAAAGATAAAAAAAAGAAGATGTAGGTAATAAATTTTGTTTTCATATTAGTTGCGGTATTTTAATTCAATTTGATGCAATTCTATTAGGGGTTTTAAAAATTCTTCCAAATCATACACACACAATTGAGATGCGGCATCACACAAAGCTTTTGAAGGTTCTGGATGGGTTTCAATAAAAATACCATCAATACCTGAAGCTACGCCAGCTCTGCTTAACACAGGCAAAAACTCACGTGCACCACCATTTGGATCGGCACTTGGGGTACCATATTTACGAACACAATGCGTAACGTCAAACACTACTGGATATCCAATATTTCTCAAATGGTAAAAACTTCTTGGATCAACAATTAAATCATTGTACCCAAAAGTATAACCACGCTCAGTTAAAATCACTTGGTCGTTTCCGCTTTCTACACATTTAGCAACTGGGTGCTTCATGTTATCTGGTGCCAAGAACTGTCCATGTTTAATGTTTACTACCTTATTTGTTTTTGCAGCTGCAACCAGCAAAGTACTTTGCATACACAAATAAGCTGGAATTTGAATTACATCCACCACTTCTCCGGCCGCAGTAGCTTGGTCTGGGTAATGCACGTCGGTTAAGATTGGGAAACCAAACTGTTCACGAATTTTTGCCAATAACTTAACGCCTGCAGCTAAGCCTGGTCCGTCATAGTATTTTAAACTACTTCGGTTATCTTTTTGAAACGATGATTTATAGATCAATTTGATGTTTAAGCGCTCTGAAACTTCTTTGAGTTTCTCAGCGGTTTTCATCATAATCATTTCATCTTCAATTACACATGGTCCAGAAATTAAAAATAATTCATCCGAACCGCATTCAATATCTCCAACTTTTACAATTTTTGTCATTTTATAATCTTCTAAATAAATCTTTAATCGTATCTAAAGTAATCTTTTCTTTCCAATCTGTGCCAATGGCGTGGTTCCACATATGCGGCAAATTATAAGCAACATTTGCCATTGCAGTAATTTCTTCTTCTGTCCACGACTTGCTTAATCCTTGCGGCAAAGTAACACCATGTTGGGTTAGCATCGTTATAAACTCCGCCACTCCTTCTGGGTAATAATCTCCCAAATGTTGAAATGCTAAACAATTTGCATAACAATGTTTCTCTCCAAAAATCTTGCTTAATCCATAACTCAAAGCGTGGCAAACGCCCACTTCTGAATAGGTTAGGCTCAAACCACCCATTAAAGAAGCCACCATTAATTTATCATCATTCTCTGGGCTTCTACCGGCATTTTCGCCAAGGTAAACCTCTCTACAAAGTTTGAGTGATTGCTCGCCATATGCAAAACTATAGGCGTTATTGAGCATGCCATCTCTACTTTCTATGCAATGAATAAAAGTATCCATTCCTGTATAAAACCATTTATCGGTAGGAACACTTTCAGTTAACTCTGAGTCTAAGATAACTTGGTCGAATATGGTCCAATCGCACTTTAAACCTAACTTTTTCTCTGGTCCAGTGAGCACAGCAGTCATGCTACATTCTGCGCCGGTACCAGAAATAGTAGGGACCCCAAGGTGATATACTCCCGGTTTTTTAATTAGGTTCAAACCTTGATATTGAACAGATGAACCTTCATTGGTAAGCATCAAGGCCAAGGCTTTTGCAATATCCATAATGCTGCCACCACCAATTCCAATTAAACCACTAGGTAGACCTTTTTCTGATAAAATCTTGTCACGCAATTGGTCTATTTGTTCAGTGGTTGGCTCATGTGGATCAACATCTATAAAATAAATCAAATCCTCTGCCTTCTCCTGCAATTGGCTTTCAAGCGCTTTTCCTTTAAAATAATTATCTACAATATAAACAAAATACTGCTTATTTCTTTCTCTAATTGGAGCAACAATTTCTGATAATTGGGAAAAACTTCCTCTACCAAAAACTGTTTTTTCTATCGACTTAAAATTTTTGTGTGCCATATTAATTAATTAGGCTGTTTGAGACATTGCTTGGTTAATGCTTGTTGTCATTTTCGCCACAAGTTCTTTAAGTTCTTGCTCTGTCCAGCTGGCGCGAATACCAAAAGAGATTAACCTTCCAATCGTTTCTTGGGTTTTTGGCAGATTTAAGTTATTATAATCTTGCGGTGCACCTAATAACTGAACATTAGTTCTTGCAGCAACTTTTCCTTCTTTGATATGGTTCCATTGGTTAATAAAATGGTACATGTTTGTAAACCAATAATTAAAACCACCTACTCCATTTGCATTAAAAGAATCAACCACTTTTTGTGCTGCATTAGTATCAGGCAAAAGCATATTTAAAAAAGTAGCAGAATCACCATTTTCATCTGGAATGCTTGCAAAAGAAACACCTGAAATTTTTCCAAGTTCTTGCATCATGAACTTCTTATGTAGGTTATTCTTCTCTCTAATCATAGGCACACGGCGGGTTTGAACCAAACCAATGGCAGCATGAAGCTCTGAGATTCTATAATTGAACCCAACAATTGGATGGTTTTCCATTCCTCGGTTTGAACCAATATGGTCATGACCATGATCTGCAAAGTTATCAGCCAGTTTATAGGCCACTTCATCATTGGTAACCATTACACCACCTTCGCCTGCAGTAGCTATTTTAAAGAAATCAAAACTGTAGCAACCTGTTTTACCAAACAAACCAGTGCTAGTGCCTTTATAGCTGGCAGCCATGGCCTGACCGGCATCTTCTACCAAAACAAGGTTATGCTCATTTACAACCTTCATAATTTCGTCCATGTTTGCCATTTGACCGCACATATGAACTAATAAAACCGCTTTTGTTTTGGGTGTAATTGCATTTTTAATACCAGCTGCGCTAAGGCAAAGGGTTTCATCTATTTCTGCAAAAACAGGCAATGCTCCAGCAAAAATTACCGCTTCTACAGAGGCGATATAAGTAAATGGAGGCACTATTACCTCATCTCCAGCTCCAATACCAGCCGCGGCCAAAGCGCAAGAAACTGCTGTTGAACCGCTAGAAACGGCATGTGCATATTTTGCACCTACCAATTTTGCAACTTCTGCTTCAAATTCTTTTGCCTTCCAAATGTTATTACGTAGTTGGTCGTGATTATACCTAAAAAAGATGCCTGTTTCTAATACATCGTTGATTTCTTTGCGCTCTTCAGCGCCATAAAATTCTGTTCCTGCCATAATCTATAAATAAAGGTTACAAAAATACAATTTAGACAAGGATAATAGAAACAGATTTTTATTCCTATTTTTTATCCTAAACATGTGTTTAAAAAATTGGTCTTTCCAATAAAAACAAGTTTAAAATCAAATTTCAATTTGACCTAATAATCAAAATGAATCTTATATTTGAATAGTATAAAGCAAAACAGGAAATAGGTTCAAAAAATAGATTAATTCAACTTCAGGCTAATCCTATTTTGAAAAAATTGAACCAAAATGAACCAAAATATTTTTTACTTAAAACAAATAAAACAACATAAACTATTGACCAGTAATATTTTAAACTATGACTTTAATTTAAAAAATTAATGGCACTAAGATTGAAAAGTAGTGGAAAACACCAAAAAACAAAAACATGAAAAAACTAATGATTCTTTCCCTAATTGCAATTGTAGGTTTAACCTCGTGCAAAAAGCAATTGACAGAAAAACAAGACAAACCGAACGACAACAAGGTAACTAAATTTTCTGAGTTAAAAACAAGTGAGTCGTTCGATTGGAAAACAACTAATGAAATCACTTTCAAATATGTTGGCATTCCAACTATTGAGCCTGTAAAAACTACTTTAACAATTAGCAGCGAAGATGGTAAAAAAATCTTTTATGCTGGAAACCAAGAAATGGCTAAAAGTTTTGAAATGAAATTAGCTGTTCCAACAAATATGAACAACCTAGTGGTAAAATATGGTGCAGTTAGCAAAACTTTTAGCACTAGTCTTCCAATAATCTCATTCGATATTCTTCCTACTGTAACTAACGAATAATAAAACAACCATATAAAAATATGAAAAAGCTATTATTATCAATTGTAAGCAGTTTACTATTTACAGCTTACCTTGGCGCTCAAACGGCACTTCCTGTATTAACAGCAGAATCTGGTGATAGAGCCGTAGAACAAGCAAATTGTTGGGCATTTGGATCTGCTTCATACACAAGTAATGCAGCTCAATTAATTACAGGAAGTTATTCAATTCTAAGTAATTCTCCTTCAAATCCTTCAATTGGTGCATGTTGGGTAAAAACACCTTGGATCAAACCAGGATCAGGAAACATTACTTTAAAGTATAAAAATCAAGCGGCTACTGCTGGTTCAATAAGAAGAATTATTTTATCATATATCCCTTATGATGCTGCAAACCCAAGTGTTTTTAAAGAAGGAGCTCTGGTAAGATTCGATTCAATTAGCTATTCTTCTCCTTTCCCAACCACCACTCAAAATCTATCATTTGCTATTCCAGCAGCAATTGCAAATTCAAGTGTTCCTCATAAAATAATGATTAGTTTAGTAGGTGTGGGTGGAAACTCAGGCTCAAGATTAATAGTAGATGATATCTCTATCCCAGGAACTTACTTTGCAAACCCAGCAAACAGTTGTTTACCGCAAGCACAAATTTTAGACAAAGATGGCGATGGTGTTGCAGATAACCAAGATGCATACCCAGAAGACAAAGAAAGAGCATATGACGTTCAAATTCCTAATGCGGGTGAATCTACCTTAATGTTTGAAGACCTATGGCCTGCAACTGGCGACTACGACTTTAACGATTTTGTTACTGCTTATGGCGCAATTGCAGTTACCAATGCAGATAATAAAGTAGTAGAAATTAAAATTACTACTAATGTTTTAGCCATTGGCGCAAGTTACAATAATGCATTTGCTGTTCAATTTGATGGTTTAAAACCTGAGTTGATAACAGGTGTTAAAGGAAATGTGACCAATTTTACTGAGGTGTTTAAATTTAATGATAACGGCACGGAATCAGGACAAGAATATGCAAATGTTTTAATTTTCGATCAAGCCAGAAAGCAATTCCCAGGTGCTGGTGGATCAGGAGTTAATGTTAATCCAGAAGGACCATTTTATACCTCTGAAAAAGTTTCTGTAATTGTTTCTTTCAATGTTGCAAAGGAATCTGCTATTGAGGTAAAAGATCTTAAATTAAATCCATATATTGTTGTAAATCAAAACAGAGATATTGAAGTGCATTTGTCTGACAATATTCCAAGTAGTTTGGCAGATAAAAAAATCTTTGGCACAGAAAAAGACAATTCAAGTTTTGAAAAGGGAACTTACTATAAAACCAAAAACAACTTGCCTTTCGCAATTAAAGTTGAAGGTTTAATACCTCACATGGTAGAAAAGCAAGATATCTTAACTGGCTATCCAAAGTTGGCAGATTGGGCAATTAGTGAAGGTAAAGAATATGAAAACTGGTACGATGCTGATAAAGGTTTTAGAGAAAACAAATTATTAATCTACCTAGAAGGTATAAAATAATCTAATCAAAATTTCAAGAAAGGCGGGAGTTAATCACTTCCGCCTTTTTTTGTTTTGGGTTTGAACCAAACTTCTGAGCAAAAATTAGAATCAAAACGACACTACGAATCAAAAACGGAAATTAAATTCAAAATGGAACGGACTTAGAGGACAGCTTTTTTCAAACATGAATACAAAATACTCATTTTCAATATATTATTCGAATAAAATTTTACTATAAACTATGGCACTCATTTTGAAATAATAGAATAAATAAAAAAACAACAAACAAAATGAAGAAGCTATTATTTCTTTCAATTCTTGCCTTAATTGGATTAACATCTTGCAAAAAGCAATTTAATGAGCATCAAGAATTGCCTAAAAATGTTTCATCTGCAAAAAAATTCTCTGAAATAAAAACCAGCGAAAATTTCGATTGGAAAACTACAAATGAAATATCATTCAAATACAATGGTATTCCAACAATTGAACCAATCAAAACAACATTAAGTATCATCAGTGAAGATGGAAAGGTTGTTTTATACTCAGGAAATCAATTAATGTCTTCAAATTTTGAAACAAAACTGGCCATACCTACAAATGTGAAAAATATTGTGGTTAAATATGGCGCTGTTTCCAAAGCATTCAGCACAAGTCTGCCTATCATTGCATTTGACATTCTTCCAGCTTTAGAAAACTAAAAAACAAAATCCATAAAATGAAAAAGCTTTTATTATCAATTGTAACTGGTTTGTTGATTACAGCCAATACACAGGCACAAACAGCACTACCCGTTTTAAATTGCGAAACAAGTTCCTCTCCTATCAACAATGGAGGAAGCAGAGGCGCTACAGATAGAAGGAACTATGATATTGCAAATTGTTGGACATTTGGAGGCGTAACTTATACAGATATTGGCGCTATTTCTAATTTCTATTCTGCCCAAAGTGGCCAGGCAACAAGTTTATTGGTTACCTCTTTTTGGATAAAATCACCATGGATAAAACCTGGATCTGGAAACATCACCTTAAAAGCTAAACTATCTGCAAGTAATGGTACTGTTAGAAAAGTCCATATTGCATATTTGCCTTATGATGCAGTAAATGGCAATTCTGCTAAAGAAGGTACAAGAGTTGAATTTAATGTTTATGATTTTACAACTTTTAACACAACAGTTAATAATTTAAGTATCCCAATACCAGCTGCAATTGCAAATTCGTCAGTACCTTACAAAATAATGATAAGCCTAGCTGGAAGCGGCGGAAATTCTAGAATCATGGTAGATGATTTAATTATTCCAAGTACCTACTTTGCAGACCCAGCGAACAATTGTTTACCACAAGTTATAATTGCAGACAAAGATGGTGATGGTGTAGCTGATAATGATGATGCCTATCCTGAGGATGAGTTAAAAGCTTATAACGTTCAAATACCAAATGCTACTCCTTCTACCTTAATGTTTGAAGACCTTTGGCCTGCAACAGGTGATTATGATTTTAATGATTTTGTAGCCATTTATCAAGCAAGAGCTGTAACAAATGCAGAGAACAAAGTTGTTGAAGTTATTATTAGCACTCAACTAAATGCAGTTGGAGCTAGCTTTGACAATGGATTCGCTGTTCAATTTGATGGTTTAAGTCCAATTAGGCTTAACATGGTAAATGGCAGTGTACTTGGCACTTCAAAGTGGATTGAACTAAATGAAGTAGGTTCGGAACAAAACCAGGATTTTGCCAATATTATTATTTTTGATAAAACCTCTTCAGTACTTAAATCAGCTGGTGGAAGCGGAATCAATGTAAACCCAGAAGGTCCTTTTGTTAAGCCAGAAACCGTAGAAGTTACAGTTGAATTTAATACAGACAAAGAATTTGCTATTGAAGTTAAAGATTTAAAATTAAATCCTTATATCATTGTGAATGGTCAAAGAGAAGTTGAGGTGCATTTACCAGACTATGCACCTACAAATTTAGCTTCTAAAAAATTATTCGGAACAGGTGTAGATAACTCTAATCCTGAAAAAGGAACTTATTACAAAACCAAAAACAATCTTCCATTTGCTTTAAAGGTTGAAGGTGTGCTTCCACACATGGTAGAAAAGCAAGACATCCTAACCGGCTATCCTAGATTAGCTGATTGGGCAAAAAGTGAAGGTAAAGAATATGAAAACTGGTACGATGCTGATAAAGGCTTTAGAGAAAACAAGTTTCTGATTTACTTAGAAGGTGTAAAATAATCTAATTCAATATTTGAGAAAGGCGGAAGTATTTAACTTCCGCCTTTTTTATGCAACAAAATGACTCAAATTGGGACGTAAACTTAAGCTATATTTATACTGCTTATCATAGTGCATAAGCATTACTACAGCCCAGTTTTCTATTTCGGTTTGAACCAAATAATCAATGGCTTTCCGGTTTTCTAAGTCTCCCATTCTTTTCCTTAATTTCTCTGTAACTTCTATCAATTGTTTAGGATCAAAACAACCATAATTCTCAATGATATTTTTAACCCTTTGCTCAAAGGGGACATTTAAAAAAGTGAAATCACCTTTCCTAATAATCTCGAATAAATTCAGCGGTAAAACCAGTTTACCAATTTTTCTACTTTCATCCTCTGTCCATATTTCTTGGCTTGGGTCAAACCGAAACAAGGTTTCAAATAAATTATTTTCAAAAAGTTCTTGGCTTGGCTGCTCTCCCATTCCCAGATAGCCAAATGCAGAACCTTTATGATTTGCAATGCGCTCAAGGTGCAAAACTTGCTTACCTTCCAATTCCATTTGTTCCAATTTCTCGCTTTTGCCAGACCCTGTATAGCCAGTTAGTACTTTAAAATGGAATTTAGTTTCAAAAAAGCTCAATACATGATTTCGATAAGCTTTGTATCCACCTTTTAATTGGTAAACATCATACCCGGCAGTAGAAAGTAAATCTCCCATGATTCTGCTTCTAAGTCCGCCCCGCCAGCAATGCACCACGATTTCTCCTTTAGGAAATTGCTGCCAGGCTTTTTCAATATATTGGTAAAATTTTGGACCCACCAATTTATAACCTAAAAAAACGGCAGCATCATGGCCTTCTTTCTTGTAACAAGTCCCTACCAACTTTCTTTCTTCATTATTAAGCACCGGAAAAGAAACAGCATCAGGAATATGGCCCCAATCATACTCTCCTTCACTCCTTGCGTCTAAAATTGGTAGGTGTTTTTTTGTGTTGACCCAAGTATTTATTTCAATGCTTTTTAACATAATGGTAATGCAATCTAAATTTCTCCTAAAAATTATTGAAATTCGCACTTATAATTTATGGAAGAAAAAGTTCTTATCCTTGATTTTGGGTCGCAATATACCCAATTGATCGCCCGTCGACTCAGAGAATTAAATGTTTACTCCGAGATTCACCCCTGCACGCACATACCAAATTTGGACGAAAGCACAAAAGCTGTCATATTAAGCGGCAGCCCTTATAGTGTGAATGATGGACTCTTACCTAATGTAGATTTAAGTAAATACAGAGGTAAATTACCTTTATTAGGAGTTTGTTACGGCGCACAACTTTTGGCAAATCAAAATGGTGGATATGTAGTACCAAGTAAAATAAGGGAGTATGGCAGAGCTAGTTTAACAGATGTTTCTGCTAATCAACTTTTTGAAGGCATTTCCGTTGGCAGTCAAGTTTGGATGAGCCACGGAGACACCATACAAGATATCCCTGCTAATTTTGATATCATTGCCAGCACAGAGTCTGTAAAGGTTGCAGCTTTTAAAATTAGAGAAGAAGAAACTTATGCTATTCAATTTCATCCTGAGGTTACACATAGTATTGATGGAAAAACGCTACTACATAACTTCATTTCTAAAATTGCAAAGCTAAAACAGAATTGGAATCCAGCACATTTTATTGAAAACACCAATAAAGAGCTAAAAGAAAAACTTGGAAACGATAAAGTGATCCTTGGGCTTTCTGGTGGCGTAGACTCTTCTGTTGCGGCAGTTTTGTTAAAAGAGGCGATTGGGTCAAACCTTACAGGAATATTTATAGACAATGGCTTATTAAGAAAAAACGAATTTGAGCAAGTATTGCATGCCTACGAAAACATGGGTTTAAATGTAATTGGGGTTGATGCTAAAGAACGTTTTATAAGTGCATTAACTGGCGTTAGTGACCCAGAGCAAAAAAGGAAAATAATTGGTAGAGTATTCATTGAAGTATTTGATGAAGAAGCAAAAAAAGTTGGAGACGCAAAATGGCTAGCGCAAGGCACAATTTATCCAGATGTTATAGAAAGCGTTAGTGTTAAAGGGCCATCAGCAACCATAAAATCTCATCACAATGTTGGGGGGTTACCCGAGAAAATGAATCTTAAAATAGTTGAACCGCTTAGGATGTTGTTCAAAGATGAGGTTAGAAATGTTGGTGCAGCTTTAGGTATTGACCCAATTATTTTACAGAGACATCCATTTCCAGGACCTGGCTTAGCAATTAGAATTTTAGGTGATATTACCCATGAAAAGATTAAAATTCTACAAGAAGCAGATTCAATTTTCATTACAGAGCTAAAAGAAAAAGGTCAATATGGTAATGTTTGGCAAGCAGGTGCAATCTTCCTTCCTATTCAATCCGTTGGCGTTATGGGTGACGAAAGAACCTATGAGCATGTAATTTGCTTAAGAGCAGTAACTTCTGTAGATGGGATGACAGCAGATTTTTGCCATTTGCCCCATGATTTCCTTGGACATGTTGCCAATAGAATAATCAATGAGGTTAAAGGAATTAATAGAGTTGTTTATGATATTAGCAGTAAACCACCAGCCACCATTGAATGGGAATAAGCAAATGAATAAGCTATTATTATACTTAAGTTTACTGCTTTTAACAACACAAATCAAGGCACAAACAGATTCAAACTACATTGAAATAAGTCTGATTTTACCCTTTTCGGCAAAAAGTGTTTATGAAAATCCAAAGGACAAAAACGCAGGGGTAAGTGAAGCGTGCAGGCAGTATTTCGAAGGATTTACCTTAGCCATTGACAGTTTAGAGAAAGCAGGAATCCCAGTAAGTTTAAGCGTATATGATACCAGATTAGACACCTTTTTTTTCAAAAAGATTTTAGAAAAAAAAGAAGTTCAAAACAGCGATTTAGTTTTTGGTCCGGTTATGCCAAATGGCACACAAATGATGAAGGATTTTGCCCAGAAAAACCAAGTTTTTCACATTTCACCGCTTATGACCTTAACAAAAACCTCTATAAATGATTCCTTTCTTATATCGGCATACCCAGATTTAAGATATTATGCCAATTTCATTTTAGAAGCAATTAAAAAGCAGGATTCCATGCACGCAAACATTGTTGTTTTGTCGGATAAAAAAACAAATGACATTATTTTTAGCAAACAGTTTTCGACGTTAAAAAGCAAATATAAATCCTTCACTATTAAAAATTTAGACATAGCGAAGTATTTAGATTATAGTTTGCACTATAAATTGGGAGCCCAAAATCATGTGGTGATTGCATGTGAAAACGAATTTTTGGTAAACAACGTGATTAAGCACTTAGGTGATAGCACGCAATTTTTAAACATAAACTGTTGGACTACCAGAAAAATTCTAGAATTTAAAGCTATAAATCTGTCACAATGGGAAGCCATTCATTTAAACATTATTACTCCATTTTTTATAGATTATTCCGACACCCTTGTGAGGGCATTTTCGGAAAAATATAGAGAACGATATTATACTGAACCAAGCGAATTTGCTGTGAATGGGTTTGAACAGGCAGTTTACTTTATTAGCGCCTACCACGAATTACATGGTGATTTTAGTAAACTTAAAGAATTAAAACCAAGAAGAGCGCTTAGTAACTACTTTGAGGTTAAACCAAAAGAAGAACTTTTAAGTCAGCAAAATGTTGGATTGAACCAATTGATAATTGAGGGGCATGAGATTAGGCAGCGACTAAAGAATAGTTCTGAACAACAAAAACAATAATCCAGAAACTACTACACAAACGGGCAAAGTAAGTAGCCAAGCAATTGCAATATTCTTGATGGTTTTTGTTTGAAGATTTTTGATTCCTTTACTTGCCACCATACTTCCAGCAATACCAGAAGAAAGCACATGCGTTGTGCTCACAGGCAAACCTAACCAGGTAGAGAAACCAATAGTAGATGCTGCAACAATTTCAGCACTAGCGCCTTGGGCGTAGGTTAAATGTTGTTTTCCAATTTTCTCTCCAATGGTTACAACAATTCGTTTCCAACCAATCATTGTGCCTAATCCTAAACTAATTGAAATTAAGAATATCACCCAAATTGGGGCATAATCTGTAATAGATTTTAATGCTGCAACCTTCTTTTTAAGTTTAAGCTTATTAACTGCACTTAAGCTAAGATTTTTACTATCGAGTAAAACCTTAATAGACTTACCAAGCATTAGCATATCTTTTCTGATAGCCATTTTTTCTTGCGTAGAATACTCTGCTATGGGCAAATTTTTAGTAAGAACTGAATCAAAATCCTTCACAAATCCAATGGTTTGATTGTATTCAAAACGCTCTTCTACAGTTAGTTCTTCAACGTTAACTTTATTTAAAATTGAAATTACTTCGGCAGACAACTCCTTGTATTCTTCGGAAGACTTTGAAACATCAAGTGTAAAATACGCAGGAACAATAGCAATTAGGATCAACATAACCAATCCTACACCCTTTTGACCGTCGTTTGAACCATGTGAAAAACTCACCCCAGTGCAGGTAAGTAATAAAATAAGGCGAATCCAAAACGGCGGTGGCGCATTACTGGTTGGTTCTTTAAAGATTTGACGGTTCTTAATGACTTGCCTCATAATATACATTAAAAGAATAGCCAAGCTAAAACCAAGCAAAGGAGAAAGTAGCAAAGACAAACCAATATCGGAGGCCTTACCCCAATTTACATAGCTGTGTGATTTATCAACAGCGATAAAAGAGAAGGCCAAGCCAACTCCAATTATTGAACCAATAAGGGTATGTGAACTCGAGCAAGGTATTCCAAAATACCAAGTACCTAAATTCCAAAGGATTGCGGTAAGTAATAAGGCTAAAATGAGCGCAACGTTGTGGTAAATGTCTGTGTCTAATAATAGCTCTGGTGGCAACAATGTTGAAATGCCCATAGCAACAGCTATTCCACCAGCAAAAACACCAATGGCATTCCAAACACCACTCCATATAACTGCAATCCAAGGCTTTAGTGAATTTGTGTAAATAACAGTAGCTACTGCATTTGCTGTATCATGAAAGCCGTTAATAAATTCGAATGCCGCCGCAGCAAACAAACATAAAATAAGTAAGAGGGTAAGCGAAGTATCGAGTCCGAATAATTGCATTATTGCAAATTTAAGTTCAAGAAAGCCATTTCAATATTATGTATTTGTTAACATAAGGTTAACATGATTTTTGCCATTTATCAAAAAAAAAGAATGAAACTAAAGCAAGATAAGTAGATTGCGGGCGCAATTTTTTATTTATGAAGAAATATATTTATACATTAAGCACATTATTATTGCTATTGGCAAGCACAGCAAAAGCTGATGAAGGCATGTGGCTTCCTTTATTGCTCAAGAAATACAACTATGAGCAAATGAAAGCCAAGGGATTAAAATTAACTCCAGAACAATTGTACGATGTTAACAATAGTTCATTAAAAGATGCGATTGTTTGGTTCAATGGCGGATGTACTGGAGAGATTATATCAAACCAAGGATTAATTTTAACTAATCACCACTGTGGTTATGATGCAATTGCCTCCAAGTCTGTAAAGGGAGATAATATCCTTGACAATGGTTTTTGGGCAAAAAATAATGGTGAAGAAAAGCCAATTCCAGGTATGTGGGTTTCGATTGTGGTTAGAATGGAAGACATGACAGACAGAGTACTTTCTGAAATTAAGGGCACTGCTGAAAAAGACCGTCCAGCCAAACTTCAAGAAATATTCAAAAACATTACTGATGAAGCAAAAAAGGGAACTGGGTATGAAGCTCAAATGCGCGAAATGTTTAAAGGCAATGCCTACTACCTTTTTGTATTCCAAAAATATACAGACATCCGTTTGGTTGGAACACCACCTCAAAGCGTAGGGAAATTTGGTGGAGATGCAGATAATTGGATGTGGCCACGTCATACAGGTGACTTTTCAATGTTTAGAATATATGTAAATAAAAACAATGAAGCTGCTGCTTATTCTGCAGATAACGTTCCATTTAAACCTAAACACCATTTACCAGTTAGCTTAAAAGGTGTTAAAGAAGGCGATTATGCAATGATTTATGGCTTTCCAGGCAGAACCAATAGATATGAATTCTCGCAAGGAATTGAATTAGCAGTTGATAAAATAAATCCTACCATCGTAAATCTTAGAGACATCAGATTGAAAGCTTGGAAAGAAGTTATGGACAAAAGTGAAGAAGACCGATTAAAACTTTCCGCTGATTATGCATCAATTGCTAACTATTGGAAATATTTTATTGGACAAACAGAACAATTAAAAAGACTCAATGTATATGGCTATAAAAAGGAAATGGAAACAAAATTTTCATCCTTTGCCAAAGGGAAGGCTGAATATGAGAACATTTTATTAAATGTAGAAAAAGCTTATGTAGACTATAGACCAATAGCCTTACAAAGAACTTACCTTACAGAAGGAATTTTAGGTGTTTCTATAAATGGCTTTGCGGCAAGCATGCTTACCTATGAAAAAGCTGCTAAAAACAATGCAGATACTGCTGGCGCAAGAAAGGCAATTGCAGCAGCAAAGGCCAATGCAGAAGAATTTTATACAGCCTTTTTTCCAAGTGCTGATGAGAAAATTTTGGCTCAAATCTTAGAAATGTACTACAACAATATCCCCGCTGAACAGCAAGCTCCATACATGGCAATCATCTTAAAATCAAAAGGAAAAACAAATACAGAAAAATTCAAAGCATTTTCAGCTATGGTTTATGCTAAAAGTATGTTTTCTACCAAAGAAAAATTTGAGGCATTTGCAGCAAAACCAGACTATAAAAAATTGGTTAACGACCCTTGTTTTGCCATGGTAAAGTCCTTTTATGATCATTATATAAATAACTACAAACCAAAAGTGGATGCATTTAATGCAGCAATAGGACCAGAATCACGCGGATATATCAAAGGATTAATGCAGATGATGCCTGAGAAAACTTTCTATCCTGATGCAAACTCATCGCTACGTTTAACTTACGGTTCGGTTCAAGCATATGAACCAAAAGATGCTGTTAAATTTACATTCCAAACAACCTTAGATGGAGTTATGGAAAAATACAATCCTAAAGATTTTGAATTTCAGGTTCCTCAAAAACTGATAGACCTTTATAATGCAAAAGATTTTGGCGATTATAAATTAGAAAACGGTAAAATGCCAGTTGCCTTTATTACCAATAATGATATTACAGGCGGAAACAGCGGTTCTCCAGTTATTGACGGAGAAGGAAGGTTAATTGGATTAGCTTTTGACGGCAATTGGGAAGCAATGAGCGGTGACATTGTATTTGATGAAAAATACAAGCGCACCATCAATGTAGATGTTAGATATGTACTTTTCTTAATAGACAAATTAGGTGGAGCTCCTCATATTGTCAATGAAATGACTTTGGTGAAATAGGATTTTTTATTAATCAGAGAAAAGGAGGTTGGCATTGCCGACCTCCTTTTTTTATGCCCAAATCAGAAGTAATATTAAGTTATCGCTAACCCACGGTTAAGTTGATTCAATTCCCTTAAGTTTGCCATTGAAATATTTTAACCATGAGTTTAAACTCCATTATTCAGCTTTTTACACCTAAAGACAAGGTTTTTTACTCCCTTTTTGAAGAGATTGCCATCAACGTGGCAGATATGGGAAAATTAATAAAGTCATTTACTTCTGAGTCTGATTTAGAAAAAAGAATTCAAATTCTAGTTGAACTAGAAAATTTAGAACACAAAAATGATGAACGAACGCATCGTGTTTTTATAGAATTAGGAAAAAACTTCATTACGCCTTTTGATAGAGAAGATATTCATTATTTGGCTATTTCATTGGATGATATATGTGATTACATTTATGCAGCTTCTAAAAAAATAAGCTATTATAAAGTTAACCCCAATGAAAAGGGTATTCAAAAAATGGCGGAAATTATCGAAACAGGAGCAGAAGCCATTAAAAAGGCAGTTTTTGAATTGCGAAATATGAAAAATGTAAATAACATTACAGATGCCATATTTAAAGTAAAAAACATCGAAAACCAGGCAGATGATTTATTCTACGCTTGCATTGAGGAGCTTTTTGAGCAGGAAAATGATATTAAGATGCTAATCAAAAGACGTGAGATTTACCAGGTTTTAGAAATTGTAACAGACAAATTCGAAGACGCTACAAATGTCATAGAGTCCATTGTAATTAAATACGCTTAATTCAAATCAGGAGAATGACCTTCCTTATCATCATTATCATTTTAGCACTGGTCTTCGATTACATCAATGGGTTTCATGATGCAGCCAATTCAATTGCTACCATTGTTTCAACAAAAGTATTAACTCCTTTTCAAGCAGTTATTTGGGCCGCATTCTTTAATACAATTGCCTTTTTTATATTTAAAGACCATGCGGTAGCAAATACTATTGGCAAAACTGTTTACAAAGAATTTATTACCCTTGAAGTTATTTTTGCTGGATTAATTGCTGCCATCATTTGGAATCTGCTTACTTGGTGGTATGGTATTCCTTCTAGCTCTTCTCATACTTTAATTGGTGGTTTTGCTGGTGCTGCCATTTCACATGCTTGGGCAACAAAAGGCATGATTGGTATTCCTTCTATCGTAGAAATGGATAAAATTTCTAAGACCATATTATTCATTTTCATTGCACCCTTTATGGGCATGGCTATTTCAATGTTTATCACATTGGTAACCATTATGCAAAATATTTGGTATCGAATTGCCATTATCTTGATTACCGCGTTAGGTACTTTTTTCCTCTTTGATTATTTAGAACAAGGCAAGCTTGCAGAAAATTTAAATAAATACTACCATGTAGATAAATATGCGGCTGCAGCGGAGTTAAATCCACAACTCACTTATAAATTAGATTCGGTAAATGCATATGTTAATGCCGCTAAACCCTTGCTATCTCAATACGATAAGTTGGGTGCCATGCAACTTGCAGAAAAAATAAAACTAGATACGAACCCTAACATCAATGCAGAAATTTTAGCAAGCGACTTAGACCATGCTAATAACTCAATCATTGCTTGGGGAATTATGGCGGTAGTGTTGCTTTTTATTTTAACATATCTTTATGTTGAAAAAGTAAAATCACCAACCTCATTTAGGGTTGCAAACATGTTCAAAAGACTGCAATTGCTTTCTTCGGCAGCATTTAGCATTGGCCATGGCGGCAATGATGCACAAAAAGTAATGGGGATTATTGCTGCCGCTATGGTTGCAAATGGCAATATAACCGACCTTAAACAAATGCCAGATTGGGTTCCAATGGCTTGTTACACTGCTATTGGTTTAGGAACATTAAGTGGAGGTTGGAAGATTGTTAAAACCATGGGTTCAAAAATTACTAAAGTTACGCCATTAGAAGGCGTAAGTGCTGAAACTGCTGGGGCCTTAACTTTATTTATGACCGAGCAAATGGGTATTCCGGTGAGCACAACACATACCATTACAGGTTCTATCATTGGCGTTGGTGCAACCAAAAGATTATCTGCAGTGAGATGGGGTGTAACAGTTAGCTTACTTTGGGCCTGGGTTCTAACCATTCCAGTGAGCGCTGTATTAGCTGGCTTAACCTATTTTCTTATTAGTTTATTCTAAGGGTTTCGGTTTGAACCAAGCCCTCATAACAAGAGAATAGTTTGTCTAAATCTATTTGCCAATTATATTTTGTATCGCTGGCATGAGCCGCATTATGAGCCTTTTGGTTCAAACCAATACCATTGCCTAGGAGAGTTTCAATTGCTGATGCTATTGCCTTGGTATCCTTTAAATCGACATAGAAACCAATATCTGTATCATTATTAAGTTCTTGATAAATATGGGTATTTGCAAATATGGAAGGCAATCCGATTGCCATGTATTCGAACAATTTTCTTTCATGGCTCACCAACATTTCAGCAGGTTGGTTTTTTAAACAAATTCCAATTTTACATTGCTTTGAAATTTGATAAGCTTCAGCCATTTCAAGCCTTCCATACAATTGAACTTGTGTTTCAATTTCATTCCAATAACTCAAATGGGAAAAGCCGTGGTTTGCCTTTGAACCAAAATAACCGATGAGATGAAGTTTAACCAAAAGACCCTTTTGCTTTAGCTGGAAAATAGCTTCCAACAATGAATCTACCTCATAGTACATGTCTCTAATCATGCCAATGTAGAAAATTTCATTGGTTGGCAAAGAGGCTCTATCCAAATTTCTAAAAGGCTTAAATTGTTTAATATCGGCAAAATTCTGTATGATGGTACATTCCTCTTCCTTTACAAAAAAAGCAGGCAAAAACCTTGGATGTGCCACAACCACAATAAAGTGTAAAAACTGTTTAGCAAATCTTAACAACAGATTATAAGATTGTGCCACAGCTTTTTTTAGTATCGGTTTGACCCAAGGTTTCAATAAAATATCATGATATGTATTTTCATGTATATCATAAATTACCTTTTTGCCAGATAAAGCCAAGACAATTCCATAGGGAATCATCTCGGCATCATGAATATGGTACAACTGCGCATCAGCATAAAGCGCTTCTTTAAAAACCTGAAAGGCAGTAAGTGTAAAGCGTCTTAAAAAGGTTTTTGGCTTTTGAATGCCAATAACCTTAACATCGTTTATAATGCCACTTCTATCTCCAATTGCAATTAGGGTTACCTCATATTTTGTAGCTAATGAAACACATTCTCTATAAAAAACCCGTGAATCCCAAATATGATGAACAGAAGAGAAATGGCAAACCCTCATTTTAGAACAGCGCGAGAAATAACCAATTTCTGAATTTCACTGGTTCCTTCTCCAATCGTGCAAAGTTTTGAGTCGCGGTAGAATTTCTCAACAGGGAAATCTTTGGTGTACCCATAACCTCCAAATATTTGAACAGCTTCGGTTGAAGCCCAAACTGCCACCTCACTGGCATAATACTTGGCCATAGCGCCTTCTTTATTTACAGAAAGATGCTTGTTCTTTCTATCAGCAGCTTGCATGATAAGTAATTCTGATGCTTCAATTCTTGTAGCCATATCAGCCAACTTAAATGCAATTCCTTGGAAATTGCTAATTGGTTGACCAAATTGTTGACGCTCTTTAGAATATTTCAAGGCTGCTTCATAAGCACCTTTGGCAATTCCTAAAGATAATGCGGCAATAGAGATTCTACCACCATCTAATATTTTCATGGCTTGTTTAAAACCATCCCCAACGTTTCCTAAAATATTTTCTTCAGGAATTCTGCAGTCTTCAAAGATAAGCTCAGCGGTTTCGCTTGCACGCATACCCAACTTGTTTTCTTTTTTACCGCCTTTAAAACCTGGAGTACCTCTTTCTACTACAAAGGCTGTAATTCCATTGCTATCCAACAAATCCCCTGTTCTTGCCAAAACCACGGCAACATTTCCTGTTAAACCATGAGTAATCCAATTTTTGGTGCCATTCAAGACCCAATGATTTCCGTCTTTCTTAGCCACACATTGCATGCGCATGGCATCCGAACCTGTATTTGCTTCTGTTAGACCCCAAGCACCAATCCATTCTCCGCTTGCTAATTTTGGTAACCATTTAGCCTTTTGTTCTTCATTACCAAAGTACATGATATGGCCTGTGCAAAGACTATTATGTGCAGCCATGCTCAAACCTACAGAACCGCAAACTTTGGATAATTCAACTATAGCAGTTACATATTCAAAGTAACCAAAACCTGCACCACCATAGTTTTCCGGCACAAGCACTCCTAACAAACCAAGTTTACCCATTTCCTTAAAAGCTTCAATTGGAAAATATTGAGCCTCGTCCCACTCCATCACATTGGGGCGAATGTGCTTTTCTGCGAAGTCCCTAACCATTTGGGCAATCATTTTTTGATTTTCAGTTTGATCGAAATTCATCATATATGTTAAGTTTTAAATATTATTTTTCAGACTTAGTTGCAAGTATATTAGATTTTTTTCTAAGTGCCATTATCGTTTCAATTAACCAAAAAGATTAAATTAAGTTTATAAAATAGTTCTGATTTACTCCTAGTTAATAGTCAAGTAAATGGCTATCCTTTCAAAAATACTATCGTTGATAATTTTAATTTCTTTCAACTCCTCTAACCTTTTAAATTTCCCATGTTGCTTTCGATAATTTAGGATAGCCTTAGACAAAGTAAACGTAAAATATGGATGTGCAGAAAGTGTTTTATAATCGACCTCATTGAGATCAAATACTGCATTTGTGGAAGGTGTTATGGTTAAACGTTCCTTTAAATCAAATAGTAAATCCTCTTTAAATCCATACACTTCGGTTAATTGGTTTAAAGTTATAAATCCACCCAATCCTTCTCTGTACTTTATAATACGGGAGGCTAAAGTTGGACCTATTCCTGGCAAAGAAACCAAATCGGCGCTATCTGCCGTGTTTACTTCAAATGTTATATTTTTCTTAGGAATAAAGCTCTTTTCAAAGGGAACAAAAGTTTTTCTTTTTTCGGTTTGAACCGAGGTTTTGCGACTCCAATTTTTATAGTTTGATTTCTTTTCTGAGTCGTAACTTGGAAATGAATCTTTTAAGGCGGCGATGTATTTCAAGTCAAAATTGTGCTGAGGCATTGGTTCAAACCGACCATAAATAAAGCTTACAACCAATAAAAATGACAAGAGATAAAGTAAACTTCTAATTCCCTTTTGTTCTTGTTGGGTAAAGAAAAAGTAAGTTCTTATAAATCGCTTAATCTTCCTCTTCATCCTCCTCAGGTTTTGGATTGATTTTAGGGTTTTTAACAAAGAAGAAATATAATAAAGCCACTACCACCGCTGCGAAAAAAAATTCGGTTAGAAACCAAAACATAAATCCGGCAGGTGCAGGTTCTGAGAGTATAAAGAACATATTATTGTTGATTCAATTGTTTATCTAAAACGGCCAAGCCTTCTTCAAAAGAATGAGGTGCATAACCTAAATCTTTTATGGCCTTATCTAAAATAAAGCCTGTAATTGGAGGACGTTTGGCTGGTTGTTTTATGCCCTCGCTGGTAGAAATATTTAGCAATGATTTATCTAATTTCCAATAAGTAGCAACTTTGTACACCAAATCAAATACACTCATAAAATCCCTACCACTGATGTTATAAATGCCTTGGGCTTTTTTTGCTGCTAGCAAGGCACAACCTTGCGCCAAATCTTCTGCTAAGGTAGGTGTTCTAAATTGGTCGGATACTACATTAATTGACTTTCCAGATTCTAAAGCACCCTTTGCCCAAAGGACAATATTACTTCTGCTCATATCACTCACGATGCCGTAAACCAAAACAGTTCTGGCAATTGACCAACTTTTTGCTTTTTCTATTACCACTTGCTCTGCTTTCCATTTTGAGTGGCCGTAGTAACTTAGCGGGTCTGGTTGCTCCTCCTCGGTTACGGGTCCGTGCGTGCCGTTAAAAATAAAATCTGTGCTAAGGTGCACCAAATGAACGCTATTGTCATTGCAGGCTTGAACCAAATATAAAACTGCATCCACATTTAGCTTATCACAACCTTCTTTATCGCTTTCACAGGCATCCACGTTGGTCATTGCAGCAGTATTGATCACTACTTCTGGTTTGTGCTTTGCTATGACGGTAGAAACTTCTATTTCATTGGTAATATCTAAGCTTTCATAAACGTAACCACTTGGGTTTGGAAATCTATCTGCACCTCTAGCGGTGGCAATAAGCTGAACCTCTGGGTTAGATTGGTATCTTTCAATTAATTTTTGACCTAATAGGCCATTGCTTCCGGTAATTAAGATTTTCATAAATAGATAATTGAAATAAATTAAATTACTTTTATCAAAGTAACAGTAATTGCAATTGAAGCAGCAATCATGGCTCCTAAACGGATAACAATTCCTTTTTCCAAATCACGTAGATCACGTTTAGTGGCAATTTGATCTTCAAGTAAACCCCTCAATGATTCTGCTTGAACCTCGGCCTGTTTATTAGTAAAACCTGCTTCTTTCATTTTTTTTATGTAGGCCAAGGTATCAAAAATAATCACTTTTTCCATTGTCTTCAAATTTAAACTTTGTGAAGGAGAATTAAAAATCATACCCGAAATAAGAAATTGTGACAATTAGAAACAAATAAATTCCAAAAAACGAATAATTCAAAAAGACATAAAAATGCACAAAAATCTGATTATCTGTTTAATATACCCAGAATGTTAAATCGGGTTTACTAGATTAATCGTTCCGATACTCAAGAATATCTGCAGGTTGACACTCCAAAACCTTGCAAATAGACTCAAGCGTAGAAAAGCGTATGGCTTTTGCCTTTCCTGTTTTTAAAATAGATAAATTAGATAATGTAATATCTACTTTTTCGGATAATTCGTTCAGGCTCATTTTTCGCTTAGCCATCATCACATCTAGGTTTACTATTATGGCCATGTTTATATAGTTAAATCGTTTTCATTCTTCAATTTGGCTCCTTGGATAAAAACCTGAACCACCATTAAAATTACAAACATAATTGGCAATTCAAAGAGCATTTTTTCATTGAAAACCATTTTCCAACCTGAAAATGAATTAGGGATATAAAGATAATGATTTGGATATTTTATCACGTTTGTTGCCAGTTTTAAAAACAATTGTTTGTTAATCGAATCAAGAATAGCACTTAAGGGAAAAATTACAGCCAAAAGCCTAAGACGAAATATAAATTTAGGTTCAAAAACACTTTTCTTTCTAATGGCTTTTGCCAAAACCCAAAGCGTCCAACTCAAATAAAGCCAAATCCATAATTTGGCCAAATCAGTTATGAAAACCAATATATTTAGCCTCGAAAATCCTTTAAATAAATCTGTATAATCGAATCTGACAAATCCTCTTTCGTGCAATAACACAATTGGTTTAACCCCTAGCGTATCCAGCACCTGAAAGCTTTCATTAACATTTATGGGTTTCCATTGAGTGGGTATCATAGCAATATTGCCACGTAAAGTAAATGTAATAGGCTCTCCATGAAAATATCCTAAAGGATCAAAATAGTCAAACATGGTAAGAAAAAGTAAAAAGAATAAATGTCCAAAAAAAAAGATACGGCAAACTTTTTCAAATAGCTTAGGACTCAATAAGGATTGTGATTCTTTCATTGTGTTATATTTAGGTCCACAATGCTAACTAAAATTTATTTAAAAACAAACTTTATTTATTATTTATCAATAATTTTTAATTACTTATCAATTATTTAACTATATTTATATCTTGTCATAAATCGCAAAAAATCTGTCACTATGTCATAATAAACCATATATTTGCACTTCAAAAAAATTGAGTAAATGCGCGGAGTTATTGCAGAAAATGCACCAGAAACAGCCACAAGGAATTTATATATTGAAACATACGGATGTGCTATGAACTTAGCTGATAGCGAAGTTGTAGCCTCTATTATGGCAGATAAAGGATTTAAGACCACACAAGATATTAATGAAGCTGATGTAGTTTTTGTAAATACCTGTTCTATAAGAGACAATGCAGAAGCGCATGTTTGGGGAAGACTTAGGGAAATTAAACATCATAAGAAAACAAATCCGGGAATGATTGTAGGAGTTCTTGGTTGCATGGCAGAAAGGTTAAAAACCCAGTTGCTCGAAAAAGAACAAGTAATAGATATAGTGGTTGGACCGGATGCTTACCGAGATATTCCTCAGTTAATTACCCAAGTTGAAGAAGGACACAAAGCTGTTAATGTTCTTTTATCAAGGGAAGAAACTTATGCAGAAATTACACCAGTAAGATTGAGTTCGAATGGGGTTAATGCTTATATTAGCATTATGCGTGGTTGCGATAACATGTGCTCGTTTTGTGTAGTTCCATTTACCCGCGGCCGCGAGCGCAGCCGTCCTTCAGATTCGATTATAAAGGAAGCAAATGATTTGTATAACCAAGGGTACAAAGAGGTAACACTTTTGGGTCAAAACGTAGATTCTTATAAGGAATTAGATGAACAAGGGAATGTGATTTGTAATTTTGCGCAGTTACTTGAAAAAGTTGCTTTACTAAGAAAAGACTTGCGAATTAGGTTTGTGAGTTCACACCCAAAAGACATTACAGATGAAGTATTGCATACCATTAAGCGTTACGACAACATTTGTAATTATATTCATTACCCTTTACAAAGTGGGAATAGTCGAATTCTGGAATTAATGAACCGAACTTATGATCGCAATTGGTTCAAACAAAGACTAGATAAAATTAGGGAAATCATTCCAGACTGTGGCATTTCTACAGATATCATAACAGGGTTTTGCACAGAAACAGAAGAGGAACATCAAGACACTGTTTCTATGATGGAATATGGCAAATTTAATTTTGCATTTATGTATCAATACAGTGAAAGGCCCGGAACTTTAGCTGCAAGAAGATACAAAGATGATATTCCATCAGAAGTAAAACTCAGAAGGCTCCAAGAAATTATTGAAATTCAACACAAGAATAGTTTGGCCTTGAACCAAGCAAAAGTTGGCACTGTTCAAACGGTTTTAATTGAAGGTTTATCTAAGAAATCAGACCAAAGTTTAAGAGGACGAAACGACCAAAATAGCGTGGTAATTTTTCCAAAAGAAAATTACAATAAAGGGCAGTATGTTAAAGTTTTAATAGAAAGTGCCACCCAAACAAGTTTGATTGGAAAAGCATTAGAGGAAGTGGTGTTTGATTAAGCTAAAATTGGAAAATGACTGAAAAACTCTTTTACGATACTTGGAGTAGCTTTTTGGACAATTACCATTTGTATTATCGAAACTTGGGTCAAAAAGCCAAATTGCGTTTCCTAAAAAGAGTAAACTCTATTTACCATAATGTTGAAATCATCGGCAAAGGTGGACTTGAAGTAACTGAAGATATAAAGATTTTAGTGGTTTCAAACTTGGTTCAACTAACCTTTGGCTTAAAAGAATATTGGCTTTATGGCTATGAATATATTCACCTACACCCAGAAGCATTTGTATTGCCAAAATCTGGCGAATTAGTAAAAGGTTCAACCTACAATACAAAAATCATTGCATTAAGTTGGCAGCATTTTGCCTTCGACCATCTGCATCCTCAATTAGGCAGAAATGTAAGTTTAGCTCAATATGCACTAGCCTTGTTGAGAACCGTTTTCAATGGCAAACACTATGATTTACACTTTGGTTCATACATAGATACTTGGTTTGAAATCATTAAAAAAGAATGTGAACTTAAGAACAGCAGTTCGGAATACCAGCGATTTAATGAAAATGCAGAAGATTATAATTATGTATTTTCTCAATGCGTTGAATTGTTTTTTGAGAAACCTGAAGTACTTAAAAAAGACTTGCCAACTACCTATGCGCATTTATGTTTATTGTTGAACCAAGACCCAGCCAACTCATTTGAGGATTATAGTTTTGACCGAACAAGCTTAGAAAAAAACAACTTAATTGTTAAGCTTCCAAAACATATCCCAATTCACTATAAATATAAAAGTTGGCATTGGTTATATAATTTCAGTTTTTTCGGGTTAAGCCTATGCCCATTGGTGATGTATTTTCAATTAGATAAATTATTAGTGCATACTCATGAACTATTTATTTTTGCCACGATTTGCAGCATTATTATTTCAGTTTTAATCTATAAACCACTTAAGCAAATTGGCATTTTTGATAAGTATTGGGTGGTCTTTTTAAATTGCTTTTTAGGTTATATGCCTTGCCTAATTACCTTATTGATTAGTATTAATAACCTGGGAAGTTTGCCAAATACTTCGCAAAAAAGCAAACATGAGATTATCACGTATTATCTAAGTGAATCTTATGTTAACCGTGAAAGAAGTAACCCAATTACGTTTGTGTTACAAGACAATTTTCTAATAGATTTTCCAAATGCTAGAACATTTGAGAGTTTTGACAAAACGCCATTAAACGGCCATAATTTTTTCAATGGCATAGAATATGACATTAGAAGAGGCTGGTTAGGGATTCCAATTATTTACAAGAGAGACTTATATTAACATGAATATTCAAGATATTAAACAAAGGTTCGAAATTATTGGCTCATCGCCATTGCTTAACATTGCCTTAGAAACAGCAGTAAAAGTTTCTGGAACAGATATTACAGTATTAATTAATGGAGAAAGTGGTGTAGGAAAAGAAGCATTTTCAAAAATTATTCATGCCTTAAGTGGCAGAAAGCACGGACCTTTTATTGCAGTAAACTGCGGTGCAATTCCAGAAGGAACCATAGACAGCGAGCTTTTTGGCCATGAGAAAGGCGCGTTTACAGGTGCGCATGATACGAGGAAGGGTTATTTTGAAACCGTAAATGGAGGAACTATTTTTTTAGATGAAATAGGTGAACTGCCCTTAGAGACTCAAAGTAGACTGTTAAGAATCTTAGAAAGTGGGGAATTTATTAAAGTTGGTTCAAGCAAGGTTCAAAAAACAGATGTAAGAATTGTGGCGGCCACTCATAGAGACTTATTAGACCTTGCCAATAAGGGGAAATTTAGAGAAGACTTATACTACAGGCTATCCACAGTTCCAATAAAAGTGCCGCCATTACGCGAAAGAAAGGAAGATATTCATCTTTTATTTAGAAAGTTTAGTGCTGATTTTGCTGAAAAATACAAAAGTAAACCAGTTGTTTTAGAGCCCGATGCTTTACAAATACTTGGCAGTTACAGCTGGCCAGGTAATATTAGACAATTGAAAAATATAGCAGAGCAGCTTTCTGTTTTAGATGAAGATAAAATAGTGAATGGGAAAGAACTTGCAAGGGTTTTACCTCCAGAAAAAACATCCCTTCCTATGTTAATTGGTTCAAACCAAACCGGAACAGAAACCTTAAGTGAAAGAGATATTTTTTATAAAGTTCTATATGATTTAAGAAAAGACTTAAGTGATTTAAAAACGATTGTGTTTGATATGATGCAAGGGAACAACCCAATCAATTCAACAGAACATCATAACAGCTTTTCTAATGTTATGAACAGAGAAGAGGCAATGGCACCAAATCCTCAGAATACTTATATGCCAATTGTTTCTCAATCTTCCTCCACACCGCCAAATCCGCAATACATTGACATAACAGAGGCTAACCACGAACCAGAGTCTTTGAGTTTGGAAGATAAGGAGATAGAGTTAATTCGTAAATCTTTGAAGAAACACAACGGTAAAAGAAAAAGAGCGGCCCAAGAACTGGGAATTTCTGAAAGAACACTTTATAGAAAAATCAAGCAATACGATCTAGAATAGGCTAAAAAGCTGGCAATTTGCAATTTCTGCAAACTTTTATGTTTCCAATATTTAGCTTTTTAAAAGCAAACTACTAATTTAGTGTAATGGAAAATATTGAAACTAATCTTCAAACAGAAGAGGAAATCAGTCGGAAAGAAATTTTGATTAGCAAAACCCAAAAAGGCTTCAAAATTATTTTATGGGGAGCTTTGACATTGCTGGTTAGTGGCTTAATAGCCTTGTTTGCTCCCATGTCTCAATCTGGATTTGAAATTGTAATGTATGGTTTTACCTCCTTGGGTTCAACCATGATAATTTACGGTCTTTATTTAGCAATTGGATAAAAACGAGGAAGGCGCCCTTCGGGCGCCTTCCTCAATAACTCAATTCCTATTTTCCGTAAAACTTCTTTTTCATTTCGGCTAAAATTGGAGCCATTTGTTCCGCATTTTTATAGCCTACTACTACTTCAGATTTTTTCTGCTTTGGATAAATAA
This sequence comes from Bacteroidota bacterium, assembly GCA_027488905.1. GTDB lineage: Bacteria > Bacteroidota > Bacteroidia > UKL13-3 > UKL13-3 > B1. The sequence goes on from JAIYAT010000020.1 coordinate 77,611, forward strand.
AGATAGTAGTTGGATAACCACTAATTTGATAGTTGCTTATCACACCAGCTAATTGCTCTCCAGTGTAGATTTTACCTTCATAAGAATAAGTAACATTTGTAATTTCTGGATTGAATTTAACAGATATAAAATCCGTATTTAAAACTTGCGAAATCGCAGGTTTAGCATATGCATCCCTGTCCATTTTCTTGCACCAACCGCACCACTCAGTATAAACATCTACCAACATGATTTTGTTCTTTTTCTTAGCAAGTGCATATCCTTCATTAAAATCCATCCACTTAACTTCAGTGTTGTCTGCCTTAAATGCAGTAATTACAAAAAATGCCATTACTGCTACTAAAATTTTTGCTTTCATCATATTTACTTTAACAAATTAGCTTGTCAATTATTGTACCGCAATTGTAGAACTCCTGACAAACAAATTTCAATGATTTAATATTAATAAAAACTTAAATCTTCTCAGCCATATCAATAACCTTATCCGACTTATAAGCTCCTGCATTCAACTTCTCGCGAATTTCTGTAAAAGCTTTTATGGTTCTTTCAACTTGCTCAAGCGTATGCACAGCAGTTGGTATTAACCTTAGTAAAATCATTCCTTTTGGTATAACTGGATACACAACAACCGAACAAAAGATTTTGTAATTCTCTCTTAAATCATGAACAACAGCAGTTGATTCTGCCACCGTTCCATGCATAATAACTGGTGTAACACAACTTGAGGTTCTTCCTAAATCGAAACCTTGCTCGCGCAATCCTTTTTGTAAAGCATTTACAATAGTCCAAAGATTTGCCTTATATTCTGGATGTTTGCGAATTAAATCTAAACGTTTAAGCGCTCCTACAACTATCGGCATTGGAACCGACTTTGCATAAATTTGTGAGCGTAAGTTGTAGCGTAAAAACTTTACAACTTCTTTGTTTGAAGCAATGAATCCGCCAATTAAAGCCATAGATTTTGCAAAGGTTCCAAAGTAAATATCAATTTGATCTTGAACACCTTGCTCTTCTCCTGCGCCAGCACCTGTTTTTCCTAAGGTACCAAAACCATGGGCGTCGTCAACAAATAACCTAAATTTATATTTTGATTTAAGTTCTACAATTCCTTTTAAATTACCTTGTGCTCCAGTCATCCCAAATACACCCTCAGTAATTACAAGAATTGCACCCCCTGATTCTTCAGTAAGTCTTGTTGCGCGTTGCAATTGTTTCTCAAGACTTGCCATATCATTGTGTTCATAGACAAAACGTTTACCCATGTGCAAACGCACGCCGTCTACAATACAAGCATGACTTTCTGCATCATAAACAATCACATCATGTCTGTCTACTAATGCGTCAATTGTACTTACCATTCCTTGGTATCCATAATTCAATAAAACAGCATCTTCCTTCATTTCAAAGGCAGCTAATTCTCTATCTAATTGTTCATGATAAGTTGAGTTTCCGCTCATCATTCTGGCTCCCATTGGGTAGGCTAAGCCAAAATTCGCAGCGGCATCTTTGTCGGCCTCTCTAACTTCTGGATGATTGGCTAAACCTAAATAATTATTTAAACTCCAATTCAACATTTCCATGCCTCTAAAGTTCATCATTGGACCAATCTCCCCTTCCAACTTTGGAAACATATAATATCCGTAAGCGTCATCTGCATACTGACCTAATGGGCCAGCTTTTTTGCTAAGTTTTTCGAATAAATCCATTTTTGATAATATATAATCTCGCAAAAATAAGTTAATCGTAAGGAAACGCAAGTGACACTTGTGCACCTATGTTAATTTTACCAACGACAACGTATTTGAAAAGAAAAATCTGTTAATGCATTTTCCGAAATTTCGTCCCAGCCAGAACCAGGTTGGGTTCCATCTGCCTGCAGTAAATGCCCTATTTTCAGGTAGATATCCCATAAATCAGAGATTTTATACCGAACCAACAAATAAGATTTTGAACCCACTCCATTAAATGAACCTAGCGCATATTGATAAGGCAAATCCTTTTCCATAGCGTAAATTCGGGTTTCATCCTTTAGGCTTTGAAAGGCTAAATACCTAGTTGTCAAACTCAAAGCATGATTGGGAACCTGCCAAGAAGCTTCTAGAAAAAAGCTTGAACCATCCCAATTTTGCCACCGATTATAATCGAATCGAGCTTTTATATTCAGTTGTTTAGTTGGAAGTGCAATAGCTTGAAGGCGAAGCTGCTGCTTGGTTTCCCAAAGATTATTTAATAGAAATCCATCCTCCTTCATGTCTTTTTTGTATTTTTTATAACTCAAACGAATTTCCCAACTAAGGCTTTTGGAACTTTTTATCTGAGCATTTGCTAGCCACTCAGCACCTTTAGCACCTATTTCCTTTTGGTAGCGAGCAGCTGGCGCCGAAAAAACATCTTGAAAAAAACCTATTTGAACTTTTCTATTTGGTTTTAAAAACAAGGCCTGATAAATACCTCGTTCATTATACGTTCCAGAAAACTCACTCCAAGCAGCGGCAAAAAAATTCTGCCCGTTGGCTGCATAATTTCTATATAAAACAAGGTAATCAACCTTGCTGTGAAGTGGCTTTAATACTTGCAAAAGCAAATTGTATGAGCTTTTATATACACTAAACTCTGAATCAAATAAGGTGTTTTTGTAATTCTTCTTCAAATAAATTCCATACCGAATATTTGGTTCAAACCGAAAACTGAAATGTGGTTGTTGTGCACTCATTTGGTATATTAAACCTATGTTTCCATCTGAAAAGGTTCTTGATAAATGCACACATGATACATAATTTTTCATAGCATTTTTACCCTCCATTTCTTTTGGAGTTCTATGTAAACCAGAGCCGTTGTCACCTAATCCAGAAAGCAGAAAATCCAGTTTAATCTTTTTAATTTCCAACCCAATGGCTGCACCTCTTAAAAAACCAAACTCGCTCACCGACCGGTAAGGTTGAATGCCAACAACTCTCCCACTTGTTTGAAAAACTTGTGCACTTTTTCCCATGGGCGCCCTGCTTGCAAAGGTTAATCCAAGTCCAAATGCCGCTTGATAATCCCCTATTGCCAGCGTTTTAATCAGTCCTTTGCCACGATACAACAGGTGAACACTTAAAAAATCTGGTCTTTCATACGGTTCTCCTGCATCTTTTTCAGCTGCCAAACCAAAATACAATTGTTGTTTGTAAGAAAATCGATAACGCATTAAAGTACGTGTTCTATCTCCCAAGTAATGTTTCTCGCCTAGTTGGTTTTCCTTAAATCCTTTTGGTTTTTGCAAACTAAATTCGGTTTGAACCAAACATTCATGTTGGCCGTTTTTAAACCATTCGATAAAAGGCTCCTCTAAAATTTGCTTAGGCTGAATGCTAATTACTTTGGACAGAATTATTATCAATTCTGAAGAAATGCCTTCAATTGATTGTAATTCATAGATGGAAATCAACTTACCATACAGTTGCAAATGCCTTTTGATGGCTAACTTTTCTGGTTCACTTAAAAAAAATAGTTTTTGAATTGTGTTAGAATCAAGTGAAATAGGATGTTGCTCCAAGTCCATTAAAAGCTGAGAGAATTCAGAAAGCTCAATATTTAAATCAACCTCAGATTGCCTTTCTAGAAAATTTTGCCACCAAAGTGTTTTTTCTATTTCGGTTTGACCCGAAATGAATTGAGCGCATAACATGAAAGCCAAAACAAATAGGTACTTTTTCATCACCCTACTCAATTAGATAATGAAGTGTAAAACAAGCTTGCCAGCCAGCCAATTCTTGCAATTGAGAGCCAAGCCCAAGGTTAAGCTTTTTGATGGGCAACAAAATTCCAAAAGCACTTGTAACAGGTGAAACACCAAAACCAGAAAGCAAGTAATATTCATCCTTGATTCGATAACGCAATCCAGATTTGAATGATTGAGAATAAACTCCTCTCTTTTGTAAGGAGAAACTCCATTCTAAATTGTTGCTTGCAGCCCAAGTTGCGGCTATACTTATCTGTTGCAAGGCATGTATTGGTTGCTGATAGGTAAGTCCAAAACTCCAATTTTTATAAGGCTTCCAGCATAATCCAAATCCAATTGAGGGTTCTACACGAGGAGAAAATTCTTCAGTTGGAAAAGTATTTAAACCCAATAGCACCCCAAGGGCAAAAGATTCAGTTAGCTTACTCGCTAGCGCTAATTGGGCTGAAAAAATGCGATAAAATGGCGTTCCAAATTGGGTCAGGTTGTATCCTTTTTTAAATTTTCTACCGTGTTTAAAGGAAATACTGTTTAAGGATAAGTTTGGTAAAGAAGGATAAGATTGCTGAAACAAAGAATATCCTGAAGAATTGCTAAAGCTTGCTGCTGCAGGGTTTTGAGCAAATCCATTTATTGCGTTAGGAATTGCAGCCGAACCACAAAGCATGATAGATTCAAATTCGGCAATAGGCGTTGCAACCTGAGCAATGGCAGATTGAAACGGGATTATCCAATATAGGATAATCGTAAATTTTGCGGTTTTCATTAAAATAGGTTTGACCGCAAGAAATGAAAACATTTAAACTACTGAAAATTAGGAAACTGTACTAATTCCATTTTTATTATACAAAATTGCCTGCAATCCCTATTTTTGCCCACTTATTAGAAATACCATTTATAAGAAAAAATATGAGTGAATTGATTTACCTAGTACCTGCCTTAGGGGTAGTTGGACTAATTGTTATGGCAGTAAAAAGTGCTTGGGTTTCTAAGCAAGATGCCGGAGATGCCAAGATGCAAGAGTTAGCTGGTTACATTGCAGATGGAGCCATGGCCTTCTTAAAAGCTGAATGGAAAGTGTTAGGAATTTTTGTGGCATTTGCCGCAGCCTTGTTAGCCTATTCTGGAACCATTCATGAAGTGAATGGAAAAGCTATCCATTCAAGTTGGATTATTTCTATTTCATTTATCATTGGAGCAGTATTCTCAGCAACTGCTGGATATATTGGAATGAAGGTTGCCACAAAAGCAAATGTTAGAACTACGCAAGCAGCTCGCACCAGTCTTAAACAAGCCTTAAAAGTTTCTTTTACAGGTGGAACAGTTATGGGATTAGGTGTTGCTGGTTTAGCAGTTTTAGGCTTAGGAGGCTTATTTATAGTTTTCCTTCAAGTGTTTGCCGACCTTGGCGAAAATACTGTATTAACCGCAATTGAAGTACTTACAGGCTTTTCTTTAGGTGCAGAATCCATCGCCTTGTTTGCGCGTGTGGGCGGCGGTATTTATACTAAAGCTGCTGACGTTGGTGCCGACTTAGTTGGTAAAGTTGAAGCTGGCATCCCAGAAGATGATGTTCGTAACCCAGCAACAATTGCAGATAATGTGGGTGATAACGTGGGTGACGTTGCAGGTATGGGTGCCGATTTATTCGGTTCTTATGTTGCAACCATTCTTGCAACCATGGTTTTGGGTCAAGAAATAAAAGTAACTGATAACTTTGGAGGCTTATCTCCTATCCTATTGCCAATGGTTATTTGTGGATTAGGTATTATTTTCTCAATCGTTGGAACTTGGTTTGTTACTATTAAAGATGATAAATCTAGCGTTCAAAATGCTTTGAACCTTGGTAATTGGTCTTCAATGCTTCTTACTGTTATAGCATCTTATTTCATTGTAGATATGATGCTTCCTGAAACCTTAAACCTACGTGGATACGAATTTTCTAAATTAAATGTATTCTTTGCCATTATAGTTGGAACTGTAGTTGGTGCCATCATGAGTATTGTAACAGAATATTATACAGCAATGGGTAAAGCACCAGTTTTATCTATTATTCAACAATCCTCAACTGGCCATGCAACCAATATTATTGGTGGTCTATCAGTGGGGATGAAATCTACTGTTATTCCAATTCTTACCCTAGCGGGTGGAATTATGGCTTCATACTATTTTGCAGGATTATACGGTGTAGCCATAGCTGCTGCAGGTATGATGGCAACTACTGCTATGCAATTAGCCATCGACGCATTCGGACCAATTGCAGATAATGCTGGTGGAATTGCAGAAATGAGCCAATTGCCTCCTGAAGTTCGTGAGCGCACAGATAACTTAGATGCTGTTGGTAATACTACCGCGGCAACCGGAAAAGGATTTGCAATTGCATCAGCCGCTTTAACTTCATTGGCTTTATTCGCAGCATTTGTAGGTATTGCAGGAATTGATGCAATCGACATTTACAAAGCAAACGTATTGGCGGGCTTATTTGTAGGAGGTATGATTCCATTTATCTTCTCAGCATTATGTATTCAAGCAGTTGGAAAAGCAGCCATGGATATGGTACAAGAAGTTCGTCGTCAGTTTCGTGAAATTCCAGGTATTATGGAATACAAAGCAAAACCTGAATACGAAAAATGTGTTGCGATTTCAACAGAAGCTTCTATTAGAGAAATGATGTTACCTGGAGCTATTGCTTTAATTAGCCCTGTAATTGTAGGTTTTGTTTTTGGCCCAGAAGTTTTGGGAGGTATGTTGGCAGGTGTTACAGTTTCTGGGGTATTGATGGGAATTTTCCAATCAAACGCAGGTGGAGCTTGGGACAATGCAAAAAAATCTTTTGAAAAAGGTGTTTTAATTAATGGTGAAATGTTCTACAAAAAATCTGAGCCACACAAAGCTTCAGTAACTGGAGATACCGTTGGAGATCCTTTCAAAGATACTTCAGGTCCTTCAATGAACATTTTGATTAAGTTAATGTCAATCGTATCCTTAGTAATTGCACCTTACATTGCTGTTAACGGCGGTAATACTGCAAAAGCTGAAGGCATGGTTAACGGTCAAAAAACAGAATGCTGCGCACCAGGAATGGATATGGGTGCTTGTGATATGGATAAGTGCACTAGCATGACAAAAGAAGCCTGTGCAGCTTATTGCGATAGTATGGGATGTACTTCTGAACAAAAAGAACATTGCTTAAAAATGCGTGAAGAAAAACTTGGACATGAAAATAAGCATGAGCATAATCATGAACATGAAGGTCACTAAGGCTAATATTTAAATAAAAAGCCCTGAAAGCAAATGCTTTCAGGGCTTTTTTTATTTCATTAAACTCTTTAAATATGCTTTTCTGCGTGGTAACTAGATCTAACTAGAGCACCTGACTCTACGTACTTAAATCCCATTTCCATTCCCGCAGTTTTATAATAAGCAAACTGCTCTGGTGTGATAAACTCTTCTACATTTAAATGCATCTTAGTTGGTTGCAAATACTGACCAAGCGTAATTACATCGCAATCATGAGAAACTAAGTCGTGCATTACCTTTAAAACCTCCGCTTCGGTTTCGCCTAAACCAAGCATAACACCACTCTTAGTTCTTCTGCCACGTGCTTTAGTAAGCTTAATTTGTTCTAAACTGCGTTCATACTTTGCCTGAGGACGAACCCTTCTATACAAACGCTCCACTGTTTCCATGTTATGCGAAACAACTTCTGGCTTTTCATCAATTACTTGGTATAACAAATCCCAATGTGTCATAAAATCTGGGATTAAGGTTTCCATGGTAGTACCCGGACTTTCTTGCTTAATTAATCTTATGGTATCTGCCCAAACTTTTGCACCTTTATCAGGAAGCTCGTCTCTATTTACTGAGGTGATAACCGCATGTTTAACACTCATTAATTTGATTGCTTCTGCTACACGCCTAGGTTCATCCAAATCGTAACTGTTGGCGCGTCCTGTGGCCACAGCGCAAAAGGAACAACTTCTGGTGCAGGTATTTCCTAATATCATGAAAGTAGCTGTACCAGCACCCCAACATTCGCCCATATTTGGGCAATTTCCACTTTCGCAAATGGTATGTAGTTTATGTTCTTCTACAAGTTTTCTAACTTTTCTATAATTCTCGCCAGTAGGCAACTTCACTTTCAACCAAGAAGGTTTCTTTACTTTCTCTTCTCCAAGAACCGGTAATTCAATCATTTCTTACTTCCCCAGTTATATGCTAAATAAAATCCGTAAAATAAATTATTAGGGTTGGATTTGGCCATAATTGGCACCCCTTTTAAAAATCCGTCTATCGTAATCCCTGCTTCTAGGCCACGAATTTCATCGGCATACTCTGCCCAATCTACTTGAAAACCAGCCTTTCCTCCAAAACCTAATTGCAAAGTGGTTTCTGAAAAACCACTCATAAAAGAAGATTTACCATAGATTCTATAAATGTCAGTATGCTTAGCAGGATCATATTTTTCAGAGACTAAATAGCCAGTATTTCTGATATTGTCGTCTGGATAATACACCTCTAGGTATTGAGGTTTTAAAAAAGCTACAGTAACTCCTAAGGAATAAACAAAATTAAATCCAATGGCATTTTTGTAAGGTCTTTCAGTAATGGCTATGGTTTGACCCAAACTGTTACGCATAAAAAAGACTGTGTTTAGTTTGCCAAAAGTATACTGACTAGGATTATCAGAAAAGCCTTGTCTTCTTACCTCTTTAGGGTGTTTAATTCTAGCAAATTCAATTTCCCAATGATTTTGCTCTTTGCCGGTTTTATGCCAACCTAATCTATAAGATAAACCCAGTCCCATAAAGGAATTTCTGTTTACCGTAAAAACATCACTGCGCGAATACATTAGCTGTGGAGCAGTAATTGGATTATTTTGAGCCTTAATCCCGAGCATCGGGAAAAGACAACCTAACAAAAAAAATATGCGATAAGACTTTATCAAGTTGTTTAACTTTGTTTCCAAAAATAAGAAAAATATGTCAACATCAAGTGTTCTTTACAAAGGAGATTTACGTTGTGTCTCAACACACCTAAAATCAGAAACAGAAATACTAACCGATGCTCCTATTGATAACCATGGAAAAGGAGAAACGTTTTCGCCAACTGATTTAGTGGCAACAGCCCTTGCAAACTGTATGATAACGATTATGGGAATTGAGGCCAATACATTGCAAGTTAACATAGATGGAACATTTGCAGAGGTCACAAAAGTAATGGGCATTGGCCCAAGAAGAATAAGTAAAGTCATTATAAAAATGACAGTTCCAGATAATAATTTAACAGAGGAGCAGAAGCAAGCCCTTACAAAAGCTGGCCTAAACTGTCCTGTAGCTAAAAGCCTACACCCTGACTTAGTGCAGGATGTTCAGATCGAATACTTAAAAAATTGATTGAATAGAAGGAACCGGCAGAGAGAATTTAGGGCAAGTGCTTTTACATGAAACTAAGCTCAGTAAGCAAAAGGCAGCTAATAAAACCAATAACTTTTTCATATTATTAAAATTTAACTATTGAATCCAACGAACAAAAATGAAAACCTGATACAAGGGTTTGATTTGGAACTTTTTTTGACCCAAAACAAACATTTGGATGGAGAAACATTTTTATTACGTGACAAAAGTAGTACAAATTTTCTAAAAGGCCTACTTGCCAATCAATTAAACTTTTACCCTAAAGCAAAAAATAAGCTTCCAACTTTTTGTAAAAACTACTGTTGGTTGAGCCCAAAAGGCTTTGAACAATGCAGCAGTGAAGCTACCGCATTGCATAAATCTATACTTTTTTCAGGCAGAAACCTCCTTGATTTGAGCGGAGGTTTAGGCGTAGATGACTGGGCTTTTTCTAAAACATTTGCACAAATTACCTCGCTCGACCCAGATAATGAACTTAATCTTCTGGTGAGAGAAAACTTTAAGAAGCTTGGAATTTCAAATGTTAATAGAATCGACCTTACAGCTGAGGCCTTTTTAGAACAAAATGCTAACCTCAATTTCGATTTAATTTATTTGGATGCTGATAGAAGAAATCCAGATGGGAAGGATTATTCCTTAGAAGGCGGTAATCCCTCCTATCCAGAAATTGAGACTCGGCTTTTGGGTTTAGGCAAAAAAATCCTTTTGAAGCTCTCTCCAATGGCCGACCTTAGCTATTTATGTAAAAATATTTCTCATTTAAAACAGCTTACTGTTATTGGTTATAAAAGTGAGGTAAAAGAAATTCTAGCAGAAATCGAACCCAACTATTCAGTAGAGGTAAAGGTGCTTACACACGTATTGGATCAAACCGAAACCTTTTTAAAATGGCCCAATGAAAATATAATTTCAAATCCTAAAGTCAAAGAAGAGTTATACTTCTTTGAAACCCATAATGCCTTAGTAAAATCAAACTTATCAAAAGACTATTTATGCGCAAAAGGTATTGAAACTTGGGGTGTTTCAGGCATATTTGGTATGGCTCGGTTTGAACCAATAGATTTTATGGGTAGGATGTTTTTGGTAAAAAATACTATGCCCTATCATAAATCTGAAATGAAAAGCTATTTTAAAACTTTAGGAATTAAACAAGCGAATTTTACCAAAAGACAATTTCCAACGCAAATTGAAACCTTAAGAAAAACCTTTGGAATATTAGAGGGCGGAAGCGACTATTTTTTCTTTACAGAAATGGAAAATGGCAGTTTAGAAGTATGCCATTGTATAAAAATTGTTTAAGCTCTGTTTGGGTAAATATATATTTTTTGCCCTTTGATAACTTTACTACCCTTAATCGACTTCTTGTTCCATTGTTTCAATTCGGCCACGCTCACATCATGTTTCTTGGCAATTTTTGCAAGGTTATCGCCTGATTGAACTTTATAAACAACTTTTTCTGAACCAACTGCTGCTCGTTTTTCTTTGCTGTTTAAAGCCAACCACTGTCCATTAACCTGAGATTGAAAACTCGTATCTGCGCGCAAGGCAGCCACTCGCATGGCTTGTTGGTATGGCAAGGTTAGTATTATCCCATTTGGATTAAAAGGAATAACTCCTTTTTTCAAGGAAGGATTTAACTGTCTAATTTCTTCGGGTGTACTTTGAATAGCCAATGCCAATTTCTGAATTGAAATATGGTTGTCTACCATAACCGTATCTAAATGCAAATACATATTGTTTGGGGCAGGATAAATATTATGCTCACTAGCATAATTCATCACATAGGTAGCTGCAATAAAAGCAGGAACATAGCCTCTGGTTTCTTTAGGCAGGTATGGCATGATATCCCAAATTCCCTTTTTCCCACCAGCCCTTTTGATGGCTTTATTTACATTACCTGGACCACAATTATATGAGGCAATAACCAACAACCAATCATTATAAATACGGTACGAATTTTTAAAATATTCTACAGCGGCTTCGGTTGACTTTATTATATCTTTTCTATCGTCAAAATAGTTATCGGTACGCAAGCCGTACATTCTGCCTGTTGCGGGCATAAACTGCCATAGCCCAGCGGCCCCCACTGGCGAAATAGCCTTTTGATTTAGGGCACTTTCAATCACAGCAAGATACTTGAATTCTAAAGGAATATTCTCCCTATCAAATACTTCTTCAAAAATTGGAAAGTAAAATTGGGAGGTAGTTAAAACCTTGCTAATTAAACCACGGCGCCTGTTTGCGTATAAGTCGATATAATTTTTTACCTGGTCGTTGTATTCAAGCGGAATTTCTGTTTCAAGTAAACTTAAACGTAAGGCAATTAAGGAATCAGAATAAACCGGAATATCACCTTGCTCAAAACCATATATGTTTAATTCACCTGGGTCTACAAATGAGTAAAGTTTATTTCTTAAGTTAAGCGTTGCACTATCAATTCTAGCAATGGCCGCTTCGTTTTTCGAAGTAGCTATTCCACTAACCAGAGGTTGAGCAAAAACCGCCCCTCCAAGAAGTAAAAAAGTGATAAGTACTCGTATTTTAATCATTCAAAATAGTTAATTATTCAAACTTTATTTCATCAACTTCGCAATACATCAATCCGAGCAAAGATAAGCCATCTTAACTATATTTCCTAATATTCAACAAATGAGCTATTTATGAATTAGCTACAATTAAACTTCATCATTAATTATTTAAAAAGTTCATTTTGCAAGAAAATTTCTGTGCTTAAGATTATACAATTATTGCTTTTGCCTTTAGCGTTTATTTATGAATTAATATTGCGTTTAAGGAATCATATTTATGATATTAAATTGGTTGCGCCTACAAGTTTTGATATTCCCACAATATGTGTTGGCAACCTTGCTTTTGGAGGAACTGGTAAAACGCCGCATATAGAGTTTCTTATTCAACTTTTACAAGACAACTTTAAAATTGCTGTATTAAGTAGAGGCTACGCAAGGAAAACACAAGGGTATGTATTTGCTGGTGAAAACAGTAGTGCTTTGCTAATTGGTGATGAACCTTTTCAGATTTTTCTTGGCCATCCTGAAGTGGCGGTTGGGGTTTGTGAAAGCCGTGTTTTAGGAATTCCAAACTTATTATACGATGCGCCAGAAACCAATTTAATTTTATTGGATGACGCCTTTCAACACCGTCAGTTGCAATGCGGATTAAACATCCTATTGACCGATAACGAAAGGCCCTATTACAAAGATTTTTTAGTTCCATCTGGCTATTTAAGAGAATACAGAGGCGCTGCTAAAAGAGCAGATATTATTATTGTTAGTAAATGCAAGCCAACACTAACTAAACAAGAAGCTGAGCTTATAAAAAAAGCGATATCACCAAAAGCACATCAAACTGTTTTTTTTAGCACCATGGCTTACGCAAACCCTGTCCCGGTATTTGGTTCAACCCAAATCTTAGATAAAAACTCGCAAATATTAGCCTTTTCGAGCATTGCAAAACCTGAATCATTTTTCAATTATTTAAAAGAACAATTTGCTGTTGTTAAACATAAAACTTATCCCGATCATCACTTATTAAACGATAGAGAGATTATTGATTTAACTGAAAGATTTGATCTGCTAGAGGGGCAAGACAAAGCAATTATCACAACTGTAAAAGATAGCAGTAAATTGCTTTCACTAGATTTACCAGAAAGCTTTAAGAAGTTACCAATTTATAGTCTTTCTATCTCCCCTCAAATTTTATTTGAAGAGGAATTAAGCTTAAAGAAGTTAATATTAGCCTACATTGAAAAAATGCGTGCCGAGGGCTAATCTTTATAGAAACGACGCTTAAACAATGGATATGAAAAAACAGCGAGTAATAAAATACTAGCACCAACATAAAAACCATTGCTCATTAATTCACTTGAACCAAACAACCATAACGAAAATACAACGCCATACACTAATTCAAGGTTATTGGTAATGATTACAGTCAAAGGGTCAATGTCTTTTAATATTTCTACACTCAAGGTAAAAGCCAATGTAGTGCAGGCCAAACTTAACACTAATAATGCTGCTAAATCCATTCCAGTTGGAATAGGAATATTTAACAGATTTCCTTGGAAGGCTTGAATAAAACTTATTGTTAAAAAGGCTCCAAAAAATTCATAAAAGGTAATTTTACCAGCTTCGTGTTTGGTAATTAATTTGCCATTGTATACGCCAAACATTGCTCCCGTTAAAGCAGCTAGAGCACCATAAATTACGCCTTTATAATGCATGCTTTCAAATTGTAGAATTACTATGAGCGCTGCAATGATGACAATTCCATAAAAGATATCTCCCCAGAAAAATTTACGCTTGAGCATAATAGGTTGCATGATACTTGCAAACAAGGTGATTGTGCTAAAACCAGCCATGGCCATGCTCACATTAGAAACTTTGATGGCATGATAAAAGCAAAACCAATGCAAGCCAACGATAAAACCCCAACCTAAAAGTATCAATAAATTTTTAGGGTCAATTTTTAAGGAAACACCTTTCCATCTCAGGTATAGGAAAAGGCTAACACCAGCAAGAAGTAACCTCCACCAAACTAAGTCTAAGGCTTGAAAACTAATTAATTTGCCTAAAACTGGAGTAAAGCCCCAAAGCAAAATAATAAAATGTAAAAGGAGATATTTACTAATACCCGGTTTTTTACTTGTCATTTAGGTGCTCGTTTCAACATGAATAAGGCAATGATAAAAAATAGCACAGGTGGTATCCAAACAGCAATCCAAGCGGGCAGAACACCTGTATTTCCAGCTGTGTTAAAGACTTGGATCAACAATAAATAAATGAAAGTTAATATAATACCAATGCCTAAATGATACCCAACGCCTCCCCTACTTTTCCCGCTACTTACGGCAACTGCCAAGATTGTTAAAATAAAAAAAGCAATAGGAACTACAATACGTTTATATAATTCAACCTTGAACAAATTAACTTTAGGATTTCCCTTTTCGGCTTCTTTTCTGATGTACTCATTTAATTCTGGGTTAGTCATCGAAGAAACTTTTTTAGATTTCTCAAAAAACTCATCTGGCCTAAGTTTAAAAGAAGTATCTAGTTTATTACCTCTAATGATAAACTCGCGTTCGTTGGTAAAAATTCTTTGGGTATAACCTTCTAAAGTCCATGATTGCTTTTGCCTATTCCAAGTAAGTTTGTTAGCATAAGTTCTTTGGGTAAGCTTTCCACCTGAGAAACTTTCTAAATTGAAATTAAAGCCAGAACTATCAATATAATTAAACGACTCCATGTGAATCATGTTTGAGTCGTTGAGCATATTGTAAATATTATTGTTTTGGGTTGGCTCATTGTCATGAATCCAATCGTCTTCAAACTGCAACCTGTGTTTATCTGCAATTGGAAGAAATTGTGTATTTAAAATAAGGAACATCACAAAAAGCAAAGAAGCGCCAATGATGTATGGTTTAAGAAATCTTCTATATGAAAGTCCACTATTTAAGATTGCAATAATTTCGGTATTTTGAGCCAGTTTAGAATTGAAAAACAAGGTAGATAAAAAGATGAATACCGAACTAAACAAGCCCATGAAGTAGGGAATAAACCAAATATAATAGTCAAAAACCAATACCTTAAAGGGTGGTTTATTTTTGATAAAGTCATCCATTTTTTCACTGATGTCAATGAAAATAGCGATGAACGTAAAAAGCAAAACTGAATAAAAAAAAGATTGTAGGTATTTCTTGATGATATACCTGTCAATTATCCCTAATCTTAGCCATTCGAATATGCGCTTCATGTTATAGCTTTTGGGTAATAATAGGTAAAATTTGTTTCTTCCAAGCTGTAAAATCCCCTGCAAGAATATGCATCCTAGCTTCTTTTACCAACCACATATAAAAACTTAAATTTTGAAGACTGGCAATGTTAAATCCTAATATTTCGTTGCAGCGAATTAAATGCCTCAAATAGGCTTTACTATATTCTGGCATAAACAATTCATCAATGGGTGAAAAGTCTGTTTTCCATTTCTCATTTTTAATATTGATAACACCTTTTGAAGTAAATAAATAGCCATGTCTGGCGTTTCTTGTAGGCATTACACAATCAAACATATCTACTCCTAAAGAAATACAAGTAAGGATATTTTCTGGAGTTCCTACACCCATCAAATATCTTGGTTTTTCTTTGGGAAGAATATCGCAAACCAATTCGGTCATTTCATACATGTGCTCGGCAGGCTCACCTACACTTAAGCCTCCAATTGCATTTCCTTGCATGTTTTGCTCAGCCACAAAATTCGCACTTATCTTTCTTAATTCTGGGTACACACTGCCTTGAACAATTGGAAATAGATTTTGCTCAAATCCATATAAGGGTTCAGTTTCATTAAACCGATTAATGCATCTTGTGAGCCACCTATGGGTTAATTCCATTGAAGTTTTGGCATACTTCTCATCACATGGAAAAGGAGGACATTCATCAAAAGCCATAAAAATATCTGCTCCAATGGTTCTTTGAATGTCGGTAGCAATTTCTGGGGTAAAAAATATTTTAGCGCCATCTAAATGAGAGCGAAAATAAACGCCCTCTTCATGAATTTTTCGAATTTCACTTAAACTAAAAACTTGGTAACCCCCGCTATCTGTAAGCATAGGTTTATCCCAATTCATAAATTTATGAACACCACCGGCCGCTTGAATTACCTCTAATCCAGGTCTTAAAAATACATGGTAAGTATTGGCTAAAATAATTTGAGCTTTTATCCTTTGTTCTAAGTCTGATTGGTTAACTGCTTTAACAGTTGCTTGGGTACCAACAGGCATAAAAATTGGCGTTTCAATAACGCCTCTGCTAGTTTCTAAATTCCCAGCTCTAGCTTTGCTTTCTGGGTCAAGCGCCTTTAATTCAAACTTCATCTTACTCGAAATGCAGGGAGATTTGAATCAATTGAGGGTTGATGCGCTCAATATAATCTGTGAATATATAACCATCTTTATGCATTGCATTACCAACTGTATTGCATAATTTTATTTCTGGTGAAAACTTAAAATATTCAAAGTACAAATCTAATCCAAAACCAACCTCCCAGCCATAGGTAAATGGAACTAATGAAACGACTGGATTTTGTAAACCTCTGTTTTTATTAATGGTTGAACCAAAATCATAACTTACTCTACCACCGCCAATCACATAAATTCTTGCATTCTTTCTTCTATCAGATTTGTATTTGAGCAGCAAAGACCCATCGCAGTAGGCAGATTCAATCTCAACCACCTTTCTAGTGGTAGGGAAATCATACGTTAAATTTCGTTGCACAAAAGAAATTACAGGTGCCATTACCCTAATATCAAGATTATTTCCTAGATGAAAATTCACAATCCCTCCAAGTCCAATACCTGGAAAGTTCATAACATTGATATTCCTAAGGGTATCATAAGGAAGTAAGTCATTTTTCATATCCAAATGTAAACGACCAGAATTGGTGGCTAGGGTGAATCCAAAATGGACTATACGGTTATCGTATTGCTCCATATTGGGTTGTGCCCATAATTTGGCAAACCCTAATAAAAATAAGGCAAGTAGGATACTTATTTGTCTGCGGTGTAAAGTGTGCAAGTTCCGAAGGTTAATGGGTTAATGGAAATATTTTTAAAATTACATTTTTCTAAATGTGCTGCAAATGCGTCTCCTTCTGGGAAGTGTTTTACACTTTCTGGCAAATAGGAATATGCATTGCTACTCTTGCTAAACAGATTTCCTACTATTGGTAGTATAGAACTAAAATAAAAATTATAAAGTTGTTTATAAGGAAACCCAGAAGGCTTTGAAAATTCAAGTACAATCATCCTTCCGCCAGGTTTAAGTACTCGGTACATTTCAGCCAAACCTTGGTCGAGGTGCTGAAAATTTCTTACCCCAAAAGCAACCATAATGGCATCAAAAGAGTTATTTGCAAAAGGCAATGCCGCGCTGTCTGCATTGATAAATTCAATTTTATTATCGTATCCTGCCCTTTTGCTTTTTATCTTGCCAATATCTAGCATCCCTTGGGCAATATCCGCACCAATAATTTTATCAGGATTAAGGCTCATCGCAGCCAAAGCTAAGTCACCCGTGCCAGTGGCCACATCAAGAATTACTTTCGGCTTTATAGGTTCAAGCATTTTTATTGCCTTCTTGCGCCAACCCTTGTCGATGCCCAACGACAGCACCCTATTTAATAAATCGTATTTGGGGGCAATGCTGTTAAACATCTCCTCAACTTGCTCTCTTTTACTCTTTTCTGAATGTTGGTCAGGTTTAATTTCCTTCATGTGCGGGCGAAGATAGTATAAAAAATTCTTAGTATTCGGTTTGAACCAAACCCTTATGGTAGAAAACAATCCACCTTAAAATTGTTTTTAGATTATGCATGGTGTAAAAAAACAAAACCTACCACAAAAGGTATGTTTAACTTGTAAAAGACCTTTTACTTGGCGAAAAAAATGGGAGCTAAATTGGGAACAAGTCAAGTATTGCAGCCAAAAATGCAGGCAAGAGAAGGTAAATTGATTATCTTCGCAACATGCTCATTGAAAGTGCAAAATTTACCATAAGTGCCGCCAGTCTTAAAGATTGTCCAAAAGGCGATTTGCCAGAATATGCCTTTATAGGCAGAAGTAATGTTGGAAAATCTTCTTTAATTAATACCTTACTTCAAAGAAACGAATTGGCTAGAACCAGCTCTACGCCTGGGAAAACGATTACCATGAACTATTTTCTCATCAATGAAGATTGGTATGTAGTAGATTTACCTGGCTATGGCTATGCAAAAAGATCGAAAACCCTTAGAAGTGCTTGGGAAAAAAGTTTATGGCAATACCTTAATAGCAGAGAAAACCTCGTAAACCTCTTTGTGCTTATAGATTCTCGCATTCCACCGCAAGAAAAAGACCTCGACTTCATCAACCAATTAGGAGAGGCGGGCATTCCCTTTTCAATTGTTTATACCAAACTAGATAAGCTTAAAGCCATAGAAGCTGAAGAAAACATCAAGCAATTTGAGGCAAAACTATTGGAAAACTGGGAAGAATTACCCCATAGTTTTCAAACTTCGTCTGTAAGCAAACTTGGAAAAGAAGAAATGCTAAAGTTCATTGTAAAACACAGTAAAAACTGGTATCAAGACCTTCAACGTAAATTGTAACGTATACCAACAAAATACCTTCGAGCCATCATTGGTGCATAATTATAGGTTGGGTCAAAAGTGAAATTATTGGGGTTTGAAATAGGGTCATTCACATCTTTATCAAATGGGTCGAACCAACGCATGATGGGATCTTTTGGCAGGAAGTTGAATAGGTTTTTTATGCCAGCATATACTTCCAAACGTCTATCAAAATTCTTGCTTAACTGAATATTTTGCAAGGTATACCAAGGGGAATATTCTGGTCTGAAATCATTAGGCAACACAGGCAATCGCATTGGGCCATATACCTGTCCGGTATAATCTATAGTTATATTATAAAACCTTTTGAACTTATAACTCACGCCAAATACCCCAGAAAAATTGGGTGCATGTATTTGATTTGACTTTACCAATTCCCCACTTTGGTTGCTAACAATGGAATAAACACGCATAAAAGTAACACCTGCATTAAGTTTTAAAGGTTGGGCAAATTGTGCGTTTAGGTTCAAACTAATTCCTTTAGAAACTGCATGTTCATTGATATTGGTATAAATAATTGCATTGGGGTCTGTATCGTAATCAGGTATGATTTTATTAGAGAAATAAGTGTAAAAAACAGAGGCATCAAAATCTAAAAATCCTTTATCAAATCCTTTCCATTTGCTATATTGTAAGTTAATATTCCAACTTTTTTCGGGTTCCAAATCTTCCTTGATAATTAATTTTCTAGCACCCGTTAAAGCGGCATGGTCTTCGGTAAAAAGGTTTACAATTCTAAAGCCGTTCCCAACGCCCAAGCGAAAAGTGTGACCTCTCCACTCCCCTATTTTATAATTTATTCGTGGAGAATAGATAAATCCGTGTCGTGCATTATAATCCATTCTTATTCCAAGCAATAACGACTGATAAGCATCCAATTGAATATCATCCTGAATAAAAATACCAGGCAAATAGGTTATGTCAGGTTGGTTCAAACCAAAACCATTTGTGGTAGCAACAGAGTTATCGTCATAAAATGTGTAGCGCAACGCTGTTCCAAAAAGAAGGCGATGCCTTGAACCTATATTTTTATTGTAAAGCAACTGACCAAAACCAGTAGCCTGTTTCCCTAAATATAAGCTTGTTCCATAAGCTGCATCTTGGTTGTGGAGGTTAAAAGAAAGTTGAAACCTAACCTGTTGATTAAATAGTTTGAAGGGATGCAAGCCAATTAATTCTAGCCTATCTGTAAAAACAGATTCTCCATAAATACTATCCCCTCCTCTAAAATCTTCAGTCCAATTCATTTCTCCGCCAAAACGATTTTCCTTAAACAGCCGCAAAGAAACTTGGGAGGCCAATGAATTACTGCGTTGCCAATGCATTTTAGCAAAAACCGAGGCTCTTTTTTGTAAGGCGATATCTGTAAAATTATCTTTATTTAAATCTACCTTTTGGTTCAAACCAAATAAATTGGCACTAAAAAGATAACTTAATTTTTCCCTTTTAACAGAAAACCCTACATCGAGGTTTTGTTCTAAGTAGGATGTCCCAAAATAATCGATGCTTAATTTAGGAGCTGTTGAGGCGTTTTTTGTGATGATGTTGATTAAACCTCCAACAGCTTCGCTACCATAAAGTGTGGCAGCAGGACCTTTAACAATTTCCACTTTTTCAATCATGCTATTTGGAATTCCCATTAAGCCATAAACAGTGGAAAGGGCGCTAACAATGGGCATACCATCTATAAGCACAAGTGTATAAGGACCATCCAAACCATTAATTTGAATATCACCCGTATTGCACACATTGCAGTTCATGGTTGGCAAAACCCCGTTTACCATTTGTATTGATTCGAATAGGTTATTCGTAGGATTTTTCTGAAAAAATTTACTATTAATTACTTCAACTGCAATTGGTGAAGAGGACCGCGATGTCTCGCTAAGTGTGCCGCTTATGGTAACTTCTTTAAGACTTTGATTTAAGGCTTCTAAGTTTATAAGTAAGGGTTTATTGCTTTTTTCGGTTTGAACCCAAACGCTAAAATTTGAAAAACCAATCATGCGCACCTCTAAAAGAAATTTTCCAGCAGGTAAATTTTCTAACAAAAATTCCCCGTTTTGGTTGGTTGTAGTTCCTTTTCCTAAAGCCGAAATCCCAACCGAAGCAAATGCCAATGGTTGTTTTTCTGAAAGCACTTTCCCGCTAATACGTAGAGACTGAGCGGCTATTTGGGAAGTAAATAAACAAAATAGAACTAAAATCTTGAGGTATTTCACATGGCAAAAATGAACAATTTTTAGAACTTACAAAAATTATTTTTAGATAAGTCTAAAATTAATAACATTAATTGAACGTAGAATAATTATTTTTGATTTTATGTCACTTTTTGCACTTCTAGGATTTCCACTTGAAAACTCATTCTCACAAGATTACTTCACAAAAAAATTTGAGCAGCTTGATCTGGCCCATTCCTATATTAATTTGTCTTTAATAGATTTAAAAGGTATAAACAAATGGATAGCCTCTCATCCCGATTTAAGGGGAATGAATGTTACACGACCTTACAAAGAACAAATTATACCCTATTTAGATGAGTTAAGTGGAGAAGCTGCGTTGTGCGGGGCAGTTAATTGCATAAAGTTTGAAAATGGACGAAGAATTGGCTACAATACAGATGTTTTAGGGTTTAAAAATTCCTTGATTCGATTGATGGAAGGCAAGCAACCAAAGAAAGCATTGGTAATTGGAAATGGCGGTGCCTCTAAGGCAGTTAAAGCAGCACTTACCCAGTTAGGAATAAACTATTTAGTGTTTGCTAGGACGCCAAAAAGTTTAGATGAAATTCCATTACACCACATAACTCATGGGCACTTTGTAGAACATCAATTAATCATAAACACCACTCCAGTAGGTATGTTTCCAAAAGTGAATGAGTCATTAGATTTACCTTTTGAAGCAATCAATCAATGGCATTGTTGCTATGATTTAATTTACTTACCTACACATACCAAATTTCTCGAGAAAGCCCAAAAACAGGGAGCAAAAGTAGTTAATGGTTTAGAAATGCTGCATTTACAGGCTGATTTATCTTGGGAAATTTGGCGAGATGAAATTCAATAATTACTATTGTAGCCATGGGGCTATTTTACAATTATTGTAAACTCAATACACAATTAATATCAAAGGTTTTTTTTGATAAACTGTTGATTAGCGGGGAAGAAAACATTCCTGCCAACAAACCGATTTTACTGGCACTTAATCATCCCAATTCCTTTTTAGATGCCGTAATAGTTGGAGGACACCTCAAACGAGAAACTTATTTTTTAGCAAGAGGCGATGCATTTAAAAACAATATTGCACGGCCCATTTTGCATTCGCTTAACATGTTGCCCATTTACCGCCTTAGTGAAGGGAAAGAAAACCTAGGTAAAAACAACGACACATTTGATGCCTGCCAAAAAATATTGGTTCAAAACAAAATGGTAATTCTTTTTGCAGAAGGGCTTTCAGAAAATAATTGGGTTTTAAGGCCCATGCGCAAAGGATTGGCGAGATTAGCCCATAAAGCATGGAAAAGCAACAATGACTCAAACCAATTACAAGTTGTTCCCATTGGTTTAACCTATGAGCATTTTGAAGGAGAAGGAAAAATCATGCTCATTAATATTGGCAAGCCCATTGTTGCCGAGAAGTTTGATTTAGAAGGAAATGAGGCTCAATTTGTCAGAGAATTCAATCTGTCTGTTTCTGAAGGTTTGGCTGGTTTAATTCCAGTTTTCCCTGAATTGAAACCTAATAGTAAGCAACACCAAGTTTTTCGTGCTCAACTTAAAAATTTGGTTCAAACCGAAACAAACGTAAGCAAGATTTTATCCTCAATAAACCTTTCTTCTGAAGGTGGAAACCAATCTTTCCGAGAAACTAAATTAATAAAAACCACCTTAGTGTTTTGGCCTTTATATGCTTTTAGCGAATGGACAGCTAGGAAATTATTCAAACAAGCCCTATTTCACGATAGTGTAATCTTTGGGTTACTGTTATTTCTGTGGCCTCTATATGTATTATTGGTTTTCGGTTTGATCCAACTCATTTTCTGAGTTAGTCTTTTACCTTATTTAAACCCATTAAACTAACCATCCAGTTAGGAAGTGGTTTGTGTTGCCCGCGTTTCTTTAAGTTTAAGTACCAGTTTAACTTCTTCAATATTGGCACTTTATGGGTTTCAACCATTTCTATTAAAGTACCATCTGGATCTTCAACATAGGCAAATCTACCTCCAGACTCTCCCATATCAAAGGTATCTCCGCTATCCACAGTTAATTTATATTTAAACTTTTCTAAGTTAGTTTTAAGTCGATTCAAATCTGGCACATCAAAACAAAGGTGAATAAAGCCTAAGTCGCCCCAAAATCTGTTCTCAAAAGTTTTGGTTGGAACCCTATCCAAAGATTGAATCAATTCTATTTGCACATCACCTAATAGTTTACTAAAAGGTGCTGTAAATGGATTACTAAATTTTAGGAGTGCTCTTCTAAATTGCCTCCCTTTGTTTTCTTCGCCTAAGTCGTCAAAGGTGCCAGAAACATCATAAACAACAACATTAATGCCCAAACCATTTTGGTAAAAAGCAATAGAGTTATCTATGTTACTAACGCCAATTAGGGCGCCGCAGGCACCTCCTTGCATAAAGTTAGCGTTTTTGAACCAACTCGAATCTTTCACCACTTGGTACTGATTGCCCGCTAAATCGCTCAATAAATAATTTGCCTCTCCTTTTGGATCAACCCCTAAATTAGAAACTGCTATGCCTTTAGTTTTGCTATCCTCTAACGCCAATTTAGGGTCAGTAGATTTAAACTTAACCGCATTAATTCCCAAATCACCAATTTGAATGGCTGGCCCTTTAGAAGGAATTCTGCTGGTAAACTGCCATATTTCTGCGCCACCGCCCCCATTCATATTCATTGCAAGAATTGCCCTTCTTTTATGAACCTCTCCGCCTGTATAGGGCGTCATTAAAGGAGCTGGTGCTTCATCATCAAATATTTGAACATTTACCCCAAATGCTTTTCTTAGCCATTTGAAGGTTTCAGGAGAATTGACACAACCAATTCCTACTTGCTGTATTCCAGAAATAAAAGCCATAATATCAAGAAAGTTTTAATTTTTTAACGAGTCTAAAATAGATAAAAGGGAAGAATTTTCTCAATATTACTAATACCATTTCGCCCTTTGCCACATAAATTTTGCGTTTATTTTTAAAAACACCAGCAATAATCTTATTAGCACAATCTTCTGCACTAATTCCCTTTGCCTGACCCTCATCCATGATGGCATGTGCCGTGCCATCCGATTTGAGGGCGCTATAAGAAATATTAGTTTTTATCCTACCTGGCGACACAATTGAAAAATGTACGTTGCCATGTTTATTTTCTAGTAACCATGATTCAAAAAATCCTTCAAGCGCATGTTTAGAAGCAGAATAGGCACTTCTTTGAGGGAAACCAAAGGTACCAACCACAGAACTGATAAGTACAATATTTGCTTTTTCAGCTTTTAAAAGCAGCGGCCATAAACTTTTGGTTAGGTTAACCTGTCCAAAAAAATTAACCTCCATTATTCTGCGATCCACTGCTAGGGGTGTTTCTTCGGCTTGGGAACGCTGACTAATACCGGCGTTATTTATTAAAAGGTCTATTTGGGAATGACTAAGCTTCACTTTAGAAACAAATTCTTCAATTGAGGTTTCGTTTGAAATGTCTAAAAATTGAATTTCACATGTTGCGCCTTTTGATTCACAAATGGATTTAGTTCTTTCTAATTCTTCTAAGCGCCTTGCTGCCAAAATTAAGATTGTGCCTTTTGTTGCTATTTCTTCTGCCAAAGCTTTTCCAATGCCAGAGGATGCTCCAGTGATTACAACTGTTTTATGTTCGAAATACGTATTCATGAAATTGCTGCTAAAATAATTGGATTTGCGAAGGTAACAAGGTAAAAGTCATTCTATGGTGTTGGGTTGGACCAAAATTCTTAATGGCATTTCGGTGGTCTAGCGTTGGATATCCCTTGTTTTTCTTCCAATTATATTGAGGAAATTCCTCGCTAAGTTTTGCCATAAAATCATCTCTGTATGTTTTTGCCAAAATACTTGCCGCCGCAATTGCCTGAAACTTGCCATCACCTTTAATGATGCATTGATGCTGAATTTGTTTGTAAGGCGTAAACCGGTTGCCATCAATTATTAGCAATTGTGGGGCAATTTTTAAACTATCAATTGCACGGTGCATCGCTAAAAAAGAAGCTTTTAAAATGTTTATTTTGTCAATTTCTAAATTACTGCAAGAAGCAACTGCAAAAGCCAAAGCTTTTTCCTCTATTTCATTTCTCAACTGAAACCTCAACTTTTCATTCAACTTTTTTGAATCGTTGAGCAATGCAATAGGTTTTTTAGGGTCAAGAATTACTGCTGCTGCAAAAACAGGACCTGCCAAACAGCCTCGTCCAGCCTCATCACAGCCTGCTTCTATCAATTCTTTTTGAAAAAAACGTTTCAGCCCCATTTGGCAATGATACAAAGTTTAATTGAAACCTTTATTTTTACCCGCAATCAGACTGCATGAAGAAAACTTTTGTTAGTAATCTCATTCTCTTGATGAGTGTGAACCTTTTAGTGAAACCATTTTGGATTTTGGGCATCGATAGAGGTGTACAAAATAAAGTTGGATATGAGGCGTATGGCATTTATGCAGATTTGTTTGCGTTCTCAATGCTTTTCATCACTCTTTTAGATTTAGGGTTAAACACCTACATGTCTTCGAATGTGGCCAAAGACCCAGAAAAACTTCGTTCTGAATTTGCTGCACTTACTGGGTTCAAACTTGCCTCATCCTTGGTATATTTAGGCATTACTTTAATACTTGGAACCTTTAATCATTATGATTCAGATAGAATTAGTTTGCTGTTAATGTTAGGTTTGAACCAAATTCTTGGCTATTTTTATACCTACTTTAGAAGTATCGTTGGCGGACTTCAATTGTTTAAAACAGATGCCTTACTTTCTATCGTGGACCGTACCTTAATGATAATTTTCTGTGGCTTAATGTTATGGTCTGGATTATTTGAAATGAGTATTTCTAGGTTCATCTATGCACAAACCATAGCTTATTCGGTAGCTGCAACTTTAGCGCTTTGGTTTATTTTGCCGCACCTTAAACATATAAATCGAGAAATAAACTTCCTCATTCTCAAAAAGGTTATCAGACAAATGCTACCTTATGCGTTACTATCTCTACTAATGACATTTTACACCCGACTTGATGTGGTTTTAATAAGAAACTTGGCTTCTGAAGGAGATTTACAGAATGGCATTTATGCTTCTGCCTACCGTTTATTAGAAGCTGCTAACATGATGGCTGCCTTGGTTGCAATGTTGCTGTTGCCAATTTTTTCGAAGATGATTGCTAAAAAGGAGGCTTTAAGTCCTTTGGTTCAATTTAGCACTGGACTAATGCTTTTACCAGCATTTGCCTTGGGTATGATTACTTTTTTTTGGAAACAACCACTGATTCGTTTACTTAACCATCAAAGTACAGATTTTAGTGGAGACGTATTTGGAATTGTTATGTTATGCTTTGTGCCATTGGCTTTAATGTATATTTATGGAACCTTGTTAACAGCTAATGGAAATTTAAGGATGTTAAACATCATGGCAGCTATAGGTTTATTGTTAAATATAGGTTTTAATTTGTGGTTAATTCCTATCCATCAAGCTTTGGGAGCAGCCATTGCAGCCATAATAACGCAAGGTTTTGTAGGCATTAGCAATTTTTATTTAGGTAAAAAGCATTTAAAAATTCGGTTTGAACCAAGCTTTAGTAAAAACTTCATGATTTCCCTTATTCTTGTCTTTGGTATGGCGTATAGCACTTTCAGTTTGAAATTAGATTGGGTATTTGGGTCAACCCTAATAATTCTTACCACAATTTTATGTATGTTTATCTTTAAAATGATTGATTTGAAACAGGCATTTGCACTAATTAAATCTAGAAATGAATAAAAAGACTCTATTTGATTTGAAAATTATATTTTTGCGCTATTAATATGAACAAGAAAAAGAAACAATATTACTTT
Source organism: Bacteroidota bacterium (assembly GCA_027488905.1). GTDB lineage: Bacteria > Bacteroidota > Bacteroidia > UKL13-3 > UKL13-3 > B1. Next base: position 104,005 of record JAIYAT010000020.1, read on the forward strand.
GAGCTTATTGATGTGTTTGAGTTTATCCTAAGGTGGAGAAAGAAACTCATTATCATTTGCTTCATATCAGCGATTCTTTCAATAATCGTGTCAAGTCCTTGGATAATTAAACCAAAATTTCAATCAACAGCGGTTTTTTATCCTTCTACCAACAACTCAATTTCAAGTGCTTTGCTAACTGATAGTAGGGTTAGGCAAAAAGATCCATTAGAATTTGGAGAACAAGTTAGTGCGCAACAATTTGTACAAATCCTTGAATCTGACTATTTAAAAGGTAAAGTTATCAATCAATTCAATCTTAGAGAACATTATGGAATTGGGGAGGATGACAATGAAAAAAACTATAAACTTGGTAAGAAATACGAAAAAAATATCAGTACCAAGAAAACTCCTTATGCATCTATAGAGGTTAGAGTGCTTGACGAAAACCCTGACTCAGCGGCCAAAATTGCAAATGGTATTGTCATGATTTTAGACAGTGTTAAAACCGAAGTTCAAAGGCGAGTGGCTTTACAAGCTTTAAACATTATAGAGAGTGAATATAACAGAAAAGAAGAGGAGATAAATTCCATTAAACAGCGCATGAATGAACTTGGCGCTAAAGGAATTTACAATGTAGAAGAGCAATCCAAAGCCATTACAGAATTAGCTGGTAAAAGTGGAATGACAGCATCCATTCAAAAGCAGCAAGAAAACTTAGCTAAGTATGGCGCTGAATCCCAAAGTCTACAAGCAACATTAGAATACCAAATTGAGCAATCAACAGAGTTGAAAAAGAAGTTGGATCAAGCCAGAATTGATGTAAATGGAAACCTTTCCAATGTATTTATACTTCAATCTGCTACTCCAGCAGAAAGAAAAACCTATCCAATAAGGTCATTAATTGTCATTGGAGCAATTTTAGGTTCATTTATTCTTTCTTGCATAGTGCTTTTGTTTGTAGAGAAATTTCAAAAGAAGGCGAATAACGACTAAGTCTTGCAAAATCAAGAGAAGAATAAATGGTTTTGGGCCATTGGGATTGCCTTTATCCTTCTTAATTCCATTGGAATAGCCTTAGAATGGTATTGGGTAGCAGCCTTGCCTGCCTTTGCGTTTTTGGCTTTATTGGCCTTGCTTAAGCTAGATCATTTACTCATTGTCTTAGTTTTTTTAGTGCCATTTTCCATTAATATTGAGGATGTAGTGCTAGGAATGGGCTTAAGCCTACCTGTTGAACCCATGATTATTGGAGTCTTTCTATTGGTTATCTATAAATTTATCATTGATGGTCAATATGATTATAGGGTTTTAAAACATCCTATTACCATTGCTATTTTGGTAAATCTGGCTTGGATTTTCTTCACCTCAATTAGTTCGCAAGAAAAAGTAGTCAGTCTTAAATTCTTTTTGTCGAGAAGTTGGTTTTTGTTGGTTTTTTACTTTTTGGGAGTTGTACTTTTTAAGCGATTTAGCCAAATTAAAGCGTATTTATGGGCTTACATGATTCCTTTGGCTATTGTTATTGTAATTACTTTGATTAAGCATAGTGCCGACAATTTCTCTCAAATTAGTTCCTTTGAAATCATGTCTCCATTTTATATTGCGCATGGTATTTATGCGGCGGCAATTGCATTTTTTATTCCGTTGCTATTAATGTTCATTTTATTTGGGTTCAAGCTAAAGTTTAACTTTTTAACCGTACTTATTTCAATTGGGCTTTTAGTATTATTTACGGTAGGGCTAATTTTTAGCTATACTCGCGCTGGTTGGATAAGTTTAGTTGCAGCTGCAATTTTAGGGATTGCATTTATGCTAAGATTACGTTTGTGGCACATGCTTGCTGTTTTAGGGGTTGTAGCCATTATGGCGGTGGTTAATTTTGATGATATCTTTTTTCAATTGTATCAAAACAAACAAAATTCTGCTGAAGGATTTGAGAAGCACTTAGAATCTGTTTCTAATGTTAGAAATGATGTTTCTAATTTGGAACGAGTGAATAGGTGGATAGCGGCGGTAAACATGGTAAAAGAAAGGCCAATCCTAGGTTTTGGACCAGGAGCCTATTCGTTTACTTATGCTCCTTACCAAGACCCAGAATTTGTTACTCCAATAACTACTGCCTTTGGCGATCAGGGGCACGCTCACAGTGAATATTTAAATCCACTTTCTGAAAGCGGATGGATTGGGTTATTTACTTTTTTGGCAATTATTTTTACGACATTTAGAACTGGTATTAGACTTTTTTACGAAGGCAGGACCCCAATGATCCGTATTTTTAGTGCTGGTCTTTTGTTGGGATTGATAACTTACTTAGCACATGGTTTATTAAATGCCTACAGTGAGCAGGATAAAATAGCGGTCTTGTTTTGGGGATTTATAGCTATGATTACAGCGATGGATTTATACCACCAGCCAGAAAACGGGGAAGAGATTGATTAACCTTTTCGATTGATTCCGTACTTTAAACTAATGATATTACTCATTCCAATCAAACCTTGATTGAATGCGTTTCCTAGGGCATAATCAATGGAGAGTGTTTTCAATTTTATGCCAATTCCTAAGCTTGGCATTCCATTGAAACTTTGTTTACCAGAAATATCAGTTACTCTTTGTAAAGTGCTATACCCACCTCTAACAAAAACAAAATCATTGTAACCAAACTCCAAACCCATTCTTGGGTCAAGGTTAATAATTTTACTGCTTATTAAAACATTTCTTTGACCATCTGTAGTTAAATCAAAATTAAACTCTGGTAAAAGCGAATATCTATCTTTAGAAAAATAAAATTTCCTAGCAACGCCAAATGTAAACCTAGGAACAGTAATTTCTAATCCACCATTGGGAACTGCATTTCCAGCAGCAATTAATTGTTGTTTATCCGCTTCCGAAAGGTTGAAAGTCCAAGCATTAAAGGTACTGCTAACATCTCTAGCCATTGCTGCAAACTGCCAGTCATTTCGTTCATACGTTGCACCAGCATCTATCCCAAATCCCCAAGCGCCGCCAAAATCGCCAACCACCCTTCTAATTACTTTTGCGTTCAAACCTATATTTAAACCCTTTATTTTAGTAGATTTAGCATATGAGCCTACAAAAGCATAATCTACAGCCGAAAAGCTTCTGATGAGAGAATAATTTATTTGCCCATCTTGCATGATATATAAGGTATTTGGGATACCATCTACCCCAAATCTTATGAGAGAGAATGCTAATTTTGAGTTTTCTGAAAGTGAAAAACCAATACTACCATAATCATGCTTGGCAATACCTGCAAACTGCTCATTGTGCATCCCACTGATTTGCAGGTTTTCGGTCATTTTGAGCAAGGTTGCTGGATTCCAATAAGCACCTGTTACATCATTTGAACTGGCAATAACAGACCCTCCCATTGCCATTGCGCGTCCACCTATACCAATGTTTAGAAACTCATTACTGTATTTTAATACTTGCGCTTGGGTTTGGTTCAAACCTAGCACTAATGTTAACAGCAAAAGATAATTTTTCATTCAAAAACGTTTTTCAATTCATACAACAATGCTTGCCTATTGGCAAAAAATCCAGATTCTAGTTGCTGCACGCCTTCCATTAAAATTTGCTTATCGGCAAAACTTAGAGGAGGCAAGCCAGCGCGCATTAACACCCTGCTTAACGAATAAGCAAATAGGTTATTATCTGGATAGTTTGCAATATAACCTACTTTGCGAAAATGCTCAAAATTTCTGAGAAATCTTACGGTGTCAGTACAATTGTGGTGGTTCATAAAATCTGCCAATTTATTTTCTTCAATTTGGCGCATGTAATTGTAAAATCTGGGTCCAACAATAGTTATGTGTTGAACCAATAAACGGTCTAGTAGCATTTCGAAGAGAATATGTCCGATAAACCATTTGCGATGAATTATTTCTTGAAAAGGTAATTGCTTAATCATTTCTAAACACTGTGCCGACCCATGTTCAAAAAATAGGGAAGCATGAAAACGCTTATCGGCAGCCAAATGCTTGCGGCATCCTTCATTTAAATCCATAAAAAACTCATTCTCAATTACCAAAGTTGGATGCCTGCCTAACCCTTTAACCAAACCTCTGCTAATGTCGGGCAGGATTAAGCCCAAGTGGTAGGCGGCACCTTTTTGTGGTTGCTCGTCGATATAGAAATGAGAGAGAAAGTTCAATAGTTTTAGGTATTGTGAGATGCTGTTTATTCTACTTTTAAAAAATTGATATAGGTGTACTCCAATTCCTTATCATTTCTTTTTAATGAAAGTCCGTATTCTGATTTCAACAAGTTTTCAAGTTCAGCGAAATCACTTTTGGGTAGGATGAAATCAAATTTACTGTCAATGTTGGCGCTATTCGTAATATATTTATTATAGTTTGAAGAAAGTTCCTTGGCTATTTGACCCAGGTCTGCATTTTCTATTTTTATTTCTTTAGAGGTCATGCTCGTAATGCTTGAATTTCCATTGTTGCTGGATTTATGTTTTAATAGTTTTGTAGAATCTTGCAAATCCATTTCCCAAATTAATTGAAATACTTTATTGCTCTCAAGCTTAAAATTGTAAACCTGTGATAGATGTTTCAGTATTGCTTTTTTATCATCGGTAGTATCCTTAATATACTTTTTATAACTTAAGCTAATTCTTTTGTCGGCCATTTGATTGCTGCTAAAATCAATAAGCTTTTCATCTTTTTCAAGTAGATAGGCGATTATTGATTTAAGGCTTGTTCCATTAAAATTTATTGTGTCTGAACCAAATGTGGATGAAACATTCATTTGCTTTAGGGTATGTTCCTCAATTTTTAAGGAATAGCTATTTGTTTTAACATTGAGTTTTTCAACCGCACCGCTCATAAAGATGATCGGTATGATAAGAAAAATTGCATTGTGAAGGGCATGCATTAGTACTCCTAAAATTAGATTATATCTTACCCGTAAATAACCTAAGAAAAGTCCCATGATAAATTGCGGGGCTAATAATATTGGGGAGAAAATTAAAATGTTGATTGAGTATTCAAAGTTTGCTATATGAACAATGGAAAATAATATAGCAGAAAAATAAAAAATGGCCCTAAAATTATTTACCCAAATAGCATTTAATTGAGATTCAACAATAATTTTGTTTTGTTTACCAGTTAAAGAGGCCAAGAGCATTATCAAACGAGCTAAGTAATTTTGTTTGAACCGGAGATAAAGTCGAAAAATTAATTCTTCAATTAGTGGCATCAACACTACTCCAAAAAGTATTATCCACCAAATGGGTAACTGTTGCAAAAGCATCACCATTTTATGTTTATCTGTATTAATCAATCCAAATTTTTCAATCGCATAAACAATTGCTATTAAAACCCCCATGATTGGAATGTCTATTGCTAAAAGGGAGAAAAGTCTTTTTACTTTTTGTTGCCTTGTCTGTATTGGATCTGGCTGGTCAATGGGTCTTTTGAGGAAAGTTGAAAAATCCTTGTAAGTCTCTTTAATCGAATTTATCATTTGATGAACTGGTTTCTTTACTAATTGAAATTTGACGTGACCTTGCTCTGTTAACCATTGCTTAATGAGAGAGGTATAAATTTTATCATCTACGAATAACGCATTTTTTGTGGATTTATGAATGTTAGCGTTTTAAAGAAAATGTAATTTGCCAACTAAATAATATTGAAGATAAATATAAAAAATAAAACTTTAGATTTGAACCTAGGCTGAATAGTCAACCTATTTAAAAGAGTTAAAATCATGAATAAACTATTTAAAAGTAAGAATTATCAAACTTTAGAATCAATAGGATTCATAGCATTTATAACTACAATTTTGGTGCAGAATTTTATTCGCCCAAATAGCAAAGATTACGATGAAATAATTAAACAACTGCTTGGTGTTTTGCCAAATTTTCTGGCGGGTATAGGCATGAGTATGGCCATCTTTATTTATAACAATGGTTATTTTGAGAAGATTAAGCTCAACCCAGAAAAAAGAATGCTTGCCTCTGTAATACTATCCATTTTAGGTCTCACTTTATGGGAGTACATTCAGATTTTCGCCTACCGACCGTTTGACATAAACGACGTGATAGCAACTATAGTGGGAAGTTTGTTAAGTGCTGTTCTGATTTATCTAAATATAAAATACAACAAAAAGCAGAACCTAGTTGAATTTTAGCACTAAAGAATAACCTTAAAAATTCATCAGATTAATTTAAATAAGTTTCTTTTACTTCAAACTTGTACCAATAATTTGTTCTGAGTGATAGGTTTTCTCTGATATTTGTTTGATTATTTCATCTAATTCATGTGCAGATTCTCTGATAGACTTTAAAACTTTTTCATTGCTAAAAAAATCATCATCTATGCCATTGGACTCATTATAAAGATTGATTAGGCCTAGCATTCGTGCCAAAGGAGCCCTAACTTTATGAGATTGCAACCAAGCAATTTCTCGCAGGATTTGGTTTTGTTTTTCAATGGTATCAAAATGTGCATCTCGTTGTTCTATGGCTAAAATTTGCTTCGTGAGGTTTCTGCTAAAAAGAGCTACTCCAACTACTTTATCATCAACAATAACTGGATACATGCGAATATTCAGATAAAAAAACTCATTTTCACCTTGTACCTTCTCATTGAAATCTAGAATTGTGCCTGTCAAAACTTGGTTGTATTTGTCTTTCCAATAATTTTGCATATACTCTGGAAGCATATCTATGATACAAATCCCCTTTTTAAGTTCCTTACCAAAAGCTCTTAAGAAATCTTCATATACAATATTGTTAACAAAAGTAATTTCATAATTGCTATTGATAGACCATATACTTTCTAAAGAACTATTTAAAATTGCATTAAGGTGCGCTTCTTGCTCGCGTAAAAATGATTCTACCCTTTTTAACTCAGTAATTTCAGTGCTCATTCCGGCCATCCCAATTACCAAACCTTTTGCATCGTATGTTGGAAATTTAACACTTATAAAATGTTTAAGTGCGTTATCGACTAGTAAAATTTCTTCAATAATAATTTTCTTATTTCCCTGCATTACCTGTAAATCGTTTTGCCTGAATTGCTTAGCAATACCTTCTTCAAACAAATCAAAATCGGTTCTTCCAATTACATTTTCGCGAGGATGACCTGTTACCTCTTCCCAAGTTTTATTAACTCTTACATAGGTTCCATCTAACCTTTTAATATATGTAACCGAACCAGAATTCTCCATTAAATCTGCCAAAAATCTTTCTTTGCCCTTAATTTCAGAAATTGCATAAATTCTATTTTTAAGGTTCACCAACATTTTTGCGATAACTGTATTAAGTTTTTCTTGAGCCAAAGCTCCAGTATTGAACTGCCTGATAAAATCAATACCTACGAAACCGATGAGTTGCCCATCATTCATCAAGGGCACAGAAAACACACTTTTTATTCCTTCTTTTGAAAAACCTCTTTTGATTGGATTGTTATCGTTTAATGACGTAATATCTGGAACATAATAAATCTCTCCTTTTTTATGGGCATCATACCATTCAGGAAAATTTCTACAGGGTATATTTTTTAAGGAATTAAACTGACTACTAGTTCCTTCTGCACACCATTCAAAAGAAATCGAAGCAAACCCTGTTGCTGGGTTAATATCAAAAATAAAAATTCTTGCTGCGCCAAAAAAGTTCCCTAATTTCTTCAATGAGGTATTTAACTCTAGGTCTGCATCTTCTAATTTTATATCTATAAAAGCATCTAATATCTCTACATATAAGTCTTGTAATTCATTTTCGTAACTCGATTGAAAAGCCTTTTCAGCATTGGATTTCCTGAGTTGAATGATAAACGCTAAAAGCTCCTCTTTAGAAAAAGTTTCTAATTTGCTTATAAAATCCTCATCGCCTGAATCACTGTAAAAAAGATTTAGCATGTGCAAAGGAGTTAGTTTTTTTGTTAATATAAAGGTACGGATTCAAATGCAATAAAAAATACCTATTAATGGGTATCTTTTGTTTTTTTTAAATTCTTTAAGTTTTAATAATAATTAATTGTTTCAAATTACATTCCATTTTACCTAATAACAGCATAATATTCTACCTTCCTTCCCATTTGTTTGGTGCTTTGCAATCTTTATTATTACAGCTATTTTCGCAACATGAGCAATTTCGTTGAAGAATTAAAATGGAGAGGCATGTTGCACGACATAATGCCTGGTACTGAAGAGCAATTAAAGAAAGAAATAACCAATGGATATATTGGTTTTGACCCAACTGCGGATAGTTTGCATGTAGGACATTTGGTTCAAATCATGACCCTCATTCATTTCCAAAAAGCTGGCCATAGGCCTTTTGCCTTAGTTGGTGGTGCCACAGGAATGGTGGGCGACCCCTCTGGAAAATCTGCTGAACGAAATTTACTTTCAGAAGAAGTATTATTTCATAACGTAAATTGTATTGAAGCACAACTCAAAAAATTCTTGGATTTTAAGGATGAAGCTAGGGGTGCTAAAATGGTTAATAACTATGATTGGTTTAAAAACATAAGCTTTCTGGATTTTATCAGAGATGTGGGCAAACACCTAACTGTAAATTACATGATGGCCAAAGACTCAGTGAAAATGCGTTTGGAGGGAGAAACAGGAATGAGTTTTACTGAGTTTACTTACCAACTCGTGCAAGGATTCGACTTTTTTCACCTTTGGAAAAATGAAAATTGCCTAATTCAAATGGGAGGCTCCGACCAATGGGGAAATATTGTTACTGGCACAGAATTGATTAGAAGAAAATCGCAAGGAACGGCATTTGCCTTAACTACAAACCTTATTAAGAAAAGTGATGGTACCAAGTTTGGAAAAACAGAAAGTGGTGCAGTTTGGCTCGACCCAAAGCGTACCTCGCCTTATAAATTTTATCAGTTTTGGCTCAATGCAAGTGATGCTGATGCGTCAACCTGGATTAGAATTTTCACCTTACTCAACAAAGAAACCATTGAATCCTTAGAAGCTGAACATGCATTAGCTCCACATACACGAATTTTACAAAAAGCCTTAGCCAAAGACATTACTTCAAGGGTTCACTCCGAGGAAGCCTTTGAACAAGCAGTGGAAGCATCAGCAATTTTGTTTGGACAGGGTACGGCAGATACACTTTCCCAATTAGACGAGGCTACTTTTTTAGATATTTTTGAGGGAGTGCCTAACTTCCAATTAACCCAAACTGAATTGAGTTCTGGTATTCCAATAATTGATTTATTGGCAGAAAAAACCAGTGTTTTTCCTTCAAAAAGTGAGGCGCGCAAAATGTTACAAGGTGGAGGTGTTGGTATCAATAAAATTAAAATTGAAGATGCCAACCTAATAGTTAAAATTGAACATTTAATTAATGAGAAGTATTTATTGGTTCAAAAAGGAAAGAAAAACTATTTCTTAATTAACTTTTCATAATTCTTATTAGAAAATGTACACAAAAATGAAAACAATTGGACCAAAAGACCTGCCTTTGGCAGAGTTTCATAATACCCTTTTAACGGCGATTGCGCCAAGGCCAATCTGCTTTGCAAGCACAATTGATAAAGCAGGAAATCCTAATTTAAGCCCGTTTAGCTTTTTTAACATATTTGGATCAAACCCAACCCGATTTATTTTTTCGCCTGCTAGAAGGGTACGTGATAATACTATAAAACACACTTTAGAAAATGCCTTTGCTACCAAAGAAGTTGTAATAAATGTAGTAAACTACGCTATGGTGCAGCAAATGAGTTTAGCAAGTTGCGAGTATCCAAAAGGCATAAACGAATTTGAAAAAGCAGGATTTACAATGGTTCCTTCCTTGCATGTAAAACCATTTAGGGTAAAGGAAAGTCCGGTTCAAATTGAATGCAAAATAGTAGATATACAAGAAACAGGAACTGAAGGTGGAGCAGGAAATCTCATCATTGCAGAGATGATTTGTATGCATATTTCTCCTGAAGTATTAACTGCAGATGGAAAAATTAACCAGCATCAACTTGATGTGGTAGGCAGATTGGGCAGCGATTGGTATGTGCGCGCCAGCGGTTCTGCTTTATTTGAGGTGGCCAAGCCAGCAAGGAACCTAGGAATTGGATTTGACCAATTACCATTGGGTATAAAAAACAGTAAATTTTTAACTGGCAACGACTTAGGTATGCTTGCCAATTGTGAGCAATTGCCAGATTTAGATTCGGTGGCAATATTTCAACGCATGAATAAAGAATTGAGCAAAATATTGGCTCAAGAAATAACCAAAGAAGAAAAAAGTGAGTTGCTTCATAAACTTGCGCATCAAATATTACTTGAAGCAAAAGTTTTGGAGGCATGGAAAATACTTTTGAGCGAATAAGTGTACAAAATAGTGTCTAAATTGAGGAAATTATTTCCACTAAAAAATACACATTATAAGTTTCGGTTTGAACCAAATGATAATTTATGTTTTTTAAACGCTGATAATCATTAAAAAGAACAATTAATTCTGTTTTAAGAGGAGGTTTGGCAAAGTTTCTGAATGGTAACAAGTATTATTTTCATTTTACTTGGATACAAAAAAAACCCGATTGAGTAGCTCTCAATCGGGTTTCTTTTTTTAATAGGTATTACTTTCCCAATTTATCTGGGTCGTAACCTCTTTTGCGCGCCATATCTTCCAGCTTTTGCTGAAATTTACTTTTGGTAATGGGCTTCTTTTTATTTTCTTGAATCTGAGCATGCAGCGCTTTTTCATCAACAAAAGCGCGAATTAACAATTGCTGACCGATTGTAAATAAGTTTGAAAGGAAATAGTAATAGGTTAAACCACTTGCATAATTGTTAAAGAAACCCAGGAAAGCAATTGGCATAATATAACTAATTATCTTCATTTGGCCAGTTACACCTGTCATTTGATTGTTGTAAATGGTATAGATAATGGTAGAAACTGTCATCAAAATAGTAAATAAACTCACATGGTCGCCATAAAAAGGAATGCTAAAACCAAGGTTTAATATACTATCATAACTACTTAAATCATTGCTCCATAAAAATGCCTTTTGACGCAAATCGAAGGCACTTGGAAAAAACTGGAACATGGCAATTAGAATAGGCATTTGAAGCAAAACAGGCACACAACCACCAAGTGGATTTACGCCTGCCTTGCGATAAATCTTCATGTTTTCTTGTTGTTGCTTGGCCATGTCATTGCCATATTTTTCTTTGATTTCGTCGATTTCTGGCTTGAGCACACGCATTTTGGCTGAACTCATATAAGAACGATACACAAGCGGAAACAGAATTGTCTTAACAATTACGGTGAGCAATAGAATAATCAAACCAAAATTATTCAGGTATTGGCCCAAAAAGTAGAACACATTAACGGTTAAAGCCTTGTTAACCCAACCAAAAATCCCCCAACCCATTGGAACAATGTTATCAAGCTCAATGTCTAATGATTTTAGTTCTTTGTATGAATTTGGACCAAAATAGAACTGTAATGGGTAAGTTGTATTCACTTCATGGCCATAAGCCAATCCAATATTTGAACTTAATACTTTAACATATTTTTTGCGCTCATCTAATTTACTTTCTACTACAGCATTTTCAAAATTCTGGGTTGCAATTAAAGAGCTATTGAAATATTGTTGTTTGTAGCTGATCCAATTAACGGCAGTTTTTAGTTCTTCTTTTCCAGCTTTTGTTTCATTAAGGTAATCAGGTTCGTCATTTGCGTATCGGTAATACACAGTCGAAGTTTTTTCCTCTGCATCATGTGTTTTTTCTTGCTGAAGTAAATTTTGATTCCAAATAAGGTCTAAATAACTAGTGTTAACAGCAATCACTTCGTTCATACCAATTAAATTGATTTTAAAATCAACTAGGTTTTGGTTTTGGTTCAAACTATAAACATGTTCTATCATTTTGCCTTCTGATAGTTTAACTTGCATGCTAAGTTTTTTTCCACCCTCAGAAATAACGGGTGTAAAAAACAGGTCCTTGGTAGAAATAGCTTTAGCATCTCGGGTTGCAAAACCATAGCTAAATTCGCTTTCCTTAACGTCTGTTAACACCAATGGAGAGCCATCTGCTCTCTTATATTGTTTAAGTTCTACATAAGCAATGCGACCGCCTTTGTTAAGAATACCAATTTTCAACTGTTCGTTTTCAAGGGTTAGCAATTGTTCATTTCCGTTTGCAAACGCTGCAAAAACACCAAATGAATTAGCAATTGCATTAGTATCAACAGCAGTTAAATTGGACGTTTGTGGTTTAACTTGCTGAGCTTGAGCAGCAAGAACAAGACTATCATTTTTATAACGCACCAAAGACAATGAATCTTGCTGACGTTTAGCAGCTTCTAAATCTGCTTGCGAAGGTTGGTTTACATAAGCAAAACCAATAAGGATCAAAAAAATTAAGGTTAATCCAATGAGGGAATTTCTATCCATTCTTTTTCTAAGTGAGCGGCGAAAATAGTATATTTCGGGCAAATGAAAACGGCAAAACTTATCCTTATTTTTTCTCTTTTATTTTGGGTTGACCCAATATTTTCTCAAAATATTAAGGTTATTACTTATAATATAAGGTATAGCAACCCATCAGACAGTTTAAATTATTGGGAATATAGAAAAAAGGAGTTAGTGGATTTTTTGGCAAGAGAAAATGCACAAATCATCGGTTTACAAGAGGTATTATTGAATCAGTTACAATTTATTAAAGCTAATTTAGTTGGCTTTCAACAAGTTGGAGTGGGTAGAGAGGATGGCATAAATGGAGGGGAATTCTCTCCAATTTTTGTGGATACAGCGCAGTTTAAAATCCTAGGAAGTGGTACCTTTTGGCTATCAGAAACTCCAGAAAAACCTTCAAAAGGTTGGGATGCAGCCTTAAACAGAATTTGTGCTTGGGTAAAAATTAAAGATAAAAAAACTGGCAATCAAATACTTGTTTGTAATTCTCACTTTGACCATATGGGCAAAATTGCGAGGGATTCCTCATCGGTATTGATTACTAGATTTGCAGAAGAAAAATTAACACAAGAGAAAATGTCCTTAATTGTGATGGGGGATTTTAACAGTGAACCTCATGAAGCGGCAATTCAAAATTTCAGAAAAAACCTTAAGGATGCCTCCATAAATGAAACAGATAGCTTAGGTTTAGGTACATTTAATGGTTTTAAAGCACATCAGAATGATTTCAAAAAGATTGATTATATATTATATACTCAATTAGAAAAGAAAAGTTATCGCACAATTCGGCCTTTGCGTTCAAACCAACTTCAGCTATCCGACCATTATGCTGTGGGTGTTCAATTTTCAATTAAGAACTAGGAAACAATTATTTCATTTAAAAATTTAAATAAGCTACTTATTTTCACAATCTAAATTTAAAAACTCATGTCGCTACCAAATTACTTTAGTAAAGAAGTTTCAGAAAAACTCATTCAAAGGATTAATTCGCTTAATTCAAGCACAACACCAGTTTGGGGAACTATGCAGGTTTCACAAATGCTTGCCCATTGCAATGTTACTTATGATATGTTGTTTACAGATAAATACCCATCACCAAACTTTCTTGTAAAGGCACTTTTAAAGCTATTTGTGAAGCCAACAGTTGTTGGAGAAAAACCTTATAAAAAACTAAGTCAGACTGCACCAGCATTTTTAATTAAAGATGAGCGCAATTTTGAGATTGAAAAGCAGAAGTTATTAGCAAATATTTCGAAAACTGTTGATTTGGGAGAAAGTCATTTTGAAGGTAAAGCCTCAAATTCTTTTGGAAATTTGAGCTCGAAAGAATGGAATAATTTGCTTTATAAACACTTAGATCATCATTTGAGTCAATTTGGGGTATAAAATAAACCCAATTAAAAAAAGGAATTTTGGGGTTAAACAAAAATATTCGATAATGCAGGTTCAAAAATAAATCATGAAAAAATTAATTATTTTATTAGCATTTGGATTTATAATTAATATCCAAAGCAGTTTTGCTCAAGCAAAAGATGAGTACAAAAAAGCCTTATTAGAAATGTTTACAGCTTCTGGTACTGATGAGGCTTATATTTCTGCTATCAAGCAAATGATGACTATGTTTAAAGAAAACTACAAGGATGTTCCAGCTAATTTTTGGAAAGAGGCAGAACAAGAAATGTTAAAGTCGTCTATAGAAGATTTAGCTGAGTTATTGGTGCCTGTTTACGAAAAGTATTTAACAATGGCAGATTTGAAAGAAATGACCAAATTTTACAACACACCTGTTGGAAAAAAATATGCTCAAAGTACTGGGCCAATCATGCAAGAATCTATGAAAGTTGGGGAGACTTGGGGAAGAAAAATTGGCGAAAAAATTGCCAAGAAAATTTCAGAACAATAAACAGCATTTGCTTAAGACCTAAAAAGGCGGCCTTCGGCCGCCTTTTTTTTGCATCAAACGCTAGGTTCAAACCGAAACTTATTTAGAACTAAGGTTAAATGCAACCGCCGCTTTTAAAAACCTTACAAACAAGGGATGCGGATTTAGTACTGTACTCTTATATTCTGGGTGAAATTGAACGCCAATAAAATACGGATGGTCTTTTAATTCAACTATCTCGGCCAATTTAGTTTCTGGATTTATGCCTGTGATATGCAAGCCATTTGCTTCAAATTCTGCCTGAAACTTTGGGTTAAATTCATAACGATGACGGTGGCGCTCGTTTACTTTCGACTTATCATATGCTTTGTAAGCTATGCTGTTTTTGCTTAACTCGCACACATAAGAGCCTAAACGCATGGTTCCACCTTTTTTGGTAATGTTCTTTTGGTCAGACATCATGTCAATAACTGGATGCTTGGTTTTAGCATTCATCTCAGTACTATGTGCGTCTTTCCAACCAATAACATTTCTTGCAAATTCTATTACTGCCATTTGCATTCCTAAACAAATTCCAAAAAACGGAACATTATGTTCTCTTGCGTATTTAATGGCTGTGATTTTCCCTTCAATTCCCCTGTCACCAAATCCTGGAGCAACTAAAATTCCATCTAAATCTCCAAGTTTTTGAGCCACATTATCATCAGCAATTAATTCACTATGGATGTATTGCACTCTAACCCTAGCCTCGTTGCTAGCACCGGCATGAATGAAGGCCTCAATAATTGATTTATAAGCATCGGGCAATTCTACATATTTACCAATAAGCCCAATTCTGATTTCATTTTTAGGATTCTTATGGCGCGTTAAGAAGTTTTTCCAGCTTTCTAAATCAGGTTCATTTTTGGCAGATAGTTTTAGTTTTGATAGTACCGTTTTATCTAACTTTTCCTTAAGCATCATCAAAGGAACGTCATAAATAGTTGGCACGTCCAATGCTTCAATTACAGAATTTGCATCTACGTTGCAAAACAAAGCAATTTTCTTGCGCATTTCTTTGGTAATCGCATGTTCTGTGCGGCAAACTAAAATATCGGGTTGAACGCCACTTTCTAATAAAAGCTTAACACTGTGTTGGGTTGGTTTTGTTTTTAGCTCATTGCTAGAACTCAAATAAGGCAATAAAGTAAGGTGAATTACCAAAGCATCTTCATCTTTTAGCTCCCAAAGTAATTGGCGAACAGACTCAATATATGGCAATGACTCAATATCGCCAACAGTTCCCCCGATTTCTGTAATTACTATTTCGTAATTTCCAGTTTCACCCAATAATTTTATTCTACGTTTTATTTCGTCGGTAATATGTGGAATAACCTGAACTGTCTTCCCTAAAAATGCACCTTCCCGCTCGCGGTTAATGACATGTTGGTATATTCTACCAGTAGTAACATTATTGGCTTGTGAGGTTGGATGGTTCAAAAAACGTTCATAATGTCCAAGGTCCAAATCGGTTTCTGCACCATCTTCTGTTACATAACATTCGCCATGTTCATAAGGGTTTAGTGTTCCAGGATCCACATTAATGTATGGATCTAGTTTTTGGATGGTCACTTTATAACCTCTAGCTTGAAGCAATTTGGCGAGAGAGGCTGCAATTATCCCTTTACCTAGGGAGGATGTTACCCCGCCAGTAACAAAAATATATTTTGGTGTCATTTATCCGTAAATAGTACTTACGGGAGGCAAAAATACAATGCGCCGTGCAGATTACTGCTACGGCGCATGATTGGTTTATCAATAACTTTTAAACACTATTAGATTTCGCGGTTAACATCCCACTGTTCCATATAGTCTGCAATCCTGCGAAGGAAAGAACCACCTAAAGAACCATCCACCACACGGTGGTCGTAACTTAAACTCAAGAACATCATATGTCTAATGGCAATTACGTCTCCCATAGGAGTTTCTAATACTGCAGGTTTCTTTTTAATACTGCCTGTTGCCAATATTGCAACTTGTGGCTGATTAATAATTGGAGTTCCCATCACATTGCCAAAACCACCAACATTGGTCACGGTGAAAGTTCCACCTTGAATATCGTCTGGAGAAAGCTTATTGGCCCTAGCTCGGTTGGCTAAATCATTTACTGTTTTTGTGAGGCCAACCAAATTCATCATATCTGCATTTTTAATTACAGGCACAATTAAATTACCACTTGGCAAAGCTGCTGCCATGCCTACATTGATATTTTTCTTTTTAATGATATTATATCCATCAATAGAAACGTTTATCATTGGGTAATCCTTAATTGCTTTTACTACACACTCAATAAACATTGGAGTGAATGTAATCTTCTCCCCTTCTCTTTTTTCGTAAACTTTTTTCGCTTTATCTCTCCAAAGAACCATATTGGTAACATCGGCTTCAACAAAGCTAGTCACATGCGGACTGGTATGTTTGCTCATCACCATGTGGTCTGCAATAAGCTTACGCATTCTGTCCATTTCAATAATTTCATCACCTCCGCCAACGCTTACAGCAGGTTTGTTGGCAGCTGGAGCAGCAACAGTTTGCGGCTGAGCAACAGCGGTAACAGCAGGTGCGGCAGTAGTTTGAGGTTGAGCAACAGGTTTAGCTGTTCCTCTATTCTGAACATGTTCTAGAATATCTCTTTTGGTAACTCTTCCTTCGGCACCACTACCAGGTATGGTTTCAAGTTCTGCCATACTAATGTTTTCAGTTCTGGCAATGTTTAATACAAGCGGAGAATAGAATCTATTTCCTCCTACTGAAGAAACTGTTTCTTTTATGGTTTGAATAGAAGCTTCAACCACTGCGGCTGTTTCAACAACTGGTGCTGGTGCACTTACAGGAGCAGCAACAGGGGCAGCAGTTGTGGCAGAACCAGCCAAGGCAATTATTGCTATTGGAGCGTTAACTGCAACCACATCACCATCCTTAAATAACTTCTTAACCAATACACCTGCTTTTGGTGATGGCACTTCAGAATCTACCTTATCAGTAGCAATTTCCAATACAGTTTCATCCACTGCAATCTGGTCGCCTTCGTTTTTTGTCCAGCGTATAATAGTTGCTTCTGCAATACTTTCGCCCATTTTGGGCATCACCAATTGAAATTCAGACATGTATGATTAGTTTAAAATGAGTCGTCGGCAAATTTATCCGAAAATAG
Source organism: Bacteroidota bacterium (assembly GCA_027488905.1). Classification (GTDB taxonomy): domain Bacteria; phylum Bacteroidota; class Bacteroidia; order UKL13-3; family UKL13-3; genus B1. The sequence continues at coordinate 121,472 of JAIYAT010000020.1, forward strand.
CAATTGAAAAAACTTTTCTAGCACTTACAAACGTAAATATCAGACTTGCAAGGTACTCCACTCTAATTGCATATCGACCAATTTTTTGTAAAGGCCTTTTTCTTTCTGCATAAGTTGCTCATGTGTCCCTATTTCTTGCACGGTTCCTTTATCGATAACAACAATTTTGTTTGCATTTCTAACAGTAGACAATCGATGTGCAATAACAAAACTGGTTCTTCCTTTCATTAAGTTTTCTAAAGCTTCTTGAACCAATTGTTCGCTCTCACTATCTAAAGAACTTGTAGCCTCATCTAAAATTAGAATTGCGGGGTCTTTTAAAATTGCCCTTGCAATAGCAACTCGTTGTCTTTGACCACCACTTAGTTTGATTCCGCGTTCTCCAACAATGGTTTCATATCCTTCAGGAAAATTTTCAATAAAGCCAGCCGCATTGGCTTGTTTTGCAGCCATTACAATTTCTTCATGGGTTGCATTTGGTTTACCATAAGCAATATTTTCCTTAATGGTTCCTCCAAACAATACAACATCTTGGGGTACAAAAGCGATTTGCTTCCTTAAGTCGGTTAATTCAAAAGTTTTACTATCAATATTATCATATAAAATAGTACCAGAAACTGGCTGATAAAAGTTTAACAATAGGGAGGCTAAAGTACTTTTGCCCGCGCCACTCGGACCAACCAAGGCAATTTGTTCGCCTATTCCAGCTGTTAGGTTTATATTCTTAAGCACCTCAACATCTGGTCTACCAGGATATGAGAAGGCAACATTTTCAAAACGAACACTTCCTTTGATTGGTTTCAAAATTTTGTCTGACAATTGCTGAATTTCAACGGCTTCACCTTCGCTTCTAAGCAATTCTCTTACACGTTGGGTAGCGCCAAGGGTTTTCTGCAATTGTGAAAACATATCTGCAAAGCCAGCAAAAGTTCCTCCTACAAAGGCAGAAAAAATCACAAACATGGTTAAATCACCAGCACTCATTTCACCGCTTTTTATTAAGCCTGCACCATACCACATTACGAAAGCAATTGAACCAAAGACAGAAAAAATCATAAAGCTAACGAATGCGCCTCTGTATCGAGCATTTGTGATTGCAGTTTCAACCACACCAAAAATGCTTTTTCTGTATCTTCCCATTTCGTAAGATTCGCTGGTAAATGCTTTAACAATAGAAATGCCTTGAAAAGTTTCTTGGACGATGGTTCCACTTTCTGCTAATTGGTCTTGGGCTTTACGAGACATTTTACGAATGCGCATACCAAATACCACAGCAACCACTGCAATCAATGGTACCACCGAAAGCATTACAAATGCAAGTTTAGTATTGATCCAAAAGATGAAGCTCAGACCGATGATGAGCGTAAAAATTCCTCTAAGAAACTCGGCCAAAGTAAAGGAGATGGCATCCTGAATTTGGGATAAATCGGCACTTAATCGATTGCTTAACTCCCCTACTCTTTGCTCACTGTAGAAGCTCATTGGCATAGAAAGTAATTTACCGTATAGGTCGGTACGAATATTTGCCAGCGACTTTTCGCCCACTTCAGTAAGCAAGTAAATGCGCATAAAAGAGAATATGGTTTGAACCGAGAGTTGAAGGAAAATAAGTATAAGTAATGTATTGAGGCTCCATTGCACGGTTTTAAGGTCGAGGCCGAGCATACTTGGGTTCATGGGTGCTTGAGGCACAGATGCGGCGGCGCCAGGCGCCGCCGCATCTATCATCTTCCCTAGCAGAAATGGGAAAACCATGGTACTAAGTGCTGATAAAGCTATAAACACCAAACTAAGTATAAACTTTCCTCTAAAAGGCTTTAAATAGGCAAACAATGCCAAAGCCTCACCTATATTTTCTTTATTAATCTTTGCTTTTTCTGGTTCCTGCTTCAGGTTACCATTACTGTTAAAACTTCCTTTTGCCATTGTTTGGCAAAGATAACCTTTGATATATTAGGAAAAGAAATTGTCGATGAAAAGCTGCAAAATGTCGATTTCAAGCATTACTCAAACCTCAAATGCTTTACTGATTCACCACTGTCCCTAAGTTCGATAAGCGAATCAATACCAATTTCTAAATGCTTGTTTACATAATTAGCAGAAACAGTTGAATCGCTTTTTGAAGTTTTTACGCCTTCTGGGACCATTGGATTATCGCTTACCAAAAGCAAGGCTCCTTTGGGAATTTCATTGATGAATCCAACAATAAAAATTGTAGCAGTTTCCATATCAATTGCCATGGCTCGGGTTTTCCTAAGGTAGTCCTTAAACTGCTCATCGTGTTCCCATACGCGCCTATTGGTAGTATAAACTGTTCCTGTCCAATAATCCAAATCATGTTTTACAATAGCGGCAGAAACAGCTTTTTGCAACCTAAAAGATGGCAAAGCAGGAATTTCTTCCATGATATAATCCTTGCTAGTCCCTTCCCCTCTAATAGCTGCAATAGGCAAGATAAAATCTCCTACCTTAGTTACCTTTTTCAAACCACCACATTTACCTAAAAACAATGCTGCTTTGGGTTTAACAGCGCTAAGCAAATCCATGCAGGTAGCTGCCATTGCGCTACCCATTCCAAAATTAATAATCGTGATGTTTTCAGCAGTTGCAGTTTGCATAGGCTTATCTTTTCCCATTACCTCTACTTGGTATTTACTCGCAAAAAGTTCAACATACTGAACAAAATTGGTAAGCAGAATATATTCTCCAAATCCATCTAAAGGCCTACCAGTATATCTGGGTAACCAATCATTCACAATCTCTTCTTTAGTTTTCATTGCTCAATTATATTCATTAAAAATAAGAAAATTCTAAAGACTGCTAAAAAGCTCCTTCAATTCTTTATTGCCAGCCTCCGCCTAAAGCTTTATATAATTTTATTTTAGCAATTTGTTGTTGTTTTCCTGCATTTACAAACTCTAATTGGGATTGTAAAAAATTCTGTTGCGTAAGTAATACTTCCAAATAGGTGGCACGTGTAGCACGATATAAGTCCTGCGCAGTTACTACAGAAAGACCAAGAATTTCCTTTTGCCTTCTTTTCAGCAAATTCATTTCTTTAAGGTTTTTGATATGCTGCAGCTCATTACTCACTTCTACAAATCCATTCAAGATAGATTGTTGATAGCTATATATGGCTGTTAATTGATTAGCTTTTGCTTTATTAAAATGTGCTTTAATTGCTTTTCTATTAACAACAGGCATCATTAAACTCCCTAGTAATGAATAGGCATTTGAAGCGGGAGATAAGAATAAAAATTGAGGATTATAGGCTTGAAAACCAAAACCTGCTGAAAGATTCAAGGATGGATAAAAACTAGCTTTAGCAGATTTTACATCAAATTTTGTTGCAGCCAATTCAAACTCTGCTGCCCGAATATCAGGGCGGTTCAACAATAATTGAGAAGGCACTCCAGCAGAAAAAGAATGATTAGAACTGTTAAACAAAGACTCTTTAAGTCGAGGAATAGATTGAGGAAATCTTCCCATTAAATAGTTGATATGGTTTTCTTTTCTTGCAATTTGCTGTTTCGTTTCAAATTCCATAGATTTAAATCCTAGCAATTGTGCCTCAAATTGCTGAGCAGCTAGTTCATTTGACCTACCAGTTTCTTTTTGCAATTTAATTACTTCCAAAGCCTCTTCTTGTTTCTGAATTGTTTGCAAAATAATTTCTAACTCATTATCCAATGCTAACAATTCATAATACGCAACAGCTACTTCTGCAACCAAGTTAGAAACAACAAACTTTCTACCCTCAACACTGGCTAAGTAATTTGAAAGTGCAGATTTTCGTTGGTTTCTCAATTTTCCCCAAATATCCACTTCCCATGTTGCAGTAAGTCCAACATTGTAATCTGGCAAATGCGTTGGAATTGTATCTCCTGGGGCAAATTCGGTTACTCTATTTCCAGCATCATCCATGGTATAAAAGCCAAATTTACGTTGTAAATAAGCAGTATTTGCACTTACAGTTGGCAACTGATTTCCAAGTGCAATTTTGGTTTGAGCCCTAGCAGTTTCAATTCTTTGCCAAGCCATTTTCAAATCTAAATTTTCACTAATAGCTGAATCTATAAGTTGGGTCAACAAAGAGTCTTCAAAGTATTGACGCCAATTGAGCGTGGCAATGTTTAAAGTATCCAAACTATTTCCATAGTTTGAAGGAAGTGGTTTTTGGTTAGTTTCTATATCTGTTTTTAATGATTTACAAGCAAACAAAAGGTTGAAACTTATAAAAAGTATCAGGTAAAATAATTTCTTCATCATAATATTAAAGTGTTTCAGTGAACGCCAATTCTTCTTTTCGTTTGTTTTTTTTGCGTTCAGATAATTTAGCAAACACAACATACAAACCTGGAATTAAAATAACGCCAAAAATAGTTCCGAATAGCATACCACCAGCGGTTGCACCACCAATAGTATTGTTACCGATTTCTCCAGCACCAGAGGCAAACATCAATGGAATTAAACCTGCAATAAATGCAAAAGATGTCATAAGAATTGGGCGCAACCTTGCAACAGCGCCTTCAATTGCTGCATCAATTACAGACATTCCTTCTCTATGTTTTAGCGTGGCAAATTCGATGATAAGGATGGCATTTTTTCCAAGAATACCAATAAGCATGATCATGGCAATTTGGGCATAAATATTGTTTTCTAAGCCCATTACCCAGAGTAAAAATAAAGCGCCAAAAATTCCAACAGGTAAGGATAGAATTACAGGAAATGGCAACAAGAAGCTTTCGTATTGTGCCGCTAATAAAAGGTAAACAAACAATAAACAAATGGCAAAAATGTAAATCGCTTGATTACCTGAACTTGCTTGATCTCTTGATGAACCTGCCCAATCATATCCATAACCTTTAGGCAACTTTTCTTGCGCAGTTCTTTTAATGGCATCAATGGCTTGTCCACTGCTATAGCCTAAAGCAGGTTGCCCATTTAACATGGCAGAAGTGTACATATTGTATCGAGTTACTTGTTCTGGCCCGTAAACCTTTTCTATGCGCAAGAAAGAAGAGAATGGTACCATTTCTCCCCTATTGTTTTTAATATATAAGTTTAACAAATCATCAGGTTGAGCGCGGAATTGCGGTAGTGCTTGAACCATCACTTTATACATTTGTCCGAAACGAATAAAATTTGTTGCATACTCGCTACCAATAAGTGTTTGCAATGTACTCATCGCGTTATCTGCATCCACACCTTTTTGAGCAGCTTTGTCTCCATCCATATGTAACATGAATTGCGGAAAGTTTGCATTAAAAGTGGTAAAAGCATTACTAATCTCTGGACATTTATTGAGTTCAATTACAAAATCATCTGCTACTTTTTGAAATTTATTTAAATCATTGCTTCCAGTTCTGTCTAACAACCTTAATTCAAAACCACTAGAATTACCATAACCAGGAACTGGCGGTGGGGTAAAAAACTCAATGTTTGCATCTTTGATATGCGCAGTTTTATCTTGAAGTACTTGAATAATTTCCTTATCACTTAAATCGCGTTCATTCCATTTTTTCAAGCTAATTAGGTTCATACCATAAATTGCGCCAGTGCCTTCTGATAAAACACTATAACCCGCTAAACTAGAAACCGAATTAACGGCATCCAAACTGTTAGCAATTTCTTGAATTTCGTCCACAGCCTTTTCGGTTCTTTCCAATGTTGCACCTACAGGTGTGTTGATATTAGCATAAATAGCACCTTGATCTTCTTCAGGAATAAAGCCAGTAGCAACAAATTTTCCTACAATCCCAGTGCTAATACTAAAGAATAACAATGCCCCAAAAGTAATCACTCGTCTGTTGGCAATGCGCTGAATTAGATTTTTATACCTATCTGATAAGCTATTATATTTTTGATTGAACCCTAAGAAAAATCGCGATAGCCAATTTTTATTTCCATGATTTGAGGCATGTGTTTGTTTTAAAAACAGCACGCACAATGCAGGTGTTAAAGTTAAAGCTGTTACTCCAGATAAAACAATAGAAATGGCCATGGTCAAGGAAAACTGTCTATAAAAAATACCTGTAGGCCCATCCATAAAAGCAACTGGAATAAATACAGCCGACATTACAATAGTGATAGCAATGATGGCTCCACTAATTTCTTTCATAGCTTGTTCGGTTGCTTTTCTAGCACTGATATTAGATTGTTCCATTTTTGCATGAACAGCCTCGATGACGACAATTGCGTTATCAACAACAATTCCAATAGCTAAAACCAAGGCAAACAAAGTGATTAGGTTCAAAGAAAAACCCATTAATTGCATGAAGAAAAATGTTCCAATTAATGAAACCGGTACAGCCAAAATTGGGATAATGGTTGACCTAAAGTCTTGCAAAAAGATAAATACAACCAAAGCCACTAAAATAAAAGCCTCAATTAGCGTTTTTAAAACCTCATAAATAGAAGCATCCAAGAATTGCGAAACGTCATAACTAATTGTATAATCCATCCCTGGAGGAAAAGACGATTGTTTGATAGTTGCCATCCTTTCTTTGATTCGCTCGATAACCTCCTTAGCATTTGTTCCAGGTCTTTGCTTTAAGACGATTGCAGCAGATGGCCTGCCGTTTTCCTTTGAAACTACGTCATATTCTTGAGAGTCAAAATCAACCTCAGCAATATCTTTTAACCTTACAACCTCTCCATCTTCTTTGCTAAGTAGTACTATATTTTCATAAGCTTGTTTGGTATTAAACTTTCCAGTGTACTTTAAAACATATTGCAAAGTTTGGGCTTGTTTACCAGAACTCTCACCAATTTTACCTGGCGCTGCCTCTACGTTTTGTTTGCGTAATAGCTCCACTACTTCATTTGCAGAAATATTATACATATACATTTTATCTGGTTTGAGCCAAATACGCATTGCATATTCTCTTGAACCCATGATATCCGCAAACCCAACCCCTTCTATCCTTCGCAGCTCTGCAATTACATTGATATCAACAAAATTGTATAAAAACTTTTCATCTAAAACAGAATCTGTACTTAGAATATTTAGATAAAGCAGCATGCTATTTTGCACTTTTTCTACAATTACACCTTGCTTTTTTGCTTCTTCAGGTAATTCATCTAATGTAGAAGAAACCCTATTCTGAACATTTACCGCAGCAATTTCGGGATCTGTACCCGCTTTAAAAATAATCTGAATTACACTTGAACCATCATTACCAGAAACGGATGACATATAAGACATTCCGGGTACGCCGTTGATTGCTCTTTCAAGTGGTGTAACAACAGCCTTCACACAAGTTTCTGCATTTGCCCCAGTATATTTGGTGGTAACGTTAACTTCTGGAGGTGCAATATCAGGGAATTGGGTAATTGGGAGTTGGGTCAAAGCAATTAACCCTAATAAAGTAATAAAAACAGATATAACAATAGATAAAACAGGCCTATGTATGAATTTAGAAGTCATGTTTGATAATTAAATAAATAAGAAATAATTGAAGAATAAACTACTGATGAATTTGAATCTTCTCGCCAGCCTTTACGTTTTGTGTGCCTTCCAATAATATGATATCATCAACCGACAATCCAGATTCTATTACATATACATGTGGTAGTCTTTTTTTAATGGTGATATTTCTTTGCTCAACTTCTTGATCTTTAGTTATCACATAAACAAACACTTTATCTTGTATTTCGAAGGTTGATTTTTGTGGTATTACCAAGGCTTTTTTAAGTTGCTTTCTCACAACAATCTTACCATTTGAACCATGTTTTAATATTTTTTCCGGATTAGAAAATCGTGCTCTAAAAGCAATATTTCCAGTTAAGGGGTCGAACTCACTTTCTACTGTTTCTATGTGCCCTACCTGATTGTATAACATTCCATTGGCAAGTACTAAACTTACACTCTTAGAATCGTTCCAATGTGTAGTTCCAATATAATCTAAATAATCACTTTCGGATACATTAAAGTATGCCAACATTTCTTTATTATTAGATAAGGTGGTAAGCAGGGTTCCTTCATCAACTAAACTGCCAGTTTTATTGGGTATTCGATTGATAACTCCATCAAAAGGAGCTCTTACATTGGTGAAGGATAAATTATGATGAGCCTGTAATTCATGTGCCTTTGCCTCCTCAACTTTGGCGCGATGCATGTCTAATTTTGCCTTGGCAAGTTCTAACTCTGATTTAGAAATGATTTTTTTTGCATACAGCTTTTCCGTATTCTCTAGTTCAATCTCTGCAGATTTAAGTTCTGCTAGCTCATTTTTCCAAGCTGCTTCGGCCTTAAGCAATTCTTGTTCGTAGCCTTGACTACTTAACTTAAATATTACCTGACCCTTTTTAACTATTTTACCTTCGTCTACTAATATTTTATCGATGAAACCTTTTACACGAGAGCGAATTTCAACATTTTCTGTTGCATGTAATTCCGAAACATATTCTTCTGTAAAGGCGGTATCCATAATTACTGGCTTAACAACCTTATATTTATTTTCTTTTTCTGTGGGTGTATCAGTATTGCACGACAAGAGAAACAATGTCGTAACAATACCCAAACCCATTAATGATTTGTGCATTGAAATTTAACTTAATTTTACTTGAGAATTTGGGTCAAAACAACCCTAAAAAACGGCCTAAATTAAGTTATGACTTGGGTGGCGGACTTTGCTTTTCGGGATGAAATGGAAAATAACAATCTTCCTTGGTGCTAAAATTGTGCAACTTGTTTGGGTACAAACTTTTTACAAGTATTCCCCTTTCTACTTTAAAATCTGGCGAAAATTCTACCTCTTCTTCCAAATTTGGCTGCGAATCCTCGTTCGTTTCGGATTCACCTTTTGATGCAGAGTTGCTGTCAAACAAGTCTGATGCTTCAAAATTTTCTAAGTTAAAAGCACTTTGAATCTCTACCCAAAGATTTTTTTCTTGAGTTAAAACGGAGGCTTTTAGTCCAAAACTCAATAATAATAATTGAATGGCAAGCAAAACCGCTGTGCGTTTAAAAATACTATTTACTATTGATGTTTTCAAAAGGTTTGCAAAAGTAGCAATTTGTATGTTACTGAAAAAAGCTTTTCAACTTCTCAAAAAGTTTTTACATAGAGAAGACAATAGTGTGAAAATAAAAAAATCTACATCTTAGGTTTGGTTCAAACCGAATAATTAAATAATACTCAGTTAACAAAAAAATTTAAATCAAAAGTTAACTTGTATTCTTAAATTTTATTTAACCTTTAAAATTAAAAATCTATGCAAAAATTAAGCGCAGAAACCAATGCTTTAAATTGGTTCGAAATTCCAATGGTTGATGTTAACAGAGCAAAAGCCTTTTATGAAACCATTTTTGAAATTGAAATGCAACTCGTTGAAATGATGGGCATGGAAATGCTTATGTTCCCTTGTCAGCCGCCAAAATCTAGTGGTGCACTCGTTAAAAGTTCCAGCCACAAACCAAGCACAGAAGGTTCTGTAATTTACCTAAATGGAAATCCAGATTTACAAGCAGTATTGGATAGAATTGAGGCTGCTGGTGGTCAGATAACACTTGCGAAAACAGACATTGGTTCAGAAAATGGCTTCATGGCATTTTTCATAGACACCGAAGGAAATTTGGTTGGTTTGCATTCAAATACCTAAGCAAACTTACTCCTCATCTTTGTTAAACATAGCCGACATTAAATCTTTGAAGGCAATTCCTTTAGAAAGATTGTGTCGGCTAAGTTGACTGTATTCTGCTAAGCCATGTAATACTAATTCCATCAACAAAACCTTTTCTGATTCAGATTCTTTTGGATATTTTTCTTTTATTAATTCACCTAAACCCTCAACAGTTAAGAGTGCCTTTTGGTAAGCTAAATCATCAAGTTGGGTTAACAATTCAACATTATAACCATCGTTGAACCAATTTAAAATAGTAGCATAAGGATTTCCTTGCTTTGATTTTTTTGCTTTTTCTGGATTTGCAAATTTACTGGCAAACATAGTTCTAATTGCCTTTCCAATGAGCATCTGAGCAACATTAACAGCACCCTCAAGTTCTCCTTCATAAACCAATTCTACTTTTCCTGTGATGCTAGGCAAAACGCTAAATAAATCGGCAATGCGAGCCTCTGTTTTATCTGCCCCAATTAACAACATTCTTCTTTCTGCGGCGCTGTACAAATTTTCTAGTGCACTTATAGTTAAGCGAGCAGATACCCCACTTTTTTGGTCAACTAAATCACTGCCTCTTGCTTCCATGGCAATCTGCTCAATTAAATCAAGTAACAAAGGACTTACTTTTATGGCCTTTTGCTGTTCAACTTTTACATGTGCTTCTTGGGTTGTAATTGATTTGGCGAGTTCAATCGTTTTTGGATAGTGCGTCAAAATTTGACTATCGATACGGTCTTTCAATGGTGTAACAATGCTTCCACGGTTGGTATAATCTTCTGGATTTGCTGTAAATACAAACTGCACATCCAAAGGAAATCTCAACTTAAATCCACGTATTTGCAAATCACCTTCCTGCAAAATATTGAATAAAGAAACCTGAATTCTAGCTTGTAAATCTGGCAATTCATTTATTACAAAAATGCAACGGTGACTTCTTGGAATCAACCCAAAATGAATTACTCTTTCATCATTATAAGGCAGCTTCAAAGTAGCGGCTTTAATTGGATCTACATCACCTATTAAATCTGCCACTGAAACATCTGGTGTGGCTAATTTCTCGGTATATCGCTCGCTGCGGTGAACCCAAGTAATGGGCGTTTCATCACCCTTTTCAGCGATAAGGTCAACAGCAAACTTACTTAAGGGTTGTAAAGGATCATCATTAATTTCACTGCCAGCAACAATTGGCATAAATTCATCTAACAGGTTAAGCATAAGCCTAGCCATTCTAGTTTTTGCCTGACCTCTTAATCCTAAAAAAATAATATTGTGTTCAGAAAGCAAAGCTGTTTGTAATTGCGGAATAACAGTTTCTTCATAGCCTTGAATTCCCGGAAAAGGATTTTGTTTTGCTTTCAAAAAGTCAATCAAATTATCACGCATTTCGTGCTTAACAGATTTGCTTTTGTAATTTGCTAATTTGAGTTCGCCAAGTGTACTGATTGTTGGTTTCATTATATTCTTCTTATCTCTTCAAACATCACTTCTCGAATTAAGTTTAAAATAAAGTATAATTGTAGCATGACTACTGAAACGGTCTGATTTAAAGCATGAAAAATCTATTTATTGCTATACTATTGTTAGGAAGCCTCAAACTTTTTGCACAACCAACCATGAGTGCAATGACAAAATTTGAACTAAACAGGGCCATCTCACTTTGCGAAGAGCAACTTGTTACTGAAACATTATTGCAAGAAAAACTCAGTCATTTACCTATTTACAAGGTAGACGGCAGGTTTTGTTTGTCTGGCATCATTCGGTTTGAACCTAACTTTGACTATCGAAAATATTCTGAGCATTTTTACTTTGGAAAACCCATTGGAAATATCATAACTGTGAAGATTCCTTTGCAACATCTTTCAAAAGTTAATCAGCTTTCTGGTATATATTTCGAAATTGCTCAGCGCATTCAAGCAGACAATCAAAAAATGGTGGCAGATACGCGTGCCGACAGTGTATGGAAAGGATTGAATTTACCAAAATCGTATACAGGTAAAAATGTTTTAATAGGCATTACCGATTGGGGTTTTGATTATACCCATCCTATGTTTATGGATACTAGTCTAAGTAAAACAAGAATTCGTGCTGCTTGGGACCATTTTAAGTTAAGTGGAAAGAAACCGCAAGGATTTGATTATGGAGCTAGTTATGATACTCCTTTAGAATTAGCAGCAGCACAATCAGATACTGCGGGCACTTATTATGGCTATGCTACGCATGGCAGTCATGTTGCTGGAATTGCAGGTGGAAGCGGTGCTGGACTTAATTACAGAGGAGTTGCTTTTGAAGCTGAGTACCTTTTTAATTCCATACAATTAGATGTTGGTGCAGCCATTGATGCCTTTACTTGGATGAAACAAATTGCGGATAAGGATAAAAAAAGATTAGTCATCAACATGAGTTGGGGCTTGTATTATATTGGAACTATGGATGGCAAATCATTGCTGAGCCAAGCCATTGATGAAATGAGCAAACAAGGAGTTGTTTTTGTTACCTCTGGTGGCAACAATGGCAATGTAAATTTGCATATAAAATATACACATCCAGGCGATAGCTTGCGTTCCAAAATTAACTTTTACAGCTATTCAGCTCATCCAAAAATGTGGGGGCAAAGCATCAGTATGTGGGGAGAAGTTGGCAAATCTTTTGGGACAGGATTTGAGGTTTATAATGCATCAAATGTAAAAATTGGAAGTTCAAAAGTTTATGAAACCAATAAAAACACTGGTTATATCGATTCAGTACTTGTGATTGGTTCAGACAGTATTTTTTATAATTTTACAATAGAAACTGCCCATCCTTTAAATGGCCGACCGCATATACGTATGCGCATTAAAAACACCAATACCAATTTATCCATCGTAATGGTTTCAGGCGCTGCTGGTGGCGGAACTGTGCATTACTGGAATGTTGTAGAATTAAGCAACGGTGTTGGAAACTGGGGCCTTGCATTTACACCATTTGGTTCCCCCTCTTGGCCATCTGATGCTAACTATAGCATTGGTGAACCTGCTAGCACAAGCAGCGCTATTTCAGTTGCCGCTCATGTTTCTGAAACGGTGCTTAGCAATGGAAGCCTCAGTCCTGGAAATAGAGCTTCCTTTTCGTCTAAAGGTCCAACCTATGATGAAAGATTGAAGCCAGATATTTCAGCACCAGGTTCAAATGTTATTTCATCTATAAATTCATTTACCACAGAAAGTTTTACTTCTGTGGCTAATACATCCTTTAAGGGTAGGACTTATCATTTTGCATCATTTTCTGGCACCTCAATGGCATCGCCAGCAGCAGCGGGTGTTGTGGCACTTATGTTAGAAGCCAATCCAAGTTTATCTCCCAAACAAATTATGGAAATTTTAAAAGCAACTGCAAGGCAAGATAATCGCACTGGTGTGATAGGTCCAACTGGAAGTCCGCTTTGGGGTTTTGGAAAGGTTACCGCAACTAGGGCTATTGCTTTGGCAGTAAATTCAGTTTCATTAAATGAGCATTATTCCTTCAACAACATTTTGGTTTATCCTAATCCAGTTAAGGATAAATGTTATTTGAGCTTAGAAAATGGTCAATTGGCAGGGGCAAACATAACGGTTATGAATACTTTGGGTCAAACCGTTTACACAAATATATTTGTAACAAATGAAGCGCTTGATTTAAGCAGTTTAAAAACTGGAATTTACTTTATAGCGGTTACAAGCAATGGAAAGATGTATACTGGAAAATTTCTAAAGGAATAGCCAAACAATTTCATTCAAAACCAACCTAAAACCTAACCATGAAAACATTAAAATCTAACAAATAGGGACAAATTCCTATCAACATTTATTACCGCACATTTTTACGCCTATTTTTTTCAAAATCTTCAAAAATAAATTCACCTAAACCTTTGAGTGAACTGTAATAGGCTTTACCATTATTGATGCGAGTAAACTCTTGCACGAACTGTTGAAGATATGGGTCGCTCGCAATCATAAACGTAGTGATGGGAATATTAAGGCGGCGCGCTTGCGCCGCCATCGTCAAGGTTTTATTGATTACTTTTCTATCTAATCCAAAGCTGTTTTGGTAGTAGCCATTGCCTTCTTTTAAACAAGTTGGCTTTCCATCTGTAATCATAAAGATTTGCTTGTTAGCATTTTTTCTTTTACGCAACATCTCTAAGGCCAATTCCAGACCCGCATAGGTGTTTGTATGGTAAGGACCAACCTGCAAATAAGGCAAATCTTTCACCTCAATTGGCCAAGCATCATTACCAAAAACCAATATATCTAAAGTATCCTTTGGGTAGCGTGTTTTGATAAGTTCGGCCAAAGCCATTGCCACCTTTTTTGCAGGTGTAATGCGGTCTTCGCCATACAATATCATGCTGTGGCTAATGTCAATCATTAAAACTGTAGAGGTTTGCGCTTTAAAATCCTTCTCCTGAATTTCTAGGTCTTCTTCCGTTAATCTGAAGTTTTCTATTCCGTGGTTCACTTGGGCATTGTGCAAACTAGCTGTGATGTTTATTTGGTCTATTGAATCACCAAATGAAAATTTACGAGAATCACTATTGCTTTCATCTCCTTGCCCAGTTTTATTGCTGCGATGATTGCCTTTGTTGCCTTTTTTTATCTTCCCAAATACTTCCTCTAAACTTTGTTTACGAATGGTTTGATTGGTTTTTGAAGTAGGTTCTAGGCTCCCATCAGCAGGATTTTCCTTCATGTAACCCTTATCTTTTAGGTCTTGAATAAAATTACCCATTCCATATGCATCATTGGTAAGTTTATGCTGATTGTCTAGTTGATTCATCCAATCCAATGCCTCTGCTACATCGCCATTGGTGTACTGCATTAATTGAAGAAACAAATCTAACAATCGCTGAAAATCGTCTCCGCTATCTGGGCGAGGAATAAATTTTGAAAAAAGGTGACCGCGCATATTGGCAATATTCAATTATTTTTGTGCCTTACAAATAGTATTAATAACATTTTTAATGAATTTGTTTTAAACCCAATAATGGTAGATGTTAGAAATTTATAGCAATACAGATGGTTCCAAAACCTTGTTGAACCAAAATTTAAATGAAACCTACCACTCTAGGCATGGCGCCATCGCAGAAAGTATGCATGTTTTTATCGAGAATGGATTAAGGCATGAATTAATATCTAAGAAAAAAGAAATAAACATCTTCGAAATGGGCTTTGGAACAGGCCTCAATGCCTTGTTAAGTTTGCATCATCAAAAGCTAAACCAACACATACATTATCATGCTGTTGAAACTTTTCCATTGGATTATGAACTGGTGCAACAACTTAACTACACAATAGATTTACCCACGGAAATTTCAGATTACTATGAACAAATGCACCAATTGGCATGGGAACAAAAACATGCGGTAACTGAAAACTTTAGCCTACTTAAACAAAATGCCGATTTAGGTACACTCACACTAGTTGGCAATTCAGTTGATTTGGTCTATTTTGACGCATTTGCACCCGATATACAACCGGAATTATGGTGTGCTGCTATTTTTGAAATGTTGTATGCAGCCATGGGAAATGAGAGTGTATTAGTTACTTACTCTTCTAAAGGAGAGGTGAGAAGGAATTTAATACAAGCAGGTTTTGAAGTTGAGAAATTAGCCGGTCCTCCCTTTAAAAGACATATGCTAAGAGCGCTTAAAAAATAAATATGCAGAAAGATTATTTAATTGTTGGAGGCGGATTGGCTGGTTTATTTTTTGCGCATTATTTAGAAGAGGCAGGCAAAACCTTTATTATAATAGATGCTGCTAAAGAAAACACTGCAAGTAAAATTGCTGCTGGCATGTTTGGACCATTGGGTGGGCAGTTAAGTAAACTGGCTTGGAAAGCACCAGAAATGATTGAAACCCTCGTAGATACTGCAAAAGCTTTAGAGCAAAAGTTAGGTTCAAAATTCCTACATCTAATGCCTGTTGAAGTAGCATTTGGCAGTGTAAAAGATGCCAATGATTATGCGTGCAGAAATAAAAATGAAACTTTAAACGAACACCTTTCTGAAACTAGAAATGGCTCTGAAAATATTATTGCACCCTATGGCAGTTTTGAGATGCTTAAAGGAGGTTGGCTCAATACAAAATTATTTATTAAAACTTACACCGAATATCTAACAAACAGACACTGCTTCGAAAACAATACCTTTGATTATTCACTTTTGGTTCAAACCGAAAAAGGCTGGAATTACCAAAACCAATTATATTCAACAGTAGTATTTGCTGAAGGTATTGGGGCCTTAGAAAATCCCTACTTGAAAAATGTTTTGCCTTTTAAGCTTTGCAAAGGACAAGTGCTTACCATCCATTGTGAAGGTTTAGCTGAGGATAGAATTGTAAAAAAAGGAATTTACTTGGTTCCACTTGGCGAAAATCAGTTTAAAGCTGGCGCAACCTATGAATGGGACGAAGTAAATGAAATCCCTAATGAACTTGGGAAACAAGAAATGTTAGAAAAAATTAAAGCTTTAATTCATTTGCCTTTTTACGTTTTGACCCAAGAAGCCGGCATTAGACCTACCACAAAAGATAGAAATCCAGTAATTGGAAAAATAACAGGATTTGAGGGCATGTATGCTCTCAATGGCTTAGGAACAAAGGGTGTGGTGCGCGGACCTTGGCTGGCGAAAACCCTTTTTAACCACATCGAAAATAATTTAACTATCCCAAGAGAAGTGAGTATTGACAGAATAAAAAGGAACTAGACTGTAACAGATTTGTACTATTTTTCTAAAAAGTATCAATAATTCGAAACTAGTTTTTAAATTGCACAAGTGGAATGGCGCATCAAACAACTACGCCTGGAATTAAAATATATCTGGAAGATATCTAGAAATGCCAGCGAATTTAAAGAGAACTTTATCATAGAGTTCGAGCACAATGGAATTGTTGGCATGGGAGAAGTAGCTCCAAATGTTAGATACAATGAAAATCCTGCTATTATTAATAATGCTTTTGAAACTTTTAAGGCATCCATTTATAAGCCAATAGAAGAAATAAAGGATTTGATGCAGTTTTTGGACTTACATCAATTACCAAATGCTTTGCGTTTTGGCATCGAATCGGCCTTTATTCACTGGTATTGCAAAGCAAATGAAATAAGCATTCATGAGTTTCTTGGTGTTGAAAAACCAGGCCAAGTAGCAACTTGCTATACTTTGCCAATAATGGAGGCAGAAGATGTCGTAAAATTTTATGAGGCTTATGACTTAGGAAGATTTCAGCACATCAAAGTAAAGATAATAGATGAACGCGCCATTGAGGTTTTGGATGTTTTGAGTAAGCTAACCACCAAACCTATGATGATAGATGCCAATGAAGCCTGGAAAGATGTTGAAGCTCTTATTCAGTTTTTGCCAAAACTTCAGAAGCATCCTATTTTATTTGTGGAACAACCTATGCCTGCTCACTTAAAGGAAGAATATATCTATTTAAAAAAGCATTCTCCTATCCCGCTAATGGCAGACGAAAGTGTGTTAGATCAACCCGATATGAGCGCTTTAGAAAAACAATTTCACGGAATAAACATGAAGTTGATGAAAGCAGGCGGCTATTTAAATGGATTAAGAATTTTGCATGAAGCACGTCGCAGAAAAATGAAAACCATGGTGGGATGCATGGTAGAAACTACTTTAGGCATTCACAGTGCATGGAATTTGTGCGCGGGCGCTGATTATGCAGATTTAGATGGTTGTTTAATTTTAGCCAATGAACCTTTTGATATGCTAATAGAAAAAAACGGATACATTAGTGAATCCGCTCAAGCATCGGCAGCTCATTAATTAGATTACTGGCTAAAATTTGTTTAAATCCTTTTTGAGCCAACTGCTGCGCTGCTTGTGAATGAAAATAAACACCTTTTCTTGCTGCCAAAATGGGTGTTTCTCCATTTGCTAACAAAGAAGTTATAATACCCGTTAGCACATCTCCACTGCCTGCTGTAGCCAATAATGGATGGCCGTTTGTATTGAACCAACAATTTCCTACGGTATCTGTGATGCTGGTATATGCCCCTTTTAATACTATAATCACTTCTAATTTTTTACTGAAATCTCTTTGCTTCTGCAATCGTTCTGTGGAGTTTTCAGATTTCCCAAAAAGCCTGTCAAACTCTTTTGCATGAGGTGTTAGAATGCAAGATTTAGGCAGAGTAAAGTTTGGTTCAAGCCTAAAAACATTAGCTAATAGATTCAAGGCATCTGCATCAATTACCAAAGGTTTTTCGCAACGTTTTAAAAAATCTATCAAGGCATTTTGTGTTTCTGGTACCCTACCTAAACCTGGTCCAATACCTATGGCCTTGCAGTTTTCAGGAATAGGAATATAACTGATATAATTTTCTTCAGGGTCGGTTTGAACCAAAGCCTCTGGAAAGGCAGTTTGAACAATTGAATTGGCGTGATTTGGCACATACACACTAACCATACCGCAAAATGCACTAATGGCAGCCTTGCTTGAAAGAATAATTGCACCAATCATTCCATAAGAACCGCCCACCAATAAGGCATGTCCCTTTTGCCATTTCATGTTAAATTGGCTTTCGATTGGAAAGTTATTAGGTGAAAAACTATTGAAAAAACTATTTCCAATCGCTAAGGTTCTTAAATATGCTGGATGCAAACCAATGGGCAACACCTTTATTTTACCAGCATTTGCTCCAGTTTCTTGAAAAAGCAAACTCGTTTTCAACACTTGAAACGTAAAAGTATAATGCACCAGCAAATATGGGGTAGGCAAATCTACCGCCACTTTAAATGCAACCTGTTGATTAAGATATTGCACCACCTCAAAAGGTAACCCTTGCAATGGCTTGTCTATTCCCAAGCCAATCATTGCATCAATGATAATATCTGAAGCTGCTAAACTTTCTAAATCGTTTGCTGCTTTTAGGTAATTAATAGAAATATTAAGTTGTTTGACCCTACCAAGATTTATTTCGAAAGATTCGGTACCCTTTGGTTTGATTGCTAATAGTATAACGCGAACCTCATAACCCTTTTCAAATAACAAGCGCGCAATGGCAAGTCCATCTCCCCCATTGTTGCCTTGGCCGCAATAAATAGAAATGATAGGACTCAAAAAATCTTGCTGTTGAATGAGGGCCACAAAGGCTTCGACAAAAGTTAGCGAAGCCCTTTCCATTAAATCTATATCAGCAATTGGCTCTTGAGAAATGGTATATTTATCCCAAGCTAAAATTTGGGCATTGTTAAGTACTTGCATCAAAACCAAAGGTAGGGAGAAAATAGAATGACATTTGTATAATACTTAACACAATAAGCCAATTTCCTTTCCTGTTAATTCATTATCATTGTATCATGAAGTATCACTTATTTGGAAACACAGGATTACGTGTTTCAGAACTATGTTTGGGCACCATGGGATTTGGCACAGAAAATGGCTGGGGCGCTACTGAAGAAAACTCAAAAGCAGTTTTTGAAACCTTTGCCAACGCTGGAGGTAACTTCATAGACACTGCCAATATTTACACATCAGGCACTTCCGAAAAATTTGTTGGAAAATTTGTTGGTTCAGACCGAGACCACTTTGTAGTGGCCACCAAATATGGGTTGAAAGACCGCAATGGCGACCCAAATTTTAGCGGCAACCACCGCAAAAACATGATGCGCTCTGTGCATGAAAGTTTAAAACGCCTTCAAACAGATTACATAGATTTACTTTGGCTTCATATCTGGGACTTTACTACTTCTCCAGATGAAATATTAATGGGTTTAAACGACCTTATTCACCGTGGTATGGTTAATTATATTGGCATAAGTGATACGCCTGCTTGGCGCGTAGCGCAAGCCAATACCATTGCAGAACTGCGCGGTTGGCATAAGTTTGCCGGACTTCAAGTGGAATACAGCCTTATCAACAGAACTGCAGAAAGAGACCTTTTACCCATGGCAAAAGCCCTTAATTTGTCGGTTACTCCTTGGGCACCTTTGGCTGGTGGCGCCTTAACTGGCAAGTATTTACGCGGCGAAAAAGGAAGGCTTCCAGATGCTTCAAAAAGGCTCAATGAAAGAAATACGCTCATTGCGCAAACGGTTGTAGATACTGCCAATGAAATGGGTTGCGCACCTTCTCAAGTTGCTATTCAATGGACCAGACAACGCAATCAACAAGTAATTCCAATTATTGGTGCTACAAAAGCCACACAAATAGAAGAAGCCTTGGCTGGTGTTGAAGTTATTATTCCTGAAAAATGGATTCAAAAACTCAACGACGTATCTGCCATCGAATTAGGCTTCCCGCATGATTTTTTCTTAGAACCAGCAGTAATTGATGTAAGCTACGGACAAACCAGAGATAAACTTATTTTTTAGGGTTTATCAGTTTGGTTTGAACCAAAAATTTGCTTTCCTCTATTCTAAAATTAGAAACATCTTCATAAGGTAAATCAATAATCTTCCAATTGGCACCCGCTGTGATAAAATCAAATTTATCTTTGGCAAGTGTTACCAATATTGGCATTTCTAAACCCTTTACAGATGATTGTAAACGGTAATGTAACTCGTTTAATTCATTATGTTTAGTAACGTAATATTCTAAAACTGGCAAATTGGGTGTACGTAAATATTGCTCGAAAAATAGAGCCAATTTCATCCGGGTACGCTCACTTAAAAACTGTTCCACCTCTTTGGTGGTGATTACTTGATGGTAGTACTTCTTATTTAGATCACGTAAAGTATTAAACCAAAGCGTGTCATTATCTATCATCCCTCGCAAAGTATGAAGCATCCAAGCCCCTTTATAATAAATATCATTGTCGGTAAATTGATGGTGAGTGCCATATTTGCCAATCATTGGTAGTTCATTTTTTATTTTTGCCTTTTGATTTTGTAAATATTGAATGGCGCGTGATTTTCCAAAATAATATTCAACAAACAATGACTCGCTATACGTTGTAAAACTTTCATGCAACCACATGTCTGCTTTATCTTGGGCAGTTAAACTATTAGCAAACCATTCATGGCCGCTTTCATGTATTATGATAAAGTCAAACCCAAAGCTATTATTTTCATAATTGTTTCCATAAGCCACACAACTTTGGTGCTCCATTCCCCAATATGGCGTTTCTACCAATTTGTACCCATCTTCATAAAATGGGTATTTTCCAAAGAAATGTTCAAAGGCTTTTAGCATGCGCTTAGACTGTTGAAAATGTGTTTTGGCTTTATTATAATTATCCTCTAAAACATAAAAATCAAGGGATAGTGTATCCCCTTTTTCATTGATATAAAAATCCTTAATAAGTGCATATTTTCCAACATTTATGGCTATGTTATAATGGTTTATAGGGTTGTTGGTTTGCCAGGTAAAAGTACTTGTATTTTCATTTTGTTCGGTTTGAACCAATCGCCCATTACTCACCCCGATTAAACCTTTAGGCACTGTCAACCTTAAAGTTACACTAGAGGGTTCATCATCCCAGGTGTCTTTGCAGGGGAGCCAGCTATGTGCCCCAATGCCTTCACAAGCCATGCCTACCCAAGGATTACCAGAACTGTCTTGTTGCCAAACAAATCCGCCATCCCAAGGTGCATTTTTTGCTACTTGTGGCGTGCCTTCATAAACAAACTTAAAGCTTAAGGTGTCACCTTTAGAAACATTTTGAGGAAGATTAACAAGGATTCGTTCCTGAATTCTTTGAAAAGAAATTTGCTTATCAATACTTAGAAGTTTAAGATTTGGAGCCAACTTGAAAACACAAACATCGCCAGGTTTTAAAACTAAGAAGCGAATATTGTTAGCACCAGAAATTAGTTTAGTGCTTGGATTTACGGTTAGCGAAATATCATAAGAAAGCACATTTATACTAGCTTCTTTGGCTGGAAATGCAAGCGAAAACAGGCAAATAGCCAGCAACGCAAATGTTAAGAATAAATTCTTCATATGGAGTTGACTTGCAAAGTAGTTAAATTTAGACATAATTTAATCTAGAAATAAACGCATAGAATGTCTAAAAAAAGTTAAACTTGCAATTTAAAATCACATTCTAATAGATATGAATAACTTATTAAAAGGAAAAAAGGGAATTATTTTCGGAGCATTAAATGATAAAAGTATTGCATGGCAAGTTGCCTTAAAGTGTCATGAACAAGGTGCTACTTTTGTATTAACCAACGCACCTATTGCCATGCGCATGGGTGAAATAAACAACTTGGCTGCTGTTTGCAACAATGCTCAAATTATTCCTTGTGATGTGAGTAAAGATGAAGACATGAACAACCTGATTAGTAAATCTATGGAGATTTTAGGAGGCAAAATAGATTTTATATTACATTCGGTTGGCATGAGTTTAAATATTAGAAAAGGAAGAGCATATACCGATTTAGACTACAAATGGGCTCACGAAACCATCGATATCAGTGCGCTTTCGTTTCACAGGTTACTTCAAACTTGTTATAAAATGGATGCTATCAATGATTGGGGGTCTGTAGTGGCTTTAACATACATAGCTGCCCAAAGAGTATTCCCTGATTATAGCGAAATGGCAGATAGTAAATCTGTTTTAGAAAGTATTGCACGCAGCTTTGGTTACCATTATGGAAAAAACAAAAAAGTACGTATTAATACCATTTCACAAAGTCCAACGCCAACCACTGCTGGCGGTGGAGTAAAAGGCTTTGGCGACTTTTTTGACTATGCCTCAGCGCTTTCGCCATTAGGTAATGCCAGTGCCGAAGATTGCGCTAACTATTGTGTTTTGATGTTTTCAGATTTAAGTAAAATGGTAACCATGCAAAATTTATTTCATGATGGCGGTTTTAGTTATACTGGTTTCAGCCATGATGTTTTTAAATTAATGGAAAAAAAGGCTGAATAATAACTTCTCAATGAAAACTATAATTTTAAATATTGATGATGATCCAATTGCATTGTTCCTTGTGAACAATGCATTAAGAAATGCAGGATTTTCAGGAGAGGTGATGGAGTTTCCTGATGGAAAGGACTTAAATGAATTTATTGCCAAGGTAAAAGATGATGGTAATAAATATGTTTTGTTATTAGACATAAATATGCAGGATATTGGTGGTTGGGAGGTTTGTGATAAAATAGCAGAAATGCCTAATAAATCTAATTTCGAGGTGGTTATCATTACTTCTTCTATTGATAGGTCGGACAGAATAAAAGCCGAAAAGTATGATTTCATAAAAGGATTTATTACCAAGCCAATCAACGCAGCAGACGTAAAAGCCTATTTTTAATCTCAAATTACTAATTAGCTTTGAAAACCATAAGTAAAGACGAGCCCTTATTTAAAATTGGTAAAAAACGCGGAAAAACCAATACAGATGAAATTGTAGAAAAGGAACGATTTGCTTTAGCCAATGAAGCTTTTACTGTTTTGTATTTGCTTTTTATTGCCATCTTTACCATTGCTGTTTTACTTGAATTAAAATCTGAATACCAAATCGACTTATTTCCAGGTGTAAATACGCCATTTGATGACGCTTACTTTGGAATAAAAGACCGTATTTCTGGTCAGGCTCCTGCACCAGAAAATCCATAATGAAATAGATAATTCCCAGTTTGAACCAAATACTAAAACTAAACTATGAAAATCAAATCATGCTTTGCAGTAATAACAAGGGCTTGAAGCAATTCAATGCTATTGGCAAGCAATTTGAAACTTATGTAGTGTACCTTAAATTATAAAAATATGTTACTTACCATTTTTGCAATCCTTTTAATCGTAAATGTTATTGGATTTATGAACCGCAAAAAAGCTTGGGCTAAAATTTATATGGTCGCTCAAATTTTTGTTGTGGCTGGCATGGCAGTTATGTTCAATATGAGCAGTTTTCAAACTGGCATTGAAGGTATGGAAGCCAAAGATAAAAATGGCATGAAGGAAATGCGTGATATGGTAAAAGAAAACAAAGCTGCAAATGATACTGCAGATGTTGAAAGAGAAAAACAAGGCGGCAACCAAGTAAAAAGCTGGTAATCTACAAAAAAAAGCCGTTTAAAATAAATTTTCTCAAATTAGTTAAAGTTAAGCCTATATATTTGCTATAGACTTAACCCGAATGAAGCAAAATAAACTAGAAGATATTGCCTCTACCCGTTCACTAAAAATTATTAGTGTTTATCTCATATTAACATTTAGTTCTTGGTTGTTGATCAATTTCATGGGTGATAAAATGGCTGCAATACTCCCAGGAAATTTTGGAAAATCAATATTGGTTTTCTTACAACTCATGTTTTTCCTAATAATTGGGATAATTGGCTATTATTTTATTTTCAAACAACAGTTATCTCATCTTAAATCAGACGATAGGCTAAGCTTTATTTTTGATGAAAATCCTAATCCTTTACTCGTTTTTGAAAAACTAAACTTCAAAATCAGAGATGCGAATAGAGAAGCCATGTATTTCTTGGATTGCCCAGAAGAAATGCTCGAATCAGCCAAACTGCTCGAGTTTATATACAGTGGCAAAAGAGAAAATTTCACCAAAGAGTTTCATACTTATACAGAAGATGCTTTTTTTATGCGGGATGTTAGAATGACTCGCAAAAAAGGAGAAGATATTTATTGTAACCTTCATTTCAAATGTGTTGAAGATGGTCTTGTCATTGTTAGTATTTATGATATTACTCCTTTGATTCAACTCAAGTATAATTTCTCTTTACTTTTGGTTCGCCACAAACAATTCGAAACCCAAATTGGAGACCAAGTAAGGAGTCAGTTTAATTATATTAGCACCACGGTTCAGGAGGTAGAAAGACAATTGTTAAGCGTTCCAAGTGAAACTAAGGTTTCTTTTGAGATGCAAGAAATTAGTAGAAAAATTAATGATTTAGATAAAAACTTTCAAATCTTCGCTAGCCAATTCAATAGCATGTATGCTGGGTTAACAGAAAGTGTAAAACAAATCGACCTAAACGAACTTACTTTGTAATTTTTCTAGGAGGCCCGCCGCGCCATTGGCCTTTCGACTTTCCATTTCCTGAAGGCCTATTTCGGTTCAAACCGGAAGAAACCCTTTTTAAAGGCTCATAAATTGGACCAGTTCCTAAACTTTCTGGCAAGGGTAGTTTTGGAACTTCTTTCTCAATAAGCTTTTCAATAGCATGAAACCTTCGCATGTCTTTCTCATTGATAAAAGTAATTGCAGTTCCTGTAGTTTCGGCCCTTGCAGTTCTACCAATTCTATGCACATAATCTTCAGGATCTGGCGGCACATCAAAGTTTATCACCAAGTCAATGCCATCCACATCTATTCCGCGAGATAAAATATCGGTTCCAATCAAAACTTGAATTTTTCTATTTCTAAAATCATTGAGCAATTCTTCTCTTTCTCTTTGCTCTAAATCTGAATGAAACGATTTTGCAGGAATGCCAATTTTCTTAAACTCAAAATGTAATCCTTTTACCTTTTCTTTGGTAGAAGCAAATACAATTACACTTTGGTATTTATCTTTGAAAATCTCACTTAGTAAGGCCATTTTTTGTGGCTCATATGTTACATAAGCCAATTGTTTTATTCCTTCGGCAGGCTTAGAAATTGAGATACTAACTTCTTTAGGTTCAAACAAAATCTTAGCAGCCAAAGTTTTAATGCGCGGTGGCATGGTGGCTGAGAACAACAGTGTTTGACGGTCTTTTGGCAAATAGCTTATAATTTTTAGAATGTCATCATAAAAACCCATGTCTAACATTCTATCAGCTTCATCTAAAACAAGGTGTTCTAATTTACCAAAATCAATAGAACCAGAAGCCAAGTGAGAGAGCAATCTACCTGGTGTTGCAATAATAATATCTGCACCTTCTCTTAAGGCAACTTGTTGTTGACTAAACAAGTTTCCATCACCACCTCCATAAACCGCAATTGAACTAATTGCTACATAATATCCAAAGCCAACCAATTGTTGGTCTATTTGCTGCGCCAATTCGCGGGTAGGCACCAATATTAAGGTGTTTAAATGACTGTGGGTAGAATTGATAATTTTATCAATAATCGGTAAAAGATAGGCTGCTGTTTTACCTGTTCCAGTTTGGGCACAAGCAATTAAATCGTAATGGTCTAATATAAGTGGAATCGCTCTTTCTTGAATGGGGGTTGGTGTTAGAAAACCCATGGCATCTAGGCCATCCATTAATTGGTTATCTAAATAAAAATCGTCGAATGTCAAGGTTAATATATGTTTCTACGAATATAACCAATAAGGCCGAAGTTTTAGCATCAACTTCGGCCTTAAAAGTTTTAGGCTAATTGTGTTGTTTGGGATGACTTCTTTTTACCCCTGAAAAACAAATACAAGTTGAAAAACAGCATGATTCCTAAATACACCGAAAACCAGCCAATTTTATTGCTTAATACTTCAACCAAGGCTTGCGAGCTTAATATTTCTTGGCGAGTTTCCATCATCATCAAAGCAAAGCCAATGTTTAGTAGATAAAAACCAACCTTAAACAAATGGTTTGTGGCATCTGCAATTTCTGTGCGACCTTTAAATATGTCGAGCATAAAAATACGTCCTTGCTTAAACAAAACATGCGCAACATAAAGGGTTAATAAAATGGTTACAGGCAAGTAAACATAATAGGCTACTAATACAAATTGAGTTTCCATAAAATTGTAATTAATGTTTAAAAAATATATGAATTAAGTTTGTAAGAACTTTTTGATTTCAACAGGAAAAAACCTTATGAAAAGGATGTTAAAATAATGCATGATGGCTAAGGAACTCATGATAAATCCAAGTCGAAAACCTAGCACTGAAACTAATTGAGCATAACCAATGAGTTTTGGAAACAAACTCAAACTAAGCACAGCATAACCAATGTTTATTAGGTAATAACCCAATAACAAGAACTTATTAATCGTATTTATCAAAGGGCTATCTCCAAAACTCTCCCTTAATAAAAAGACACCTTTTTGGTGTAAGTCTTTGCCTACCCACCAAGTTAAAAACACGGTAAATGGTAAGTAAAGTAAATAGGCGATTTCATTGTAAGTCATAACTTATTGTATTTTCAATAAATATTGAAACTATAAATCAAAAAAAGAGCGCGGCTTGCCTTTTAGTGCCCTAAAAAAACTGCTTACAGCACCCAAAATTTGAATAATTGCAGTAAGTAGTTTTAATTTCAATTTTGAATATTTATTTTGTTCCATGTCTATTTAATTAATTTGAGTAGCGTACTAAAAAACCAACTTTCATCTGCTTTGAGCATTACCTCTACCGACTTATCCATCTTCCCCACAAAATCATCTAAATCATTGATGGTTGCTAAAAAAGATTGATGCGTTTTAAGCGACTTATCTAAATCGGCTTGCTTGAGTTGATCAAGCACTTTAAGCACAGGCTCAAGCTCTCTCTTTTTGCGCTCTTTGGCAATGCGTCTGGCAATTTCCCAAATGTCTTTTTCGGCCTCAAAGTACTCTTTTCTATCACCTGGCACCAATACTTTACTAATCAAATTCCAATTCATTAAATCGCGTAAATTCATGTTAGCATTTCCCCTGCTAATGCTCAACTCTTCCATTACATTTTCTGTGCTCAATGGCTCTGGAGATATCAATAGCAAAGCATGCACTTGTGCCATGCTTCTGTTAATTCCCCACTCGCTTCCTAGGGTACCCCAAGTTTGAATGAACTGCGTTTTTGCTTGATTAAAATTCATAGTGTTTGTGAGTACAAATATATAACAAATTCCTAAACTTTCAATTATTACTGAAAGTTTAGGAATTTAATTGAAAAAATAAAGGGAACCACTTGATTCCCTTTAACTTAATTTTTTAGAAACGATATAAAGGTGAGTTTCCCCAAGGAATGCGAGATAGTATAAGCAACAAGCCAATGCCATAAAAAATCAGACTGCGCTTGTATTTATCAGCATCTGCGTAGGCTTTGCGGGTTCTAATGCGACCAACCTGAATTAAAACCACGCCAATAATCATGGTTAGCGGATGTTCAATTAACTGCAAACGTAAGGTTTTGTCTTTCATAGCAGCACCCATGTCTTGCATAGCTGCTTGAATAACCGGACTAACAAACAACAAGATAATTCCGATTAATAATTGTGTATGCGCCAAAGCAACTAACATAGACCCTGCTGTGTTATCGCTTTTGTTGTAAACATTCTTGTTCATTAAACCCAATACAGAACGAAGAATGGCATAAATAGCTGCTGCTAGAAATACCCAGCGCAACAAATTGTGAATGATTAGTAGTGTATTATACATATGGTTCAAATTTTATCAAAACTAAACATTCAGTATCTTATGTCCATAACGGTTATAAACACCCAAAATGATGATAGCCACTTTTTGGCAACAAATGCCTTTTGTACGTTTACTAATTCCATTGGTTTTTGGAATTATTGTTGGAGATTCATACGCTTTGAATCCTTCGCTATGCTATATTTTATTGCCTTTTACAGTCATCATTAACTATTTGATTTATCGGTTTATAAAGAGTTATCGGTTCGAACCAAGTCATGGAATTATACATACTTTCCTTTGCTTTTTGATTGGCTTATGTCTCATTTCTGCAGATAAGCAATCGAAACTGCACCATCATTTCTCTGCGCAAAAAACTGACTGGCTTTTGGTTCAAACCGAAACAAAACCAAAACAACTTAACAAAAGAATATCCTTTGAAACACTAGTTATTGCTGGACAAACAAACAATGACCTTCTAATTCCATTAAAAGGAAAACTTCAATTAAACCTGCCTTTAGACAGTCTTTCTAAAAAACTCAAACTTGGCGACCAAATATTAATAAAATCTAACTTTCTAGAAATTTCTTTTCCAAAAAATCCAGGTGAGTTTAACTACAAATCTTTTATGGCCAGAAAGGGAGTATTTCACCAGCAATTCATGTTTCATCCCGAATGGAAATTATATACCTCTACCCCATCCTTCTCACTACAAACCAAAGTAGACCAATGGCAAAGTGTAATTAGCACTATTCTTGGCAATTACCTAAATTCAGAGGCAGAAATTGGCATTTCAGAAGCCTTGTTATTTGGCTTAGATGACAATATTCCAGACGAACTCATACAAGCCTACAGCCGAACAGGAACTTTACATGTGCTTGCGGTAAGTGGCATGCATGTAGGTTTAATTTTTATCATTCTTGGAGCAATTTTTAAACCCATTAAAAGAAAAAAATGGGGACGATTACTAGAACCCTATTTTCTTTTAATTGGCATTTGGGCCTATGCGATTTTATGTGGCATGTCTCCAAGTATTTTAAGGGCAGCTATCATGTTTAGTTTTATGGTGGTAGGTAAAATTATACATAGAAGCGGAAATCCCTTCAACAGCTTAGCGGCCTCCTGCTTTTTCCTTTTGTGTTGGCAGCCCCAAATGCTTTGGCATGCTGGGTTTCAATTAAGTTACACCGCAGTATTGGGTATTATATGTTTTTACCCGCCACTGTATCAAGCGGTTTATATTGGCAATAAATTCTTTAATGAAATCTATAAAGTAATTGCGGTTTCAGTAGCGGCGCAACTGCTAACCTTCCCAATAAGTTTGTTCTATTTCCACCAATTTCCCAATTACTTTTTAATCGCCAATCTGCTACTTATTCCACTTACCACATTGCTAATTTATCTTGGTATTCTTTTATTGGTGGTGCATAAGATTAGTCTTCTTGCCAGTGGTTTGGCTTGGCTAATTTCAAAAATGATTATACTTACAAATTTCTTGGTAGTTTACTTATCAAATCTACCTTTTTCGGCTATTGAGCAAATTTACTTTCCAATCTCTTTTGCTACTTTTTCTTATGCTATTATCATCCTTATAAGTGCATTTTTATATTTCAAATCGGCATATTCCCTGAAATTAGTTTTAGCAGGTTTGCTATTAGGTTTCGGTTTGAACCTAACAAGCAAAATACTCAAAAATAAAGAGGCAGCCATAACAATATATGCTTTACCCAAAAAGACATTGATTAGCTATACTGAAAACAAAAAAGGATGGGCTTGGAGCAGCGCTGACAGTTCTAAAACAAAGCGAATCGTACAGCAGCATTTTGTTAAGGAAGATATAAATTTAACAGCAACCAATTATTTGGATAGTGGAAATTTTATGCTTCAAATGCCAAATGAATTAAGCCTGTTTTTGGTAAACAAGAAACTTGTGAAATGGCCATCTAACGTTGATATATTGATTGTAGGAGGAAAAACACAATTGATGACAGATAGCCTGATTGCGGAGCTTGGGGTCAAACAAATTATTTTGCTGCAAGGACTTTCATCATACCAGCGAGAGGCTGTTCAAAAACTTTGTGGAAAAAGTAAGCTAGCTTGTCATGATATTGCAAGCCAAGGAGCATTTATAATAAAAGAAACAACATGGAAGCATTGGTAACCTATGAAGTCCGCGACAGAGTGGCCTATCTCACGTTAAATAGACCAGAAAAAAGAAATGCATTGAGTTTTGAATTTGTTTCAGCAATAAAAGAAACCCTTTCACAAGCTGCTAATGATTCAAATTGTAAAGTAGTTGTTTTAAAAGGAAGCGGTGAAGCTTTTTGCTCTGGGGCGGATTTGGCCTCTTTGCAAAGTCTTCAAACCAATACCTTTGAAGAAAACTTAGCAGACAGCAAACACTTAGCGGAACTGTTTTTAATGATTTATCATTTCCCGAAAGTAGTTATTAGCATGGTGCATGGTGCTGCATTTGCTGGAGGTTGCGGCTTGGCAACAATTTGCGATTTTTGCTTTGCAGAATCCCATTCAAAATTTGCATACACCGAAGTTAAAATAGGATTTATTCCTGCCATTGTTATGGTTTTTTTATTGAGGCAAGTTGGAGAAAGAAAAGCCAGACAAATTCTTTTAAGTGGAGAAATTTTAGAAGCCAATCAAGCCAAAGAATTGGGACTTATAAATTATGTGGTAGAATCTCCAATACTTGAGGAAACAGTGCATGAGTTTGCAGTTAAGTTGAGTAAACAAACCTCTAACCAATCAATAGCAGCTACTAAAGCCATGTTGGCAAAAGTGCCAGAACTTAGCTTGGATCAAGCCATTATTTATGCGGCGGAAATGAATGCAAAAACCCGGGCAAGCGAAGATTGCAAAAAAGGAATTAATGCCTTCCTAAACAAAGAAAAATTGACTTGGTAATGCGCGGCTACTTATTAATTTTATCATTTTTGGTAGTTAAGCTTTGCTTAGGACAAAAACTTTTGAAGGAAGGTAAATTGTTTTATGACATTACATACCAAAACTTGCCGCAAGAGATGAAGCGAAATGAGCATTTGTTGCCGCATGAGGCCAGTTTTTACTTTAAAGACAAACGCACCCGAATGGAAATGGGCTTAGGAGGAATGGGCAAAAACACAACTATTTACGATGGGAATACCAAAGAAACTATTGTGCTATTAAATATCTTTTCCAAAAAACTAGCTTTAAAGAAAAGTGATAGTGAAATGGTGGCATTTAAAAAGGAAATGGTGCCTGATTCTTTGCAACTTACATTCAAGGTGAATATTCTGAATGAATACAAAAAAATTGCAGGGTACAATTGTCAAAAGGCACAAGTTATAAGGCAGACTATTTATGATACAACCTTTAATGATTGTTGGTTCACTAAAGAAATACCGCCTTACAATACCCAAACAGAAGAAGGTTTAAAAGAAATTCCAGGTTTTTTAATGCAATATAGTTCCAATAACAATGGAGTCATTATGCAGTTAACAGTAAAAATGGTTGCTGCTTTGCCAATGGAAGACAAACTGTTTGAAATACCTACAACTTATCAGGTGGTTACAGATGCTGAGTTTAAGCGAATACTACCTTTGTTGCAAAGTCAGCAATCAGGAAATTAAATTATGCTTAGCATCTGGTAATTCCATGCTATTTACTAATTTGATTAACTCAGAAAATTGAGAAATCTTGTGAACGCTCGAACCAAGTGTAAGTCCAGCATGAATAAACTGCGGACCGGTTAGTAAGATTTCACTATTTGGCCAATTTTCGGTTAAAAAATCAACAAAACTCTGTTTGTCCAAATCAGGTTGAGGAATGGTCATCATGGTTAGGATAAAATCAGGATTATCCTTTTCAAACGCATCCCTTAAATCAATCAATGGTACTTCTTGACCTAAATATAAAACTTCATGTCCCCTAGAACGAATGAGGAAGTTGGCAAACAAAAGACCTAAACTGTGCTTCTCAGATTCTGGCAAGAACAATAAAAACCTTTTACGGTTGTTGCTAAATTTCCCTACCTGACCATCAATAGCCACGTACAGCTTTTGCTT
Source organism: Bacteroidota bacterium (assembly GCA_027488905.1). GTDB lineage: Bacteria > Bacteroidota > Bacteroidia > UKL13-3 > UKL13-3 > B1. The sequence continues at coordinate 153,355 of JAIYAT010000020.1, forward strand.
GATGATATTTGAAACAAAATGCTCGTGAGAAGGTTGGATAGTTCCAACTTGCCAAAGCAGCCCTACTTCTTGAAGAAAAGGAAAAACAATTTTTAGAAAGGTATCCTCTATGCCAAATTGAAGAATATAAGTATTCATCAATTTATGGAAGCCTGTTTCGTCAAAACTAAGCATGGCAGAAACAAAAGAACGAATATGGATTTTAAATTCTGTGCCTAATTGACTAATTTCCAGAACTTTTTCCGATATTTCGTCCGAAGTTAGTTTTGCAATTTCAGAAATTTTAATTCCATTGTCGTTAAGCACACTAATGTTAAGCAGCGTTTTTAAATCATGATCGTCATAGTACCTAATATTGGTATCACTGCGTTTGGGCACAACTATTCCATAGCGTTGCTCCCAAATCCTAAGGGTATGGCATTTGATACCCGTAAGCGCTTCTATGTCCTTGATAGAGAAAGTTCCCAAGTTGTTTTATGTATACTGAATGTCAAAAATAAACATTGTGGGAAGTAAAATGTTTTAATACAAAATATAATTATGACAAAAGTCATTATCAGTGGAGGAAGTGGCAATGTAGGTAAAAACCTTAAAGCCCTGCTAAAAAAGAATGGATTTGAAGTGGGCATTCTCACTCGTAATCCCAGTAAAGACGACAAAAACGCCTTTTATTGGGATCCAAACAAAATGGAGATTGACCCTCGATTTATTGAAGGTACTGATATGATTTTCCACCTTGCAGGCGCAGGAGTTGCTGATAAAAAGTGGACAAGTTCCTACAAGAAAGAAATTTTAGAGAGCCGAGTAAACGGAACAAGGCTCTTGGTTGAAACTTTACATAGGCATACCCATCAAGTAAAATCAATTGTTTCTGCTTCGGCAGTTGGCATTTATGGCACGCACCCAGAAGGTTTGGTAAAAGAACTTTATCCTGCTGACACCAATTTTTTGGCAGAGGTATGTGTAAAATGGGAAGATGAGGCCATGGCTTTTTCTAATTTAGGAATTAACTTAAGCATCATCAGAATTGGCATTGTATTGAGCAAAGAAGGTGGTTTTATTAAAGAAATTGGCAATTTAGCCAAGTATGGTTTGGCTGCTCCTTTGGGTTCAGGCAATATGTTGGTTCCGTGGATTCATGTAGAAGACCTTTGCAGAATGTTTTTGTTTTTAGGTCAGCACCCCGAATACAAAGGCATTTACAATGGCGTAGCACCGCACCCAGAAACCAATGCCGCGCTTACCAAATATATTGCAAAAGCCTTAAACCGTCCTATGTTTTTGCCTCCTGTTCCAAGTTTCGTGTTAAAGTTATTGATGGGAGAAATGGGTGGCATGCTGTTATCCGACCAAAACATTAGCTCCGAAAAAATTCAGGAAGTTGGCTTTGGCTTCAAATATTTGCATGCTGAGGAAGCGGTGAGGGAGATTTTGGGGTAGGAATTTAAAAATTTTATTATCGAGTTAAATGTATCTTTTACTTTGGCAGTCTAAAATACCAATGTAGCATTTACTTTAATTTCTTGAGAGCCCATAATCACTTGTTGATTTATCACTAAATCCCTATTTTTAAACCTAATTAATTTTTCAGCAAGCCAATTGCGTATGAAATACAACAGACAACTTCTTTTAATTATTGCGCTTGTGGCAATGGTTTACCAACTTTCTGCCCAAAGCAATTTTAGGTTTAGCGAACCAAACATGCTGCCAATTCTAAAAGGCCAATACAATCCTTCCCAATATTACTCGGGTCAACCCAACACCAACAAAGCAGCCATTAAGCAAACATTGCTTTCCCAAACTTCATCAGACTCTTTGTTGCATTTTTTATTCGGTTTGAACCAATTCCGCAACAGGAATTCTGGCTCGGATACCCTCTCCTTAACCAATGGCATTGGTGCTGCCAGAAATTGGGCTTTGACGCAGTTTGATAAAATTAAGCTTACAAATCCTGCCTTTGTCACTGGCTTTTTTCAATTCGACCAAGCCATTTGTAACATGAACTCGCATAAAAATGTATTGGGCATTTTACCGGGCACAGATACTGCTCAAAAAGGATTTATCTTAATTGAAGCCCATTATGACAGTCGATGTGAAAATGTTTGCGACACTGCTTGTGAAGCCCGCGGCATGGAAGACAATGGAAGTGGTGTTGCATTGGTTTTAGAACTAGCAAGGGTTTTAAGCAAGCATACCTATGAAAGAACTTTAGTGTTTATGCTCACCACTGCCGAAGAACAAGGCCTAGATGGGGCCAACGCTTTTGCAGTATTTGCTAAAACCAATGTGTTACCCATCAGAGCAGTTTTAAACAACGATGTAATTGGGGGCATTATTTGTGGCAAAACCGCTTCCCCTCCTGGCTGTCCGGGTGAAAATGAAATTGATAGTTTACAAGTAAGAATTTTCTCAGCTGGCACAAATTACTCCATGCCAAAAGGCTTGGCCAGGTATACAAAGCTTTCTTTTGAAGAAGAACTTTTGACCCAAATGCCTGTTAAAACCAATATTCAGATTATGAATGCAGAAGACCGTATTGGGCGGGGTGGCGACCATATTCCGTTCAGGCAACAAGGCTATGCGGCTGTTAGACTTACCAGCGCTAATGAGCATGGCGATGCCAACGCCACTGCGCCGGGTTACCTAGACAGACAACATAGCACCAGAGATGTATTGGGCAAAGATGTAAATGGCGATGGGAAATTGGATTCACTTTTTGTGAGTACTTCTTACCTCAAAAGAAATGTTCAAATCAATGGCATAACCGCAACGATGCTAGCTATTGGGCCCCAAGCCCCACCAGAATTTGAACTCATCAATGATGGCAACGGACTGTCGGTAAAAATTTCAAACCCTGTGGCTAACCAAGCCTATAAAATTGGGTTTAGAAGCAGAGCTAATACTTTTGACACCTTGTTTACACTCGTTAATCAAAGCGACTTAAAGACTTACCATGTAAAAAAGGATAGTTTTTATTTTGTAAGTATTGCCACCATGGATGCTGCAGGAACTGAGAGTTTATTTTCAGCAGAAAAGTATGTAAAAGTAACAGGAGTGCCTCCAACAGGGATAATGGAAAAGGACTTAATTAAATCAAACATGCAACTATTACCAATTAGTCCCAATCCTATAGACGAAACCTTAACCTTGAGCGTTTGGATGCTAAACCCAAGGCAAGGATTAACAGGAAACATTGTGATAACAGATTTACAAGGCAGAATAGTGCAAGAGTTAGAAATCCCACTCGACAAAAATATTAACGAGGTAGTATATGCACATGGCTTTTCTGCCAAAGGACTTTATCATTGTAGTTTTTATATTGCAGGAGAAAAAATTGACACACAACGTATATGGTTCAAGTAAAAAAAATAGTTTTAGCAGTAGTAATTAGTTTAGGATTTGTAGCAACTTTAGCGGCACAAACCACGGAAAAAAAAGAGCCTATTCTTTATCAGCCAAGTGTTTTAATAGAGTTGTTTTCATCAGAAGGTTGTAGCAGTTGTCCTTTTGCAGATGAGTTTATGGGAGAGTTAATACACATGAGTGATAGCGCTGGATTTCCTGTTTATGTTGTTGATTTCCATGTAGACATTTGGAACCGCTCGGGTTGGGTTGACCCCTTCTCAGATTCAAACTATACCAAACGTCAGCAGACTTATATTAAGAAAAAGGGTTTGACCTCAATCTATACACCTATGGCATTTGTGAATGGTGGCGACAAAGATTTTGCTGGCAATGATAAACCTAGCATCGGAAGGAGGGTTCATACCTTAATAAACTCACCTTCTGAACATTTCTTACGCACAGGTGCAGCGCCAGTGGAAGGAGAAGACAGTTTAACCTTTGCGTTTACCTCTTGGGGAAATGTAGATTCATGTGATTTAAGAGTAGCGTTTGTGCAAAAGAAAATCAATAATATGGTTATGGCAGGAGAGAATGCTGGGCAAACCTTGCATCATCACAATTTGGTAAGAGGTTTTTATACCATTCCCATGGCGGCAAATCAAGGATCATTTAAAATTCCTTATAACCCAGATTTTAACATGGAGAACTTTGCACTCATCGCTTATATCCAACACCAACGCACTTGGCAAGTTTTTGCTACAGATAGGATTTCGTTTAAGATGGAGTGATTGTTGGAGCGGACCTGACTTCAATTTAACACCTTCAAATTATTTATCATCATAATGGAATCTGCATTGAATGATGATGCACTTTTGGTCTATTCCTTTTGAACCTATTACTTTATAAACCAATCTGTGCTCACCAGAAATCCTACTTGACCCATAACCTCTTAGCCCAAATTTTAAAGGTTCTGGCTTGCCAATACCTTTAAATGGGTCTTTAGCTATGCCAACAATGAGTTCTTTTATCTTATTTGTAATGGCTTCATCATTCTCTATCCAATAGGAAAAATCTTCCCAAGCCAATTCCGTAAATTCAATGTGCATAAAATGAAATTGTACACTACTTCAATTCAAACTTAATAGTTTTACCTTCTGCAACTTGGTCAATAGACTTTTGAAGTCGTTGCTGGTTTGATTTAGTAGATAAGAGATACTCTGTTTCTTTAAGAGAATTGTATTCTTGAATTGACATAATTACAATGGCCTCATCCTCTTTATTTCGGGGAACTATAATAACTTCCATTGATTTTGAAACATAATCGAAATATTCCTTCAGCCCCTTCCTTAAGGTTGAAACTGATACTGCTTTCATAATTTTACTTTAAACAACAAATTTACGCAAAATTGTACTTATAAACGTACAATCTTTAACTCCTTGGACATTTAATTTATATTTTGGAGGTGATGTTATCTAATTACTCATAATTAATCTCCTTCCATCTGCCATCACTGTAATAACGCATCTCAACGTAAGGCTTTGACTGAGGATAATACAATTCAAAATAAACCCTTTTCTGATCAACGGAGTAAGAAATATTTTCAATTAATGCTGGTTCATTTAGCTCATTTAAACTCATTGGATAAAGTTGCTTTCTAATTTTATATATTTCCAGCAATTGAATTACATTTTTAGCTCTATGATGCATACTCCTTTCATAAATAACTGCTTTGGATTTAGCATAGCAAAAATAAGCAATGATAGGCAACACAAATGAAAGGGTAAACACCATTACTTGGAAAGAAATTTTGTCAAGCTGTTTCTTAAATAACAATCGTTGTATTAGTAAAACTAAACCAAAAAGAAATGAAACAAGCCAAAATAGCCAAAAGAATAAGTTGTGAAAATAATTTACTGAGAAAAGTGGAATTACACCTAACAATATGCCTACCATTAATAATAGTACATTTATAATTACATTCTTATTTCTAATCATATATATCTGATTTCACCTTTTTGCAGTCTGCAGTTGAATGGCACCTTTAAATCTTTGTGGCAGCTTCAACCTTAGCATAAAAGTCTTTAAAGTCTGTGCTATCAAAAAAATCCTTCCCATCAGATTTTGCCTTCCACTGGTTTAAAAAGTTTAGCAGGGTATTGGCTTTATCTGCCTCTGTGCTTTGCTCAAAATGGGTGTCTAATACAAGTATTGCTTCTTTGCAAAAAACTGCATTCTGCTTAATTAAATATTGCAAATAGCTATTTCGCATAGCTCGTTTGGCATACCCAAACCTGCCTAAATTAGCTGCAAAATAGGCATTGTAGTTTAAGTTAACTTGCTTTGCATATACACTGGCTATCGTCTTTTGTACTGACTCATTGTTCAAACTCTCAAACTGAGGAAGTAAAAGTAATAAGGTATCCTCTTGGTGTTCGGCTAAAATTTCTATGCCTGTTTTAAGCATTTCATACGAAGGGGATTGTAAGGCAGCAAAAACCTTTTCTTGGTGCTTTTCATATCCAAATTTCTCCACCAAAACCTCCAAAGCATAAGTTGCTAAATCGTATTTGTAGGTTTGTTTAGAAGCAGCAATAAGCATGGGTTCAAAAGTTTCAAATAAGGTATCGCCAATTAAGTCAATTCCTTTTATCTGATAATACCATTGCTTTTGTTCCATTAAGTATTGTGCTGCCTTAACCCTAGTCAGGTTTTTATTGAACCGAGGGTCGTTGAAGTATTGAAAAGCTTTATTCTTTGCGGGATAATTCTTAGCATATTCTAATTGTGCTAACCATTCTACCTCTGATTTAACTTCTGTAAGTTGCATGGGTACCTCTCCTTTTGCATCGCTGAACCAAGTTAGAATAGAAATTGAAGTATCTTTATTCAAGATAAATTGTTGCGATTTATCTTTCACTTCCAAAACGTGTTCTACTAACCTACCATCTGCATATACTATGGTTAAAGGTAGTTTCAATTGAAATAAGCCAAAGCTACTGTCCTGCGCTTGTTTTACCGCCACCTCAATTTTACCTTCAGCGTTTTGGTTCAAACCGACTAAAAATGAGGGGTGTCCTTTGCTAAGAAACCAACGGTCAAAAAACGGAATTAAATCTACGCCCGAAGCCTTTTCCATGGCCATTCGCAGGTGTTGAATGTCTGTGGCTTTGTAAGCATTTTCGGTAAGGTAAATTTTCATCCCTTTGAAGAACGCCGAATCACCAATTACGCTGCGCAAATGATGCAAAATCCAAGAACCTTTTTGGTAACTCACCACATCAAACATGTCATCGGGGTGATTAAAATATTGTCTGACTGGTGAAACTTGGTGTTTATTTTTCTGACGTAAATAAGCTTCCAAATTCCAAGCAAAACCTCTGTCAGCTTCTTCTTTCCCGAGCGCTGCTTCGTGGTAGAGGTATTCGCCGTAGGTTGCAAAACTTTCGTTTAAAGGCAGATGTCCCCAACTTCTGCTAGTAACCAAATCGCCAAACCAATGATGAAACAATTCATGGGCAATGATATCTTCTTGTGGATGATCTAGCAATCCTCTTTCATCTTGCTGCACAAACTCGCCATGCAATACGGCACTTGTATTTTCCATGGCACCACTTACAAAGTCTCTACATACAATCTGACTAAACTTCTCCCAAGGATATTCTACACCCGTAATACGTGAAAAAATATCAAGCATTTCGCTGGTTTTGCCAAATATTGCTCGGGCATAAGGAGCAAATGCCAGTTCTAAATAATAGCTAACTTCCTTGCCGCGCCAAGTATCTTTGGTAACCACAAAATTGCCTACAGCCAACATGGTTAAATAAGGTGCATGTGGTTTTAATTGCTGCCAATGGTCGATGTGCTTGCCATTTGGTAATTTCTTTGTGGAGATTAAAAGACCGTTACTAAGGCTCACTTCTCCACTATCAACTGTAATGTAAATGTCTTGGGTATGCTTTTCGTTTGGCGCATCAATGGTTGGGAACCAGCAAGAGTTGTATTCAGTTTCTCCTTGTGTCCAGATTTGCCTTGGTTTTAGAGGGTCTTTGCCCAAGGGATTGATAAAATATAAACCACGTGAATCGGTAATGGCATTGCCGCCTTCCTTTTCAAGTTCATTGGGCTTGGCTGTATAATCAATAAAAACTATCAAGTTGGGGTTTTTACCATAAGGCAAATGCAATTGTTTATCATCGTATCGAAAGGGAATTGGCAGGGTGTCTTTGCCAACAATTACCCCTACCCTGTTGATTTCAAAGCCTTTTGCATCTAAATGTAAACTGTCTGGCAAAGCATGATACGGCACAAAACGCAATATAGCTTTGCCCAATACCCATTGACGCGCATAGTCAAAAGCTATCTCCAATTGGGAATGCTGCAAATCTGCAATTTGCTGGCGCATCACCTGCAACTCGGCCTTGGGCAAGGTTTTGGCTGGCTTAACTACCACATCCTCTAAAAAATATTTTTCAGGCTGTTTATTGGACTCCTTTTTATTTATTTTGCAAGCGCTTAAAGCAACTAAAAGTGCAAAAGCCAAACTCAAGTATAACCTCATACGTAATTTAAACACGCAATAAACGCCAATCATGTTAAATATAAAAGTTAACAACCAGCAATTTCAATACAATTTACACAGTGGTGAAGCAACCCTTGATGGCAAAGCTGTAAATGCAGATACCATCAAATTAGGTCCAAATAAATATCATTTGATTATCAATCATCAAAGCTATACCATTGAGTTGCTAGAAAAGTCGGAAAACCAAAAGACCATGCGCATTTTGGTAAATGGCGTGAAGCAAGAAGTGAGCATTAAGGATAAATACGACCATTTGTTAAGTGAGCTAGGCATGGATAAAATGCTAAGCACCAAAGCCAATATAGTAAAGGCGCCAATGCCAGGTTTAGTACTTAGAATCATTGCCAAAGAAGGCGACCAAGTTAAAAAAGGAGATGCTATTTTAGTATTAGAAGCCATGAAAATGGAAAACATTATTAAGGCAGATGGAGAAGGTATTATTAAGAAAATTTGTGTAATCGAAAAGCAAGCAGTAGAAAAAAATACGGTCTTGGTAGAATTGGCTTAATCTTCTTCATTTAATTTTCTCAGAAGCACTTGCGCCTTAAGGGTAAATGCGTTTTCAGATTTCAAAATTTCTTGCAACAGACCCTTTGCAAAATGGGCTTGGTTCAACCCGATATAAAATTGTGCACTTAGGTACAAGGCTTCGTGGTAAAAGGCAGAAGTGCTATCATTTCTTATTCCCAATAAATGATTCAGGCCTATTTGGTATTCTTTTCTGGCCAATAATTGCTTGGCCACAACAATGCGCGCAGAATCGGTGGGCTGGTCAAAAGAAATAGCATTGCTGTTATAGACATTATTATTGCTCGAGATTTGTGGACCTGCCACACGAGCTTTCTGCTTTTTACTTGTGGGCATAGCCTTTTGGACATCCCTTTTCACTTCGGGCTTCTGACTTTCTTCAAGAACATGGGCTGAAGATTCCTCCTCTAAAGCCTTAACTGGCTCAATTTCAGGCGGCGAAACGTCTTCCTGATTTGAAGCATCATCAGACTGTAGCATCATTTTTTCTGGAAGCGATTCTTGCACTTTTATGGTTGCGTCAGGACTTGGTTTAAAAGGTTTTGTTACTGCTTTTCTCTTTTTGGCAGGTATTTCCAAAGCCAATATCTTTTTAGGTTTGGTTTGAACCGAGTCGTTTGCGTCTGTAATTTTTTCGGTTAGAATTGGATGTATTTCGGCATCCTCTGCCTCCATTAACAAAAAGGAATTTCCAAGGATAAGCAAGGAGGCAGCAATGGCTACAAAAGCAGTAATAGCAATGATTTTGGCATAAGGCTTTTGCGTTTTTTGTGCTATTTTTTTATCAATAGCGGCTACTTGCTTCACCAAATTTTCAGGATGCTGCATGGCATCAATTCCGGCTTTGATATCGGCACAAATTTCACAGGATTGTGCATGCGTGTTAAGCAAGTCTAGCTCTGTTGTGCTAAGCTTGCCTTGGCTGTAGGCCTCCCAGTTTGGGTTACTTATGCACTTTGTTGCATCCATAAAAATAATATTGAAGCATAGGTAATGCCCTTTCGAGCCATGCCAATTTTTAAATTTCGCTTGCCGTTTTGAAGGTGGCTTTTTACTTCATTGAGCGTTAAACCAAGTTGCGTGCATATATCTTCATAACTTTTACCTTCTAAATAGAACAAGCGCAAACAGCTTGCCTGCGCTGCATTAAGCTCAGTTAATACTTGTTCCATGGTTTGTAATTTATCTTCCAAAACTTGTTTGTCATCTGTTAGATGCACAAAGGAGGCAGATTCCACAAATATTTCTTCATTCTCCTCAATATCAGTTTGCAAAGCAGCAAAAAGTTGTGGTTTTCTTAATTGCATAAGGCAATGGTTTCGGCAAACACTGTGCAACCAACTTCTAAAATTCTGCACTTCATGTTTGCGCAGATCGGTAAGTAATTTCTCAAACACCTGCATTACGGCGTCTTCAGCAGCCATTTCATCCTTTAAATATTTCATGCAAACGGTAAAACACAACAAGGAATGTCTTTTAAACAAGATGCCAAGCACTTGCATATTGCCAGTACTTGCGTAATGTTTTACTAAGTCTTCGTCTGCTTCGGTTTGCCAATTGTGGGTCACGAGACAAAGATGAAAAAAAATTTTAGGCTTTTTATGGAATTCAAAAAATCCTTGCATCAAAGGGGTAATAAATCTAAAAACTTATGTTCAATAAATTATGTTTCGGTTTGACCCTAATCTTAATTGCCAATGTTTTAATGGCAGCAAAGCCCATTTCATCTAAAGTAGATAAAGCCACAGTTTACTTGCAAGGTGCGCATTTGTATCACCAAGAAACGGTGTATTTGCAAACAGGCAACAATGAGTTTGTGTTCGAAAACATTTCCTCTGGCATTATCGAAAATTCTTTGCAAGCGAATAGCAAAGGTGGTACGGTGATGGAAGTACAATACCGCAGTTATTATAAAGAGGTAAAACCTGTTCAGCGTACTTATGCCAAAGAAATTGCCCGTATCAATGATTCGTTAGAAATATTCGGATTTGATTTGCAAGAAATTCACAATAAAAACTATGTGCTAGAAACTGAAAAAAAGATGTTACTAAATTTCAAACTCATTAAAGGAGAATCTACTAAAGACTCGCTGCCATTGCTTGCTGGGGCAATGGATTTTACTCATACACGTTTGAACTTAATCTACGATCAAAGCTTGGTTTTAGAACGTAAGAAAAGTAAAATTAATAAAGAGGTAAACCAACTCAACGAAAGACTTAAGCAATTGCAATTGCTAGAATCTGGCGTCTATCAAGAAAGTTATGCAACAGCACCCATTCACCAAGTGGTTGTAAATATTTATGCCGAAACCCCTGGAACTGCAGTAATCAATTTCAACTACTTTATTCCAAATGCTTCTTGGCAACCTGTATTTGAATTGCATGCCAACCCAGTTGACAATAAAATGACAGTTAAATATTTTGCCATGGTTTCTCAACAGAGTGAAGTAAATTGGGATCAAACCTTACTAACTTTAAGCAGCAGCAACCCAATGGAACAAAACATGAAACCTGTTTTAACGCCGTGGTATATAAGCTTGCAACAATTTGTACATATGAGAAAACAACACCAATTGAGCAATGCCCAATTGCAAACCTTGGCACCTGCAAAAGTCACTTCAAAAAGTAAAAGCTTGCAAGAAGATTTGTCGACTGACGATAGTGAAACACCTTATGCAGAAAGCAAGGCTATTCAAGAGTATATTAATATTAGTGAGAATTTGTTGCGCACCGAGTATGACATCAAATTAAAGTATCAAATACTTAGTTCAACCAAGCCTCACAAAGTAATGATTAAGCAAGAGAGCATTGCCATGGGATTAGAGTTTGCAGCAGTACCCAAATTAAGCAGTGATGCTTTTTTAATGGCCAACGTGAGTGGTTGGGAATCTTTAAACTTACTACCAGGTAATGCCCGTGTGTATTTTGACAATGGCTATATTGGTGAAACTTTCATCAACCCACAATCAGAATCAGATACACTTGCCTTTAACTTGGGGAGAGACAAAAGCTTGGTGATACAACGCAGAAAAATTAAAGAAAAATCTAGAAGTAAAATCTTAGAAACAGAAAAGGTTGAAAGCAGAACCATAGAATTGGTGGTAAGGAATACTAAGTCGAGCGCCGTGTACATAAACTTAGAAGACCAAATTCCAGTAGTTAAAGGAAACAATGACATAAAAGTAACCTTGCTAGATGGCAGTGGTGCTCAGCTAGAAGAAGTTGAAGGCAAACTAACTTGGCGAATAAAAGTAAACTCAAAAGAAACCAAAAAGCTTAGCTTCACTTACGAAATACGCTATCCTAAAGACAAAGTAGTTTATGGTTTATAATTAATTTTAAAGTGGCAGTTCAATTTTCCAGTACAATTGAACTGCTACTTTTGACATTGCCAAAACATTAAAAATAAATATATTGCGCAGATACATCTGATTATAAATGAAACATAGCGCAATTCTTCTATTGGTTTTATTCGGTTTTGTAAAGTTAACACAGGCACAAAATCCTGGTGATACTATTAAAGTAAAAACCTTTCATTATGGCAGCAATTCTAGAGACACGGTTGCCTATTTCCCATCTGCCAATTTAAGCTATGAGCGTATCATCATGGCCTATAACATGCGTTGCAAAAACGGACTTGTATCTAACGGTACAGATAGGAATTTAGGTTGTGGCGAGTGGGATTATTCTTGCAATACCTATATCGTAGATTCTACTAAAGTTGAAGAAGTTTCGGCCCTACAACCTAAATATGTCATTACTAATTTTACGGGCAGCACTTTTAATTATACCACTAAGCCAGTATATGATTATCTTCAATTCACCCAAAAACGAGTTATTGTAGATAGTGTTTTGTTTGATTCAAGTTTTGCTATTGGACAAAGCAAACTGCCAAGCAATTCTGCTGTAGCCGCGCATCAGCAATCTGGTAAATCTCAGTTTATTTATAAGGCCTCAGAACTTATTGCAGCAGGCTTAAGTGCCGGCCCTATTCATAGTTTACAACTAGAGGTATTAAATAATGGTGCTAAAGCCAACTTCCTAAAAGTAAAAATTAAACATACTTCTAAAAACGATTTTCAAACCATTTCCGCTGTAACTGGCAATTTTACTGAGGTATATTTTAGCAGTCATCAGTTTAGTTTCGGTTTGAACCGATTGAATTTTCACACGCCTTTTGTTTGGGATGGGGTTCAAAATATTGTGGTAGAATTTTCTTTTACCAATTCAATTAAAGATAGCATTTTACAACTTGCATCTTCGGCAACCGATGCTATTTCTGGTATAACGGCGCTTAACAATTATTCTTTAGACCTTTCGCACAGCGGACATATCAAATTAGATACAGCAGATTTTTCAAAGATAAAAAATGAAATAAGCATTTCGTTTTGGGCCTTTGGAAATGCAGCACAAATGCCAATAAGCACTTCAATATTGTATGGTTATGATAACAATATCAATAACCGCCAATTGAATATTCACTTGCCATTTTCCAATGGCAGTGTTTATTTTGATTGCGGATTTGCAGGTGGGTATGACCGCGTTGAAAAAGCAGCAAGCCTAGCCGAAATGGGTGGTCGCTGGAACCATTGGGTGTTTGTTAAAAATGCCTCCACTGGCACCATGAAAGTGTTTTTAAACGGCAGCCTTTGGATGTCGGGCACTGCCAAAACCAAAGCCATTAATTTGATGAATCTGCTTTTAGGCAAGGATCAAAATTTAAACAATAATTATAAAGGCCGTATCAGTGAGCTGCTTATTTGGAACAAAGCCCTTCCCGACTCACAAATTGGAAATATTACAGCAGGCATTAGTGGGTATATGGTACCTTTTGCAGGAGATGTAGTTGCCTATTATCCAATGGGAGAAGCAAGCGGGCAAAGCATCACAGAAGTTATACATAACAAAACTGTATTAGGCACAAACCTAAGATGGTCTTATGAAAGAGGTGAACAAATTGTGTTTGGGTTTAGTCAGGTTGATTTAAGACCTAATGTAATTTTCAATAGAACTAGCCAAACTAGCACTATTCAAAATATTGTTTTACGCGATTCTATCCTGAGAAAAACAAATGTTGTTGAAGAGTATTCAATTACTTCCAAGCAAGGCCAATTCCCTATAAGCAATGATCAAATAAACTTAGTAAGTACCCAAAGCAATTGGTATCATGCAAACCAAAGTTATGTGTACAATGGCGACAGCAGTTCAATGCAAATGATAGATAGTATTGCTATAAATGCAGAAGGTAGTTTAATCCTAAGCAACCTTAGTTTCTTTAGGAGGTTTCCTTGGTACAATGAGATCATGTCGTTTGTTACGCCGTATGGTATCGGTTTGAACCTAGGAGCCACAGGTAAAACTTGGTATTTTGACGTTACGGATTTTGCACCTATTTTAAAAGGAAACAAAAGAATTCTAATGACTTTAGGAGGCCAAAACCAAGAACAAAATGATGTGGAGTTTTGGTTTATTGTGGGCACACCACCTAAAAATGTTTTAAGCTTTGAGCAAATTTGGCAAGGTACAAATAGAACCGGTCAAGCACCCTTAACAGCGATTAATAACAATACACGATTTGCTCCTTTAAAAATACCAACGTTGGCCAATGGCAAAGAATTCAAAATTCGCTCAACCATTACTGGACATGGCGCCGAAGGAGAATTTGAAGCCAATGGCGGACAAGTCAATCATCAACTCAACCTTAATGGTGGGGCAAATGAATATGATTGGATAATAAGCGAAGAGTGTTCATTTAATCCGGTATTTCCGCAAGGAGGCACGTGGGTATATGACAGGCAAGGCTGGTGCCCTGGTCAAAGATCGCTTACCAAAGAATTTAATGTAAGCGCCCATGTTACTGCTGGAGATAGCTTATTGGTAGATTACAATGCCAGTAACCCACCTAACCCAAATGGCGCATACAATTACCATGTAGCGCATCAATTGGTGACTTATGGAGATTTTAACTTTAAAAGGGAGATTCGCTTGATTGATGTTTTAAATCCGAACAACGCTATTTTATTTGGCAGGCAAAATCCAATTTGCAGTCAGCCAAAAATTATCGTTCAAAATGGAGGTTCAGAAAAAATTACTGGATTAGGTATAGATTATGGTGTAAACAATGGAACAAGACAAACCTTTACTTGGAAAGGAAACATTGAACCTTTGGCTTTTGATACTATTACATTGCCAACTTATGATGTGCTATGGAAAAGCGGTATAGCGGGAAATACAAACAATACTTTCTCTGTAAGAATTGGCAGTGTTAATGGAACAGGCGGAGATGAAAACCTATTTAACAATGAGATTGCAAGCAAATTTAATATACCAGAAATTGCGCCCTCTGTTTTTACGCTTGAGTTTAGAACAAATAACAATCCAGCAGAAAACAATTACAAACTATACGACGACTATGGTAATTTGTTAGATGCACAAAGTTTCACCCAAGCAAACTTTACATTTAGCAAAGCCTATAACCTAGGTGGTTGTTTTAAATTGGTGGTTGAAGACAAAGGGCAGGATGGTGTGCAATGGTGGGCCAATAGTGCGCAAGGCACAGGTTTTATAAGACTAAAGCGTGCAAATGGTCAAATTTTTAAAACCTTTCAACCTGATTTTGGTGGAGGATTTGAGTATAGTTTTACTACCAATTGGGCTTTGAGTAATGAGGATAAAAGTTTAAACAATGAAGTTTTGGTGTATCCAAATCCTGCAAAAGAAAAACTATTCATTACTGGCAACAATTTAGAACATGCCAAAATTACTTTAGTTAATATTTTGGGTCAAACCGAAACCATAGAAACCATGGAAAATAGCCAAGGATTTGAACTAAAAACAATAGGATTAAAAGCTGGTGTATACATAGTTAAAATTAGCAGAGGCGAAGAAAGCATTACGCGAAAAATAATTATAGAATAGCTGATTTACAAAAAGCTGTTTATTTTTTGGGTGGACTTTATTCACTTAATAAAGGAAAAACAAGGGTTTTTGAATTCCATAATTTTTTATGGAGAAAAGGAACTTTAAATTGCCATAGATTATTTAGTCAATGGAAACAATTTCCAATACAGAAACCCTTAACACGCTTTTATTAAATGCTATTACAAATATTTGTGAGACTTTTGAGAATGGACAATCCTTAGAAGATGTATTAGCACAGTTAAGCAAGAACCTTGGAGTAAATAGTATCGACACCGTTGGTTCAACACATATTGATTTTAGCGACTTTCTTGAGAGAAATTCAAAAAACGAGTTTAACTATCTCGACCCTAAAAGTAAATTACAGACCCTCCTATTTCCAATTGTTAAAATTGAAAAGGTATTTGGATTTATCGTATTGAAGGGTGAGAATTTATCACATTTAAGCGAACCAAGGTCATACCAATCTGTTAAAAATTTTGCTCTTGTGCTTGGCCAGCAAATTTGGATTTGGAAAAAAATAAATGAAAACGAAGTTGCCTTAGAAAAGGTAAAAGAAGAAAGAAACTTTTTTGAGGCCATCATATCCAATAATCCAACTGAGGTTGTTGTCTTAAACAACGACTATAAATATGTTTACCTGAGTAAACATGCCATTAAATCTGAAGAACTTAGGAACTGGATGGTGGGAAAAGATGATTTTGAATTTTGTATAAAAACAAATCGAGATGATACGATTGCAAAAAAGAGAAGAAATATATTATCACAGGTTCAAATAAACAAGCAACCTTATTCTTTAGAAGAAACATTTGATAAACCAGATGGGTCAACTATTTCTCACCTAAGGGTGTTACATCCTGTAATAGATGAAAGCGAAAACGTTTTATATACCATTGGATATAGCATAAACATTACCAAACTAAAAGAGCAAGAGCACTTAATTGCCCTTCAAAAAGAAGCCATCACAAATGCGCCCGATGGGATTGCCATACTTGACCCAAGTGGTAAGTATGTGTTTATGAATAGAGCGCATGAGGTGTTTTTTGATTATGAAGCGGGAGAATTAATTGGGGAAAATTGGGAAACCTTATATAGTCAAGAAGAAGAAGACAGAATTAAATTGAATATTTTCCCATTGCTGATGAGAGATAGAATTTGGCGAGGTGAAACGATAGGTAAGAAAAAGAATGGAGAATTGATTTACCAAGATATAACCTTGCGCATGATGGAAGACAATTCATTGATTTGTGCTACACAGGATATTTCTGCCATAAAACAAAATTATCTATTGTTAAAGGAAACAAATCATAAATTAGAATTGGCAATTGAAGGCAATCAATTAGGAATGTGGAGTTGGAATTTGGTTACCAAAAAGATTGAAGGCAACAACTACTTTTTCAATTCCTTTTATAATAGATTAACCAAGGAAGATGAATACCCATTTGAGCGTTTTTTAAAAAACGTTCATCCTGAAGATAAAATACAAGTTAAGAAGGCATTTGCAAAACTCAGACGCAGGAGTCCAAATAATTTAGATCCATATCAAACCATAGAATACCGAATATTAAACGGTGAAAGAGATTATACATGGATTATGATGAATGCAAGAGCCATAAATTTTGACGAAAATGAAAATTCCCAACAAATCATTGGTTTCATTTTGGACACCAATGAAATAAAAGAAGCAGAACATAAAATCAGAAAAAGCGAAAGAAAATACAAGGAACTGGTAGAGAACTTAAGAGAAGTAATATTTGAAACCGATGCCGAATTACACTTAAGTTTTTTAAATGCGGCATGGGAATTAGTAACAGGCCATTCGCCTGATGCCTTTATTGGTTCATCCTTACCTTTATTATTTGAACCAGACATTCAGGCGAAAATAAATAATTTAATGCAAGCGCAATTGGAGGATGAATTAGCTAAAAACATCCAATTTGAGGCCATTATAAAAAACGAACAAGAACAACCCATTTGGTTAGACATTGCAATTAGTATTAAAAGAGACAAAGCTGGGAATTTTATTGGCACAAGGGGTTCATTTGAGGACATTACTTTAAGAAAAAATGCTGAATTAGAATTGTTGAAAGCCTTGGCAAATGAAAAAGAATTAAACGAATTAAAAAGCAGGTTTGTGAATATGGTTTCACATGAACTAAGAACACCCTTAGCTGGGATTCGTAGTAGTGCCGAAATCATTGGATTGCGTTTAGACAAAAATAAAACACCTATTGACGAAACCTTATCAAATGCATTCAAAAATAAAATACAACACATCGTGCAAGATGTTGAACGCATTACTTCGCTTATAACAGATGTACTTACCATTGGACAAATTGATTCTTCGAGCTTTAAGTTTAATCCGACCTCCAATAATTTAAGGGATTATATCGTACGATATTTAAATTCAGAAGCAAGCAGAGTGTTAGGTAATCACACTTTAAATTTTATAGATAAAGTAAAACAACCGCTTGTAAATTTTGATGCCATAATGATCTCACATATTCTTAATAACATCATTGGAAACGCCGCAAAATACTCAGATCCTGCTTCAGAAATTAAGATTCAAATTGACAATATTGAAAACTATTTTAAAATAGAGGTAAGTGACAAAGGCATTGGAATACCTGAGGGGGAATTAGATAATATTTTTACAAGTTTTTTCAGAAGTTCAAATGTAGAAAATATACCAGGAACAGGATTAGGGCTTTCCATAACAAAATATTTTACAGAACTACATGAAGGTAAAATAAATATTTCAAGCAAAATAGGTAAAGGAACTAATATAACTATTTATATACCAATATGTCAGTAAACGCAGAACAAAAGAGAATTTTAATCGTAGAAGATGACCAAACAATTCGTGAGAATTTAAAAGAGTTTATTCAAATGCTAAACCATGATGTTTTAGCAACTGTTAATGGTAAAGAAGCCAGTGAGGTTTTTGAAAGTTATAATCCACATTTAATTTTATGTGATATTATGATGCCAGAAATGAATGGCTTTGATTTTTTGCAATACATTAACCTAATGCACCCCTTGCATACAAGTCTTTTTATATTTTTAACCGCCAAGAATAACCCGGAAGACCTTAGGACAGGAATGAATTTAGGCGCTGATGATTATATTACTAAACCCTTTGATTTGGCAGAACTTCAAATAGTAATATATACCAAACTAATGAAACAGGAAAGCACCTTTAAGGCAATTGAAAATGCTAAAAAAAATACCGCTGATTTGCCAATATTAGGTAGTTATGATTTTTTTAACAACAACCTCAATAACATTGCAGCGGGTGCGCATTTCCTAAAATTCAACCATCCAGAAAAGGAAGATTTAATTATTCAAACCGTCATACAAGTGATTGAACAAAGCGGGTTAAAATTACAACGCTCCATTAGTAATTATCAATTTTATAATAGTTGGCTCAATGAAAAAATAAAGATTCAACCTGCAAACTTCACAGAATTAGACATTAGAAATGTCTTTAAAAAGTTAACCCAAATTTACTTAAGGCAGGAAGATTTGGTAATTAATATTGCCTTCCTATCCTTTAAACACGATACCAATCTCCTTAAAAAGTTAATTGAAGAGCTATCTGATAACGCATTTAAATTTAGCATACCCGGCACATCTGTGATTTGGAGTTTTAATCAAGTAAACGAATTTTTAATTTTAGATTTGAAATATGTTTCTTATGGATTTACTGAAAAAGACTATGAAAACGTTAATCCTTTATTTAATAATAATACAAGCGAAACTAGCAATCAAGGACTAGGCCTAGGTATTTTTTTAATAAAGGAGATAATTCAACATTTAAATGCCGAACTTAGTCTTAAAGTTGAAAAAAACATCATCCACTACAGCATTCGATTAAAAGAAATTAGTTAATCAGCAAATGACAAAGAAAAACCAGTATATGATGGATAAAATCTTAGTAGTTGAAGATGATTTAATTCTAAGTGAAAATCTCTGCTCAATACTTGAAATTGAAGGATTTCAAGTATACAGCGCCAGCAATGGTTTGGATGCACTAAAGCTAATCAAATCGAAAAGAGTTGCCCTCATCCTATCTGATATTTCTATGCCTGTAATGGATGGAATTGAATTGTTAAAAAATATAAAATCAAATAAAAATTACACCCATATTCCATTTATTTTCTTAACCGCTAAAACTGCATTGGAAGATAAGTTAATGGCCCTTGATTTAATGGCAGATGACTTTATTACCAAACCATTTGTTGCTCAAGAAATTATTTTGAAATGCAGAAATAATATTGACAATAGAAAGAAAGTCATTCAATCGTATTTAAATAAAAGCCAAACAGAGGAAACGTATACCTCGCGCGACCAGAAATTTATAACAGAACTAAAGGTATTTATTGATAAAAATATCAGTAACGAATCGCTTTCGTTAAAAGATTTAGGAAATGCATTTCCTATGAGTACCTCGAGCATTCAAAAACATGTTAAAAGGATTTTAGGTAAATCCATTTTTCAGTTCATTTTAGAAACACGCCTGCATAAAGCCAAAGAAATTTTAGACAATAAAGCCCTTAATGTAACAGAAGTAATTGCGGCTTGCGGCTTTAAAAATCATAATTACTTTACCAAAAAGTTTAAAGAGCATTTTGATACGCTGCCTTCAAAGTTGAAGTTAGAAGGCAAACCAAATTGAGAAAACTAATTTTTTAGCACTCATTTTCAGCGATTTAATATCATGAATATATACTATGTATTGCATAGTACTAAATTACTTTTAGATTTGTGCCATAATTTGAACCTTGTAATAGTAAGAACATGGATATTGAGAATAGTAAAGCACAAATGAAGAAAGGCATTTTGGAATATTGCATCCTTTCTATCATTAGTCGAGGTGAAGTTTACGCCTCAGATATATTAGAAGAAATGAAATCGAGTAGCTTATTGGTGGTGGAAGGAACCATATACCCTCTGCTCAGCCGATTAAAAAATGAAGGATTGCTTAGCTACAATTGGGTAGAGAGTAAAAGCGGGCCTCCCAGAAAATATTATCAACTCACACAACAAGGAATTACCTTTATGAATGAATTGGGGTTGACTTGGCAAGAACTTGTAAAGGCGGTAAATGAATTAACTCAAAAAACAAATAATCAAATTTAATTATGGATAAAGTATTTCAAATTCACTTGGCGGGTTCTGTATTCACCATTGAAGAGCAAGCTTATGAAAAGTTAAAAACGTACATAGAAAGTTTGCGAAGACATTTTGCGAGCAATCCTGATGTGGTACAAGACATTGAATCTCGCATGTCTGAATTACTTAGCGACAGGTTAGGTTCAAACCGAACCACTTTGTTTACAGATGATATAACTGCTGTAATTGGAATATTGGGTAATGTAAACCAAATGGATGAACACGGTGCACCCAAAACAGCACAAGCAGAAAATCCTGCAGCTTCAATAGGTTCAACCCATGAAAAGAAATTGAGAAGAGACCCATATGACCAATCTTTGGGTGGTGTATGTTCTGGACTTGCCAACTTTTTTGATGTTGACCCTGTTTTGATTCGTGTACTTTTTGTGGTTCTATTGGTGGCTTTTGGAGGAGGAATCTTATTGTACGTGATTTTATGGATTGCCGTTCCATTGGCCAAAGGAGAAGATGCATTTGCCATGCGCATGCAAAAAGAAAAGAAATCGAAAAAGCTATTTAGAGACAATGATTCTAGAGTAGTAGGCGGTGTATCTTCTGGACTTGCAAATTATTTTGCTATTGAAGTTACATGGATAAGAATTGCGTTTGTAATTGCCTTATTTGTTTTTGGTACTGGCTTTTGGTTATACATCATACTTTGGATTATCGTTCCTAAAGCCATTAGCGCCTCAGATAAATTGATGATGAAAGGAAGGGCGGTAGACATTCACAGCATTCAACAACAAGTTTTAGAAAACAACACCGGAACAAGGACAAATAGCATTGCGCAACATGGCACACATTTAATTGGTATTATACTCAAAGGGATCATTAAGTTGGTGGGTTCTTTTGCTGCCTTGATACTTTTCATCTTAGTTATTGCTTTAAGTATTGCCATGGTTTCGGTATTTTTTAACCTAGGAAACACGGCTCAACTCAACGAACTGATTAACTTTACCATTAATAATCCTTCTATTATTTTCACAGCAAAAGCAGGTGTTTTCTTAATTCTAATCACTCCTTTAATTGCCTTGTTAATGCTTGTCATAAAAGGTTTGTTTAAACTATCTTTTGCTAACAACGCTTGGTTCTTCTCTTTACTTGGATTTTTCTTAATAGGCATAGGTTGCTTGGTGTATGCTGGTGTAAATTTTGGAACATCCATTCATCATTCTGAGAATAAATCTAGCATTACCCGACTTGCAAAAACTGATACTTTATTTATTCATGGCATTGAAATGAAAGAGGATGAAATGGTGGCCATAGAAAATGAAGGTGAATTGGTTTTCTATGATAAAGGCCTGGTTATTGGCAAAGAGGTGGTTCATTTTGAAATTGATGACATTACCATAAAGCCAAGCAAGAATGACAGCGCTTATATTAAGATTATCAAAAGAGGCAACGGCAGCGATAAAGAAGATGCCTTATCTAAAATAGAGATGATTAGCTATGACATAATTATTGAAGGAAATAAACTACAAATACCAAGTTACTTTAACATTCATAAGTCAAAGCAATTTAGCTGGCAAGAGGTGGATGTAATTCTAGTATTACCTGTGGGAACTATTGTTTACTTAGATGATGCTTCTAAGGAGAACTTAAATGAAAACAACATGGATGAGGCAGATGGTCATTATTATAAAATTACCAATAGTGGCCTTGTTTGCCAAGATTGTATTTATGATGAGGAAGAAGTTATTATCCAAGAAGATTCTATTGGTGAAGAAGAGGATGATTTAAAAGATGTTGATATCAAAATTGAAAGCAAAGATGGCGATAAAATGAGCATCAAAGTAGAAAAAGGAAAGGAAGGAAAGTCGAAAAAAATCACTACCAAAATTAAAAATGGCAAGGAAGTAAGAGTTGAAGAAACTCAGATTGGCCCAGTAAAGATAACAAAGGAAACAACTGTCAAACCTTAAAAGAACTTTGCAAATAAAAAAAGGCTACCTGTTTAGGGTAGCCTTTTTAGTTTCGGTTTGAACCAAATATTATAAACTAAGGTCTGATATATAACTTAGTATTATTTCTATAGCCTTCACCATTGGTATACCAATCTGTAAATAGCGTCCCGTTGCTTTCTGCCCATTCTGCTAAATGAAGATATGCTCCTAAGATATCAGTTTTTTCAGTTGGATAAGGAACTTCTCCTTCTACAGATAATGCCCAAGGAAGATTGGATTTGGTTTTATAATATTTCATAGCAACCATTTTTCCTAAACCTTTCATACTATCATCATCATCGGTACCAAATAACTCTTGGTTTGCTTTCTTACTTGGTAAAAAATCAGGCAAATGTACTTCTCTACCTCTTTCTTGATTAACGATTATGTAAGGATTAAAACTAATATCGTTCACTGTTATAGCTTCTCCAGATACAGTTTTAAAGGAAACGGTAATGTTCGTTTCTACAGGTGTTGCATATGGATTGTTTAAATCTACGTTCACGCCACTTCCACCAGGAGAAGGTAAAATTTTAAATGCATCATCAAAAACCAAAATGTTTGCATAGTCCTGTCCATTTTCTGTGCCATTTCCAGCATTTGATACCCATGCAGCGCTATTGGTTTGTGTGCCGCTTACAGCAGTAATTTTTGAAGGATCTAAGTAATCTAATTGAAATGCAAAGCCATTCTTATTACTTGCGCCAATGGCTCTCGAAGTAAGGTTCAATTTCATTTCTACCACTTTATTGCTTGCATTGGTAACCAAGTTATAGCGATAAGAGCATACGTAATCATTAAAATCATAATCACCCATTGCTGGCCATAAATCTTCGTACATCAAAGTACCTTTTCCAGCAGCAGGATAATAATTATTATAGGCTCTTGTAGCATCATTAGGATAAGCATCATCAACATCTGCTACACCATCTGAATCTGCATCTTGGATGAGCGGTAAAGGCAAACAGCTGTTAGAAGGATCTGCCCAGTAAGTACCAGGAATCACAAAATCGTCCATGTTGTAGCGTGTTGTGCCACCTGAACCTACAAATGATATTCTAATTTTATAGGGTTGACCCGAATTAGCAATTGCTGAAGGCACTGCAAACGATAAACTTTGTGCAGTTAATGGAAGATTCGGAGTATAGCTAATAGAGTCGAACAAAACCATTGCTCCTTCTTTATGTGCAGTAACACTGCTAGCATTATAAGGACAGTAAGATAAAATCACTCTTCTAATGGTTGCTGCAGCTACTGCTTCAAATTTGATTTTAAACGTAATGTTACCACTACCAGGCTTAAGCCAAGGTGATTTAACCCAACATGCACCAGGGTCTAAACTGGTTGGCGAATTAGAACGCATAGACATAACTCCAGAAATTCTTTGAGCGCTGGCAGTGGTATAGGTAACCGCGCCAAATGCCCAACAATTGGCAATATCGTAAGCTTGGCAATTTTCTGGTCTTCTAGGTGCAAGTGGCGCTGCTGTTTCGCAATCTGTTGAAACAGTTTGTGCTTCTAATATAACCGAACTTGATAAAATCAAGAAGGTAAATACTATTTTAATAAATTTCATGATGTATTTATTTATGAGATTTTATTGTGAATTAGAATTTATTGAGCAGGCACCTCCACAACATCAGGCATAAAACTAAAGGTGCTTTTACCTGAGGCAATTTTAATACTTTTTTCGATAGCGCCATAAGTTACTTTGATATCACTTACAGCAGAAGGAACCTTAATTTTTAGGATGCTGCTTGTCTCCATTAAGTAAAGACCTGTGTAATAAACAGCGTTTCCATCAAGGCTAGTGATTTTTAAAGTGCGATTGATAGGCACTTTTGTTGTTAAGCCTAAAATGCCAACAGAAACGTCTTTTTGAGTAGCCCAATCAAAATTCTCTTCTGGAGTTAGTTCTCTAAAACTATTTGCTGTTGATGTTGGAGCATCAACTGTGGTGTTTGGCTGTTCTAAAAACTCTTTTTTGCATGAAACTAAGGTAATCAACAAAAAAACGTAAATTAAATTTTGGAATTTCATAATCTGGTTGTTTCTCTGATAGAATCAAAAACGCAACCAAATCGAAAAAGCTAATACAAAATTTTGATATTCAACACTTTAAATATTATAAAAGTAAGTTTTATATTAAACGATTCATCCCATTTTGAACCAAAATTTCCAATTTAAACCTTGATTGTTTGAAGCAGCTATTTCAAAAATGCCAATGTAAAAGAAGGAAAACTTAATTGGTGCAAGTCCAATGATAGAAGACTTCTGAAACTCCTTCGTCTACGATTGTTTGCACTTTATTCACCCTGTTTTTACTATCAAAAAAGTAGCTGTATAAAATTACAATAATATCCCCATTGATAGATGTTTTAGTTACTAAATTTTTGTTGCTAGGTAAAAATGATAAACTTGATTCGTAGGTTTGAAGAGTGTTCTTTTGGCTCAAATCGAACTCACGCAAAATAACACTGATACCAGAAGAAGATTCGGTAGTTTCCTTAATAAGGTTTCCATTGAGCCATTCAAAGCTTGTGACTTCGTCTATCTCAGTTCCAGAAACTTCTCCATAAACAATCTTTTCAATGGGTTGGTTTAAGGTATCGTAAATGTATTCAACGTATATTTTTCCAGTCCCTAAATCCCAAATTAAGCTATCGCAATATCCCATCTTATTGAGGTAAACAGTTTGAGAACCAGACATTTTTTCATAGGTTAAGGTAACTTTATTTCCTTCATAAACTGCATTTTGAATTATGGTATCAGTTTTAGTATAAACGATACCTTTTTTGAACCTAAACTTTTCATCGTAAATTATCTTTTGTGCAATTCCATCCGCATTGGTAGAATCAATCATACAAATGCTAACTGGCGTTGGCTTTGGAGTTTCAATTGTTTCTTTTTTACAACTAAAAAAAAAGAGAATTGCAAATGCAAGGAGTAAACTGTTTTTCATGGTTATTATTTTTCTTAAGGTTTGAACCAAAGTAAATCATAAAGCTAGTTGATTAAAACAAAATTTGGATAAAGCAAATATTTCTTACTTTAACGGAAGCATCCCAAAATAATTTTGTATGAAGAGTATGAATTGATTAATTGCTTCAAAATATAGAAAGAACTAAATCTGAACTTAAAAGCGTTCTCACTTTTAAACAGTTTAGTTTAACACCAAAACTCCTGATTTTGGGTTTACAGTCAATTAGAACAAATGATAATACATAGCAGTTAATAGAAACATTGATAGTTAAATATAACTTTTAATATTACTAAATTAATTAAAACAAGTATCAAACCATAAAATTAAACAAATTAAAATTTCATTTGAATTTCATTTAAATTCCATTTTAATTTTTTTTTACTATTTTGCAGAGTAGAATATAAACAATCATAACCGCCAAAAAATTGAATAAAGCAGTTCATAAACAGTTGCCAAATTTGGATGTACTTAGGGCAATAGCAGTTTTTTTGGTGTTTATTTCCCATGTTGAGCTCCAAAAGCAAGAATTGGGAATGTCAAACATCAGGTCAACAGTAATGTGTTTTGGAGGTATGGGTGTTACCTTATTTTTCGTTTTAAGTGGGTTTTTAATCTCTTACCTCCTATTTCAGGAGAAAACTTCTAAAGGAGAAATAAATATTAAAAAGTTTTATTTCAGGCGTATTTTAAGAATTTGGCCCTTATATTTTGCTTTTCTGGCATTTGCCATTTTTGTATACCCAAGAGGAATAGATTTAACAGCGATTATGTTAAGCGTATTTTTTCTATCCAATATTGCTTTTATTTTAGAAAAACTGCCCAGCATTGTTGATCCCATTTGGTCTTTAGGTGTAGAAGAACAATTTTACTTATTTCATCCTCATATTTTTAGAATGAAGGTGTTAAAAAACACGTTCAATACTTTAATCGCGGTTTTTATAGGATTGTATGTTATTAAACTAACAGCTAGTAAATTAGATTGGGAAATGTGCTCTACCATTATGTATAAAGCTAGGTTTGATTGCATGATGTTAGGCGGAATTTTTAGCCTTTGGATTGTTAATTTTCAAAGTGGTAATAAATATTTTTCAACTTTAATTTCGCCAAAAATCATATTTACCAAATGGTTCCAAATTATATTGTTTTCGTCATTTCTAGCATATTTGGTTTTATCAACAGCAATTGCCAAGTATTACAATGACCAATTGATGTCAATTTTTGCTGCATTTGTAATTGGAAATCTCGCTTTGAACCCAAATTGCATTGTTAATTTAAAAAATAAGGCATTAGAATTCGTTGGAAAAATTTCTTTTGGATTTTATCTACTTCATCGATACCCATTAAAATTTGTATTGGAGTATGGTCAAATTTTTGAAATTGATAATTCAATTGTGTTTAACCTCTATGTGTATGGAACCTCGCTAATTCTTTCACTTATTATTGCCTACCTATCTTACCATTACTATGAGTCTTATTTCCTGAAATTAAAGGATAAAAAATTCTCATCCAATTAATTTGTTCTGAAATTTTCTTCTTTCCATTGTCTTTACTTTATTATTGAAGCTGTCGTAAGTGTCATTTTACAATTGGGCATAAATCATCTCTATGGTATGCTGAACTAATAATGAAAATTTAGAAAGAACTAAATCTTAAAGCAAATCACAACTTACCAATAATTGGTGAGACTAACTTATAATTTGCTTCTTTAAGAAGCTGCAAAAAATAAAGTTTTGAATTGTGTTAAAGGGCGTTTGGTGGTCAACATCTATACACTTTACTTTTTCAAAAAACCTTTTTAGTCTTTCAGTCATTGATGTTTCAGAGTATTGCTTTATTTCAATTCCACTACATTTTTGAGGACCGAGCTCAGAAAATGTTCCAATAACTAACACACCATTGGGGCTAATACTCTTTTGGACAGTGTCAATGTAATTTGTAATCTCTTGTTCTTGAGTCAAAAAATGAAAGGCTGCTCTATCGTGCCAAAAGTCATATTTTTCAGTTGGTTCAAAAACTGATGCATCTGCAACTATCCATTTCACTAATGATGCTCTGCTACCTAGCCTTTGCTTTGCTCTATCAAGCGAAGAGGCTGAAATATCAAGAACAGTAATATCTAGGTAACCTAAGTCCAATAGATGGTCAACCAAAAAGCTGTCTCCTCCTCCAATGTCAATAATTTTTGCATTGGAAGGAACATCGAACTGTTTCAAGAAATCCAAAGACGTTGTTGGTGTTGGCTGATACCAACTTACATCTTTCAAGTCTTTGGTTTGATAGATGTTTTCCCAATGTTTTTTTCTGTCTATATTTTCCATTTTCCTAATATCCTTTTCGTAACATATCTGCATAGGCGCTTGGTAAAATACTTTCTTCTACCGCCTTTGCTGCTTTTTCAACATCATAAGCAACTCGAATAAATTCAACTTTTATGCTGTCTTTATCAAACTTGCTGCTATTATCGTTTATAGTAATCATCACATAACAGCCTCTTGGGTCTCCATCTTTTGGTTTTCCAATTGAACCTAAATTTATAGCATGGCGAAATGCTTTTTGCCCGTCCTTTTCATACTCAAAAATGCGGTGATATGGTTTGTGAGTATGTCCAAAAAACATAAGGTCGGCATTTGAAGCTTCAAGAATGCGGAGCATACTTTTTTCGTCGCGGTCTTCAAATAAATATTCGTTTATTTTTCGTGGACTTCCATGAACCATCAATAAAAACAAATGGTCGTTATTGAGTTGAAACTCTAGTTGAATATGTGCAGGAAGTGTTCGCAAATACTCGCGTTCATGGGGTTGTACTAATTGGTTTGTTAAGGCAATAGATTGAACGCCCATTTCTTTTTCTTCATCTGTTTTATAAGCACAACCGCAGTCGTCCGAAGTTCTACCAACGCCAAAATCATAGTTTCCTGCAATGGTTGGAATACCTCTTTTTCTAATTTCGTTTATTACTTCATTAGGCCAAATGTTGTAGCCTACCAAGTCGCCTAAACAATAAACTGCATCTGGTTTTGTAGTTTCAAGGTCTTTAAAAAAGGCTTCTAATGCAGGAAGGTTTGAATGGATGTCGCTAAATAGTGCAATTTTCATTTTTTATAAAATTTTATTTTTAAAATATTTCTTTCTAAACCAAAAAGCAACATTTACCAAAGCAATAAGTGCAGGTACTTCAACCAAAGGACCAATAACACCTGCAAATGCTTGTCCGCTATTAATACCAAAAACACCAATAGCAACAGCAATAGCCAATTCAAAATTATTTCCAGTTGCTGTAAATGCAATTGAGGTGCTCTTGGAATAATCAGCACCGAAGTATTTTCCCACGAAAAAACTTACGATAACCATTATAACGAAATAAAGTACAAGTGGGATTGCAATCCTTACAACATCCAATGGAATTTGAACAATGAGTTCACCTTTTAAGCTAAACATTAGAATGATTGTAAAAAGCAAGGCAATAAGTGTGATTGGAGAAATTACTGGAACAAATTTATTTTGAAACCATTCCAAACCTTTCCATTTAATTAGTGAATAACGGCTTAAGATACCTAATGCAAATGGAACACCTAAATAAATTCCTACACTTTCGGCAATTTGACCAATACTAATATTTACTTCGAAACCTTTATATCCAAATATGGGAGGAAGCACAGTTATAAAAACATAAGCATAAACACTGTATAGAAGCACTTGAAAAATGCTGTTCAATGCAATCAATCCTGCTGCGTATTCTCTACTTCCATCTGCTAAATCGTTCCAAACTACAACCATTGCAATGCAACGAGCCAATCCAATCAAGATTAATCCAATCATATATTCTGGATAACCTTGTAGAAAAGTCAATGCTAAAAAGAACATCAATACAGGACCAACAATCCAGTTTAAAAATAAAGAAGCTCCAAGCACTTTTGTGTTTTTAAAAACCTCACCCATTTGCTCATATTTTACCTTGGCAAGTGGCGGATACATCATTAATATCAAGCCAATGGCTAAAGGAATATTGGTTGTACCATTTGAGAAAGAATTGATAAAATCGCTACTTGATGGAACAAAATAGCCAATAGCCACACCTAAAGCCATTGCAATAAAAATCCATAAGGTTAGAAAGCGGTCTAAGAAACTGAGTTTCTTTCTTTCAGCAACAGGGGCACAATCAGTCGATGTCATAGTTAATTCTTTGAAACTACATCCATTATAAAAAACATTTCTCTAGCAATTTGACGGCAACGTTCGTCATACTTTGCTTCCTTCAACGGTGAATTGTCAAATGCTTTTGGGTCTTGATAGGGCAAGCCAATTCTTAATTCGGCACCCTCTACAAAAGGACACGCTTCGTCGGCTTCAGAACAAACCATAACTGCAGCAAAATTATTTTTAGGGTTTGTAGCATCTGTATATTTTTTAGAAAAAATCACCCAAGGATTTATTTTACTTCCTACCTTAAGATACCTCAATGGATTATCACCTTGATTATTTGAGTAAAATTCAATTCCTGTTCTACTTAAAGCCTCAATTGCATTAATGTTTACGCGAGTTTGTTCGGTACCTCCAGAAAAAGTAAATACGCTATCAATGTTGTAATAATAGGAAGCTATTTGTGACCATACTTGTGCCATGTGACTTCTTCTTGAGTTACTTGTACATACAAAAAGTAAATTAGCTGGTTTATGTTCCTTTCTTTGGTCCATAATAAAAGTAGCGATATCTTTTAGTTCTGCTTTTCTTTCTTCAGGTATTTGAATAAACTCATCAGAAAGCTTATCACAATAAGAAGATAGCTTTGGATATAATTCTACTTTTTTAATTGGTTTATAAGAAGAAATTACTAGCACACTAAGGGTGCAAAAAGTTAAAAGAATTGCTTTTTTGATCATTTTCATATTAGTGGAATTAATTAGCAACAACCTCCGCCAGGCTTGCAAGTATTTTGGTTTGTTAATTCAGATAAACTTACCTTTAATTTGTCTTTTGGAATGCCACAACTGTCTGAAGCCAAACAAGCAGTTTGTTTGGAAATAAGTACAAAGTTTTCACCATTGAAACCTAAGTCATATTTCCCAATTGTGCCGGCTTGATATTCAACTTCGATATCTAAATCTTCCATTCCCAATTTTTCTTCAGAAAGCTTAATGATGTTGAGCAATTTTGCTGGTTTCAGACGATGTTCAAAATCGTTTGCATCCCACAATTGAAAATTTGCTACCTTTTCATTTCTAATTGTCCCGCCACAATCAATAAAGTGTTTGGTAACAACGCCAACTTCGGTAACATGAAAATGTTCTGGAACAGAAGTTCCGTTTTGCAGTTCAAAATTCACTGCTTCGGCAGTACTTAGATGTTTTTTTATTTCTGATAATTTCATTTTGCTTTATATTTATTTAGTTAACAACAGTCTTTTTTCTTCTTTTCTAATTTGATTGAAATGTTTGCGAAATAACTTTGCAATTTGTCAATGCTATTTTTGTCAAGGCAGTAACAAATTGTATTTCCTTCAATTTCACCTTTAATAATTCCGGCGTTTTTGAGTTCTTTCAAATGTTGCGAAACTGTAGGCTGTGCTAGAGGCAGTTCGTTTACAATATCTCCACAAATACAAGCGTCCACTTTAAGCAGATAATCTACAATGGCAACCCTTGCAGGATGTCCCAAGGCCTTGGCAAGCGTTGCAATCGCATTTTGTTTGTCTGTAAAATGATCTGTCTTGGTAGCACCCATTATTATATTTTTATATTGCAATATTACAATATAGATTTCGAATTATGCAAATAAATTTTCGGCATAATTATTTCCAGCAAATCTTACCTTCGAGTTTAGAATGAAACTTAAGTACCTAATAATTTATACAATCTGCTGTGTTACTTTCCTAACCTTGGGAGCAAAATCGCAAGTTATTGAAATTTATGCTGGTGGTGGAAATGGAGAGAATCTTAATGCAAAATCAACTTCTATAAACCCTAGTTCTGTAGCTTGTCATAAAAATGGGGATATTTATGTATATGACTTTTTTGATTATAGAATTCGTAAAATAAGCAATGGCATCGTTACAACGGTTGCAGGAAATCGTAAAAAAGGATTTAGTGGCGACAATGGCCCAGCCACGCAAGCTCGAATTGGAAGCATGTGTTACCTTGCTTTAGATACATTGGGTAATCTTTATTTTTCAGATACAGAAAACAACAGAATTCGTAAGGTTGATGCCAACACAGGGATAATAAATACCATTGCCGGTACTGGAATCATTGGATATACGGATAGCACAGTGGTAGCAACTCATGCGAAATTAAGTTCTCCGGGTCCATTGTTAATTGATAGCTTAGGTAACCTATACTTTTCTGATATGGGTAATAACCATGTTAGAAAAATCAATCTCAATACTGGACTTATATCCAGGGTAGCTGGGAATGGAGTTGCAGAAGAATTTGGTGATTTAGGGGTAACAGATGGGTTATACGAACCTAAAGGTTTGGCCTTAGATAGCAAAACAAATACGCTTTATATAGCAGATGCAGGAAATAAGAAAATAAAAAAATTTAGTTTAAACACGGGGAAAATATACTCATTTGCGGGGACGGGAATGAATGGATATGCAGGAGAAAACGATTCAGCTTTTAGGGCAGTGTTCAATGGTTTAGAAGGTTTAACCTTAGATAATAATGGCCAATTATTTGTTTGCGATAGGGGCAATAGCCGCATAAGAAAGATAAATACAATTACAAGCATAATAAACACTTACGCAGGCTCATTTCCTCTTCAAAATGCTAAAGAGAATATGCTTGCTAGTCAGGTTAGGTTACTTTATCCTTCAGATGTTAAAATAGATCATTTGGGAAACTTACTCATTGTTGATGCTGGCAATTCCCTTTTGCGTAAAGTAGATAGCACCACCAAGATAGTTTCAAACATTGCCGGCAATGGTTATTTGTGTTTTAATGGCGATAGTGGCTTGGCCAATCGGTCATTGATTTCAAATCCAAAGCACATTAAATTTGATTATGAAGGAAATTTAATTTTTTATGATTCTTACAATTCTAGAATACGTAGGGTAAATGCTACAGACAAAAAATTATTTACCCTAGCTGGAAAAGGATATACAGTAAGTATTGATTCCTTAAAAGACAATGTTCCTGGTCCAACTACCTATTTATGGAATTTTGTAGCTGGTGTAACCACAGATTTACTAGGAAACGTCTATCTATCAGAATTGGGTAGAATAAAGAAAATAGACAAA
Organism: Bacteroidota bacterium; assembly: GCA_027488905.1. Classification (GTDB taxonomy): domain Bacteria; phylum Bacteroidota; class Bacteroidia; order UKL13-3; family UKL13-3; genus B1. The sequence continues at coordinate 186,060 of JAIYAT010000020.1, forward strand.
CAAACTGGCATTATTACCCACTATGCAGGCAAAGGGTATCCATTTAATCAGGCCGGTTATGCAGGCGATGGAGATAGTGTTTTAAAAGCTCTTTTTTACAATACAGAAAATTTGGGTAGCGATTTAAAAGGCAATATTTATGTTGTCGATTACAATAACAATAGGATCAGAAAGATAAATACGAATACCCAAATTATCACTACTGTGGCGGGAAATGGAACTTCTGGCCATGCCTTAGAAAATGATTCTGCTTTGAAATCGCCTCTTGATTTAAACGGCCCAATGACGGTTGATGGAGAAGGGAATATTTACATAGCCAATTTATATCGAATTAGAAAAATTGATGCAAAAACGGGTCATATTTATACCATAGCTGGTAATTTAAACAACCAATACGGTTATGCTGGCGATGGGGATAGTGCAAAATATTCCTTGTTATATAATGTGCGGGATTTAGCTACAGATGCCTCTGGTAATTTATACTTTTCAGATGCTTGGAACAACCGCATTAGGAGAATTGATGCCAACACCCAGATCATTAAAACTGTTGCTGGAAATGGCTTAAACATATTAGAATCACCCCTCGATTCTGCTCTGAATTCATCAATTTTTTTTCCAGGATATGTGGCCTGCGACCTGCAAGGGAATCTTTATTTTACCTATGGTGGCAATGGAGATGTTATTTGTAGAATAGCCAATACGACTCCTATTATTTTTAACAATGTCATTTATGGATCTCAAATAGTTTGTTCAAATGCATTTGCAGACACACTATTAGGTAATATACCAAATGGCGGTTCTGGTAATTATAAATACCATTGGTTTCGATCCAAAAAATCGGCTAGCAGTGAGTTTACAATTGCACCAGGTGCAAACACTCATCCAAGCTATGCGCCACCTTTAGAATCAGTACCATATTGGTACAAGCGTTTGGTAATTTCTGGTGGAAGGTGTGATACTTCTGCGACAGTTCTTGTGCAAATAAGTAAGCCATCAAAATCTACAATACTTGGCGATAAAGAAGTAATCACATCCGATATAAAAAGCTACCGCATTAAAAATGCAAACGCAAATTCCACTTTTTCTTGGCGCGTAAAAAATGGAGTTATTGTAAACATGAATGCAGATAGTATAACTATTGCTTGGAGCAATGAAGTTGATTTAGGGATTATTCAGGTAGTAGAATCCGACTCACTTGCATGCAATGGAGATACCTCGGAAATTCAAGTAAGTATTAACCTACCAACTCAAATCCATCATCAAACCTTAAATGAGCCTTTCCTAAAAGTTTACCCTAATCCAACCCAATTTAATTTTACAGCAGAAAACAATTCTACCCAAGAAATCACTTGGCAATTGTATAATTCTATTGGAACTAAGTTATTTCATTCCACACTTAAAGCCAATCAAAAAACCAATTATAATTGCGCCCATTTACCACCTGGCATTTATCTTATCTATTCAGAAATTGGAGACACGCTATTTATTGAAAAATTGGTGATTGAGTAATTCTATCTTACCTCAAAATAAAATATTCTTAACCCCAATTGTAAAATTCTGCAGCATCTAATGTGGGTGTCCAACCTAATGGATTGGAGAAATCATGCACACCCAATTTATTGTTGGATACACCATGCACTACAAAATAGTTCAATGGTACGGTCTTAATTGACAAACATTTCTCAATCAAATCTAGGCAATCTGAATGTGCCAAGCCATCAATTTTGAGTGAATTCCATGGCTTTTTATTTATCCCACAAACACCACCAAACCTAATGCATATGATTTCCAATCCTTGCTGAGAATACCAGTACCCCATCTTTTCCATGAAAATTTTATGGGCTCCATATGGACTATTGGGTTTAGGATTTTTATTAACATTTAGCCTAGCAGTCGTATTTGCCGAGTATTCATCAGCATGAACTGACGAAGCCATAATTACCCTTTTAATTCCAAGCTCCAGAGAGGCCTTATAAACATTTAAAAACATGAGAGAATTGTCTGGATTGTATGTCTTGCTTCTATGATTTTCATTGGTGTCCCATGCCAAATGAATAATTGCGTCTATTCCTTTACATTTTTCCAATAAGGTGGCATAATCTCTTACATCCGTCTCTGGCAAATCTGCTTCTACCAAAACATAATTTCTCAACCCTCCCAAAAGTATACTTCCTATTTGCCCTTTTGAGCCCGTTATAAGAACTTTGCTTGCACTTTTTGGTTTAAAGATATTGAAAAACATAATTTCTCATTTTAACTCAGTTAAGGATGTCTGGGATTTCGTTCCATTTCAAAAGGTAACTTCATTCAAAACTATTTAAACATTTCTCTTGCCTCAGTTAACGCTGCGGCTAATCCTTCCATTTTATTCCCACCAGCTGTGGCGTAAAATGGCTGTCCACCTCCCCCACCTTGTATGTGCTTAGCCAATTGCTTTACCATATTTCCAGCATTCAATTGTTTGGTTTGAACCAACTCGTCTGCTAAAATTATACTTAATAAAGGCTTTTGGTTCAAACCGCAACCTAACACACACACTAAGTTTGGAATTTCTTGGCGCAATTGAAAAGACAAGTTCTTTAACTGCTCTGCATTTGGAATTTCAACCGCTTCAATAAGCAAATGAATATCTCCAACTTTCTCAACTTTGGCTTTTAGCAACTGCTTTAAGGCTTGTGTTTTTTCTGATTCTAAGTGTTCTAATTTCTTTTGCAATTCAGCCTTTTCTGCCATCAAGGCTTCTATAGACTTCTTAAGGTCTTTGCTTTTTAGCAAGTCTTTAAGTTCTGCAAGCACCTGCTTTTCTTCCTTACTTTGATTTTCTGCAGCTACCGAAGTGATGGCTTCTATGCGCCTTACTCCTGCTGCAACTGCAGATTCTGCGCTAAAGCTAAACAATCCAATTTGACCAGTAGCTTGCACATGCGTACCTCCGCAAAGTTCTACACTGTAGCTTGGGTCAAACGTAATCACGCGAACTTTATCACCATATTTTTCTCCAAACAAAGCCATAGCGCCAAGGGATTTTGCTTCTTCAATTGGCACGTCTCTGCGTTCATCTAATACAATGTTCTTTCTTATTTTTTCATTTACACGCTGGGCAACTGCATCCAATTCTTCGGCACTCATAGCTTTGAAATGTGAAAAGTCGAAACGCAAATACTCGCTGTTTACCAATGAACCTTTTTGCTCTACATGGGTGCCCAAAACTTCCCTTAAAGCAGCATGCAATAAATGCGTGGCCGAGTGATTGGAACTAGTGAGTTGGCGTTTAGTTGCGTTAACCTTTGCTATAAAAACAGCAGCCGGATTTTCTGGCAACCTTGACGCAATATGAACAATGAGGTTATTTTCTTTTTGGGTATCTAAAATTTCTATTTTCTCATTGATACTTTCCAATACTCCAATATCCCCTACTTGTCCGCCGCTCTCACCATAAAATGGGGTTTGGTTCAATACCAATTGAAATTGCTCTTTGCCTTTGGCTTTTACTTTTCTATAACGCATGATGCGAACCTCTGCCTCTAAAAAATCATAGCCAATAAATTTCAACTGGTCATTTTCTTCTATTACTATCCAATCTTCTGTTTCGAGTGTAGTGGCCTTTCTAGAGCGTTCTTTTTGCAATTGCAAGTTCTTTTCAAAGCCTGCTAAATCAACAGCAAAACCTTGTTCCCTGGCAATCAATTGTGTTAAATCTATTGGAAATCCAAAGGTGTCAAATAACTCAAACGCTACTTCACCATTGATATCACCGGCATGTCTTTCTATTCTTTTTATACCATTTTCTAAGGTTCTCAAGAAAGCCAATTCTTCTTCTTTGATTACTGTTTCGATGAACGACCTTTTCTCTTTCACTTCAGGAAAAATATCGGCGAAAGCGTTGCCTACCAAAGCTACCATGTGATGCAAGAGTGGCTCACGTCTATTTAAGAAGCTGTAATAATATCTAACTGCTCTACGCAAAATCCTTCTAATCACATAACCAGCGCCATTGTTGGAAGGCAATTGTCCATCTAATATAGCAAAAGTAATGGTGCGAATATGGTCGGCAAGTACGCGCATGGCAATGTCTGTTTTTTCTGAACTACCATAAACCACCCCAGAAGTTTCTTCTAAAAACTTAATATAAGGAACGAAAACATCTGTATCATAATTACTTTGTTTGGCTTCTATGGCGCGGCACAAGCGCTCGAAGCCCATGCCAGTATCCACGTGCTGTGCAGGTAATTTTTCTAGGGAACCATCTGCTTTACGGTTAAACTCCATAAACACATTGTTCCAAATTTCGATAACCTGAGGATGATCGTTATTAACCAAAGTACTCCCTGCCACTTGAGCACGTTCTGCCTCTGGGCGCAAGTCGATATGAATTTCTGTGCACGGACCACAAGGACCTGTATCTCCCATTTCCCAGAAATTGTCTTTTTTGTTTCCATTAAGGATACGGTCTTTGTCAATCCATAAAAGCCAATTGTCAAAGGCTTCTTGGTCGAATGCCAAATTTTCTTTGGCATCACCTTCAAAAACCGTTACATATAATCTATCTGCTGGTAAGCCATAAACTTTAGTAAGTAATTCCCAAGCCCATTCAATGGCTTCCTTTTTAAAATAATCGCCAAAGCTCCAATTGCCAAGCATTTCAAACATGGTGTGGTGGTAGGTATCTACCCCTACTTCTTCTAAATCATTGTGCTTTCCACTTACCCTTAAACATTTTTGTGTATCTGCTACTCGCTTGTATTTAGGCGTTTCATTGCCTAAGAACCAATCTTTAAATTGGTTCATACCCGCATTGGTGAACATTAAGGTTGGATCATTTTTAACAACAATGGGGGCAGACGGAACAACTTGATGCCCTTTAGAAGCAAAAAAATCTAAAAACTGCTGACGTACTTCACTCGATTTCATTTTTGACATTCAAACACTTAAAGCAAAACTATTCAGTTTTACGGTTAAACAATTATCTTCGTCGACCTTTTACTTTCAATGGGCGCGAAAATCCCTACAAAGAAGGGGATTTTATAGAAACCGAAAAAGCAAAAACTTGGCAAAAATAAAATACTTTTATAACCCGCATAAACTCGACTTTGAGAAGGTTGGAACCAGCATTTGGAGCATAGTGCTCAGGGTGTTTGGTTTTTTATCTGCCTCTGCTGTGGTTGGAGGTATTATGGTTTTTGTGGCCTATACCTTTTTGGATTCTCCAAAAGAAAGAGTGCTTAAACGAGAAAACGACCAATACAGGTACCAACTCAAAATCCTGAACCAAAAAATTGTACAGCTCAATAAATCGGTCATTAATTTACAAGAAAGAGATAAAAATATTTATCGTGCAATTTTTGAGGCTGAACCCATGGAGATTGAACCATTTTTCGACACAAAGCTCTCAGACAAATACCGTGAATTGGAAGGATTGAACAATGCAGCAGAAATAATTAACCTTCAAAATAAGGTAGATGAACTAACCTATTTGGTAAACATCCAAGGAAAATCATTTGATGAGTTATCAGAATTAGCTAAAAATAAAACTGCGTTCCTAGCTGCCATTCCTGCCATTCAACCCATCAGCAACAAAGACCTCACACGCATGGCATCTGGGTATGGCTATAGAATTCATCCTATATTCAAAACCCATAAGTTTCATTCGGGCATAGACTTTACAGCACCGCGCGGCACTCCCATTTATGCAACAGGAAATGGCACTGTTAGAACCGCCGAAAACGGAAGTGGATATGGCAATCATGTGGTGATTAACCATGGTTTTGGCTATTCGTCGTTGTATGCACACATGAGCAAGATTGCAGTTAAGCCTGGGCGTCAGGTTAAAAGAGGTGAACTTATTGGATATGTAGGTTCAACCGGAACTTCTACTGCCCCACATGTGCATTATGAGGTTATCAAAGGAGATAGAAAAATTAATCCTATCAATTACTTCTTCAATGACCTTACAGAATCTGAATATCAAGCCATAAGGGAGTTGGCTGCAAGAGAGGGACAATCTTTCGATTAATACTTATGAAACATTCGGATGAAATTGAGAAAACCCATTTTACCATTGGCGAGGTTTCAAAGCTATTGAATGTTGCACCTTCTGTCATTCGCTTTTGGGAAAAAGAATTCTCGCAACTTAAGCCGCAAAAATCTAAAGGTGGAACCAGAAATTTTAGCCAAAAAGACCTTCAACTTTTGCAAAGGATTTACCATTTATTAAAAGTAGAAGGATTTACCTTACAAGGAGCCAGAGAGCGATTAAAAGCTGGCAATGCCATGGCAGATATTGATGAGATAAAAGAAAAATTAAACAAGTTACGCGGGTTTCTTGTTGACTTAAAAAAACAATTACCAGATTAAATAAAATATGAGTGAAGCAAAAAAGGAAGTTGTTAAAACTTCACAGATTAGAATTGATGTTCAATTAGACAAAGAAAACTTACCTATTAATTTAGAATGGGATGCAGATGATGCCGATTTCTCTGGCAAAGAGCAAGCAAAAGGCATGATGCTAAGCATATTTGATGGCTTGCAGCAGAATGCGCTTCGCATTGATTTATGGACACAAGACATGAATGTGGAAGAGATGAATTTATTTATGTTTCAAACCTTAGCCACCATGGCAGATACATTTGAGCGCGCCACCAACAATACAGCAGTAGCAGAAGAAATGCGCGAGTTTGCCCACCAATTTGGGCATAAGGTTAAAGTTTTTGGAGACGACCATAAGCACTAAGCATGCAACCTAAAGCGGAATATTATTTAGAAAAGTTAGGGTTGACCCGACATGTTGAAGGTGGCTCTTTTAGGGAAGTTTATAGAAGTGCTAACTTAATTCCACATGCGGCCTTGCCAAAGGGTTTTGCAGCTGCAAGACCTTTTGGAACGGCTATTTACTTTTTGTTGGAAGAAGGTCAGTTTAGTGCCTTTCATAGAATTGCTAGCGACGAAACTTGGCATTTTTATGATGGAGACACATTGAGTATTTACGAGATAAACTCAAATGGCCAACTCATTCGGCATCAATTGGGAAGAAACTTAGCAGCAGGTGAACAATTTCAATTGACTATTCCCGCAGGCAGTTGGTTTGGCTCTAGGTGCGAAGTGAAAAACGGCTTTAGCCTAGTAGGCTGCACTGTTGCGCCCGGTTTTGATTTTGCAGATTTTGAATTGGCAAGCAAAGAAACCTTAAAATTGGCGTATCCCGAGCATGGTAAGATAATTGAGGAATTAACAAAGGCTTGATTAGATGAAAACTTAATTATTAGGTTGATTTCATCCTTGCTTCAATTTCATCTCCATATTTCAACCAAAGGGCTTGATCCAAAATATAAGAGGCACTTTCTGGCACATCATAAATCCATGAAGCATCCTCCTTAATATCTACTCTTTTTACACCTGTATCGGCCCTTTTCCTATTTAACTTTTCATCAAATTCTTGTTTTGACTTAGTGTAATAATGATTTAATCTTATGATTTCAGAGGTGTCTTCATAAGTTTCATATTTTTCAACCTTAGTACCTTTTGCATTTGTTACATATTTTTTAGCATGCAATGTTGGTCGATGCGGATGTGGTAATGACTTCAAATACTTTGTTTGGGTGACACATTTAAAATAACTATTCTGTCCCCCAGTCGAATATTGATAATTTTTTGTCAATAAACCCTTTTGTTTGGTAAGATGTTTACTTGAACCAAAAAACCTCCAGTTAATTGCAATAGATGCTTCATTTTCTTTGTCCATTAAAAATTCCTTGAAATTTTTATGCTTTAATGGCAATACAAATTCGTCAATATCAAAAACCGCAATCCACTTAGTTTCATGTTTAAAGTTCTCTACAAAATGTGAGTATGCTGGTATTTGTATGGATTCTCCAGTGAGCTCTATGATAGTACAATGTGATAAATAATTTTTCAAAATTTCTTTAAGTGAGGGAGAACATCCATTGTCATAAAAATAAAAATGATCTACTCCTTGTATCAAATAATAACAAACAAATTCTTCTATATAATCTTCCTCAAACCTTACTGGAGCCAATATAGATAAGTAGTATTTATTCCGATAATTAGCAAAAAGATTATAAAATCTCTGTATGATGTTCATTAGGGTTTCAATAAAATATTTACAAAACGTTTAAAAAGAGTTTAAACTATTTGTCAAAAATAGCAAAATCAAAATCATCTACATAATTGAAAAAACTAATATTTCACCTTTACCCTTTTCACCTCGTTGTTGCCTCTTAACTCGGGCTCATACATTTGCTCAATTTGAACGGGTAGCAAAGTAAAACTGCCTCCAAATCTTGGTTCAAGCCGAAAACTTAAAACCTTTGTACCTTTTGCCAAACTGCGGTAAAACACCCAAACTTCGTTTTTATGATAGCTAACTTCCACAGCACCTGAGAAGCTAGGTTTATCGGCATATTCACATGAAGCAGGAATTGGAATTTTAACCAAAATAAATTCTACATCTTGCTTAAATTGAATGCTTACATTGTATATCAAAGGTACATTTTGCTTGAGCTGTTGTACTTCTTTTTTCTCTTGCAAAAACTTGGTGCTTACCACAAATTTGTTACTATCCACTTGCGGTTGGCTGTTCCAATAACGACGGTTTACCTGAACAAAGGTTCTTGGCCCTTTATGCATTAATTGGTACTTTTTATTTTTCTCTAATGGATACCTAGCAGGAGATTGATTAGCCAAAGGAATATTGTTTAAAGACAAACTAGTTTTAAGTGTACCTTTTTCTTCTAAAGCCATTTCTATGGCAAACATTTCAATGATTCGAGCAGCGTCTAGGGTGTTTAACCCTTGCAAGGTGCCAAACAATTTCTCGCGCAAAAAGTATTGTTTAACTCCTTTTAAAATCCATGAAGGGGTTTCACTTCCTTTTAACAATTCGTAGGCCAACAAGGTATTGCTAAAGGTAGATTGATACATTCCTCTACCACTGTAATTCCACCAAATGCTGCTGTCTTTGTTCATTTTTAAATCGCTAAACAAATAGCCTGCAAAACTGGGCTCTCCCATTTGTTGCTTTAATAAATTAAGGCGTAACCTATCTGTTGCGTTTAAACTGGTCTCGTCTATGCTTCTCAAATATTGGTTGAGGTCAAATTCTACTTTGTATAAAAACAAAACATCCATAGCCAAGATTCTATCGCTGGTAGAAAAGGAAGCTAAGTTCTTTTGAAAGAAACTTATGCCTTTGCCCACAGCCTCTGTTGCATAACCCATTTGCTTGGCTTTCCAAAGGGTTTTCATTACATAATGGCTAATCCAAACTTCTCCATATCCATCTCTAAACCAGCCCCAGCCGCCATTTCTATGCTGTTGGTCGGCAAGCCTGTTTAAACAAAGTTTCACCACATTGTCTTTGGTAAAGGTATCTCCCATGAGTTTGTTTAAACTTTTTTCTATTAAAAGGGCAGAGAGTTTAGAGGTAGTTTGCTCTACACAGCCATACGCATAGTTTTGTAACCTTTCAATTTCTTCTTTGAGCAATTGTGTAAAGGTATTTGAGATGCTCAATTCACTTTCGCCAATGCTATCAGTGGTGAATTCCCAGCTGCTATCCCCTCTTAATACAGCTTTAGAAACTTCGGCACTCATGATACCATTTGGGAAAACAGGAATACTTCTTTTCTCAGCATCTTTGTAGCCAAAATCGGTGCTTAGTTGAAAGGCTATATTTGTATTTTGGTTTGAACCAAGCTTAAACCCGTGTGTTAGGCGATAGCCTGCGCCAATGAAGGCAGGCTGTATTTTTACTGATGTATCATTTTGTTGAAAGGAAAGTTCCAATTGAATGCTATCACCTGAATAATTGTTTACTGCACCTTCTGCCACTAAACTGTCCCCTTCTATGGCAAACCGTGGCAAGTAAAGTTGGGCCATTAAGGGTTTAAAAGATCGGGTATCAAACACCAATAATTTATTGTCTAATCGCGCATTCATGGCCACTATGTAGTTTTGCCAACGGGTAATATTATCTGGAAAAGTAATGGTGAAATGGGCTTCTCCTTTTTTATCGCTCACTAAGTTGGGCACCCAATAGCCATAATCTTTAAATTCGCTGCGATCCGTTTTTACCGATTGATTGTTCACCATTTCGTACATGCGAGACTTCTGATTAACTGTTGGAACGTACAATTCAACACGTGATGCGCTAACAGAAGCATTAGACACCCGAACCCCATCAACATAATAGGCAGTGCCATTGGCTCTGGCACCTCGAAAGTCTGGCGTACCACCAGTTCTTGATTCAACACCCATATTTTGTTCTATCAATCTTTCAATTGAATGAGTAGGTGCCGCTAACATTGCTTTTTCAGATGGCATTTTTCTATTTACCACCATCACCTCTTGCAATAGTTGGTTACTCTCTTCCATAGCAAAGCTTACCAAGCGGTCTTCTGAGGCAAACACCTCTATATCTTCAATCACCACACTTCTATACCCAACAAAGTTGGCTATTAACCTATAAGGACCAGGAGCCAAATTACGAATAATAAATTCACCGTTATCATCAGTATTGGTAGTATACTTTTTACTTTTCTTATCAATTAAAGTAATCGTTACATAAGCCAGGGCTGATTGTACTTTTATGTCTATAATTTTCCCCTTTACGCCCCCAGTTCCTGGGATTGGCTTCTCATACACCTTTTCGCTAAACAAATTGCTATTGGCCAATTGCATTTCTTTTTCTACATCAATTTTCTTTCTGGCAAAAAAGATAGAGGGCACCATCCTATCATTTTCATAAGAAAACCCACATAGTTTTAAATCTACTTTTAGCTGCACACTGCTTTGCTTGGCAACCTTTAAATTTTGCAAGATGGTAATGCATGAACCAAACCTAGTAAACCTTAGTTCATAAATACCAGGCGCCATATCCTTAAACAAAAAGCCACCACTCACATCCGAAAAGGAAATTCCTTTGATAATGCCATTTTGCTCTAAGGTTATAACTACATCAGAAAGGCTAGTGCCTTCGTCTTTGGTAACAAAACCCCAAACCTCAGCAGAAGTCTCTGTTTTGTTCACCTCATATTTTGGCAGCTTAATCTTAGACACATAATCTTCTACCCTATACGTAATCTGGCTGGCTTCATTGGCATTGGCTGCTTCTACCAATTGCCTTGTAAGCAACACCATTGGGTTAATTAAATCGCAAGGCTTGTTAAAATCTTCTTCACTAACATGTATGTACCAAGCCCCAATTTGGGCTTGCTCCTCTAAGGTAAAAATCATTAACTGCCTGTTAAAATCAATCAAATAAAAGGTATGCTTTCCTGATGAAAAACTTATTTTCCTACCAATATCACTTTGATAAAAAGTAGGCAAGGAAATACTCTTTCTTGGACTGATTTCATTGTAAATAAATCCTTGAAACAAATTTGAAGTATGCCCGCCTGTTAAGTGCAAACTAAAAGGAAAATTAATGCCATCTGGAACATAGGATTGTGAAAAATTACATTTTTCTTTATACAGCTTTTCAGATACACCTTCCTCCACTAAAGGCTCTGCAACAGTATAGGTCGTTGGTACTTTATCATAGGTATTGTATTTACTATAAAAATCGGCATGCGCTGTTTGAAAGTAAAATGTATTAAAATCTATACTCAAGCTAGAAGCCTCTTGCCCAATTAATTTGTTTTGGTAATAGGTATAATGTTTTTTCGGGTTGAACCAAAACGTTTGAACCAATTGTTCTCCTTTAAATACTTGAATTGAATCATTGGACTTAAATGGACCATAAGCCCATTTACTAGGAATATCATTCTCGCTTGTGCAAATGAACATGTTTTGAGAAAATGGGATTTCAATCACACCTTGCTTAAATCGAATGTTTTCTTTAGCACCCATCATGTTTCCGGGTTCAAAAAAGAGCAAACTACTTTTAATGGAATCTATCTCTTCTTCACTAAACTTCATTTTGCTACTCATCGGAACTTTAACAATGCCAGCAGGCAAACACAAGGTATCAAAACTCATTACATAATGTTGGTTTGGTTCAAACCGAAACTTAGGTAAATGAAACCATGCAGATTTGGTGCGAACCGACAATTGATGTGTGCCAGCACTTACTAAAATTGGGAAATCTGCACTATTATTCAAATTCCTGAAGGCATAAAATTTCTGGTCAACTTTTATTGCATACACCGGTATACGCATACCATTGGCCACCACCATTGGCAGTACCTCTGGTGTTGCTTGGTAGGTAGAATCTTTTATCACCATCCAATCTTCATTGGGATACATTAAGCGGTAATCTGCTTGTGTTAGGAGTCCGGCGCTCAACAAAGTAGTATAAGATAATCGTTCTATATACCTGTTAATATAACTATAAGGCAAACGCTCAAAACCTGTTTGTTGCCGCTCCAACAAAGGCGGAACCTCACTATTAAAATTGGCCAAAGCAGGTTGGTAATTTTCACCAAACTGGGCATTTATGGCATAAGCAGTTAGGTTAACATCGGCGGCTGGTTTGCGGTTGGGCAAACTTAGTTTAACATCTACCGCAACAGTTTGACCAGGATAAATTTCTTGTGGTATATTATGTGTAATTTCAATGGTTTTATCTAGAAAAGGAAAGGTTCTTTCTTCAACAAAAAAACCATCTTGAACTTGTAGGCTATATATTACATGATAAGTAAAACGTGAGGTATCTTTTTGTTGAAAGCTAAAAGTATCGCCAAAAAAATCAATTATCTTCTGCTTGCCTCTAAACAATTGAATATGCATTTTTAAGGCAGAAGGATTATACAATTCTATACTTATTTCTCCTGGTTTTCTAAACCCATCAAATGCTACATAATCTTGTTTTCTGTGCAAACCACAATTGGCAATTAGTTTACCTGAACTGTCTAATAACTCTGCATTGTTAGCAAACTGAAGCAAGGCAATTTTAGCAGGCAATAACACCCAACTGCTATCAAGAAGATAATTACCAACTTTAAAACGAAGCTTCATGTACTTGCTTTGTGGCTTCCCTAAATTGATGCAAGAAGCATGCACCAAACCATCTTGCTTTAAGGCCATAAGGTAATACACTGAATCTTGCACCTTTTCAAAATCAAGTTTAAAAAACTTTGATTCACCTGATACATCGGTTACTAGAATTTCTACAGTTAAGGTGGCATCAAAATCGCTTAAGATGGCTTCTGGCAAAGTAATTAAGGTTGGACCGTTGCTCTCAACTGGCACAGCAGTTTCATACAAAGTTTGATACCATTCTTCTGGAACAAAAGCTTTGGTTCCAGTAAAATTTCGCAAATGCCTAATATAAAACTTAGCCTTCACATTGGCATTTGGTAAGGGTAAACCATTAATGTCTAAGGCGCGTACTTGCACCTGAACCGCTTCTCCTTTATAGAATTTTGTTTTGCTTAAAAAGGCCTCGTAGGTATTGCTTCTTAGTTTATAATCTTCTAGTTTAAACGAGATGGTTCTTAACAAGGTTCCTTCTCTGTCAATATATTGGAGCGAGTAGGTTTGGTCAATTTTTAAGGAATCTGCTAGTTTAAAGTCTAAGACGTAGGCGCCAGGCGAAACCGGACTTACTTGCTTAATCAACACCCTTTGTTTAAAATAATTGGCATATAAATAAATGCCCACCTTGCCTTTAACGGGCTCGCCTTCATCCCAAAGCAAATAAGCCTTTGTTTTAACAGAATCTTTGGGCTTATAAATGGGTTGATTGCACAAGGCATATCCATAGCTATAGGTTTTTGAACTGCTGTAAGAATTGGAATTGCTTCGCTGTTTTGATTGTATATCAGGAGAAAAATTAAAGCGTGCAAACTCAAAGTTTTTACCATCTGAAACATAAATGGTATGTGGCTTTTTCTGGATTGGCAGCAAGTAGCAATCACAAGCAGCGTCTTTAACTTGAGGCTTTCCATTTACATAAAACGCAAGCGATTGTGGCACCAGAAAAGCAGTATCTAAAACTTTAACTTCCAACACATCATTATAGGCCACATATGAAAAATTAAAATATGGCACCTGCTGTACACTTAAATTGGCGCCTCTGCCTGCCCTATTGGCCAATAAATAATATCCAGGTTTAAGTTTTACACTTGCAGCTAGACTACTATCCGCTTTTTGAGTAAACAGGTACGTAGTATCTATTAACCCTTGCTTCATAATAAACGCAAGCCTTGCCGAATCAAGTTTGTAATAATAGGTATAAGCTTCTTTCGGGCTGAACCGAAGCGTTTGCGCCAGCAATGTTTGAGACACAAGCAACAGACATAGGGTTCTAAGTATGGCAGCCATAGGTACTAGAATTAAAAGGTGAAGATAATAAGAACTCAACTAAGAGTCAGCTTATTTTCTTCTTCGGTTGTATGGAAAAGTCCATGGTCGATGGTCCATGGTCGATGGACCATAGAAAAAACTTTCGCTATGATCTATCGACCATCATCTAATTCACAAACCTAAATTGATTGCTCTTATCTAACTGCACTTCAATCTTAGAATCCTTTTTAATTGTGCCCATCAGAATCTCTTTGCTCAACTCATTGAGGATTTTTCTTTGGATAACGCGTTTCAAAGGTCTAGCACCATATTGTGGGTCATATCCTAATTGTGACAACCAATCTAAAGCATCGTCTGTAGCAGTGATGCTTATTCCTTGTTCGCTTAATTTAGCCTGAATGTCTATAAATTGCAAGTCCACAATTCTTCTTACATCCTCACGGGTCAATGGGGTAAACATTACTACATCATCAATTCGGTTCAAGAATTCCGGTCGGATGCTACGTTTCAATAATTCCATGACACTGGTTTTTGCCTCGGCCATCACTTCCTCTTTATTGGTGTCGGTGTATTTCTCAAACTTTTCTTGAATGAGGTGCGAACCAATATTGCTGGTCATGATGATAATTGTATTTTTAAAGTTAGCCGTCCTGCCTTTGTTATCCGTTAATCGACCATCATCCAATACCTGCAACAAAATATTAAATACATCTGGATGGGCTTTTTCTATCTCATCTAACAATACCACCGAATAAGGTCTTCTTCTGATGGCTTCGGTTAACTGACCGCTTTCTTCGTAGCCCACATAACCAGGAGGTGCACCAATTAAGCGACTCACGGTATGCTTCTCTTGGTACTCACTCATGTCTATGCGCACAAGGGCATCTTCTTGGTTAAATAAAAATCCTGCTAAGGCTTTGGCCAATTCGGTCTTACCTACACCGGTAGTTCCCAAAAAGATAAACGAGCCTATCGGCTTCTTTGGGTCAGACAAACCAGCCCTGCTTCTTCTAATGGCATCAGAAATGGCAGAGATAGCCTCTTCCTGGCCGACCACGCGTTTATGCAATTCGGCTTCTAGGTGCAATAACTTTTCTCTTTCACTTTGCAACATTCGGGTAATTGGAATGCCGGTCCAGCGACTCACCACATCGGCAATGTCTTCGCTGTCTACCTCTTCCTTCACCATGGCTTTGTTGGTTTGCTGCGATTGCAGTTTTTCTTTTAAGTCGATTACCTTGGCTTCTGCCTCTTTGATGCGACCGTAGCGAATCTCTGCAACCTTTCCAAAATCACCTGCACGCTCGGCCTGTTCGGCTTCAACCCTTAGGTTTTCGATATCTTGTTTGGCTAGCTGAATGCCATCGACCAACAATTTCTCGCTTTGCCATATGGCTTTTACGGCATTACATTCTTCTTGCAAGTTGGCAATTTCTTTGCTCAGTTCATTTACTTTTTCGTCGTTGCCCTCGCGTTTGATGGCTTCTCTTTCAATCTCCAACTGCATAATGCGGCGATTCATTTGGTCGATTTCTTCTGGCACCGAATCAATTTCCAATCTCAATTTAGAAGCCGCTTCATCCATTAAATCAATGGCTTTGTCTGGCAAAAATCTATCTGAGATATAACGCTGAGATAGTTCAACCGCCGCAATAATTGCTTCATCCTTGATACGCACTTTATGGTGAACTTCGTATCGCTCTTTCAAACCACGCAAGATAGAAATGGCTGCTTCGGTATCGGGTTCCTCTACATATACTTTTTGAAACCTTCTTTCTAAGGCTTTATCTTTTTCAATATAACGTTGATACTCCGCTAAGGTGGTTGCACCAATGGCTCTTAATTCGCCACGTGCCAAAGCAGGTTTAAGAATATTGGCCGCATCCATAGCACCTTCTCCACCGCCACCTGCGCCAACCAAGGTATGAATTTCATCAATAAATAATACAATATCGCCATCACTGCCAATGACTTCCTTTATGACTGCTTTCAAGCGTTCTTCAAACTCGCCTTTGTATTTGGCTCCCGCTATTAAAGAGCCCATGTCTAGGGAATAAACACGTTTGCTTTTTAGATTCTCGGGCACATCGCCACTCACAATTCTATGCGCTAGACCTTCGGCAATGGCGGTTTTCCCTACACCGGGTTCTCCTATTAAAACTGGATTATTTTTTGTTCTACGAGATAAAATTTGCAATACCCTTCTAATTTCTTCATCCCTTCCAATTACGGGATCTAATTTACCTTGACGCGCCAAATCATTTAAATCTTTGGCGTATTTGTTTAGGGCATTGTATTGGGCATCGCCACTTTGGGAAGTAACTTTTGAATCGCCTCGTAAATCTTTAATGGCCAATTTCAAATCCTTTTCGGTAATGCCAGCATCTTTTAAAAGGTTGGCAATACTGTCTGAACCTAATAAAAGTCCAAGTAAAATATGCTCTACCGCCACAAACTCATCGCCAAACCCTTTCAACTGTGCTTGGGCCTTAACTAAAGCTTGGTTAGCGGCATTAGATAAATAAGCGCCAGAATCGGCACCACTCACCTTAGGGTAAGAAGCTAATATAGCATCAGTAGCTTGTGTAATTCTTGGTATGTTTATATTGAGTTTCTTTAGCAGAAATGATATGGTTTGTTCATCAATATTCATTAAGGCTTTTAAGATATGCCCAGTTTCAATGGCTTGTTGGCCATTAGTTGATGCTATAACCTGTGCTTGTTGCACAGCCTCTTGAGATTTGATGGTAAAATTATTCAGGTTCATGGGATGCTTTGTTTATTCCTATTGCATCAACTACAGTTCCATATTGTAAACCTAAGTAATTATGGCACGCTAGCAAGTGTGATAAATGAAAAAATGGCTTGAACCAACCTGGTTCAAGCCATTTTCATAGCGCTTATCTGCCAAATACGCCGAATTACATGCTTGTATTCTTAGCATTATACCCCACCGAAATTCCGATGCGCCAACCTTCTTTGGTTGGAATATTTCCGAAAATGTTAATGGGAATATTCATTTTACCAGATTTAATAGTTTTGCCCACTGCAAAAATGAGTGAGGTGCTTAAGTTAACCATTCCTTCAGAATTTAAGGTTGGTCGGATATGTACTTTGCTTGCGCCCATTTCTTTAATTTCTTCTTCGGTATAAAAGGTATCACCAATTTTTCCCATCATGCTATAAGTAGCCAAGCTAAAAGTTGGACCAATGGCAACTTCCCAACCTGTGCGAGTATTTCTAAATCCGTTTAAAAATGAAATACTTGGGATAAACATTTGTTGATCCAAGCCGCCAATCATGGGAATAAACTCAAACAAAGCTTGGTAATTTCCTTCATTCAAATATTGCTTTTCAAATTGGTAGCCAAACAAAAAACTAGCAGGGTAAGCCTCAAAACCTCCGCTTTCAGTAGAAGCTTTCATACGTTCTGCATTTTCGCCAAATATTAAACTGTAACCAAAGCGTGGACCAGATAAGTTGATAATAGTTTTATATGGATTGTTTATGGCATTGTCAAAATTAAAGGGTTTGGTTAGTCGGCCATACAATTGCTCATCTATGGGTTTATCAAACATTTTGCGAATGGTGATGGCCGTCATGTTTTGCATTTCTAAGGGTAAGTTTAAAAACTCTACAACAGTGGTTTTATCAATGCTCCCAGATTTGATGTTTACCAACCTTAGCGTGATAACAATGGTTTCGCCATATAACTCAGCGCTACCAGTTAGTATATAATCAGATTTTATGACATTTCCAATTTCCATTAAACAGAGTTTACCATAGCAATTGGTAATGTTTAGGTTGTTTTTCTGAACAATGTAGGCCACATCATAACGGTCGGTAACATCATAAACATTTAACTTCTCAATTTCTATCCTAACTAAATTCCCCATTTGAGAAGGCTCTAGCTGAACCTCTTTGGTATCAATGTTTAATACAGTAAGGGTTGGTCTAACATTTTGCGACCATGCATTTAAATTTACTAGAAGCAAGCAAAGTATTGCTGCCATAACATACATTTTTTTCATTGTGTTTGTGATTAACGAGGGCAAACTTCTGGCAATTGAGTAAGGGGGAGAAATTGGTTTGAAGGGTCATTCAGAATTAAAAACGCATTTCATCACAATTCTTTAAACTTTGCTTGGTTCAAACCCGAAAATTTGGATTTTTTAGCAATTGCAATGCGTAATTTGCAAATAATGCAAATTAATAATGAAGCAATTTTGATAGATTACAAAATTTCATCTAAATTCTAACAAATCCTTTGCATTGGCAATTTATTTTCTATAAGGAGGATATAAAGATGTAAAATATAAATTAGAACATTGCTTTATTATAGGGATATATAAACGTGATTCTTAATTTAAAAGAGCCATCTTTTTATTTCTTTTTTTTGATAAATCATTTAACTTTGGATAGTGCAAATAGAAGAAATCAAAAAAATACTTATTTCAGATAAGAAATACATGCAGAACACCTTTGGGTTATGCAGTATTGCAATTTTTGGTTCAAGAGTTAAAGGAATAATTCATTCTGATAGCGATGTAGATTTTCTGATTGATTTGAATAAGCCAGATTATCTTAAATACATTGGCTTGCAAAAATTCTTAGAAGAAAGGTTGAATATGAAAGTTGATTTAATTAGAAAAGGACCACACTTATCTACTTCATTCCTTAACTCCATCGAAGATGATTTAACATATGCTTGATTTTGTTATACAAGATAGGTTTCAACGTATTCTTGAATCAATAACCCTAATTAAAGCAAGAACAGCTAAGATTGAAAAAGCAACCGACTTAGTGCGACCGGAAGATGGCGCTTTACTTTTAGATTCAATTGCTTTGAGACTTCAAGTGATTGGTGAACACGTTAAAAAAATAGACGCTTTAGATTCTTCACTTTTCCCTGAAGAATTAAGTTTGGACCCAGAACCAATCATAAGATTTCGCGACTTTATTTCTCATCATTATGAAAAGACAGATTATGAAATCATTTTCGATATAATCAAAACAAATTTGCCAGAATTAGAATCAAAAATTAGTGGATTTTTAACTTCCCAAAAGTGAGTAAGAAGTATCAAAAAACCTTTGATTAATTTACTTTTCTTGCAACTCACAGTAAATAAAGTGTACCTAATTTAACTTTTTTACAGAGGTAAAATAAACATTTAAACTTGTAATCGGCACCGTTTGCCCACCGCAATATCCGAGATCCTCAACATCCTCTCTAAACTCAACATATACGGAATCACCTGTCTCTAATTGCGCATCTAAAAAAGCACTAGAAAGGGCATCACTTTCTGTTGACCCTACCAAAGGAACACGATTCCAGGAAGTGTCAGATGCTAAGCTAGGATAAATTTTATACATATTTTCTTTGCCTTTATAAAATATAACTGTAACCGCGCAAAGCCCTACTCCATACCTAACAACAGCATAACCAGATGGATTAGGTTTATCTTCGCTTTTCTTGCAGGAGAAGAAAAAGCAAAACAATATGCTAAAAATGATTGGTTTTATTAGAATTTTCATCATGCTACTAGTTAGGAAATCTTGCATTTAACTTTATAAAATTAGCAAAAAAATAAAAAACCTGAATGAAAATTAATCCCCATTACCACTATTTTTTAACATCTTCAAAAAAACACAATAGAATTACCCTGCCATCTGATAAATTCGCAACATGAGCGAAAAAAATTATTTGGCCGCGCGGGTTGATTGGGTAAATGAACCTCAAACCATTGCCATGGCAAAAAAAGCCAGGGAGCTTATGGCGCAAGGCATAGATGTGATTAGCCTTAGCTTAGGCGAACCCGATTTTGAAACCCCTGCCCATATCAAGGCAGCCGCTATTAAAGCCATTGAAGATAACTTCTCCTATTATACTCCTGTTGCGGGCATTCCAGAATTGCGCGAAGCCATCTCGCAAAAGCTTAACAACGAAAATGATTTACATTACGCTCCCGATCAAATAGTTGTTTGCACCGGCGCCAAACATGCCTTAATGAATACCATTATGGCTATCATAAACCCTGGCGACGAGGTAATTATTCCAACGCCGTATTGGGTGAGCTACTCAGAAATGGTGAGACTGGTGGAAGGTGTTCCAGTGTTTATTAAAGCCCCACTTGAGCAAAACTATAAAATTACACCTGCCCAATTAGAAGCCGCTATTACCCCTAAATCTAAAGCCTTTATGTTTTCCTCGCCTTGCAATCCAACTGGGTCTGTATATAGCAGGGAAGAACTAAAAGGATTGGTTGAAGTTTTTGCCAAACACCCAGAAATCATCATTATTTCTGATGAGATTTATGAATACATTAATTACGAATCGAAACATGTGAGCATTGGCACTTTTGAGGAAGTGGCCAAAAGGGTGGTTACCATCAATGGCTTATCCAAAGGCTTTGCCATGACTGGTTGGCGATTGGGCTACCTAGCTGCTCCAAAAAACATTGCGGTGGCATGCGAAAAAATTCAAGGACAATTTACCAGCGCCACTAGCGGCATCAGCCAAAAAGCGGCGATGGCAGCACTCACAGGCAGCAAAGAGCCTAGCATGAAAATGGTTCAAGCTTTTGAGCGTCGTAGGCTTTTGGTTCAAACCGCCCTTGAAAAAATACCCGGATTAAAATGCAATGCCCCAGAAGGCGCTTTTTACTTTTTTCCAGACATTAGCAGCTTTTTAGGTAAAAAGTTTAATGGAAAAACCATAGAAACCGCCACAGACCTATGTCTTTACCTCCTGCACGAAGGTCATGTTTCTACAGTTACAGGAGAGGCATTTGGTGATGAAAACTGCATTAGGTTGAGTTACGCAACCAGTGATGAAAAATTAACAGTTGCTATGGAGAGAATTAAAAATGCTTTGGCTAAATTGTGCTGATTATTATGAAAGACGTTATAGAGAAATTTTTAGGACTAAAAGTCCTTGTGGTTGGAGATGTTATGGTAGATGCCTACCTCCTCGGAAAAGTAGAAAGAATATCTCCAGAAGCCCCAGTACCCGTGGTGGCTGTTGAGAAGAAAGAATATCGTTTGGGTGGTGCTGCTAATGTGGCTTTGAACCTTGCTTCCTTAGGAGCTAAGCCTATTCTTTGCTCAGTGATTGGCGAAGACATTGAAGGCAATGAGTTTTTGCAATTGTTAGAAAGCTCTAACCTAAATCCTTCAGGAATTGTTCGATCCAAAGATAGATTAACAACTACAAAAACTCGTGTGATAGCCCAGCAAACACAAATGTTGCGTGTGGATCATGAAGTTACAGAACCAATTTCTGAGTATGAAACTTATGTGCTTACGCATAGAATTTTAAATGATTTGTTACCAGCGGTAGATGTGGTATTGTTTGAAGATTATGACAAAGGTGTAATTACGGCTAGTTTAATTGAACAAATTGTAACCGCGGCACATAAGCATGGCAAAAAGGTGGTAGTTGACCCAAAGAAAAGAAACTTTAATTTTTACCGTGGCGTTGATTTGTTTAAACCCAACTTAAAAGAACTCAAAGAAGGTTTTAATAAAGAGGTTGACCCAGCCGACCAAAGTGGTTTTGAAACCATGATTTTAGACCTCATGCAAGCCATGGAGCTTAAAAACATCATGGTTACCATGAGCGAACGAGGGGTAATGATTTGTGATGGTAAAACCTTTGATTACATACCTGCGCACTATCGCAAAATTGCAGATGTGAGCGGCGCTGGCGATACCGTTATGAGTGTGGCAGCTTTATGCTATGCCATTGGATTAGACAATAAGCAAACAGCAGCTTTATCTAACCTTGCAGGTGGATTGGTTTGCGAAGAAGTAGGTGTGGTGCCCATTAACAAAGAGCGATTGGTAGAAGAATCTGCCAAGTTATAATTTTAACACTGGCAGCAAAATTTTGCTAGGTCTTGTGGCATCATGAAATAGCTTGATGTCACAAGGAACAAAGTCATTATCGCTGCAATGGTATGGATCCACAAACTGTTGTGGATTTCTATCTACCAAAGGAAACCATGTGCTTTGAACTTGAATCATTAATCGGTGCCCTTTTTTAAAGGTATGGGCAATGTCTGGCAATTCAAATTTCACTTGCGTTACTTGGCCCGGAACAAATGGCTCTGGCGTTTCGAAACTATTTCGATACCTTCCACGCATTACCTCGCCACGCACCAACATTTGGTAGGCATCCATTAAATGATTGCTGCCGTTTCCTTTGCCATGTAAGAGCGTATCATAGGTAAAACCATCTGGAAACACATCTATGATTTTCACAATAAAATCGGCATCTGTGGTAGAAAGGCTTACTTGTAAATCTGCGATTAAGGTGCCTGCCAAGCTCAAATCTTCCTCCAAAACTGCGGTGCTAAAACTCAACACATCGGGCCTACGCGAGGCAAATCGTTGGTCGTCTGTCATGTATTCGCGGGTTCTTCCGGTTTGAACCGACTCTGTATACGGCACAGGCTTGTTGGGATTACTGGTATATTGACTAAAGGAAGTAATTACCGCTGGAAGTTCCCAGTTTAATTCACCCGTTTGATTAAAGTAAATAGGCTTGGAAGTTGATGCCTTAGGTGGCCAAGCTTCAAAAGATTTCCATTTGTTTTCGCCAGTAAAAAATACATTGGCTTCTGCAATAGCTTGGGTTGACCCAACGCCATTGAGGTGATATTGAAAGAATGGTATTTCGAATTGGGTTTGGTAATATAAGGAGGTGTTTGAACCAAAACGCACATTGCCTAAATAAGCGCCATCACTCCTACTCCACCCGCCATGAAACCAAGGCCCCATCACAATTCGATTGTCTGCATTGGGATTTTGTTTTTCAATGGCTTGGTATAAACGCCAAGCGCCAAAGCAATCTTCGGCATCAAACAAACCACCTACCACTAATAATGCAGGTTTTATGTTATAGCAAGCACGACGGGCATCACGGGTTTTCCACCAATCGTCGTAATGTGGGTGTTGCATGAGGTCGTTCCAAAAGGCAATGCTATCTCCCATGAGTTTACTAAAGCTTGAAATGGCACCTGTTTCTAAGAAAAACTTATAGCTATCGCGGGTATGGTATTTAATAGGAGAACCAGGGCGTTTGGTGGTTGGTACAGGCCTAGGCAAACCAAATCCCGAGTAAAAGCCAAAGGCATCTTCCAGCATAAAAGCACCGTTGTGGTGAAAATCGTCGCCCATGTACCAATCGGTTACAGGCGCCTGCGGACTAATAGCCTTTACCGCTGGGTGACCGCTCAAAGCAGCCATGGTAGCATAAAAACCCGGATAAGAAATACCGAAAACTCCAACTTTTCCATTGGTGGATTTTACATTTTTCACCAGCCAATCTACGGCATCGTAAGTATCGCTAGCCTCGTCAATTTCTTTCTTTTTCTTGTTGGGGTTAAATGGGCGCACATCTACAAACTGGCCTTCGCTCATCCAAGCACCACGTACATCTTGCACAACAATGATATAACCAAGTTTGATGTATTCTTTCCAATAAGTTGCAAACAACCTTGATGAAAATTTGCTGGTACCATAAGGCGAGCAAGAATAAGGCGTGCGGTTAAGCAAGATAGGGTGTTTAGAACTATGGTCTTTGGGCGCATAAATGGCAGTATAAAGTTTAATTCCATCGCGCATGGGAATCATTTGCTCAGTTTTGGTATAGTTTTGGGTCAGCCAAACCTCATTTACTTCTTGGGCCAAAGAAATGAACGGAAGTAAAAATGCAATTGAAATAAAAGCTGTAAAAGCGCAAAATTGCCTAGTTGCGGTTTTTTGAAGCATAGAAATGAAGACAATAGAATACATCAATAAGTAGTAATAAAGTTAAACTTAAATATAAAAAAATTGCATTAGGGTAATCCTAAATCTCATTTTGTGGAACCCATATTTTTAAACGCCTCGGCTACTTCACAAAGTTCGTGGTACCAATCTTTTCCAAAACGCTCAGTTAATGGCCCCTTTAAAAATTGGTAAACGGCTACCTTCTCTTGTTTCCCTAGGGCACAGGCAGCGCTACAAATGTCCCATTTATGATAATTTAAAGCTGTGTAATCGCCAACTTTACTCTCTCTAATTGGGTAGAGATAACAAGAAATCGGTTTCCGTATTTCGGATTTTCCTTCCAAGAAGCTTTGCTCTATGCCGCAGCTTAAAATTCCATTGGCATTTCGAAAACTGAAATTACATTCGCCACTTGGCAGGCATGTGGTAACCCATTCATCGTCCTCATCTTTCTCAAAGCTGTTGTTGTTTTGAATAGCAGCCAAGGAAGCAGCGGTTAAATAGGGCTTTATTTTTTCTAGTTCATGTTCAATCCGCTCCTTTTCGTATTTTGTGGCAGGCGCACCAGAATCCCCTTCTACGCAGCAAGCCCCTTTGCAAGCTGAAAGATTACAAATAAATTCTTGATCAAAAATATCTTCAGAAATGAGTGTATTCCCAATAATTACCATGCTTCAAGGATACTGAAAATTTAATAAATAAAATACCAGTCATAATCCTTGTACCCATTCCGAAAACAAATCCTTTATCGTTTATTTGCCACAAAACATAATCTTGCAAAACTTTGAGTCCTGCAAACTTTAGTGAAATCGTTAAAACGTATCAAAAGCAAGTTTATAACTTGGCGCTTCACTATGTACATTCAACTGCAGATGCCGAAGAAATCACCCAAGATGTTTTCCTAAAAGTATATGAAAAGATTGAACAGTTTGAGGGCAATTCACAGCTTAAAACTTGGATTTACCGCATCACTATTAATACTTGTCTCGACTTTCTAAAGTCTAAGCGTTTCAAACTGTTTAAAACATTTTTCCAAAATACGCAGGACTCTTCTAATAGCCACAACTCCTATTCTACGTCAATTCATCCTGGCATTCAGCTTGAAAATAAAGAAGGTTTAAGCAATTTACTAAAGGCCATCAATCGTTTGCCAGAAAACCAAAAAACTGTAATTGTATTATTAAAGATAGAACAGTTAAGTCAGCAAGAAACGGCAAATATTCTCAACCTAAGCAGCAAGGCTGTTGAATCTTTGTTTCAACGAGCCAAGAAAAACTTACAACAAATTTTAACTAACACGAAGGAACATGAAAAATAATTCGTCTAACTATTTGATGAACGAATCGCTAGATTTATTAAATGGCATTCAAAAGCTAGATCCTCCGTCTCAACTATTTGATAAAATCATGTTAAAAGTTGAACGCCAAAAGCTATACCATGAAAAAATAGATGGAAAATGGCTTGGAATTGCTGCGGCTTTGCTCGTTGGACTGATGAGTGTAGAAATGTATTTTATTTTTACAACCAAACAGCAAAAAGAGAAACAACAGATTGTTCAACTGATGGGTTCCACTCAAAACAATCTATACCATGAATAAGCTAAGCTTTTTTAAAATACTGGTTATTTTCTTGCTGGTGAGTAATATTTTACTAGGTGTTTTGGCATTTCAACTTGCCCAAAATAAAGGTCGCATGCCAGGTGGACCAAAGCACCTCATTATAAAAAAACTTGATTTTGATAAGGAACAAATTGCTGCCTACGAATTACTTGTGGAGGATCACCGTAGTCAAATTAGAGAAAAAAACAATGCCATACTTTCAAAAAAGCAAGCCCTGTATGGCCAACTTTCCTTGGCACAAGATAGCTTAAAGCCATTGCTCATGAATGATATTGCTCAACTACAAGCAGAAGTCGAAGAAATTCATTACCAACATTTCTTAGACATAAAGCACCTCTGTAAGCCTTCTCAAATGGAAAAGTTTAATGCCTTTACCAAAGAAATCACTAAGTTGTTTCCTGGCAATAAACCCGGCCTGCCACCTAAACCATGAAAAAATTTGGGTTCATACTCTTATTTACCTACAGTTTTTGGGCTCAAGCACAAAATAGCGTAAGCATTAGGTTTGAACCTATATATAATCAATTTCGGCTTGAACCAAACCTAATTTACCCAAACCTTGTTGACAGCATCCAATTTCAGGAGTTAAAATTTTATATAGGACATGTGCAATTATACAATGACGATTCACTTGTTGCTATTGCTACCCACTCCCATTATTTGATAGACATTCATCAAAATCAAACTATAACGCTTTCTATACCAAATCAAGCAAGTTTTAACCAATTACGCTTTCAATTGGGTGTTGATTCTATCACCTCTGTTTCTGGGGCTTTAGAAGGTGATTTAGACCCAAGTTTAGGGATGTATTGGACCTGGCAAAGCGGATATATTCATTCCAAAATTGAAGCAACTGTTTTTGGTTCAAACCGAAACAAAACACAATTTACTTATCATTTAGGAGGCTACCAATTTCCATACAACTCGCTTCAAACTATTCAATTGGGTTTGGTTCAAACCGAAACGATAAAAATTGATGTAGATATAGCAGCATTTCTTGAGCACGAAGAAGTACTAAAACAGAGCGTTATCATGAGTCCGAAACCTGCATCCTTAGTGCTTAGTCAAATTTTTGCACATTCATTTAAAGTGAGTCAGAAATGAAATCTGCAAAGGTTTTTCTCATGATAAGTGTGCTCATTTTTTTGGCTGCCCAAAAACCAATTTCGTTTTGGCAAAAGCCTTCCCATTTCCCTAAGCCAATCTTTGATTTTAAGGAAAAACCCTTGGATAGCGCAAAAGTTTTTTTAGGTAGATTGTTATTTTTCGACCCAATATTATCCAAAGACAATAGTATATCATGTGCTTCTTGTCACTCTCCATATAATGCATTTGCCCATACAGACCATCCAGTGAGCCATGGCATAAATGATCAAATTGGTAATCGTAATGCACCCGCTTTATTTAACTTAGCTTGGCAAAAATTATTCATGTGGGATGGTGCCATCAATCATATTGAAGTTCAATCTTTAGCACCCATAAGTCATCCTAAAGAAATGAACGAAAATATAAATGCAGTTTTAGAAAAACTTAAAAAATCGAATTTATACAAATCTGCTTTTAAAAAGGCGTTTGGAGATACTATAATTACAAGTGCAAAATTATTAAAAGCTATTGCCCAATTTGAATTGACCTTAGTTTCTGCCAATGCCAAATATGATAAAGTTTACCTAGGCAAAGACACCTTTACTGACCAAGAAAAAAGGGGTTATATATTATTTAAACAGCATTGCAATTCTTGTCATCAAGAACCCTTGTTTTCTTCTTATGAATTTGAAACCAATGGCCTTAAACCTGATACAACCTACAACGATTATGGCAGATTTTTAATGAGCAACAATCCAATGGATAGCTTCAAATTTAAAATTCCAAGTTTGCGAAACTTAGCCTATACCTATCCTTACATGCATGATGGTAGATTTAAAAAGCTTTCAGAAGTTTTGAACCATTATACAAATGACCTTAAAACATCTCAAAAAATTGCAGTTCAACTAAAAGGAGGCCTTCAAATCTCTGGTAATGACAAAGCAGATTTACTAGCCTTTTTGAACACCTTAAATGATAAAACTTTTGTTTTTAATCCGGCCTATCAATTTCCAAAAGAATTATTGCAAACAAACGAAGGAAACTAATTTTAACATCGTCTAATGTCTTAACAAACAAACCAATCATGATAAAAAACTTACTATTCAAAGTCCTATTGCTTTTAAGCATTACAGGCTATTCGCAAACCAACCCAGCTATCATTTCTTGGCTTCAAAACAAAACAGAAACAGGATTTTATTATGCTGCTGGAAACCCAACTCCAATTGCCAATAACATTTTGGTGAACTGCCAAATGGTTAGGTATTCAGATAATTGGGTATATGTAAATGCAACTGGAATACCAGCTTATAAAGTTGGACCCTTTACAGGCGATGGAAATACCAATAATGCAGGTAATCAAAATGCTATTTTCAAAATTCCATTAAATCCAACAGAAAACACAGGTACAGCTACCCCAACCACTGCGGGCAATATCGGAATTTTTATCAATGGTGTGGCGATGTTTGATTACCGTGATGGGGTAGCTTGGAATAACACGACCAATGCACTTTGTGGTGGACCAGGTAGACCAACTTGCCCAGGTGGACCAAGCGCTACACAGGCTTGGAACAGAGATGCAATTGTTGCAGAAAGAGCAGGATTTGACTGCGCTAAAGGTCACCCAGCTGGCACAAATTACCACCATCACCAAAACCCAAGTGCCTTCGATTTAGATTTAAAAGTACTTTCAACCATTTGTAATTTATATGATGCAGATGGATTGTATACAATCAATCCATCAAAACATTCACCTTTGATTGGTTTTGCCTATGATGGCTTTCCAATTTATGGGGCTTATGGATTTGCAAAAACAGATGGCACTGGTGGGATTGTACGCATGAAATCTAGTTATAAGCTTAGAGACATTACGGTTAGAACCCACCATGCCGGAAATGTTGATGTGAGTGATGGCCCAGCAGTAAGTGCTACCTATCCAATAGGTTATTTTAGGGAGGATTACGAGTTTGTGAAAAATACATCGGATGAAAGCTATTTAGATGACCACAACGGAAGGTTTTGCATAACTCCTGAGTATCCTAAAGGCATCTATTGCTACTTTGCAACTGTGGATGAATTTCACAATTCAAGCTATCCGTATATCATTGGACCAACTTTTTATGGCAACAAAGTAGCTGCAAAAGTTACCAGTGTAGATGAGACAACAACAACTTATTTACCAACTACTGGAGCAAATGATATAAGCTTAATGAATACAGAAATTAAGGTATTTCCAAATCCTGCATCCGATTTAATTGCCATACAGGTTTTAGGCTTATTGAGTAATGACATCAAGGTTGAATTGTTTGACATGCAAGGGAAATTGGTGATGCAAACCAAAATTCTCAAAGGTCAAACCATTGCTTATTTTGATGTAGAAGCGCTTTATAGCGGCAATTACTTGGTTAAGCTATATAATGACAACTTCAGCCAATCAAGGAAAGTAAATATTGTAAGGTAAGGCTTATAATTTAAACAAAACCACCAGTCTTTATTCTATCTTTGCAGCAATGGAGCTGCAAAAAATCGACATTAGAAGTTTAACTTTAGACCAATTGAAAGCAGCCTTTGTCGCCAATGGCGACAAAGCTTTCAGGGGTCAGCAGGTTTATGAATGGCTATGGAAAAAGAGCGCCCATAGTTTTGAACAAATGAGCAACCTTAATTTTGAAACTAGAAATTGGTTGCAGGCAAATTATGCCATTCATGCGGTGGAGGTAGTAGACAAACAAGTGAGCAATGATGGAACCATTAAAAGTGGGTTCAAACTTTTTGATAACAAGCTAGTAGAAGGAGTTTTAATTCCTGCAGAGGAGAGAATGACTGCTTGTGTATCTTCGCAAGTAGGTTGCAGCCTAACTTGCAGATTTTGCGCAACAGGAAAATTAGATAGAGAACGCAATTTGTCTCCCGACGAGATTTATGACCAAGTAGTTCATATT
The DNA here is from genome assembly GCA_027488905.1 of Bacteroidota bacterium. Taxonomy (GTDB): domain Bacteria; phylum Bacteroidota; class Bacteroidia; order UKL13-3; family UKL13-3; genus B1. The sequence goes on from JAIYAT010000020.1 coordinate 215,740, forward strand.
AGAAATTGGGCGCAACAACATTACCAAAATCCATTAACCAATATCGTGTTCATGGGAATGGGTGAGCCTTTACTGAATTACGCAAATGTGTTAAAAGGCATCGAAAAAATCACTTCGCCAGAAGGTTTAGGAATGAGTGCAGAGCGCATTACAGTTTCTACAGCAGGCATAGCAAAAATGATTAAAAAACTTGCAGATGATAATGTTCGGTTCAACCTAGCCTTGAGTTTGCATGCTGCCAATGATACCAAACGCAATATGATTATGCCAATTAATGAAAGCAATAATCTAAAAGCAGTTGGAGAAGCATTGCAGTACTTTTACAAAAAAACCAAGAAGCGAGTAACCTTTGAATACATTGCCTTCAAAGACTTTAATGAAGGTTTGGAGGATGCAAAGGAGCTGCTTCAGTTTTGCAAATTGGTTCCAAGTAAAGTTAATATCATAGAGTACAATCCTACTGGGGATGGGCAATTTGAGAAAGCAGATTCGAGCAAAATCGACAAATTCTGTCAATATTTAGAGAAGAACGGCGTCATTGCAAAAGTAAGACGCAGCCGCGGTAAGGACATAGATGCAGCCTGCGGGCAACTTGCCAATAAAAAACATGAAGAAGCTTTGATTAAATAAGATTAATAGCGTACAATCTTAGCAACTGCGCGATAATCTAAGTTATTTAGGTGAATTACATAAGAACCACTTGGTAATTCGTTAGGTTGAATTTTTAAACTTTTATCTTGGCTTTCTTTGCGTAAAACTTCCCTTCCATCTATGGCATAAACCACGATTTGCAGGCCATCTTTACTTTTGCTCAATATTTCTAAATCTTCACTGCCTTGTGCAAAGCCATAAGAATTTATCAATTTAAAATAGGCATCTAAACCATTCAGTTCTTTTAAGCCTATTGAAACGTTAAATCCTCTTTCAGCCATTCTGGTTTTAATTGGGTCAAAATGAGCCCTGCCATAAATTAAACTGTCTGCTTGTAAGAATAAATTTGCGGCCTGTTGCATCGAAATGTTATTGGCATAGCTGTAAATTGAGTTAAACAAAATTCTAGTAAGCGCATCTCTACCAATATCTTCACCGATATCATTTAGCATGCTGCTCCAAATAAGTGAGGATTCATAAAAATCACTTGATAAATTTTTGGGATATGTATAATTTGTTTCACCATCGCGGCCATCCCAAAATTCATTGTGGCCATCCCAACTAAAAATATCTCGCCATTTATAAGTGCTAATATCTTTTGAATAAAAGCAAGACATTACATCACAATTGGCTTCCTCTACTGCTAATCTTTGATTGCCACTTGTGGTATTTGGCGCAACAAAATAATTTATGGCATGGGTATATTCATGCACAATTACATCAGCATCCTCAGCATCTGCAACACCACCAGTGCCAAAAAACAAACCAGGCTTAACTCCAGAATAATCAAAACGTGATTGGTCAAAGCCTTGATACGCGGTAGGATCAACTTCTAGCTGAAACATCCCAGTAAACGGTAAACCTATAGAGGCTAAATATTTTCTATAGTTTTCAATATGATACAAACAATTGAACTCTCTAAACTGAGATTTACTTCTGGTAAAGTCAAAATTATTGGCTTTAGATGCAAAAACTATTTGAGTTGGACTTTCCAAATCCTTGATGATGGCGTATTGGTTTTCAGCAAAAAAAGTATCCTTTTCAAATTTCAAAGTCAAAGTCTTTTGCACGCGCTCCGCATTCAACTCCGGACTATCCGAGCCATTGTAATTTTTCCATTGCCCACCTTCGCCATAAGCTTTTTGTGCAGAAGTGAGTGGGTCTGGGTTAAAAACTCTGGTTTGAACCAAGGTATCTTTTCTAGCGTTTAAAGAACGTTTAACGGTTTGAACCAACATTAAATCTGCATCTAATAACTGCTCTTCCCACTCACCTTTTGCGTTTCTAACAAGTTGCGTGTAGGCAGGAAACAAGGTACCATTTACATGGCGCCAAACCTTTTCTAATGTTATGTCGTTTTTACTATGTTGTTGGTTAACTGCATTTAAAATAGGCTGCAAATCTGAAAAAACAGATAATACATCGTTGTCTTTTGAAACATTAATTTTTACTGAGGCTCCATAAACAGGAATGCCTTGATGTAATTGTATGAATAAAAAATGATACCCAATTTCACTTGCACGAGCATGCTGCATTTCAATAGCATTTTGATTGCTTTGTAACCAAGCATTTTCCGCATATAAAACTGCCTTTGCTTTTTCTAGCTGCGGAAAAGTTTCTGGCATTTGAGCTTGGGTATTTTGCCAAAAAGAAATGAGCAAAATCAAAATTATTTTTATGCGTTTTAACATGGATACAATTTTATGTCTTTCAAATGATAAGTAACAAATCTAGCCTCAATTAGTTGCTTTTTCAATTCATTTATTTTGCTTGGTGGCGTTTCAATCGATATACCTGAGTCTAAGTCAAGAAAATCCGGATAAACTTTTAACTGCAATTGCTTAGCAATTCTAATCACTTGGTGTTGTTGCTCGTAATCACATGGCACAAATACAGGTATTTGAACCAATTGGCTTGTAATTCCGCCCAAGGTAATTGCCTCGCTTGCTGCACTTCCATAGGCATTAATCAGCCCAGGAACACCTAATAGTTTACCCCCAAAATACCGAACCACGATAACCAACGTTTGGGTCAAACCATGCTTAAGTATTGCATTTAAAATTGGCTTACCAGCAGAACCAGAAGGCTCTCTATCATCAGAGCTTTTCGCAATTTCTCCTTCTAATCCAATTACATAAGCCCAACACCAATGCACTGCAGCAGGGTGTTGTTTTTTTATGGTTTGAACCAAGGCTTTTGCTTCTGCTTCTTCGGATACGCTAAAAACATGGCCTAAAAACTTACTGCCTCTGTCTTTAAAAACACTCTCTGCTGCTTTGGCAGGAACCTTAATTTGGTCGCTTAGGTTCACGTTAGACTCATTAAAATAATAGCAATAATGGCTAAACCCAAACCTATAACCTTTAAACGAGAAAGCTTTTCCTTAAAGAATAAAAAGGCAAGTAAGGTAGATGCGCCAACAATTCCAATATTGTTAACGGGGAAAATATAACTCCCTTTAAAAACTTCTAAAGTTTTCAGCAAATAATACATACTAAAATAGTTAGGGAGGCCTAAAACGAGTCCCCATGCAGCGTTTGTCCAAGCAAACTTTGTTTTTCTTTGTACAATTTGTATTGCTAAAAAACTTACTCCCACCAAAAATGCCATAAAAAACACAGTGGTTATTATGTGCGCTGCGTCATATTGTGGAATGAAATTCTGCTCCACATAATTTAACAAGGTATCAATTGCGCCGCTGCCTAAAAACACGATTGCTGGCAATACAAGGTTTTTATAATTTGTATTAGCCTGGCTTTGACCAGAAATTAATGCAACAGAAAAAAACGATAAAATAATACCTAAAATTTGAAACAGACCTAAAGATTCATGGTACAGAAAAACCGCAAAAATTACAGGCAAAACCACTGATAGCTTTGCAGCCACCATACTTGCCGCAACGCTAATGGTTTGTGCAGTTTTGGCAATAGCATAAAAAATAGAAATGAATAAAAAACCTAAAACAATACTAAAGCCAAACCAAGGAGTACTGTAAAAAGGTAAGTTAAAAATGGTTACGTCTGCCAAAAGGTTTCCAAGGATTGAACAACCTAAATAATTAAAAACTATGGCCTGAAAAGTATCGACATTTTTGCGTTCAAACACCTTAAAAAAAGAGACGGTGAGGGTAGAAAATAAAATACTTAAAACTAAATAAGTCATTGGTTCAAATATTGAAATAAGGCAACCTGACCTAAATCCTCTTGAAAAAATAACTTACCTCCAATATTGGGTGCTTTAATGCCATCTACTAAGTGACTTTTCGAATAAAAAACGATGGCTTCATCCCATAAATTATTTGAAATGACATGATTTAATAATTGGGCGCCACCTTCCACCACTAAGCTAGAAACACCCTGTATATATAACTTTTCAAGTGCCTCAGAAAACCAATCTTCCTCAAAATTCAATTTTAGGTAAATTAAATTATCAGTCTCTTTATTTAAACTTGCATTAAGCACGAAAGTCTTTTGAGTACCGTCAAATAATTTAAGGGTATTGGGTAGCCTCAAGGTTTTATCTAGTACAACTCTGCACGGACTTCTGCCTTCCCAAGCCCTATTATTTAAAGCAGGATTATCTGTAAGGGCTGTATTTGTTCCAACCATAATAGCATCTTCTTGGGTACGCCATTTATGTACTAATTTTTGAACCCATTTACCTGTGATGTGCCGTTGTTGTTCAAATTCTTCTTTGGTAATTTTGGAAGCATCTGGTGATAAAAAACCATTGGCGGTTTGCGCCCACTTTAGGATGACATAAGGCTTCTTTTGGGTTATTCCTTTAATGAATCTTTTGTTTAGCAAATGGCATTCATCCTTTAAAACATCAGTAATAACCTCAACGCCAGCATTTCTTAATTTATCAATTCCCTTGCCTGCAACCAAAGGATTTGGATCAAGCATGCCCATAACTACTTTCGGAATCCCAGAAGCTATGATTAAATCTGCACATGGAGGCGTTTTACCAAAGTGGGCACATGGCTCTAGGTTTACATAAAGCGTAGCCAGTTTTAAAAGCGGTTTATTAGCGTCAGAAACGGATTTAATTGCATTAACCTCGGCGTGGGCAAATCCAAGTTTTTGATGCCAACCCTCCCCTATAATTTGGTTATTATAAACAATTACCGACCCAACCAAAGGATTAGGAGCAACGTTGCCAGAACCTAAACGGGCTAGTTCAAGGCAACGCTGCATATACAACTGATCCATTAGGATCAAGCCTCCTTCATAAAATCGTAAGTATATTTTACTGGTGGTACAAAGGTTTCTTTTATAGTGCGCATGCTTACCCAACGCAATAAATTAACCATTGCTCCAGCTTTGTCATTTGTGCCACTAGCGCGCGCGCCACCAAATGGCTGTTGACCTACAACTGCGCCCGTTGGCTTATCATTGATATAAAAATTACCTGCTGCATTTCTAAGTTTCCAAGTAGCCAATTCAATAGCATACCTATCTTGAGAAATGATTGAACCTGTTAAAGCGTATTCAGAAGTTGAATCTAATATCTCTAAAGTTTCTTCAAAAGCTGTTTCTGGGTAAACATAAATAGTTAAAACTGGCCCAAACAACTCTTCACACATGGTGGTGTATTTAGGGTTAGTGGTTACAATAACGGTAGGTTCAATAAACCAACCTTTAGATTTATCATATGAACCGCCAGCAATAATTTCGCAAGAAGCATCTTGCTTAGCAGATTCAATATATGCTGCTAACTTATCAAATGATTTTTCATCAATAACTGCATTAACAAAGTTCCTAAAATCTTCAACAGAACCTACACTAAAAGAATTGATTTCTTTAACCAAACTTTCTTTAACAGCAGGCCAAAGGTTACTTGGAATATACGCCCTTGAAGCGGCAGAACATTTTTGACCTTGGTATTCAAAAGCTCCACGAGCCAAGGCTGTAACTACCACATCAGCTTTTGCAGAAGGATGAACCATTACAAAGTCCTTTCCTCCCGTTTCGCCAACAATTCTAGGATAAGTTTTATATAAATGAATATTGTTTCCAATGGTTTTCCAAATGTCTTGAAACACACCAGTTGAGCCTGTAAAATGGATACCTGCGAAATCGCGGTGTTTAAAAATTACTTCGGCAGCAATTGGTCCGCTAGGGTAAATTAGGTTAATTACACCAGCAGGTACACCTGCCTCATTAAATATTTCCATTAAAACATTGGCCGAGTAAACTTGTGTATTACTTGGTTTCCAAACCACTACATTTCCCATCATGGCTGCTGAGCTAGGCAAATTGCCGGCAATTGCAGTGAAGTTAAAGGGAGTAAGCGCATAAATAAAACCTTCTAAAGGTCTGTATTCTATTCTATTCCATATTCCTTTAGCAGATTGCGGTTGTTCACTGTAAATCTGACTCATGAAATGCACATTGAACCTTAAGAAGTCGATGATTTCGCAGGCACTATCAATTTCAGCTTGATAAGCATTTTTACTCTGGCCAAGCATGGTTGCGGCATTTAATTTGGCACGATAAGGACCAGCTATTAAATCGGCTGCTCTCAAGAAAATGGCTGCTCTTTGTTCCCAGCTCAAGGCTTCCCATTGAGGTTTTGCAGCTAAAGCTGCCTCTATGGCTTGGGTCACATGGGAGGCATCGCTAACATGATAAGTGCCTAAAACATGCTGATGCTCGTGTGGTGGGCGCATTTCGGCAGTTTTGTTACTTCTCACCTCTTTGCCACCTATATACATTGGCACATCAACCTTAGAAGCTTTTGCTGCGGCCAAGGCCTCTTTTAAAGCTTTACGTTCTTCACTACCAACTGCGTAATTTAGAACAGGCTCATTTACTGGAACCGGTACATTAAAAAAACCATTCATAACAATCTATGGGTTATTATTTGAGGTAGCGAAGATACTCAACCCAACAAAACATATCCAAATGTAAAATGGAACCAAAGTTACATTGGTGTTTATTCAATAAAAACACGGTCGTAGGCTGCTGAACTTGCCTGTTTGTGAACCTCTTCGAATGTTATTTTACTTAATTCATAAATAATCCTTTTCTTTTGGACAAGGTTACTGCCCCTTGTCATAATACCTAAAAGAAATGGTTTTCCAGGGTAGTAAATCAATCCAAAATGATGCAGTTGAATGGATTCCAATTTAGTACCTACTCCAGAAATATCGCGTTTTCCGTATTTATGCGCTACCACAATAGAATCTGGAATAGCCTTTCTAATTCCCTCTTTATACTCTGCTTTAGATAAATAGGTTAAAGCCCTTTGAGACATCTCTGAATTTAGATAGGAAGCGTTGTATAAAATTCTGAAAAATCCTGCATAATTTTTAACAGTTACAAAATTTGACAACTCAGTATATTCTGGCTTAATTCGGATATTTAAATCACTTTCTACTTTTTGAACAGCCTCTTCTCCTATATATTTCAATAAAGTTAAGGTTGCAAAATTATCCGAATAATCTATCATCATTTCAATCAGTTCATCCATAGAATAGTGTTGGCCATGAATTTTCTTAATTCCTTGATCTTCTTCGATTCGGTTATCATTAATTGAATCGTAAACTATTTCTAAGTCAAAAACATCTGGATGCGTTTCTGCCTTCTTTAGAATTGCAATCATAACAGGAATTTTCATCAAACTTGCAGGTGCAAAAGTTTCTTTTTCATTCACACCCGTCCAAAGGCCATTATTTAAATCCCGAAAATAATAGGACACATGAAGATCTGGACTGATGGCAGTTTCCTTTTTGATATAATCCTCGATTTTACCTCTAAAGGATTTAAGTTCAGTCATTTTTAAATGATTTTCTTCAAAATCATCAATTAATGGGTTCAAAAGAGAATATTTCTGCTGGTTTGTTGAAGCTTCTAACTTTTTTGCAGGTTTTGGTTTGAACCAAAAGTAAGCTACAGCAAATCCTAAAACAAAACAAAGCAACACAAGAGCAATAGCAATAGGCACAAGATTTTTTTGAGCATTCTTTTGAATGCCCTTTTGAGTGGTTGGAGTTTTCATAATAAATTTCGAATTCAATATTATGGAAACATCAAGCTCATTTCCTTGTTTTAATCAAAGATTTATTTAACTTTAATTCGCCTATAATCAGATTAAGAAAATCTTTAGAAACTGGGTGCTCAAATTGAAGTTTTGTAGCTTGAAGAAAGATAGCGCCATCAGATAAAACAGTTTTTGCCCCATATTTGGCATCTCCTGCGATGGGATTGCCCATGGCACTCAATTGCGCTCTTATCTGATGCTTTCTTCCGGTTAGTAAATCTATTTCTAGCAAGGTAAAAATTCCCTCTGATTTCAACACCTGATATTTTAATTTGGCCTCTAAACTATCTTTTACAAAACTAGAAAAGGCTTTGGTGAAGTTTTTCTTTTCGTCTCTTTTTAGCCAATGCGTTAACAAGCCATTTTGTTCAAGGGGTCTTCCTTCTACCCAAGCTTGGTAGGTTTTTGAAACTTCCCTTTTCTGAAATATCTCGTTCATGCGAGTTAATGCCTTGCTAGTTTTAGCAAACACCACCAATCCAGCAACTGGCATATCTAAGCGATGGACTACTCCCAAAAAAACAGCTCCAGGCTTTTGATACTTTTCCTTGATGTAGGCTTTGGCTTCTTCCTCAAGTGAAAGCGGTTTGCCAGGCTCTGGTTGTACGGTTTGACCCGACTTTTTTATCACCACTAATAGGTGATTGTCTTCAAAAACTGGGTTCAAAACTAATATTGCTCCTTTTCGTTTGGAAAGTCAACGGCCTTTACATCTGCAACATATTGTTCTACGGCCACTTTTATTACATCGTATAAATTGAGGTAGCGTCTTAAAAACTTGGGTGAAAAGTCTTTGTTAATTCCTAACATATCATGGCTAACCAAAACCTGACCATCAACTTCTGGTCCGGCTCCAATTCCAATTACTGGAATTTTCAGCATTTCTGCTACTTGTTTGGCCAATTTTGAAGGGATTTTTTCTAAAACTAAGGCAAAGCAACCTGCTTCTTCCAAAAGTCTGGCATCTTCCAATAATTTATCGGCTTCAGCCTCTTCTTTGGCGCGCACCTCATAGGTTCCAAATTTATAAATTGATTGTGGGGTTAGCCCTAAATGCCCCATTACAGGAATTCCTGCCGACAAAATTCTACTAACCGAGTCAACCACTTCCCTTCCCCCTTCTAACTTTACGGCATGAGCCTCTGCTTCTTTCATTATTCTAATAGAAGAATTTAAAGCCTCTTTTGAATTTCCTTGGTAAGAACCAAAAGGTAAATCAACCACAACCAAGGCCCTATCAATGGCTCTAATTACTGATGATGCATGAGAAATCATCTCATCTAGGGTAATAGGCAAGGTAGTTTCATGACCATGCATAACATTAGAAGCAGAATCACCCACCAACAAAACATCAATCTTAGCAGCATCAAATATTTTAGCCATACTATAATCATACGCCGTTAGCATGCTAATCTTTTCTCCCCTCATTTTCATCTCGATAAGTGTGTGGGTGGTTACTTTTTTTACCTCTTTATGAACGCTCATAACAAAAAATTAAGTTTCAAAAGTAGTGGATTGAACCAATTTGACAATTTTAGTGACTAATAATATATAGTTGCTCTTTAAAAATTTGTATTTTGCACGCCGATGAAATTACGCCTTCTTCTAATAATTGCTGGATTTAGCTTTTTGTTATCTTGTAAAAATGAGATAGAAATTAATGCTCCCTATAAAGACATTGCTGTTGTATATGCTTTTTTGGATCAAAACGAACCTGTACAATATTTAAGAATACAGAAAATGTATCAAAATGCGGCCAACCAAACTACAGCGGAAGGAGCACAAATTGCAGACTCTCTTTACTTTGACAGTTTGGTGGTTACTTTAACCAATAGATCAACCGGAATTGTTTACCCATGTTATCCTGTAGACTCTATCTCTAAAGATAGCGGATTTTTCTCTTCAGGGAGGAACACGTTATACGCCGCAATTATCCCAAAAACAAACGCTGTTAATGAAGAATATGCGCTTGATATCTTTTATCCTAAAGGAAATATTCGTTTTGGCAGTGTTACTCGCTTAGTGAAGGACCCTCAAATTGAAAATAGAAAAGTAGTAATCAGACCAGAAATCAATAACCATAACACCTTGATGCGGTATACAACTGGTCTTAACTCTTTCTTATACGACCTTAAAATTCGCTTTCACTACCGTGAATACCAAACTACAGATACTACCACTTTGTTTGTAGATAAATTTTTGGACTACAGCTTAAAAATCAATAAAAAGGTAAAACCTAATAGCCAATATGATGAACTCATTTCAAGTAAATCCTATTATGAGTTCCTAAAGTCTCAGTTTCAACCGATATCCGGTAAATACAGAAAGGTATTAAACTTTGAATTTATAACTTATGGAGGTTCAAGTGAGTTTCAGGTTTTGAATAGTTTGAGTTCACCTAATATTAGTATAGTTCAGAAGAACCCAATTTATTCAAATATTAGCAATGGTATTGGCATTTTTTCGAGCAGAAATTATACTAGTATTGTGTTGCAAAACGACCAAAATACGACCAACCTCCTGAACAATAACCTAGAGGGTTTCAAGCCTTAGGTGACATTTTTTCTGTGTTCTTGTCAGCATTTGAATCGGTTCAAACCGAAATAACTGACACATTTTACAAAACCTGACATATCCGTGGATTGGCACTTTCATTGCTGAGTTGAGGCAAAGAATATCTAAGTTATGAGCAAAATAATAGGAATTGACCTCGGAACTACCAACTCATGTGTTTCTGTAATGGAAGGCAATGAGCCAGTAGTTATCGCGAACAGTGAAGGAAGAAGAACAACTCCTTCAATTGTAGCATTTTTAAAAGATGGTGAACGTAAAATTGGTGACCCGGCTAAACGTCAGGCAGTAACTAATCCAATTAATACCATTTATTCTATCAAACGTTTTATGGGCCACACTTACAGCGAAGTAAGTGATGAAACTACTAGAGTTCCTTATAAAGTAGTTAAAGGTGATAACAACACCCCAAGAGTTGATATTGATGGAAGATTATATACCCCACAAGAGATTTCGGCAATGGTGCTTCAGAAAATGAAGAAAACGGCTGAAGATTATTTAGGCACAGAAGTTCGCGAAGCAGTTATTACTGTTCCCGCATATTTTAACGATGCACAACGTCAAGCCACTAAAGAAGCCGGCGAAATTGCAGGTTTAACCGTTAAGCGTATTATCAATGAACCAACTGCTGCTGCCCTTGCTTATGGCATGGACAAAAAAGGCAAAGACATGAAAATAGTTGTGTTTGACTGCGGTGGTGGTACACATGACGTTTCTGTTCTTGAATTGGGTGATGGTGTGTTTGAGGTTAAATCTACAGATGGAGATACCCATCTTGGTGGAGACGATTTCGACAATGCGATTATCAATTGGATGGCTGAAGAGTTTAGTGCAGAAGAAGGTTTAGACTTGCGCAAAGATCCAATGGCCTTGCAACGTTTGAAAGAAGCTGCTGAAAAGGCAAAAATTGAACTTTCAAGCTCTTCCCAAACAGAAATCAACTTACCTTATGTTACTGCAACCGCTAGCGGACCAAAACATTTGGTAAAAACTCTTACCAAAGCAAAATTTGAACAATTGGTTGATAGCCTTATCAAACGTACGATTGAGCCTTGTCGTTCTGCTTTAAAGAATGCAGGTTTGAACACAAGTGATATTGATGAAATTATTTTAGTGGGTGGTTCAACTCGTATTCCAGCCATTCAAAAAGCGGTTGAAGATTTCTTTGGAAAATCGCCTTCTAAAGGCGTTAACCCTGATGAGGTAGTTGCTATTGGAGCTGCTATTCAAGGTGGTGTATTAACTGGAGAAGTTAAAGATGTATTGTTATTAGACGTTACTCCGTTAAGCTTAGGTATTGAGACAATGGGCGGTGTAATGACTCGTTTGATTGAAGCTAATACAACCATTCCAACCAAACGTAGCGAAGTTTTTAGCACTGCGGCAGACAACCAACCAACGGTAGAAATTCATGTATTACAAGGTGAGCGCCCAATGGCTACTCAAAATAGGTCTATCGGACGTTTCCACCTAAGTGATATTCCACCAGCGCCGCGCGGTGTTCCTCAAATTGAAGTGACATTTGACATTGATGCAAACGGTATTTTACATGTAAGCGCCAAAGACAAAGGAACTGGAAAAGAACAAAAGATTAGAATTGAAGCAAGTTCTGGCTTGAGCGATGCAGAAATTGAAAAAATGAAGCGCGAAGCAGAAGCCAATGCAGAATCTGATAGAAAAGCAAAAGAAGAAGTTGAGAAAGTGAACCAAGCGGATAGTTTGATTTTCCAAACAGAAAAACAAATTAAGGAGTACGGTGATAAAATCCCTGCAGACAAAAAAGAGAAAATTGAAACTGCATTAGCAGATTTAAAGAAAGCACATGGTGAGAAAAACCTTGCTGGAATAGAAACTGCAATGGAAACTTTAAATGCTGCATGGCAAGAAGCTTCTCAAGATATTTACAATGCACAACAACAAGCTGGAGGCCCGCAACCAGGTGCGGAGCAAGCAGGACCTGAGGCAGGTAACAATGCCAACAATGTTCAGGATGTTGAGTTTGAAGAGGTGAAGTAATTCAGATAAATTATAGCTAGCGCGTTGCTTTCTCTATTGAGTAAGCAACGCGCTTTTTTTTGCGCTAATTTTTACCGTAAAACTTCAACCGTACTTCTAACTTTCCTATAGCTTCCCACCACACCTAAGCCACCACCTTTTATATTAGAATACATTGGCAAGGGCTCAACAAAGATATCTTCGCCTACATAACTCAAGCGGCGTTTGTGGTATTCGTAATAATTATAATCTGTATGCAGTAAATATACATCCAAGTAATTTTTTTGATCCAAAGCACCATCATTAAATAAAACATTATACCTAAGCAGCATTTCTTTTCCATCGTTGCTAGGTTCAGACAAAACCTTATCATATTGAATAGAACTGTAAAGAGTGTCTGCGTCATTCCAAACATACTTTGATTCGATGAGCGTTCTATAATAATTTACTTCATTGGCTGGGTCTTGCCAACGGGCATACAAACCAAATTTTATATTATTAAAATTGTCTCTTCCTTCTTGATTGATTTCAACCTTAGTAAAAGGAATAGCATTAGCCGGAACAGTTGTTTCGCCAAAAACTGCATACTGTCTGAAACTAACAAGCACCTTATATTTTTCCCCTGGAAGAATTTGCATTTGTGTTTGATTTGCCAAATAAGCATCAGTAAAAATATCAAAGGTTAAGTTAATTTTTTTGCCAGTATTATCTTCTAATTGAACCAAGGCATCTTTGATTACCTCAAACTGATTAGATTGTGGTTTATTATTAAAAATTGGGTTAGATAGCGTAACAGAAACTTTGATTTCATTTTCTTCTGGCGACAAGAAGGCAAAAACTACGGGCTTGGGTTCAGCGCTAGGTAAATCTACATTTGCGGGTTTCTCGCAGGCAGAAAAACCTAAAACTAGTAGTAAGAAATATATTATAAGTTTACTTTTCATAGTTTAAAATTTTATACTCCAAGAAAGGGAAGGAATAATTGGAAATAAGGATACTTGAACAAGTTGTGGTACATTCTCCAGGTTATAGGATATGTCATAAAAAAATGGATTATATCTATTGTAAAGATTATAAACACTAAACTCCCAAGTTCTAATCCATAGCCTCTTCTTTTTCTGAATTTGCACACCCATGTCGAAACGGTGATAAGGCGCCATTCTAAAGGCGTTTCTATCGGTATATTCGCTTACGGTATTAAAACCAGGAAAGTTCACCTGACCAGGAAGATCAATAGGGGCATCATATTTTGCCACAGGTAAAGTAATTGCATTTCCGGTGCCATAAACCCAAGTGGCAGAAAGCTTGAGACCGTTTCGCAAATCTGTTGGCTTTCTAAACTCATACATTCCTACTAAGGATATATCGTGTCTTCTATCATACCTAGCAAAAAACTCCTTTCTAAAGTTTAAGTCGGCAAAGCGCATTTTTGTCCATGATAAGGTATACCCAATCCAGCCGGTAAATTTTCCAGATTTTTTTTGAACCAACAATTCAGCGCCATAGCTCCAACCTAAACCTGAAGTTATTTGGTCTTCCCAATAGCTATTGTTTTCATCAGGCGTATCTTCAAAGCCTATCTCTAAAAAACTGGCGCCTTCCTTATAGGATATGATATTAGAAGATTCTTTATAATAGCCTTCTAAGCTTACAGAAAAACCTTTGTCCAAAAAATCTTTAGCTACACCACCAGCTATTTGCCATGATTGTTGCGGTTTAACAAGTCTGGTAGTTGGCACCCATAAATCTGTTGGTAAACCTGTAGTGGTATTAGATAAAAGGTGAACATATTGGTTCATTAAGGAGTAAGCAGCCTTCAAAGCAAGGTCTGATCTTAAATTATAAGAAGCGCTAAATCTTGGTTCAAACCGAACAAAATTCTTTTGCTGAACATTAAAATGTGAAACACGCAAGCCTGGGTTGAGCCTAAGTTTATTTCCGACTTTAATATCATCCTCTGCATACAAGGCATTTTCCCAAGCCCAGAATTTTGTGACTTTTTCTGAACCAAAATTATCGTCTTTAACAGTAATTGCAGATGGGGTAAAAAGGTGATTAATTGAATGAACCCCCATTTTTATGGTATGATTGGTAGAAGGCCTATAGTCTAAGTCGAACTTTCCCGCATAATCCCTAATCCCTGAGCCATTTTTGTAAGAATAATTGTAAGAGTCACCAGATTCTTGGGTAGAAACATTGAAATTATAATTACTTGCTATAAAAGAAAAATTGCCAAATAACTTTGGCGCAAAAACATGGTTCCAGCGGAAAGTACCTGTTAGGTTTCCCCAAGAAATTGAACTCTTTGTAACATCTTGGAAATAATTTGAATTATAATAAAACTTATCTCTTCCAACGTATCCACTCACATAAATTTTATTCCGGGTGTCTATTTCATAATTAGCTTTCGCATTAAAATCATAGAAGTAGTAGCCAGTTTTATCTGTTTCATCTAAAAAAGGACTAATTAAAGCATCCACATAGGTTCTTCTTCCTGATACTAGAAAAGAGGATTTCCCTTTAACAATTGGACCTTCAAGTGTTAGACGAGAGGAGATAACTCCAATTCCGCCTTCTCCATGAAATTCTTCTTTATTGCCTTCCTTCATACTCATGTCAATCACTGAAGAAAGTCGACCGCCATACCTTGCTGGAAACCCACCTTTGGTGAGTTCTACACTTTTGAGCGCATCTCCATTGAACAAACTAAAAAAACCAAATAAATGAAAAGCATTGTAAACTGTGGCATCATCTAGGATGATAAGGTTTTGGTCGGGACCACCACCCCGCACATAAATCCCAGAATTTCCTTCGTTTCCTTTTTGCACACCAGGCAGCAATTGAATTACTTTCAACACATCTTTCTCGCCTAACAAAGCAGGAATATCTTTGATTTGCTGAATGGGAATTTCTATCACACTCATGCGAGTAACCTCTGCTAAGCCTGAGTTCTGTTTTTTAGAACTTATGACTACTTCCGATAACTCAGTACCAGCTTCTAGCCAAATGTTGTTTTCTACATTGGCAGTGAGTTTAATTTTAAAACCTTTGGGTTTATAGCCAATATAACTTACGAGTAATTCATACTCACCTTCGGGAAGGGTTAAAGAATAGAAGCCATAGTTGTTGGTAATGGTACCCGTTTTAAGAGACGGGACGGCAATGGAGGCACCAATGAGCAATTCCTCGCTTCCTTTTTCTTTGATAAAGCCACTTATGGTATATTTGGTTTGACCCAAACTGAATAAGGGCAAGGCTGCAAACAGCAGGATTAATGGCCATTTGTGTTTCATCAGATTAAAATTTGTTCTTCCACATCATACTTTCGACAGGCTTAACGGAGCGAGCATTGTATTTAGCGTTCTTTTTGCTGTTATACAAGGTATCTATTTCGCCTTCTACAGCAAAATAAATAAGCTGACCGATAGGCATTCCAGCATAAATACGAACAGGCTGGGCACAAGAAATTTCTAAGGTCCAAGTATTGCAGAAACCCACATCGCCTTTGCCTGCTGTTGCATGAATATCAATACCTAAGCGGCCTGTGCTGCTTTTGCCTTCAAGAAAAGGAACATGTTTATGTGTTTCTGTATACTCGGCAGTAACGCCTAAATAAAGGGTATTTGGCTGCAGCACAAAACCATCTGAAGGAATTTCGAAGGTTTCAATTTTATTATGCTCGCGTGCATCTAAAACTCGGCTGGTATAATTGGCGAGGTATCTTCCTAAGTGCACATCATAACTATTGGTGCCAAGATTCTCCCGAGTAAAAGGCTCTATCAAAATATTGCCTGCCTCAATTTCTTCTAAAATTCTCTTATCTGACAAAATCATGGGTTCTAAATTTTTAACAAATAAATCGTAAGGCGCTTACAAATACAACCAATATATATTATTTTGTCGCCACAATAAATTTTAGCAATGACAACAGCAGATAATTTAGGCATTGGCAGCAGGGTTAAACATCCTGTTTATGGATTAGGCGTAATTGTAAATCTTAAGAGTGCGCACTATCAAATTACATTTATAGAAGAAGGCAAAAAAGATGTTTCGAGGTTCGACCACCAGATGGAAATCATTGAAGCGGTTGATGCACCAGAAGATTTGGTGAGCAGTTGGGAAATGGAAAAAACCTTGATTGGCATTTTGAGACGTTGGACGGAGGTTCCAGAGCATGTGAGTTTGGGTGCAAAATGGACAGGAGGCAAATTAGTATTACAGCCTGGCGATGTTAACCTTTCGAACAAAGAAATGCCTATTGATACGTTTTTTCATAAGATAGTAATGCTCAGAGATAGGTTAAGGGTTTTGGAGCAACGCATCAATGCACATGAAAAACTAACAGACGAAGACAAAGTAAACATGCAACAGTACATCACAAGGATTTATGGCTCACTTACTTCATTTAATGTATTGTTTAAGTTTCCGCACGATCAGTTTACGGGGGAAAAGGGAGGGAAAGATTGAGCAAATACTTATTAGCTATAAACAAAAAAGTCCCGAATCTTCGGGACTTTTTTGTTATGGATTTTAGTTCTTATTGTAACCTCAGCTCCACTCTCCTATTATTGGCTTGTCCAATTTTGGTTGTGTTATCATCCAATGGATTGTTTTTGCCATTGGCTTCAATCTGAATTCTGTTTTTGTTGATGCCTCTGCTTAGTAAGTATTCAGCAACTGCATTTGCTCTTTGTTCTGCAAGTTGTTTGTTATATTCTACAGAACCTAAATCATCAGTATATCCAATTAATTTGATACCATACCCAGCATTATTTCTCAAAATAACAGCAACTGTGTTCAGGTGCTCATACGCTTCTGCATTCAATTGATAAGAGTTAAAGCCAAACCTAATGGCATACATCTCAACCATTATTTCGTTTTTCATGCGGTACTTTTCATCCTCATTCATTGGTTTTGAAATGCCAGAATTGCCATTAGCATTAACAGGTGAAACTGTTGCTGCTTCCTTTCTTTCGTTCACTTTCTCAATAGCCACAACAGCTGCTTGTTCTTTCTTTTCTTCTTTTACCTGCACTTCAACAGGTGGGCAACCATTGTTTGAAAATAAACCTGCCACATTTGGGCACTTATCAAATTTATCTACTATACCATCCTCGTCAGTGTCCTTAACTTCTGATCGATTCATGTATGTTGAAAGGGTTTTATTCACTGAATCATTGATGGTTTTAACCGCATCATTTACCTGTGCATCAATTTTAGATTGAATTTGGTCTACCCGATTATCTTGCCAAGCTAAGGTTTGATCGATGTGTTTGTTTCTGCCAAAGGCAAACTTTAAACCAACAGAAGATTTGAGCATTTGGTCTCTTCCAGAACCATAATCATACCCATCCCAAGCATCTGTGTTTGAAACTACAAATTCGGACATGGCAAATGCACTCCATTTATGGTTGAAATAATACCTGCAACCTAAACCAAACCCATATTGAATGGCAGTTCCATTTGTGGTATTAAAAACAACATCATCAGAGATAAATCTTCTTTCGGCATCATAACTTGCTCTTGCTAAACTAAGCCTAGCAAATGGAACAAATTTGTAGTCTTCTGTTCTAATGGCTCGCTTAAGAGATATATTCGCTCCAAGGGTTAAGAAATCCACTTGCGACTCATAGTATTCCCTTTCATTTGCGCCAGTCATGCGGCCTTTTTCATAGCCTAAATCCATGCTAAATAATGGACTAAAAAAGTAATTGGCTTCTAATCCTCCTGCCAAATCAAATCTTGTTTTCGAACCATTCAACCCCTTTGGGTCATTGGCCAAAGCGCCTGTGGTTAACAAATCGAAGGAAGTAAACTTCAGGTCGTACAAATGAGTTACTTTAAGTCCCAATGAAAACCGGTTATACTTAGTGCGTTGTGATTGATTTCCCCCGATAGAGGCGGGCGCAGGACCTTGGTCCTGCGCCGCCAAAGGGACTAATCCTAACATGACTAAACTTAGTATGGTTAATGCCAATTGCATTTTTAGAGTGCTGTTTATTTTTCTTACTGCTTTCATAATTTTATTTATTTAATATTTAACACTCCGATTATTTTACAATCACAATTGGTTTAATTAAAACTCTTTCTCCATTACTAATCCTAACATAATAAGTACCTGCAGCAAAACTGTAAGAATCCATCTCCATTAAATCACTATGTGCTTCAAAGGTTTCTACTTCTTTACCTGTAATGTCCATAATGGTAACCGATGTTCCTTTACTAGTGATACCTTTTAGCTCTATGTAGAATTTAGCAGCAGTAGGGTTTGGATAGACATTAAATAAATCTTTGTCTTTTAACACTGAGCTTCCGCCTAAGGCTACACCCAGAGCATATGGATCTGAACCATTGATACAACCACTCTTATTGCGAACTACCAAACCATACACACCAGATTGACTTACATTGTATGTTCTGCTATTGGCATTAGCAATAGGTTGATTGTTTCTATACCATTGGTAGAAATCATAAGTCTGATCTGCACCTAACTGACTTGCAGATAACCTTACTATAACTGGTTTCTCTGGAACACGATTTACAACTACATTGAAAACACCAGTGCTCACACAACCCATGCTATCTAAGAACATCGCAGTGATTAAGAAATTACCAGAGCCACTCAATGAAGGATCAAAAGTTTTCTTGTCTTTGGCAATTCCAGTTCCGCTAAAGGTTAGGTTAGCAAAACCTTGACTGAAATCGATAGCAGAATTATCCGCACAAATTTCAACATCTGGGAAGGTATCTATTACAGTTTCTGGTATCACAACCACAGTGAAGCTATGTGTAATCTTGTTACCGCTAGGGTCAGCCAACTCAAAAGTATTAACTGTTGCACCTATTGGGAATACAGAACCAGATGCCAAACCTGCGATTTGGGTTACAGCAACATTAGAACAATTGTCTGAAGCTGTTGGATTATTGTAAACCACTCTATCATTACAGAATCCTACTATGATATCTTTTGGTTGGAATGCAATTGTTGGTCTGGTTGTATCTGCCACTGTAATATTCACTAAAGTGCTTGCTTCATTTCCAGAAACGTCTCTAATGGTATAAATAATCGGATTAACCCCAGTTTCTTGGCAATTGAAGAATGATTTGCTAATCAGTCTATTTACAATGCCTACATTATCGGTTGAACCATCATCTATTAGTGTTGCATTGATATTAGCATTTCCATTTGAACCTAAGTATACAGTAATGTTCTTGGCTTTAATAATTGGAACCATGCTATCTCTTACAATAATAGTAACATTTGAAGTCTTAAAGTTACCACTTGCATCTGTTGCTGTAAAGGTGATAATATTTGCACCAAGATTGCTGGCATCAAAGCTCGACTTACTAATGCTTCTATTGGCAATTGCACAATTATCAATTGAACCGGCATCCACCTCATTGGCAGTTAAACTTGCTGTGCCACTTGAGTTAAGATAGATGGTATAGTTGTTATTAACAAATACAGTTGGCTTTAAAGTATCCATAACCGTAACCGTAAAGTTAGCTGTGCTTGCATTGTTGCTTCCATCTCTGGCAGTGAGTGAAACATTGTTTATACCAAGGTTTGTGCAATCGAAACTTGATTTATTTAAGCTTAAACTTGGCACCCCACAATTATCAGTAGAGCCATTGTTTGCAAGGCTTTCTGTGATACTTGCTGCTCCATTGCTGTTAAGATAAACTGTTAAGTTTTTGGCTGCAACAATTGGTTTAATAGAATCAACTACTGTAATGTTTGCATTTACAATTCTAAAATTACCACTCACATCAGATACAGTTAAAGTTATTTGGTTCAAACCTAAATCACTACAATTAAAGTTTGATTTGCTAATACTTAAACCTGTTACGCCAACATTGTCTGTTGAGCCATTATTCACTTGAGCTGCTGTAACCGTTGCATTACCATTTACATCTAAATAAATCGTTCTATTTTGAGCAATGGCAATTGGTCTGACAGTATCTAAGACATTAACTGTTAAACCTACAATTCTAGCATTGCTGCTGTTATCTGTAATAGTAAAGTTAACTTGGTTCGAACCTAAATCAGCTCCAGTAAATGATGTTTTGCTTAAGGCAAAGTTACTGATACCACAATTATCTGAACTTCCATTGTTAACCATTGCAGTTGTAAGTGTTGCCGTACCAGAAGTATTCAAGTATAGGTTAATCATATTATTGATACTTGCAACTGGCTTCATAGTATCTAATACCGTTATGATAGCACCAACATTTCTAATATTTCCGCTTGCATCAGCCACTGACATGCTAATATTGTTTGCACCCAAATTGGTACAATCAAAACTCGATTTGCTTAAGGTTACAGATGCTACAGAACAATTATCTGTTGCACCGGCATTTACTTGAGCTGCGGTAATACTTGCATTACCAATAGCATTTAAATAAACAGTCAAGTTATTTACGCTAGCCAGAGGTTTAATGGTATCAAGGATAGTTACGGTAGCATTTGCGGTTCTAAAGTTACCACTAACATCAGAAACAGTAAGTGTTACTGTATTGGTACCCAAATTTGCGCAAGTGAAACTAGATTGACTCAAGCTTAAGTTTGCAATTCCTACATTATCAGTAGAGCCGTTATTTACTTGCGAAGGCGTAATAGTTGCCACACCAGTTCCACTTAAATAGGCAGTAACATTCTGAGCAATTGCAATTGGTCTTACGCTGTCAATTACATTAACCGTAATGGTTACACCTCTGCTATTACTACTAGCATCTGTAAGAGTAAACAATACCGCATTGGCTCCTAAATCCGAACCTGTGAAAGCAGTTTTACTTAGCGTTAAACCTGTGATTGCACAATTATCTGTTGAACCATTGTTAACCATACCAGTAGTTAAAGTGGCCGTTCCAGAAGCATTTAGATATAAGTTTACAATACTATTTACAATGGCAGTTGGCCTAATGGTATCTAATACTGTAACGTTTGAAATAGCTGTGCGAGCATTGCTACTTGCATCGGTTGCTGTAATGTTTACTTGGTTTGAACCAATATTTGCACAGGTAAAATTACTATTGCTTAAGCTTATACTTGGCGTACCACAATTATCGGAAGTACTTCCTGTAACCTGTGCACTAGTGATAGTAGCAACTCCTAAAGTGTTTAGATAAACAGTTGCATTAGCTGCGGTTAATAACGGCTTAATAGTATCTAGAATTGTTACTACAGCATTAGCAGACCTAAAGTTACCACTGATATCGGTAACGGTTAGGGTTACATTATTCTGTCCGATATCGGAACAATTAAATGCAGTTTGGCTCAACACTAAACTTGCGATATTTACATTATCTGTTGAACCATTGTTTACCTGGGCAGCTGTAAGAGTTGCAGTTCCAGCACCATTGAGATAAGCTGTTACATTTTGCGCAATTGCGATTGGTCTAACTGTATCTATAACTATAACACTAAAGTTAGCCGCTCTGCTATTGTTGCTTGCATCAAAGGCTGTAAAGGTTGCACTATTTGAACCTAAATCAGCACTTGTAAAGTTGGTTTTGCTTAGAGTAATATTTGCTATTGCGCAATTATCACTGCTTCCATTGTTTACCATTGCTGTGGTTAAAGTTGCAATGCCACTTGCATTTAAATACAAGTTAACCACACCATTAATTTGAATCATTGGTTTAACAGTATCTAATACAGAAACTGTTGCATTGGCTGTTCTAAAGTTTCCATTAGCATCTGTTACCGTTAAAATCACTGGGTTTGAACCAATGTTTGCGCAAGTAAAGTTGGTTTGGTTCAAACTTAAACTTACTGTGCCACAATTATCATTGCTATTGTTATTAACCATTGCTGCCGTAGCTGTTGCAACGCCATTGCTACCAATATAAGCAGTCACATTTTGTGCGATTGCAATTGGCCTCACTGTGTCTAATACTAAAACATTAAAGTTAGCAGTATGGCTATTGCCAGTTACATCAGCTACTGTTAAACCAATGGTATTATTTCCAAGGGTAGAACAATTGAAAATGCTATTCGACAACAACCGACTGTTGATACCGCAATTATCTGTACTTGCACTGTCTGCTTGTGTGGCAGTAATAGTAGCTAATCCTGTTGCACTTAAATATACCACCATGTTTCTAGGACGCGCAACCGGCTTGGTTGTATCTGCAATGGTAACATTTATTACAACCGTTCTGCTGTTGCTATTAACATCATTCACAGTAAAGTTTACGCTGTTATTGCCTCTGTTAGCGCATGTAAAGGTGGTCTGACTTAAACTCAAACTACCTATACCACAATTATCAGTGCTACCATTGTTAACCATGGCTGTAGTTAATGATGCTGTACCGCTTGCTCCGAGGAACAGCGTGATTGAATTATTAACATTTACAACTGGCTTTATGGTATCTAACACTGTAATGGTTGCATTTGCAGTTCTAAAATTACCATTTGCATCAGTAACAGTTAGTATAACTTGGTTTGAACCAATATTTGCGCAGGTAAAGCTGCTTAGGTTCAAACCTAAATTTATAGTACTACAATTGTCGCTACTACCGTTGTTAACCATTGCAGGCGTAATACTAGCAGTGCCACTTGCGCTTAAGTAAGTAGTAAGATTTTGCGCTATGGCAATTGGCTTAACCGTGTCTCTTACATTCACATTAAAGTTAACTTGATGACTGTTTGAAGAGGCATCAGTGACAGTTAAAGTAAGGGTATTATTTCCAATATTACTACAATTGAAACTAGTAGATGAAATACTTCTATTGGTAATTCCGCAATTATCTGTACTTGCACTATCAGCCATGGCAGCGGTTAAGCTTGCGGTACCACTTGCATTAAGATAAATTGTTAAGTTACGAGGGCGAGCAATTGGTTTAACCGAATCTACTACATTAACAGTAATGCTTGTGCTGCTGCTATTGTTATTAGCATCTGTAACTGTAAACATTACATTGTTGGTACCAGATTGTGCGCAGGTGAAGGTAGTTTGACTTAACAACATACTTGCTATGCTGCAATTATCGCTTGAACCATTATTTACCATTGCGGTAGTTAAGGTTGCAGTTCCACTTGCATTTAAGTACAAGTTAACGGCACTGTTTACAGCTAGCATTGGTTTAGTGGTATCAGAAACTGTAATAGTTGCATTTACTGTTCTAAAGTTACCGCTTGCATCTGTTCCGGTTAAGGTTACCGTATTAGCGCCTAAGTTGCTGCAATCGAAACTAGTTTTTGACAATACCAAACTTGTGATGGCACAATTATCTGTTGAGCCATTGTTTACCATAGCTGCTGTAATACTTGCACTACCAGCTCCACCTAAGTAGATGGTTCTGTTTTGTGCAACAACAACAGGTCTAATGGTATCTGCTACCGTTACAATTGCTGAAGCAGTTCTAAAGTTTCCGCTTCCATCGGTAACCGTTAATGTTACATTGTTAGTACCAAGGTTAGCACAACTAAAGTTAGTTTGGCTCAAGCTCAATATTAGAGTGCCAACATTATCTGTTGAACCATTATTTACCTGAGATGCTGTTACAGTTACTGTTCCACTTGTATTTAAGAATGCAGTAATATTTTGTGCGATAGCTGTTGGCCTTACACTATCTATTACTACGACAGTTACTGTGGTATTGCGGCTATTGCTGCTTGCATCTGTAGCTGTAAAGGTTACTATGTTGTTACCTAAATCAGCACCTGTGAAGGCGGTCTTACTTAACAACAAATTAGTGATGCTGCAATTATCACTTGAACCATTATTTACCATTGCGGTAGTTAAGGTTGCAGTTCCACTTGCATTTAAGTACAAGTTAACGGTACTGTTTACAGCTAGCATTGGTTTAGTAGTATCAGAAACCGTAATAATTGCATTTACTGTTCTAAAGTTACCGCTAGCATCTGTTCCGGTTAAGGTTACGGTATTTGCGCCAAGGTTATTACAATTAAAACTAGTTTTTGATAATACCAAACTTGTGATGGCACAATTATCTGTAGAACCATTGTTTACCATAGCCGCTGTAATACTTGCACTGCCAGTTCCATCTAAGTAGATGGTTCTATTTTGAGCAGTAACAATAGGTCTAATGGTATCTAAAACGAATACATTTAAATTGGTTGAGTTTGAATTATTTGCGGCATCAGTTACCGTTAAACTTACTGTATTATTTCCTAGGTTGTTGCAGTTAAACGAACTTGTATTAATAGTTCTTCCTACTATACTGCAATTATCAGAACTTGCACTATCTGCCATGGCAGCTGTTATGGTAGCATTACCTAATGCATTTAGATAAACAGTAAGATTTCTTGGACGAGCTACAGGGTTCGTATTATCTGTTACAGTTACCGTTGCGTTGCCCACAGCAGTATTTCCATTTGCATCCACCGCTGTAAGTGTTATGTTATTAACACCTAAATCAGAACAACCAAAAGTTGATTTACTTAAGGTTAGGCTACTAATACCACAATTATCAGAGCTTCCATTATTTATTTGAGAAGCGATAATGGTGGCTGTACCTGTGCTGTTAAGATTCACATTGATGTTTTGTGTTACAACCAAAGGCTTGATGGTATCAAAAACAGATACTATCACATTGGCTGTATTAGAATTTCCGCTTTGATCTTGAACTGTAAATGAAATTGTATTGTTTCCTAAACTACTGCAATTAAATGTGGCCTGGCTAATCACCCTGCTAGTGATGGTACAATTATCTGTGCTGGCACTATCCAACATACTTGGATTGATTACCGCGCTACCATTTGCATTTAAGTAAACAGAAATTCTAGCTTTTGGACGAGCTACCGGCGCTATTGGATCAAACACAACTACATCAGTTGTTTTTGAGTTAGTGTTTCCATTAACATCAGTAATAGTTAAAGTAACAGGAGTAATGCCAATATGTGAACAATTAATAGTTAAAGGAGAAATACTCATAGAAGCAATTCCACAATTGTCTGAACTTCCATTGTTAAACATGGTTGTGGTTAGTGGAATGCTTGCAGAAGCGTTTAAATATAATACTATGCCATTATTCACATTAACTGTAGGCTTAATACTGTCTATAACGGTAACTAATGCATTTGATGAATTCACATTTCCATTAACATCGGTAATGGTTAAGGTTACATTATTTGACCCAATATTAGTGCAATTGAAATTGGTTTTGCTCAAGACATAACTTTGAATTCCACAGTTATCGGTACTTCCATTGTTAACGTTTCCTACATTTATAATTGCATTACCAGACGCGTCTAAATATGCCGTATAAGGCTTAGTTATTACAATTGGCTTAATGGTATCTAAAATAGTAACCGTAGCATTTGCCGTATTAACATTTCCAATCAAATCGGTTACAGTTAAGGTAATTGTATTTAAATTAACGTTGGTGCAATTGAAACTGGTTTTGCTTAACAAACGCGAAGCTATGCCGCAATTATCCGAACTGCCATTATCAATATCATTCACAACAATACTAGCGTTTCCAGTTGCATCTAAATACTTAGTAACATTTTTAGTAATAACAGTTGGTAAGGTAGTATCCTGAACAGTAATCTTAACAGCAGCAGAAATATTTGCAGAACAAACTCCGGCACTTACTGTTCTTCTATACCAAATTGTAGCAGGCAATGAAGCAGGTGCATAACTAATGGCATTGTTTGTGCCGCTTGCAGGAGCAAATCCAGCACTTGCACTCACTGTGCTACTTTCCCACAAATAGGTGAATGTACTATTTCCACCAATAGCATTTGAACCAGATAAGGCAGTTGGGATAGCATTATGACAAATGGTTTGAGCCGAACCAATTGTATTATTTGTAATTAAAGGATTAACAATTACAGCAATGGCAGGACTAGTATTACTTGAACAAACACCGGCACTAACAGTTCTTCTATACCATGTGGTAGAAGTGAGCGCACCAGCATTGTAATTGATGGTATTATTAACCCCAGTAGCTGCAGTAAAACCGTCGCTATTACTAGTTGTGCTACTTTCCCATAAATAAGTAAAAATGCCATTACCTCCAGAAGGTGTTGATCCTACAAATCCACTTGGAGTACCTCCTGTACAAATTGTTTGATTACCAGTAAGGGTATTTGCAATAATTTCAGGATTAACTGTAACAGAATAAATTGGCGATGTGCTTGCACATCCTGTGGCATTAACAGAATCGTAAGCAGTTATTGTGCCTGTTCCAGCATTTGTCCACAGAACAGAAATACTTGCTGTTCCTTGTCCACTTGTGATATTTCCACCTGAAACTGTCCATTTATATGTTCGACCAGGATTAGCTACAATTGAATAAGTATGAGTTGTATTATTACAAGCTGTTGAGGTTCCAGAAATGCTTGGTGTTGGATATTCATTTACATCCACATTGAAAGGAGCAGTTGTTGTTTTGCAACCACCAGCAAGAATTGAATCTGTAACTGTTAAAGCACCTACTCCTACGTTAGTCCAATTTACAGTAATATTATTAGTTCCTAAACCACTTGTAATATTACCTCCAACAACATTCCAAATAAATGCACTACCAGCATTAAACGGCGTTGAATAATTAGCACTATTATTTTCGCAAATACTAGAAACACCAGTAATTACTGGACTAGGACTATTGTTAATACTTACAGAGAATAAGTTACTTAAAGTTGCGCATCCCGTTGCGTTAACAGAATCTGTTACGATTACAGAACCTACACCAGGGGCAGCCCAATTAATACTCACAGTATTGCTGCCTTGTCCACCTGCAATAACGCCACCTGTTGCTTCCCATTTATAGGTTCTTCCAGGGTTATTAGGTGTACTAAAAGTAGTTGAAGAAAACGAACATACCGTATTTGAGCCACTTACTACTGGAGATGGGTATGGATTTTTAGTTACTGTAAAAGCTGATGTAGTAACTGCACAACCCGTAGCATTCACAGAGTCATTTACTGTAACTGTGCCTGCACCTGAAGCATCCCAGTTAACCGTTATCGAAGCTGTTCCTTGCCCAGCGGCAATGGTACCACCAGAAACAGCCCAAGTATAGCTGCGACCAGGGTTTGAAGGTGTGCTATAGTTAGTGCTATTGTTTTCACAAATGCTTGCCAAACCGCTAATAGCAGGAGTTGGATAAGCATTAACTTGTGCAATGCTAGCTGAGCTGGTATTCGTAGGACAAACGCCAGCACTTACTACCCTGCGGAACCAAGTAGTTTGCGTTAGAACTCCTGGAGCATAATTGGCATTAGTGTTTGCACCGCTGGCTGCAGTAAATCCGCTTGTTGCACTTGTAGTGCTACTCTCCCATAAATATGTAAAACTGCTATTTCCACCTACAGGAACAGATCCAACAATATCTGCTGTAGCAGTGCCCAAACAAACTTGAGAAGGAACAGAAATTGTGTTACTTGCAATTACAGGATTTACTGTTACCTCAACCACACCACTTATTAAAGGAGCGCAATCTCCTGAACTTACTACCCTTCTATACCAGGTAGTTTGTGTAAGTGAGCTTGGTGAGTAATCAATTGAATTACTGCTTCCAGTTGCATTAGTAAACCCTAGCGTTGAACTCGTAGTGCTAATTTGCCATTGATAGGTGAGCGGACCATTTCCTCCTTGAGGAGTTGAACCAATTAGCGTGCTTGGGATTGAACCAGTACAAATAGTTTGTACTCCAGAAATAGAATTGCTGCTTATTACAGGAGTAACCATAACTTCTATTGCAGCACTAGTATTTGTAGCACAATCACCTGAACCGACTACCCTTCTATACCAAGTAGTAGTGGTTAAAGCAGAAGGTGCTAAATAGTTAGCTTGATTATTGGTTCCAGAAGCAGCACTAAATCCTGAAGAAGCGCTTGTAGTGCTGCTTTCCCATGTATAAGTATATGCACCATTACCTGCAGTTGGTGTGCTACCTATTAAACCAGCAGGAATTGAGCCAGAACAAATAGTTTGAGCTCCAGAAATAGAATTATTGGCGATGACAGGAGTAATATTAACAGGGTAATTAGGTGTTGTGGTTTTACAACCAGTTGCCAACACGCTATCACTAACCGATAGGCTTGCAGCGCCTGAAGCACCCCAAGTTACATTGATAGATGCACTTCCCTGACCTGAATTAATTGTACCACCTGAAATCGACCATTGGTATGAGCGACCTGCATTCAAAGGTGTACTATAGGTTGTGGTAGCCCCAGCACAAACTGTTGCATTACCGCTAATTAAAGGCGTTGGATAAGGATTTATACTAATATCATAAGCGGCGGTTGTAGTTTTACATCCTGTAACATTAACAGAATCAGTAACCCTTAAAGTTCCATTGCCTGCTGAACCCCATAAAACAGAAATACTATTTGTTCCTTGTCCAGATGAAATAGTTCCTCCTGTTACAACCCAAGTATAAGACCTTCCAGAATTACTTGGTGTAGAATAAGTTGAAGAATTATTTTCACAAATACTGGTAACACCACTAATTACTGGTGTAGGGTTAGCAAAAGTATTGATAGCATAAGGTGCAGTGGTTGTTTTACATCCACCAGATACAATAGAATCAGTAACTACTAAGGTGCCAGCCCCCAAATTAGGCCATTCAACAGAAATAGAATTTGTACCAAGGCCACTAGTTATTGTACCATTTGTAACCTGCCATCTATATATACTTCCAGAATTAAATGGAGTGTTATAGGTTACAATTTGGTTTTGGCATGTTATAGATGCGCCAGTAATAACTGGATTTGGATTACTTAATATAGAAACACTATATAGCGGTGTTGTAGTTTTACATCCAGTAATATTAACGCTATCAGAAACTACAACATTTCCTGAACCTGGAGAGCCCCAGTCAACTGTAATACTAGCAGTACCTTGACCTCCTGTTATAGTGCCACCGACTACATTCCACACATAAGTTCTACCAGCATTGGAAGCAATGCTATAGGTGGCTGATGAATTGGCACAAACTGAATTTGACCCAGCAATTACAGGTGTTGGAAACGGATTTACCACTGCCTGAGTTGCGCTTGAATTATTAGATGGACATACACCTGCGCTTACAACCCTTCTGAACCAAGTTGTAGTTGTTAATACTCCTGGAGCATAATTTTCACCCGTATTGGTTCCTGCAGCAGCAGAAAACCCTGCACTAGCACTGGTTGTGCTGCTTTCCCACAAATAAGTGATGGTTCCATTTCCGCCAGTTGCAATTGAACCTGTTATAGCCGTAGGAGTACCTCCGGTACATACTTCATTGGTTCCAGAAATTGTATTATTACTAATATTAGGATTAACCGTAACTTCAATAGCCGAAGTTGTAATAGATACACAAACTCCTGCTGAAACTGTTCTTCTAAACCATGTGGTTTCAGTTAAGGAGCTTGGAGAATAATTTATAGCATTGTTTGTTCCACTTGCGGCA
Source organism: Bacteroidota bacterium (assembly GCA_027488905.1). GTDB lineage: Bacteria > Bacteroidota > Bacteroidia > UKL13-3 > UKL13-3 > B1. The sequence continues at coordinate 245,371 of JAIYAT010000020.1, forward strand.
TTAAAGCCTGCGCTTGCACTAGTAGTGCTTGATTCCCATGTATAGGTATAAGTGGCATTGCCACCTGTTGGTATTGAACCTATTAAAGTTGCAGGTGTTGAACCAGTACAAATAGTTTGGGCAGAACCAATAGTATTTGAAGCAATTAAAGGATTAACTGTTATCTCAATAGGGGAGCTAATATCATTTGAACAAACCCCACTAGAAACAACTCTTCTAAACCAAGTGGTTTGAGTTAAGGCAGTTGGGCTATAATCAGAAGTATTATTTGTACCTAAAGCAGTGGTAAATCCAGCACTAGCACTCGTAGTGCTCATTTCCCACGAATAGGTGAAGCTTCCATTTCCTCCAACAGGTATACTTCCAGATAATGCAGTTGGCGTTGACCCTGTACAAATAGTTTGAGCAGAGCTTATCGTATTATTAGTAATATTTGGTTCAATAGTAATTTCTATGGCACTAGAGATTACTGGAGCACAATCACCTGAACTTACAACTCTCCTATACCAAGTGGTTGTTGTTACACCTACAGGAGTATAATCAATTGCTGTATTAGGACCTGCTGCTGCGGTAAATCCTGCACTAGCACTGGTTGTGCTGCTTTCCCATAAATAAACAAAAGGGCCATTTCCGCCAGAAGGGTTTGAACCCATTAAAGGCGCTGGTAATGAACCTGAACAAATAGTTTGTGAACTACTTATTGTATTTGAACTAATTACTGGTGTTACAGTTACTTCAATAGCGCCACTAATATTTGCTGCGCAAATACCAGCACTAACTGTTCTTCTAAACCAAGTGGTCTCAGTTAAGACTCCTGGAGTAATACTGGCCGTATTGCTTGTTCCACTTGCAGTTGCAAAGCCAGAAGTGGCACTAGTAGTTGAACTTTCCCACAAATAGTTAAAGTTACCATCTCCTCCAGCTGGTGTTGAACCAACAATTATGGTTGGAGTTGAACCACTACAAATAGTTTGGATACCTGTAATATTGTTGTTCGAAATGATTGGATTAACTGTTATTTGAACTGCAGTGCTTGTATCTGCTCCGTTTGCAGATAAAACTATGCGCTTATACCAAATTGTGCTTGCCAATGTGCCAGGCGTATAATTGATTCCTGAAGAAACACCTGAAGCTTGTATAAAATTATTATCGCTTCCGGTTGTACTAGATATCCATTGATAAGTGAACACTCCTGAGGCACCTGTTGGTGTTGAACCCAAAAGGCCAGAAGGTGCATTTCCACTACAAATAGTTTGGTTTGAACCAATTGTATTATTAGCAATTGGAGAAACTATTGTCATTTTAATTGCAGCACTCGTATTCGATGGACAAACGCCTGCAGATACCGCTCTTCTGTACCAAGTATCCGTAATTAAGGCTCCAGGAATAAAATCTTTATCTGTACTAGTCCCTGATGCGTTTGTAAAACCTGACGACGGACCGCTAGTGCTTATTTCCCATTGGAATAGATATGTTCCATTTCCTCCAGAAGGAGTTGTACCTGTTAAAGAGAATGGAATAGTTCCATTTATAACATCTTGACTTGAGCTTATACTGTTATTTGAAATAATTGAATTAACAGTAATTTCTATTGCGGCAGAAGTATCAAAACCTCCACTTGAACTAACCACACGCTTAAACCATGTGGTAGTAGTTCTCACCCCAGGATTGTAGCTTGAACCAATGTTAACGCCACTTGCAAATACAAAACCTGAAGATGCAGAAGTTGTGCTACTCAACCATCTATAACTAAAGGCCCCATTTCCACCTGCTGGGATAGTTCCAGTTAATTGTGTTGCAGTGCTTCCTGTGCATATGGTCTGATTTGAACTTATAATGTTATTAGTGATTATAGGATTAACTGTAATTTCAATGATACCACTAGTATCACTTGGACATACACCAGCTGAAACTATCCTTCTAAAGTAAGTTGTATCATTCAATACTCCAGGATAATAAACTCTATTGGTATTTGTACCAGTGGCTGAACCAAAGATTGAAGTTGGCGTTCTGCTAATCCAAGCAAAACTATAAGTTCCATTTCCTCCTAAAGGAATTGAACCATTAATCGAATCTGCACTAAAACCTGTGATAATTTGCTGCGCACCAGTAATAGTATTATTACTAATTAATGGATTTACAGTTACCAAAACCGAAGAAGAAGTATCACGGCATTGACCTGAAGTTACCAATCTTCTAAGCCATGTATTTTGTGTTAAGGTAAATGGATAGTTATAATCTTGCAATGAAGTAGTTCCAAAACTCACACTAAACCCAGAGGTAGCACTTGTTGTACTTCTCAACCATTGGTAATTATAACTTGAATTACCACCAGTAGGAACAGAACCTGTAAATGCTGCAGGTATTGTTCCTGTGCAAATGGTTTGATTGCCCGAAACTGTATTATCCGCTAAACCAGGATTCAAGGTAAAAGTCATGGTATCTGTTTGGGCTCCTGGAACACAGCTTGTGGTGATATTACAGAAGTATTGTCCTTCTTGACCAGCAGCAGAAGAGATAATAGTAAGTGTATCATTATCTACTCCGGCATAACTAGCACCATTTGAAAGGTTAACAAAAGTTGAGCATGAGTTGCATTTAAATAACCATTGATAATTTAACCCAGGACCGCTTGCGTTAGTTATAATTCTACTATTTGAACCGGTACATCCTGTTTGGCTTGCTAAGGTTGTATTGGTAACACCTAGTGGTTGATTTCCAATTTGGAACGCCCCTAATGCCGTTTGGCCATTTAAAACAAAATTTGTATTTGTTGGAGTACCAAAAGGTGTAATATTGGTACTCCAAGTTGAATTGGTATACCTATAAGCAACATAAGTGGCAGGAGTTACACCTGCATCATTATCTCCAGCTCCATAAGTAAAGTTGGCATTATAAGTTAATGGTAAAACTGTGTTTGAACCAAATTCAAAATACCTATTTACAGAGGCATTCGCATTTAAACAGGTTAAATCAATTTCCGGATGATCACCTGCAACAGACTTCCATTTTGCATAACCCGCTGTAGATACAGTTGGATAGGTTAGAGTTATTGGCGCGTATTGAACGCCAGTACCTGTGAAGAAAGTTTGTGCTACATTAGCACCTGTTGCAAAATAACGCTCTAAATAACCATCCACAAAACCATTGGTTCTGCTAATAGCCGACCCATTGAGCATGGTTATTTTTCCTGTAGTTGCAAACCTACCATTGGTTAATATTAAACTACCAGAAAAAGATAAACTATCTATAGTTGAAGTTATAACCGCACCTGAAACCGTATTATTAATAGTAATGTTTCTGGTGTTTGCGGATGGCATTTGAAACACACCTGTGCTACCTACAATATTAACGGTATATTCTTCATACTCCCCAAAACTAACTGCCATAGTTGGGCCAGTGATTGTGCCTTCATTACAAAGCACCCTCATACGAGTATTTCCACTAATAGCAGTAATAGGCACGGTAAAGGTTCCAGATTGAGTATGATTTCCAGCAACAATTCCACCTAAATGTATTTGTTCACCAGCATCTGTAAATACCCCATTTTGATTATAATCAATCCAAATTGCCATGGCATTTTGCCAGCTTCCACCTGTTTGAATTGAAGAAACAGAAAAACCATGTAAAACCCCAGCATTAAGGTTATACGGACCGTAACCGGTAAAGTTTGAATAAGAACCTGTAACGCTGCCACTACCAGCGACTCCTATAGTACCTGACAAACTATTAACTGCTGTAGTATTATTTAAAATAGTGGTTGCCCCTTGTGTAATTGTAATATTCCCTACATCTTCATCTGAAGTTGGATTTGAAACTGAAGGAGGTAAACTATATGGAGATGGCCCTCTAGGTACTAAATTCCTAAATACACCAGTTCCACTGATAGTTTGAGAGCTTTGTGGCACAAATATACCAGCACTTCCAAGCAATAGCGGTGATAAACCCTCATTTGTTAAAATACCATTATTAACGATATTACCACCCACCTCAAAAGGTACTGCAACCGAATTAACATGCCTAAATTCTGATCCAGAATTAATGGTTAAATTTCCTTTAATGTATGTACCATAAATGGTGGAGTTACCAGCAGAAGTTGCTCCAAAACGGTTAAGGCCATTTCCTCCATTTACTACTAAATTCTGCAAAGGACAATTGTTTGAAAAAGCCCCATAGGTTTCAACTGCAAATCCACTAGCTATACCAGGAGTAGTGCTAATGCCATCTCCTAATTGAAAGGTATGGGTTCCAGAAAAACTTGTGTAAAAACTTTGTGTTTGGAAATAAATTGATTGGTTTGTAAGCGTTGCAGAGCTCAAGGATTCATGATGAGGATCCACAATTACAATAGAACCACCATTAAACAAACAACCATTGGATAAACTATTATGATTTAAATGAAACAATGGGTTACCACTTGCCACACTGGTACTAGCTACACCAGAATTTCCATCTATGGTAATCACACCACCTGTTTGTACAAATGGCCCTTGTATTACCATGTTACCATTGATATTTAAGCTACCACCACTTATGGAATCTCTGCTAGTAGAACTAGAGGATACAAGAAAGCGACTAAAATTATTTCCCAAACCAACATTTACGGTACCACCAGTTTGTTTGTATGCACCACCATTGTTAATAGTTAATCCTATTAAACTTCCACCAATTAGGTTAGATGTTCCGCTATTTATTTCAAATGCACCTGTTAAGCTAAGATTGGCCGCATTAAGTGTAGCTCCATTTATTATTATTGATGAGCCTGCATTGGAAGTAATACCTCCAAAAACACTAAGTGTATTTGAATTTGCTATTAATATTCCTCCTGAATTTAGGGTCAAACTAAATGCACCAAAAGAAGTACCACCTACTAAATTAACTGTATGAGAAATGGTAACATTATTGAGTTCAGTTGGAACCGTATTTGTATTCCAAATGGTTGGATCAGCCCAATTACCATTTGCTATCGTAAAAATTGGAGTTATTGAATTAAAGTTAGAAACATGACCCGCAAAATAATGTGTGTTTGCAAGCTCAGTTAAACTCGAAAATGCTCTTTGAGCTTGCGGATTTGCTGCAGTACCAGTTCCACTTATATGCAAACCACTTACCGATGAGGCCTGCATAATTCTTAGATCTGATATTGTATTTACGATATTTGGCAAACTATCTCCCCTTAGGGCAAGATTTATATTTATACCTGATGCAATTGCTAAAGCTGCCGCGCCATTTGCATTTGCTGTGCCTACTGTCCATGATGCATTTCCTTGGTTATTGATAGGATATCCATTATCTATAACTAGGGTAATTGGACTTATGCCAGTTCCAAAATTATGAGAAGCCTCAAAAATACCACCTGCAGAAAGTGCTGATGCTGTTGAGCTATAAAGAAACAAATGACGCAGATAATTACCATTAAAAAATGGAAAGTGCCCTGGAGAACCAGTAAAAGCAGATGTTGGGAAATTGCTTGTGCTCATCCAACGCCTAAATTTACCTGTAGTGCTTGTAAAACCACCAGCGCTCCAAGATAATGTTCCGGTAAGCGTAGTGGTGCTATCGCCTAGTGTTAAATTATTTGTACCTAGATTTACTCTATTAACTACACCTGATGTTGTTGAAAAAGAGATGTTATTTATAACCCTTAATCCATCAACCTCCCAATTAATTCCTGCTAGATTACTATTAAAAAACGAAACATTTAAGAGATTACCTCTTCCAAGCATGGCTAAGCCATTTGTAGCTGTTGTAGCAGGATTTATATTTACAATTGCACCAGTTCCAGTGCCACCGCTAAGTGTTACAGGGCTTGTAGGTAGAACAGAATAATCACCATTAGTGAAGTGCACCCAATTATTTATTCCACCTGAACCATCAACTCCAGTAACTAAAATTTGAGCTTGAGTGCTGGCTGTTCCACCAGTGAATGTTAAGGTATCTCCAATCATATAACCTGTTCCAGCAACAGAAGTAGATGTTACTCTAAAAGCCCTTGTAGTAAATAGACCAGTACCTGATAACGTTTGAGAGAGGGCAGATAAATTGCCTGTACCTCTTCTAAAATTAAGTGATGCTCCTCCAACCATGGCACCATTATTTTCAAAGTTTCCAGAAATATTTAAGGCAACTCCTGCTGCATCAACACCCATAAATCTTAGTTCCGAACCAGCATTTATGGTTAAATTTGTAGCACTTAGATTGCCAAAAGGTGATGAAGAAATTGATCCCACATTTACAAACCTTCTGCTCGCATTACCACCATTTATGATGACATTACCCAAAACATGGTTGCTTGACATATTCACTTGAAAACCGCCCGCATGCCCACTTGCTTGGGTACTACTTCCATCGCCAAACCTTAAAGTATTACCTACCCATTCGTTAGCAATGGTTGCAGAAGAGGTAAATGCAAAACCAGTTCCATGCTGTAACAATGGATCAACAATGGTTATAGTTCCACCATTTACAGTTCCACCTAGCGTTGTTGCCACATTAAACACATTTAAATTTGGCGCCAAAGAAGTTGCAATCACCCCAGAGTTAGGGTCGATATTCATGTTACCGCCGCTCATATTAAATGTACCACCTGCAAAAGCGATGTTTCCATTGATGTTAAAAGTTCCACCTGTTTGGGTTAAAGTAGCACCTGCTTGGTGATTCACCAAACGATCACCACCTCCAGCAGGACCTAAAGTAACAACACCAGCAGTTATATTTAACAAACCATTATTTGGAATTAAAATACCAGATTGTGTACCTCCTCCAATGGTTACATTTGCTCCAGTTAGGTTTACACTACCAGATGCTGTAAGAGAAGCCGTAATGTTCAAATCATTTGCTGGGGCATTTAAAGTTGCACCATTTTGAACATTTAAACTTATGATGTTTGAATTAGTATTTAGCGCAACAGTGTGCCCAGATTTTATTTTTACATTATCATTTGTACCCGGAATTGAAGTACCGCCATCCCAAATGGCAGGGTCATTCCAATTACCAGAAGCAATAGTTACACGCTCAAATAAATTGGTAACATTTGCCCCAATTCTAAAGGTGTTATTTAAATCAGCTTGACTAGCTAATAACCTATTGGCCTGCGGCTGTGTAGCCACTAATCCAGAACCTGATGCATAAGTTCCAGGAGCCGCAGTAGCAGCTAAAGTAATACTTATATCTGCTGGTGAAGGAGGAGCTAAAAGCCCGTATCCAAAGATTCTAATACTTACTGCACCTGTTGAAACTAGTCCGCCTCCTGTGCTTACTTGCCAAGTTCCGCTTGTTACTCGATTTATACTTAATGGACCATCTGTAAATGCTGTTACTGTATTTAAGCCTGCGGTTGGCGTATGAACTACAGAAACATATCCGCCGGTGGTAACAGAACTAGCCAAAGGCCAGAAGAATCCAAAATAACGCACATCCGAATTTGTACCTACTGGACATAATCCGCCAAATGCATTTGGAATATTAGGTGCCGCATTGGCCTGAATCCAACGTGTAACTGCACCTGTAGTTTTAACCCTAGCCCCAATTGAAAAAGACGGGAAACCTGGATTTACAGATGGAGTTGCAGTGGTAAGTGGATCTCTAAAACCATGGGCAAAATTATTTGATCCAAAATCAATTAAACTTGAACCTAAAGTTAATGAACTAGAAACGGTATTAAAATTATTTGCCGCATTCACCTGCCCTGAAACTGCAGCCATATTAATACCGTTTGCATTGCTATTGGCTATGGTTAAATTAGTAAACATTGCCACTGGTATTGGACTGATTACAGAAGAGCATGTTTGGCTCAAACCTGAACCACCATTCATAACATGTGCTGAGGTATTGTCATAAGAACCTGTTAAAGCACCCATATTCGAAACAAAACCTCCAGTTACATTTCCGCTGCTTACACTTGTAACATAAAATTCAATTGGTGAGCCTGAAGTTCCACTTGGTTGAATTTGAAGTATATCTCCCACCGCATAACCAGTGCCACTAGCAAAACCGCTGATGGAAGGTATAGAATTCCTAAATGTTCCAGAACCAGTTACATTTTGTGCTAAACTGTTTATTGCACCAGACAATGAGAAACTCAATGTTCCAGTATTAATCATCTCGCCATCGTTAATGAGATTTCCAGCTAAACCCAAAGTTCCTGAATTTCTCAACTGACTTCCAGCTGATATGGTAATATTATTTCTTACCCAAAGAATACTTGTGTTAATAACGCGTCTGTTTAATGTATTACCTGAGTTAATTATTAAATTTCCAATTCGAACCCCTGAAGTTGAAATATTAAAACCAAAATCAGCAGTTAAATTCGTTCCATTAAAGGCCGCTTGAGTGGAACTTGATCCATCTCCAAAAGTTAAATTTAGGTTTGGCCAAACAAAATTGACACCTCCCAAAAATTGAAAGGCATTTCCTGAGGTACCAATAGGTGGATCGATAATATTTAAATTACCACCAACCACATTCACCGCACCTGTAGTTCCAATTAAACATAAGGTATTTCCCGAAGTAACACTATTTGCAATACTTCCATCATTGCCATCAACATTAATTGTGCCTGATAAAAACGTAAAAGCTGAATTTGCAGCATTTGCAACTGTCATTCTTCCATTGACGTTTAAAGTAGCACCATCAATTAATAAACTTCCATTTGCATCTAATAAACTGTTGTTTAATGACCCAATAGTAAGCGTATTTCCAGTTGCATTTAAGGCACCACCTGTGTTAATTGTTAAGTTATTACAAGAGGCTGAAGTGGGCAAGGTAGTATTTAAAGCAACGGTGTGACCTTCTTGAATAATTACATTTTCTGAGGCAGTAGGAACAGAATTGGCCAACCAAGTGGCAGGCGTATTCCAATTTCCACTAGCAGCTGTAACTGAAGCTAAATCGGTATTTGGCGCACAAATGGACCAACTGTTAATTAAACCAGCAAATGGTATAAATGACCTATTTGCCTGTATCGTTGTAGTAGTACCTGTACCATTAGATAATGAACCTGGCGCTATTAATCCTGTGCTTAAACACATAGATGTGGTAGTTATATTAGAAGGTAAAACAGCCATATTGCCTTGAATCCTTGTAGTGAGTGTTGGACCAGCAGTATAGGTTATAGCAGTTGGCATTGTAATTACCCAATCAGATTTGGTTACCCTATTATAAATATTTGTCTCTACGAAGCCAGGCGTAGTTGTGATTCCAGCGGTATCAAAATGTTGTGCCGAATAAATACCCGGTGTAGTTACAGAAGGAGTTGCACTATAAGCAAATGTAAAATACCTATGTCTGAACCCACTTTGGGCAACCATCGGAAATACGCCTAAACTTGGAGACCCCCCACTTGCAACGATGGCAGTTGGGAAAGAGGTAGTACCAGTGCCTGGCGAAGCAACAGTAGTAACAGATAATGAGGAAATTACTCTTCTAAAACTACCAGTGGTATTTATAAAACCTCCTAATGCAGTTGTAGAAGGTGTTGCCCACGCCAATAAGCCACCATGCATGGTTGGCGCTGTGGTTATGTTTAAAGTTCTTCCTAATATAAAATTGTTTTCATCTAATTTTACAATACCATTAACTAAAGATAATCTTTCAATCACCAAATTATTTATATCCCATTCAATTGGATTCACAACTGGCAATTGTGTAGAGTTTCCAGATTGTGACCCAACAACTAAAGCAGAAATATGAGCTGTTCTATTTAAATAGGTAAATGTAGTTATCGAAGCACCTGTGCCACTACCTCCACTAATTGCGAATGGAGAAATTGGTAAGGTAGTGTAATCTCTTCCTGGATCTGAAATTCCCCAACTCCCTATTCCACCAGTTGCTGTTATACTCGCAACAAAAAGACGAATTGGACTTGCTGAGGTTCCATTGGTAATAGTAATTACATCACCTACTTGATAATTAGCTCCAGCATTCCAACCTGTTGGAATGGCCGATAGTTGATTTGACCAATTACCTGTTCCACTTATAGTTTGATTGAAAATTGAAGCAACTTCTGTGGTTCCTGAAAGCATCGCTAATTTGATTCCACCCTCAGTCAAAATAGTACTAGGTGTTGTCGTTTGCAAGGTGGTAATTAATCCGTTATTAACTAAATTACCTGCCACCGTGATACTTTCAGAAAAAGTACTAGTTTGACGCAACTCTGAATTTGCATTAACTGTTAAATTAATACATTCAAAACCTGAAGAAGAGCCTGTAGGAGTGGTACAAAAACGAGCTCCATTGCTGGTATTCCCAATATTTTGACCGTTAATTATAAGGTTTCCCAACATCAACCTTCCAGAACTAATAAAAGTTCCAATATTAAATCCAGGCGTTGCACCAGATTTATTTAAACCTGTAGTTCCTCCAATCACCAATGTATTTCCCGCCCAAACATTACTTGGTGATGAAGACCTATAGGCAAAACTATATATAGATGTATTTGTATTTAAAAAATGTGGATCCACAATTGTAATGGTTCCCCCGTTTACAAGAACAGTTCCTGTGCTAAAGTTACCTAAAGTAGCATGACCAATAGAGAATAAATCTACAGTATTGAGCACACTGCCACTTGCTGTTCCATTGTTACCATCAATATTTATAAACCCGCCTCCCATTACAAATGAAGCTCCATTTAAAATGGCCATGTTTCCATTTACATTAATGGTTGCTGTGTTAGAAATATTTAATGAACCAGAAACTAAAAATGAGCGATTGCCTCCACCATTTGGACCAATGTATAACGAATCTGAGCTAGCATTTAATACTCCTCCATTGTTTATAGTTAAGTTATTCGCAAAATAAGGTTGTACACCTCCAGAAAGCCCAATGGTATGTCCACTTTGGATAATAACATTTTGATTAGAATTTGGAACAAGCCCAGTAGACCATGTACTTGGATTTCCCCAATCTCCTGAAGCGATAGAGGTAACAGTAGTAACTTCTGAACCATAGTTGGCATTTTGAGCTGCCATGTAAAAGGATGACAAGAGAGCAGAAATTGTTGGCACCCTTAATCTATTAGCCACTGGGTTAGCAGATGATGTTCCAGTTCCTACGCCAACAAATCCTACCAAAGTTCTACCATCTGGTCCAGATAAGGTAACATCTACTAAAGAATTAATTGTTTGCAAAGCATTTGAACCCTGAATTCTCAAACTAACGTTTTGGCCAGAAGCCAACACTGGTGTGTTTGAAGGGGAAGAAATACTCCAGTTACAATTGGTTCTGCGATGCAATACCATATGTCTCCAAATTCTATGTGTACCTATTCCAGTTCCGGTCCAAGTAAGTGCAGTTCCACCTCTTGTGGCAGAAATCTGAATAGTGTTACCCGCAACACTTACTACATAATAATTGGAATTTGAAGTTAAGCCCGTTGGCAAAGTACCACCACTTCTTAACCTTACAGTATCTCCTACTACCAATGGATAATCTGCCATGCTAGAAACCACAATATTTGGAGACGTAATGGTAGTTACCTGAAATGATGTGGTATCCAATTGATTAGGTTCAATTGGTGTTTGGGTAAGATTAGAGGTTCCTGTTGTAGCATCATGTTGCACCCCAATTAACCCTCCTGTACTTAGTGCTGTGGCCGAACTAAAATACAACCAAACATGCCTATTGGTAAGAGGGGCACCCATTGGAAAATGACCTACACTGCCATTGAAAGCAGAGGTTGGCAGCCCTGAAGTTGGAAACCACCTGTAAAACAACCCTGACGAATTAGTTATGATATTTCCTGCCGAATAGCTGTAAGAACCTGGTGTGGCAACAGCAGTTCCTAAGGTTAAATCATTTGCGCCAAGGGTAATATCACCACTTGTCATGGTAAGTGTATCTACAACTAATGATTTAGACAAGGTAACACCTAGAGGATTATTCACTAAAAACCTTCTTAAATTTAGGCTTGACCCAACTGGAACTTCATTGCCAGTCCCCATTGAAATTGCATTTCTGCTTTGAATATATTGCAAATGCATGTTTCCAGCAGAAACGTTAAAGGTTGGTGTTGAATTAAACGTTCCTGCGTCAAAATTTGTTAACCCCGACCCAACAATTACAAAAGGATTGTGTCCTGGTAAAGACCTGCCAATTGTTAGCACATTACCAGAACCCATGCTTACATTTCCAAAACTTAATTGAACCTGCGTAAAAGTTAGATTTTTGTTTAAAGTTACCCCAGAAAGATTAGCTACTTGTAACCCAAAAATATTCTCTATATCCCCTAAACCTCCAACTTGTTGTTGACCCGATAAGCCGTCTAAAATTAAGGTACCTAATAATGAGGTAGTATTTCCAGGCTCAGCGCCCATTAATTTTCCTCCTGCGGCAATGTTGATATTACCTCTCACAGATAAGTTAAAGCCTGTAGTTGCATTTCCAGTAAACAAGTATCCATTAGATTCTATAGTTAAATTGTTTTGAACCAAAGAAGCGCCAGTTAATCTTGCCATCCTAGAAGGAAAAGCATCCACCCTATTGTTTATTACTAAATTCCAAACTGGAAATCCTAGGTTCAAACCGAAACCACAGTTATTGGCAAATGGCCCTCCAGTTTGAGTACTTATAGCATCTCCAATTTGAAGCGTACCTCCAGTAATTACCTTACTACCTCCTGCTGGCAAAGCAACTGTAGTTAAACCTGCCACAGGTATTGGATTGCGAATAAGGATTGTCCCTCCTGTCCATAAAACGGTTTGTAATGAACCTAAAGAAAATTGATTAAATGAAGTGTTACTGGCAACCAATGGATTGGCATCATCAATATTAATCGTTCCACCAGTCATAGTAAACATAACACTTGTAGCATTAGAGTTACCCCAAAGTAAGCCGGCATAACAGTTTAAAGTTCCACCATTGATAACTAGCGCTGCACTTGAACCATTTGAAAAAATAATATCTGTATTTCCCCCAGAACCATAGGTAAAAGTTCCTGCATCAATCCTAAGTTCACCAGAAATATTACTCTGGCCGCCATTAGAAGCAGTAAAAGGTGTATTTTGAGAAATTAACGCATTTGGGTGATTAATCCATAAGCGGCCTGCTGCTCCTACCATAGAAACTGATCCAGCATAAGGAAAAACGGTAATACCCACATTAACTTTTATAGTTCCAGCATTGATATTTAATTTGTTTTGTGAACCAACTGCCGGAGCAATTGTAAAAATTGAATTCAATTCATAGGTAGGATTTAAGTCTCTGTGTAAGGCCACATTTCCTTTTGTAAAGGTTAAAGAAAAGAAATCCATTGTTCCTGTCCCACTCAGTTGGCCATTTAAATAACCATTTACAGTAAGACTAACCCCCCCAGAGGTGTTTAAGTCTAAGTTTCCATTAACCGTAATATTGCCTTCGTTCATGGCTAAACCAGAAGCTCCACCAACGGTCAAAGCATGTGTGGTAAGACTTCCTGCCCCAGCTGTAAAGGATCCTCCTGAGTTAACTATTAAATTGCCATTTACTGTTAAAGATGCAGTTACGGCTTCAGAATATTCCAAAGTTCCACTAACGGTAAGATTTCTACAATTTAAATTGCTATTGTCTAAAGTAACACCTGAACCTGCTGGAATAATAACATTCTCTAAGTTTGTTGGCACAACCCCGCCTACCCATGTAGTGCTGCTCGACCAAAATCCACCCAAGGCTGTTGCCGTAATGGTGCTTCCTCCAAGTGTGATGGCATTTCCAGTAGCAGCAACAGAACTATAAGATTCCTTCCTAGCATAAACCTGCCAATGGTAGGTAGTTCCTGCTCGTAAAGGAGCTACATTTAAAGTATTAAGGGTATTAGTATTTGCCAAAACAGAAGTAAACCAAGAGTAAGAAGCTCCGGCATTGTCTGAAATATAAATATCAAATCCTGTTTCGTTATTAGAATTATCATTCCATTGCAAAAACATCCCGTCTGAAGAAATCCCAGTCAATACCAAATTAGTTGGAGATGCAGGCTCAACTGGTGTAAAACGATAAAACCTTCTATTTGGATCGGCACTGCTACTTAAACTGCTTATTGGCCCTGAGGTTGAACGTGAAAAAGAAAAAGGTGTTAAATTTGGCGGATTAACTTGCTCTGTATGTGAAGTTATATCAATTAATTTTTGAATAGTTGCTGTAGCAGTATTAAAACCAACTATGAAATTACCCAATCCATTTAAGTTGTCAACAAACATATTCCCATACACATATTCAACAACTCCAGTGCGCTCATACAAACGCAATTGCCATGTACTTAAATTAGATGAATTTATGGTGGTTGAATTTTGTGATAAACGCATATTTTGAAATTCAACCACTAAACATCTATTTGGAAAAGATCCTATTAATTTACTGTGAATTTTTCCATTGCTTGCAGGCCCCATTCCACTGATTAAACCACCCGCACTGCTAACTCCAAATGGAGACAAGGTATTTGTTATAGTGCCATAAAAATTTGTTGGTGCTGGCACATTAAACCCCAATTGAACAATACCAGCTTGGTTAAGACCTAACTGGTTAATTTTCGTCCCCATAAAATAGAAGTCGAATCCTATATTTACCACTGGTGAAGAAGCGGCTGTTCTGCCACCCTCAACCAATGTGGTAGTTCCAGATGTCATATCAACCGCGTTCGAATTCATGTCTAAACCCAAAGAACCATTATTATTGGTGCTGTAGGAATAATTAACAAGATTTGCTTGACCCCAAACTTGCGTGAAAGAAATTAACAGCATGGCAATAAGCAAAACAAAAGAATGCCATTTTCGAAAATCTGCTCGAGAAGTAGGGCTTAAAATGCTAGCATGAACTAATGGGAATTGCCAATTAAGTTTAGCCATTTGATTGTTATAGCTGAATGACTCTTTTAACTTTTTGAGATTAAAAAAGTGATGCAACCTAACATTACTAACTCTTGAATTTTGATGATTCATATAGGTTTGATTTAGTTAATTTTCTATTTCAAACCAGGCAATAAGATTCCCAGAAGCCCTAAAGCTAAATTGATTATCAAGATTTTATGTAAAATCTACTTAAATGTTTAAATCAATTGTAAAGTTCTCTCGATAGGCGTCTTTTCTCTTTATTGTCTAGTTTTTTGATATATGAACATAAAGAAGGTCAAGAACTTTGACAACTACTTAACAACCTAACAATTAGTAGAATTATGCGAATGGCATAAAATACTCTGTTAACAATTACTTTACTTACTTAAAATACTAAATATTTTCTTAATTCAAGTTAAAATGAAATTAAAATTAGGTAATTTTTAAGAATCCAACTCCCAAAGCATCACATTTTTATCATCACTAACTGATAAAAATTTATCTTTTGACATCCAGGCAATTTTGTTGATAGAATTTACATGCGCTTGATGCCGCTGCTTGTCCATAACCCTTACCAATTCAAAGCTTTCAGCATCCCATATCTTAATGGTTTTATCCATGCTAGAAGTTAAAAATAGATTATAAACAGGATTAAATGCGATGGAATGTACATGCAAATTATGCGCTGCTACCGAATTTACTAAGGAAAAGCCATTCTTTACATCCCAAAAATTTAACATTGCATCTCTTCCACCACTTAACAAAAAATCTCCTTTTAAATCGAAGGCTAAAGAAAAGACTGAATTGCTGTGCGCTGCAATTTTGGGTTGAACCAAATGTAAATCTTCATCATATACATAAATATGAAAATCGCTTGAACCCAATGCCATCAAACCTTTGCTAGGATGAATAGCAATGCACCTGATACTTTTATTGGATAAGGTTATTAACCTTTCAAATGCTAAACTTTGCGAGTCATACAAACTTATGCTTCCATCTCCCCCGGCCACAATCACACTATTCCCCCACTTTTTGATATCAAAAACACCTCTGGTATGCGTAGTGAGTAGCTTCAATTCTGCTTTGTTTTGCAAATCTATCACATGCAAATTCCCTGATGCCGCGCCAATCCACAAATAATTGGATCCTTCATCATAAAACAAACTATAAACAGGCTCGGTTAATTTGGCAATCAAACGCCCCTGATTGGGTTCAGCTTCACTCCAAGCAATCACCATTCCATCAGCAGCTCCTGAATAAATTAGGTTTTGCTTTGTATTTATTCCTAAAGCATAAATACTACCTGTGTGACCACTAAAATTTATTAGCCTTCTGGCATTTATTCTATTCTTTGTTTGCATCTTGGTTCAAAAATGAGTTTTAATTTTTAAACTTGCAGTAAGATGCCTTTAATTGACCAAATATTAATTAGTGAAAATAACCTTATTGCAATTTGGCATATTACGGAGTCTACAGAAGATTTAAAACTTCAGCTAACAGAACAATATTCGGAAGCCGAAAAAGAAACGCGGATTAACGGAGCAAACGCAATGCATTGGCTTGCAAGCAGATGTTTAATTCAAGAGGTCTTTAGAGGAAATAAATTAAGGTTAGAAAAAGACAATAACAACCATCCTACACTTTACGTAAACAATGTCAAATGGCATATTTCAATTACGCATGCTGCGGATAAAGCTGGAATTTATATTAGTAAAAACAAGCAAATTGGTATCGATTTAGAGCTTGTAGATGCTAGAATTCTTAGGGTCAGCCCAAAATTTATGAACGAAAAAGAACTTGAATTTGCTGGAAACCCTAATCAAGTTGCAGAGATGACCCTCATTTGGAGTGCCAAAGAATCTTTATATAAGCTGTATAATAAAAAAGAACTCGATTTTAAAAACCACTTAGTCATCGAGCCTTTTAATTCGGTTCAAACCGAAAAATTCTTTATAGGGAATATTCTAAAAGATTATATCCACAGAAAACAGAAAATACATTTTAAATTTTATGAGCAAGTTGTGCTCACTTATACTTCAGAAGACGATGCAGAAAATTGAACATATTGGCATAGCCGTAGCAAATGCTGAAAAATCTATCGACTTGTTTAACAAGCTTTTCAACACCACACCCTACAAAACAGAACCTGTAGAAAGCGAATATGTTAACACCATCTTTTATCAAATTGGACCTAACAAAATCGAACTTTTGGAAGCCACCAATGCCCAAAGCACAATTGCTAAGTTTATTGAAAAAAAAGGAGAAGGCATTCACCATATTGCATTTGCGGTTGAAGACATTTATGCAGAACTCAAAAGACTAAAGGAAGAAGGTTTTACCTTAATTCATGAAACGCCAAAAAAAGGTGCTGATAATAAACTTATTGCTTTTGTGCACCCTAAAGACACAAATGGTGTGTTAATAGAATTATGTCAAGAAATCCCTAGCCTTTAATACCTAAGTTCGTCTAACAAACTTCTAAATTCATTTTTTGTCTTAGTGTCCTTGCTGTTTTTTAAAATTTCTAATCCTTTTTCTAAAAAATTACAGGCTTTTTCGGTTTGACCCAAATTTGAGTAAACCATAGCTATCTGGTAAAGTGTAGCTACATGTTCAGTATTGATTTCCAACGTTTTATTGAACCAAATTAGGGCATTTTCGGTATTTGAATCTCCCAAATATTCCAAAGCAATGGCATAAGTTAGGAAAGTATCTACCTTATTTTCCTCGAACATTTGTAAGAGTTTTGCTAATCGTTCTTGGTTCATTTCAGATTCTTAAATATTGGATTATTTTTGCGCACCCAAAACTAATAGAATCTTAGGGCTTAAAAAAAACCTAAGGCAACTAAATCTGAAAAGAATATGAAAGTACTGGTTTGTATCAGCAATGTTCCCGACACTACCACCAAGGTAACATTCACAGAAAACAACACAAAATTTAACACACAAGGTGTTCAATTTATCATCAATCCGTATGATGAATTAGCGCTTACCAAAGCACTAGAATTAACAGAGAAATCTGGCGGAACGGTTACTGCTATTAATGTTGGCTTAGCAGATGCTGAACCTAGCATTAGAAAAGCCTTAGCCATTGGTGCACATGATGCAGTTAGAATAAATGCAGAGCCTGTAGATGCCTTTTTTGTGGCTGCAGAAATTGCCAATTATGCAAAAAATGAGAATTTCGACCTTATCCTAGCTGGTCGCGAAAGCATTGATTACAATGGTGGTTTAGTTGCTGGCTTATTAGCAGAAATGTTAAATATGCCTAGTGTAAACGTAATTACTGCAATTGAAGTTAATGGAGATACTGTAAGCTTAGAAAGAGATATTGATGGCGGAAGAGAGAAACTAGAATGTAAACTTCCATTGGTAGTTAGCGCTCAAAAAGAATTAACAGAACCAAGAATTCCAAATATGCGTGGCATTATGGCAGCGCGCACCAAGCCTTTAAAAGTAGTAGAAGCTAACACAGCGCAAGCAAACTCACAAACCTTAAGCTTTGAATTGCCAGCAGCAAAAGGAGCTTGTAAAATGATCTCAGTTGAAGAAGCTGGGAAATTAATAGAATTGCTTCACTCAGAAGCCAAAGTAATTTAAAGCATAAAATATCGAATATGAACATATTAGTATTTGCAGAAAATCAAGAAGGAAACTTCAAAAAATCTGTCTTTGAAGCCATTTCTTTCGCAAGCCAAATAAGCGAAGGAAAAGTAATGGTTGCCTCTATAGGCAAAGTTGACGAGGCTAAATTAGCCGAGTTAGGAAAATATGGCGCCAACAAAGTTTACCATTACCAACAAGAATATTTAAATCAATTCAATGGCGAGTTATATAGCAAAGTAATTGCCCATGCTGCTAAATCTTGTAATGCAGATGTCATTGTTATTTCCAATACTTATAGTGGTAAAATGGTTGCGCCTCGCGTTGCTGCGCAACTAAATGCAGGGATAGCCTCAGGCGTTATCTCTTTACCGGATACCCAAGCTGGTTTTAAAGTTAGAAGAAGCGTATTTTCTGGAAAAGCATTTGCTGATGTTGCCATTAACACCTCAGTAAAAGTACTTGCAATTACACCAAATTCTTTCACAATAAATGAAATTGACAATACCTGTTCTGTAGAAGCAGCTGATGCTGGCTTAAATGCTACAGATGCCAAAACTAAATCTATTGAAATTGCTAGGGCCAGTGGAAAAATTCCATTGACAGAAGCAGAATTAGTGGTTAGCGCTGGCAGAGGAATGAAAGGTCCTGAAAATTGGAACTTAGTTGAAGAATTGGCCGATATTCTTGGAGCAGCCACTGCTTGTTCTAAACCCGTAAGTGACATGCATTGGAGACCGCATAGCGAACATGTTGGTCAAACTGGTATTACCATTAAGCCTAACTTGTATATTGCCATTGGTATCAGTGGTGCTATTCAACACCTTGCTGGTGTTAGCTCAAGTAAGGTAATTGTTGCCATCAACAAAGATCCAGAAGCACCTTTCTTTAAGGCTGCAGATTATGGCATAATTGGAGATGCCTTCGAAATCTTACCTAAAATAACTGAGGCAGCAAAAGCTTTCAAATCTCAGCAGGCATAAGCTGAAATCCTTATTAAAACGGCTGTACTGAAGTGCAGCCGTTTTTGTTTATTTGACTTCAAATCAATTTAATTTTCTGGCCAAAACATTTTTGGGATAACTTGTGCTTGGTTCGTCGTTCTATTTTACTTAATTCGTTATCCCAAAAAAAAATTGAATGAATAGGGTAAAACTTAGCGTAGCAGCTGTAAGCACTGGTCAAACCAGTGGCTCATACACACTTATACTAGCTGAAGAAAACAGCAATAGGAAACTTCCTGTTGTAATTGGAAGCTTTGAAGCCCAAGCCATAGCCTTAGAAATTGAAAAAGTGGTTCCTTTTAGGCCAATGACCCACGACTTATTTATTAACTTCTTTGGTCTTTTTGATATAACCATGCATGAAGTGGTTATCTATAATTTACTTGAAGGTGTTTTCCATGCCAAAATGGTATGCGAATTTCAAGGTGAAATTAAAGAATTAGACGCTAGAACCTCCGATGCAATTGCCTTAGCCGTTCGGTTTAAATGCCCTATTTATACTTATGAGGACATTATGGACGCAGCTTCTGTAGAATTTAATGATGAATTACATGAAGCCACCGAAGCACCGGCTCAAAAACCAAAAAGCAAACCAGCCGAAGAACCAAGAGAATACACCAAAATGACCCTCGAACAATTGCATACCTTACTTGAAAAAGCCCTCTCAGTGGAAGATTATATTAAGGCTGCAAAAATTAGGGATGAGATTCAACGGAGACAAAAATAATTATGGAAAACACTACTGGTTTCATTGGCATTGCGGTTATTCTTGGAATAGCATTTTTACTTTCTAATAACCGTAAAGCCATAAATTATAGATTGGTAGTTAGCGGCCTTGCCTTACAAACAGGTTTGGCACTTTTTATTCTTAAAACTAAAATTGGTTCAAACATCTTCTCTTATTTAGGTAATAAAATAGAACTTCTCCTCAAACTTGCAGATAAAGGTGGTGAATTTGTGTTTGGTGGACTCATGAAACCAGAATTATTAAAGCCCATTTTTGGCGACCAATACAGTTTTCTGTTTATGTTCAAAATTATGCCTACTATTATTTTTGTGGCAGTTTTGGTGAGCATGGCTTATCACATTGGGTTGATGCAAATCATTGTTTCTTTCTTTGCTAGAATTGTACATTTCTTAATGCGAGTGAGCGGCAGTGAAGCACTTTCTAATGTTGCAAGTGCTTTTGTTGGGCAGGTTGAAGCGCAAATTATGATTAAACCCTACCTAAATACCATGACCATGAGCGAACTTTTAGCCAGCATGAGTGGCAGTATGGCTTGTATTGCTGGAGGGGTTATGGCTGTTTATATTTCTATGGGAGTCCCTGCTCCATACCTACTTGCAGCTAGCATTATGGCCGCGCCAGGCGCTTTGGTAATTTCTAAAATTGTTTGGCCAGAAACTGAAGAATCGCCAACTAAAGGCGATATTAAACTTGAAGTAAAAAAATCTCATGCCAATCTGCTAGATGCTATAAGTCATGGCGCTTCTGATGGATTAAAAATATCACTCAACGTTATAGCCATGTTAATTGGATTCATCGCCATCATCGCTTTAGCAGACGTAATTCTTGGGAAAGTAGGCACTATTTTGGCCGGAATTGGACTATCACTCGATTTTGTTGGCATACAAATGGCTTCCTTAAGCCTAGACCAAATCTTTGGAAGCTTCTTTTCTATGTTCGCATGGGCAATGGGGGTTCCTCAGCAAGATATTCAAACCGTAGGCTCACTTATGGGAAACAAGTTGGTCATAAATGAATTTGTAGCGTATGCTAAGTTAACACCTATGATTAGTGCTGGCTCATTAGCCCCAAAATCAGTGGTAATTGCTAGCTTTGCTTTGTGCGGGTTTGCTAATTTTAGCTCTATTGCCATTCAGGTAGGTGGCATTGGAGAACTTGCACCTTCAAGGCGTGCCGACCTAGCCAAGCTTGGATTTAAAGCGCTTATATGTGGTACTTTGGCTTCTTACCTGAGTGCTACACTTGCAGGCATTATGATGTAATTTTAATTAATTGAGTGTCGGAAATTCTGATTCACTAACATACTTATCATGCTCATTTAAAGAAAACAATAAATGAGACAAGCCATTGCTGATAAATAAATATGGTACTTTAAAAACAGTGTTATACGTGCAAACCTGTATTAAAGTTTCAGTTGTTAAAGCCACTTCTGGCGCCTTACACTCGATTAACATGAATGGCTTTGATTGCTTGTCAAAAACTAAAACATCAAATCGCTTGCGTTTAGTATTGTAAACCAAACTTCTTTCTACCGCAATTAAACTTGCAGCAAAGTTTTTGGTTTGAACCAAAAAGGCTAACACATGCTGACGCACCCATTCCTCTGGCGTTAATACAACCCACTTTCTTCGAAATGCATCATAAATCTTTAAACTATCTTCTTTGCGTTCAATCCTAAATTCATAGCTGGGAAAGTTCAACTGCATGAAACAACTATTTAATAATGGCAAAATTGCCACTTTGAACCTCGCCCGACTTTAAGTCTTTTACAGTAAATAAATACACTCCCGATGAAAGTTGTGTTTTGCTATCACTTAGCAAATCCCAAGCATGTTCTCCTCCACTCATGGTGGTTTTCTCTGCATTGCCAAATGTGCTAGACCAACCCACATTGTCGCCGGCATAGGTATCAGATTGGTGGTTCAAAGTTGCTACTAAATCTCCACTAGCAGAATAAATATGAATTTCGCAACGAGCAGGTAAATTATTAAAATACAGTTTTCTTGTTCTAGAGGTATTTCCATCCCAAGCGGCTGTAGTGCTATACGGATTTGGATAAACCCCTACTTTTTTCGCATTCGCGCCAAAGTTATTGACTGAAGTTCCAGGGAAAACACGGTTCTCATTTTCAGTAAAAGAGGACTCTAAAGGGTCAACTGAAATTCTTTTATCACCTTCGTCAATTGCTGTAACAACAATCAAATATTGCCACCCATTAGACAAGTTATTAAGGGTGTATTTGTAATAATATTTAGTGGTATCCCCCTCAAAAGTTACTGGCTTTTCTAGTGCAATTGCAGTAAAACCATTGTTGAACCCAACATCATTTCCAGCAGAATCCCATTGACCAATTCGATTTGCATCATCAATCAGGTTCAGATTTAAATCATCTCCAATATTGGTTCTGTACAAACGATACCCTTCAAAATCCAAAGTTCTAGAAATTGGGTCAACCGAATACTCGGCAGACTTATCCCAAAAAACTTCAATTTTACTATCACTAGCGATAATCTTAGTTTTAGGTGAATTTGGAGGTTCAGACAATAGATATCTGTCTAGTTTTCCGTTTTGGTTCAAATCTAAAGCTGGATCATATGTACCATCTTCATTAACATCTTCCCCTAAAAAGGTACTTCGAGTTCTTTTAAAAGCTGCTAATAATTCTGCCTCAGATGCTGGCGTTGTTATAATGTAATTGCTATTGCTTGGAAGTTTAGAAATGGGTTCCTTTTGTTTTGCACAAACAAAAGCAATGGTATAGTTAAAGGATTCTCCAGGCTCAACACTTACCAATGGCCCATTAGAAAGCAATTGCAACCAATTTGCAGGTGTTCCTACAATGGGTCCATCAGCAGCATACAAGATGCTTGAATCAATATTGGTGCTTAATTTTAGGTATCTTTCTTGCTCAGTGCCTGGTGTATTCCAAGGAGAGGCAATAGAATTAAAATTCCAAAAATTAAAATTACACTTTGGTGCTGGAAGTCCGGCCTTGATGAACGTATCTGGTTTATTTGGATTAAAAAACATGCCTCTCCAATCCATTCCTAAAAACTGAATTGCGCCATAAGACTTAGTAAAATCAATATCATCCCCAAAACTTTGATAAGCATAAAAAGACATGTAATCTTTACTTATGCCATTTCTACCCTTGTTAAAGAAAGCTGTACCAGCATCGCGGGTATAATTTACATTGCGCACCACCATATCTGCAAAAGCTCCTAAATAAACTGAATCCCAGCGATTTTGAGAAGAATTGGTAATTTTAAAATTACAAATCACAAAGAAATCAGCAAAGGGGAAGTTCCACGAATAAGTCTCAAGTTCGACAACCGCACCAAGCGGATTTTGGTGACCAGAAATTGGGATGGAAGTGCCAGGAATTACCACAAAAGAATCTGTAAAACTCATTATTAAATCTTGGTGAGAAGTAGCACTACTCGAGAAATTACTACTATTTGGAAGTTTAGACCGCTCTTTAATAGTACTTGTTTGTGTAAATTCAAAACCTTGTCCACCTGTACTATATCCAGCGCTTGCATCTACAGAACTGGTGCTCACACGCATTTGTCCATTTACCAAAGCGCCAATCCAAATGCCAGCTTCAAATAAATGTTCAATGCCAGAACCGCGAGGGAAAGCTAAGGAAGGCGGACCTTGGGTATTGCTTCTAACTGTTGGTCTACCAAAAGTTGCATAATTATTAATGGTAAGACCAATTCTACCAACATTGGTGAAACGGCTTTGTGCAGGTACCTGCGAAATGGCTACAAACGAAATGATTGCCAAAAATATGGTGATAAAGAATCTGGTCATAATGAATTACAAATATGGTATAATCTAGGCATTTGCTTCAAAAAATTAGTGTTAACAAATATTTTTCTAATGAAACCTGGCTTTCAACTTTAACTCAATATTAATTCGATGTAAAATCCACTAACATAAAAAATAAAGCTTTATTTTTGAACCGCAAAAAAAACCATTTGTATGAAAAAATTTCTTCTAAGTTTAGGCCTTGGCTCACTTGGATTCTTGGCACAAGCACAAAATCCTTATCCAATTGTTCCTATTCAAACCGTTCAGTTTGTAAATGACGCAAAACTTTCGGCAACATTCCCTAATGATTCAGCAGATTACGTAAATCCTATTTTTAACAATGCTACCTATACAGACACTGTTAGATTTGATGGATATGTAATGTTTGACCCAAGGTTTTATGGCCTTAGTACATCTAGAAAAGCGACTGTTTTAATGACTGATACAGTTAGCGGACCTTGGAAAGGTGTTGAGGTTATGTGTGAACCTGCAGGAACCGGCAGAAATTTGGCCACTTTAATTAATGAAACTAAGTTTTATGATAACCTAAAGCCAGGCACTAAGGTTAGAGTAACAGGCGTAATACGCACCTTTAGAGGTACCCCGCCTGCTGGGACCAGACAAGGTCAAAGTCAAGTAAACATGATTGCCGCCAATCCTTTATGGGAAAATGGCGTTGAATTACAAGACCTAAATTCTTATAAAGTTCGTCCTGTTGAGTTGAAAATTGATTCTTTAATGACTGGTAACGCAAGTTCAGGACAGGTTCAACAAAAAGTTAAAGGTGAAAAATGGGAAGGTTCTTATGTAGAATTAAAGAATGTCACCGTATTTTCAAGAACTCCAAGCGGAAGCCGTTTTTTCTGGAGCGTTGCAGATGACCAAGGTAATGCCATTGACGTAGGTGATTTCTCAGGTTGGTTCAGAAATGATAATAATACAGATTCAGTATTGCCTGCGGGTAGGTTCACACCGCCATTAATTGGCACAAGAATCAGCTACATTAGAGGTATTATTGTAGAAAGTGCTATTTCTGGACAGTATCGTTTTACAATTAATCCTTTGATGCCAAATGATCTTGGACCAAGTGCCTATACACCACCAACCGTTGCTAGCCGTGAGCGCACACCAGTGAATGCAAAGTCAACAGACTCAGTTGCTGTTTTGGTGAAAATTAGCCAAGGTACTACCCGAGTGAGCAATGTTAAGTTGTTTCATACCATTGGATATACTTCAACTACTTTTGATTCAATCACTTTAACAAGAAACACTTTCCCTAATGATACCATGATTTGGTTTGGTTATATTCCTGCTAGACCCAATAATTCAGTAGTTAAATATTTTATTCGTCCAACAGATATCAATGGTTCATTTACCAACTCTCCAGACGCATTTGGTACATTTAATGCCTATAGAGTTAACGATAATGGCATTAAAACCATTCAAGATTTACAATTCTCTCCTTATCCAAACAACCAAACTATTTGGAACAATGATTCAATCACTGGAGTTGATATTAGAGGCGTAGTTACTGCTACCAATATGGTTCAAGGAACTACCAATATATTAACCGTTCAAAACGGTAATAGCTTAAATAGTGCAATCATTGTAAACAGAAGACCAAATGATGCAACTACTTCTTGGAGAGTTGGCGATTCAGTTTCAATTACAGGATTCAGAATAATTGAAAGTTTTGGTATGACTACTTTAAACAATGTACAAGGTAATGTTATCAATGGAAACGGAACCATGCCAGCATTTGTAAATGTAAACATTGATACCATTGCTGCAATTTCTGCTAGTGCAACCCGTCGTCCAGAGCTTGCACCTTACGAAGGAATGTTAATGAAATTCGATAATGTTTTTGTAGTAAACACAAATGCAGATGCACCTTCAAACTTTGGAGAATTTGTGATAAACACAGACAAAACAAAGACTACAGGTTTACGCATCGATGATATCAGCACACGTTTACCAGATAATTTTAACACTAACTTAGTGTTGGGTCAAACCATGAGCAAAGTTCAAGGTATTTTAACCTTAACCTTTAGCAACTGGAAATTACAGCCAAGAGATAGCAACGACTTAGACTTTAGCGGTGCACCAGATACAGAAAAACCAGTAATTACCTTAAAAGGTAAAAACCCAGATTCAGTTTTAGTTAATACTATGTATACAGAAGCTGGTGCAACTGCAATAGATAACAAAGACGGAGATATCAGCAGCAGCATCGTAATTACAGGAACTGTAGATAATACTAAATTGGGCACTTATACTTTAACCTATAAAGCTACAGACAAAGCTGGTAATAGAGATTCAATTACAAGAACCGTAATTGTTTATTCGTCAGTAGGTGTTAACGAAAACGAATTGGTATTTTCTCAAACTAGTATTTACCCTAACCCTGCTACAGACAATATTAATGTTAGTGTTAAAGGAATCAAAACATTGCCATTAACAGTTTCATTAATGGATATTAGCGGAAGAACTTTAAGCAGCGAAACATATAACAGCGCTTCGGTTCAAACCACTATTAATACAACTGAATTACAAAATGGTATTTATTTTATTCAATTAAGCAGCAATGCAGGCAGTAAAACTGTTAAAGTATTAGTTAGCAAATAATCTTTCGGGTTGAACCAAAAGGTTTTCAGTATAGAAAGGCCCCGCTTCGCGGGGCCTTTTTTGTTGTAATTTATCCGTTTATAATCGGATAAAAACGTTTAGCATACGGCTACACATTTTAGGCAGTTTACATTTGACATACATTTTTAAACCTAAACAAAACCGTATGACAAACCTCAGAAACAGTGTGCGCCTCATTGGCCACCTTGGGCAAAATCCAGAAATCAAAACCACTGTAAATGGCAAAAAAGTAGCAAACTTTTCCTTAGCCACCAACGAAACCTACACCAATGCCGATGGCAAAAAAGTAAGTGAAGCCATGTGGCACCTTATTGTTGCTTGGGGAAAACAAGCAGAATTCTCTGAGAAATACCTTGAAAAAGGCAAGGAAGTTGCCATTGAAGGAAAACTCTCCGTAAGAGATTATGTAGATAAAAATGGCAATAAGAAATATGTAACCGAAATTGTAGTAAACGATATCCTAATGATAGGCGCAAAAGATAAAAAAGCCTCCTGAAAACCAACACCTGCAAAACCGATTTCTCATTCATTTGAGAAGTTGGTTTTTGTTATTTATTTTAACATTTATTGGATATTTAAATATACATTTTTTCACATATAATTGCTTTTCAATATTTTAAACTTGGTATAACTTGTGGATAGTATTATAAACCAAGGGTAAAAATAACCCCTAAAGCAAACTAAATTTGAAACATAAAATCAGAAGAAAATGAGTGTAGACGCAAAAGAAAAATTGAAGGCCCTGCAGCTAACAATTGATAAGCTAGATAAAACCTATGGTAAGGGAACTGTAATGCGCATGAGCGATCAAAAGGTAGTTGATATTGAAGCCTTATCAACTGGCTCGCTATCCTTAGATGTTGCCTTAGGAATTGGTGGTTACCCACAAGGTAGAATCATTGAAATATACGGACCAGAATCTTCTGGTAAAACAACCTTGTCTATGCATGCCATTGCAGAAGCTCAGAAAAAAGGTGGCATTGCAGCATTTGTGGATGCAGAGCATGCTTTCGATAGAAACTATGCAGAAAAATTAGGGATAGACATCGAAAACCTTATCATCTCTCAGCCAGACGATGGTGAACAAGCACTTGAAATTGCAGATGCCTTAATTCGCTCTGGTGCAATTGATATTATTGTGATTGACTCAGTAGCTGCATTGGTACCTAAAGCCGAATTAGAAGGTGATATGGGTGAAAGCAAAATGGGTTTACAAGCAAGGTTGATGAGTCAAGCCCTTAGAAAACTTACGGGTACCATCAATAAAACTGGTTGTATCTGCATTTTCATTAACCAATTGCGTGATAAGATTGGTGTTATGTTTGGCAGCCCAGAAACCACTACAGGGGGTAATGCCTTAAAGTTTTATTCTTCTGTTCGTTTAGACATTCGTCGTATTGGTCAAATTAAAGATGGAATGGATATTATTGGTAACAGAACAAAAGTGAAGGTTGCCAAAAACAAAGTTGCACCGCCATTTAGAACCGTAGAATTTGATATCATCTACGGAGAGGGTATTTCAAAATTAGGCGAGATAATTGACTTAGGTGTGGACTTAGAAATCATTAAAAAATCTGGTTCATGGTTTAGCTACAATGAAACCAAATTAGGGCAAGGTAGAGATGCCGTTAAACAACTGCTAACCGATAACCCAGAGTTATGCCAAGAAATTGAAGGCTTAATAAGGGCTAAAGCTGCTGGAGGAGAAATCTTTAAATCTAAAGCAGGCGATGCCGAATAAATAAGATTCGATTGATTACAAAAAAGCGGCTTTCTCCAAGGAGAAAGCCGCTTTTCATTTATATGATTCCGATTATTCCGATTGAAAACTAACCCTTTTTAACCAACAACATATCAACTTTCACATCGATTTCTTCAGCAATTTTTGCCGTAACAACTGTTGGCACTGTAATTTTATGATCGGCTACCTTTACTTTGAAGTTACTCACCAATTGAATTTTACCATCCTTTATAGTTAAAGTTCCAGCAATGGTTCTGTTTTGTTCTACACCATGTATATTTAAAATTCCAGTTGCAGTAACCGCATATTCTCCATCTTTGGTGTAATCAATTTTCTCATTGATTTTACCTTTGAAAGTACTCTTTGGATTTTTATCGCTTTCCATGTACTTCTCGTTAAAGTGCTCTTGCATGAGTTTATTCTCAAATTCAAAAGACATATTAGTTATAGCGATTGCTATGTCATTGGTCTCAGCTCTTAACACAGCTAATACGGTTGTGTTTTCTGCTTTGATATCTTCAATGGGTGTCTTAGAAAAAAATCCAACTTTGCCACCTGCAGTTGAATACATTTGGGCATTGGCTAAAAATCCTAATCCAACCATTGCCATACTTAACATTACTTTTTTCATATTTTTTACTTTTTACCAATAATTTTATTGGCGTGTATAATTTTAATTGTGAACTATTGAACCATAATGATGCCAAATTTAAATAAACTTAAATTAACTCATTTGGTTCAAACCGAAACCTACTTTTTCTTTTTATCAAATGAAAAAGTACGTGCAATATTAAACCCTAAACGCACACCGCCATTAGACCAACTGCTTACTGTTTCTGTAACCATGTGTTGCTCCAACATGCCGCGTCCATTGCTAACCATTAACTGAAACACATGTCCTCCTGTTTCAATGTCAAATCCAGCGGCAAGGTAGTTGTAGCGCTTATTGCCTTCTATAGATAATTTATCTTTGCCATTTAGCATTGGGTAATACTCAAAATTAAATCTGAAACTTCTGTTCAATTTTATACTCCCTCCCATTCCTAAAGAGAAAATAGTATTTGGGTCGTCTATTAATCTTACCAAATTATAATGAACAATAGTGGGTGCAAGTTGCAAACTCAAATTGTCTCCCATTTTGCGAGCTATAATCATTTGATTGAAATACGACATGCGAGAGGTGAAATAATTGTTGCGGTCTGGATTGACCCATGTAAGCGTATTGACTGCTAAATTTCCATAATAATTAAGCGTAATGGGTACACCTCCTTTACCTTTACTTTGCTTTAGCAGTTTTACTTTTAAGTTAGCATCATAAGATTTACCTACAGAACTTCTGGCAAAGCCAAGTTGAATGCGGTCTGTGAGGCCATAATCAAAAACCAGTCTTATGTTGGCTTGATCCAAACCCCAAAGTTCGTAAGCCCCGCCATTGATTTCACCAAAACGATGAAGAATAACAAAGTTAAGATGCTTTTTAGCTAAATGCTCATTGCTTTGCCCGTTTAGAACACGCGTTGATTTAAAGGTAGCAAAAACAGGTACAGGCTTAGACGGATTATCATTTTCGAGCATTTGCAATAAATCATCTTGAGCAGATGATAAAAATCCAATCATTAGCAAACTTATAGTGAGTAGTATTCTTTTCATAACGTTTAATTATTAGGTGCTCCAGCGTCGAGCCAACGTTTCAACTTTGCCAAATCTGTGGCACCTAAAGCACCTGAAGGTGGCATGTCCTTTTTTACTAAAACCCGATTGTTAAATTTCCCATTGTCAACCACCGTTTTTAGTCCGCTATAAGTCATGTAAGAAGCGTGGCAACTTGCACCGCATTTAGCGTCTAGTAAGGGTTTAACAAAAGCCGAGTAAGTTACAGCAGTGGTGTCTGTATTGTTAAATTCATTTGGATACAATAGTTCTTCTTTGTCTTTGTAACAAGATTGAAGAAAGGCCAAAAGAACAAATACTGATATTAATTTATATTTCATATTTAATCGATACTTAATTGCGGTGTTGAAACGCCATGACAGCTATTGCAGCTTCCACCATTAAAGGCAGAACCCATGGAAATAGTTTTATCATTTAAAGTGATGCTTGGGTAGGCACCACCCTTAAAATTTAGAATTTGATTGGTGTAAAAATTACCCAAATCATCCGCAACAAGGCGTTTGATTAAGTTGCCTTGGCGGCCTGGTTTTTCCCAAATTTCGACAATGGCATTTTTTTGAGGCCTTCCATTTGACTGAAAGGTGGTTCCTGAAATGGTCCACCAGCCAGCTTGTTCTGCTTCATTTCCATTCACATTATGGCAACTTCCACAATTCCTTCCAGCATTATGACTTTCATCTCCACCAAGTTCAGACTCTTTAGGATTGGCTTGGAGTTCTTCAAAATGTGAACAGGAAATCCAAAACATGATGGTTAAGAAACTAATTAGAACAGTTATATATTTCATATTTATTGAGGACAAGCATTTGCGGCCCAAAGTTGCAAGATTCTTTTGTTACACGCATTTAATGGTGTTCCGCCTTTTGGCATTGTTCCACCTAAAACACTTCCTACCACATTTCCATTAAGTGTAAATTGTTTGGCACTGGCATAAGTATCTAATATCACATTTCCACTAGAATTGTTAGCATTATGACAACCTACACAATTTGCGGTAAGCAACTTACTAACTTGCTTGGTGTAGGTAACATTTAGTGTATCGCAGCTACTTGAATTACAATCTACTTTTTTAGCTCCTTGGTTTATCCATTTTGCAATAAGTGCAATTTGTGTAGCACTTAATTTTGCATTTGGTGGAGGTGGCATTATTTTATCTGGCTTTGTTTCTGTTATTACTTCATACAATTCACTTTTCCCAGGATTGAATGGTGTAATTCTGCCAGAAGCCATTACATTGGTATAAGAATTTAATATAATTCCTTCGGCGGCAGTGCCAGAATCATGGCATCCACTCATGGCGCAATTAGAATTTAAAATGGGTAATATGTCTTTGTCAAAATAGACAATGTTGGAGTCACAAGGTGTGGGATTATTATTCCCCGTAGTATCTGTTGGCTTAGTGGTTGGGTTAACAATTTCTGTTTTGTGTTGACAGGCTTCCAGAATAACTAAAAAGCCGAAAACTGTGAGTGTTATGAGTAGTAAATTTTTCATTATTTAAATATTATTAATACTTAATTGAGTGTTGTGATTATAAAGGATATCGACCCTATTTCAAATTTTCTGATGCTATTGATAATTTTCTAATATGTATATCGATATTAAGAACTTACGTCAAAGTTAATGAGATTAGGAAAAAAAATAACTGATTAAAAACATAAAATCGAAGCTATTCAATTGTTTCAAACCAAAACCTCCTAATTATTAAACTTACTGGCGTTGATAAATTCGTTTAATTCTTTGCAATCAGATTTTCCAAGTAAGCTTTTGTTTCCTTCCCAAAGTGCTTTCCCCTGATAAATAAAAACAATATGGTCGCCCATGTCAAATACACTTTTGATATCATGTGAATTGATGATGGTGGTAATATTGTATTCCTCTGTAATTTCTAAGATTAACTCGTCTATCACTCTAGAGGTAATAGGATCAAGTCCGCTATTGGGTTCATCACAAAACAAGTATTTAGGATTTAGCGCAATGGCACGGGCAATGCCCACACGCTTCTTCATCCCACCACTGATATTAGAAGGAAATAGCTTATTTACATTTTCTAATCGTACCCTTTGTAAACAAAAATTAACACGTTCCTGTATTTCTGCTGCAGATTTTTGAGTAAACATTTGCAGCGGGAATGCCACATTATCCTCCACAGAAAGCGAATCAAACAAGGCCCCACCCTGAAACAACATTCCGATTTCTTGCCTAAGGTCTTTTTTTGCCTGATAGTCTAATTTTAAAAAGTCGCGCTTATCAAAACTTATACTGCCTGATTCGGGAGTTAACAAGCCCACCATGCATTTCATTAAAACACTTTTTCCGCCCCCGCTTGCTCCTATCACAAAGCTACATTTACCTGGTTCAAATTTGGCCGAAATTCTATCTAGAACCTTTTTACCATTGAACTCCTTAACTATACTGCCAATTTCTATCATTATTTATAAAGCATTAATTGGGTGAGGATATAGTCAAAAAAGATGATAGCAATGCAGCTTTGAACCACTGCCTTGGTGCTGGCAGAACCTACTTCTAAAGCACCTCCTTGGGTTTGATAACCATGATACGCTGAAATGGAGGAAATTAAAAAGGCAGAAGTAACGGCTTTTGTTAAGGCATGCGTTACGTAAAATCCATCAAAGGTTTCTCTTAAGCCAGCTACATAAACATCTACCGAAACTATTTGGGTAAAAAAGCAGGAAATTCCCCCTCCCAAGTTTGATAAAAACATACTGTAAGTTACCAAAGCGGGTATAGCAAACAAAGCCGCTAAAATCTTAGGTAAACCTACATAGTTTGCAGAATTCAATCCCATAATTTCTAGTGCATCTATTTGTTCACTTACCTTCATGGTGCCAATCTCAGAGGCAATGTTTGAACCAATTTTACCAGCCATTACCAAAGCTGTAATCGTAGGCGAAAACTCCAAAATATTGGCATCCCTAACAATTCTACCTAAAATGGTCATTGGCACCAAACTGCCTTGCAGCTGACTTCCAAACTGAATTACGGCTACTGCTCCTATAAAAACCGAGATTATAGAAACAATGCCAAAGGAGTCGTTACCCATTTTATAAACCTCTGTTAACAGGGCTCTCCTAAACATTTTACCTTTATCTGGAACCCTAAAGCAAGATCTCAGAAAAAGTAAATAGCTACCAAAAAACTCCAAAAATTTCATGGTCGAAATATACCTGATTCGCTGCAAACTTCAAGAACCTTTGCCAAATTTGATTAATTTAGTGAACTCAAATAAAAAAGATAAATTTGCCCAATACTCATGGATAAAAAACAGCACCCAGCCTTGTTAATCACAGGTTGCACCAAAGGAATTGGCTTAGCAATTGTTAAAGAATTTGCCGCAAAAGGCTTTAATATCGCGGGTTGCGCCAGAAATACGCAAGACCTATCAGACCTATATATTAGCCTTTCTACCCAATATTCCTCACAACATTTCTTAATGGAAACCTGCGATGCAGCCAATATTGATGAACTTAAACAATTTGCAGCCGACGCCCTAAAAGAATTTGGCAGCATTGAGGTTTTAATTAACAATGCCGGACTTTTTGAACCAGGAAACATTTTAGATGAACCCGAAGGTCAATTTGAAAAGCTATGGCAGGTAAATCTCACTTCTGCTTATCATATGTGCCGCGCAGTGGTGCCAAGCATGGTTCAAAATAAAAATGGCCATGTATTTAATATTTGCTCAGTTGCAAGTATCAAAGCATACCCCAACGGCGGCTCCTATAGTATCAGTAAATTTGGTTTGTTCGGTTTGAACCAAACCCTTCGGGAAGAAGTTAAGCAGCACAATGTTCGCGTAACTGCCATTTTACCCGGAGCTACTTACACCCAAAGTTGGGCCTCCTCAGACATGCCCGAAGAACGCTTTATGACCGCAGAAGACATTGCCAAAATTGTTTGGAGTAGTTATGAACTTTCTGAAAGATCAAATGTTGAACAAATTATTATCAGACCCATGCTTGGGGATATTTAGAGAAATTTAACCAAATGAATCAACTACCATTATTTACAGATAGCCTAGTAAAGTACCAAAGGAGAAAAACCATTACTGCTCAAATTGGCGATTTAGCTTTGGGCAGTGAACACCCCATTAGAATACAAAGCATGACCACCACAGATACCATGGATACTGATGGGTCTGTTGCGCAAATCATTAGAATGGTTGAAGCAGGTTGTGAGTTGGTAAGGCTTACTGCTCCTAGTATCAAAGAAGCTCAAAACTTAGTAGCCATAAAAAAATCTCTTCATGATAAAGGTATCTATGTTCCTTTAGTGGCAGATATTCATTTTACACCAAATGCAGCAGAATTGGCAGCACGCATTGTAGAAAAAGTAAGAATCAACCCTGGGAACTACGCAGATAAGAAGAAGTTTCAAGTGATAGATTATACAGATGCCGATTACCAAGCAGAAATAGAACGCATCAGAGAAAAGTTTATTCCGCTTGTAAAAATTTGTAAAGAATATGGCACTGCCATGCGCATTGGCACTAACCATGGTTCACTTAGCGACCGTATTCTAAGTAAATACGGCGATACGCCGCTTGGCATGGTAGAAAGTGCCATGGAATTTTTGAGAATCTGCGAAGACGAAGGTTATAAAAACATAGTGCTTTCTATGAAGGCCAGTAACCCGCAAGTAATGGTTCAGGCCTATCGGCTTTTGGTTCAAACCATGAACCTAAACAACATGCATTACCCTTTGCACTTGGGCGTAACAGAAGCGGGAGATGGCGATGATGGTCGAATTAAATCTGCTTTAGGAATTGGCGCTTTGTTGGAAGATGGCATTGGGGACACTATCCGGGTTTCGTTAACAGAAGACCCAGAATTTGAAGTACCCGTAGCCCAACGATTAGCCAACCGATATACTAACAGGGCAAATCATGCAGTGATTCAGCCTGCATCAACCCTTTTCGAAAAAGAACCACAATTATTCTATAGCTACCAAAAAAGACAAACCAAAGAAGTTTATAATTTTGGCGCAGGACATGTGCCAAGGGTAATTGCCAATTTTAGCGAATCGCCATTAAAACATGAAGATTTAGCAAAGGTAGGATTTGAGTATTTACCAGAAACCGATAAGTGGAGCATGTCTGAATTGGGTGCCGATTTTGTTTATTTGGGCAATAAGGCGTGTGAGTTTATGCTTCCGGTTGGACTAAAAGCTATTTATGATTTAGGAACTTGGCAATTACAAACAGACAAAACCAATGCCTTTCCATTGGTTACGTTGGACGAATTTAAAACTGGAAATGCCTTTTCAAGTACCTTAAACTTTCTACATTTAAACACATCAGACTTTTCATCAACCGATTGGGTTCAAAAAGTAAAAAGTCTTTCTTCTTTCGTTTTGATCCTAGAAAGTCATCATGAGGCGGCAATGCCAGATTTACGAAATGCCTTTGCTTTACTGAAAGAAAATGAAATCAACTTACCCGTGGTGATTGCTTTGAATGAAAACCATGGAAATTCGGCAATATCTCTTGATTTAACAATGTTATACAGTTCAACTGATTTGGGCAGCTTGTTAATTGATGGCATGGGAGACGGTGTGTTTTTTATGAAAAGTACACAAGATAAAAAACGCTTAAATGATATTTCTTTTGGTATTCTTCAAGCTGCAAGAGTAAGAATAAGCAAAACTGAATACATCAGTTGCCCTAGCTGCGGCCGCACTTTATTTGATTTGCAGGAAACCACTGCCATGATTAGGAAAAGAACAGACCATTTAAAAGGCGTAAAAATTGCCATCATGGGTTGTATTGTGAACGGCCCAGGAGAAATGGCAGATGCAGATTATGGTTATGTAGGTTCAGGCGTTGGAAAAATCACTTTGTATAAAGGAAAAGAAGTGGTAAAGAAATCGGTAAATGCAGGTGAAGCAGTGGATGAGCTAATAGAATTGATAAAATCTGATGGAAATTGGGTAGAAACTAAAAACTAAAGCAACCCTTTTAAGAAATAATGTGACTAAATTGTATATTCGTGTGAAAGAACTATT
Organism: Bacteroidota bacterium; assembly: GCA_027488905.1. GTDB lineage: Bacteria > Bacteroidota > Bacteroidia > UKL13-3 > UKL13-3 > B1. The sequence continues at coordinate 281,424 of JAIYAT010000020.1, forward strand.
TTCGTAAACTTAAAATTCTTCAATAAAAATGAAAAAACTGTTACTATCAGCTATTGCCGCTCTATCTATTGGAAGTGCTGCTATGGCTCAAAAAATTGACAACCGCAGTGATATTCGTCACAAAGCGGAAAATGTCTATGCAAATCCTTTCAAAAACAGCACCTCGAATAAAGGTGGAGAACCTGTTTCTGCGTGGTACTCAACCATAGACTTGATTCAAAAAAGTAATGTAGGTACCGCTTTACAAGGGTATGTAGATTTCATGGTTCATGACTCTTTAAACAAATTTGTAGAAGACGACGGAACTATTCGTTATGGCGGAACAACCTCTATTGGTCATATTTTTGACCCTAAAGATGATTTAATCGAATTAACAGATAACCCTAATAACAGATTGTCTCGTTTCAATAGTTACAAGTTAGATAGTATTGCTTTCCGTTATTTATATGTTCGTAACGTAGATAGAGTTCCTGATGGAATGGGTGGAGACAGACCAGTTGTTGATACTGTTTTTATAACCTATTGGAGAACTAATCAAATAAGCAGAGGTTCTTTGGTAAACCAACAAGGTCAAACAGTTGGTATTTTTGCTAGACCTGCTGGAGCTTGGAATTTCAGCAAACGTTTACCTTCTGGATATATTGACATTGATACTGTTTTGCTTTCTTCAGGTGCAAATGGAATCATGGATACTACTAGAGCTAATAATAACAATGGTTTTGAAAATTCATGGCCAAGTAAAGTTGCTTCTTTTAAAGCACCTAATGGCATTAACATTAATGCAGGAAGTGGCACAAGTCAAGATCTTTTAGTAGGATTTGCCTTTACCTTCAAATCTGGTATTCCTGCTGTTGTAGGACAAGATACTGCAGTATTCATTTACCAATTAGACCCAGCAACTGCGCCAGCAGGCATGCGCAGAAATAACTATTTTGGTTATGGTTTATTCTTAAATGAAGGTGCAATTGGTTATGAAAGTCAATACTATAATACTCCTTTAATGGCCTTAAAAGGACCTTCTTATTCAACTCAGAATTCTTGGGCTGGTTACATCCCTGGACAAGCTTTCAACCAAGAACGTTTTGCTGAAACTTATTTCCATATTACTGTTGATACTTCTAATGGTAAGCCAGGTGTTGGCTTAACAGAAAATGCAGGTGTAAGTATCTTAAGTGTATATCCTAACCCAACTTCAACAAGCGCAACTGTTGCATTCGAAGTTGCAAAAGCTGGTGAGGTAGAAGTTACTTTGGTTAACCTATTGGGTCAAACCGTAAAATCTTTTGACTACGGTAAAGTAACCAATGGCAAATACGAATTGAAAATGGATTTGAACAATTTAAATGCAGGTATTTACATGGTTAATGTAAAAGTTGCTGGTTCAGAAACAACTCAAAAATTAGTTATCACTAAATAATTAATATTCTAATTTAAAAAGCCTGCCATAAATATTTATGGCAGGCTTTTTTTTGCATATACATTTGCAATAATTTGCTCTAATTATATGGATTAGATGAGCATGTATCCACAAGTAAATGAGCATAATTTAATTTGGCAAAATTCAGGCATAAGCTCAACTTTGTAGAGTAATTACTAAAACTTAAAGTAATTAGAGTTAACTGAACCATAGAAAAATATAGCCATAGATATGAAAAAAATGATTAGAATTTTTGCAATTGCTTTGTTCTTGCAAATTCCTTTAGTATTAAGCGCTCAACCTGGATTTGAGGATGATGTTGATGATGTTCCATTGGATGGAGGTATTTCAGTTCTTTTAATGGCAGGTGCTGCTTATGGTGCTAAGAAAATATATCAATCTAAGCAGCTTAAAAACAACTAATTAAAAAAAATTGCTCTAAAAGAGAATAGCTTAGAGAGTTATTCTCTTTTTTTTGGCCTATTTTCAAATTATGCTGATTGTTAAGGTTAAGTAGAATCAAAGTTTTAAACACATTCAATTTGTCTATTGTAGCAAAAATAAAAGAACTTAAGCTAGGAGCTTTTCCTTTCATAAATATTCTATTATTTATGGTTTTTATTTTAGGTGCAAACTTCATTGCCCTTGCTCAAAACATATCTAATAAATTAGAGCAACTCAAAAACAAACCCATTTATAAGGAGATAATTTCTGATGACACTTCTGGTGCACCAAAATTCCTAATCTACCCTACTATCGCATACACACCAGAAACTAAATGGGAAATTGGTATTTTTAACTTGTTTTTGTTTCACGCTAAAAGAAATTATCAAAACCGTCTTAATGAAATTAACACCTTTACTTTTGTTACTACACAAAAGCAATACGGTTTTTGGCTAGACCACGCAATTTATACAGATAAAGACAATTGGTTCTTTTTAGGCAAAGGGCGCTTTCAATATTTCCCTTTAAAATATTACGGAATTGGGCCCAATTCACCCAAAAAATATACTGTTGTAAGCAATGGTAGCTTGCAGGTGAGGGAGAGAATTCTTCGTAAAATTAAAGAAAACTTTTATGCTGGAGTAGAATTTGACCATCAGCGGATCTTTAATGTATCATTTAATTTAGATAACAGCAAAACTAACTTTGATTTCCCAGTAGGTGCTAGCGGTTCCGCTAATACAGGCATTGGACTTGGCATAGTTTACGACGATAGGAAAAACGTCTTAAATGTGCGCAAGGGAATGTTTGCAGAATTGGCTTACCTAGAATATTCGAAACTACTTTTTAGCGATATCCCCTTCCGCTCTTTTCAATATGATATTAGATATTTTAGAAAAGGATTTTCAAAGAACCAAGTCTTCGCAGTACAAAGCAATGGTATGACCAATTTGGGGAATGTACCCTTTAACCAATTGGCACTTATGGGCGGCGAAAGCATGATGCGTGGCTATTACCTTGGCAGATTTAGAGACAAAACCATGATTAACCTACAAGCAGAATACCGCTTTTTGCCACTTCCTTTTTCTAAAACTGTTGGTGCCGCTATTTTTGCCTCTATTGGGAATGTAGCTGAAACACCTGGTTCAATAAAACTTTCAACCACAAAATTTGCTGGTGGTGCTGGACTTAAATACCTTGTTTTTAAATCAAAAGATGTTTACGTAAGAGCTGATTTTGCATTTACCAATGAGGGCAATGGCATTTATTTATACATTGGTGAGGCCTTTTAACTAAGCTTGTTAGCCATAAAAAAAGGCCGATAAATATTATCGACCTTTTCAATTGAATTAGAATCTTAAACCAAAGCCTAAAGGCAAAATAACTTAATCGAATGAAACAAGTGTAAGTCCTGCAGTAAAGGCTCTCACGTCAGGATTTCCATTGGATGTATTAAAGTAAGGTGTTAAATTATAATTGGCAAATGCCCTGAACCAACCATACCCAACTCTAACCGTGCCTGTAAGTCTAAATGGGTTGATATTATAATCATCTCTTATTTGTAGATTTTCGTTATATCCATTGGCAGTGCTTTCAAGACGCAATTGTGATAATGCATTATAAGAACCTATAACTCCCGCCGCAAAATGAAATCCATTCTTTGACTTGGCTGTTCTTGGTGCAAACTTGAGCATCAATGGCACACTGATATTGAAATTGTACATTCTATTTCTGGACATGGGCTTATATCCAGAATCGGCGCTTACTGTAGAGATGTTTGGAATCAAAATTCTTTCTGTGTTAAATTCTAAGGTTTGAAATTCCATTCCCAATCCTGTAGTTAAAGCTAATTTGTTACGCACAATTTGTAAATCCTTTTCAAATAGGTTCAAACCGTAAAACCAAGATTTTGAGATATCTGTTTTTAGAAAATCATACTGGGTTGGAATTGCTTTGCCAAGTTGGTTGTCAGTTAAACCACCCATGCCTAATTCAAAGCCAGCATATACCCCTTTCATTTCTTTCTTTCTAGGCTTTCTTAGTTTACTCATGCCTTCCTCATCATCCTTTTCAATGATGATATCATCTCCTTGATCAATGATGATAAACTTCTTTTTTCCAAAGGCAATTCGGGTTGTATCATCGTGATTTTCTCGCTCATCTTTCAAACTTTTACCAGTGGTTGCATCCACAATATTTGCCACACCACTCACATTGATTTTTCTGGTTACTGGCTCTCCAGCATAACTTCCTTTTGAAGCACCAGAAGCATCAACATTTAATAGCTCCGAAGCATAAACTTCGAACTGCGAAGCGCCAGAGGCCTCTAAATTAAACTGCTTGGTTTTTAAATCGGCAGCATACAATTTAGAAGCACCTGTAAGTTCAACATTAGCAGTATCCGCAATGCCAGTTAAGGTAACTTTTGAAACACCTGAGGATTCAATAATTAGTTTCTTTACTTCCAAATTCAGATTTACTTTTACCGAACCATTGCATTCAATCTCTAAGGTTTCACCTTTAATTACACTCCCCTTTTCGCTTGCAATACTCGCTGTGCCATTTAATTCTATTTGTTTTAGGTTCACAAAATAGATGAGCAATGGCTCAGAAGAAGAAGGCACATTCTTTTTTAACTCAATTTCTAACACCCCATTTTTAATTTCAAATTCATAGGCATTTAAGTCTTTTGAATGACTAGCCTTTGCTTTGTCGGAGGCTACTAATTTAACCTGAATTGGAACCTCCACTTCAATGGCGTTAAAATCTCCTAAGATAGCTTCTGTTTGTGCATTCGCTCCTAATCCAAGTAGCAAAAGCAGCATTACTTTTATGTATTTCATAATTTATATATTTAATTTTTTTGGTAAGTCACGCGTTCATAGGAGAAGAACTTTGATACAAATGCCACTCTTCTTCTCGGGTCATCTTCTTTGGCATAAGTCTCCATGCTTATGCCGGTGGTTTTATTAAGAATATCTAAGGCTAAATACCCTGCACCCCCTTTACTTATGGTATCAGCAGCAGCCAATGCTTGTGGAGGTATATTTCTCTTTACTTGCTGAACCAACCACTCACTTGGCTTTAAAAACTTTGGTGAAAGTATAGGTTCAGCTACGATGGCATTCGCTAAGGTTGAAAGCGAAACCAATTCCAGTTCGGGCAAGGCTAACTTTACCGAACTTGCCTTTAAGCTTAATGGATTTATGCTATGCTGATTTAGTACTTCTGTTGAAACAATTAACTTCTCTATAGTTTGCGTGTTCGATTGCTGGCGCACCTTAGCGTCCTCGATGGTTTTCACTTGAGGATAGGTTTTCGGTTCACTAATCCTTGTAGGGCCTGTTTCTGAGTTAGTTGCTGCTAAAATAGGTTTTACCTCTTGCTGCTTTTTTAGCAGTACCCATGAACCATATCCAAACAATAACAAGGTTGCTGCCAAGGTTATCCATTGCATAGGTAACAAGGCTATGCGCTTTCCATCTTTACGTTTGAGTTTGTCTTTCCCTTTAAATTCAATTTGCGAAGGCTGCAGTTTAGTAAGTTCAAACAAGGCATACGCCTTTTTAACAGCAGGTTGAATGGCAATTTCTCTTTCAACTTCTTTAACTTCTTGTGGCGTTAAATCACCTTCTATTAAGGCAATCAGTTGTGTTTCTTGGGCAGGCGTTAAGGTGTTAATTGCTTCCTTTTTCAGGTAAGAAAAATCCAGACTTGCATTACTTATTTCTAAAGCCAAATCGGCTTGAGATAATAAGTCAAATTCCGCCTTTATATGAGGATGCAAGGCAAGAAAATCCATTAACAAAGCCGTTTCCGCTTCATTTAGCAAGCCTTCCAAATGGTTAATTAACCATTCCTCGTAGTTTGATAGGTTAGGTAAATTGCTCATAAAACGTTTTCTAAACTCCCTAAATAATTCTTCATGGCCAACCTTGCGCGGTAGATATACACCTTTACCTGACTTTCATTTAAGCCGGTGATGTCCCCTATTTCTTCGTAGCTATACCCTTCATAATCTCTCAACAACACAACATGTCTTTGTATATCACTTAAAGTCTCTAAGGCTTTATTTAATACCTTTTTCAAATCGGTGTATTTGTTTTCGGTTTGAACCAACTCCACATGATGGTCTTCCATCACAGCAGAATGTTTTTCCTTGCGAATTTTGTCAATCATGGTATGGTATCCTGCGGTAAACAAATAGCTTTTCGACTTTTGAAAGTCTACCTGCTCTACCTTTAACCAAAGCTTTTCGAACGTATCTTGCACCACATCTCTAGCTGCATCATTATCCTTGAGGTTTTTCGCCACAAAGCGAAACAAACCATCAGCATATTGATCCACACAAGTATTATAATCGGCAACTGTCATCTCTCGGGTTAAAGGGATTTGTGCATGTGACGCACGAACTGAGGAGAATGTTACAAAAAATATTTAAGATTTTTAGGAAAAGCGCTTTTGGCTTCTGGCAGCTGGCTTCTGGCGGGTCTTTCAAAGCGCTTCTGGCTTCTGGCAGCTGGCCTCTGGCGGTTCTTTCACGTTATACCAAGCTCCTACCCAAATGGTGGGAAGCTACTACCCAAATGGTGGGGACCTACTACCCAAATGGTGGGAAGCTACTCCACAAGAGGTGGGAAGCTACTCCATAAATGGTGGGGACCTACTACCCAAATGGTGGGAAGCTACTACCCAAATGGTGGGGACCTACTACCCAAATGGTGGGAAGCTACTACCCAAGTGGTGGGAAGCTACTACCCAAGTGGTGGGAAGCTACTACCCAAGTGGTGGGAAGCTACTACCCAAATGGTGGGAAGCTACTCCATAAGAGGTGGGGAGCTACTACCCAAATGGTGCGAAGCTACTCCACAAGAAGTTTAGAGCAAGAGGGAGGAGAAAGAGTGCTTCTGGCCACTGGCAGCTAGCATCTAGCAGCCATAGAGCAAAGCCCCCGGTCGCCGAACAGAGTCCCGGTCGCCGAGCGGAGCCGAGGCGCCGAGCACATAGAAAGAGAAGGAGAAAGAGAAAGAGTGTTATAGAAAGAGCAAGAGTACATTAATACCCAGCACGACGCCAACTGCCAAAAGCCAAACGCTAATAGCTAATAGCTAACCGCCAGCAAATTTGGTATTCTAAAATAAACCCCATAACTTGTACTACCCTTAAATTTCTTTAGCAATGAACGATAAAATTACCCTAGACCGCATTAAATTAATGCATCCCTTGCTTCGCGCAGAAGTAACAGAAATGTACCATGAAATTTGTTTGGCCTTAACTGGCAAAGCCATTTGCAGGTTTGCGTATACCCTAAGAACCTTTAAAGAGCAAGACGAATTATTTGCCATTGGCCGAACCAAGCCCGGCAAAAAAGTTACCAATGCCAAAGGAGGCCAAAGCTACCATAACTATGGCTTGGCGTTTGACATTGTATTGTTAGTAGACACCAAAGGAAATGGCAAGTTCGACAAGGCGAGTTGGGAAACCAATGTAGACTTTGACCGCGATGGCCGAGCAGATTGGCATGAAGTAGTTAGCATCTGCAAACGCTATGGCTGGGAATGGGGTGGCGACTGGAAATTCACCGACCTCCCACACTTCCAAAAAACCATGGGAAAATCTGTCGTGCAATTAAAACAGTTGTTAGATGCCGGTAAGTTAGCTGTCAAAAACACTACTTATCCTTTGTTATAATTAAGTATAAAAGCGCTTTGGGGTGGGTTTGAACCGAGGCCAAACCTTTTACTTTTCACTTAAACAAAAAATACCCATTTATGGGTATAGATAGGTGAAGGGGATTGGGTAGGTTTGTTTAAATAAGTGATTTAGTTTTGGGTACTGAAGAGTTAAGGGCAAGCTTATTATTTTGCAACAAAAAAAACAAAAATGAACATACATACCTTAAAGCTACTTCTCGAAAGTATGAGATACGAAATCAAGGATAGAAAATCCTATCTTGAATCTTTAAAAAAGCTTACTACAGAAAAAAGGGGAAATGCAACTAATGATTCTTTACATCAAGAAGTTTTAGGAATAGTTAAAGATTTGGAAAATGAGCAATACTCATTTGAAGAGAAAGAAGAACTTGAAGCAATAAAATCCGAATTGACTAAAATATTAAACAATAAAAACAAATGAAATGAAAAATAAATTTTTACTATTTGCAATTTTGATAACCTTAGTTTCTGTAAGTAAATCCTACTCTCAAACTAATTTATTTCTTCAAGACACAATTGTTTATTGTAATCAAGATAGCGCAAACATTCAATTAAGCGCTTCTTATAATCTTGTGGCTTGGGAAAAATTAGGTTCATCTGGATTAATATTAAATAATCAATTGATAGCACGTGAATCTGGCTTTTACTATGTAGCTGTGGCAGATTCCAATTTAGGTGATACAACAATTTGTTTTAGTACTTCTGACGTTTCTATGTCAGCATTGGTAAATGTACCAATTGGTTATATTATTACAAATGTAATTGCAGGTTATTATGGTACGCCAATCTCAAATTGCAGTAATCCGCTTCCTGGCTCTTGTCACTTTGATGCGACAAATATTATTAAGAAGGGATTTGTAGGAAAAAAAAGCTTTCAATATTACCAAGGTTTACATCCAGACATGTGCACAGGTATAGTAAAATCATTATATGTTAAGTTAAGGTGTATGAAATTTATTCAAGATTCAATTTATATCTCGTTAATAAAACAACCAACGATTTATTCTCAAATTCCTGATACTATAATTTGTTCTAATAGCAAAGTTTCATTAACATTACCTGCCTTAATTTGTGATACGACTTTTATACCTGTCGATACGCTAAATCTATCTGTTACATCAAATAATGATGTCTATTCTATATCTACAAAATCTGGTAGGTTATACCAAATAAAAGTATCAAATGCGGTTTCCTATGGAGGAGGTTCGGGTAATCAAGCTGATGGAGCCTATATAAATATTACAGCTAGTCCACTTGAAAACATAACTTGGCGAATAAATGGAATGCAATTTGGCACCCTTCCTGATTTTCGACCGATTCCAAACGGTTATAACCCTTCCCACGAATATTACTTTTTTTTAATAGGAAATGGTGAACCATTTGTATTTAGAGCAAATGATTGTTGCTTAGGGGATAATTCTGGTCAATTTCAATTTGTTTTAAGCGAAGTATTGGTAAATGAACAATGTGACTTAAACTACATATGGTCTAATGGCAATATTGGTAATTCTGCAACTTTAACTCCATCAAAGATTCCTTATATTGTATCATTAAGTAATGGTAGTAATATTTGCTCAATCGACACTTTTTTTGTTACTGCCGCCCAAAACTCAATTAATTCTCAACCTCAAAATCAAAGTGCTTTTATAAGCAATAGCGTTCTGTTTAAAGTAGCGTCTTCGGATTTAAACGCCAATTTTCAATGGCAAACAGACCTAGGTGTTGGTTTTCAAAATTTGAATAGTGTTGGACAATACACCGGAACAACAAACGACACACTAACTGTTTCTTACATTACGATGAGTAATAACAATCAACCTTTTCGGTGTATAGTTACTTCTGGTCCTTGTTATGACACATCAAACGTTGCTTTTTTAACTGTGAACAACAAAGTGGGTATATACGAAAACTCAAAAGACAATTTATTCTCTGTGTTTCCAAATCCTGCTCAAAGCGTAATTAATGTAAAGGCAGATAACAAACTTATTGGTGAAGTTTATTCCATTTATGATACCATAGGAAGAGTTGTCTTGACTGGAAAACTCAACAATCAAAACACAACAATAGAATTATGGAATTTATCAGGAGGGCTTTATTTGTTAAGTGTTGGAGAAAATACGAAGAAGTCAATTAAATTATTTAAGGAATAATTTTAAACGAACATGACATCAGAAGAACTTAGAAAAATTTTCAATCAAAAGAAACAGAAAATAGAAAGAACTGTTAGCAAGAAAGGAATCGTAAAAGAAAAACTTGTTGAAGGCTTCGAAAAAACAACTTTTGAAGAATTTCAAACTTGGTTTAAAATTTCTAAATATCAAGATGGTTGTAATTACTGCGGTACAAGTTCTATAAGCACACATAAGCTATTCAATGATGCTATTTCAGGTGCAAGACATAATTGGACTAGGGGAGGAAAAAGAGGAAAAAGACTTGAATTAGACAGAGTTGATCCCTCCAAAAAATATGATGAACTTCAAAATCTTGTATGGTGTTGCTATTGGTGTAATAATGCCAAATCAAACTTTTTCACTAAAGTTGAATTTGAACCAATTGCAAAGGAGATTGGAAAAGCAATAAAGAAAATGATAGAACAGCATTGAGACAGAAAATCAGCCAATAACAATAATAATAAATTGTCTATTCAACAACTTGTATACCCAATTGAGATAAAAAACCTGCCTAAGTTAACCCCAATAACCACCAGTAGCCAACATATCTACAATAATTCGTATTTTGCTGCAAAGAATTTGAACGAATAAATGATAGATAAAAAGTCCCTTTCTGAAAGAGATATATGCACCAAGTTTATTACCCCTGCGGTTGAGAAAGCGGGATGGAATAGACTGACGCAGTTATTGGAGGAAGTTTCGTTCACGGATGGAAAAATTTATGTGAGAGGTAAACTGACTGCAAGAGGAAATAAAAAACGAGCCGATTATATTCTGTATTACAAACCCAATATTCCTATTGCCATCATTGAGGCCAAAGACAACAAGCATTCTGTTAGAGCGGGTATTCAACAGGCTTTGGATTATGCTCAAATACTTGATATCCCTTGTGTTTTTAGTAGCAATGGGGATGGCTTTTTGTTTCACGACCGTACCGCTACAGATGGTAATATTGAAACTGAAATTGGCTTAGATGATTTTCCAAGTCCCGAACAACTTTGGGAGAAATACAAAATTTACAAAGGCATCGCAACGCCATCCGCTGAAAAGATTGCTTCACAAGATTATTATTTTGATGGTTCAAACCGAAAACCAAGATACTACCAACAAATTGCAGTAAACAGAACTGTGGAAGCCATTGCCAACGGACAAAATCGTATTATTTTGGTAATGGCAACAGGTACTGGAAAAACTTATACTGCTTTTCAAATCATTCACAGACTTTGGAAAAGTGGTGCAAAAAAACGCATTCTGTTTTTGGCCGACCGTAACGCATTAATTGACCAGACTCGCAGAGGCGACTTTAAACATTTTAAGGATAAAATGACGGTGGTAAAGCACCGACAAATTGATAAGAGCTATGAAATCTATTTGGCATTATACCAAGGCTTATCTGGTACTGATGAGGATGCAAATGTGTACAAACAATTTTCACCAGACTTCTTTGACTTGATTGTTATTGACGAGTGCCACCGAGGAAGTGCAAAGGAAGACAGCAGTTGGAGAGAAATTTTATCCTATTTCAAAAACGCAACACATATTGGTTTAACTGCTACGCCAAAAGAAACCAAAGAAACAAGCAATACAGAATATTTTGGCGACCCAGTTTATACTTATTCCTTAAAACAAGGAATTGACGATGGTTTCCTTGCTCCCTATCGCGTAGTTAGAATTGGATTGAATATAGATGCTGAGGGTTGGCGTCCCGACCAAGGTAAAACAGATAAAGATGGAAACGAAGTTGAAGATAGGGTTTATAACCGCAAGGACTTTGACCGAAATTTAGTAATAGAAGAACGCACAGAATTGGTTGCAAAAAAACTCACTGAGTTCTTAAAAGGCTATGATCGTTTTGCAAAAACCATTGTGTTTTGTGTAGACATTGACCATGCTGAACGCATGCGAACGGCTTTGGCCAAACATAATGCTGATTTGGTGGCAGAGAATTACAAGTATGTCATGCAAATTACAGGCGACAATGATGAAGGCAAACGAGAATTAGATAACTTCATCAACCCCGAAGAAAAATATCCTGTGATTGCCACTACCTCTGAATTAATGACAACAGGTGTGGATGCACAAACCTGTAAAGTAATTGTATTGGATGCCAATATCAATTCAATGACCAAGTTCAAACAAATCATTGGCAGAGGCACTCGCATCAATGAAGAATATGGTAAGCTTTATTTCACCATTCTTGATTTTAGAAACGCAACCGATTTGTTTGCCGACAAAGATTTTGATGGTGACCCAATTCGTGTAAAGCCTGTTTCGCAAGACGAAGATTTATCATTGGTAGTAATTGAAGAAGAAGAAAATTCAGTAACCGTTTTAGACGAAGCCACAGGTGAGGAAGTGGTATTTGAAAAAGTTAAAATCCGCTATCCAGATGGCTCACCACTTGATGGAAATTGGGTAGCAAGAGATAAAAAGGGTTATAGAGAAAAAGTGTATGTAAACGGTGTGGATGTATCTGTTTTGGTGAGCCGTGAAATGTATTTCGACCAACACGGTAAACCCATCACAAGCAGTTTAAAAGACCATACCAAAGATATTATCAAAGAAAAGTTTGCTTCGCTCGACGACTTTTTAAATAAGTGGAATTCCACCGACCGCAAAGAAGCCATCATTGCAGAATTGCAAGAACAAGGAGTAATGGTAGAACCCTTGTATGATGCCGTAAATAAAGAAGTGGATTTGTTTGATTTGATTTGTCATGTGGCTTTTGACCAACCCCCATTAACAAGGAGAGAAAGAGCCAACAACGTAAAGAAGCGAAACTACTTTACCAAATATGGCGAACAGGCCAAAAAAGTATTGGAAGCCTTATTAGATAAATATGCTGATGAAGGCATTACCAATATTGAAAATATAGAAGTGTTAAGAATTAATCCATTTGATTCTTTTGGATCACCTTTGGAAATCATCAACGAGTTCGGAAGTAAACAAAATTACTTTGCTGCCATCAAAGAACTGGAGACAGAACTATACAAACAGGCCTAAATAAGGTTAATAATCCCTCAAAATGAAATTTGCAATTATCAAATCTGATTATATATTTGCCATCAACATGCTCACCCCGCTTCCCGTAGAACAGCGCGCTCAGGGTGAGCTTTTTATTTTTATAGAGGTATGAGTAAAATTAACTACAATAAGCCTCCTCTTTCCTATACAGATCAAATTATCCAGCTAAAACAGCGTGGACTAATTATTAGCAACGAGCCTAAAGCACTTCACTTACTTGAGAATATCAGTTACTATAGGCTAAGTGGATATTGGTTTCCCCTTCTAGCTGATAAATTTGCTCATCAGTTCAAACCTAATTCCACTATTGAAACAGCTTTTAATTTATACTGTTTTGACAGAGAATTGCGTCAACTAATGCTTGCCGAAACTGAAAAAATTGAAGTGGCCATCCGAGCCAAATTGAGTTACGTTTTTTCGCATGCAAACGGCCCTTTTTGGTTTCAGAACCCAACTAATTTCACTAATCCTGGGAAGCATGCTACCTCATTTGCTAAAATTGAAGAGGAGTTTCAACGAAGTGATGAAGAGTTTATACATGCCTTTAAGGCAAAATACAATAATCCAATACCTCCCAGTTGGATGACATTGGAAATAACATCATTTGGCACCTTATCCATTTTGTACAAGAACCTGAGACCTACCCATCAAAAGCGAGAAATTGCGCACTATTTTGGGTTGCCAGATAAAGTTTTTGAAACCTGGATTCACAGCATCGTTTACCTTCGTAATGTGTGTGCACACCACACCCGTTTGTGGAATAGAGCCATGAGTATTCAACCACAAATCCCAAGATCACCGAGAAAACAATGGTTAAATAATGTAAATGTAGCTAATAACAGAACTTATTTTATTTTAAGTATGGTCGCCTATTTATTGCAAACCATAAATCCAAACAATCGGTTTACTGATAAATTTAAAGCGCTTTTACACAAATATCCAAACGTAGATACCAGAGCACTAGGCTTCCCAATTGACTGGGAAAATGAACCACTTTGGAAGTAACAAACAAATCATATGAGCAACATATCAGGCATCATAAAAAGCATTCAAAACATCATGTGGCAAGACACTGGCTTAAATGGCGATGCACAACGCATTGAGCAATTGGGCTGGATGCTTTTTTTGAAAATATTTTCGGACAAAGACAAAGAATTAGAGTTACTAGACGACAAATACACCTCCCCCATCCCTGATAAATTTCATTGGGTAAAAGAAAAAGGAAATTGGGCAGGTGATGATGAAGGAATGACAGGCGATGAATTGTTGGAGTTTGTAGACAGACAATTGTTTCCTGCCCTGCGCAATTTGGATTTGAGCACAGGGAACCAACGTGCAGTGATCGTACGAGAGGTTTTTGAAGGCAATAACAACTATATGAAAAGCGGCATCAACATTCGCAAGGTGTTGAACAAGCTCAACGAAATTGATTTTAACATTGCCAAAGACCGCCATGCTTTTGGCGAATTGTATGAAACCATTTTAAAGGAATTGCAAAGTGCTGGAAAAAGTGGTGAGTTTTATACGCCACGTGCCATTACGCAGTTCATTACCGAAACCATAAATCCACAATTGGGTGAAAAAGTATTGGACCCTGCTTGCGGAACGGGCGGCTATTTGACTTGTGCCATTGAGCATTTAAAGAAACAAGCCAAAAATGTGCAAGAACGCAAAAGCATTGAAGACAATATTGCAGGTTGGGAATACAAACCTTTACCCTATCTGCTGGCAACAACCAATCTCATTTTACACGACATAGAAATACCCAACATCAAATTTGGCGATGCCTTAGACCAACCCTTGAGTAACTTTACCGAAAAGCATCGGGTAAATGTAATATTGGCAAATCCACCATTTGGTGGCATTGTAGCCAATAACAACGAAACTAATTTCCCACAAACGTATCGTACCAAGGAAAGTGCCGACTTGTTTTTGATCCTAATGATTCATTTACTAAAACAAGATGGACGAGCAGGAATTGTATTGCCCGATGGCAGTTTAACAGGCGATGGCGTAAAGCAACGCATTCGCCAAAAATTATTGGAAGATTGCAACCTGCATACCATTATCCGTTTGCCTAATTCTGTGTTTCAGCCTTATGCAATGGTGGCTACCAACTTATTATTTTTTGACAAAGGTTTGCCCACCAAAGACATTTGGTACTATGAGCACCGCATGCCTGAAGGTTACAAATCCTACAACAAAACAAGACCCATACAAGCCAAAGAGTTTGAACCCATAACCCAATGGTGGAACAAGCGCACCGAAAGCGATATTGCCTGGAAAGTAAATATTAAAACCATCATCCAAAGAGGCTATGATTTGGATATAAAAAACCCAACCAAACCCGAAGAGGAAAAGGAATACAACAGTGCCGAATTGATGGAAATGCTACACACTTCATTTGAGAAAAGTAATTTCTTGTTGAACCAATTAAAACAAGCGGTGAAATGAGATTAGAATTTATTGAATTGCCTTTTCTCAGTTTAGGAACATCAGGCAAGATTAGAACAGGTTCTGGCTTTAATTCTAGTGATTTTACAACTGAGGGAGTTCCCCTTATAAAAATTGGCAATATCAAAAACAACTTAATAGATATCAATGATTGCTCATTTATTTCAGAAAACAAGAAGAAAATAAACTTAACCAAAGAAGATGATTTGTTAATTGCAATGCGAGGAGCCACAAGTGGTAAACTTGGTATTGTTTCTAGCCAATTTGCTGACTGCTTTTATGTTGGAAGTATTGGTAATCTTGGAAAAATAAATGAAAAATTGATTTATCGTCCATTTATAAAATATATTGAACAACAATTATATGATATATTAAAGACCGAAGCAAAAGGAACTGCTACTCCAATGGTTTCAATTGGAATGTTAGAAAAATTCAAATTAATTATTCCCAAAACGAAGGAACAACAAGAATATTTATTTGAACTTCTTGAAAGCAGAAAAAGACAAGTTGGCAAACTCTCCACCGAACTCACCCACCAACTCACCCTCGTAAAAAAGCTCCGACAGCAATTATTGCAAGATGCAGTGCAAGGCCGTTTCGACTTCGCTCAGGGACCAGAGGAAGACGAACCAGCAAGTGAATTGCTAAAAAAGATAAAAGCCGCCCTTCGACAAGCTCAGGGTACGAAAAAAATTAAAGAACTACCACCCATCAAACCCGAAGAAATTCCATTTGAAATACCTGAAAATTGGGTATGGTGTAGGTTGGGGGAGATAATCACACTAATATCTGGTCAAGACCTAACTCCTTCTGAGTACTCTGACAAAGACAATTTCGGTCTACCTTATGTCACAGGTGCAAGTAATTTAGATAAGGGTAATGTAATTTTAAATAGATGGACGAATAATCCAAAATCAATTGCAATTGAAAGTGATTTATTATTGACATGTAAAGGTTCAGGTGTTGGGAAAATGGCGATATTAAAAGAGAAGAAGGTGCATATTGCCCGACAAATAATGGCTCTACGAAGTAGCTTCATACCAAATGAATTTTTAAAAACCTTTTTGGAACTACAGGTTGAAAACTTCAGAGGGAAAGCTAAAAGCTTAATTCCTGGTATTGATAGAGATATTGTATTGACTTTAACATTTCCGCTTCCTCCATTAGCCGAACAACACCGCATCGTTCAAAAATTAGATGAATTGATGCAGTATTGCAATGAGATGGAAGCAAGCATCAAACAAAGCCAAGCGCAAAATGAGAAGTTATTGCAACAGGTTTTGAGGGAGGCGTTGAGGAAATAACCAGTTGAGGTTTAAAAAAAATATATGCCAATATCAGTTCAAAAATTAGAAGACACCTTTCAATTAAAATATTTAAAAAGTATTAAATGGGGGAGCACATTTGTTGAAAATAAAAATGGTGTCTATATTATATCTTCGAGTAAAGACAAAGATTTCTTACCTAAGCATGATGTTGAGATTGTTATCAATGATAAACAGATTGATTTATGGTTAGCTAATGCACCAAACATACTTCTAAATGAAAAGACACCTTCCAAAACAGATTTAATAAATCAGCTAAAGAATTTTTGGTTACCTGATGAAACAATACTTTATATAGGAAAAGCTGAAAAGCAAACATTATCAGAAAGAATAGGTCAGTTCTTCAATCATAAATTTGGCAAAAAAAGCCCTCATAAAGGTGGTTATTGGTTAAAACTTTTAAAAAATATAAATGACCTTAACATTCATCTATATGAAACTAAGGAATCCCACATTATTGAAGAAGAAATCTTAAAAAAGTTTATAGAACAAGTCTCGGAACCAACAAAATTAAAATTAATTGATAAGAACTTATATTTACCATTTGCAAATTTGCAATTACGCTCTGGAGTAATTAAATCACATGGACTTAAATATCATTACCAATGAAATGTATAAAATGTAAAATAAAGTGAAACAGAAATTAATAGGAATTGCCTGAGTTTACAAAAGTGGAGTTGACAAAATAAAAATAGCCTATGAATAATAAACAAGCAAACATATGTTTTTTATTGGGAGCCGGAGCTAGCTACCAGGCCTTGCCAGTTGTAAATGAGATTCCTAGAGAACTAGAAAAGATGATGGAATTTATTGTGATTTTTGAGTTAAACAAATCTGCTCTAACCTATGATCCAATAAGAGACCAGTTAAATAATTTTTATTCAAAGTTAGAAGAAATAAAAAAGCACAGTTCTATAGATACATTAGCAAGGAAGTATTGGCTAAAAAGAGAAACATGTGAACATGGTACAAGCGAATATGTTTATTGGAATAAAGAATATGAATACATCAAAAGGATTATAAGTTGTTTATTAACCTACCGTCGCTTAACTATAACTACATTATCTGATAATTTTTCAAATGAAATTACAACATTTGATAACAAGCAAAGGATGGCCTTTAAGCTTGATCCAAGATATGATAGTTTATTGGCATCTATACTAACCCCTAAGTTGCGCTTGCCAGAAAACATTAGCATTATATCTTGGAATTATGATTTACAATTAGAACAGGCCTTTTCCTTTTATGAAGGCCAATCCGATTTAATTGAAGTTGGAAAGAAATTAAACATAGGTTACGAAACCCATGAGGAAAGTTCAATTATTAAATTAAATGGAACTGCTTGGTTTAATCCAGCAGGTTCAATACAGGCGTTTTATGAATACAACACAGAATCACATAACGTATTTTGGAATGCATTAAAAGATTCTCACGATCCTAACATAAAAACAGGGATTAAGTTTTCTTGGGAACAGGACGAAATAATTTCACATTATAGAGAACTTGCAGCAAAAAAAATAACTGAGGCAGACTTTGTTATTGTAATTGGGTATTCTTTTCCAATTTTTAATAGAGAAACAGATATTCAAATATTTTCAAAATTACCATCAAGTGCTAAATTAATCATACAAGGTCCTGAAGAACAAGGAAACAGAATTGTGAGTCAAATGGACAGTATTAAGAAAGGTTTGAGTAAAAAAACGAGTGTCGTTTCCAACCTTGACCAATTTTACTTACCTAACGAATATTGGCAACCAAATAACTTGAGTTCAGCTAAAATCTATTCAGTTTTTTAAGATTCAATTTAAGTTAAATTAATAGAATTTATATATTCTAAGGAAATACAAGAAACAATTTCATTGATAGTAGTTAATTTAGCGAAAAATATTAGAAATGGAAATAGATTTATAAAGATATTGGGGGCAGAGGGTCGAAATGTTACGTTTTGCAAAATTTTACCACGTCTAGGAAATACGCTAGCTGGGAAAGTCAATACTATTTTCCAAATTTTCCTGTAAAGGAAACAATGAGGAAAGTGTTATCAACAGATTAATAACTGTTGAAGCCTTGAAGTTGTGTTTGCGGATGTATTTTCTGAGCATATATAATGTGTTTATGGATTTAAGTACAAAGATAACAATTTCTATACCTGAATTGAGTAGCGTTGCCTCCCTTATAAAAGGGTTAAAGCTTCGACAGAGCATGTACATTTCAAACCTGCTACATACTATTTTACTAGTATCTGCCCCCTTTTTTTAACTTGATAAAATGGAATTAGAAAAGTGGTTTAAAACAAAAAAGTATCCTCATATAGGTTTACCAATAACAATCAAAGATTATTATTGGGTAAAAGAATATGTTGAAAATTTTGATAAAGTTCGATGCCATAGTTTTCTTCCATTAATACATAAAATTATTTTACAAAGAAGATTCAGAGCAGACAATTCTTTACCAGATAGAAACCCAAGTGGAAAGAGGAAAAGATTTATTGACAAGCCAAAAGTTCGAGATATTTTCTTCGCTTCACATTTAGATTCTTTAGTATTTTCAAAGTACAACGAAATATTGGCAACTGCATATGAAAGTTATATTGAAAATAAGAATTTCAATGAATCTGTAGTTGCATACCGAAAAATTTCAATTTCAAAGGGTTCTGAAAATAATAAATGCAACATTGATTTTGCAAAAACTACTTTTGAATTTATTCAAAAGAACAATACAAAAAATCTTACTGCTATTGTTTCAGACGTTACTGATTTTTTCCCAAGTCTGAATCATAAAATCTTAAAAAAACAATGGACAAGTGTTTTAAACGAAACTAC
Source organism: Bacteroidota bacterium (assembly GCA_027488905.1). Classification (GTDB taxonomy): domain Bacteria; phylum Bacteroidota; class Bacteroidia; order UKL13-3; family UKL13-3; genus B1. Next base: position 300,795 of record JAIYAT010000020.1, read on the forward strand.
TTTACCCAAAGACCATTATAATATATTTAAGGCTATAACTAATATCAAATACATTGAAGGCGACCAGTTATTTGAAAGTTATGGCAAAACTATGATTGTTGAAAATGGTGTTCCAAACTCTTCAACTAAAACTACTTTTAAAAGGAAGGAAATAAAAAGTAGTAAACATTTTAAAGAAAAAAATTCCGTTGCTTATTGTGAAAAGGATGAATTCCTAAAGAACAATTTAAATTTAATTAAATCAAAAAACAACATAGTTGGAATACCTCAAGGAAGTCCAATCAGTGCAACATTGGCAAATATCTATATGTTGGAGTTTGATCAAGAAATATTTGATATTGTTTCTTCAATTGGTGGATTTTACCAAAGATATAGTGATGATTTAATTATTATTTGTGAGCAACAATTTGAAGATGATATTATTAAACTAATCAGAGATAAAATTGATAACCTTGTTGATTTGAAAATAGAACCAAAAAAGACTAAGATCTTTCGTTTTGAGGAAGTAAAAGGTAAATTTATTGGATTTGAAATTGATGAAAAAACTAAAGCACCAAATCATAATAAAACACTGGCTTATTTAGGATTCTCATTTGACGGACAAAGGGTTTTGATAAAAACTTCTGGTTTTTCAAAGTTCTATAGAGCAATGAAAAGCTCGTTTAAAAAATCAACTTCTTTAGCAATACATAGTAAAAATCCCGACAGAAGTTTATTCAAGTCAAGGCTATACAAGCGATTTACCCATAGAGGAGCAAAACGAAAACTTATTTATAGACCATCAAAGGCAGACAAAAAAGTTTATGAAAAAACGAAAGAGTATTATTGGGGAAATTATCTTAGCTATATAAACAAAGCAAATGAATCAATGAAATCAATAAACGGTGACAATATTATCAAAAGGCAAAGCAGAAAGTTTTGGAAGAAATTTAATGACTTAATGAAATTTCATGAATCAAGACTTAAATAAAGTGCCAATGCCAAAGCCATACATTTGCAAACCACAAAAGCCAGCCTTAATGCCAAAGCAACAAGGTAACGTACTCCTTCCCAACCGCAATACAGGATAAATTGAAGGCGAGTCTTTAATAAAACCTGAAAGTATTGTAGTTGAATTAAAAAAAATAATATTTAAATTCATTACTTGCAATTTTTTATTTCTTTTGATTTTAAATCCTCATTATAATAAAGCAATGACAAACAGGTCAGAAACCCTATGGGATAAGTCAAATATCTCCTTACTAAATTACCAAAAATTCATCAACAAAAAAGCAGATAAGTACCAACTTACAATTATAGATTTGTTTTACATTTCTAACTTTAAAGGTGGGAATTCTACCATCAATGAAAGTGAAGAATTGATAAATAAGAAATTATTAAAATATAGTGAGCAAATGAGGGAAATAGATAGTGATTTTGGTTCAACGCACCTTAAAGAACTTTCTAATGAATCACTGAATTCATTATGCAGGCAGGCAAAAGATATTCTGAAGAATGGAGATGAAAATGATTTTGCCATAGATGGCTTTAAATCTTCCTTTATCGCTACTTTATTGCATGTGTATTTCCCAAATTTACTGCCAATACTAGATAGAAGGCTTTTGATAAACCTTGGTTTGGTAGAAGGAAGTGACCTAAACAATGCAAGACAAGTAAAAAATATTGGTGAATTTTACGAAAGGCTGATTAGGAAATTTTACGATATCCAAGTTCAATCAGATAAATCAATTAGAGAAATTGATAGAGAATTTTTTATTATACAATTGCCAGATTGGGCAACAAAACCTAACAACTCAAAAAATGATGAATGATTACAGGAAGTTTTTATTAGAAGCTATCAAAGGACTTAAAGAGTCGCAGGAACTAATTTTTTCCAATGCCATTAACGTGGCAATGAGTAGCGAGATGAAAGAATACGATGAACTTTTTGAATTGGGCGATAAATATGTATTTGACATCAAACAATTTGAAGATTCAAAAGATGCCAATGTTCAACATTTAGTTACTTTGGTTAAATCTTTAAATTCGACATGTGATTCAATTATTAATATTAATGCGATCACAGATGAGGAACTTGAATCGATTGAAGAATAATTTTAATTGAAAACCTTAAATAATGCCCCAGCGGGGCAACCTGTTTGTAGAACCGAAATAATCACAATTTAATTAGCTCCGTAGGAGCGACCTGTTAATAATTACCAACAAACAGAACGCTCCTATAGAGCTGTAAAAGCAATAATTTATAATATGCCCCATCGGGGCTAATTGTTTGTAGAACCGAATCAATCACAATTTAATTAGCTCCATAGGAGCGGCCTGTTAATAATCCCCAATAAACAGAACGCTCCTATGGAGCTTTGTTTAAATACAAATCCTTTCCTACAAACAGGATGCTCCTATGGAGCTTTTAAAAACGCATCTTACACGGTTTATTACCTATTGTTTCAGCCCACAACCACCCCAAAACCTTTGGTAGAAACTGTTTGGTTCAAACAAATTGGCGCTTTAGCTTTTCACATTTCTATGATTTAATTTTCAGGTTTTTAGGACAGTGAGAGGAGCGGTTTTAGCAATCTAGCTTAATTTGCATTAGGGGCAATTGTAAGAAGTCCATGGTCGATAGTCGATAGTCCATGGTAGCAGTGAATTGAACTATCGTCTATGGACTATCGACTATTGTCTATTGACTTTGGTACCATTTATTTTACAAAAAGGTTCTTTCAAAAATATGACCGTACCATTGATCAAATGGTGCAAGCCGCCAGAAGTGGCAAGCAAAATATTGTTGAAGCTAGCATGGCCTCTTGCACGTCTAAAGAAATGGAAATAAAATAAGCTAAACAAATAGTGACCAATGCGACTGCGGCGCAGTGGTGGCCACAGTCCCTAGAATTAGAAAACTACCAAAACTAATTAGCACGTAATAATAAGCAAAAAAAATAAACCCCCACCCTATTTCACCTCATACACCACAAACTTAATGCGCTCTTGGCTGCCTTCTTTTGTGGTAAGGGTTAGCATATAGTTACCTGCTTTTAGGTGGCCTAGCTCGAAGTTTTGGCTTTGGTTCAACCCGAAATACTTATTGCCTTCCCAAGCTAACCTACCCGCAATATCATAAACTGCCAATTTACAATCTCCAAGTTCATTTAGTGCCTTCACATAAAAGCTTCCGTCATTTGGGTTAGGATACAATTGTAATCCTTGTTGCGCAAGGGCTTGGTTCAAGCCAACCGGATTAGGATTACAAATTGAATCGTCTACTACTTTTACCACCAAACTAAATGAATCGCGGCAACCCGCATCCGAAACACTGGTTAAGGTTACTTTGTAATTACCCACCTGATTATACTTTTTACCATAAATGGAAGTGTTCAAAACATCTGTGTTTCCATCTCCAAAATCCCAAGTGGTGCCATTGATAAATCCTGAACCTATGAGGTAAGAAGCATTTACAAAATTATAGTTTTGAGTAAGCAAACATTCTACGGTATCTAAGGTTACAAAGCGCGAAACTGGTTTTGGTTTACCTGTATTATTTACTTGTAAAAACAAGGTATCAGAAATACTGCTGCAACCTTTTGCATCAATTGCGGCCAATACTACCGGGAAATTACCCGTAAAGGCATAGGCATGAAATACACTCGAATTTTTAACCAAAGGGGTTGAATACCCATCCCCAAAATCCCATAAATACTCAACGGCATTCGAACTTAAGGCATTAAATCTATATCCAGTATTACAAGGTGCACCCGTTTGTAAGGTAAAGGTAATGGCAGCACCCGGACCAGATTGGTCAATCACATTAATGTTTTTGCTAATCAACCTGCGACATCCATTGCTTAAGGCAACTTCTAACACAACTGGGAATACTCCGCCATTCTTATAAGTATGACTAACATCGGTTGCAATGGAATCCTTACCATCTCCAAAAGTCCAAAAGTAGGAAGCGTTTAAGGTCGACTCGAAACTCAAGTTGGGTTCAAACTGAACTGTTTTAACACATGGCAATTGTGTGGCAACAAAATCTCCATTAACATCAGAGATGATAAAATTGGAAGAGAAGGTATCTGAACACAAGTTTTCAACTGCAACTACTTTTAAGGTATGTTTTCCTTCACTTAAGCCATTTAAAACAAATGAGGTTCCTAACACTTGTGGGGCATTATTGTCTAAAATAAAATAAGTGTCTGTCATGCCTGTACTTAAATTTACAAGCTGCCTGCTGTTTGAGCAAGTATCTGTAATGGCTAAACTAAAATCTGCTTTAGGACCATCAAAACCATACAAGGTATCTAAAGAAGATAAAGAAGAACACAAGCCTTTTTTGGTTACCAATAACTGAACATACCCCGTATCTGTTTTGTCAAAGGCTACTCTTTGAACCCTCGTGCTGGAGTCTGTCCAATATTTTCTGTCTCCTAACCATAAGTAGGTGTAATCAGCGCCATTAACTAAAGGTGTGAGTGTAAATACATTTTGGCAATTGTTGGCTTGAACCAAGAAAGATGAATTGGGAGAATTAACAATTTCAATATTCTCTTGATACGTAAAAGTATCATTGATGGTAAGGCTAACTGCATAAACACCATCTGCTGCATACGTGTGTGAAGGAGAAGCTAAATTTGAAGTATCCCCATCTCCAAAGCGCCATTTGTAGGAAGTGGCTAGTATGGATGAATCTAAAAATTGAACTGTTCTGTTGTTACAATTAAAACCCGTTACGTTAAAATTTGCTACCGGAATAGGCAATACTTCTATATTGGCAATGGCAGTATCCATGCAACCTGTAGAACCTACCACGGCCAACATAACTTGGTATTTCCCAGGATTTGCAAACCTCCTATTAAAGACAAAAGAGTTTACCGAATCAATGGTACCATCCCCAAACAACCAACGATTAGAAACTACCCAACCAATGCCCAAAGAAGAACTGTTATTTAAGAAGTTAAAAGAATGGTCCACAAAATTTTGAATAGGGTCATTTGGCAAGAAAGAAGCAATTGGACCATAACTGCCAAATGGTAAGTTGATAGTTCTGGAAACCGTGCTGATACAACCATTTTTATTAGCAATTAAAATCACCGCTAAATCTCCTGTATCAGAAAATGTTTTAACAGGGCTCAAACGATTGTCGGATGTACCATCAGGGAAATTCCAAGTAAAGCGCATGGCGGTATCTGCGGCGCTTAAATTGCTAAACTTAATTCTATTGCTGCAAGAATTTGGTGCAATGCCATAGGTAAAATCTATTGGCAATTGGGTTGAACCAAGTCCGGCAACAATAGGCTTCTTAATACTAACCGCACAACCACTTTCTGAGGTAGTGGTTAGAATTACGGTATCCACTCCAGGATTGATAAAATTAAACACTGGATTGGTAGCATTTGAACCTCCTTTTATGGGCGAACCAAACTGCCAAGCATAACTCATTCTAGCCAAAACATTGGTAGTGGAGAGGTTTTGAAAACTCACTAATTGATTGCAATTACTTGCTATAAATTCAAAATTTGGGGTAGGTATAGAAATATTAATAACATCTGCAACGGTATCTGCGCAATTGCCATTGTACACCGCCATTCTAATTAAATGGTAACCAAAAGAAAGGTTATTAAGTGCAGCACTAGCACCTATTGAAACATAAGGCGCACCATCTAAACTATACGTATAAGATAACAAGCCAGGACTACTTAAGTTATTTATCACCCTGTTAGTAGAGCAATAGGTTTGCCCCACAGGAGGAACAACCTCAAAAGCTGCTGTGGCAGAAGGCACAAAAACAGCCGCATTAAAGGTTAAGGGAGTTGCATTGATTGGGCATCTTCCATTAGAGGCAACTTGAAGGGTAACGGTTTTTAATCCAGCACTACTATAACCCCTGCTGGGCACCCTGAGGAAAGTGTCACTTCCAAAACTGCCACTTGAAAATCCCCAATGGTAGTTGTATTGATTACTAATTGGCGCGCCAAAAAATGAATATACATTGTCACATGCCGCAACCGCAGATAGTGTTCCAACTACTGGCGTGGTAGCAACCGTAACCATTCTTTCACTGGAATCGGTTCCGTTAATGATTAACCTAACCCTGTAAATGCTATCCTTTGCATAAAGATGGGCTGGGCTGGCCAAGGTGGAAGAATCGCCATCGCCAAAATACCATTTGTAGGAAACCACCAAGGTGGAAGAATCTCTAAATTGAACCAAGCGATTGCTGCAGGCGTTTTGAACAAAACCAAATTTTGAGGATACCACTGGGTAAACATTGATATTGGCTGTATAAGTATCTATGCAACCTAAGGTATTGGTTGCGCTTAAAGAGATTAAGTAATTGCCTGGAGAAGCGTACCTTTTGTCGTAGATAGAGCTGTTAGTTGAATCTAAAGTTCCATCTCCTAAATTCCATTTATACTTAATGTTCCAAGCATTATTCCCTAAGTGTGAACTGGTATTTACAAAAGAAAAATTGTGATTATTTATAGGCATGCTCACTTGGTTCAAACTAAACCTTGCGGCTGGACCAAAAGCGCCAGAATCTATTTGAATGATTTTAGTGGCAGTAGAACTACAACTACCATTGCTAACCGTTAGGTTAACTGTATAGGTTCCTAACTTAGCAAAACCATGTATTGGGTTTGCGAGGTTACTAGTAGTGGTATCGCCAAAATCCCAAGCATAAGAGAACCCAGTACCCGTGGTATTGGTAAATTGAATGATGCTTTTACAGGTTGTGCTTGCCAGACTAGTGTTAAAACTAGCATTTGGACCAGTACCCGTTCCCACCACAACTCTTCTTCCAATGGTGGCAGAACAACCACTAGTACTGGTTAAGGTTAAGAAGGCAGAATCTGCTCCCGAAACCCCAAAGTTAAAACTTGCATTTGGCGTATTGGCAGTTCCTTTGAGTGGTCTCCCAAAAAACCATTGGTAGCTTAACGCACCATTGTCTGTGCTAGAAGAGGTGGTTAAAAAATTAACTTGTTGGTTGCAAGAACTAGGAATTGCAATAAAGGATGGTATTGGAGCGCTAATGGTGAAAGGGAAATAAAGGGTATCAGAACAAAAGCTTTTGCTGCCCACCACCTGAATGAGGTGAGTGCCTGGTGTAAGTGCATTAACCGTGTCTAGGGCATTCAAAGTATCGAAAGGGCCATTGTCTATGCGCCACAAATAAAGGTTTGCGCCTACCCCATCGTTTCTAATGATTCGCGTTGTTGCACATAAGTTGTTATTTGGTGCATACACAACGGCTTTGGTAGAAAATCCATTTGGAGCGATGGTGGGTGTAAAAATAAGTTGCGAAGGAGAAATAGGACATTTGCCCTTATTGAAAACTGTTAGTGCTACACCCGTTGGGCCAGGCGTAGTATAGGAGCGTGTCGGAATTCTAAGGGTGGTATCACTGCCTGTTCCGCCCGTAAATTGCCAATGATAGGTATAATTGTTTCCAGCAGGTGCGCCAAAGAAATTATATTCATAAGCACAATTTACTTGGTAACTGATAGCAGCAACAGGCGCATGATTAATAATCTCGATGTTTTTACCCGCGGTAAGGTTTCCATTGATGGTGAGTTTAACCAAATAAATAGAATCTTTTAAATAGGTATGCACGGGGTTTCTTTGGGTTGAGGTATCGCCATCGCCAAACTCCCAAAGCCAAGAACCAGCAAAGTAAGAAGAATCTAAAAATTGAATGGTTCTGTTATTGCAACTAGGCGCTTGAAACCCAAACCTTGCATATACGTTTGGTTCAACCCGAACCCCTTTGTAAATAGTGTCTTTGCAACCCAAATTGTTGGTGGCAATTAAACGTACCCAATAATTTCCAGTATCAGGATACACTTTGTTATAGACAAAAGTATTGCTCGAAAAACTTCCATCGCCAAACTCCCATTGGTAATTGCTATTAAAGCCTGCACCGAGGTGTTTGCTGCTATTGGCAAAATCAAAAGATTGATTGGTGAAAAGTTGCGTATCTTGGTTAATACTAAAATTAGCAAACGGTCCTCTGGCTGCAGAATCTACCCTTATGGTTTGCAAGGAAGCGGTTGTACAAGTGCCATTGAAAGCGTATAAAATCACCAAGTAATTTCCAGTATCTGCATAAGATTTAGCAGGATGGGTTGAAGTGCTAAAGGTGCTATCCCCAAAGTTCCATAAGTAAGAAGTAGCGCCATTGCTAGAAGTATTGGTAAATTGAATACGATTGTTACAAGGCTGATTGGCCTGCCAAACAAAGGATGGATTTGGTGTGGTGCCATTGCTTATGCTGATGGCTTTTCGGACGGTATTTGAACAGCCATTTGCGGCAGTTACAGTCAACGTAACCGTATCAATACCTCCGCTTCCAAAATTAAACAAAGGGTTAGGCAAAGTAGAAGTACCTTTTTGGGGTGAACCAAAAGTCCAAAGGTAACTCAATGCTAAAGGCTCTTCGGCAAATGAGGTATTGGTAAATTGAACCGTGGCATTACACGTGCTCGCTTGCTCGTTAAAGGCAGCCGTGGTATTAGAAATCACAAAACTTGTTACCGCGGTATCAAAGCAAATTCCATTGTGTGCGGCTAAACGTAGGTGGTAAGTTCCTTTACTTAATCCATTTAAATTGAAAGACGCAGTAATGGGTAAAAACGGACCGCCATTTACACTTAAAGTATAAGCAGATAGGCCGCTGCTGCTTGTATTGGTTATAATTCTACTATTAGAACAAAAGTTATTTCCTGGTGCACTCACTGCAATTCCTGCTACCACAATTGGGGCATAAAGGTTCGGTTTGAACCTAAGCGCATTTGAAGCAACTGAACAACGATTACCAGCCGTAAGGATAAGTTGTACTTGAGCTGTATCAGCAAGGAGATATTTTCGCGTGGCAAGTCTTGAGGAAGAATCAGAACCCGGCAATCCACCATTAAATATCCAACGATAAGAATAATAACTGCCAGAAGGAGCCCCATTAAAGGTATATTGAAAATTACAATCGGTGCTAGCGGTAAGACTTGGTGCAGTTGGGGTTGCAAAAACTGATATACTTCTAGTTGTTGCTATGGTTCCATTGATGGTTAAACTTACCAAGTACACAGAATCTTTAGAATAGGTTTTAGTAGGATTCTTTAAAGTAGAAGTAGTACCATCCCCAAAATTCCAGAGGTAAGTAGTTGCAATAAGAGAAGAATCATAGAATTGAACCGTACGGTTGCTACAAGAATTGAGGTTGAACCCATACCTAGGCAAGGGCGTATTTACCACTAACATGGAATAACTTTGTTGCACCAAGCAAGTTGGCGAAGCCATTCCTTGAACTGTAAAAAAGTAATTGCCTGTGGTATTGCTCGTTCCTGAAATTGCGCCAGTACTTGGATTTATAAGTAAACCCGTTGGCAGCGCACCCGAGGAAATGCTCCAAGAAAGCTGACTTAATTGTGGGGCATTTAAGTTAAAGTTATAAGGAATTCCGGCCACAGCATCATGCACGTAATTGGGTTGAATGCTTAAGCCATCACAAGAAACCGAAGCTACTAATGGCACAATGACATCTGCAGCACCGGATGATTTTATGGTTGCTGTGCCATTGATGATACCGCCATTTGTATTTGAAAAACATCTAACATAAATGGTTTGGTTTACGATACCACTTATCGGTGAGATGTTCAACGTATCGGTAAAACCAAAATCTCGGTTCAAGGATATTTGAAAACCAGCAGAGGCAAAAAGCTCCACATTTGCAGTAAGTTGGTAGGCAGTAAATGAAAAACTTGCTACAGAAGAAGGTACTGCAATTTTAGTGAAGAAAGTATCTATTAAGGTATGTTCTAAGCGCCTAAGCAAGTGAAAACCTGTTTCAACCACTAAAGGTCTTCCCAATTTGTCGAGAGTAATTCCGTAAGGATTGCCTACCCTACCTCTGATACCATTTCCATTTAGGCCTTCGTAAATTCCATCTCCTATTATTGTTGAAACCATGCCATTGGCGGCAATTTTTCTAATTCTTTGGTTGTTTTTATCAGAAACAAAAACGTTCCCAAGAGCATCTGCACACAAACCAGAAGGACCTAAAAACACTGCATTGGTTCCAACACCATCTGCATAGCCACCAACACCAGAACCAGCAAATGTTGAAACTACACCAGAAGGACTAATCTTTCGGATGCAGTTATTTTTATTATCTGCAACATAAACAAAACCTTGCAAATCAACTGTAATTCCAGTTGGCGTATTGAACCGAGCAACAGAGTCGGCACCATTTATAAATCCTGCAGCATTTGGGGTACCAGCCAAAACGGAAACAACACCTGAGTTGCTAATTTTCCGGATTACATGGCTGTATTGGTCAGCCACATAAAAATTACCATTTACATCGCGGGCGATTCCACAAGGGAAAGTAAAGGTTGAATTGAGTGGAATACCATTATCAGTGCCAACGTTTCCAGTTCCTGCAACAGTAGAAACTAAACCTGCAGGCGTAATGAATCTAATACGCAAGTTAAACTGATCCGCAACAAAAACATTACCTGCTATATCACAGGTTAGTCCAGTTGGGGAGTTAAAACTTGCAGCAGCGCCTAGTCCATCTGCATATCCAGCCACACCAGAGCCAGCAAAAAGGCTTACCTCACCTGTAAGCGGATTAACTTTTCTTATAGAATGATTGGCAAAATCAGCAACATAGATATTACCGGCAGTATCGATGCACACACCAGTTGGTTCATTAAATCTTGCAGAAGTACCAAAGCTGTTTATATTACCAGCAATACCGGCACCAGCTAATGTTTTAACTTTATTGCTATCGAGTTGAATAATAGGCTGAGCAAAACCAGATAGCGCAAAACAAAGAAAAAGTATAGTAGAAAATAGGAAACGGGTTGGTGTATTCATGAGCGTGATTACAAGCTTTGTATATAGGCTTGTAATTTAAGTCAACTTATGATTATTCCCTTGTCAATTGTTTAAATTGTTGAAAAATCTATGTAATTAAGCAAAAAACACAGATTGAGATAAACTGTAAGAACAAAAAATGCGAAAAGAAATCTTTAAGCCTTACATTGAATAAAGCAGATGCACGTAACGAGAAATTAAATGCCAAAGGAAAAAATTTACAAATGATTATTTACAACTATTACCCTAACACCGCGCATGGCGAGGTGAACCAACTAAAAAAAGAAGAACTTAAGGTAAACGGCACTCTTGCGCATTATCGTCAATTTGATTATTTTCCCGATGGTAATTTAAAAGAAAGTAGAGAAATGGGAGCAAACAACCTTCTATATAGCACCACATATGCATACGATGCTTATATGCGCCTAACAGAAGTGCGTTATCCCAATATTTCTTTAAGCTATGGATATAATAATTACAACGACCTTATTAGCATAAGTGATGTAGAAACAAACACTATATTATGGCAAAAAAACCAAGAAGCGGTTGATGGCAGGCCCTTAGAAAACAACTATGGGAATGGGTATATCAACCAACAAAGCTATGACAATTGGTTGCAGTTGTCTATGATTAAAAGTATTAAACCTGGTACGCCAAATTTAGTGGCATTACACCAACAATATAATTTTGAGTTGGGCAGCAACAACTTATTAAGCCGAACAACTGTGGGCGTAGGTTCTGAAATTTTTGGATACGACAACCTCAATAGGTTAACCAGTATCAATGAAATAATTGGCGCAACAAATACCCCAAAAATATTTGAATACGAAGACAATGGCAATTTAACCGAGCAGCAAATTGGAACCTCACAAACATTAGAGTATACCTCTGCAAGGCCACATGCCATTACCAACCATCGGTTTACGCTAAACCAGCCTGTACCTCCATCTTCTGCAGAAACGCATAATTATACTTATACAGATTTTAACAGCATTTCAGAAATCAGTCAAGCTGTACTTAATTCTCCCACAGCGCAGCCCCACACTTTGCAAATAAGTTATGGGGTAGACCAACAAAGAATTAAAATGGAATATGTGAGCCCAAGCACTGCCTATGCTAGCACCACATTTTATATAGGTTCGGCCAATATGGAACTAAGAGGCGAAGCAGAGTTTACCTATTTGTATGACGGCTATGGAGCACCTTTTGCCATCCAACGCAAAACAGGAGAAACCAAAGAGCTTTTCTATTTACACTTAGACCACTTGGGCAGTTTAATGGCCATTAGCGATGAGCTAGGAAATATAGTAGAAAGGCGCAGCTATGACGCGTGGGGCCGCCACCGCCACCCTACTACTTGGAACTATACGATAGCCAACCCTTTTGGAATGGGAGGCAGCAATGATATAACCTTAAGAGGCTTTACCTTTCATGAACACCTACCCCACTTCTCTTTGATTAACATGAATGGCAGGTTGTATGATTACGTTTTAGGTCGAATGTTAAGTCCAGATAACTACGTACAATCACCCAACAGTACCCAAAGCTTTAACCGCTATAGCTATTGTTGGAATAATCCTTTGAAGTATACAGATCCGAGTGGGGAGATTGTTTTTGCACCAATTATTATAGGCGCTTTAGCTGGTGGCTTTGGAGGTTGGCGTGTTGGCCAGGCCGCAGGAGCAACTGGATGGCAGATGTTTGGATACATTGCCACTGGCGCTGGAATTGGTGCAATTACAGGTGGAGTTGGTACTGGGGTTTCTGCATTAGGTGGTGGAGCAATTGGTACAGGCATAACATCTGGAGTTGTTGGAGGTGCAGGATTCAGTGGGCTTCAATCGAATTGGGACCCAAATGCAATGATGCAAGGTGCGATTTATGGAGCGATTTCAGGTGGAGTTGGCGCTGGGGCTGGTGCAGCAATTGGTGGTGGATTAGGTTCTTTTACTGGAGGTTCAATTGGCTCAGGAATTAATACAGCTTTACATGGTGGAAAAATTAAAGACATGGCAATGTCATCAATTGGTGGAGGAATTATGGCATTTGGATTATATCATGCAAGTACTTATATCAGTTGGCAATATGAGGGTGGGAAAAGTTGGGGGCCACTGAAAATCAGTTATAAACAATTTAACACAATGCAAGCAGACTTTCAAAGGTCAAGGTTTTGGGGCAGAGAATACGGAGGATTTTTATTAGAAAATGGAGGAATTAGTAGAGCAAAACCAGGTTCTAACTCACAAATAGACTTAGGTATTGCACCTAATGATGCAATAGCAGAGTACCATACACATTGGGATAAACCAGGTGAAACAAGAGATATTATTTCTGGCGGTGATGGCAATTATGTAAATCCTCGAAACATTGCTGAGAACACTCCTGTCGGTCAAAGGGTTCTCATGGAAAGCTTTAAAACAGCGAGGTACCATGGAAATTGGGATTTTAACACAAATGGAAAGCCATCCATAGTAATAAATAGATATGATGGTTCATATTATCCTGGCTATGGTGGAGATTATTCAATAATTACCCCACCAATTAATCGATTCATTTACAGCTATATTTTTTGGAAATGAGAAATTTTATTTTCTTTATTTATTTAGGATTTTTTAATCATGCATTTGGTCAAAATATTGAAACTAAACAATTGGAGCCTTGCGGTGATAACATCAAACAAATGCTAATAGTCAATGGACTTGTTTTTAACCAAAGAACAAAACTGGATAGTATAAACAATATCCAAACAAAATTTTGTGATTCTATACCACATATTTACTTTTTAGAAGGACTTGAACTTAGTGAAAGGCAATTTTTGGACATAGGTATCAAAGCAAAAGATTGTATTCAAGAAAATCTAGTATATGAGTTTGCGAATAATCAAAATGACTCTGTAAAATGTATAGATACAATTTACCTTTTTGTAAGTCTTGCCATACCTATTCATTTGAACGGAAAAGAGCTAACCCAAATAAAAAAAACCAATTACCTGCAAGACATTAAGATACAAAGCTCCTCCATCAGAATAAGAAGAAAATTCATAAAAAAAGCTATTCTAGAAATCATTACCTATTAAGTTTAAAATGGCAGTTATCTAAATGCAAGTGGATGTTATAAAAACATATTTGATCCTTTCATCTTATAGGGCCAATGTCAATATCTTAGTAGTCATTTGCCTTCTTATTTTTGGTTCGAACCAAATTCTGGCACAAAAGATCGATGAAGGTAATTTTTTCAATAAAAATACGAAGGAGTTTATTTTTATCACAAAGGATAGCATACATTTTAGAATAACAAATAAAGATGCTTTTGGAAGTTACTGTATTGCAGGAAGTACTTATGATTATATGGGTCGAAATAAATATCAAATAAAAAGCAATGATATTTGGCAAGAAACTTCTGTTTTAGATAGTCTGCCCAGAAAAGACTCCACCATCAGTCTTATCGCTGTTTACAAAGACTATACACCAATAGTGGGTGCTTATTTTTACATCAAAACCAATGATGAATCCAATACAACATTTGAAATTCTTGGTGTAAGCAATTTAGAAGGGGTCTTAAAGATTGATGCCGTAGTAGCAAAAAGACTTATGGGAAGGCAATTAATTTTACAGATAAAGACAATTGGTTATACTACCCAACAAAAGATAAACATGCAGCTAGGATATGACTATTGCATTAAAAGCACCATGCCAATAGAATATCCTTTTACCTTGTTTCAACCTGGAGTTATAATTCTAAAACCCTTAGGAAATGATGAAATTGAAGTTGAAATTGAAAGAAGCAAAAATCTTAGAAAATTTTATGGAACTTCTAAATTAAAAAAGGCAAAGCTTAATGAATTTTCAAAAGACTTAATCTTTGAAATAAAGTGATTTTACAGCTATCCTATAAAAATAGTTATTCAGTTTGTGCTACTAAACAAGTGAGTTATTTTGCTTCCGGTTCAATTGGCAATAGTGAATGTAATATCCGCATGCTAAGCCCCGATAACTACGTTCAATCTCCAGACAATACCCAAAGCTTTAACCGCTATAGCTATTGTTGGAATAATCCTTTGAAATATACAGACCCGAGTGGGCTGGTAATAACTAGGTTCAAACAAAAAAGCCTGCTTCAAATTAATGAAACAGGCTTTTCCTATGTTTAAATAAAAACTATGCTTCTTCAGTGCTTGCTTCAACAGCAGCCTCAGCAGGTGCGGTAGTTTTCTTACCTCTTCTAGTTCTTTTAGTGCTAGTTTTGGTGCTTGTATCTTTTAACAAGTTTTCATTGAAATCAACTAACTCGATGATAGCCATTTCAGCGTTATCACCTTTACGATTCATTAGCTTCAAAATACGTGTGTAACCACCTGGTCTATCAGCAATCTTTTGAGCAACTGCTCCAAACAATTCTGAAGTAGACTCTTTGCTTTTAAGGTAACTAAATACTACCCTTCTTGAATGAGTTGAGTCATCCTTTGCTTTAGTAATAAGGGGTTCAACGTATTTACGTAATGCCTTTGCTTTAGCAGTAGTTGTAGTAATACGCTTATGAAGAATTAAAGAAGAAGCCATATTAGATAACAACGACTTCCTATGTGTTGCAGTTCTTCCTAAATGATTAAATGTTTTTCCGTGTCTCATGATCTTTACCTATTGTCTTTCGGGATGAACAATCATCCTATTAATTATTCTTGGTCTAATTTATATTTAGAAACGTCAATACCAAAAGTTAAACCTTTATCTCTTACTAACTCTTCTAATTCACTTAGAGATTTCTTACCAAAGTTGCGGAATTTAAGTAAGTCAGCAATATCGTAAGAAACTAAATCTGCCAAAGATTTGATGTCTGCAGCTTTCAAACAATTGTAAGCACGAACAGATAAATCTAAATCAGAAAGTGGGGTTTTAAGGATTTTGCGCACTTGCAAGTAATTTTCATCAACTTCTTGCGTTGGTTCTTTTACTTGAGTATCCAAAGTGATTAACTCATCAGAGAATAACATGAAATGTTGGATAAGAATCTTAGCCGCTTCTTTCAAGGCATCTTCTGGATGGATAGAACCATCAGTTTGTATCTCGATGATTAGTTTCTCGTAATCCGTTTTTTGTTCAACGCGATAATCTTCAACACTAAACTTTACATTCTTAATAGGTGTAAAGATTGAATCAATCGCGATAACACCAATTGCTGCATCCTTAATTTTATTTTCTTCAGCAGGAACATAACCTCTTCCCTTTTCAACTGTAAGTTCTACTTCTAAATGAACAGAAGGTTCCATGTTACAGATAACAAGTTCAGGATTTAACACCTTAAAGCTATTGGTATGCTTTCCAATCTCCCCAGCTAAAAACTGATTTTGACCTTTGATGTTGATATAGATTTTCTCATTATCAATACCGTCGATGATACGTTTGAAGCGGATTTTCTTAAGATTGAAAACCATCGCTGTAACATCCTCAATTACCCCTTTTATGGTAGAGAATTCATGGTCTACACCAGTGATTTTAACCGAGGTGATAGCGAAGCCTTCTAAAGAAGACAACAGAATTCTTCTTAAAGAATTACCGATGGTAACACCGTAGCCTTTTTCAAGGGGACGGAATTCAAACTGACCAAAAAAGTCAGTTTCTTTATGCATGATAACTTTATCAGGTTTTTGAAAAGTGAGGATACCCATTTATATACCGGATTAATGATTATTTTGAATACAATTCAACGATGAGTTGTTCTTTGATATTTTCAGGAATTTGGTCACGCTCAGGATAAGCGAGAAAAGTTCCGCTAAGGCTATTTGGATCGAAAGTGATCCAATTAAATTTCTTTGGATTGCTTGCGGCTACAGAATTTGAGATAACTTCTAGAGATTTAGATTTCTCTCTAACAGCTACTACATCACCAGGCTTAAGTTGGTAAGAAGGAATATTAACCAAATTTCCATTCACGGTAATATGGCAATGAGAAACCATCTGACGACCTTGCGCTCTGGTTGGTGCAATACCTAATCTAAATACGGTATTATCTAATCTTGATTCTAAAAATCTTAATAAATTTTCACCCGTGATACCTTTTTTTCTAGCTGCTAATTCGAAAGTTTTGAAAAACTGACGCTCTAGTACACCGTAAGTATATTTAGCTTTTTGTTTTTCAGATAACTGAATAGCGTATTCTGTTTGCTTTGTACGCTTGCGTGAGCCACCGTGCTGACCAGGAGGTGTTTGTCTTTTCTCATAAGACTTATCAGGTCCAAAGATTGGATCTTTAAAGCGTCTTGCGATTTTGGTTTTTGGTCCAATATATCTAGCCATTTCTCTTCTTTATTAATTAATTAAACCCTACGAGCCTTAGGAGGACGACAACCATTGTGAGGAAGTGGCGTAATATCTGTGATAGACAATACTTCAAGTCCGCTTGATTGCAATGTTCTGATAGCTGAATCACGACCAGATCCAGGCCCTTTTATAAATACATCAACTTTCTTCAAACCAGCATCAACCGCAACTTTAGCACAATCTGCAGAAGCCATTTGTGCAGCATAAGGTGTATTTTTCTTTGAACCTCTGAAACCCATTTTACCAGCAGAAGCCCAAGATATTACTTGTCCAGTTTGATTTGTGATTGAAATAATCACATTATTAAAAGAAGCTTTAATGTGAACTTGACCATGAGGTTCTACACTAACTGTCTTCTTTTTGGTTACCTTTTTGTTATTAGCAGCCATGTTCTTTTAATTACTTATTATTTAGTTACCTTCTTTTTACCAGCAACTGTTTTACGTTTACCTTTACGAGTGCGTGAATTTGTGCGAGTACGTTGTCCGCGAACTGGCAATCCTTTACGATGACGTAATCCTCTGTAACAACCAATGTCCATAAGACGCTTGATGTTCAATTGACGTTCAGAGCGAAGTTCTCCTTCAACAGTTACACCTTCTGTAATGAATTTACGAATAGCATTTAACTCTTCGTCATTCCATTCACTTACTTTTTTGTCCCATGATACGTTACAACTGGTCAATATATGTTGAGCAGTTGAGCGACCAATACCGAAGATGTAGGTTAAACCTATTTCTCCTCTTTTGTTTTTGGGTAAATCTATACCTGATATACGAGCCATATTACTTTATTATCCTTGACGTTGTTTAAACTTAGGGTTCTTTTTGTTGATAACGTAAACTCTTCCTTTACGTTTAACAATGATGCAGTCTTCACTGCGCTTCTTTACAGATGCTCTGATCTTCATTTTTGCCAGTTTTTATTTATACCTGTATATAATTCTTCCTTTACTTAAGTCATATGGCGACATTTCTATCGACACTTTATCTCCTGGTAAAATTTTAATATAATGCATTCTCATTTTACCTGAGATATGGGCAATCACTTCGTGCCCATTTTCTAATTGCACTCTGAACATTGCATTACTCAGAGATTCTGTTATTGTTCCGTCTTGTTTTATCAGCGATTGCTTTGGCATATTGTTAGAAAAAGGGGAGCAAAAATACGTAATATTTTTATAATATCAACGAAATAATTACTTTATACCAAAGATCCTGCTGCTTGTCGTCCTTTTATTCTACCGCTCTTCATCAAACCATCATAGTGACGCATCATTAAATGACTCTCTATTTGCTGTAAGGTATCTAAAACCACACCAACTAAGATGAGTAAAGAAGTACCTCCGTAAAACTGAGCAAACTGGCTATTGATGTTAAAAATGTTTGCTAAAGATGGAAGAATTGCTACAAATGCTAAGAAAAATGCACCTGGTAATGTAATTCTAGACATCACATTATCAATGAAATCTGCAGTAGCCTTACCAGGTTTTACACCAGGGATAAATCCACCGTTTCTTTTCATTTCATCAGAGATTTGATTAGCATTTACAGTAATAGCAGTATAAAAGTACGTAAACAAGATTATTAGTGTTGCAAAAGTTAGGTTATAAACCCAACCCATTGGATTGATAAAAGCACCCATTACCCCTTGCATAGTTTCATAATCTGGGAAGAATTGTGCAACCGTGCTAGGAATGAACATTAATGCTTGAGCAAAGATGATAGGCATTACTCCAGCAGCGTTAACCTTTAAAGGGATATACTGTCTTACACCACCATATTGCTTATTACCAACAATCCTTTTTGCGTATTGTACAGGTATTTTTCGGGTACCTTGAACCAATAGGATTGTAATCATAATTACGGCGAATAACACAGCTAACTCTACCAAGAATATCACCAATCCTCCACCTGTTTCGCCTAATTTAAAATTAAACTCTTTAACCAATGCTTCAGGCAATCTTGCTATGATACCAATCATAATGATTAAAGAAATACCATTGCCAATTCCCTTTTCAGTAATTCTTTCACCTAACCACATTACAAACATGGTGCTTGAGGTTAAGACAACTACTGAACTCAACATAAACATGAAGTTAGAAATCACCTCTGGATTAGTAACTGAGATAATTGCTTGAGGATTTTCTGTTCTTAAATTAATAAGGAAACCAATTGACTGAACTGCTGTAATTACAATAGTTAAATATCTGGTTATCTGATTAATTTTACGTCTTCCATCTTCACCTTCTTTTTGAAGTCTTTGAAAAGAAGGAACAGCTAAACTCAATAGCTGCACAACAATTGATGCCGAAATATAAGGCATGATACCAAGTGCGAAGATTGAGCCCCTTGCGAAAGCACCACCTGCAAAAGTATTAATCAAACCAAAAATACCACCTTCTGCTTGTTGAGCAGAACCTTCTAACATGTTTGGATCTACACCTGGGAGGGTAACATACGTACCCAAACGGTAGGCAAGTAACATCCAGAATGTAATAAGCAACTTGTATCTAAGTTCCTCAATTCTGAATATATTTTGAAATGTTTCAATTAGTTTCTTCACCGGTCGGGAATATTAAATAATTATTTACTTGTAATTGAACCTCCAGCTGCTTCAATTGCTTTCTGCGCAGCTTCTGAAAACTTATCAGCTTTAATTTCTAACGCAGCTTTAATTTCACCACGTCCTAAAATTTTCACTAGATCATTCTTTCCAATCAATCCATTGTCTCTTAAAACAGATGAATCAATTTTACTTATTCCTTTATCGGCAAGTTCTTGAAGTTTATCTAAGTTAATTGGAGCGTACTCAACCCTATTAAGGTTTTTAAAACCAAACTTAGGTATACGACGATACAATGGCATCTGTCCACCTTCAAAACCTCTTTTTGTACTTGTTCCACTTCTAGAACCAGCACCTTTATGACCACGAGAAGCGGTTCCACCTTTTCCACTACCTTCTCCTCGACCTAACCTTTTACCTTCTCTATGAGTTGAACCAGGAGCTGGCTTTAATGTATGTAATTTCATGTCTGGTCCTTTTAGATTTTTTCAACTTTTAACAAATGAGAAACTTTGTTGATCATACCCATAATTTGTGGTGTAGCTTCAACCTCTTTTACTTGATGAAGCTTAGTAAACCCAAGGGCACGAACGGTGCGCTTTTGATCTTCTTTACGGTCGATGGCGCTCTTTATTTGTGTAACTCTTAACTTTTCCATCGTATTATTCTTGTCCGTTAAAAACTTTCTTTAAACTAATTCCTCTTTGTTGTGCAATAGTATATGCATCACGCATTTCTAATAAAGCGTTAATGGTAGCTTTCACCACATTGTGCGGGTTAGAAGATCCTTTTGACTTTGCCAAAACGTCTGTAACTCCAGCACTTTCCAAAACTGCACGCATCGCACCACCTGCAATAACACCTGTTCCATGCGCAGCAGGCTTTAAAAATACACGACCACCGCCATATTTACCAAGTTGCTCATGAGGTACAGTGCCTTTTAAAACTGGCACTTTAACCAAATTTTTCTTAGCATCATCTACTCCTTTAGAAATAGCATCTGTTACTTCCAAAGATTTTCCTAAGCCATAACCAACTATACCATTCCCATCACCTACTACCACTAAAGCTGAAAAACTAAATGTTCTACCACCCTTTGTAACTTTAGCTACGCGGTTTATAGAAACAACTTTTTCCTTTAGTTCAACATCAGTTGTTCTTACTTTTTTTATGTTCGCTGTTGACATACTCTTTCTTACAATTAAAATTTAAGACCACCTTCACGAGCGCCTTCAGCAAGCGCCTTAACCCTACCATGATAAAGGTAACCACCTCTATCAAAAACAACTTCTGAAATACCTGCGGCAAGTGCTTTTTCAGCTAAACTTTTTCCAACAAGTACTGATGAATCACCTTTTGCTACCTTTTCTGTCAATGCTCTAGATGAACTTGCAATTAAAGTAACACCAGCTATATCATCAATCAATTGAGCATAAATGAATCTATTACTCCTAAAAACAGATAGACGTGGCTTCTGAGCTGTACCAGTTACGCGGCTGCGGATACGGGCACGAATTTTTCCTCTTCTTGAATCTTTATTAAACATAGCTCAATATTATTTAGAAGCAGTTTTACCTGCTTTTCTTCTCAACACTTCATTTACAAACTTAATACCCTTGCCTTTATATGGTTCTGGTGCGCGCAATGACCTAATCTTTGCTGCTACTTGACCAACTAATTGCTTATCAATTCCTTCTAAAGTTATGATTGGGTTTTTACCTTTTTCTTGTTCAGTTTTTACTTGAACTTCTTTGGGTACTTCAAAATAAATATGATGTGAATATCCAAGGGTTAAATCTAAAATATTTCCATCATTAGTAGCTTTGTAACCAACACCCACCAATTCTTGTCTTTTTGAATATCCTTGAGTAACACCCGTAACCATATTGTTTACAAGTGACCTATAAAGGCCATGAAGTGCTCTATGGCGCTTATGGTCTGTAGCTCTAGTAAAAGAAATGATACCATCGGTAACATCTAACTTAATATCTGGATCCATTTGTTGCGTTAATTGACCTTTTGGACCTTTAACTGAAACAAGATTAGAAGAAGAAACTACCACTTCAACACCTGAAGGAACTTTAATAATTGCTTTACCTATACGTGACATTTTATTCTCCTTTCAATTAATAAACGAAACATAAAACTTCACCACCTACATTGTTAATCTTTGCTTCCTTTTCAGTCATTACACCTTTAGAAGTAGTTACAATGGCTATACCCATGCCATTAATAACACGCGGCAAAGTGTCAACGCCAGTATAACGACGTAAACCTGGACGACTTACGCGCTCAAGTGTCTTAATTGCAGAAGTTTTGGTTAATGGATGATACTTAAGGGCAATTTTTATGATACCTTGACGGTTTTCTATATCCTCAAATTTGTAATTAAGAATATAACCCTTCTCGAATAATACTCGAGTAATCTCCTTTTTAATTTTGGAGCTTGGAATCTCTACTATGCGATGATTTGCCTTGATCGCATTACGAAGCCTAGTTAAATAATCTGATATTGGATCTGTCATATGATATATTTTGTTACTTGCAAGCAGTAAGCCAAGGCTTTTACTCTTACTTGCTAAGTGATTGTTTATATTTTAAGGGCTGCAAATATATAAATAATTGCTAAACCTTTACAATTTATTTTTATTACCAGCTAGATTTGGTAACACCTGGAATTTTACCCATTAAGGCAAGTTCACGAAATTGATTACGGCAAATACCGAAATCCTTCATGTATCCTTTAGGCCTTCCTGTTAATTTGCAACGATTTTTAAGACGAACAGGTGAAGCATTTTTAGGAAGTTTTTGCAACCCAATATAATCACCTGCTTGTTTTAATGCCTCACGCTTAGCAGCAAACTTTGCCACCATTTTCTCTCTTTTGCGTTGACGGGCTTTTACTGACTCTTTTGCCATTATTTAAATATTACGCTTTTTTAAATGGTAAACCAAACTCCTTTAGCAATTCTAAGCATTGCTCATCCGAACTGGCAGTAGTTACAAATGTAATGTCCATACCATTGATTCTGTTAACCTTATCGATAACAATCTCAGGGAAAATGATTTGTTCTGTTACACCCATGTTATAATTTCCTCTGCCATCAAAACCTTTAAGTTTTAAGCCTTGAAAATCCCTTACACGAGGTAAAGAAACTGAAATTAAACGATCTAAGAACTCATACATACGGTCTCCACGCAAAGTTACACGTGTTCCAACCGGAACACCTTTTCTTAACTTGAAGTTTGAGATATCTTTCTTTGAACGTGTAGGAACAGCTTTTTGTCCAGCAATATTTGAAAGTTCTTCAATTGCTTGGTCAACCAATTTCTTATCTGCAACAGCAGCTCCAACTCCTTGGTTAATACAAATTTTAAGTAACTTAGGAACCATCATTGGGTTCTTATACTTGAATCTTTCCTGCATTGCGGGAACGATTTCTTTTGAATATTGTTCTTTTAATCTTGGCGTGTACATATACAATAAATATTAGTCAATAAAATCACCAGATTTTTTTGATACCCTTAATAATTTTCCACTTTCATTGGTTTTGCGACCAATTTTAGTTGGATTACCTGTTTTATCTACAACTTTAAGGTTGGAGATATGAACAGGCGCCTCTTTTGAAATAATGCCACCGTTTTGATTCTGAGCATTAGGTTTAGTATGACGCTTAACAATGTTAACGCCCTCAACAATTGCTCTGTTTGTTTCGGTAATTACTTCTATTACCCTTCCTTTTTTGCCTTTATCGTCACCAGTAATAACAAGAACGTTATCACCTTTTTTTACATGACGTTTAGCCTGGCTGTTAAACTTTCTTTCCATTATTATAGAACCTCCGGTGCTAAAGATACAATTTTCATGAACTGTTTTTCTCTAAGCTCACGAGCAACTGGTCCGAAAATACGGGTTGCGCGTGGCTCATCTTGCGCGTTCAATAAAACGCAAGAATTATCGTCAAAGCGAATGTAAGATCCGTCTTGTCTGCGCACTTCTTTTTTCGTGCGAACGACTACTGCTTTAGAAACAGCACCTTTTTTAACTGTTCCAGAAGGAATCGCTGATTTTACAGTCACTACAATTTTATCACCTACAGAGGCGTATCTTCTACCCGTACCACCTAGCACACGAATACAAAGTACTTCTTTTGCGCCGCTGTTATCTGCTACTTTTAGCCTTGATTCTTGTTGTATCATCGTTACTTAGCTTTTTCAATGATTTCTACTAATCTCCAACGCTTATCTTTACTAAGCGGACGAGTTTCCATCACTCTTACAATATCATTCATATTACACTCATTCTTTTCATCATGAGCTTTAAATTTTGAGGTCATCTTGATGAACTTACCATATTTAGGGTGCATCACTTTACGCTCAACGGAAACAACAATAGTTTTTTGCATTTTATTGCTAACTACTTTGCCGATGATAACCTTCCTCGAATTTCTTTCTTCAGTTGTATTTTCCATATTCCCGATTTATTGTGCACTTACAATCTGACGTTTACGTTGCTCAGTTACTAAACGTGCAATCAACTTCTTATTTTCCTTAATGATGTTGGGATTTTCAACAGGAGAAATCGCATGGTTTAACAAAAGCTTGTTAAAACTAGCTCTTTCTTCACGAATTCTTGCTGCCAACTCTTTGTTAGACAATTCCCTGATTTCTGTATTATTCATAATTATTCGCTATATTCAGGTTTAACCACAAATTTAGTAACCACTGGAAGTTTTTGTGAAGCCAATCTCATAGCTTCTTGAGCAACCGCTTTTGGAACACCATCCGCTTCAAAAATGATGGTACCTGGCCAGCAACGAGCTACCCAAAATTCTGGTGCTCCCTTACCTTTACCCATACGTACTTCGGCTGGTTTACGTGTCATTGGTTTATCAGGAAAAACCCTGATCCAAACTTGCCCCTCACGTTTCATGTAGCGATTTAGAGCCACACGGGCTGCTTCTAATTGCTTAGAAGTCAAGAAACAGGTATCAAGTGCTTTTAATCCAAAGCTACCAAAGGCAACATTAAAGCCACGAGTGGCATTACCTTTCATTCTACCTTTTTGCTGTTTCCTATATTTCGTCTTTTTAGGCTGTAACATTTTTACAGTTAATTATACTATCGAACAATTTATTACTTTCTTCTGCGATCTCCGCCACCAGAATTTCTTCTGTCTCCACCACCACCACCACCTGGTCTTCTATCTCTTCTATCTCCACCTTCTTGTCTTCTATCCGGTCTACCTCCACCTGAAGGTTTATCATTTCCAGTGTTGATTCCAATATTTGGTGATAAATCTCTCTTTCCAAAAACTTCACCTTTACAAATCCATACCTTGATGCCAATTTTTCCGTATACTGTCAATGCTTCTGCAATGGTATAATCAATATCAGCTCTTAACGTATGAAGCGGTGTTCTACCTTCTTTGAAAACTTCAGATCTAGCCATCTCCGCGCCACCTAATCTTCCACTTACCATTACTTTAATACCTTCAGCACCCATTCTCATTGTTGAAGCAATTGCCATTTTTACAGCTCTCTTGTAAGATACACGAGCTTCAACTTGGTTTGCAATTGATTCCCCAACTAATGTTGCATCTAATTCTGGTCTTTTGATTTCAAAAATATTGATTGCAACATCCTTCTTGGTTAATTTCTTAACCTCTTCCTTTATCTTGTCTACTTCTGAACCAGCTTTACCGATAACAATACCAGGTCTGCTTGTATGAATAGTGATTATTACACGCTTTATAGTACGCTCAATTATAATTTTAGCAATACCACCTTTTGTGATACGAGCGTTTAAATATTTTCTGATTTTCTCATCTTCGATAAGTTTTTCAGAGAAATTTTTTCCTCCATACCAATTAGACTCCCAGCCTCTAATAATACCTAAACGTATTCCTATAGGGTTAACCTTTTGTCCCATTCTGTTATTAATTATCGTTTTCTATTACTTCACTATTTTCTACAGTAGCAGCAACTTTGCTGTCTACTACAAGCGTTACATGGTTGGAACGTTTGCGAATTCTATGCGCTCTACCTTGTGGTGCTGGCAAAATGCGTTTAATCATCGGGCCTCCATCAACAAATATAGTTTTAACATACAACTGACTTTCTTCTACCCTTAAACCTTCATTCTTTTGTTGCCAGTTAGAAATGGCTGAACGAAGAAGTTTTTCTAAACGAAGAGAGTTTTCTTTCTTAGCATTAAATACTAATATATTGAAGGCCTCTTCTACGCGCTTCCCGCGAATTAGGTCGGCCAACAACCTCATCTTACGTGGCGAGGTAGGGCAATTATTTAATTTAGCTACAGCTTCCATTCTTCTTAATCTTTCTTAACAGGATGCGACTTAAATGTTCTAGTTGGGGCAAATTCTCCTAACTTATGACCAACCATATTCTCAGTAACATAAACAGGAATAAACTTACTACCGTTATGAACTGCAAATGTATGACCAACAAAATCAGGTGTAATCATTGACCTACGACTCCAAGTCTTAATTACAGTTTTCTTTTTGTTATCATTCATAGCAAAAACTTTCTTCTCAAGTTTTACTTCTACAAATGGACCTTTCTTTAATGAACGCGCCATATTTCTTATTTCTTCTTACGACTTTCTATAATCATTGAATTCGAATATTTTTTAGGCGAGCGGGTTTTGTAACCTTTAGCCTTTAGGCCTTTGCGTGACCTTGGATGACCTCCAGAAGCTCTACCTTCACCACCACCCATTGGGTGATCCACTGGATTCATCGCTACTGGACGAGTACGAGGACGTCTACCTAACCAACGATTAGCACCAGCCTTACCTTTACGCTCATTCATGTGGTCTTGGTTAGAAACTTGACCTACTGTTGCAAAACAAGTAACCAAGATATTTCTAGTTTCGCCAGATGCTAATTTAACAGTGGCATATTTTCCATCACGGTTAAGCAATTGTGCTGCGCTACCTGCTGACCTTACCAATTGACCCCCACGACCTGGTTGTAACTCGATGTTGTGAATGGTTGTACCCAATGGTATTTCAGATAATGGCAATGCATTTCCTAAATCTGGTGAAACACCAGTACCACTACTAATTGTCATTCCAGCTTCTAGTCCTTTAGGTGCAAGAATATATCTTTTTTCACCATCAGTATAGACTAATAAAGCAATCCTGCATGTACGATTTGGATCGTATTGAATTGAATCAACATTAGCTTCAATACCATGTTTGTTTCTTTTGAAATCAATGATACGGTATTGCTTCTTATGACCACCACCTAAATAGCGCATGGTCATTTTACCACTGTTATTTCTACCACCAGAACTTTTCTGGCTTAACAAAAGTGATTTTTCCACTTTATACCCCGGTGTCAACTCTTCGAAAGTGTTGGCAGCCTTAAATCTGGTACCGGGTGTTACTGGTTTATATTTCCTAATTCCCATTGCTTCTATTAAATATTAGCGAAGAAGTCAATTTTTTGACCATCTTGCAAGGTTATTATTGCTTTTTTGAAAGAAGCTTTACGACCGGAAAAATTTCCTTTTTTAGTAAATCTACTCTTAGCTTTACCGGCGTAAATCATAGTGTTAACATTTACAACGTTTACACTGTAGATTGTTTCAACAGCTTGCTTAATTTCAGTTTTAGTTGCCGCTTTAGCTACTATAAAACTTACTTTATTAAGCTTATCGCTTATTGCTGTGAACTTCTCTGTAACTAAAGGCTTTTTTAATATAGTCATAATGCCTTATTTTAAAATATTCTCTATTACTTCTACTGAACCTTCTAACAAAATCAACTTATCAGCATTTAATATATCATAAGTGCTTAAGTCTTTTGCAGCCATTACTTTAGCTTTAGGCAAATTTCTACCGCTCTTTAATATATTCTCGTTGTAATCAGCCAAAACCATGATTGTTTTGCTATCTGATGCCTTCAAGCTGTTTAAAATATTGATATAGTTCTTTGTTTTTGGTGCATCCATGTTAAAGTTTTCAAGAATGGTTATACCATTTTCTTTAACTTTATAAGCCAATGCACTTTTACGTGCAAGTTGCTTTAACTTACGGTTCAACTTAAAACTATAATCTCTTGGACGTGGGCCATGAATACGAGCACCACCTACAAAAGTACCTGATTTAATTGAACCTTTACGTGAACCACCTGTACCTTTTTGTCTGTGCAACTTCTTAGTTGAACCACTAATTGTACTTTTCTCTTTAGAAGAGTGGGTACCTTGGCGTTGATTAGCCAAGTATTGTTTCACGTCCAAGTAAATGGCATGATCGTTAGGTTCGATACCAAATATATCGCTATTTAACTTGACCTTTTTACCGGTCTCTGTTCCACTGGTATTTAATACTGCTAATTCCATTTTACTTTTCTATCAAAACAATTGAACCTTTGTGACCAGGTATTGAACCTTTAACAACCAAAAGATTTTGGTCTTTATGAACTTTTAGCACTTCAAGATTGGTTTTCTTCACGCGAGTACCACCTGTTCTTCCAGCCATGCGCATTCCTTTGAATACACGTGAAGGATCTGATGAGGCACCCAATGAACCTGGAGCACGTAAGCGATTATGCTGACCGTGAGTTTGCATACCAACCCCACTGAAACCATGGCGCTTAACAACACCTTGAAAACCTTTACCTTTTGAAGTACCTACTACATCCACAAATTCTCCAATCTCAAATAAGTCTACAGTTAGTACTTGGCCTACCGCTAGGGTTTGCTCAAATCCTTTAAACTCTGCCATTTTTGATTTTGGAGTCGTATTGGCTTTTGTATAAATACCTTTTAACGCAGCGGGTGTGTTTTTTTCTTTCGCATCACCATACGCTATCTGAACAGCTGAGTATCCATCTTTATCAGATGTTTTAACTTGTGTTACTACACAAGGGCCCACTTCGAGTACCGTACAAGCAATTTGCTTTCCGTTTACATCAAAGATGCTGGTCATTCCTACTTTTTTTCCTATTAAACCTGACATAGTTATCGCTATCAAACTTTAATTTCAACATCAACTCCGCTAGGCAATTCGAGCTTCATTAAAGCATCAACAGTTTTTGCGGTAGAACTATAAATATCCAACAACCTTTTGTATGAGCACAACTGGAATTGTTCTCTGGCTTTTTTGTTCACGTGTGGTGAACGAAGAACTGTGTAAATTCTTTTGTGTGTAGGAAGCGGAATTGGTCCGCTAACCACAGCACCAGTGGCTTTTACAGTTCTTACGATCTTTTCAGCTGACTTGTCAACTAAATTGTGATCGAATGACTTTAATTTAATCCTTATTCTTTGGCTTACCATAACTTTATGCTTTGGCGGCTTTGCCGTTTACTTTTGCTAATACTTCATCCATAACATTTCTTGGAGCTTCTGCATAATGGCTAAATTCCATTGTTGAAGTTGCTCTTCCCGAAGAAAGTGTTCTTAACTGCGTTACATATCCGAACATTTCTGCCAACGGAACTTTTGCTTTTACAACTTGTGCGCCAGCTCTTGAATCCATTCCTTCTAATTGTCCGCGACGTCTATTTAAATCCCCAATTACATCACCCATGTTTTCTTCTGGAGTAATTACCTCCAACTTCATGATAGGCTCAAGTAATACTGGTTTTGCTTTACGTGCTGCTTCTTTGAAAGCTATTCTTGCTGCAATTTCGAATGAAAGTGAATCAGAGTCAACTGCGTGGAATGAACCATCAAACAATCTAACTTTTAAACTTTCAACTGCATATCCAGCTAGGACACCATTTTGCATTGCCGATTTGAAACCTTTTTCAACTGAAGGGATAAATTCTTTTGGAATTGAACCACCCACAATCTCATTCACAAATTCCAAACCTACTTTATCTTGAGCACCTGGTATCAATTCAAATTGAATATCAGCAAACTTACCTCTACCACCCGATTGTTTCTTATAAACTTCACGGTGCGATACTGACTGGGTGATTGTTTCTTTGTAAGAAACTTGTGGTGCACCTTGATTAATCTCAACTTTAAACTCACGTTTTAAGCGGTCAACGATAATCTCTAAATGCAACTCTCCCATTCCTGAGATTACGGTTTGACCCGAATCCTCATCTGTATGAACCTTAAAGGTTGGATCTTCTTCAGCTAATTTAGCTAAAGCCATACCTAATTTATCTGAATCTGCTTGTGTTTTTGGCTCAACCGCTAATCCAATAACTGGATCTGGGAAATCCATAGCTTCTAATACGATAGGGAATTTCTCTGCACACAAAGTATCTCCTGTTTTGATATCTTTAAAACCTACCGCTGCACCAATATCTCCAGCCTCTAATGAATCAATAGGATTTTGTTTGTTAGCATGCATTTGGAAGATACGTGAGATACGTTCTTTGTTACCGCTTCTGGTATTAAGAATGTATGAACCTGCATCTAATTTACCTGAATATGCACGCATAAAAGCTAATCTTCCTACAAAAGGATCGGTAGCAATTTTAAATGCTAGGGCTGTAAATGGCTCGTCTACACTAGGTTTACGAACAATTTCTGCACCAGTATCAGGATTTATTCCGGTAACACCTTCTTTGTCCATTGGACTAGGAAGTAATTCCATTACTAGATCCAACATGGTTTGAACACCTTTGTTTTTGAATGAAGAACCGCACAACATAGGTACAATTTTCATGTCAATAACAGCCTTGCGCAACGCATCTAATATTTCTCTTTCAGTTATTGTCGTAGGATCATCGAAGAATTTCTCCATCAATTTATCGTCGTACTCTGAAACAGCTTCTAGTAATTTCTCTCTCCACTCAGTAGCTTCTTCCAACATGTCTGCAGGAATATCAACTACTTCATAGGTCATACCTTTATCGTGCTCATTCCAAACCATTCCGCGGAAGTTAATTAAATCAACTACTCCTTTGAAATTGTCTTCTGCACCGATAGGCAATTGCAATGGAACTGCGTGGCTACCTAACATTTCTTTAACTTGTTTTACCACGTTTAAGAAATCTGCACCTGAGCGGTCCATTTTATTTACGAAGCCCAAACGAGCAACGTTATAATTATTTGCTAATCTCCAGTTAGTTTCTGATTGAGGTTCTACCCCATCAACTGCTGAGAAAAGGAAAACAAGACCATCTAATACACGCAAAGAACGGTTTACCTCTACGGTAAAGTCAACGTGTCCTGGCGTATCGATGATATTGATATGATACTTATTATTTCTGTATTTCCATTCAACTGTGGTAGCGGCAGAGGTAATGGTTATACCACGTTCTGCTTCTTGCACCATCCAGTCCATTGTTGATGCACCATCATGCACTTCACCTATCTTGTGATTTACACCAGAATAGTAAAGGATACGCTCTGTGGTGGTAGTTTTACCTGCATCAATGTGTGCAGCAATACCAATGTTTCTTGTGAATTTTAAGTCGCGTGACATTTTATATTATCTCCGTATTATTTAGCTAATTTTAAAATGCGAGAATGCTTTATTTGCTTCGGCCATTTTATGTGTGTCTTCGCGCTTTTTAACTGAGGCTCCTTCATTTCTTGAAGCTGCCAAAATTTCTCCAGCCAATTTATCCGCCATTGTTTTCTCTCCACGTGAGCGGCTATATTTAATCATCCATTTCATACCTACTGCGATTTTACGGTCAGCTGGTACTTCCATAGGAATTTGAAATGTTGCTCCACCTACTCTACGTGATTTAACTTCTACAGATGGCATTACATTATTAAGTGCTTTCTTCCAAACGTCTATTCCACGTTCTTGTGCTTTTGCTTCTACCTTATCTAAAGCTTCGTAGAAAATGTGATAAGCAGTAGATTTTTTACCACTCCACATCATGTTATTTACAAAGCGAGTTACTAATATATCAGTAAACTTAGGATCTGGTAACAGAATATGCTTCTTTGCTCTTGATTTTCTCATTGTATTATTTGCTAACGCTTAATAATTACTTCTTTTTACCTTTTGCTTTTGGATCAACTGCAACCTGTCCTGGCTTAGGACGTTTAGTTCCGTATTTAGAACGACGTTGGTTACGACCAGCTACGCCGGCAGTATCCAATGCCCCACGTACAATATGATAACGTACACCTGGTAAATCTTTCACCCTGCCGCCTCTAACCAATACGATAGAGTGTTCTTGCAAGTTGTGACCTTCTCCCGGAATGTATGCATTAATTTCGTTTCCGTTAGTTAAACGAACACGAGCAACTTTACGCATTGCTGAATTAGGTTTCTTTGGAGTAGTTGTGTACACACGGGTACAAACACCTCTGCGTTGTGGACATGAGTCCAAAGCTGGAGATTTACTCTTTGTTGTTATGTCGTTGCGGCCCTTACGAACCAATTGCTGAATAGTAGGCATATCTTGCTTTTTCTACTTAATTTTTATACTGTCTTAAAAAAAAGGGACGGCAAAAGTAGTGATTTAAAATGAGCGGTGCAAGTGCTTGACAAAAAATATCTTAAGATATTAAATGCTGAGCGGGTTACACAAACTGTTTTAACCATCAGTCTTACCAGGAAATCCTTAGTTTTAAGGGGCTGCAAACTTAGGCCTCTTCAATCACTTACACAAGCATTTATGTAAAATATTTATTATTTAAATGTTAAACACACATCTTATTACCATATAGTATTCATAATGAATAATTTACATTTGAAGCTTTTAAAATATTCTAATCGATTTTTTTCGCTTTTGTAAATTAATAACATCGAAAATAGGCTTGTATTAAAATTAAAAATCCTCCTATTTGGTTCAAACCGAAACCTAAAACAACTAAAAAAACAATTATTCTTACACGAATATTAATTTTTGCTTACCTATTTTCGCTGCATGTCAACAGACCTTAAGGCAATCATTGCTTCCCTTCCAGAGAGCCCAGGTATCTATAAATACTATGATGCCGCTGGTGTATTGATGTATATTGGTAAAGCCAAAAGTCTCAAGAAGCGAGTTAGCAGCTATTTTAATAAAAACCACTACGAAAACCGCAAGACGGCTGTTATGGTGAGTAAAATAGCTAATATTGAATATACTTTAGTTGAATCTGAAATGGATGCCCTGTTACTTGAAAATGCACTCATCAAAAGGTATCAGCCTAGGTTTAACATCAGTCTAAAGGATGATAAGACTTATCCATCTATCATCATAAAAAAAGAAAAATTTCCTCGTATTTTCTATACACGCAACATTATTAAAGACGGAAGCGAGTATTTTGGACCCTATGCCAGCGGAAATATGATGCATACCCTACTCGACCTTATTAAAAGCACATACCCTTTTAGAACTTGCTCCCTACACCTTACCGAAAAAAATATAAATGCTGGGAAATTTAGGGCCTGCCTAGAATATGATATTGGCAATTGCGCCGCTCCTTGCATTGGCTTGCAATCTGAAGCCGAATACAATGAACATGTAAAAGCTGCTAAAGGCCTAATTAGGGGCCAACTACAAGAAGCCAAACAACAACTAAAACTTAGCATGCAAACAGCTGCCGCCGAAATGAAATTTGAAGATGCAGGCAGGTTTAAAAAGAAATTAGACAGTCTTGAGAACTATCAAAGTAAATCTACCATTGTGAATGACATTAGGCATGATGTAGACATTTTCTCAATTGTAAGCGATGATAAGTTTGCCTTTGCCAACTTTATTAAGGTAAGCAATGGCATTATTTGTCAAACCCAAACTTTTGAAATTAAGAAAAAACTAGATGAACGTGACGAAGACCTCCTAAATTTTGCCATTGCGGAGGTGCGCGAAGAATATAAAAGCATGTCGAGAGAAATTATCGTTCCGTTTGAACTCGATTGGGCCGATGAAAAGGTTACCATCACTGTACCCAAAACTGGGGAGAAGAAAAAGCTGCTCGATCTTTCGCTTAAGAATGCCTTTTATTATAAAAAGGAGCGCCTCGCACAATATGAAAAGTTAAACCCCGACTTTAAAGTTGACCGAATCATGCAAACCATGATGCAAGATTTGCGTTTAACTGATCAGCCGCGCCACATTGAATGTTTTGATAACAGTAACCTACAAGGTACTAATCCTGTAAGTGCTTGTGTGGTGTTTAAGGATGGTAAACCCAGTAAAAAAGATTACCGACATTTTATTCCTAAAACCGTTGTGGGTCCAGATGATTTTGCTACCATGCGCGAAGTTGTTTACCGCCGTTACCATCGCATGATGGAGGAACAACAAGTGCTACCCAATCTTATTATTGTAGATGGCGGCAAAGGCCAATTAAGTTCTGCTGTTGAAAGCCTAAAATTGCTAAATATTTATGGCAAAGTGCCTATCATTGGCATTGCAAAACGACTAGAAGAACTTTACTACCCTGAAGACGAACTGCCTTTGTATATTGATAAGAAATCTGAAACTTTACGCATTATCCAACAATTGCGAGACGAAGCGCATCGCTTTGGAATTACCCACCACCGCAAACGCAGGAGTAAAAATACCATTGTGACTGAATTAGAAGACATCAAAGGAATTGGACCAGAAACGGCTAAACAATTGCTTACAGAACTAAAAAGTGTAAAGAAAATTAAAGAAGCTTCTTTAGACTTGCTAACAGATATGATAGGTTCAGCCAAAGGAAAGATTGTATTTGCTCACTTTGAAAAACAAAAAACAAATGATTAAAGCAGACGCGCATTTTAAACAACAAGCACTTTTATGGGCCAATGCGTTTGACACTGTTTGCATACTAGATAACAATGAAGCGCTCAATGCCTTTGGCTTGCATGATGTTAATTTTGCTATTGCTGTTGGCATTCAGGATGAAATTTATGGCAATGGCGCCAATGATTGGCAGAAGTTCAAAGATTTTAATGACAAGTATTTTGAAAGTATGCCCATGTTTGGGTATTTGAGTTACGACTTAAAAAACCAGTTAGAGGCGCTTGGTTCAAACCACCCTGATGGAATTGGCTTTGCTCCTATGTACTTTTTTGTGCCGCAACATGTTTTGCTTTTTGATAGCCATGACCAATTAATGGTGCTAAGTGAAGATGCCAATGGTATTTTATCAGCCATAAAAAAGGTTCGGGTTGAACCAACTCCAGCGCCTGCAAAGCTTAGCATCACTCAAAAAGTTGACAAGGAAACTTATATTAATACGGTTAAGCAAATACAAGAACACATTGTTGCTGGAGATGTCTATGAATTGAACTACTGCGTTGAGTTTTTTGCAGAAAATGTGCAATTGAATCCTTTAGCCGTTTATAAAAGGTTAACCGAAATCTCTCCTACCCCATTTGCAGCATTTTTTAAGTTGAACCAACAGTATGTGATGTGTGCAAGTCCGGAGCGTTTTTTAAAAAAGTCATCAGACAAATTATACTCTCAGCCCATAAAAGGCACTGCCCGCAGGTCGATGGAGGTTGAGGAAGATGAAAAGATAAAAGCAACTTTGCTAGGCAGTGAAAAAGAGCGTGCCGAAAACTTGATGATTGTAGATTTGGTTCGGAATGATTTGGCAAAAAGCAGCGAAACGGGCAGCGTAGCTGTAGATGAACTTTTTGGGATTTATAGCTTTAAGCAAGTTCATCAGATGATTTCTACTGTTTCATCAACTATTTCATTGGCTGTTCATCCTATAGATGCGATTGCAAATGCTTTTCCAATGGGAAGCATGACGGGCGCACCGAAGGTGCGCGTTATGCAGTTGATAGAGGAATTTGAAAACACCAAGCGAGGTTTGTATAGTGGTGCCATTGGTTACCTTGCCCCTAATGGCGACTTCGACTTTAATGTGGTGATTCGAAGTATTCAATACAACCAAAAGACTGGCTACCTTAACTTCATGGTTGGTTCAGCCATAACCTATGATGCCATACCTGAAGAGGAATATGAAGAATGTTTACTAAAAGCCAAAGCCATGCTCCATGCTTTGAATGCCATTTGATTATTGATATATTTGACACATGAAGCAAAAGCTTTTGATTTTTCTTTTGGGTTGTATGCTATGCAGTTTTGCTCCTGCACCTCCTGCCCTAAAAATTGCTAGGCTAAAATACAATGGCGGTGGCGATTGGTATGCCAACAAAACCTCATTGCCCAACTTAATCGAATTTTGCAATAAACAACTAGGAATGCAATTACACCCCGAGGAAGAAGTGGTGGAACCTGGTAGTGCAGATATTTTTAATTACCCTTTTGTGCATTTAACGGGTCACGGCAATATCATCTTTAGCGATCAAGAAGCTAAAAACCTAAGAAATTACCTGCTCGCAGGAGGCTTTCTTCATGCAGATGATAATTATGGATTGGATAAGTTTTTTAGAAGAGAAATGAAGAAGGTTTTTCCAGAATTGGATTTTGTGGAATTACCTTTTTCGCATCCTATTTATCATCAGAAGTACAATTTTGCCAATGGTTTGCCCAAAGTGCACGAACATGACAACAAAGCTCCCCAAGGTTTTGGACTAATTTACGAAGGCCGTTTGGTTTGCTTTTATACTTACGAATGCGATTTAGGCAATGGCTGGGAAGACCAAGAAATCTATAACGACCCAGAAGCCACGAGGCAAAAGGCACTGCAATGTGGGGCAAATATCTTGCAGTATGTTTTTATGAGATAGTCGATGGACCATCTAAATTAGTTTTTGAGATTTAATTATCTCTTTCCATAAACCTTAAGATTACCTGCTTTTCCTCAACAAAATGTGGGATAGATGTAATTTATACCGCGTAAAGCGTAACATTTAAAGTCTTTCAAGAAATCACCTTTGAGTTCGTTATTTCACAAGACAAAACCACTAAGAAATTTATAAACTTAAACTGCGTTTTAAGGCAATCTTTTCCTATTTATTTGACTTAGTTTTAAAATCTAAAGGGATAAAAGGCCCTCTTTTAGAGAATAAAAAAACCATAGTTAACTATAAATCAAGCTTTTAATTATTCTGAGTTACGCACGATTGTATAATATGACAATTGAAATGAAACTATTGCAAAAAGCCTCTGTTTAACTATTTAAATAAAACGTTAAACAAAACTAATTGGAGGTGCAAACCAATTCAATAAACACGGAGATCCTGAAAATCCTTAAGAGTAAGACAAACTAAACAACAAACAATGGAACATTTAAAAATTGCGAGCGACAATTACGTCGCCTTCACGTTCTTTATCGGAACAATGGCCATGATGGCCGCGTCTGTTTTCTTTTTTATGGAACTAAACAATACTTCTCCAAAATGGAGAACTTCTGTGTTAGTTTCTGGCCTTATCACTTTTATTGCCGCAGTGCATTATTATTACATGAGAGGTTACAATCTTTCAACTGGAGAGTCACCAACTTTCTTCCGTTATGTAGATTGGATTCTTACTGTGCCTTTGATGTGTGTTGAGTTTTACTTAATCACCAAAAAAGCAGGTGCTAAAATTGCCCTACTTTGGAAATTGATTTTTGCTTCTTTAGTAATGTTAGTTACAGGATACTTTGGCGAAACCATCGACCGTGACAATAGCGTTATGTGGGGCGTAATCTCAGGTGCTGCGTATTTCTACATTGTTTACTTAATTTGGTTTGGAGAAGTTGCTCAATTATCACAAACTGCTGGTCCGGAAGTAGCAAAAGCTACCCGTGTATTAGGTTGGTTTGTATTAGTAGGTTGGGCCATCTATCCTTTAGGTTACATCTTAGGAACTCCAGGTGGATTGTTTGGAATGCAATTAGTTTCTGACCCAGCTGCTGCTGCGCACTCAATGGACATCGTTTACAACATTGCTGATGCCATTAACAAAATTGGTTTTGGTTTAGTAATCTATGGTTTGTCTAGAAGTGGTAACGATAATTAATTACTCGCTATAGCAAACATTTATACTACGTTAAAGGGAGGTTGCACTCATTGCAGTGCTTCCTCCCTTTTTTATGAACTGAACTTTTAAAAGTTAATTAAAGTATGGAAGCAAATAATTTTTTTGTTCGGGTTGAACCAAGCGTTAGATATGATTATATATTTTGCGGTACTGGGGCATCAGCTTCGCTATTAATTCTAGCGCTACAAAGAAATAATTTACTTCTAAATAAAAAGGTACTCCTTATAGACCCAGAAAACAAAAACAGAAAAGATAAAACCTTTTGCTTTTGGTCTAAAGAGGAAGAACCCATTACTCAAAATTTAAAACCTTTGATTTCAAAATCCTGGGATACGATAGCGCATACACCTTCAGAACAATTAAGTCTTTCACCGTTTAGCTACAATCATGTAGATAGCATTGACCTGTACAATAAAATTCAATCACTTGCAGAAATTCATCATTGGGATAAAATAGTTGGATACGTTACAGGGTTTGCCAAAGAAGCCGAAGAAACTTTTGTAGTAGTAAATAACACTAGGATAGCTGGTCAGAATATTTTTGATTCGAGACCACCTGTTCACCAGAAAGCACAAACAAATGAGG
This sequence comes from Bacteroidota bacterium, assembly GCA_027488905.1. Lineage (GTDB taxonomy): Bacteria > Bacteroidota > Bacteroidia > UKL13-3 > UKL13-3 > B1. The sequence continues at coordinate 338,939 of JAIYAT010000020.1, forward strand.
TGCATATCTACCAAAGTTTTATAGGATGGATAATTGAAACCGAAAGTGCTGTTTTGAACCCAGAAGTATTTAAGTTTATGGACTTCAACATTGCGCAACAAGGATTTACGCAATTTGTATATGTGTTGCCGTTTACTTCAAGCAAAGCCCTTGTTGAAGTTACTCGGTTTGGGTCAAACCAAATTAATACAACAGAAGCAGAAGAAATACTAAAAGATTATATTTTAAATTGTTACGGCAACTTTAAAATAATAGATATTGAAAGGGGCAGTATTCCTATGAGTAACACAAAAATTGAAAGTGAAACCACAGAAGGAGTTATCAACCTAGGGGCTAGAAATTATAATATTAAACCGAGCACTGGGTATGCCTTTAAAAATATGTATTACCAAGCATTGGCAATAACTGAAACCCTAAAAAGTGGCGGTAACCTTAGTGCTTTTAACAAAGACCACCACAATACTTTTAAAGGGCGTTTTGCCTTTTATGATTCTTTACTTTTGGATATTCTAAAAAACAATCCAAGCTATGGGAAACCTATTTTTATTGAACTTTTGAAAAATGTAGATACCAAAACAACTTTAAAGTTTCTAGATGAACAAACCAATTTGATTGAGGAGATTTCTATTTTCATGCAATTGCCATGGAAACCTTTTTTGCAAGCCTTGTATAAAAAAATCATTTCTACTACTTTGGTTCAACCACTTATACTATTATTTACTACCCTGCTTTTTGTACTGTTAAATAAATTCTCTGCTTTACAAAATGTAGTTGGATATGCATTGTTTTTCATAGGAATGGTTGCTGTTGGCATTCCGCATGGAGCAGTAGACCACTTGCTTGAAACTGGCAATTGGGACCTAAAAAAAGCACCACTTTTTGTATTGAAGTACTTACTGTTAGCAGCATTGATGGGATTATTTTGGTATTTTATTCCACCCATGGCGTTAACCGCATTTCTGATATACTCGAGTTGGCACTTTGGCGAAGCAGATGGCAAAAAGTGGCACTTTAACCCTTTAACTTCTTTGCTTTGGGGAGCCTCAGTACTAGCGTTTATATTAGGAACTCATGTAGATGAAGCCAATACTATATTAGCTGGCATGGGTAACATCATATTGCCATTTTCTGTTCCGGTTTGGGCACTATTACCTTGGATGATTTGGGCATTGTTTCGAAAACAAACTGGATTTGTGCTTACCCTTATTTGGTTGAGTTTGTCGAGTCAAATTCCGCTAATGTTGTCGTTTGGACTTTACTTCATAGGACAGCATAGCTTTGCAAGTTGGAAGCATTTACAATTGCATTTAAAGATAAGCAACAAAATCATTTGGCTACAATCGCTTCCATTTCATTTAGGAGCTTGGTTGATATTAGGATTATTCTATTTCTTTTGGCCTTTGCAATCTGAATTTAATCAAAGCCAGCAATGGGGAGTTTTCTTCATTTTCATTGCTTGTATTAGCTTCCCGCATGTCATTGCCATGCATTTGATGTATAGGAAAAAATAGCCACCCCTTTTCCTCAAAGTTAGCACAGCCTTGATTTTCCTTCTATGTAAATCTGCGAAATTTCTTTTACCTAAATTGATTACTTTGCTTGCAGGTTTAAAAACTTAAATTTTAACCAGCAAAATAACCTATTTTATGAAAGCAGCTGTGCATACCGAATACGGACCGCCTGAAGTGGTTCGAATCATGGAATTACCTAAACCCATACCCAAAGACAATGAAATTCTGGTTAGGGTGTATGCCGCTACTGTAAACCGCACCGATGCAGGATTTAGAAGCGCGGTTTATGTTATCTCAAGACTCTTTAGTGGTTTGTTTAAACCTAAGCAACAAATCTTGGGTTGCGAATTTGCAGGTGTTGTGGCAGCTTGTGGCAAATCGGTTAAAAATTTCAAAGTAGGCCACCGTGTTTTTGGCTACAATGATGAAACCTTTGGGGCACATGCAGAATACCTAACCATAGCCGAAACGGATGCTGTTACCCATATGCCTATTCATTTTAGCATGGAAGAAGCTGCCGCCATTGGCGAAGGTGCCCATTATGCCTTGTTTAACATTAGAGCTGCCAAAGTTCAAAAAGGTGAAAAAGTTCTAGTGTATGGCGCAACTGGTGCTATTGGCTCTGCTGCAGTGCAACTTCTTAAGTATTTTGGGGCCAAGGTTACAGCAGTTTGCAATACCAAAAATGTTGCGCTTGTAAAAGGCCTAGGCGCCAATATTGTAATCGACTATCAAACACAAGATTTTACAGATACCAAGGAACGCTATTCCTTTATTTTTGATGCCGTAGGCAAAAGCTCCTTCGGTGCATGCAAACCCTTGCTTACTCCGCATGGTATTTACATTTCTACCGAGCTTGGTAAACGCTCTGAAAATATTTTTCTAGCTTTGATTACTCCTTTATTTAAAGGTAAAAAAGTGCTCTTTCCTATTCCAATAATGAACAAAGTGATGCTAGTGTTCTTAAAAGACTTGGCAGAAGGAGGGTATTTTAGTCCGGTTATTGACAGAGAATACAAGTTAAACCAAATAGTAGAAGCGTACCGATATGTTGAATCGGAGCAAAAAACGGGCAATGTGATTATAAGTATGGTTAAGGAGGAACAAAGCGAATCACCTTTTAATTAACTAAAAACGGGGTTTGGGTCAAACCGAAATATGAATAAGCAATGAGCAGAACTGAACAATTGGCCAAAAGAATTAGGGAAGTTTATTTGGAGGGTTATTGGATTGCCAATACCAATTACAAGGCACAAATTGAATCCCTCACATGGTATCAAGCCCAACAAAAAGTGCCAGCCATAAATAGCATTGCGGCCTTAATCTTTCATGTAAATTATTATTTAGAGGGGTTAATAGTGGCATTTGAAACAGGAACCTTGACCATTAAAGACCAGTTTAGTTTTGACATGCCAAGCCTAAACACAGCGTCTGATTGGGATGAATTGAGAATGCGTTTGTTAAACAATGCAAATACCTTTGCCCTTTGCGTTGCGCAGCTAGATGAGGCAAAGTTAGCTACCCATTTTATTGACGAAAAATATGGTTCATACCTTAGAAATATTGAAGGCGTATTGGAACATAGTTATTACCATTTGGGGCAAATTGTTCTTATTAACAAGTTAATTAAATCAGGTGAATCAAATTAGTACTTTTGAGTATGTTTCTATCCTAATATCCATCATCTTGGGATTGGGAATTACCCATCTGTTAACGGCCTTATCAGAAATACTCTACCAGCCCAAGCATTTAAAATTTTATTGGCCACATGCCATTTGGGTATATTTTATTTTGTTCCTTTTCATTCAAGATTGGATCATCAGTTACCAATTGAAAGATAAAAACATTTGGTATTTTCATGAGGTATTGTTTGTGTTACTTTATCCTATTTTACTTTTTGGTGCAGCCAAAATGCTTTTGCCAACCCATGCAGGTGAAGAACAGCAAGACATGAAGGCTTTTTATTTTCATCAGTATCCAGCTATTTTTACGATCATGGGCATTAGCGCAATTGTATCGCTTTTGTTTAATCATTTTTTATTACGGGTTGAACCGATTGAGCAAGTTCCCATTGCCTTGCTGTTAGTCATTTTAACCCTAATGGTTTTTAAGCAACCAAAAAACGAAATTTACCATAAATTGCTGGCACTACTTGTGCTAATGGGTTCAATCCTATCCCTAATAGTGGCAAGAGAAATTTGGGTGATTAAGTGAAAGGTAATTGATAAAGCAAAATCTGCTTGTAAACATGCAGGTGAAGAGCTAGCCGACCATTTTCCTGAGGTCAGGAAAATGGTTCAAATAGGCTCTGGTGCTGAAAAAGAGATTAATGACATGCTACTTACACGAAACGCTTGCTATCTGGTTGCGCAAAACGGTGACAGCAGAAAAGAAAATATTAAAAGCAACCAAACTGAAGAAAAAAATAAGATTAACCAAGGGTTGCTTCCTATCCTATTTCTATGATTTATTAAATGGCTGAAGCTATAAGGCTGTTTGGCAATTTCGTATAGTTGTGGGAAAAATATTAGCAAGAAAAAAATGGCAAAAAGTAAAATTCTAGCTGTTCAAGGTAGAAAAATCACATTAATTTCAGACAATATAAATGACTATATTTCATTAACAGATATGGCTCGTTACAGAGATGCTGACAGGACAAACTACATTATTCAAAACTGGATGAGAACACGAAGTGCTATTGAGTTTTGTGGACTTTGGGAACAACTTAATAATTCTGATTTTAAAAGCATCGAATTCGATGCCTTTAAAAATGATTCAGGGTCAAATAGCTTTGCACTAACTCCTCAAAAATGGATTGATAGTACCAATGCTAAAGGCATCATTTCGAAGTCTGGAAGATATGGTGGCACTTTCGCGCATCGTGATATTGCCTTTGAATTTGCAACTTGGATTAGCGCAGAATTCAAATTTTATTTCATAAAAGAATTTCAGCGATTAAAAGAGGACGAAAATGACCGACTAAAATTAGATTGGAACTTGCAACGTACCTTAGCAAAAATTAATTATCACATTCAAACGGATGCTATCAAAGAAAATTTGATTCCAAATGAATTGAATAAATTTCAAATATATTTTGTTTATGCAACTGAAGCAGACTTATTAAACGTTGCACTCTTTGGCATAACTGCCAAACAATGGAGGGATATTAACCCTAGCGCACCTGGAAATATAAGAGACACGGCCACATTAGAGCAGTTGGTAGTTCTTAGTAATTTGGAAAGCATTAATGCAGTATTGATTCACCAAGGTTTAAAACAATCAGAAAGATTAATTCATTTAAACAAAAATGCGATTACCCAAATGAAATCGCTAATGAATCTAAAAACCATTAAGAGAATAAAATAATAAACCCTTTTAAAGGGGCGTTACTCATACAAATTAACTGCTTATGAGAGGGATTAAACAAGGGTTACGTGGGAGCTTCATTAGAACTTGCCTATCAAGTATCTTTTATATATTACTTTCTTTTCATGCACTACCTGTTCAGGCAGAAACTACGCCAAGACATCGTTCAATTGATAGCCTGATAGCAGAAGGTTTTATCAAGGCAAGCTTTGTTTCATTGGGCGGGTATCAAGGCAATTGTGTAGAGGCAAGCCTTGAAAACAATACAGGCAATTGGGTCTTCGTTTGGATTGAAGCAGGTAGGCGTTTAATTGCAGGCGATAGTACCAAACAAGATATATTTATTGTAAAAGATAACAAGATAAAACTAGGGCCATGGGCAAAGTTAAAAACAAAGGTTTTTGGCTTTTGCTGCCAAAGTTCGGATGGCGCTCCTAAAGAAAAAATGAAGTTTAGTGTAGGCTATATGGCCCCAACAGATTGGGTGAGACTGGCACAATTTTTAAATGCTTCGAACTTCGAAAACAATACCATACAATCCGCAGTATGGTGCATCTCTAACAACCACTCTATTAGTGGCGTACATGGCGAGCCAGAAGCTTTGGTTAAAGCGTTAAAAGACACTCTAGGCATTATCAAAAAAATACCCGTTCCGTGGTATACCACAACTTATGAAACCAACGATACCAGTGTATTTACTGGCGACCCAAAAAGAGTATTTGGCAAGTTTAGTTATTATGTAAAACACCATGGCGACTTGGCGATTGCCATTAAAAACAAAAACGGTCATACCGTAAAAATCCTTTCAGAATTTTACAACCATGGAGAAGGTAGTTTTGAGTACCAGTTTGATTTAAATGTAAAAGGATGGACGAAGGGTGAATACCACCTTGTGGTGTATGAAGACTACGCCACCGTACTTGCTACTAAGTCGTTTAAGATTGAGTAGTTCTGGACCCTGTTAAAAGAGCAATCATGATTTTATTAAAAGATACCTATAAGTGGGTATAGGAAAATGGTTTGGGTTGGGTAGTTTTGTTTTGAACCTAAAAAGGTTAAACTTTACCAATAAGCAAGCAATATTAACAAACCAAATTTTCATGAAGCATCTTATACTCCCCTCCATCATTTTACTGATATTAGTAAGTTGTACGAATAATCAAATAAGTAAAACTGAAAATAAGGATGAACCAGATACATACCATGTTACTCAGGATGATGCTGAGATGAACGATGCCATTAAAACAGCTAAGCAAACACTGGATAAATTTGCTAACGCTTTGAAAAGTGGCAATAAAGATTATCAAAATTTCGCATTGAAAATAAGGTTCAATGCACCAAATGGAGGAGAACACATTTGGGTAAGTGATATCACACTTAAAGATAATAACTACATAGGCATTGTAGACAATACGCCTGAGGCTACCACAGAGGTGAAAATTGGGGATACGATTCAAATTGAAAATGACCATATCAGCGACTGGATGTTTTTTGAAAACCAAAAACTTCGAGGGGGCTATACCCTTAGACTATTAAGAGATCGGATGACAGAAGAAGAAAGAAACCAATTTGACCGTGAAAGTGGGCTTATTATTGAAGACTAAAAGGTGGGAAAGGAAACCTCATTAAAGTTTAAATTGGAGTAGTAGATTTCTTTATGTTACAAGATAAAAAATCATATAACTAATCAATAGAAATGGATTTTTTGATTTTACTTGTTATCCTAGTTGCATTTGTAATATGGCTGTTCAAACAAATAAAAGAAGAACCATTAAAAAATCAATCTGAAGATAAGGAATCCCTTAGCCTAAGGCAAGACTACTACCGAAATGTCTATTTAAAATCTGATGCTTGGCGTCGCAAACGTTATGTAGTGCTTAGAAGAGACAATTGGCGCTGTGTTTATTGCGGCGCAAAAGCAACCCAAGTTCACCATACTCGCTACGCTAAAATAAACATTGGCAAAGAACCTATTGATTGGTTAGTGTCTGTTTGTAAGCCTTGTCATGATAAGAAGCATAGTTAGTTAAACTATTTGACTTTAGTTTTTTGTATCTAATATGAAACAATTGTCTTGTTAACAATGCTTAGGAAAAAGAAAATTACAAGATTTGAAATAAAAGAACTTTACATAATATTTATTCATTATTTTTATGTCGAAAACAAACCTAATATGATGAACACCATATCCGCTTATTACCAAGAAATTGAATATTCTGTTGGAGAAAAATGGGTAAATACCGAAAATGGCGTTGAATTCTTTATCACAGAGATTAGCGAGAATTTGATTTCTATGGATGATGGCCAAAAGAAGTTAAGTTCTTTTGACCACATGAATAAAGTTCTATTTTTTCGTCTAGTAAGAGAAGGGGTTTACAAAAGACTTTTGTGAAAAACGACCTGGCTTTTCTATTAATTAATAAAAAAAAATAATTAATAATAAGCTGCTAACCATAATTAGACAATCCAACAAATAGGAAAATTTAATTCTTTAAATTGAATATTCGAAAGTAAAAATGTAGGTTAGCTGTTGTTTTATTTAAGAATAATTAATTGATGTAAATAGTTAAGGGTGCTTTTAAATGAATTTTAAAGAAAAAATTAGCATAAATGAGTTTGATGGTAAAAAGTTTAAGGTTAGGCTAATTGAAGCTGTTGACGTAAATCAAAAAAAGGCAGTAATAACTCATTATCTCCATAACTTAAACAATCAATCAGAAAAAGTTTTCAAAAAAGATGCATTAAAATTTATTAAAGAGCATGCTAAGTACTATGAAAATGAATTGCCTGTTACAATTTTTGCAGAAAACGCATTACAGGAATTACTATTTGAAATAAACAACGTTCCATTCCCGACCCCAGAAAACTACACCTTTAAATTTATTGACCTATTTGCAGGAATTGGTGGTTTTAGAATTGCTTTGCAGAATTTAGGAGGCAAATGTATTTTTACAAGCGAATGGGATAAAGAAGCACAAAAAACCTACCTAGCAAATTTTGGAGAAGTTCCTTTTGGAGATATTACCAATGAGGAAACAAAAAAATTCATACCAGGTGGATTTGAGGTTTTATGTGCAGGCTTTCCTTGTCAAGCTTTTTCAATAGCAGGAAAACGTGGCGGATTTGAGGATACCAGAGGCACCTTATTTTTTGATGTAGCTGAAATCATCAAACGTAAACAACCTAAAGCCATATTTTTAGAAAACGTAAAAGGGCTAAGAAATCATGACAAAGGTAAAACTTTAGAAACCATCTTAAATGTCCTTAGAAATGATTTAGGTTACTATGTACCAGAACCGCAAATTATTAATGCAAAAGATTTTGGAGTTCCTCAAAATAGAGAGCGCATATTCATTGTTGGTTTCCATAAAAGCACCCAAGTTTCTAACTTTGAATATCCTAATCCAATAAACAAAAAAGTAATGTTTGCAGACATTAAAGAAAAAAAAGTTCCACCTACCAAGTTCTTTTTGTCTACCCAATACCTGCAAACTTTACAAAATCATAAAGCAAGACATGAGAGTAAAGGTAATGGATTTGGATTTGAAATTATTTCAGACAATGGCATTGCCAATGCAGTGGTTTGCGGTGGAATGGGAAGGGAAAGAAATTTGGTGGTAGACCATCGAATTACTGATTTCACGCCTACTACCCATATTAAAGGACAGGTTAATAGAGAGGGTATTCGTAAAATGACCCCACGTGAATGGGCAAGACTACAAGGCTTTCCAGATAATTTTTTAATACCTGTAGCTGACGCATCAGCCTATAAGCAGTTTGGCAACTCAGTTGCTGTCCCTGCTATTCAAGCAACTGCAGAGCAAGTAATTAAAGCAATAAATAAGCATCAATAAATGAGTCAACTTAATCAATTAGGAATTACCGTTGGAAAAAATAAAAAAGCAAATATTGTATTTGATAGTTTGATTCCAAATTTTTTAAATGTAAAGTATAAAAAGCCTTCTGAGTATATATCAATATATTGGGAAGCCTATCAAAAACATCCTGAAGGCAATAACAACCTTAATGGAAAAATATTTGAATACATCTTGGCAACATTGTGTGTAAGAGAAAAAATATTACCCCTTTACATGAGTGCAAAGGTTGCATTTGTTCCAAATGTAATTTATGATTTAATGTTTTACACTTCCGATAGAGGACCAATTTGCATTTCTGCAAAAACTAGTTTAAGGGAACGTTATAAGCAAGCAGATTTAGAAGCGATTGCCCTAAAATATGTTCATAGAAAAGCCTTAAGCTACTTGGTTACATTAGAAGAAAAAGAGGCAAAAAGTGTAAAACTTAAAATAAAAAGTGGAGATGTAATTGGACTTGATAATGTTGTAGTGGCCACAAATAATGAATTCAATGATCTTATTGAAGAACTTAAATCATTTAAATTCTCCGAACCACCAACTGTTAAGGTAATAGAAAGTAATCAGATAATAACAATGGATAAAGTAAAAAAGCTTTATTAAAGATTCTCATTTTCAGTAAACTTTAATACTCTTTCGAGATTATTTAAAAAATTTAAATCAACGTTTTGTTTTAGTACAGAACAAAACTAACCATAAGTTATTTCCCAAAGCAAACAGGTAATAACATCAATTTCCTTTTAAGTAGCTTTCATTTCCTTAGGCTCGATATTTTATGCTTGCATAATCTAAGTGAGGTTTTCTATAAAACTAGTATAGTTATACTTACCTATATTCAAAACATTGACTTCTCCATTGATTATAATTAATGCCAATTCGTTATTTGCAACTGCAAATTCTTTTAAGTTAGTGAACCAAATACGGAAGTCTCCTCTTCCATTTGACCTATATAGGGAAATCTCAGTATCAATTTTAGAAAAATCTTGATTTATGAGAAAACCCTTGATTTTAACTTTGTTAAAAGGACCCAATTTCTGTAACTCATAGTTGTGTATTGAATTCTGTTTTAAAAATTCACGTACAATTGATGTTGCATCCATAATGCTTTTACTTAACCCAGTTTCAGTTGGGATTAACTTTGCGAAAGAAATACTTTTTTCATTAAATGAGGAAATATTAATATCTGCAATATTTATAAAATTATTCTTCACAACGTTGTTTTGAGGTAGTGCTTGTTTAATTAAACTGCCAATTACTTTTCCTCTATGTTCCCTTGCTGATAGTTCGTGGCTGCCTTGTCGTGATAATTCAAAAAATTTAGTTTCATCTGATGATAATAACATAATTTCATTTTCATCCCCGTTAAAATAAATATCAACTTTGTTTTCTAAATCTAAAAGCAGTAGTTCTAGTTTTTGAACATCTAAATTACAGTTAGGTTCAATCCTGCTTAACTCAATAATTAATGTAAATAAATTAGCTTTATTAAACCAGTAACTTCCTTCTGATAATTTTAGTTTCTGAATAGTTTCAATTGCTTTTGTTATTAGGTCTAAAACTTTTGAGTAATTTGTAAATCCTAGATTATATTTTTCAAGATAGTAATTAATTCTGGTATTTCTTCCAAAATACTTACCCTCTAATATCGTGGAAGATATCAACATAATATATTGGGAATCAAACATTCTTTTAATGTCATTATCTGAGAATATACTATTGTCTTTAAAAAATCTAGTTATTAAATCTCTTGATTCGATTGGAACTAAAATGTCTGTTGATTCTGAAGAAACATCATAATCTTTATCTGCTAACTGCTTACTAAAAATCGCGAATTCTCCATCTCCAAACTGTGCATTAATTATTTCATTAGCATTTAAAGAATAATCAGTGCTATTAATTCGTTTAAATATTTCTTTTATATTTTCTGATCCAATATCCTTTAAATCTTTAACCGTCACTGAATAATTCAAAAATTCTTTTTTTTCTTCTATGAGTAAATTGTCAAATGGAGTAATTTTACCTTGACTAGCAAAATCATTAACACCCTTAATGTAATCTACAATTGCATTAAGCCGTTGTTGACCATCAACCACTATCTCTTTTGCTTTTAAATTAAGGACATCCATTTCGGCACTGGCAATATAAACCTCAGGGAATGGATAATTAAGCAGTATGGTTTGTATAAAAGCATACTTGTGTTGTTTTTTCCATACAAGCTTCCTCTGAAAATTAGGACTGGTATCTAATAGTCCAGAATCAATTTTATTGTACAAGTCTATTATCTTTAGACTATTTGAAGGTATGCTTTCTTTTAGTTTCATAATTATCGTATTAAATTTATTTGAATATTTTTAATATTTTGTTCGTGATAAGTTTCAAAAAAATACCAAGATTTATAGACTTCAATATTTACCTCTCTGCTATATTTCATTTGATACTCCTCTTGAACTTCACTAATCTCTTTCGTAAGTTTAAAGTCCATCGGTAAAAAACGAGTTGCGATTTTTCCTTTAAGTGCATATTGAGCCAAACTATTTCGATCTTTCCAAATATTTTTGTAAAAATTGGTATGGGTGTATAATTGTTTTATTGCACTATCAAAAAGTAGTTGAGATACAATTGCTACGTCTAAATCGGAAATCTTGCTTGAATCAAATTCTCTAAACAAATATAATCCAGGCGCATCCTTTTCAGGTTTAAGACTAAATCCAAGTTTGCCAGAACCGACAATAACAATGTCTCTAAAATGCACATTTAGTTTTGATGCAATATCTTTTTTAAATTCAAACTCTTCTCCTGTTTTAATTTTATCAAAAAAATGCGCTTTATTTTCAATCAAATATTTCTGTACCAAAATATCTGACTTATACAAAATACAATGCTTTTTAAATTCTTCTAAAACCATTATCGTATTTGTTTTAAAATTTCAATTGCGATTGCCTTAGCAAGTAATGGTGGAACAGCATTTCCTACTAAGGTATATTGTGGAACTGTATTTTTTCTATCATCACCACCAGTAGTTCTTTTCCCTTGAAATACAAAAGAATCATCAAAGGACTGCAATCGAGCCATTTCACGCACTGTTAGCGCTCTTGGAGTTGAAAAATGAATGTAATCATCTGGTATAGTCATTACTGTAGGACTTTGTGAATTTGGATTCAACACATTATAACTTCTTTTATCAGTATCAAGATTAACTTTTCTTAAAGCTTCTCTTGCCAATTGATACTCACCGAATTCATGAATAATTGATAGTCTTTTCAATACCTCAACTGTATGATTACTAGTTTTATGATTATGTAATTCAGAAACAATATGTTCATTATTCTCTAATTCTTCTATATTTCTTACATAAAAAGGATTTTTAGCATTCTTAAAGCGGTCATTTAACCTACCTTTTTTTGACCATTCTGCATAAGTCAATCCGCTATTTTCATCAGGCTTACCATCAATATTTCTTTTTTTGATAAGTGCTTTCATTTTTGATGTTGTACCATTGTATTTGGCCTTTAAATCAATAGGTTCATAATTAAACTTTTCATCATCATTACCAACAAAATCTAAATCATATAAAGCTTCAAAAACAGTTACCTTTTCAGCTTCACTCACTGTAGGTGGTACTGCTGAAATTAACTTTTGGTCTTTTCTACAGCCAATAAACATAACCCGTTCTCTGTTTTGAGGCACACCGTAATTTGAGGCCAAAGCCACAAAGGGTTGGTCTATATTATACAAACGTATATGTGCAAGTATTTCCTCAAATTCCTTTTCTGTTTTGCTTCCTAAAACAAAAGGCTTTAGTCCTTGAATACATTCTTCAAATGAATAATTATAGATTTCTAAGGCACTTATGATTTCAGCAATTTCTATTTCAAAAGCTTTTGCAGGTTTAATGTTATTAAAGGCCTCACTAATTTGAGAAATAATAGTATCAGGTTCAATTGCTGTTAAAAATGAATCAAATGGTTCTGCAAAATAATCATTGTCTAAATCGCTATGTGCCTTTTCTAAAATTACTTTTTTGCGCACATAGGCCAATTCTTTACTACGCTTAAGCAAGTTGAACCCATGTCGAATGGTATTGATATGAATATCAGTTTTACTAGTCTTATAATCCACTATTTTAGGGGTAAGCATCCTAAACTTATTTTCGACCAATTGCAAATAAGTCTCTCTCAGTTTATCCAACTCCTTTTCCTTTGCAGATTCAAACTTCATTCTCAAAGCATAACAGTCTAAAGTGAAAAGTTTCTCTTTTTCTAACTTTCTAAGTTTAACTAAAAACTCAGTAAGCTTGTAAAGCTCTTTTAAGTCGATAATAGACTTTATTTCCTGCAAAATCATTTCTTTAATTTTGCCACCTTCTTTGGTGAGAATCCCTTTAACATTCTCCATTACAAAGTATTTAGGTCTTAACACCCGAATCACATTTAAATAATGGGCAAACAAATCATCCTTTTTATCAAACTTTTTACGCTTACCAGCTAGGCTAAAACTTTGGCACGGAGGGCCCCCACAAACTACATCCACTGGTTTGTTTTTAAGCTGTTTTTGCAATTGCTCTAAAAAGTCTGGTTCTGTAATATCTTGGCGAAGAAATGCCGCATCCAATCCTAATTGAAAATTGTATCGAGCCAAATGGGTGAGTTCGCAATTCTCATTGATGTCACTTCCTAGTAAGAATTCAAAATACTTATTTTCAAATTCTGCCTGCAAAAAGCCTTCACTAAACCCCCCTGCTCCAGCAAATAAATCTACAAAAGTTACCTTTTCTTTACTATCATAAGCATCTAAGTGCTCCTCAACCATTTTCACCTCTGTATTTAGCTTGCGGCCACTAACCAATGATTGAATTTTCTCCTTAACTTTAGTGGTAGTAAGTTGGTTATGAGGTACAGAATTAAAGTGCTTTTCAACTTCACTTTTTAGAAAAGCCAAAAAATTATTGATAGACTTGTGGTCATAGGCTGTATCTTTAACCTTTTGGCCTTTCCCATCCCAATTTTCTTTATTCGTTTTTTCACCTGTTGCTACCTTAATTTGAGCGTCCTTTTGACGAATAACCAAATGAATTGGTGATCTTTTTTGTTTATCTGCCTTGTCTAAATAATACTTTACTTGAATCATTTTACGGATGAATTTACGGACACGGACAAATTTACGGACAGAACTTAAAAATAAAAGGCTTATTGAAAATAAATAATTTTAATGCATCACTATTTATTAAAATCAAATTTATCGATGGCTTATTTAAGTAAACTGAAAAAGCTTATAAGCATATGTTAGATATTAATATCAACTTGAAACAATCCTTAAAAACACTAGGCATACTTATAACTTCTTATCTGTTGTGTTCTGGCTGTTGGTTACTAACCCTCAGAATTTTCAGGCTCAACCCCCATCAAAAACCCTTTCATTTTAACCTTGAACATCTTTTAAAAAAACTGTGCTCAAAATTTTGTGCACTACCCTTGCTTGCATTATTCAAGATTTTTTCAAATCATGCAGTACCAATGTTAACAAAATGAAAACCCTAAAGGATGGAACTTTTGCTAAGCAAGCCAGGAATTTATATATATTGATTCAGATGGTAGAAGGCTTGGAAGGCGATTTTAACCCCAGCAGCCCCGATTTAAAACTTACCCATTTACATGCGCTTAACCAAGCTGCCAACGAGGCCATAGATCATTGGCATCACCAAGAAAATGTTTACCAAAGGGCAATCTCCTTGCGCAAAGAGGCCTTTGATGCCCTCAATCCATTGATGCACCATGTGCGACGGGAAATCAATATTTGTGGCATACACGGAAGCGAAAAAGAAGACATCTTGCAAATCATCAAACACATCTATCGTAGCAAAAAACATATAGCTGTTTCTAATGAAGCAGAAGGGGAAGCAGAGGCTAAGGCGGTTAAAAAAACCAGCTACAAAGGTGTTTCCTTTCACAAAAAGTTAGACGTGTTTGAAAGGATAGTACTCAAATTAGAAACAACAGCTGCCTACCAAAGTAGCTTTGAGGAGCTAAGCAGTGCTGCCTTGCGAAATAGATTAACTGACCTTAAAACGCTTCAAGGCAAAACCATGTCTGCCCTCCTAGATTTACAAAAAGCGCGGTCGGATAGAGACCTACTTTTCCATCATCCCACAACTGGATTGGTGAGCCGGGGTATCCGAATCAAAGAATACCTTAAAATACATTTTGCAAAGAATCCTGCACATTTGAAAGGGCTTGCTGCAATTAAACTCACACGCAGGTAATCCTTCATGTTTGCAACTTGTTGCGTCACACTTGGAGTTGCATGCGTCACATTTGTTATTACATACATCACATTTAAAGTTGCACGTATCGCATTTGGAGTTGAACCTTTCACGTTTGGTATTGCACTCATCACATTCGAAGTTTCATGGGTCACATCTGGAGTTGCACGCATCAGATCAGGAGTTACACGCGTCACATCTAAAGTTGCACGCCTCATATTTTGTGTTGCATATGTCACATTTGGTGTTGAACACATCACACATGCTGTTGCTCAAATCACAATTGATGTTAGTGGTATAACATGTTGTGTTGGAAGCATCGGGTTTCCCTGCCACAATTGTGTTTTTGCCAGTTGCAAGGGGCCAGATGCCAGTTGTTTATTATTTTTACCTTATCTGTGAGATCTGTGTAATCTGTTAGAAATCATTTTGGCTCACAGATAGCACAGATTTACACAGAAGTAGTACTTGCAAAAAGAAATCTTAATAAAATGCGTTTTAAACACATGAAACGTAACCTAATCTTAATTTGCCTCTTTATATTACTTAACTTTTTTTCGCTAAATGCACAAAACACTGTTGGACTTAAACTGGCGGAAGCTGCTTTGAGCCTCACCCAACAACAGGTAACCTATGACCCCTCCTATTTTGTTATCCCCTATCCAAATGGAGATGTGCCGTCTAACAAAGGTGTTTGCACCGATGTGGTGATTAGGGCTTACCGCTTACTTAAAATTGACTTGCAGCAATTGGTGCACGAAGACATGAAGGCCAATTTTAAACTATATCCCAAAAATTGGGGCTTGGTTCAACCCGATAAAAACATAGACCACCGCAGGGTACCCAATTTGATGGTATTCTTTAAACACCATGGAAAAGTGAAACCCATCTCTAAAAATGCGGCCGATTATAGCCCCGGAGATATTGTTTGCTGGCATTTAGGCAATGGCATTACCCATATTGGAATTGTCTCTAACATAAAATCTGCTGACGGCAAACGCTACCAAATTGTGCACAATATTGGCGCTGGGCAGGTGCTCGAGGATTGTTTGCTGCTATTTAACATCATTGGGCATTATAGTTACTAACCTTAATGGGTTTCGGTTTGAACCAAAGTAAATTTTCATAAAACTTTAAATACTTTTGGGGCATGAAAAAACTACTCGATGCCAACCAAACTTCTCAATTGTTAGCAAGCTTAGCCAAGCGTTTTGAGCAAAACCTCCACAGGCACAAAGCAGTTCAATGGAGCGAGGTGCTTGAAAAGTTAGAAGCCCAACCTCAAAAATTGGTTTCGCTTTGGCTAATGGAGGAGCGCGGTGGTGAGCCAGACATTATTGGTATCGACCCAAGCTCACAAAGTTTAGCTTTTTATGATTGCGCAGCAGAAAGTCCAAAAGAACGCCGCAGCCTTTGCTATGATGAAGCGGCTTTGGCTTCCCGCAAAGAAAACAAACCCAAAGGCAGTGCAGTAGGTATGGCCACGGAAATGGGTATCACTTTGCTCAATGAAGCCCAGTATAGGCATTTACAGCAATTACAGTCGGTAGACCTAAAAACTTCTAGTTGGTTGCTATCACCGGCCAATATTAGAAAATTAGGCGGTGCCATTTTTGGAGACAATAGATTTGAAACCATTTTTATTTATCACAATGGGGCCGAGTCTTACTATGGCTCAAGAGGGTTTAGAGGCTGTTTAACGCTTTGATGACTCAGCGTTATATAAACAAACATTTAACATAAATACAAGTGTTCTCCTTAACGCCAATTTTACCCTTAGCTATTTTTGCAGTAGCCTTTTTATGTGCCCACTTCATCGCTAAAAAGTATAAAATTGTTGCACACACCAACAGGTTCGAAACCATTGATGGCTTAAGAGGATTCTTAGGCATAGGAGTATTTATTCACCATACTGCGGTTTGGTATCAATACTTGCACATAGGTTTTTGGCGACCGCCACAGTCAAATCTCTATAACCAATTGGGTCAAACCAGTGTAAGCTTGTTTTTTATGATAACTGCCTTTTTGTTTTTCACAAAGTTAAAGCAACAACAAGAAGGCAAATTAATCAATTGGAAAGCGCTATTTGTTTCAAGGATATTTAGGCTAAGTCCTTTGTATTTAGTTTCCATCTTTGTTTTGGTATTAATCGTTTTGAACCTGAGCAATTGGACACTCAGCATTCCCGCCTTAAGTTTTATCAGACAATTAGCCTATTGGGCAAGTTTCACCATCACCAGAAATCCCAACATCAATCAATGCGAGCTTACACACCAAATCAATGCAGGCGTAGTATGGTCGCTGCCCTATGAATGGCTATTTTATTTAAGCCTACCTATGCTTTCTGTATTGCTTTTTAGGAAAAGACCGCCCTTGCAATTCATTGGTTTGAGCCTATTATTTTTAGCCATTTACTTTAACTATAAAAACCCTTCGTATCATCATTTACTCTCCTTTGTAGGCGGTGCCATTGCTCCCTTTTTGTTGGCTTGGTTCGAACCTAAAAAAATCAACTTCAATGCTTGGTATTTTAACGCCCTACTCTTGATTTGTCTGGGTTCAATCCTATTTTTTGAGGACAGTAGCTACTTAATCTGCAAACTACTCATTACAATTATTTTCAATCTAGTTGTATTGGGAAATAACCTATTTGGCTTACTTAAAAAACCAGCCCTAAAGTTGCTAGGAGAAATTAGTTATAGCACCTATTTATTGCATGGCATATTGTTGTTTACCGTAATGTATTATGGAATTGGGTTTGAAAATGCCAGGTTATTAAGCTTGAACCAATATTACGTATTGACCTTAATGTTAACGCCTTTGGTAGTTTTATTAAGTTTATTAAGCTATTTAGGCATAGAAAAACCCTTTATGGATTTAAACAAAAAATGGTTCAGAAAAAGAGAGAATCAAAATTAAACATAGCCTTTTACATCTCGTTTTTTACATAAAGCCAAGAATACAATAAAGCAATCAAAAACCCAGTAGAGGCTGGTACAAGCAATAAAATTGAAAAGCTATGGGTCCAATACATGCTTATAAAAACCAAAAGTGAGCCAAAGGCATAAATGCCACTTAGGTTCAACCCTAATAAATTAGCCCATTTCTTATTTTTATAAATTCCTAAGCCTACCACAATAGAAAGCGGTCCAGTAAGGAGAAGGTCGGCAAAAGGTATTAGAACTTTAGCCAATTCATTTTGTGCAAATAGGTTGCCTTCTCCCCAAGTATACAAAGCACCAGCAATGGCAAAAATGCCTGTGAGGGTAAAAAGTATGCCGAAGGTCTTATTCATCTTTTTATGGAAAAACATTTGCAAAGGTAGGAACATAATTTCACCATCACTGATTTCGTCCAAACAAAATAAAAAATACCAATAAGCAAAAATGCGATTACATTTGCAAAGTGATTTATAGTTCTAAAGGCAATCAATTTTATTTAGAATTTTCAAAACCATCCTTCAAAAGGGGTTTTGGCAGTTTTTTACTGCTCATTTGGTTATTGTTTAGCTTTGGTCAAATTCAAGCGCAACTTCCACAAAAACGGATAAGTACGGGTTCAATTGGTGTTAGTTCTATAAACTATAGCAAGCAGGCAAACTTAGTTAAGTCAGAAAAACCAATCCCTTCAGCCTACTTTGCAGAAATTCTTGATGAAGAAATTGGTGAAGAGGATGAAGATTCAAAAGAAGAATTAAGGGCTTTTCTAACCATTTATTACAAGTGCTATTTAGCCACCTACATACATCATGAGCAAACCCGTTTTGCCGAAATAAATGCCGCTGTGCAACAAATACAAACCCTTCCCTTATTTGTATTGCACAAAAGCTTCAAACATTTTTTAAGTTAATTTTTTGGAATCTCTGCCTTGTGCAGAAAATTATGATTTAGGCCTTGAACCAAGGACCTAGACAGTTCTATTATTTCAAATTTTAAGTATAAAAAATCAACATGAGAATCATTCAAATTTCCATAATGGCTGCCCTGTTAATGGTTACAGCATGCCAGCATTCTGCTACACATACAGCAGAAGAAAGTAGGTACACGGCTACTTTACCCATAAAAAAAGACACCCTTATCTACAATGAGTATGTGAGTCAAATTCGCTCCATTCAGCACATAGAGTTAAGGGCTTTAGAAAAAGGCTACCTTCAAAAAATATTTGTAGACGAAGGTAAGTTTGTAAAAAAGGGACAATTGCTATTTCAAATCCTTCCCATAGTTTACGAAGCCGAAGCCCAAAAGGCTGAAGCTGAAAAACAGTTTGCAGAAATTGAGTACTTAAATACCAAGGCCCTTGCTGATAGCAATATTGTTTCTAAAAACGAATTGTCTTTGGCCAAAGCTAAGTTAACCAAAGCCAGCGCAGAATTAAACCTTGCTAAGGCGCACTTAAAATTCACAGAACTCCGAGCCCCTTTTGATGGTATAGTTGGCCGCTTTAACAATGTTAGAGTTGGGAGTTTGCTAGATGAAGGAGAATTGTTAACCACCCTATCTGATAACAACAAGATGTGGGTGTATTTTAATGTACCAGAGGCTGAGTATATTCATTACAAAACGCATCAAGGCAACAATGAACACGCTAAAGTAAAGCTTCAAATGGCCAACAACGAAATGTTTGAAGAAGCAGGACAAATAGAAACTATTGAAGCCGATTTTAACAATGAAACGGGTAATATTGCCTTTAGAGCCACCTTTAATAATCCCAAAGGCATCTTAAGACATGGAGAAACGGGCAATATATTTATGCCTACCCTTTTAAAGCAAGCCATATTAATTCCACAAAAAGCCACTTTCGAAATACTAGATAAAAAATATGTTTACGTTGTTGGCAAAGAAAACATTTTAGAAGCGAGAGAAATTACCATTGGGCAAGAAATCCCTCATTTATACAGCGTGCTAAAGGGATTACAACCTTCAGATACCATTTTAGTAGAAGGTCTTAGGAAGGTTAAAAGTGGCGATGAGGTACATATAAAACTTAAGCAATTCAATACGATCATCAATGAACTTAAACAGTTAAAAGCTGAGTAATTCAATTAAACTTTAAGTTAAAAACATGATAAGTAAGTTTATACAGCGTCCAGTATTGGCGCTATCGCTTTCTATTGCGATTGTTTTCTTAGGGATTTTAGCCATAAAAACCCGCCCAATATCTCAGTTTCCTGACATTGCCCCTCCAAGGGTAAATATATTTATTGCTTACCCAGGCGCAAGTGCGCAGATTCTTGTGGAATCTACGCTTATTCCATTAGAGCGTGCCATCAATGGGGTGCAAGGCATGTTGTATTTAACCTCAGATGCCACAAGTGCAGGTGAAGCCACTTTGCAAATTGTTTTTGAACCAGGCACAGACCCGAACGCGGCGGTGGTAAACATCAAAACCAGGGTAGATGCCATCATGAACAATTTACCTCCTTTGGTTCAACGAGAAGGAATTATCATCACCCCCATACAACCTAGCATGTTGATGTATGTGAACTTGTATAGCACCTATAAAGATGCAGAAGAAAAGTTTCTTTACAATTATGCCAATGTTCATATCATTCCAGAATTGCAGCGTATCAAAGGAATGGGAAGGGCTCAAATTTTAGGGAGTAGAACTTATGCCATGCGCATTTGGCTAAAGCCCGACCGCATGCGCGCTTACAATGTATCTACTGAGGAAGTAATGAAGGCCATGGAAGAACAAAGCATTATAGGTAGACCAGGCAGATTGGGTCAAGCCTCTGGAAAAACAGCCCAGTCTTTAGAGTTTACTTTGTCTTATAAAGGCAGGTTCAACAAACCCGAAGAATATGAAAACATCATCATCAGGGCCAATCCAGATGGGGAAATTTTAAAGCTAAAAGAAGTAGCTGAAGTGGAACTAGGCAGTGAATTTTTCGACATTTACTCTAATAAAGATGGGTATGCCTCTGCTTCTTTGGTGCTCAAGCAAAATTTTGGCACCAATGCCAGTGATGTCATAGAAAGAACAAAGGCCAAGTTAGAAGAACTTAAAAAGGACTTTCCGCCCGGAATAGAATATGAAATAAACTATGATGTATCCAAGTTTGTGAATGCCTCCATAGAAAAGGTAATGCATACCTTAATAGAAGCCTTTATTTTGGTGGCATTGGTAGTGTTTATTTTCCTTGGGGATTGGCGTTCTACGCTTATCCCAATTATTGCAGTGCCAGTATCGCTTATTGGTGCATTTGTGTTTATGCAAATGTTTGGCTTAACCATCAATCTCATTACCCTTTTTGCCTTGGTACTTGCCATAGGAATTGTAGTAGACGATGCCATTGTGGTGGTAGAAGCAGTGCATACCAAAATGGAAGAAGAGCACTTACAACCTTTCCCAGCCGTAAAAAAGGTGCTTGGAGAAATTAGCGGTGCGGTAATCGCCATTACCCTAATTATGACGGCAGTATTTGTTCCCATTGCCTTTATGACTGGGCCAGTGGGTGTGTTTTACCGACAGTTTTCTATTACCATGGCCAGCGCTATTGTACTTTCTGGCATAGTAGCCTTAACCTTAACTCCGGTTTTATGTGCCATGATTTTAAAGAATAACCATGGTAAACCTAAAAGACTAACTCCTATTCAGCGCTTCCTGAATTGGTTCAACAAAAACTTTGATAAGCTTAATGGCAAATACACCAAGTTATTGCAATTGATTGTCAACAGAAGAGTAATCACCTTTGGGCTTTTAGCTGCATTTGGGTTTGGTATATTCGGTTTGAACCAAGTATTGCCAACAGGCTTTATTCCAAACGAAGACCAAGGACAAATTTATGCCATCATTCAAACACCACCTGGAAGCACCTTAGAAAGAACCAATGATGTGGCAAGGGAACTACAAGAAATAGCCAAAGAAATTCCAGACATTCAATCTGTAACCTCCTTGGCAGGTTATGAAATTCTAACAGAAGGTAGAGGCTCCAATGCAGGCACCTGTTTAATTAACCTAAAAGACTGGAAAGATAGAAAGCACAATGTGAAAGAGGTGATGGAAGAATTAGAGGAAAAAACAGGCAATTTAGGCGCGGTGGTAGAATTTTTCGAACCCCCTGCAGTACCTGGATATGGCTCATCAGACGGATTTTCTTTGCGCATGTTAAATAAAAACAGCACCATAGATTACCAAGATTTCGACCAAGTAAACATTGCTTTTATGGATGCCCTAAGAAAGCGTAAAGAACTCTCTGGGCTATTTACTTTTTATGCAGCTAATTATCCTCAGTATGAAATTATCATAGACAATGAAAAGGCCATGCAAAAAGGAGTATCTATTGGGGCAGCTATGGAAAACCTAAACATATTAATTGGCAGTACCTATGAGCAGGGCTTTACACGTTTCAACACTTTTTTTAAAGTCTATGCGCAAGCTGGACCGCAATACAGAAGGCTGCCATCAGATATCCTCAGCTTATATGTAAAGAACGACAGAAACGAAATGGTACCTTATAGTTCATTTGTAACCTTAAAAAAGACGCAAGGCCCAAATGAAATAACGAGGTATAACCTATATACTTCATCCGCAATTAGAGGAATTCCTGCCAAAGGTTTTACAACTGGAGATGCCATAAAAGCCATCAACGAGGTGGCCAAACAAAATTTGCCCAATGGATATGATATTGCCTGGGAAGGCTTATCTTATGACGAAGCCAACAGAGGAAACGAAGCGGTTTATATTTTCATCATTGTACTCATCTTTGTTTACTTGGTATTGGCTTCACAATACGAAAGCTTTATCATTCCGTTGGCCGTAGTATTCTCTTTGCCTGCAGGTATATTTGGCTCATTTCTTTTATTGAAATTACTGGGTTTATCAAATGACATTTATGCTCAAATTGGGTTAATTATGCTAGTTGGACTGCTTGGAAAAAATGCAGTCTTAATTGTAGAGTTTGCTGTTCAAAAACGCAACCAAGGCTACTCAATACTTGCAGCGGCAATAGAAGGTGCTAAAGTAAGGTTTAGACCAATCTTAATGACCTCCTTTGCCTTTATAGCAGGTCTCATTCCGCTAGTAAGAGCAACTGGAGCTGGGGCAATAGGGAATAAAACCATTGGTTCATCAGCCATGGGGGGCATGTTATTAGGTACCTTTTTTGGGGTTATTCTGGTACCAGGGCTTTACTATGTTTTTGCAAGCATAGCTGGTGATAAAAAGCTTATACAAGATGAAGATTTAAATCCACTGACAGAAGATTTGGTTCAAACCGATACTAGGGCTTCCCTTTTAAAAAGAATCTCGAAACTCAATTTGCTTTTGAAACGTAGGCAATCAAAAAAATCAACGCATGAAAACTAAAAACATCCTTCCATTTATATTCATGGCCTTGCTTTTGTTTTTAAGTTGGGGCTGTAGTTCACTCAAAACCAACTTAAAGCAAGAGGACAAAAACCTGCCCTCCCAATTTGGAAAGTTCTCAAATAAAAGTCAATCCAATTTTGCCAAGGCTAATTGGCGCAATTACTTTTCAGACTCCTTTCTGGTTGCTTTAATAGATACTGCTTTGCAAAACAATCAAGAGTTAAACATTGTACAACAAGAAATTCTCATTCATAAAAATGAAATCCGTGCGAGAAAAGGAGAATACTTACCCTTTGTTAATTTTGGTTCAAACAGTTCAATAGAAAAAACAGGAAGTTTTACCCGATTAGGAGCAGTAGAAAAACAGCTTGAAATTGCGCCAGGAAAATCATTTCCTGATCCCTTAAAAGATTACATGTTGGGTATTAATGCCAATTGGGAACTTGACATTTGGAAAAAACTTAGAAATGCAAAAAAAGCCGCTACATTAAGATATCTGGCAAGTGTGCAAGGCAAAAACTTTTTGGTTACCCAATTGATTGCTGAAATCTCTGAGGCTTACTTTGAACTTATGGCTTTGGACAATATGTTAGCGATAATTGAAAAGAATATTGGCATTCAAACCAATGCGCTCAAGGTAGTAAAACAACAAAAAGAATCGGCCAAAGTTACTCAACTTGCTGTGAATAGGTTTGAAGCACAATTGCTCAATACCCAAAATTTGCAATATGCCATTAAGCAAAAAATTACTGAAACCGAAAGTAAAATCAACCTCTTGTGTGGTAGTTTTCAGCAACCCATTTCTAGAAATGCAGAACAGTTTTTTGGCTTGGGCATTGACACAAGTTGGACAGGCTTACCATCAGATTTATTGAGCAATAGGCCAGATGTTATGCAAGCAGAATATAATTTAGCGGCTAGTAAAATAGATGTAAAAGTTGCGAAGGCTAATTTTTATCCAAGTTTAGGTTTGAGAGCAGGAATTGGGTTTCAAGCCTTTAATCCAAGGTATTTGGTTCAACCTGAATCTATGTTATACAATTTAACAGGAGATTTAGTGGCACCTCTTATAAACAGGAACGCGATTAAGGCGGCTTATGCAAATGCCAATGCAAAGCAAATTCAATCTGTTTATGCTTATCAGCAAACCCTTGTAAGGGCTTACCTAGAAGTAGTAAATCAATTATCGAAAGCAAATAATTACGAGCAAAGCTACCGTACCAAGAACAAAGAAGTAGAAATTTTAATGCAATCTATTCATATTGCAGACAACCTGTTTTATTCGGCAAGAGCCGATTATACAGAGGTATTGTTAACGCAAAGGGAGGCCTTGGCTTCTAAAATGGAGTTGATAGAAATTAAGCTAAATCAGTTGCAGGCAAAGGTAAATTTATATAGAAGTTTGGGAGGAGGCTGGCAATAATTTATGGTTCCTTTAAGGCCGCCTTATACGTTTCTAAACACCTATTTCTAGCAAACTCATGTACCACAATTGGTTGAGGATAAGAGTGGGTGCCAAGTTCTGGCACCCACTTTTTAATGTATTCTCCTTGTGGGTCAAACTTACTGGTTTGTAAAGTTGGATTAAACACCCTAAAATACGGTGCGGCATCTGTGCCACTCCCTGATGCCCATTGCCATCCCCCATTGTTTGCAGACAAATCAAAATCTAAGAGCTTAGCGGCAAAATAGGCTTCGCCCCAACGCCAATCAATGAGCAAATGTTTGGTTAAAAAACTTGCAACAATCATGCGCACGCGGTTGTGCATAAAACCAGTAGTATTTAACTCGCGCATGCCTGCATCTACAATGGGATAGCCTGTTTGGCCTTCGCACCACTTTTTAAATTCTTCATCATTGTTGCGCCAAGCAATCTTATTATAAGCTGGCTTAAAAGCGCTACTCGCCACATGCGGAAAATACCAAAGTATCTGCATGTAAAATTCACGCCATATCAAT
This sequence comes from Bacteroidota bacterium, assembly GCA_027488905.1. Lineage (GTDB taxonomy): Bacteria > Bacteroidota > Bacteroidia > UKL13-3 > UKL13-3 > B1. The sequence continues at coordinate 364,219 of JAIYAT010000020.1, forward strand.
TCATTTAAATACGTTTCGCTTAAGGCAATTGCTTTTGCTGCTTTCTCGCGCACACTGATGGTGCCAAACCTAAAGTGCAAACCCAATCTAGAAGTGCCCTCAATGGCTGGAAAATCGCGTTGTGCCTTGTAGTTTTTAATGACACTTTGCCTAGTTTCAGTGTCGGGATAATTCGAAGTAACGCTTGGTTCAAAACCCATTTCATTTAAACTTGGCATTGGCAAATTACTCACTTTAAATAAAGACTGGTAATGCCGTGCGCAAGCAAAAGGCTTTAAGGAAGGTAAGCTTGGTAAATTTTCTGGCATGGCTTTAAAGGTTTCAATGCCCAAGAGCTTTGCTTTCCATTTTCGACTGTAAGGCGTGAAAACTGTATAGGGTTTTCCATCATCTTTCAAGACATCAGAATGGTTAAAGACAACTTGGTCTTTAAAAGATTTAAAAGCAATACCACGAGCCTCTGCCAAGCTTTTGATTTGTTCATCTCGCGCGCGGGCATAGGGTTCGTAATCTTCGTTTACATAAATTTCTTGGATGTCGTATCTTTCAATTAGCTCCTTCCAAATTACCTCAGGATTGCCATATTCAATGATTATATCTGCGCCCATTTGGTTCAAACCGAACTTTAAATTGCTTAAAGTTTGATGCAAGAATTGAACACGTAAGTCTTTTTTATTTTCTAGTTTAGCTAAAATGCTGGTGTCAAAAATAAACAAAGGCAAGACAGGGAAGCCCGATTGCAGCGCAAAATGCAAGGCTGCATTGTCTTCCAGGCGCAGGTCTCGCCTCAACCACATCACTACCAATTTATTTTTCATATAGACACAAACCTCAAATAAATTGAAATGTTTGAATAAAAATAGTCAAAACCATTTACTTTGCCTTTATGGAAAATAAGCTTCTAGCCATTTTACTCTTTTTTCTTTTATTCGGTTTGAACCCAACCTTACATGCGCAAAAACATGAAAAACAAAAATTTGAACTGCGCGTAGATGCCTACAAAAAAATCAGAGATACTGCTTTGGTGAGGGTGCAACAATGGAGAAACGACACGTTGATACAAGAGCTTTACTGCCTTCAAATTCCGAGTTGCCGAATAGATTATGGAATTAAATTAGGTAAGCTAAAAGCATTTAAACGCTACCATTCTGTAGATGTTTTGATTCCACATGGGCGTTATTTTAAAGTTTATGAAGAAGGAAAATGGGAAAGGGTTTTTGACCATGGCGAGTTAGTTTCAACACAATTTACAGATGCCAACGGAGATATTTCACCTATCCCATCCTTTGCAAATAAGTTGGATGACATTAAGCTAATCGACCATAAAAGACGCTGCAAGGTGCAAGAAAAGCGATATCTAAACATACTTCTTTACCCAGATTCTAATTCATGAAACTCTCGATTATAGTAGCAGCTGACGAGCAAAATGGCATTGGGAAAAACAATGCTTTGTTGTGTCATTTACCCAACGATTTAAAATTCTTCAAAAAGACAACCAGTGGTTTCCCAATTGTGATGGGCAGAAAAACCTTTGAATCTATTGGCAAAGCCTTACCTAAAAGAAGAAATGTGGTAATCAGCAGAACCCTTACCGAGCTAGAAGGTTGTGAAGTTTATGCAAGTATAGGCTTGGCCTTAGAAGCCTTGAAAGAAGAAGCGCAAGTATTTATTATAGGTGGAGATTCTATTTACAAGCAAGCCATATCCATTACCAACGAAGTGATCTTAACCCGCATTCACCATACGTTTGAGGCAGATGCATTTTTTCCAGCGCTAACATCAGACAATTGGAAATTAAAGTTTAACGCCAGTTATGAGGCAGACGAGAAGCACGCACATGATTATAGCTTTCAGTTGTATAGTAGAATTTAGTAAGTCTATTATAATAAATATGGTTTAATTCACCTCGAACAATTTAACTGAAGAAAAAGTAAATACTTTATATTTGTGTTATGATTTTAGATGACTCGAAACTTAATTCCATCAAAAACTTTTTTAAAACTAGGCCAGTTTTAAAAGCATATTTGTTTGGTTCTTATGTTCGAGGAGAAGCAGACAGTGCGAGTGATTTGGACATTTTGGTTGATTTGGACTATTCACAAAGAATAGGGTTAGGCTTTGTTCAAATGCAATTGGATTTAGAAGAACTTTTAAAAGTAAAGGTAGATTTGGTATCTTCAAATGGCTTATCAAAACATATTAAAGAATATGTGGATAGTGAAAAGCAAATGATATATGCGAGGTAAGCTAGGAAATATTGCTCGATTAAATCATATACTTGAGGCTATCACTGAAATTGAAAGCTACTTAGTGAATATTGATTTCGATAAATTTATGGAAAACTCAATGATGCGATTTGCCTGCATTAAGCAAATTGAAATTATTGGAGAAGCGAGTGATCATATATCTGAAAATGTTAAAACTCAATTTTCAGAAATAGAATGGCGTCAATTTAAAGGAATTGCCTCATTAAACAAATAAGACAACTTGGATATAAAGGAATTGAAGTTGGAATGTTAGTTACTTTTAAATAAATATTCAATCTAGTTGGAATTAACTATTGACCTTTATCGACTATGGTCCATCGACCATGGACTATAGACAATTTGGTTCAAACCGAGAAATGAAACTATATTTGCCACTCATTTTTTGCTTGTATGAATATTTTACTTTTAGGGTCTGGCGGCAGAGAACATGCCTTTGCCCGCGCATTATCGGCCAGTGAACTTTGCTCCCAACTCTTTATAGCCCCAGGAAATGCTGGAACTTTAGCACATGGCAAAAATGTAAATTTGTCTATCATCGACTTTCCAAGCATTGGCAAATTTTGTGTAGACAACAACATTAACTTAGTAATTGTAGGTCCAGAAGAACCCTTAGTAAAAGGCATCAGAAATTATTTTGAGGCAGATGCTCAATTAAAAAATATAGCATTTGTGGGCCCAGACCAAACTGGCGCACAAATGGAAGGCAGCAAAGATTGGAGCAAACAGTTTATGCAGAAGTACAAAATTCCTACTGCTGCTTATGCCACTTTTACTGCAGAAAATTTAGAAGCAGGACTAAACTATATCGACCAAATGCAAGGAACCATTGTGCTCAAAGCGGATGGTTTAGCAGCGGGAAAAGGCGTTTTAATTATAGATGATAAAGAAACAGCTAAGGCAGAATTAAAAGCCATGATTAGTGAGCTTAAGTTTGGAGCAGCCAGCAGCAAAGTAGTGATAGAAGAGTTTTTACAAGGCATTGAGCTTTCTGTTTTTGTACTTAGCGATGGCAATGGCTATAAACTCTTACCTTCAGCCAAAGACTACAAACGCATTGGCGAGGGAGATACAGGCTTAAACACGGGTGGCATGGGCGCCGTAAGCCCGGTACCTTTTGCCGATGAAAGCTTCTTAAGCAAAGTAGCATCCCAAATTGTAGTCCCAACCATTGAAGGCCTCAAAGCAGAAGGGATTGTTTATAAAGGTTTTATTTTTATTGGCCTCATGAATGTTAATGGCAATCCAATGGTAATTGAATACAATTCCAGAATGGGCGACCCAGAAACAGAGGTGGTATTGCCTAGAATACAATCGGATTTGGTAGCATTGATGTTGGCCACTGCCCAAGGTAATTTACATGAAATAAGGGTAGAGATAGACCCTAGAGCAGCCACTACCATTATGTTGGTTTCTGAAGGCTACCCGGGCGACTATGAAAAAGGAAAAGAAATAACAGGATTAGAAAATATTGAAGGTTCAATTGTGTTTCATGCCGGAACCAAATTAGGTGCAGAGGGCCAACTATTAAGCAATGGCGGACGGGTTTTGGCTATCACAAGTTTAGCCAATACTTTAGCAGAGGCATTGGCAATGAGTAATAAAAACGCAGAAAAAGTAATCTTTAGCAACAAGTATTACCGTAAAGACATTGGGTATGAGTTTTAAGCTTAGGGCTTAATCACCGTAAACATAGTATCTACCTCTAAAGGATAATTGTCCCAAATAATCATTTCGTCGGTAGTTGGGAAATAGACATGATTGGGGCGTTCAAACATTAAGAAACTGGCTAATTTATAAGCGCTTCCATCTGCCTCTATGAGAACTGAATTCTCCGAAGATTTTGGCTTATAGGTTAGCGCAACCCTTCTGCACTCGCTGTGAATTTGTGGGTAAGGCTCTAGGTGCGAATTACAATGGTAAACTGTGTTTCCATTTGGGTCTTTCTCGGTAACCAAGAGATTGGCAAAGCGGTTTATGGCAGTTTGACTGCGTGTCCAAAAAGAAATCTCAATACTATCACTTGAATTAATTTTCCCTTCGAATAAGGTTTGTTTGCCAGATAGGGTATTCTCCTTTACCGCTTCACCAAATAGCATATTAATACCTTCGTATTTCTCATATTTAAAAAAACCAAGTTTGGGGGTGGTGGCAAATACATCCTTAAGATGGCTTTCGTAAACAGGCACTTTTGTGATAGAATCGTTGAAATACCTAAAAGAGGAAGGAAAAACAGCTGGGTTTAAACTATAGAAACGAATATCGTTGTGTGTAAAAAGATAGTTTGCCTTTGCCAAAAATGATTCCTCAAAGGGAGCAAGCCCATTGGGCGTAACCATTATCAAAAAAGGCTTTTCATCCTCGAATTGGTAGAAATAATAATTAGGAAGAATAGGATGACTCATGATGGCTGTAATTTTGAGACCTTCACTCACACTAGCCCTAGACATGATGTAATTTACCATTGGCAAACCAGTATTGTAAGTAAATGACAAGGCACTAAACACAGAATTCTCAGAGCCAGAAAAGCCAGCCTTTTCATTACCGATGGTAAAAAATGGAAGCGCAATTAAAGCCCTATACTGGGAGGTATCTAATTTGTGTTCAACCATTACCTTTTGCCAATCTGCATTTAAAAAAGTTTTTCCTTCATTGTGTTGATTGACTGCTGCAAACATGCTAGCCTGAAGAGAAAAACCTTCAATCATCAGCAATGTAGCAGGCAAAACATAAAGATATTTAACTAAAGGTTTAACTGAAAAAATAGTCTTCCTATAAAAATACAACAACATAAAAACCGTAAAGACATAATAGAAAATCCAAGCAAACCTCCCAGGGGAACGAAACTGTAAAATGGGTTTTAAAAATTGAATGAAATAATCCAAGGGTGGCATATAGAAAGGAAAAACCGCCGCAAAAATCAAAGCAAAAACGCCTGTATAAATGTACAAGGTAAAGCTTGGCAACTCAATTAAATTAAGCGTAAAGGTTTTGGTTCGAACCCAATTTTTAACAGTAACAAAAACCACAAATGCAGCAAAGAACAAGCCTAGAAAACTTAAATAAGCATCTCCCTCCCATTCATATTTACCCACTTTAATTGCTTCAGGAATGAGTTTATCAAATGGGCTTTCGGCAGCAAAGAAAATACTTCTAAACGTAGCGCGATAGTTTAAGAATCCCCAAGGAATTTCTACCCTATCAGTTTTGGTATCCATTACCCACATAAAAATCTTTACAAGGAGAATTGGAAGCACCCCCATAAGCACGATTTGCAAAGTATTTTTCCAAGTATGCTTGAACTGCTTAAGATGCATGAGGAAATACCCTAACGCTGTAAAGCCAAAAAACACTAAGGAAATGGCCAAATAATACATGTGTAGGAAACTCATGAAAGTTACAAAAGCAAGACTTAGGTAAAGGTATGTCCTTGAAAAACTTTGAAGGAATTTAAGGTTCAAATACCAAAGAGCTGGAATAAAAAATCCATAAGCCAAACCATAGTGCCCAAACATTCTTTCATTTTGAGGGGCGAGCATGGCAATGGCAAAAGCAAACAAAAAGGCTGGAAAGGGCTTTACTTCGTAGTGCTGGAAAATCTTATAAAGAAAATAAACCGATAAAGGCAAAGCCAGAAGCATTAAGACATTAAAAATTGCCAAGGCTGCTGTTAAGGAGATGGTTTCTGGGGCTCCAAATAACTTTAACAACAATACCAACAAAGGTTGATTATCTGTAAACGTAATTAAATCTTGATATGGATAAGCCATACCTTTAAACACAAACCCACTTTCAAATTTTAGGTAATGCAAAAAGGTGAAGTAGTTTTTAATACCATCATTTACAGAACTAAAAAAAGTGCTGTTTAAATTGGCTAAGCCTGTTGGGAAAACCAATGCTAAAAAAGCGGTATAGCAGGCTAAGGCTGCAAAAAACACCCAAATAAATTCCTTTAGTTTATTCATGGCGAAACAATTTAGGTAGCAAGATAAAAAGATTAAACTTCAAAAAATCTAATTGCCATCAATATCATCGGCATCCACTTCTTGGTTCAATACATCTTCTATTAAAGAATCGTTTGCCAAAGTATCAGATATGATGATGTAGTTAAGTGCTGGTCCGTTAATCTTAATCAAATGGGTAAGGCCAAGCGTATCTTCTGGCGGCAATACACCTCGGTTAATCATTTTATTGGCCACAAACCTAAAACTCTTTTCTAGGTAGGGACGTAACATGCCATCCTTACCAAAACGCCACATAAATTTCTTTGGACTAGGAATAATATTGGCTAAAAACATGCATTCACTTAGCGTGAGTTCGGAAGCACTTTTTCTAAAATAAAACTGAGAAGCTTCACCAATTCCATAAACATTTGGCCCCCATTCAATGATGTTCAAGTACACCTCATACATTCTATTTTTAGAACTGATGTTATTATTTTCGAGAATATAAACCAATAAGATTTCTTCAAGCTTTCTGGCCATGGTTTTCTCACGGGTTAGAAAAACATTTTTCACCAATTGCATGCTAATGGTGCTTGCCCCGCGTTTAAACTTACCCGTCCTAATGTTTTTAGCAATGGATTGTCTAAAGGCTTCTGTTACAAAACCCTTATGCCAATAAAAAGAAGGGTCTTCGGTGGTTAAAATTGTTTTTTGCAATAGCATCGAAATGCTCTCGAGTGGCACAAAAGAAGGATTGGATGGTCCAACTAAAATTCCCCTAACTGGCCTTCCATTCTCATAGGGGTGATGCATAAATTCGCGGTTAAGCTTGGTTAAATCGGCTTCCCCAAATTGTTGAATGCGCAGTTTATCTTTTTCGAGTGCGCTTTCAAAAACCATTTCATCAGGCTTGTTTTCATTAAAGATAAAATCCAATCTATAAGAAAAACTACCCGTTGCATTCATTCCTTTGACATGAGAAAAAAGTCCTTCAGGCAAGGCGTCTACAAAAGTTTGTGCTTCTGTTTTCTCGGTTTTAATTACCAAATGATAAATGGTATCAGGGCCATTTTGGAAATAAACAAAGGGCCTAATCACAATGCCATTAAAATTAACCTTACTACTGCTATCTAAAGAAACATAATTAGGTCCAATTCTATAGGCATAATCAAATTCCATGTTGTCTATAACCACATCTTTCGACGCAATTTTAGGATGATTCAGTAGAAAAGAATTTACGCTTGCTTTTCCATCAATATGTAGCACCTCGTCTTCTAGACTTATATTATTAATCACAAATCTAGCAGAACTAAAACCCGTTTTAAGGTTAAAACGCTCAGGCAAATAAGGCATTAAAATTCTACCGGTATCTGCTTTAGAAAAAATAATGTCTGCTTGTTTTACATCTGGTTTTGCTGACCCACTTAGGCTCCAATTTTGGGAGAGCAACTGGGTATTCACCTGCATTTTTGAATCTACCTCGCCATTTTCATAGTTGAGCGAAAGCACTTTAAAATCTACCCATTTTTCATCATCTACACCCTTAATTGAAAAGTTATTAATATTAACTTTGGCAGGAATTTTATTGAGCACTTTAGAAATAAGTTTAAAGGCTATTTCTGCATAATTGGGTGGTTCATTATCTATCTCCTCGGGCTTATTGTTATCATTAAGGCTAAGGCTGTCTTCGGTTTGAACCAAAAATGAGTCGAAATTTTTGATACTATCTCTTTTGGTAAGTTGAAGGTAACCCTCGTTTAGGGTAACTTCTGCAATGCGAATATCTCCAATAAGCGCATACAGAAATTTAATGCGCAAAGAGAAATCCCCTAAGGTTAGCAGGGTATCCTTATGCTCAGGAATTATTTGCATTTGCTTGATGCTAACGCCAGATATACCAGAGAAGCCAGCCTCCCCTACAATTAATTCTGTTTGATATTTTTGCTTAAGTTTTACTTGAGCCTTTTGTATGGCTTTTTGTAAAAAGTAGCCTCTGAGTGAGAAATAAAATAGGACAATCAAAAAGACAGCAATACCAAACACCTTTAGGGATAGTATTCCTAGCTTTTTATAGTTAAGGTTTTTAAGCATACAATAAAATTGCTTAAACCTGCATCAAATCTGCTTCTTTAGCAGCGCACAACTCATCAATTTTCTTGATATAATTATCAGTAGTTTTTTGAACCTGAGCTTCTGCTGTTTTAGCATCATCCTCTGGAACACCATCTTTTTGTACTTTTTTAATGGCCTCGTTGGTGTCTTTTCTGATATTTCTTACTTGAACTTTGGCACTTTCGGCCTCAGCTTTCACTTTTTTTACAATATCTTTTCTGCGCTCTTCTGTTAAAGGAGGCAAACTAATTCTAATCATAAGTCCATCATTTGATGGTGCAAAACCCAGGTTAGAAATAATGATTCCCTTCTCAATAGCTTGAATCATATTTTTTTCCCAGGGCTGAATAGCAATACTACGGGCATCGGGTGTATTGATGTTAGCAACCTGACTGATAGGCACTAACTGGCCATAATACTCTACTTTTACAACATCCAACATAGAAGGATGTGCTTTTCCAGCTCTGATTTTTGTGAATTCATTTGCAGCATGGTCTACGGCTGCATCCATGCTTTTCTTTAATTGGTCAAACAAGGGTTGTAATCTAGGATCGCTCATAATTGATGTCTTTTTGGGAGTTCGCAAATTACAAACCTGAACCTGAATTTATGAAATATTTTTTAGAACGAGCCTCATTTTTATCTTTGCAGCATAAATTATGGATAGAAGAGTAAGAGTTAGGTTCGCACCTAGTCCAACTGGAGCACTGCATATTGGCGGCGTAAGGACGGCATTGTACAATTATTTGTTTGCAAAAAAACATGGAGGTGATTTTCTTCTCCGCATCGAAGACACCGACCAAACGCGCTTTGTGCCAGGTGCTGAAGCCTATATTATTGAGTCTTTAAAATGGCTAGGCATCGAACCGGTTGAAGGCGTTGGTTTTGGTTCAGATGCTTCAGGTGGGCCGCATACGCCTTACCGCCAAAGTGAGCGTAAACCTATGTATAGGCAATATGCTATGCAATTGATGGAAGCCGGACATGCATATTACGCATTTGACACGGCAGAGGAACTAGACGGTATGCGCGAGCGTCTGAAGGCTAGCAATGTAGACGCAAAATACGATGCCATTACAAGGTCTACCATGAAAAACTCATTGACCTTATCGGAAGATGAAGTGCAAAAACGCTTAGAAAGTGGCGACCCATATGTGGTTCGGTTCAAACTGCCAAGAAAAGAAGAAGTAAAATTTCATGATGAAATACGCGGCTGGGTAAGCTTTAATACTGGTCAGTTAGATGATAAAGTATTATTTAAAAGTGACGGAATGCCGACGTATCATTTGGCCAATGTGGTAGATGATTATTTAATGGAAATCTCCCATGTGATTAGAGGTGAAGAGTGGTTACCTTCGGCGCCTTTGCATGTACTTTTATACAGGGCTTTTGGTTGGGAAGACAAAATGCCAAAATTTGCGCATTTGCCTTTATTATTAAAACCAGAAGGTAATGGAAAGCTTAGCAAAAGAGATGGCGATCGTCTAGGATTTCCAGTATTTCCATTAAATTGGGTTGACCCAAGCACGGGTGAAATGAGCTCCGGATACAGGGAGGCAGGCTATTTACCAGATGCAGTGGTTAACTTGTTGGCCATGTTAGGCTGGAATCCAGGAAGCAATCAAGAGATATTTACTATAGAGGAGCTGATTGCTGCATTTTCATTAGAAAGGGTAAGTAAATCGGGTGCAAAATTCGACCAAAACAAAGCCAAGTGGTATAACCAACAATACCTTAGAAAATTAGACGATAGCGCTTTGTTGCCTTTTCTTTTGAAGAGTTTAGAAGCAAACGGATTGAACACTAATTTTTCGGAGGCATATAGTTTAATGGTTTGCAGTTTGGTAAAGGAGAAAATGAGTTTTACCAAAGAGATTTGGGACATCAGCAGATATTTCTTTTTAGACCCTTCGGAATATGATTTGGCGGTTATACAAAAAAGATGGAATGAAAAAATTCCAGCCTTGTTAAAAGACATTCAAACTGGCCTAGCGTCTGAAGAATTGCTAGATGCACAATCAATTGAAAGAATTTATAATGAATGTTTGACCCAAAACGGAATTTTAGGAAAAGACTTTTTGCAATTATTTAGAGTATGTTTGACAGGTGTAGCAGGTGGTCCTCCTTTATTTGAAATTGCCGCTTTGATAGGAAGGGAAGCCTTAGAAAGAAGAATTGAACATGCGATACAAGAATTTGAAAATTTACATAAACAATAAAACAATGAAATTATTAAAACTTAGTTACCTTCTTGTTGTAATAGTATTTTTAGGAAGTTGCCAATTGGCCAAATTTGACAGGGTACCAGGAGAAGAATTGGTTAATATTCCGGTTGAGTTTCATGGAAGATTTGCCATGGCCCCAATGGATAATAAAGGCATTTTGGGCAGTGATAGTATTTACTTGGTAATAGAAAGTAATGTAATTCAAGTTATTTCCAAATCCATCAATTTCACAAAGATTCACAACCAAGATTTTAAAACTTCCAAGTTTAGAGGGAAAATTCTTTTTGCTTTAAATGATCCAACCATTCCTAGTCTTTGGAATCTTTTTATCCTAGAAAATCAGAAGAGCCATATTAGAATCTATCCTTTATTGGATAAGAGAACAAATATGGAAGAAGCAGGTAAAATAGGAAATTACATGCCACAACAAATGCTCAATATAACATCTGATCCTATTCCGCCACCACAATACCCTATGTCAGAAGCTGGCGCGGCACCAATTGCTAGTCCAAACCAAGGTTTACCTTCCAGAGTATTCTTTTTCACGATGATGGAAGACCAATTTGAACAGTACACTACCAATGAAATTATTGGCAAGGAATATTATCAGTTCAATAAGATTGAAGTTAAAGCCAAGAAAAAATAAGCATGAACAGACCCATAAGAGTTTTGGTAGCAAAAATTGGCCTCGACGGGCATGACAGAGGTGCAAAGGTAATTGCAACAGCTTTAAGAGACGCCGGTATGGAAGTAATTTACACTGGTTTAAGGCAAACACCTGAAATGGTTGTTCAGGCTGCTATTCAAGAAGATGTTGATGTAATTGGCGTAAGTATATTATCTGGTGCACATTTAAGTGTATTTAAGCGTTTGAATGAGCTTTTGGTTCAAAACGATATAAAAGATGTACTGATAACTGGAGGTGGAATCATTCCTGAGGAAGACATAAATGAGTTAAACAGCATTGGTGTGGGTAAATTGTTTACACCAGGCACCAATACAAGTGAAATTGCTGATTATATTAAAGATTGGGTAACCAAAAACAGAAACTTTTAAGGTTTTAATGGGTTAATTTAAAATTAACCTAACAAGTGTTTTTATTTATTTGAATTTAGAAGTAACCTTGCACAGCAAAAAAAGACTAATGACAGCAACTGCTATGTATCAAACAATTATTACAGAGTCGAAAGACCAAATCTTTTACATTACCATCAATAGAGAGGATAAATTGAATGCCCTTAATATTCAAACCCTTTCAGACATTAAAAATGCGGTATTAAGCATTTATGATGATTCAACTATTAGAGGAGTAATTCTCACCGGAAAAGGCACCAAGGCATTTGCTGCTGGAGCAGATATTGCTGAGTTTGCTAACTTCACCGTAGAAGAAGGAACAAAAATGAGTGAGGAAGGTCATGGCGTTTTAAGAGCTATTGATCATTGCCCAAAACCTGTTATTGCGGCCATCAATGGATTTGCATTAGGAGGAGGAAACGAGTTAGCAATGTCTTGCCATATCAGAATTTGCTCTGAAAGAGCACGTTTTGGACAACCAGAAGTGAATTTAGGTATTACCCCAGGTTATGCTGGAACCCAAAGGTTAGCCCAGTTAATTGGCAAAGGAAGAGCCTTAGAGTTTTTGATGACTGGCGACATGATGGATGCCCAAACTGCTTTGAACTATGGGTTGGTAAACTATGTTGTTCCTCAAGAGCAATTGATAAGCAAGGCAGAAGAAATCTTAAACAAGATAAAAACAAAGGCTCCAATGGCTATTGCTTCAGTGATTCGTTGTGTGAACGCTTACTACGAAAAACGTGCAGATGGAAATGATGTGGAAATCAATGAATTTGGTAATTTCTTTGGCAGTGAAGACTTTATAGAAGGAACAAAAGCCTTTTTAGAGAAGCGTCCAGCCAATTTTAAAGGAAATTAGTTAAATGCAATTTGAATCACACAATCCATATACAGAAACGGTTTTAAGTTCGTATCCATTTGAAGATTCTAAAAGCATAATACAAAAACTTGAGCGCGCACAAGATGCGTTTTATACTTGGAAAAAGAGTAGCTTCGAAGCACGAGCTACTCTTTTTTTGCTTTTAAAAGATCTATTAGAACAACATGCAGAGCGCCTAGGAAAATTGGCAGCAGAAGAAATGGGTAAACTGGCTACTCATGCCAGTGCAGAGGTGTTAAAATCTGCCAGCTTATGTAGTTATTATGCAGCAAGTGCACAACAAAGCTTAACCCCTAGCATTGAAAAAGCAGATGACCAAATTGAGGTCCAAATTTCTTTTGAACCACTTGGTGTAATCTTAGGTATTTTTCCTTGGAACTTCCCTTATTGGCAAATTCTAAGAAGCGCCTTACCAACGGTTATGAGTGGCAATGTAATGTTGGTGAAACCAGCGCCCAACGTGCCTAGATGCAGTTTAGCTTTACAAGAACTTATTGAGGAAGCGGGTTTTCCAAAAGGGGTTATCCAAACTGTTTTTGCCAGCAATGAACAGGTGGGGGAATTGCTAAAAAACACAAGTATAAAAGCAGTTTCTTTAACTGGTAGTGAGCGAGCTGGAAGTATGGTTGCAGCTATGGCTGCCTCACAAATTAAGCCGTCGGTACTGGAGTTAGGCGGTTCAGACCCACTTATTATTTTGGATGACGCACCTTTAGAAGAAATCATAGACCAAGTAGTTTTCTCGAGGTTTCAAAATAATGGACAAAGTTGCGTTGCTGCTAAACGCTTTTTGGTTCAAACCGAACTAAAAGAAAAGTTTGAGCAATTATTAATAGAAAAAGTAAGAGCCTTAAAATTAGGCAACCCTTTAGAAAAAGGCGTAGACATTGGTCCGTTGGCTAGAAAAGATTTAAAAGAATTATTGACCCAACAAGTAGAAAATAGCCTTGCCTCAGGAGCAAATATTTTGTATCAACAAAATCAGATACCTGAAAAAGGTTGGTTCTTCCCTCCTACTGTTTTAATAAATGTACCCAAGGAAAGTGTGGCATATGAGGAGGAATTATTTGGACCAGTGGTGAGCGTGTTCTATTTTAAAAATGATACAGAAGCAATTTCAATTGCCAATGATACAAGATTTGGTTTAGGTGCCAGCATTTACAGTAAAAATCTAATGCGTGCAAAAGCCATGGCAGCAGAAATAGAGAGTGGCATGGTTTATATCAATACCATTGTTAAAAGCGATGTGCGTTATCCATTTGGCGGCATAAAGGCTAGCGGTTATGGCAGAGAACTAGGGCCACAAGGATTAAAAGCATTTACACAAACCAAGACGATTTGGATTAAAAAATAACTTTAAAAAGCTACAATAAAAAAGGGGCTGCTCGAAAGAGCAGCCCCTTTTTTATTGTAAGAACTCCAGTCTATTTTATGCTAATAACCTTTTGAATGGCTTTGAATTGGCCTTGTTCAATTTGCAAGAAATAAACACCAGAAATTGCATTAGCAGTTTCTGTAAAATCTATCAAGTTTGTACCTGAAATTACTTCTGAAGTTTTGCTAGCAATGATTTTACCTGTGATATCTATCAAGGTAAGTTTTGCTGTGCCAGATTCAGGTGAATTAACTTCAACTGAGAATTGCTCGGTAAACGGATTAGGGAATACCTTGCTAGTAAATTCTTCAATAGCAAACATATTTACATTTACAATTGGAGAATAGTTAAATGTTCCGTTAAAATCTACTTGTTTCAATCTGTAGTAAAGTGACGTATTAAGGCGCATAGCATCCCTGTCTAGTGATACATAGCGCAATTGGCGCGCAGAGTTTCCAGCACCCTTCACAAATCCAATATACTCAAAATCCACTCCATTTGTTGAACGTTCAATTTCGAAACCTTTGTTATTGGATTCAGATGCAGTTAACCAAGTTAGTTCAACATCATTTTCCCTAGCACGGGCAGCAAAATAAGTGAGTTGCACTGGTAATGGAGCCGTAATATCTGTTCCTGTAAACACTCCCATTGCAGTATTTTGTGCTACATTAGCAATGGTTTTAGCACTCACATTCACTACCGAATTCGAATCTAAACTCCAAGTAGTTGCAACTCGTGAAGCAAGTTTTAAGTTATTTTCAGAGGTTACACTTCCCAATAAAGCTAGATCGTAATTCATGGTAACACGGTAGTTATAACCCGCGCCACCTGTGGCATTTAAGTTAAGGTAAGCATTTAAGAATCGGGTTGAACCAAACGTTGCTGGTGGGTTTACACCAGAGTAGTAAGCTCCATTTATGCTTGATGGCACCGAACCAATGCTACCCCAATTAATGGTGGCAATAGTTCTTGAAGCAAAAGTTAAGGTACTTAAACCATTCAAAGATGGTGAACCAGATAAAGTTAAAGCTGGAGGAGTGGTAGTGGTATTAAACTCATGCGCGCCTATGTCAATACCAAAACCTAAAGTTGTGCCCCTGCTATTTCCAACAAAATCTGTGTTTAAGCTATTGATTTTTGCTCCTGCTATTCCTTTTCCATTTAAGTACCAACTCAATGGCGAATTAACAGCAACATTTAAATTACCATTTGCAACATCTACAAAAAGAGCAGTTGGATTTACTACAGCAGAAGCTTCACTCCAAGAATTACCATCATTAAAGGTAGTAGTTCTCCATTCAGTGATATTTCTATCAGCATTACCCCATAAGCCAACAGTAGCAGGATTTGAAGTTTCTAAGAAGTTATAATTAGCTTCTAACCATCCTGAACCACTTGTAGTTCCTAATACTTCATTGGCAATGGCATAATTTCTGCCATTTACACCAGTTCTTGAATTGATAAAGGCATTGTTAATTGCTCTCACACCAGAAGTACTTTCAATAGTTGTGTTGCTACCGCGGTGAAAAGCATAAGTAGGAATATTACCAGTGGCAGCGCCCGAAATTAGAACAGTATTGTTAAAATAATTGGCATCATATCCTGCATTGATTTGCCACAAACCGTTATATTGAACATTATTGGTTTGGCCATTTCCAAGAGAAATTTGATTGTTAATTACTTCTACACTATTGGTAACAGAAGTAATGATAATTCCATTTGCCGTTGCCATAGGATTTAATGCATTCGAGGTGCTTAAATTCCTGATATCGTAAATTCTGTTTCCACGCACTACGCCATTGTTTACACTTTGCAATTGGATGGCTGCCGCGTTAGTTGTAAGATTACCATTATTAGAAGATTCAATACCATAAATTAGGTTATTGTTTACCTGTGCACCTGGAATAGTGCTTGCAGCTATGGTAATACCAAATACACCCATTGTGGTTGGTGTTAAGGTTGTATTTGAAGAGGCTGAGCTTAGATTAAAAATTGTATTATTAGATACATTGGCGGCGGTAGTACCAGTTACCAAAATACCACCTAAACTAATATTGGTTTGTTGTCCGATACAGGCAATATTGGCAATGGTATTATTGGTAATTTGTGTAGAAGGATCTAAGTTGGCTGTGGTTTGAACCCAAATTCCTCTCACATTTGAATTAGAATTGTGGACAATACTGTTTGGAATGGTAACGCTACCAATAATATTGTTATTAATATTAGCAATACCTCCTGATATAAATAAACCAATAAATTGAGTGCTACCACCGGCACTGTTTACAGTAATTCCAGCCATGCGGTTTCCGCTAATAAGCATTGGAGAGGCAACTGTTGCATTAACAGTAATACCATTATGGTTAGTTGGAGGATTTAACTCAACACCTCCTGCTACTAATGAATCACCAATCATATTATTGGTAATATTTACCCTACCCGAGGTAACAATAATTCCATTCCATTGATTACCCACAGCCGTTTGAGTGAATTTCATGTTTTTAATGGTATTGCCATTAATAGAAGAAAGCTGTGCAGTGCCTATGGCAATTTGAATTTGGTTCCATGCCGCCTGCACGTTACTTGTCCATGCATTACCAGAAGCGTTTGCAGCATTTCCACCAATTACATTATTACTAATCATGTGTCCACTTGAAAGCAAACCACCATTGAATCTAATTGATAGTGGGTTAGCTGTAACCAAAGGCAAGTTATAGAAGAAACTATTTCCATCCACAACCCATCCATTTCCCGAACCTGCGTCTACATTTAGGTAGGCTACAGATGCGTTAGAAAGTTGGTTATTGGTAATAACGTTTTCTGCATTTAAGGTTAAACCAGCATGCACGCTATTGATTAAGGTTGCAGGCACACCCGTTGGGAAGTTTACAGAAGCATCATTTTTAAGGATACAATTATTAATGGTATCTTGGTTATTGCCTTGGGTAGAAATACTACCCGCAAAAGAAACCAAACCACTATTCACAACATTGAATGCAGTATTATTTGAACCTTCGATGATAAGATTAGACAATCTGTTTTGTTGCGAACCATTCACAAATAATACTACTGGCCCATTATTGGAATTGCGAATGGTTAAATTTCTTAATGTGCTGTTGGTACTTGAATCTGGGATACCCGTAATTTTAACACGGTCAGCACCATTCAACCTAATTAACCCTGCATTGTTACTGCCAGAGATTACTCTGCTTACAGCAGTTGCACTCGAATCTGGGCGAATTGTAATAGTGAAATTACCGGTACCTAAGCCACCCGTTCCAATTTGATTTAGGGCAAAGGTTCCAGGTTCTGTAATATTAGAAGTGATTACAGCAGTAACATCGCCTCCAATGGTATTTGTATTTAAGAATTCAAATAAACCTCCTGCACCAGTTAGGTTAGGGTAGGTTTGACCCGAACCAACATAAAACTTAGTATTTGCTGGAATGACAGGAAGAATTTGGTAAAAATCTACTACTTGTGGTTCATTTAAAAGTGTGTTTACATTGGTAGCAATTGCAAATGGACGATGTGAATTTAAATTTGCCCCTAAACTATCCTCAGCCATTACAAAATAGAAAATGGTATCGCCAGGGCTCACACCGCCAAATGCACTATATTGAATTTCAAAGCTCAAAAATGCATTGGTAGGAACCCCAACTTGACTTATTGGCGCAGCAACAACATAGGTTCCAGTAACACCTTTTTTATAATATAATTTTGCAGAACTAATTGAAGATTGATAAGGTATACCTACATTATCTTTGATGTTTACGCCAGTGAATAGATAAGGGCCAGTAGCATTACCTTGGTTCGTAATTTGTGAATAGGTAATAGATGGAGGAATTGAATCAACCGATAAAGTAAAGTTACCTGCATCTGCACCAATATCAACGGCAGTTGAACAGTTTCTGCAATCGCCGTCAAAATCTTCAGTAACAATTGAAGCAATACTTGGATCACCTGATGCTTCAATTGGATTAGATGCTGCCACATGTAAGTTTACATCCAAGGCAGCCGCAGTTGCATTAATAAACAATGGTGAAACAGTTCCACTTTGTAAATCATACCCAGAAGCCCGTTTCCAACCTGCTAATCCACCTAAAGTTGAATAATCAAGGACGTTTGTACCCGCTACAAAGCCGCCATTACCAGGTGTAAATAGAATATTATGATTTGAAACTAAACTTGCTGCATTAACTGGCAGTGCAGGTACTCTTAAGGCAAAGTTTTTACCGAAAGCCGATGTACCATTACTTACTGCATTTACTAGGATATTATTTCTGATATCATATACTTGCGTTCCAGTTGGAGTGCCTAATAAACGAATTGCAGAGGTAATGGCATTGCCAGACGCAGGCTCTCCACCAATATAAATGCTATTGTGGAAGTACTCAAAATTACCAGCAATATCAGTTAAAATCCCATTAACCTCAATTGGATTTGTAAATGCAGTTCCAGCAGAGTCTATCCCTAAACGGATCATGTTATTCGCATAACGAGTGAAAGAACCACTGTTCTGTTGAATACCAATTAACCTTCCGCCAAATGTACTACCCAATTTAAAACTATGAATAAAGTTTCTTGCTACATGATTAGTAACTAATGTGGTTGTACCTTGATATAAAATACCTATTATATTATTAGAAGAAGTATTAATTCCCTCTAAGGTATGAATGGTATTTTGTGAAATATTGATAGCGCTACCAGAACCAACATGAGAGATACCAATGATGGCTGAGCTGGTAGAAGTGTTAATGCTTGAACTATTTGTTTTAATGTTATGCACCAAATTACGAACTATATTATGCCCACTACCACTTGATTGCAATATTCCAATTACCTGAGCCGCTGCTGGTATTGGGTTGTTATAAGTTAGATTCCTTACGATGTTATCACTAATCATTTGATTAGGAGTAAATGAAGAAGAATAAATACCAACCAAAGTAGCAATAGTACTAGTACCTGTACTTAAGGATCTACTCAACAAATTCTCAACTGTATTAAATCTTATTATCGGCAAACCACTTGTGTTTAAGATACCAATAACCATGCTTGAACTTAGAGGTGTTCTCGATAGATTTTGCAAACCATTAATATGATTATTTTCAATCAGTATATTATTGGTAGAAGAACTTACATTAATACCTACCATGGCAGCACCAGTAGTGCTGGATGTATTTGCAGTTGAATCTTTTAAATTTAAAATTAAATTACTTCTAATTTCAAGAGTGGCTGTTTGGTTCCAAGCTCTTATTCCATTTACAATTACACTGGTGCCATTTGGATGATTATTGGTAATATTTGCAATGATATTGTTATTGATAAAAGAATTTGAACCAGTTTGACAGCTAATAGGCAAAGTAGTACTATTACCACTGTGAATAATATTATCTGCCAATAAAGTATCACCTATATAGTTATTTTCTATTCTTGCAACCCCGCCTCCATTATTTACTTGGATTCCGGTAAAAAAGCCTGCAAAAATTTGATTATGTAAAATATTGGCAATTCTGTTTTGAGAAATCACAGTTCCAGTGTTTAGTCCAGATGCTGCATTGATAGCCGTATAAGTAAATCCAACGCCTACGTTTGTTATAACCCAATTTCCTATCAAATTCATTTGATTACCACCAATGATATTTCCAACAATGCTATCATTGTTTGAAACATTCCCTGGTGTGAAATTAATAACAGTTGGGGAGGCTGTATGGCTAAATCCGTCGTTCTGGAAGAATTGATTATTTCTAATTATTTGGCCATTACCTGTTCCTGTTCCAATAGAAATTGCATTGGAATTGAAATTATAGAAAAAACTATTCTCTATAATCAAATTATCATTCTCTCTATTTACACCCACAGTGCCTGAGGCGGCAAACAAAATACCCGGCGTGCCTGGAATAGTAGCATTGGTAATCTCTCTTCTAAAATGACAAGCTGAAAATCTGATATTGTCATTACCTGTTAAAATGGAAGTTGGACTGATACGCACAACTCCGCCATTTACAGGTGCAGTGCCTGTATTTCTCGATTCAAAAATTACTTGTCTAAAATTATTATCGCTTGCATCATTTAATAAAGTTAATGCCGGTTGACTAGTAGCAATGTTGCGAATCACTAAATTGGTATCTGAAGCAGTACCTAATGTATCAAATCCAAGAATGGAAACACGGTCAGCACCATTTAACCTAATGATACCATCATTAGATGCTACGTTACCTGTTAATACAACCTGACTAGAGCCTGCAGGGCGAATGGTTAAGGTATAATTATAATTACCAACTGTACCTCCACTTACCTCAATCCATTGGTTCAAACCAACAGTACCTGGCTCTGTAATGGTAGCGCCACTTTCTAGTAATACTCGCGTATTACCCTGCAAGAAGCTATTATTTATGGCATTAAACAAACCTGTACTGCCAGTTAAGTTAGGGAAGTTTCCGCTTGGACCAACAGTAATTATTTGTGCAATTGGCGCTACTACATTATACTGGAAAGTAATAGTAGGATTTGTTGCAACTAAATTGGTATTGGTGGCAATGGCATAGGCAGGTAGTGAAGCATAATTAGCAACACTATCTTGTGCAATAACAAAATAACGAATAACATCATTTAGCGCAAGGCCACCAATTAAGCTGCTATCAATGGTAAACTCCCAAACTCCGTTTCTATGATTACCAGAAAGCAGAACACCTGCCGTAGAAACATAAGTACCGTTGTTTTTATTATAATAAACCCTAGGTGCAAAGGTACCTGCGGCCACACCGCTATGCATTTCTGTAATGGTTGCTGTAAACACTCTATTAGAGAACAATGAAGTATTAGGTAAAGCTGTAAATAAAATGCTAGGCGGAATTGAATCTGCTTGTAATGTATTACTTCCAGAGGCGTAAGCGCCAATATCGGCAGGTGTGTTACTGCTGCGGTCTACATTTAATAAATCGGTTTGAACCAAAGCAGAAACCGTAACATCGCCCGCACCCTCCGCTAAATTACTTGTAAGTAATTGTAAATTAATGGCACCCAATGCGCCTGTTGGATTTATAAAACTTGGATTGCCGTGAATCCCATTAACTTCTGTTAAACTTAACCTTCTCCAACCATTAATACCTATCATGGTAGCTGCATTACCAGGGCCAGTGCCAATAAAGTTATTGGTGAGACCTGTTCCAGCCCATAGTAAATTATTATTAATAATACTTTGCGCAAAAGGTTGAGAACCTAATGCAATAGCAGCATTGGTACCGGTAGCACCATTATTACTAACCACATTCGCAAAAATATTATTTCTAATTTCTTGCCATTGCACAACTGCAATTGCAGCCCTAAATGCTGCAGTTAGAGAAGTTCCAGAAGCAGGTGATCCTCCAATGTATACTGTATTATGATAGAATCTATTAATAGTTGTTGTGCTTATGGTATTATCAAAAATTCCGTTGATGGCAACTGGAGAAGTATTTACTGCACCCGCAGTATCAAATCCTAAACGCACTATATTATTAGAAGTCGTTTGTGCACCACTTGCAATCTCTATACCATTCCAAGTGCTTGCAGATGTGCTCGCACTTGAGAAGCTATGTACAAAGTTTTTAGATACAAAAGAGTTGTTATTGATATTTTGGTTCAGGGCAAAAAAGCGAATACCTGTAATGGTTCCAGTAGAAGCTGCATGGCGGTTTACGAAACCAAAAATTGTATTGCCTTCGCAAGCATTGTCGGCAATTGAGGAAACATATTGTATACCACAAATACCCGGGTTAGCAGTAGTAAAGCTATTGTATAGCGTTTTAATAGTATTGTTAGCAACTCTGGTTCCAGCGCTTCCAAAAATTACCATACCGTTCACTTGGTTGGACGAAATGGTAGTAGGAAGTAAAACCAATGAATCTATATAATTACCAGTAACAATGGCCCTTCCAGTAGAACCAAAATTTATTCCATTAAGAGCAGCAGAAATAGTTGTATTGGCATTATTAGATCTGCTAAACAAGCTATGTATGATGTTATTTTCGATGCTGGTAAAACCAGAACCTGCATAACAAATTCCATTAATTTGGCTTATTTGAGTTAACGCAGCCGACCTTTGAAATAAATGCTTAACAGTGTTATTTCTGATAACCTGACCTCCATTAGAGGCAAAAGATAAAATACCATTGATAGAGGCAAACAAGGTGGTACCAGAAGTTGTTTGAGCGGTTGAATCCAAAATCAATCCATCAATTACATTATTCTCAATAACATTGGTACCACTTGAACTAACAATACCATGAATGGCCACATTTGAAACTGAAACATGCGAATTTAGTAAGGGCTCATCTAAGGTTCCAATTAAGTTACCTGCAATTCTAACACTGTTACTAGAAGATTGAGAATTGATACCAATTAAAGAAGCAGCCGTTGTATTTCCAATATTGGTTGAGTTTGTTCTAAAACCTTTTATTACGTTATTTAAAATATTTACGTTTTGCCCCGAGCTAGTAACAATCCCTCTGATGGCCCCAGTAGTGCCGACATTTATTTGCCTAATGGTATGAATTTGGTTTCTATTGATATCATAATTGGCTAAAGGTGTTGCATTGATACCAATCGTTACCGCATTATTGAAAGTTAAAATATTATTTATAAAATTACTATCTATTAACGCCGCACCACCTGACAATTGGATGCCTGTAAATGCTCCTGTATTGGTCGTGACAGGGAATAGGAAATTTCTAATAGTATTGCCATAAATAAGGTTAGAAGCCCCCACAGTGGTGGTAAACTGTATTGCTACCCTCGTAGCATTGGTATTATTGGTAAATGGCGTGCCTAAGGCTTGTGCTTGTGTTCCACCTATAAAATTGCCTGTAATTCTATTTCCTACCGAACCACTACCTGTACCTGGAGAAAAGTTTATAGCAGACCATATTGAAACTTGACTAGTAGTAGTAGTGGTATCGTAAAAACTATTGTTTGTAATTTGCCAAAAAGAACCATTACCGTTATTGGTTGCATTTATCTGGATACCGTTAAACGTAAATCCATTAAATTCATTTCCATTAATGATGTTGTTATTATTCTGGATAACGTTGGATTGTCCTTGTGAAACAATACCCACTGCGTAAGTAGCTGTAGCAGACCTTACAAAATAATTATTACTTATTTGATTGCTATCATTACCATTAAATAGGGTTGAACCTAAGATATTAATAGCCCCAGCAGCAGTAGAAGTATTTGAAAATCTTGCTTCTAAATTTCTAATAACATTTGAAATGGCATCATTTTGAAGGTTAATGATAGCAGCACCTGCTGTATTATTTAAATTTTGAATAACTAAACTTCTTGCATTGGAAGAGAAAGTATCTCTACCATCAATGTTTACATATTTTGCACTTGAAAGCAAAAAGGCGGGGGCAGCTTGGTTCAAACTAATAATAGGCCTATTTCCAAATAATGGCTTGAATGTAACAGTATTTATGGGCGTTGAACCATTTATCGATGAAATGGTAATCGGAAATGTTTCTCCTGTTGCAGAAGAATAACTTGAATCACATAGATTAAAATACACAGGACCAGAAACTCCTGAAGCGTTTAAAATACTGGCAGCCTCTGTAATGGTAGAAAAGTCACAATTATTTTTACCTATGGTATAACTCCCATTAAGAGGCGACCTTAGAAAAATAGAAACTGTATCATCTGCATTTATAGTATCTGGCTGAAAATTGGGGGTATAAGTCCAAGCTTTAATTCGATACAATACATTGTTTGCAAAAGTAAATGGGCCTAAATTAATACTTGCAGTATTACTGCTAGAACCCCCTAAGGTATCAAGAACTCCTGAAAAAGTTGAGGGTGTTTGAGTAACACCATTAACAGACCATCCAACATTAACACTTGTAATTTGGTTAACACCGCTATTTCTTATTGTAGTTACAACATTCCTACTACCCGTCATAAACGTAGCTGGCGAGTCTATTCTAACCGTTGCGGCATTATTAAATCCTGTTGCCAATTGAAATGCCTGAATTTCTCTAAAATTAGGGTTTGCTCCACCGATATTATTAAATCTCAATCTAGTGGTTTGGAGCGGCACCGTAAAGGTAATAGAATCAACGGCAGAGGTTGAACCTGTAAATCCTGGAACTACCACCACATAAGAACTACCATTCCAAATTTCTATGTTTAAAGTAGTGAAAGGCCGATTGTCCTTATAAAACACAACGCGGTTAATATTAACTTGATTAGTCCAAGTGTATTCAATCCACCCGTTTGTAGTTAGCCATCCCCAATTAAATGGGCCTAAGCCAAGGGTTGGTGGAATTATTCCATTATTGTATAATTCTGGACCATATCCAGTAGCCGTAGCACCACCTCCCGAATGAAGAGATACAGCAGTTAGTGCCAAATTTGTTTGAGCAGTAAGCTGTATACTCGTTGATACCAAAAAGGCAAACAACAAGTAAAAACTTAACTTTTGTAGTAGTTTATTCATAGTTTTAAGGTTATTGTAGTTAACCTATGAAAAACTATTTTGAAACCTGAAAGGTTTTTTATTTCTTCTTAAAAAACCTAAACACCACAAAAACAGATTGTTATTTTTTTCTAAAAATAAAACATTTCTGAGCCTAATATAGTTGGTTGACCAAATGTTAGCCAAAGAATTACTTCCAATTGTTGAATTTATCTATCATCAAATTGGAAATTCTAAATCTTAATAGGTTGAAGACTTAACCAATTTAAATTTCTGTGTTTGCCCATTGGCAAAAAAGGAGAATATATATATTCCATTTGTTAAATCTGAGGTGGGTAAACGTTGATCATTCTCAAGAGATTCGATTCGTTTGATAAATCGTCCTTGCAAATCAAATATTTCAAGGGATAGTTTTCCATCCAACAGCGTGTTTATCTTAACTTCATTTTGAAAAGGATTTGGATAAATATCAATCAATTTGTTGCTTAATCCGGCAAAATTTGCCAAAGAACTTTTTAAAGTTGAAGCGATATTAGAGGTTGAACCTTTAAAAGTCCGTTTAAGCAAAATATCAGGATCACAAGTAACATCAAAAAGCATTTCTACCATATAATAATTAGTTCCTTGAAGAGGATTCTGATCTACAAATTGAAACACAGATGCAGGTAAACTAGCTAGTAAACTAATATCGATTGGTGAGCTACCTCTGTAAATATTTACAGTTTGCGGAACCATTCCCACATAAGGTTCCCAAATAAGGTTATAAGAATTGTTTAATCCTTGGTTGATAGTTAAGTGCAAGGTTTTATGTGGAGAAGATAAAGGCCCTTCATTGCCACAAGTATCTAATATAGAAATTTTATATCTATTAGATCTAGCGATTGGATCAGACGTATAATCTATATAATAGGAAGGTAAATCTGCTGGAGAAATAACAATAGGTTCAAACACATTTGTAGCATTTGTTTCTTTGTAAATTACATAAGCAACTATATTATTACTTCGTTTCCTTTGCCAAACAACGGCATTCTTTTGAGTAGGTTCATCAACTCGAAGCAAACAGATATCTTGTTTTTCATTGAAACTTGGAAAAGAAACCTGTTTACTTGCGGTATTTTTGCAACCATCAATACTAGTAATGCTTAAGGTAATCGTATAATTTTTTAAAGCTGTATAGGACTTATCAACTAAAGCAGCAGTATCTTTGGCATCATCACCAAAGTTCCATTCTCTTTGATAGGTTGCATGTGGCAGAATTGTTTGGTCTTCAAAAATGAAATTATTCCCTGGAAAGCATTGGTAATCCTTATTAATGTTAAACTGTGCAACCGGAGTTGGTTTTAATTGCAAAATATGGATATTTGAGAACACTTCATTTGTACAGGTATTTCCCTTTACTCCCCTCTTATAATAAGTGTCTTGAGATACCAGGCCTGGAGTATAATTTTGAGAAGATCCAACTTTTGTCCAAATGCCATTTGTATCTGAGGCAGAATACCAATTGTAAACAAAATTACCACCACCTCCATCAGGAGTTAGTCCAAGAATCAATGGTGGAACTGACCCGCTACAAACCACGGAAGACGACGCAATTTCATTACGTGAAATAGTTGGCGCAATAACTACATTAACTGGGGCAGAAACAACTTTACAATTATTTGAATCAGTAACAATTACTTTGTAGACACCACTGGTTAAAAGAAGCAAACTATCGGCATATTGTCCTTGAATTGTGTCGATACCTTTTAGCCAATTATAAGAATATCCATTTTGTTTAACTGTTCTTACCATAGGAGGTTCTGAAATACATGCATTAATTAATCCCTTCGGAGTAATGGAGGCAATTGGCGAAGGAATAGTATTAACCAATAATTCTGTCACATTTGCACAACCATTTGAGGCGATTCCCATCAATTGATAATGATTAGTTTTATTCGAAAAAAAATAGATGCCAGCATTTCCAAAGGCTGCAAAATCTTTTCGACCATCCTTGTTCAAATCTGCTTCGGCTATGGCATTCGCATTAAAACCTCCATCAACATCTACCCTGCTAGAGAATTGACTGGTTGAAATGTCACCTAAACCTCCTAAATTTTTAAAATAGGAAAGTTTTTTAAAACTTATATTATCTGTACAAACTACTAAATCTTTATTCCCATCCATGTTCAAATCTGTGGCAAGTAATCCCCTGCTACGGCTATTCAAGCTTAAATCTATTTTTGGACCAAAACTAATTGGACCTGTCATAGATTTATTTTGAAACAGAGAAATTCGATAAGAATAATTGTAATTTCCAATATATAAAAATGTCCCTGCTGCAAAGTCTAAATAGCTATCATTGTTAAAGTCTGCTAACTCTAAATTATAATATCCATCCACAGGATATACCCATTTATTGGCGGTAGAATTTGAATCAACCAATAAACCATTGTTAGGATTTTTATTTTTCAAAACACCTAAAAAGGAAACATAATAATTTGCGCATAAATCCTTAAAGCCATCATTGTCTACATCTGCAAAAGCACTGTAATAAGTTGCTTGTTTCTCATCAAACAAATTTTGTGCAAACCCTGCCAAGCTAATGTTTGAACCAATATTATTATTTTTAAAGAAGTATAGTTTCCCAGTCCCAGTATTCACCATAATATCCAACTTACCATCTTTGTTTAAGTCGGCAATAGGAATGGCGAGAATTTCAAAAAAATTACCAGAGGCGGGTACAATTTCAACCTTAGAAAAATTAGCAGATTGAACATTTCCTATCGTGCAATTATTTTTAAATATTGAAACTGAGTTATTGCTAAAAGCAACGGCAATATCGGGTTTACCGTCATTATTAAAATCCCCAATTTCTAAACGTTGCGCAATAGGAGTGGCTTGAATAATAACGGCGGGGTCGAAGGAATTTTCAGATAACTGGCCAGCTAAGCCTTTGTTTCTATAAATTCTGAGTGATTGAAAATGGTCAAATCCAGCAATGATATCCTCCCATCCATCCCCATCTACATCGGCAATTTTAAGACTAGTAGTATTTAGATTATTAAAAGAAATAAAATTATCGAAAGAAACTTCACCAAGAGCAAATGGAGCGCCATTGGTAGCAGCATTAAGCCACTTTAATGTGTCGGCACCACTACCCGTTAAGGTAATTTCACTACCCGCACAAATTGGCAAAGGCTTGTTTGAATTAATCGAAACATTGGGCAAGGGTAAATCACTTAAGACTACATTTAAAGAATCAATTAAACTACCTTGCTTAACATAAACCTTACCACCACTTTGCTGAAATTTAATCACCACCCTATTGGTACCTTGACCAGAAATAACAGTAGTATTGGCAGGCCCTTTCCAAGTGTAAGAGCCACCTGTATTAAAGTTACTGAAAAATACTCCTACTCCATTTTTGCAAATTACATTTGAACCAATTATTTGCGCCAAGGAGTGGTTTGCAGATAAAAAACAAACAATTACAAATATTGATTTAGTTAATAGCGTTTTCACAACATAAAGGTATGGCTATTAGCGCAAAATTCAATATTATTTTGAACCAAATTAAATTGTTGCAATTACTTTCAATTCTATGGCAATTGGTGTTGGCAAGCAATTGATTTCAATGGTAGTTCTGCAAGGAGGGTCTATAGCAAAATATTCCGCCCAGAGTTTATTGTATGTTTTAAAATCGTCTTTCATGTTGGTAAGAAAAACGGTTACATCCACTATTTTATCCCAACTACTGCCTGAGTCTTCTAGGATATTTTTGATATTATTAAACACCGAACGGCATTGTGCTTCTATATCATAGCTGACAATACTGCCATTTTCATCTAATTCTACCCCTGGAATTTTTTTGGTACCGCGCTCTCTAGGGCCTACGCCAGATAAAAATAAAAGGTTACCAACTTTTCTTGCATGAGGGTAATGCCCAACGGGTTCGGGCGCTTTATGGGAGTCTATTGAGTATTTTTCCATGATTGATTAAAAAATCTGTATTGAAATATTTTCTTCAAGGGTTTTAATACAAGAGTAAGAAATCCTGGCTTAATTCCAACCATTTTCCAAGCTTTTCTATCCTCCATATTTGCTTTAACACGATTGCTTAAATTTCTGTTACTTGCTCCTCCTACCCTCATTTTAACAAGAAATTGCGGCAAATAACTTAGCGTAATTTGATGTTTTAGAATAAATCGCAACATCAATTCATAATCTGCTGCAAATTTTAGTTGCGTATTAAATGCGCCCAACTTCTCATATACTTCTCTTTTCACATAAAAAGTAGGATGAGGAGGCATCCAACCTTTGTAAAACAAATCGGGTTTATAAGCGCCTGCCTTCCATATACGAACTACTTCATTTTTTTTAGAATTTCCAACATACTGTAAATCTCCAAATACGGCATCTGTTTGATTAGCTATAAAACATTTAACAATATCAGAAACCGTATTAGAACCCACAAAAAAATCATCAGAGTGCAATATTCCTATAATATCGCCAGTAGCGCTTGCAATTCCTTTATTGATTGCATCATAAACCCCTTTATCCTTCTCAGAAATAAAAACTGCTATTTGATTTCTAAATGATTCAATAATTTCTACAGAACCATCCACTGAACCTCCATCAATTATGATATACTCAATATTTGGGTAGTCTTGTGAGAGTACAGATTCTATTGCATCTTTGATAAATTTTTTACTATCCAATAAAACAGTAATTATAGAAACTTTTGGTTGCGTTGGTATATATTGGGTATGCAGTTTTTGTAGGGATAAAACTTCATGATATTGCCTAATTACTGATGCTACCATTTGTTCTGGTCTAAACAATGCTTCGTATCTAGCTTTTGCACCCTTAGAAAGTTTATTATAGAGCATAGAATCGCTACCTATAGTCAGAATTGCACCGAGAAGTTCTTCAACATTGCTTGGTTCAACATTTAACCCTGAAATTTCATGTTCATTAACCCAACTTACACCAGAACGAGGAATGTGCGTGGCAATTACAGGCCTGCCAAAAGACATGGCCTCAATCTGAGAAACACCAAAAGCCTCTGAAGCATGGGTGGAAGGAAAACAAAAAATATAACAAGCTTCAAACCATGCAGGTAATTCTTCCTGCGGAATCAAACCAACAAGAAAGACCTTCGATTCAAGTTTTAATTGGTTTATGAGGGTAAGCAACTTTTTTTGTTCTGGTCCTGCGCCTCCAATGGCAACAACATATTCGTCTGGAAGCTTAACAGCTGCCTTAATTAAATCAGCAAAGCCTTTATAATACACCAGTCTTCCCAAACCAAACAAAATCTTTTTCCCTTTAAATCTTGCTTTTATTTCAGAAACCCTTTGAGGAGTATTCTCGCCAATTTGCACTGCAGAACCTAAGGGAATTGGAATTGCTTTATAGGTAAAAAATTGAAGTTGTGGGGATTCGTTAATGTATTTTGGCGAGGTCCCAATAATTAAATTTGCACGCTTAAGGACATCATTCTGAATGGGTAGATAGAACCTTAACAAAAAGGTTTGTTTAATAATATCACTATGCCAATGAACGATTATTTTTGCATTGGTTTTTGTAATTGTTAATGCAAGAGCAGTTAATGGATCTGGAAAATGAACGTGAATGATATCAAAGTCATTTGCGATTTTCTTGAAAATCCTAAGCAGCTCTGGAGATATGGAAGTAGAAAAAAGTCTTCCATAACTAGCAGCCCTAATTACCTTGTATTTATTGTTATAAATCTCTTCAACTGTTAAGTTTTCCGTATTGGAACATAAAACAGTACAATCAAATCCTTTTGCATGCAAACCCTCCGTTAGTTCAAAGGTAACGGATTCAATACCGCCCCAAAAGGGTGGATAAAACTTGGAGAGTTGGAGGATTTTCAATTCTTTATTTTAAGGCAAATAAAATTAAAAAAATGTTAGAAAGTACGATTCAAAACTTCAATCATTTTCTCTTTAAATATTTGTACATTATATTCCTTCGAAGCGTTGAGTGCACTTTCCGACATTTTGTGGTATAGAATAGGATTGTTTAACAAAAACGAAATTTTGTCTGCAATTGCTTCAGCATTTGCCGTTTTAACTAGGTATCCATTTATGCCATTGTTTATAATCTCAGCTGGCCCTCCTTGGTTTGAGCCAATAACTGGCACTCCATAAGCAAAAGATTCTATTACGGCTATTCCAAATGACTCTAAAAAAATTGAAGGAACAACTGTTATATCTATTTCGTTCTCTAATACTTTGGCTGGATTGTCACAAAAGCCAAGCAACCTCACATTAGAATTTACATATTTCAATAGTTCTTTTTCATAAAATCCTTGTCCATAAATTCTAATTTCTACATTGGGCTTTAGTTGAGCTGGCAAAAACTGATAACTTTCCATTAAATATTCCAAACCTTTCTGAGGTATCAAACTTGAAAAAGAGGCAACTACAAATTTTTTCTTATGAGAAATAGTTTTAGCAATTGGGGTTTCTGGCAGATTTACAAAATTCTTAACTACTGTTATATTAGGTAAATTAAAATCATCCTTTACAAAATTTGAAACGGCTATTATCTGTTTGGCAGATTTATAGAATTGCTTGGTAAATAAACTCGAATTTGATTTGAAACCAATATAGGAATGAGCATGATAAATGTAATTTACTTTACAAATCTTCGATATAATCCATGCATAAATGATGGTCTTTTTAGTTGTGGCGTAAAGCATTACCTTTTGTTTATTCCTTTGCTCGGCCCTAATTGTAGTATAGATTGTAAACACATTATAGCCTAAAAACAATAGAAATGAAATTGACTCTAAGAGTTTAGAAAACAAAACATTTCCCTTTTTTTCAATTTGCCCTGTCGTAAATAAGTTTTTTTTTAATGCGATATAAGGTTTAACCCTATCCTTAAAAATTGTTTGCTTTTGAGCATCAAACAAGATTAAACGATATTCCTTTTCAATTAGCTTGCAAAGTTCGAAGGTAATTGCCTGTCCACCCCCAAATGAGGACTTAGAGGAATCCTCTAGGATAAGAATTGATTGTTGTTTACTCATAGAACCATTGGAAGGTAAAACTTTGATAGGGATTAAAGGCAAAAGAAAATTCGGCTGAATATATCAATTTGTAAAACGACCAAAATGTATATGCAACAACAATTAAGAAAATGAATAGCTTATCAAATTTTGTTTTTCCTAGGGTAACAAAAAATGGAAGAATTATACAATCAAGTGTTTTAAAATAAGCGGAGGTCCTTGTGGCAAAATCGGCAATTGAGTTAAAAACCATGTATAAAACTATTCCATAAAAATAGAGGAAAGCTAACTTTTGAAACCATGGATAACTTTTCTTTCCAACTTCAACATAAACAAGCAGTAAAATAAAAATAATCAGACGTAAAATAAAGGACAAATTAAAACCTAGGCTTGAACCAAATTCATTGGAATAGATATAAAACAACATTTTTGCTCTAACCTGAACTAGGGGAATTAAAAACATAAGTTTATAAAATACAACACGTAAATCTATAAACAAAAAAGGCATCAATCCTAGCACTACCAAAAGCATTAACCTATTAGAAAACCTGCCTTTACTAAAAAGCAATATTACTGGTAAAACAATGATGGCCGAGGCATGAAAAAGAAAGGCAAATAATATTTTAATTACGGCTTGAACCAATCTGTCATTAAAAAAGTCTTTAAATGCAAATAATATTATGCCTACTGCTAATCCAAACCTCATTTGACCCATGTCGTTTAGGAGAAAACCAATGGTGTAATAATTCAATACACCTAAAAAAACATAAGGAGAATATTGTCTGAAAAAATTTAACTTTAAACCTATGGCAAATGTGGCAATTAAAACTAGTAGAAAATTAAAGTCAAATCCTAAAAATCTTAAACCATAATTTAATGCTGCAAATCCAAACTCAACAGTTTTTACAGTATAATTTTGCAGATTAACTGTGTTAAATATTTCTAAGTATTGAACATAATCAAAACCAGTTTGATAGCGTGTACCAGCCAAAAAAACAAGTACTAAACCTATAACAACCAACATCATTTGCTTTTGCCTTTCTATGAAAAAAAGTTGAAAGACCTCGGCAATACTTAAAAAAACCAAGAAAATAAAAATTACCAAATACACCATACATGTAATTTTAGGCTTACAATGATTTTAGCAAGTTTAACCATTGTTTTCTAATTCTTTCCGAATTAAATCTATCTAAATCCTGCAAGGCTTCATTTCCGTAGTTAATCCTTAAATCTTCATTATTGATTAGCAATAGAATTCCTTGTGCCAGCAATTCAATATTTCCATTCTCTACTAATAAACCATCTAATTGATGGCGAATTATTTCTCTTGGACCAGTTTCACAATCGAAACTTATGGTTGGCAAGCCATAGGATTTAGCTTCGATTAAAACAAGTGGCAATCCTTCAAATCGGGATGACATTGCATATATAGAAGCCTTTAAATAATGTTCCTCAATATTTTTTGTAGGCAAATGCAATTCGATAGTTTGGTTCAAACCTAAAGCTTTGATTTGCGCTGAGATAGTATCTCTTAATTCGCCATCCCCAATAATCTTCAATTTCCAATCATTCTTCTCTCTAGCAACAATACGCCATGCTTCAACTAGCCTATCAAACCCTTTTTGATTTGTAAACCGACCAATAGCAAGTACAACCTTAGAGGATAAGTCGGCCTGTTTTGAATGAGAAATAGTGATTGGATTTGGAATACAAACTACATTTTTGGCATGATAATAATTGCTATAATTTTCCTTATCACGTTGTGTTAAAACAATGGTTTTTGTGGCAAATTTAGCAGCTAGCCATCTAGATAATCTTGGGGTAATTGGATTCCAATTTACAGAGGTATTAAAGTGCTCCCAAGAAACTAATTTATAATTTCTAAAGATTCTTAAGGGTGCCGAAAATATGGTTAATGCAGTGCAAACATCAATTACAACATCTGGTTTTATTTCTTTTAAAACTTTGTGATACTTAAGAAAAGAAGGCAAATAAGACTTATAGATATTCACCTTTTCTTCATACAAAGAATGGATTTTAATCTTTGGGTCTAAATAGAAAAAGGAATCTTTACCACCCATCCAAGCAAGTACATTTACCTCCATACCACTTGCTACCAAACTATTAGCAATTACTGAAGCCGCTCGCTCTGAGCCCCCAGAGCATGAAATATCATTTATGAAGAATACAATTTTCAAATTTAAGTAATATCTACAAATCCTTTAATTCAACTCATTTTTAAATTAAAATTTGAATTTGAATGTTCAATGCTCGAAAGTAATAATTATTAACTGCTTAACAAATGCCTAAGTGGAATGGGAAATCAATCATTAAAATGGCAAAATTACTGCATTCATACCATCCACATAATTTTTAAAGATGTTTTGATTTTTAAGTGATTTATGGGGTTTCAAGGATTGTGTGAAATTTGCAATTTGAATAAACTCATAATCCATCTCAAAATAATCTCCTATTCTGGGCTCAAGTACAATAGGGGTAATCCCAAAAGCCAAGTATTCACTTAGTTTTGTTGGATTTGAGACTTTGTTTACCACAGTAGTATCACGCAAAACAAATCCATAATGGGCTAAGGAATAATATTCCTTTAATGCGTCAGGAGAAACAGAAAAAACTTTAACAACCTGCTGCAAACCAGCCTCTTTTACCAAATTACACATTGTATTATATTGACCAGATAAAAACAAAAAGCGGTAATTGGGTTCATTAATTTTTTTAATGGTTTCCAGCATGAGGGACATATTTTGCCATTGCTGTGTACCACCACTGTATATTATCCAAACTTGGGAAGACTCCCATGCTAATTCCTTTTTTACCTTTTCCATTAATACTTCCTCTGGTTTAACATCTAATGTAGTAAAAATGCCTAAAACATAATCTTTAAACTTAGTTCGCTTTTGAGAGGGATACTTAGTTAAAAAATGAGCTTTCATTGCATGGGTTACATGAATAAAATGATTGACTCTTTGGAAAGCATATTTTTCAACTAAACTGTAAAATTTAGATTGCAATTTTCTGCCTTGGTAGGCCAATTCTTCAGGAATGGCGCCGTGTAAATCTAAAGCCACAGTCTTATTTCGAATCAAAATATTAATAAAAACTAAAACCTTAACATAATTAAATATGGTTTGAACATAAATTTTCTCTGAGTTAGAAATGAGTCTATAGAGTTTAAAAAAGTCTAAAAAAAAATTAAGATGATAAATAGTTAATTGATTGGAAACAACCGTAGCTTTTCCAGCATTCTTCCTTTTCCTAATTAAACTAATATCAAGGTAGCAGCGATTGAAATGTGCATATTTAGTATCAATTTCCTTAATTCTAATCATCATTCCATCTCTGATTGTTTCGTCAGTTGGATATTCTGCGATGAAAGTAAGCATAAGTATTATTTAAATTTTGCCACAATTTGTTCTGCGGCATTTCCTGTACCATAAGGATTAGAGATTGCTATCATGGCTGCATAATAATCGGAATCCTTTAACAATTTTCTAATTTCATCTACTATTATTAGCTTGTTGGTTCCAACTAGTTTAACGGTTCCAGCCTCAACAGCTTCTGGTCGCTCAGTTAAATCGCGCATCACAAGCACTGGTTTTCGTAAGCTAGGACCTTCTTCTTGTATGCCGCCACTATCTGTTAATATAATATAGGCTCTGCTCATTAACCAAACAAATGCTGGATAGGAAAGCGGATGTATGAGGCGGATATTACTTTGGCCTTGCAATAATTCGAAAACAGGTTGCTGAACATTAGGATTTAAATGAACAGGGTAAATAATATCAAGGTCAGGAAATTCATTTGCAATTTGAAGCAGTGAATTACAGATCTCAATAAATCCCTCTCCAAAATTCTCCCTTCTATGTCCAGTTACTAAAAGTACTTTTTTGTTTGAACCTACAAATTTTTGCAATTTCTTTATCTCTTCATCCTCATAAGTTTTTAACTGTTCGAGAGCCATGAATAAAGCATCAATTACGGTATTTCCAGTTACTTCAATAGTTTTAGCATTAATACCTTCAGATAATAAGTTTGCTTTGGCACTTTCTGTAGGAGCAAAGTGAATATCAGCAATTCTACCAGTTAGTTGCCTATTTAACTCTTCTGGGAAAGGTGCCATTTTATTATAGGTTCTAAGTCCGGCTTCTACATGAGCAACCTTTACCCCGCAATAAAAAGCAGCCAATGAAGCAGCAAAAGAAGTTGTGGTATCGCCATGAACTAAAACATAATCAGGGTTAAAATCCTCATAAATGGCTTTTAAACCAATAATAACATTAGCGGTTAATTCATGAAGATTCTGACCTTGCTTCATTAAATCCAAATCATAATCTGGGTTCAAACCGAAAAAAGAAAGCACTTGATCTAACATTTGCCTATGTTGTGCTGTAACACAAAGGCGTGTTTCAAAAATCTCAGGATATAAGATAAACTGCTTGTAAACTGGAGCCATTTTGATGGCCTCTGGTCTTGTACCAAAAACAACTAGAATCTTCTTTCTCAATGCAAAATTAAATGTTTGCAAGTATACAAATTTAATGAGAATACCTCGGTAAAATGAGGGTTTAGGTCTCAATTCCAATTGGTATAAGATTAATAAGTCTATTGTTTATTTTGACTTGTGGGGTACATTTGAAAAAAAATGACTCTTTGAAAAGGAAATCAGCCCTTTTATTTTTATTAAGGATTTTAAAGATTGGCATAAATATTCTCATTATGTCCCTTTCTGCCAAATACTTTGGCATTTCAGTGGATAGAGATGTTTGGCTCTTGGCATTTTCTTCTATGGTATTATTAGAAAATGCAATATGGGGACCTCTAAATGAAACATTTAGATCGAAGTTTATTTTTTTAAAAAGTGAACTTGGAGAAGCAAATGCTTTAGACAAAGTTCGATCGCTTATATTCTTTATGTTCGTAATTTCTCTGCTGCTTTGCATTTCAATTGCACTGTTTCCTGAACCTATCGCCAAAATGATAGCTCCTTCTTTTAAAGGGGATGAGCTAAAATTCTTGTTAATAATGATACGGCTTTTGGCTCCTTATCTGTTGTTTAACCAATTGGTTCAAATTTTAACAAGCATTTTAAATTCCTATGATTCCTTTTATATTCCAGAAATTGCAGGATTAATTTCAAATATCATCAACTTGGTCTTGATCTATTTTTTGGCACAAAGTATTGGAATTTATGCTTTGTTATTGGCCTATTATATTTCGATTGCGATTCTTTTTATCCTTATTGGCTACCAAATAAGTAAGTTAAATTTAGGACTTATTAATTTCAAAAAAGCTATATTTTTTGATGACTTTAAACTCTTTTTTTTATTTGCCCTTCCCTTCTTTTTGCCCTATTTTTTTGGGCAGCTTTCTGGATTTATAGAAAAAAACATCTTAAGTTCTTTAGGACTAGGCTTTGTCTCTTTATTGGATTACTCAAAAAAATTCAATGAAGTTATTATTTCTGTTCTCTTTAGTGTCTTGGCAATAATTCTTGTCCCTGTTCTTTCTACAAAATATGCTGAAAAAAAACCGAGTGAATTTGTAGCTAACTTTTTAGGAGTTTATCAATTAGGATTTTTATTTTTGACCCTATTCATCGCCCTATTCACAAGTAGTTCTGAATCCTTTGTAAGGCTGCTTTATGATAATGGAGGTATAAACCCTAGTCAAATTATCCAAATTAGCGAGTTAACAATTTACTATTCTTGGGCAACGTTAGCAGTGTTTATTTATGCCATATTTGGTATGTCATTATTGTCCTCTGGTGCTTCAAAAAAATATGCCTTACTAGGATTGATTGCCCAAATTTTAGGTTTGATCACAAATGTGTCTTTAGTAAAATCAATGGGTATTTATATTTTCCCTTTGTCCTATTTTATTGCACATTTTACAATAGGACTTTGGATGATGTATTTGTATCCCTTTAAATCATCTAAAATTTATTGGATTAGTTTAAAGTATTTGGTCATTTTATTGCTAACCGTACTAATTTCTTATTGTAGTAGATATTTCCTTTTAATATTTGAAAACCCATTTATTGATATAAGCATACACTTATTACTTATTCTGGGAGTGCTAACGCTATTTTCATTTATCTTTAAATTGGAGGAAAGGTTATCAATTCTGAAATTTGTATCTAAAATTACCAAAAGGTGAAGCGATTTTTAACCATTTTTCCTCCATGTGAAAACGTTCATTTAACAAAAGATGTTGGAATGATTCCATATGTTCTTTTCAAAGAATATGGCTATCAATCAACTATTGCAAGTTTTGAAAATGGTTCATATCCTTATCTAAATTCTGAAGTAAAAGGACTTAGTCAGAAAATTATTCCCAGAAAATTCAAAAACAGCAATTTAAATGTAGCCCTTTTCATCTTAAAGAACTATCGACAATATGATATTCTCCAATGCTATCATCCAAAAATGGAAAGTGTTTTTTTCTTAAACTTTTTTAAACTTCTTAAATGTTTAAGTTTACAGAAATCGATAGCTTTTCTCAAATTAGATGCTAACAATACCATTCTTGAATTAAGGAAAAATCGCTGGAAAAACTTAAGTCTACTTCCAATAAATCTCATATCGAGTGAGGTTCTTGAAATTCAAACACATTTAAACCAAAACAATATTTTTGAAAAAAAAGTAGTCTATTTACCAAACGGAATTAACAAAATTAATAAGGACAATCAACTGAATTTTGAAAATAAAAAAAACTTAATCATTACTGTTGGAAGAATTGGATCATCTGAAAAAAACAATGAGTTATTGCTAGAAGGATTTAAACTATTTGCCCAAAAAGAACCTAGTTATCTTTTAGAGTTTGTTGGCGAACCTACAGATGAATTTAGGCAGTTAACACAAAATTTAATTGAAAGAAATCCTTTTTTAAAAGGCAGAATAACCTTGAGTGGTTTGATTCAGGACAAAGAATTATTAAATGACAAATTTGTTGCAGCTAAAATTTTTGTATTAAGCTCTGTTTACGAAGGATTTCCTTTGGTTTTTTTAGAAGCACTAAATGGTGGCTGTACTATAATTACCACGCCGGTTAGCGCTGCAAATGACATTACCGAAAATGGAGAAATAGGAACAATTATACCCTTCAATGATGCAAACGCGCTTTCAAAGGCACTGCTTGAAACTACGCAAAATGAATCAAAAATGAAAGACAATTTTGAAAAGGGCAGGACTTTACTAAAAAAGCAATTTAATTGGAGTTTGATTTGTGGAAACCTTGATAAACTGCTACAGTCCCAATGAGTGTTTTAGTTTCAATCATATTAGTGAACTACAATACTAGCAGTTTAATTGAAAATTGCCTAAATTCTATCTACGAATTTACTAAAGATGTTACCTATGAAATTATAGTAGTTGACAATGATTCAAGTGACAACTCCGTCGCTATGATTAGAGAAAAATTCCCTTCGGTAATCCTAATCGAGAGCAAAGTAAATCTTGGTTTTGGTAAAGCCAATAATTTAGGTATTGTTAGATCAAATGCTGAGTATATTTTCTTATTAAATTCAGACACCTTGCTCATCTCAAATGCTGTTTTCATTTTAGTTGACTATCTTCAAAACAACCCGAAGGTAGGCATTTGTGGCGGAAATTTGTATGATGCAAACTATCAACCTGCGATCTCCTATTTACCAAATTTACCAGACTTATTAGAAGATATCGACTATTATTTTTTGGCCTGGAAAATTCGAAAAACAAAATATAAAAACAATTTCAATTTCAATCACACTTTGAACCCAATCTTAATTAACGGATATATATCTGGTGCAAATATGATGGTTTGTAAAAAAGTATTGGATGAGGTTGGACCTTTCGACCCAGATTTCTTTCTTTATTATGAAGAAACGGAGTTAACTTATCGAATAAAGAGTAAGGGATATTTAGTTGCTGCTGTGCCTCAATCTAAGATTATTCATCTTCAGGGAAGCTCAGAACAAATTAAAGAAAACACTCTTAGAGAAATGCTAAAAAGTAAATTCTTATATTATTCAAAAACGAATAAAAACAATCAAATTATCATATCCTTCCTTATTTGTCAATTGGCTGCAAACTTAAAATTTCTAGTTTTCAAATTACTAAACAACAATAAGAATTATGCGTATTGGAAGACTTTTAAAACTATTCATAAGGCCTCATATTCATCATTTAGAGAAAGAAAATTAGGTTAAAGGGAAATCAACTTTTTCTCCATTTAACTTTATAATTCTAGCCGGAACACCAACAACAACGGCATTTTCAGGAACATTTTTAACAACTACACAATTAGCGCCAACGATACTGTTATCACCAATTGTAACCGCACCAATAACTTTGGCACCTGCATAAATTTTAACATAATTGCCAATTGTTGGGCAATCTGTATCATTAGAATATCCAATAGTTACTTGCTGGTTGATCCAACAATTTGTGCCAATACTTTTAGCACTTATGATGGTTGCAAAACCATGCTGAATAAAGAAACCTTCGCCAATATCAGAAGTTGTGATGTAAAGCGTTGATAATTTAGGACAAAAAATATTTAGGATATAACCAATTATTCTAAACCTAAAATAAAACACATTTCTAAATTCTGGGTAAAAGCTTAAAAAATATACTAATGCAATAAGGTTGCTAAACTTCAAATTGTAATGAATGCTCCATGTTGCAATATCCTTTTTAATAAATCTATTTTTTACGAAAAGATAAACTAAAATATGTGGCCATAATCGAAGTAAATTTATAATTAATATTATTCGTTTAAATAGTTTCATCTTAAAGGCATTCCACTAAACTTTTTTTGTGATTGGAGAAAAACCTTCCATTCCTATTTTTTTAAAAAGCAAAAAGATAAAACATATAAAAACAAAGGAAATGACCGCAATTAATCCACTCTTTATTTTTGAAAGCTTAATCTTTTCCAATGGGAAAGTAGGTGCATCTATAACCTGAAAAACTGGTGTTTGATTTTCTAAGGTAAACCTCGCCACCTCTTGATTTTTCAACACTTCAGCATACATTAATCCAAGCATTTCTACATCTCTTTTTGCCCGCTCAATAGACAAACGCTTTGTCATTTTTATGAGACCTTTATTTTGATCTAAATAATTGGCTCCTTCCCCTTCTCTTTCAAATAAAACTTGCTTTAACGAATCCGCACGTTGGCAAATTAATTCGTAAGACCTCAACTGTTTAACGGTGGCTTTTTGTATATAATAATTACTAAGCACAGCATACAAGCAATCAATGTAAACTTTGGATAATGCTTCATTATTTGACACAAAACTCAAGGTGATAATTCCAGCACCTTGTGCCACAATCCCCGCCTTTTTTTTTGCATCAATGGAATACATTCCACCCTTTTGAAATTGCAGATAAATTTTATCTAAAACTTTATTTTCAGCATAACTGAAATGTTCTAAATTAGTATGGGTAAAGCCTTTGAAATCTTTTAACGCTGTATCAGAAGCAAAGCTTGGAATTAGTTTAAATTCTTCAATAAAATGATTAATCAATAAATCTTCTTTGCCATTCGCAGTTACCTTCCTAAGCAAAGTTTGACCTATAATATTCCTTGAATTAGCAATAAATAAAAGCTTATCTTCATTCACCTGACCACCACCACCCATTCCATATGCACCAGCCAATCCGGCAATTGAAGATAAATTCAAGTTCATTCCACCTTCATTTTCGTTCAATAAAAAACTTAAACTTGCTTTATACTTAGGTTTATTAAGCATTGCAATGCCTATCCCAAGCATCCCTCCCATAAAACCTGCTAAAAATAGCAGTTTCCATTGGTTCAAACCGAAATGAAAAATAAACTTAACCCAAGCCCAAACCTCTTCGAAAGATATTGTTTTCCTTACTTCACTTTGCATAATTATTGAATTAAGGTGCAGGTTTTATTAAGGTATAGGATAGTAACAACAAACTTGTTAAACTAGTTATAATAGTAGCATATTCTATAGCACTCACCTGACGCTTCTCTGCTTTTG
The DNA here is from genome assembly GCA_027488905.1 of Bacteroidota bacterium. GTDB lineage: Bacteria > Bacteroidota > Bacteroidia > UKL13-3 > UKL13-3 > B1. The sequence goes on from JAIYAT010000020.1 coordinate 405,573, forward strand.
GAGGAATAACTACCTCGGAACCTGCAATTATTTTTGGATAAAATTTCAAACCAAAAAATGACTTAGTAGCTTTTGCACGTCCATTCGGGTAAACTACATAACTCTTGCGTTTGAGAGCCTTGGCAGAAAAACCACCTGCTTCTGAAACATAATTCTTAAGAGAATGATTTTTCTCAAATCTGATTCGAACCGGGTAAAGCACTTCCCCACTCACTAAAACCGTTTGTTTAGCATCTGGAATTACCAATATATCTCCATCTCTCATCAACAAATCTTCTGGTCCTTTAGGTTTCTTTAAAATTTTCTTAAGGTCTATTCCAACAATATCATAAGAACTTTCGTTCTCGGCATCTTGAATTTTTCTGGCATTAATAGAGTCTTTACTTTGTTGTTTGAGCGCTCTCTTTTTGTTTAAACTTAAAATATTTTCTGTTGAATTCAATTGCTTTTTGCGCAGCAGCATTGCAGCTATTGGATAGCTGCTGCCTGTTAAACCTCCAGTACGATTAATAATATCCGATATGGATTCATTAGTACGATTGAGCACATAGTTTCCAGGAAACAAAACCTCTCCTTCTACTTTTACAGTTTTTGTTGCCACCAATCCTTCATTTCTAAACACACTTATTATATCAAAAGCTTCCAATTGAAACGCTACATCTGCGCCACTTTGTAAATCGCGTTCTAAATTGAATTGCTTAACAATTGAAATTTCAGAGGTAGTAAGTCTTCTATCAACATCCATTTTCCTTCTCGATACTTCAATTCTTTTTAAGCTAGCAGATTCCTTAAAGCCACCAGAAGCAACTATTAAATCTGCTATAGTCATATTATTTGCAAAATCATATACGCCAGGGTTTAAAACGTCCCCATTGATTACCACTTTTTTTCCTTCTTTGATTTCGGATTTAAAGGCAATCAAAACTTTGTCTTCTCTTTTTAGAGCTATATCTTTTGTTGAACCAACAAGCACTTCAGTAGGATTAAAGGATAACATTTCCAAACTATTATCAGCACTTAACCTGTAAATTACACCCCTTGTTCCAAAAGCATCTTCTTTTAAACCATCTGCTTTTTGAATTAATTTACCAACAGTTAAATTGGGTTCCAATTGAAAATCCCCTGGTCTAAAAACAGCGCCTTCTATGCTCACGCGGTTTTCAAAACGAGCCAATAAGCTATCCACTTTAAATACATCCCCATTTTGGATTGGGAACATTTTAAATAATTCAATTGGCACATCTGCTACGCTTTTCTGACTTAAGGTATTTCTAATTACCTTAACCCTAGCTTGATAGGCATTTGCTGAAAAACCTCCTGAAATTTCCAATAAATCATGCAAGGTTTCCATGTCTAGGGCTTCAAAAAAACCTTGTCTTTTCACCTCTCCTAATAACTGCACGCGGTATTGATAAGGAAAAACTTTAACCACATCATTGTCTTGAAGACGGATGTTGTTCTTGGTAATTCCTGTTTTCAAAAAGTCATAAACATCTAACTTGGCAATAGTCTTATTATTTCTTACTACAATAATGTTTCTAAAAGAGCCATTTTGGGATGGACCACCTGCTGCATACAACACATTAAAAATAGTAGACAAAGAAGGCACTGTATAGCTCCCAGGCTTAGTTACCTCGCCAGTTACCATCACCTTAATACTTCTAATATTGCCCAGACTTAAATTTACTTGGGTTTGACCGTCTGCTACTCCAGCAAAAATATTGCTAAAACTTCTTTTAACTTTCGCAGTTGCCTGCTCTATAGTTAATCCCGCAACAGAAATTAAACCCACATTGGGGATTCGAATTTTTCCATCTAAACTGACTTTTGGCAAAAATGTTTGCTCAGAAATTCCAAATAAATCAATGATTAACTCATCATTTGCACCAATTTGATAATTACTTGGTGTGGCAATTCTAATATTGGGTTCAAAACTTAAATTACTCTTTTCAAATAATTCCATTCCAAAAATTCTCTCAGTTTCTGGAACGTTCTCATTCCCCCATTTTCCATTTTCCCTTTTAACTTGTTTTGAGCTTGACTCTTCTTCATAAAGAAGTGTTTTATTTTGTGCGTCTTCTAACTTTCTTAACCTTTCTAAAACCTTTGAAATTTCATCAGAACTTGCACCATCCTTTCTTGCAAGCTCTGCAAATTGCTCTAAACTCAACCCCTCGCGTTTTATCTTATTATAAAGTTTAGCAATATCCTCCTCAGAAAATTGATTAGAACTAAGTGTTTTAAGGGTTCCTTCTTCCAATAAATTTTGCCCTTTTGCAGGAATTGAAAAAAGGAAAACAAAGAATACCAAGCTAATTACCAAACAAATTTTTGAAAGAAGTCGCTTCAATTCAGGCATAGAAATTCCTATAAAATTAACCTGCAAAGTATACTTTTTTTATTAATTTTAAATTTCTCCTTAATATCTGCTGCAACTTTTCACCAAATTTTGCGCACTTCTTTTATATTCGTAGCGCTCATCTTTGAGCAAATACATGTTATTCCATGCTAAAAAAACTAATACTGACACTCTCTTTATTTGCTAGCTATCAGCTACTTTTGGGTCAAACCGGAGAAATTAGAGGCTTTGTTTACGACAAAGAAACGGGTGAACCAATGATTTACAATAATGTAGTAATCAAAGAACTTAAGCTTGGAAAAAGTACAGATTTAAATGGATTCTACACTTTATCTCGCCTTAAACCAGGCAATTACACTTTACAATGTTGGAGCCTTGGATATGACACTGCAACGGCAAAAGTTAATGTGCAGGAAGGTAGAATTCAAACCCAGAATTTATATTTAAAACCAAAAAGATTAGAATTAGATGTAATAGAAATTAAAGCAGATAGGCAAAAAGCAAAGGAAAATGTAACTATCTCTTCTAATACCATCACTCAAAAAGAACTAAAACAACTCCCAACTTTTGGGGGAGAACCTGATTTAGTGCAGTATCTACAAGTTTTACCAGGTGTAAATTTTAGCGGCGACCAAGGCGGACAGCTATATGTAAGAGGTGGGCCTCCAGTAATGAACAAAGTAATGATTGATGGAATGATTATCTATAACCCCTTTCATAGCATTGGTTTGTTTTCAGTATTTGATGCGGATATTATTAGAAATGCGGAAGTAAGTTCAGGCGGATTTAATGCGCAATATGGCGGTAGAATAAGCGGAATCATAGATGTTAGCACACGTGAAGGAAACAAAAAACACTTTTCAGGCAAAATTGCCGCCAATCCAATGACAGGTAAAATTTTACTCGAAGGGCCAATTAATAGTTTAGTGGAGGATGGCGGTTCTAGCTCTTCTTACGTACTTTCTTATAAATCTTCTTTACTTGGATTAACAAGCAAAACGATTTACAGTTATGCAGACCCAGTAAACGGACTTCCATACGGTTTCAATGATTTGTACGGAAAATACACTAATATTTCTAATAATGGCAGTAAGTTAAACCTATTTGGTTTTAGGTTTTCTGATGATGCAAATTTCGATTTTAACAAATACAATTGGATTTCTACGGGGGGTGGCGGTAATTTATTAATTATCCCAGATGGATCAAACACACTTATCAATGCAAATGCTGGTTATTCTACTTATGAAATGACCCAAACCACCTCCGACGGTTTGCCAAGAACTAGCAGCATTAACAGCTTTAATACGGCTATCAACTTTACAAATTTTGTTGGAAAAGACGAAGTAAAATATGGCTTTGAAGCAATTGGTATTGCCACCAAATTTAGATATGCAAATGCGGTTGGGCGTGTGTTAACCCAAGATGATTATTCCACAGAAATTCATGGTTTTACAAAATACAAATGGGTTTATAAAAGATTGGTGGTTGAACCAGGAATTCGTGCTATCTACTATTCTTCATTAAGTGAGTTTAGTTTTGAACCAAGAATTGGCGCGAAGTATAATATTACACCTTCTATCAGAGCAAAATTTGCCGCAGGCGTATACTCCCAAAACCTTATGGCAGCTGTGAGTGATCAAGATGTGGTAAATTTGTTTTACGGGTTTTTATCTAGTCCAGATAAAGTTAATTCAGATATTCGTAGACAAACAGCCAATCATTATGTAGGAGGTTTTGAGTTTGACCTTGGAAAATATATAGAAATAAATGTTGAAGGTTTCTTAAAAGACTTTACCCAAATCACAAATATAAATAGGGATAAAATTTATGATGATGATGAGTTTAATTTAGACCAACCTTATTATCTTAAAGCAGATGTAATTAAAGAAACGGGCAAAGCTTATGGCGGAGATGCTCGGATAAAAGGGGAATATAAAAATCACTATTTATGGTTGGTTTATTCTTTAACTTATGTAACCAGAAATGACGGCAGAAGAGATTATGTCCCACACTTTGACAGAAGGCATAATATCAATGTGGTTTACACCTACCAGTGGGGAAAGAAAAAGAGCTGGAATCTAAACACACGCTGGAATTTTGGTTCAGGATTCCCTTTCACCCAAACACAAGGATTTTATGAAAAACTTAACCTTAATAGAGGTGTAGGGTCAAACGTAAACAACCAAAATGGCAATTTAGGGATTTACTTTACTGATATTAATACTGGAAGATTGCCTTATTTTCATAGGTTAGATGCTTCAATTTCAAAGAAATTTACCCTAAAAAATGAAAGAAGAAGTATGATGGTAATTCTATCTGCTACAAATATGTATGACCGAGATAATATTTTCTACTTCGATAGGCTAACTTATAAAAGAATTAACCAACTTCCTATCATGCCAACCTTAGGATTTAATTATACTTTTTAAGGCTGAAAAACAGCCTTACGTTTAAATAGTATAAATCCGCCCTTTCGCTCCACTTCCTCAAATTCTGGAGTTACATGGTCTTTGTAATCATTGATTTTAGTAACCATGTAGGCGTCTTTATCTAGTTTTCCGGCCTTAACAAAATCATAAAGTTTACCTTCACCAGTAAAGGGTTTTACTTTACCATAGAAATACTGTGCATAGCTTTTAAATCCAGCTGTTTCTATATAAACATCTTGGCTGCTCAACTGGATATACCAGTCAATGGCTGGACCTTGGCTGTAGCGTTCAATCTTGGGCACAACTGCTTTCAATAATGCAGGAATTAATATTGAAACACTTATGAGCAGATAAAACATTGGTCGTGCAATGTGTTGCCTTCTCAATTGAATAGTAATATAAATGAGTAAACACAAAAATGCTGCACCCAATAACCATTCCCAACCCTGCCAACCACCGTCTATTGCTAAAGAGGCTACGGCAAAAGCATCATCAATATGTGGAGTTGCAAAAGATTTCCAATTATCTGTTAAAGGCAAAACAATGAAAATAATTGCAATCATAGACCCAATAATAGTTAATAAAGCAATTTGCCATTTATAGAATTTACTTTTTGCTAGTTCCCATTTACTGAGTTGCCAAGCCGCTAAAAATGTAAGTGGCAAATAACACAAGGAACTATAATGAACTATTTTAGTTTCTACGATACTAAACAAAACTAATACTACCCAAAACAGTAACTTCATGATGCCAATAAAGCTTTGTTCTTTGCTTGCAAATGCTTCTTTTTTAGTAAACCCCAAACTAGGCAAAGCCATAACAGAAGCAGGAAAACAACCCAAAAGCAATACCAAGGGATGATACCAAAATGGTTGACCGTGGCCAGCAACTGGATTCAAAAATAAATCTGCTTGATAAGCCAAAAATGCCAATAAAAAATCTGGACCATTTTGAATGGTTTCATATCCAAACCAAATAGCACTTACCAAAAAAGTAACTAATGCAGCCAACACTAGGTGAGCCCAATGAAAAAATAGCTTAAACTTATTAAATGCCCAATAGGCTAAAAAGCATAAACTTACTACAATAATTGCAACTGGGCCTTTGGTGATGGTTGCCAAACCCATAAAAACACCAAGAAAAACCACATGCTTAAGACTTTTATGAAGGGTATAATAAAAAAATTGAACAACCGCTAAGAAGATGAATAAATTATAAAGAGGATCAATAATTCCTGATTTAAAATACAAATGCGGCGTAAGTGAGCCAGAAGTAAAAAGCACCCAAAGCCAAGCCACTTCTCTATTAAATAGGGTTGAACCAAGTGAAAAAATAGTAACAAGGGTTACAATTCCAACCAATGCATTTGGCAGCCTAGCCGCAAATTCGTTGACCCCAAAAATCTTCATACTTAAGGCTTGAAGCCAAAAAAACAGAGGTGGCTTTTCGGTAAATGGCTCAAAGTTTATCTGCACTTGTTGATAGTTTCCGCTTACAAGCATCTCCCTAGCAGATTCAGCAAAGTTAATCTCATCCCAATCAAAAAGGTGAACCGCACCAAGAAAAGGAATAAATAATATTGCGCCCCACAAGGCAACTATCCAAATATCTGGCAAAGGGAATTTTTTCGGAATCATTTTTTAGATTTTAGGTTCAATAAAAAATTCAAGTGAGAATTCTGATACAAATGAAAATAAATAAAAATAGAAAATAACAATCCAATGCTTGCACCTGCCATGGTGTCTACCAAAAAATGTTGTAACAAATAAACACGAGAAAATGCAACAATAATTGCAGCTGCAAAAAATAGTCCTTTGTAAAACTTGTTCTCAGTAATAAATGACAACATAGAAAATATTGCAAAGGCTGTTGTGGTGTGACCCGAAGGAAACGAGTTGTTATAAACATGTTCAGCACCTGGAGGCAAATAATACATAACATCACTAAGTCTTTCTAAATGCCATAAGGGACGATGGACATCATCAAAAACTAAACGCTTAAGGATTTGGGTCAAACCTGAACTAAATGCATATGCGAGTAAAACCAAAATACCAGAATGAAAGCGTGTGAAGAGCAAAATAAGACCTAATGTAATTGCAAAAAGTCCATCTCCTGCGTGGGTGCTAAAATAGCAAAGATAATCGAAAAGTTTATTGTGAAATTGGTTCAAACCAAGTGATATATTCATTTGGGTTTGAACCAATGAAAACACAGAAGCCGCTAATAAAGCGGCTCCTGAAAATAATAAAAAAGTTTCATTTTTTAACTTCATGCACAACGTTTAATCGCAACCAAACTTAAGTTTAGGTTGATCTGCAGTTCTATCGTTTGTATCTACATAAACCTTCTTTCTTACAGTACATTCAATATCTTTTGGTTTAAAATTGGCTGCAAAACCAAAAAACTGAGATGGAATCATAGTTAAATAGAACTTACCTGTTTCATCCTTTTTCATCTCTAGTGCAGGATTACTTCCTGCTCCAAAAAAAGAAGATGGTTGATAAGTAATCGTTTGTCCAGTAATAGTATCTGTGCCTGTGCATTTAATCCAAAGATATGCATCGCCTTCTGCCAAATCTTTCATACCAGGTATCGTATCAATTGGGTTATTATAGAAAATATTAGTAATTTCATCGGCTAGAATGGTAGCTGGCAATTGATAAATAAAGCCGCGGGTTAATTTTGGAGGCAAAACCTTTAATACTTGATCTTCAGTTTTCAAATCAGGGTCGCCATAACCACCACCATCTTTTGGTTTAACTAAGAAAGAAATGCCTTTGCTATAAACATCTGTAGCGGCTACTTCGTAAAATTCAGTTGGTATCATTTCATAATAATACACACGAGCACCTTTGGCATCGTCCTTGGTCATTTTAAGAACTTCGTTCGAATTTTTCCAAGCTTGTTCGCCAAGGCCATTTGCTTTTGGGTGCCCTGCCGGAAATTCAAAAGGTAACCAAGTCCAAATATAAAACGGACCAGCATTTCCTGCCAAAGAGGTATTTGTAGTTTTATCCAAATCGATGTACAAACGTATTGTTTGAGTTACATCTGGTGTTTCTGGTTCTATCCAAGCGGCTTGACCTAAGGCTAAATTGCTTAGGCAGGCTAATATTAAGGTATATAATATTTTTTTCATTGTTTATTTCCTTTCAAATTCAAGGTTATAACTCATTACCATTTTTGTAGCCCCTTTACAAGTAGTATAAACAGGGCGTGTAAACTTCAAATTATCTTGTGGACGAATTGGGCCATTTAACTTAAAGTCGAATGGAGCAGCATCGTTAGGCGTAAATTTTATTACACTTGGGAATTCTACATTATCAAAAGCCCATGTCCCAGAAGTTGAGCCAAAAAAATTATAACTCAAACCCACTGTATCTACAGTATACGTTGTTGCTGTAAAGGAAATGTTTGGCCTTCTAAATCCGTTATAAAAATAGCTAGTAATGTTTGCAGACTCTCTAATTAGAGAAACTTCGTCAACTTGAACAGCTTTTAACAACTCCCAATCTGCTTGAATGGATATCAGCTTTGAGGCTGGCGCTCCTAATTCCTTAGTTTCTTTTTTGCATGCACTTAGGGTTGAACCTATTACGAGCATGATTGCTATGTTTTTAATTATGGTTTTCATTATTCGCATCCTCCTTCTGGATTAAATTCAAAAATACTTGTATTTTCATTAACTGGAAATTGCAATGCTAATCCTGGACAATTCCATTTTGAGTTTCTGATGGTTACAAATCCAGAACCTGTTGGATCTTCCAAAGCACCAATTCTTTTTAGGTCTTGGGTTCTTACTCCTTCCAAAGGAAATTCTAATCTCCTTTGCTTTCTAATTATAGCCAATACATCATTGATGTTTGTACCATCTGGAACATTATAATTTTTGTTACCATAGGCTCTTTCAATGATTGCATTTACATCAGCAATGGCCTGTGTGGCTGAACCTCCGCTTTTGAGTAAAGCTTCTGCTCGCATCAAAACAAGCTGTGAACTATAAGAAATTGGATTGCTTAAATAATCAAAGTTAAACTTTTTAATCCCATAGGTTTCACTAGAAGTACCTGCATTAAATATCGTATAAAACATACTTCTTCTATCTGCAGTATCTGCCGTAGCTTCAAGGTACAAAGATTTGCTTAATCTATTAGGTGGAGGATTTGTTGGATTAACAATTCGGTAATTATTTATGTAAGTGGATGCTCTATTGTCGCCAACACCTGTGCTCACAAATGCAAATATTTTTTCTGGGCTGTTTAATGCATTTTCAAAACGGTTTAAAGTTGTATCTAAAGGATACTTTAAAATTAATTCGTTGCAAAGCGCAACAGTGTTAGGAAAATCATTGGTTTGGAATCTTACTTTAGCCAAAAGCGCTTTTGCAGCATCCTTTGTGGCGTAATTGCCATTGGATTCAGGAAGATTTGCAATAGCATCATTTAAATCTGCAATAATAAAAGCATAAACATCCGCAACGGAACTCCTTGATTTTGGCAATGTGCTCAATTCATCTCTGATGACAATTCCTAAGTGGGTGTTATTTGCAGTAAAACCATAAGGCTGCGCCCATAAACGAACTAATTCAAAATGCACCATCGCACGAAGAAATTTAGACTCTGCAATCGCTCTAGTCTTAAAGGCATCATCAACAGAGATTTTACCTAAATTAACCCTGTCAATAATAAAATTAATGCGGAAAACAACATTATACAAGTCAGTGTATAAACCACCAACATCAGAATTAAAAAAATTAGTAGTTCTTTGGTAAATTGGCACTGTAAAACCACTTTGTGGCCTTTCTAAATTATCTCCCAATAGCTCATTAAAAAACTGTAATCTACCATTGTTATGATTAGCCAAGGCATCGTACGCAGAGTACAAAACTTTGTTAAGGTCTTCTTGGGTTTTTATTGCATCTTCTTCTAGCTGAACGCCATCTGGTTCAATGTCTAACCATTTTTTGCAAGAACTAAATGTCAATACTAATAAGAGTATATATATAATTTTTTTCATGTCTTCTTTTCTTAAAATTCAATATTCAATTGTACACTAAATGTTTTTTCTTGTGGGGGTGTTAAATAGGTGATGTTTTGTGCACCCATGTTTCTAGAAGAGTTTCTATCCCCATTAGAACCTCCCTCAGCATCCCTTCCTATTTCAGGATCTAACCCATCATAATTAGTGAGTGTGAAAAGATTGGTAGCAATAGCAGAAACGCGCATACTGCTTAAATGCCATTTTTTGCATTGTGCAGCACTAACATTGTAACCTACAGTTAAATTCCTAAGTCTAGCATAGCTGCCATCTTTAAGCCAAAGCGTTGTATTGCTCCATTCATCAGGCAGATTATAGGTTTGATAGTCTTTGGTTAATTTAGGATATTTTGCATTATCGCCAGGTTTTTGCCAACGGTCATAAACACGTTCATCCATGTTCCAATCTGTAATTAAAGTGGATTGGCGCTTTTGAGAAGATTCGTAAATATCTGAACCAATGCTATAGATAATTAAAACACTCATGTCCCAGTTTTTATATCGGAAAGTGTTGGTGATACCACCTATGGCATCTGGGATAATTTTTCCTACTGCCATCCTATTTTTGTTGTCGTAATCATATGTTTGATTTCCATTGATATCCAAGTATACAGGCAAACCATTATTTGGATCAACATGCGACCAACGGATTAAGTAATTTGTACCAACTGGCTTGCCCTTTACAATGCGAGTATCATTTGTACCGCCACTTACTGCATCCTCATTATAAACTCCTAAACTTGTCATTTCATTGTAGTTGCGAGCTATGTTAAAGTTGGTATTCCATATGAAGTTTTTAGTAACAATGTTTCTTGATTTAAAACTGAATTCAACCCCTTCATTTAAGATACCACCTACATTGTCCCAATTCTTATCAAAACCAACAGAACCCGGAATGGATACATACATCAATACATCTGTAGTAGTTTTCCTATAAAAGCCCAATTCAACTGTTACGCGGTCTTTAAAAAAACCTGCTTCAAGGGCCAAATCATAATTATTTGAAGTTTCCCAACGAATATTTTGATTCTCTAATTTACGCGGATACAAAACTGGTTTTCCATTGTATTTTATGTTTGTATCTGCGTTATAGGTTGCAAATCGTGCTTCGTCTGGAATCGCTGCATTTCCTGATTTTCCCCAACCCGCTCTTAATTTTAAAAAGCTAAAAGTATTGTTGGTTTTCATAAACTTTTCTTCTGAAATTACCCAAGAACCAGATAAAGAAGGAAAACTAGCCCAACGATAGTTATCTCCAAATCTTGAAGAGGCGTCTGTTCTAAATACAGCCTGAACAAAATATTTTTGCTTATAATTATAGGTGGCACGAGAAAAATAGCTCAAGAAACCCCAATTTGTGCCAGGCTGTCTAATTCTTCTTGCTTCGAAAAGTTCATCCTCATTTTCGGAAAACAAGCCCGGTACATTTGTTGAATCATAATCTAGTCTTCTAGTATTAGCTCGTTGAAATTCGTTACCAACCAAGATTTGAAAATTATGAACCTCTTTAATACTTTTTAAATAAGTAGCCGTTACATAGTAATTAAAATTATTAATTGCTGAATTGTATCTGTCTGCATCTCCAGCATTATTGTTTCCCGTAATTTCTGACGATTCCCAAGTATCATCATTAACATTCATAAAGTCATAAGAAGCTTGCCCTTGTAAGACAACGTCTTTAATTGGGGTTATGCTTAAATTGATGCCACTTAAAGCCCTATTTTCAACGGTTTTCCACTTTTTATTTTGCATATCCCTCACTGGGTTCGAACCACCTCTAAACCAAGTTCCATCTGCATTTCTTGTTGGGTAAATAGGCAAAGCAGTACTCATAGCTGCTCCTAAACCACCCGACCAAGCGGCATTTACCCTGTTGTTAACACCCCTGCTTAAAGAGGAATTAACACTTACTTTCATCCATTTAGTTACAGCATAATCAAAATTAACCCTTCCTGCAATTCTTTCATAAGAATTACCTTTTAAGTAAGTTCCATTGTTATCATAGGACATATTTAAAAAGGTTTGCGTTTTTTCTCCCCCATGTGTAGCAGAGAAATTTGCACCATATTTTGCACCGGTTTGGATAGTTTCATCCACCCAATTGGTGTTATTATTTAACGCTTGTTCGTAAGTAACGCCGCCAGGAAGACTAGCTTGGCCAACTCTTCCATCGTTTTCCCAAGCTTCTTGATTAAGTTGTAACCATTCTTTGCCGTTAAGCATTTTAGGCTTTTTGGTTGGCATAGAAACACCTGATTTTACCATTGCACCAAACTTCCAACCTTTTCCTTTACCTCTTTTTGTCGTAATTAAAATTACACCATTGGCTCCTCTTGAACCATAGATAGCATTTGCAGCAGCATCCTTTAATACTTCCACACTTTCAATGTCATCTGGATTTATTGATGCGAGTGGATTATTGTTCATTCCACCAGAATTACCAGTAATAAATAAGTCTTGAGAAACAGGTATTCCATCTACAACATACAAAGGTTCTCCGCCAGCACTCACCGAGGATATCCCTCTAATTCTCACAAAAGAAGCAGAGCCGGCTAAACCGCTACCCACTGTAACTTGCACGCCTGGCGCTTTTCCTTGCAAGGCTGCCTCAAAACTTGGAACGGGTAAATCGTTCAATTCTTTACCCCCAATTTTTGTGATGGCGCCTGTAACTTCACGCTTTCTTTGCACACCATAACCCACCACAACCAACTCATCCATTTGCTTCCTATCTTCTTTTAAGGTTACATTAATAGTAACATCAGTTGTTCCTAAGGTAACTTCCCTAGAAACTGAAGCCAATCCGATGGAAGAAAACTTTAGTCGGTAATTACCCGGCTTTAATTTTCTTAACTCAAATGCACCTAAAGCATCTGAAACTGTACCAAAACCAGTACCTTCCACTTGAACAGTGGCGCCAATAACTGGCTCATTTTTTTCATCTTTAACAAAGCCTTTTAGGCTCTGAGCGTGGCTAAGCCGACCAATGAATGCTAATAATAGTAAAAGTAGTAATCGTTTATTCATGGAGCCAAATTAACAATATTGATAAAAATAAAAAATTTGATTTATCTTATTAACTTCAGCTAGAGACATAGGAAACTCGATAACTTGAACCTAATGAGGTCTATTTTTGAAAAATATGATTATTATCAATTTACTGAAAATTTTACAAACAAAATAAAACTCATTAAAAAGTTAATTCCAATATATATTAATTTGCAACATCAAATTTTTTAAAACTTATATGAAAAGATTATTACTAATGACTGCTGCTCTTGTTGCTACTACAGGAGTATTTGCGAGAAAAGTCAAAATTCAAGTAGACATGGTTGGACAAACTGTTGACGCTTCAGGCGTGCATGTTGCGGGTAACTTTGCAACTGGTAGTGCTACTTTACCTAGCTGGAATCCATCTGGAATTCCTTTAGCTACTCAATCAGGAACTATTTATTCTACAATAGTTGATTTGGATGCTAGTAAAGTTTACGAATTCAAATACATTAATGGAAATGCTTGGGGTAAAGATGAAAGTGTTCCTGCTATTTCACAAGTGGGCGGCGGAAACACAAACCGTTGGGCTTGGGTTGGCAATGGTACAGATACCTTAGTTTTACCAGCAATTAAATTTGCAGCATCTGCTCCTGCTGGGCAATATGCAGTTAGATTAAAAGTTGACATGGCACTTACTGCAACTGTTGATGCAAACGGTGTTTATGTTGCTGGTAACTTCCAAGGATGGACTCCTGGAACTACTAGATTAATTAACTACACTGGAGATGGCAAATTTGAAAGTACCGTTTACCAAGTGATTGCCTACACTAACATGGATACTTTAAACTATAAATTCTTAAACGGAAATGCATGGGGTAAAGATGAGTCAGTACCAAGTGAGTGCGCAGTAGACAATAACCGTCGTGTTATTTTAGGAATGTCAGATAAAAATGTAGATGCAGTTTGTTATGCAAAATGCGGCGTTTGTAAAATTCTTCCTAAGTATAGCATTACCTTCAACGTAGACGTTGAAAGCATTTGTGGCGTTGATTCAGTTGATGTTGCTGGTGGTTTATTAGATGGTAGCTGGGGTGCTGGTAACAAAATGACTCGTGTTGGAACTACTAACAAATGGACTGGTTCTCAAGCAAATTTAGATTCAGGTGCTACTGTTCAATTTAAATATCGTTACTACAAAGGTGGTGTTCAAAACTGGGAGCAAATTGCTTCTCCATCAGGAAACCGTGAGGTTAAATTAACAGGTAATACCACTTTAGATCCTAATTGCTTTAGCTCATTCTCTAATTGTAACCCACGCCCAGCAAACCAAACCGTAACTTTTAAAGTTGATTTATCTAATGTTACTCCTAATGGAAATCAATATTTAGTTTTAGATTACCTAGGTAATGCTAAGTCAAGTGCAATTCGTATGACTCCAATGGTAGGTTTCCCTCAAGTTTACATGACTACTGTAAATGACGTTTGTAATGGTACAGTTTACTGGTACTTTATGAATGGTGATAGCAGCATTGATGCTAACAAAGAAGGATTTACTGATACTACTGATCGTGCTTGTACTAAGCCAAATGGTGTAGGTGGTTTCAACCGTGAGTTTTTAAGAACTACAGGTAATGCACAAACTTTATACTACTACTTTAGCTCTTGCAAAACTAGTACTACAAGTGTTGAAGAATCTGCTTCAATTTCTAATAACATCAAATTATATCCTAACCCTGCTAACGTTTATACAATTGTTGAATTTAATGACAATGCAGCTTCACATAACGTAAGCATTATGGATGTAACAGGTCGTGTAATTCGCACAATCGACAACCATAAGTATAATACATTACGCATAGACAGAGAAGATTTGAATGCTGGTGTTTACTTTATCAACGTAACTAACAACGCTGGTCAAACTGGTTCTACTAAATTGATTATTGAATAATAATTTTTATTCTAACTATTTAAAGAGGCTGCCAATGGCAGCCTCTTTTTTTTGCCTTTTATTTCAATTATATTTCGAAAAATAAACAGTATGAAAAAATTTATTCTCACCACATTGCTATTTTCACTGCTTGTATGCTTTGCATTTGCTGAGCCAATCAATCTTAAATCTCCAGATGGATTGATTTCCTTGAGCTTTGACCTAAACAATAGTAACCCAACCTATGGACTAAATTACAAAGGAAAACCAGTATTAGAACCATCAGTGCTTGGGTTCAAACTGAAAGATATAAATGATTTTGGAAACAAATTTTCCATTGAAAAATCTGAAAGTAAATCTGTAAACGAAACTTGGAACCCAACTTGGGGCGAAGTAAAAACCATTCGTAACCAATACAATGAACTAACAGTTACACTTAAGGATAATGCGCCTAAAGCGCACCTAATAACTATTACTTTTAGGTTGTTTAATGACGGACTTGGCTTTCGTTATACTTTTCCCGAGCAAGAAAACTTACAACACTTTATTGTTGAGAACGAACTAACTTCATTTAATTTAAACGACGACCATAAAATTTGGTGGATACCTGGAGATTTTGACACCAATGAGTATGCCTATTATACCTCAAAAATTTCTGAAATTGCCAGCATGGCCAAGAAAAGAGATGGTGCAATTTTTACAGCCACTCCTATCGAAGGTGCTTTTGTGCAAACACCTTTAATGGCAAAATCAAAAGAAGGGATTTATATTAATATACATGAAGCCGCCTTGGTAAATTACCCTTGCATGGACATTAAATTTGATGTAAATTCATTTGAAGGTACAACTACTTTAGCACCAGATGCAGTTGGAAATAAAGCTTATTTACGTGCACCTTTTCAAACACCTTGGAGGACGATTGTTGTTAGTGATGATGCCAGAAAAATATTAGAATCAAAATTAATTTTGAACCTAAATGAGCCGAGTAAAATTAGCAATGAATCTTGGATCAAACCAATGAAATATGTTGGCATTTGGCTAGAAATGCATTTAGGAATTTCTACTTGGGACTATGCTGGAAGCCAATCTGCCTCTGATGCTGGAAGCGATGGCAAAACTGCTAAGAAAACCAAACACGGCGCTACCACAGAAAACACAAAAAAGTACATTGACTTTGCTGCTGCAAACGGATTTGGAGGGGTTTTGGTAGAAGGTTGGAATACAGGATGGGAAGACTGGTTTGGTAAGTGGAAAGAAGATGTTTTCGACTTTGTTACTCCCTACCCAGATTTTGATGTAAAAGGTTTGAACCAATATGCAAGAAGCAAAGGAGTTACCATTATTACGCATCATGAAACAAGTGGCAGTGCTACCAATTACGAACGTTGGATGGATACCGCTTACCGCCAAATGAATGCCTATGGATCTAATGCGCTTAAATCTGGCTATGTAGGAAGAATCATCCCACGTGGCGAATACCATGATGGCCAATGGATGGTAAATCACTATAACAGAGCGATAACAAAAGCTGCCAACCATCAAATTATGGTTGTTGCCCACGAACCAGTAAGACCTACAGGTTTGCATAGAACCTATCCTAATTTTATGGCCGCAGAGGCTGCTCGTGGACAAGAATTTAATTTTTGGAGTGAAGGCAATCCGCCAGAGCATGAAACCATTTTACCATTTACACGCATCATGGGCGGACCAATGGATTACACACCGGGTATGTTCAAAATTAAAAAGAGTTATTATGTTCCAGGAGCTATTGAGCAAGTACATACTACACTTGCGAAGCAATTAGCATTATACGTTACTTTGTATAGTCCGGTTCAAATGGTTACCGATTTGCCAGAAAATTACCAAGCCAAACAAGATGCATTTCAATTTATTAAAGATGTTGCCGTGGATTGGGACGATACCAAGGTTTTATTGGCTGAGCCAGGCGAATATATTGTTACCGCTAGAAAAGCTAAAAATACCAATAATTGGTTCATTGGTGGCATCTCAGATGAAAATGAGCGTGAAATGACAGTTGATTTTAGCTTCTTAGACAAAGGAAAAAAATATGAACTCATCGTTTACAAAGACGCAGTAGATGCAAGCTGGGATAATAATCCTGAAGCTTATAAAATTGAAAAAATGGTAGTGAATCAAAAAACCAAACTTAAGGTTAAAATTGCGCGCGGAGGCGGTTTTGCCATGAGTGTAAAAATGCAATAAATTGCTTCAAACAATGTTTGAGTTCGAAGCTTGCATTGTTGAATTTCATGGTACCTTTCGCAATTACGCTCTTTTTGTTCCAGCAGAAATTCTAAGTAAACTGCCGCAAAAAGGAAGGGTAAGAATGGAAGGTACCATGAATGACTATCCGTTTAATTTAGCCATTCAAAGTGGCAAAGAAGCAGGAAAGTTCTTTAGTATAAGCGCTCCTTTTATGAAAAGCGCTAAACTTAAAATTAGGCAAGTGGTTAAAGTCAAATGCCAAATTGCCGACCCAGAAAAACTTGAAGTCCCTGAAGAATTTTCAGCCGCATTGGAGCTTGATGAAATAGCGGCAGAAACTTACAATACCTTCACCACAGGCATGAAGAGAAGTATTTTGCATTATATCTCTTCTGCTAAATCATCTGATACAAGGATAAAACGTTCTCTTGAATTAATGGAGAAGTTTAAGTTTGACCCAAATTACTTAAAATATAAAAAGTGATTTTTACTGTCTAATTCCCAATCCAACTTTTGCCCATTAAATGGCAAATGGGGATAATTAGGTTTCGGTCTGAACCAAATCCAAATTAGCTTCGTTAAGTTCAAATAATACTATGCGAAGCTTAATGAAAAAGCCATTTCAATCTAAAGCAGTTACCATTTTTAGATCAGAAACCTATTGGTTTGGTGCCAAGTTTCTAATTCTATTATTGCTAGTTTTCCTTCTAATGGGGAAGATACAGGCCCAACAAACAAAAATTTATACCGACGAAATAAAGTACTTCAATAGAGGTATAGAACTTTTTGAAAAAGAAAAATATGCTACAGCTCAAAAGCACTTTATTTGGTACCAACAAATCGCCAAAGACAATTATAACAAAATAAACGCAGCCTATTATTCGGCAGTTTGCGCCATGGAATTGTTTAACGCAGACGCCGAAAATGCATTACTTTCCCTAAGTAAAAAGCACCCTGAACATCCTAAAGCAAAACTTGCTATCTTCCAAATAGGCAAACTTCATTACCGTAACAAGAACAATAAATTAGCAGTCGAATACTTGGGTCAAACCGAAACCAAATATTTAAGCAACACAGACCTTAAAGAGTTCCAATTTATTTATGGGTATAGCCTATTTAAAATTGACAAATTTGACGATGCAAAAAAAGCTTTTGCGCCAATTAAGGACGAAAAAAGCAAATATTACGATGCCACTAACTACTATTATGGCTACGTATGTTATCGGTCTGCTGCCTACGACGAAGCCTTGGAACATTTTGCTAGGGTTAAATACCACAAAACATTTGGCCCACTAGCTGCGGTTTATGTAGCACAAGTTTATTTTAGCAGGGCACAATACCAAGAAGTCATAAACTATTGCGATACCATTAGAAATAAAGAGGTAGCCAACGATGTTGCTGGCATGTTAGGGCAATCTTATTATATGTTAGGAAAGTATGATAGAGCAATACCCTATCTGGAGCAGTTTATGCAAGAAGCGCCTGTGGTGCCTAGCAACAACGACTATTATATGCTTGGATATGCGTATGCCCAAAATAAGGATGCAGATAAGGCTATTACTCAATTTCTAAAAATTGAAGAGAAAAAAGACTCCTTAATGCCTTATGTAAACTATCAGTTAGCTAAATGCTTCCTTCTGGTAAACAAAAAGCCACAGGCAATGAGTGCCTTTGATAAATGTTATTTAGCTGACAGTACGGGTAAGCTTGCTGAAACAAGTTTGTTTATAAGTGCAAAACTTGCAGATGAACTAACCCTTCAAGGTACTGCAATGAATAAATATGTTAAGTATATTGATTTATTTGAAGATGGTGAATTTGTAGCAGAAGCAAGAAGTAATTTAGGCAACCTCCTTCTCAACGCCAGAAATTACAGAGAGGCTACAAAAATTCTAGAAGGCATAAAACGCCCAGGAATCCAAGAAAAAACAATGATTCAGCGGGTAAATTATTACCGTGCAGAAGAACTTTACTTGAACAATAATTTTAAAGATGCCGCAGCTCTTTTTTTAAAAGCATCTGAGCCTGAATACGACTTAAAAATTAAAGCGCTAGCAAATTTTTGGTTGGCAGAAATGGCATACAAAGACTTGCAATTTCAAAATAGTATAGACAAACTCAAAGTATTTCAAGGTTACAAAGAAGTTCATACCACTCGCTTCTACCCTATTTCTTTTTATAACTTAGGCTATTCTTACCTTAAACTAAACCAATACGAGAAAGCCATAGCAGCATTTGCCTCCTATGCAGATTTAGATAAAACAGCCACCAACCCAGAAATTTACACCGATGCAGTTGTGCGAACAGCAGATTGCTTTTTTGCCGATAGAAAATATCCAAAAGCCATTCAATATTATCAGTTATTACTAGATAAACAATTGACTGGTGGAGATTATGCCTTGTTTCAACAAGCACTAATTTATGGTGTGTTAGACAATAACACAGATAAAATTTCAAAGTTAAAAACGCTTGAAAAACTTTACCCAAAATCTCCGTACATAGACGATGCAGTTTATGAATTAGCAGATATTTATTTAAAATCTGAGGATTATTCAAAAGCAATTTTGTCGTTTGATAATATCTTAAATAATTATCCGCGGTCTGCTTACCTTAGAAAGTCTATGCTAAACAAAGGATTGGCCTTGTTTAACCTAAAGAAAGATGAAGAAGCCTTACAAATTATCAAAGAGCTAATCACAAAATATCCAAATACAGAAGAAGCACGCTCAGCGTTACCATTGGTTCAAAACATACTCGTAAACCAAGGCAAAGGAGATGAATACTTAGATTTTATAAAGGTATTGCCCAACATTGCAATTTCAGCTTCAACGCAAGATTCACTAAGCTATGAATCAGCATTTAACCTTTATCAAAAATCAAATTTTGAAAAAGCAAGCAAAGGTTTTGGGTCTTATATTACAAAGTTTCCAGGAGGTTATTTTATTACCAAAGCCAACTACTACAAAGCAGAAAGCGACTATCAACTTAAAAAATATGACGACGCTTTGGTTTGCTATGAATACATTGCGAACTCCTTAAGAAGTGAATTTTCTGAAAGAAGCACCAGACAAGCTGCAGTGCTAAATTATGTTAGGAAAAACTATGATAAAGCCTTTGAATTTTATGCAGCCTTAGAACGCATTGCGGGAAATAAAGATAACTTACAACTTGCTTTATTGGGCCAAATGAGGTCGTGTTCTGTGCAGGGCAGAATAGATTCAGCTGCTGCTGTGTCCTACAAATACTTAGGTTCAAGCATTGCCCAAAAAGAAGGTTCTATTGAAGCACAAACCAACTTGGGGCGATATTTTATGAAATATGAAAAACTAGACTCTGCCCAAAATGCTTTTAATATCGTCCTTAAAGAAACAAAAAACATTTATGGCGCAGAAGCAAAATACAATATTGGTTTGATCCAATACATGAAAAAAGACTATAAAAACTGCCAGAAAACCATATTCGAACTCAATGATAAATTTGGTGCGTTTGAACAATGGGTTGTCAAAGGATTTGTGCTGTTGGCAGATACATATACAGCTCAACAAGACTATTTTCAAGCTAAAGCCACGCTTCAAAGTATATTGGAAAATTACGAAGGAGCAGATATTGTAAATGCTTGCAAAATAAAGCTGGCAGAAATTGAAGTGCTGGAGAAAACCCAAAAGTCAGAGTCGAAAAAGCAAATTGAACAACGCATTAAAACTTCAGAAAAATAAGTTATGTTGAACCAAACCTTATATAAACTAACCTTAGTTGCAATGCTTAGTATGATTGGCATTGTTACATTTGCTCAGCAAAACGACAGTCTTAACGACAATGTGATTGACGTAGTAAAAACATTTCAACCCATTTTATCTGAGGCCATTCGAATTCCAGTGCAGCCCAACCCTGAGAAGCCCGAAATAAAAAAACCTGTGTTTGATTATAACATTCAAGAACAAAACTTACAGGTAAAACCTACCATTTATACCATTAAACCGCTCTCTGTGGGTACCATGTTATTGCCTAAACTTAAAAACAACTACGTAAAAATTGGTGCAGGAAATTTTAATATGCCATTGGCTGAGGTTTATATTGGTTCTGTAAGAAATAAACAATATCAAGTTGGACTGTTTGCAAAGCATATTTCAGCCAATGGCAACGATGCATTTAGCAACTTCTCTAACAATACCATGTATGCCTATGGCAAACGATTTGTAAAAAAAGGAGTAGTTGGAGCAGATGTTTATTACCATAGAAATGCAGTATTTTTATATGGTTTTCCAAATGACAAAAGACAACTTACCTATGAACCAAAATTGGTTTATAATACCTACGATTTAAAAACTCATTATCAAAGTTTGGTAGCAGATAGTAACAAGTTTAACTACAGAGTGGATGTAAACTATTACCTCTTTAACAATCCTGGTTCTTTATCAGAAAACGATATTCAAATTAAAGGAAAGGTTAATAAAAATGAGGGCGAACTTCCTTTTGAAATTGAAGCTTCCTTACGATTCAATAACAATACCATCAACACGCCACTTTACCTAAGCGAACTTGCATTTAAGCGTATCTTTTTTGATTTAAATCCACAAGTTTTCATGGAAGGTGATGCTTTTTACTTGAGAGGTGGTTTTAATGCAAGCATCTACTCTGATTCTGCTGGTGCGCAAACTTTTATTTTTCCAAAGGCAGAAGGTGGATTTTACTTAATCCCAAAAAAAGTAACTGTTTTGGCAGGTTTCAAAGGAAATTTGCAACCCAATACCTACCGAAGCATCATAGCTGAAAATCCTTTCACCACACAAATTAATTTATTAAATACCATCAACCGATTTGAAATCTACGGCGGCTTTAAAGGAGAAATTGGACCACAAACTGCCTTTCATTTATTAAGTTCAAGTGCAAGAATTGAAAACATGCTTTTCTACACACACGACTCAATGAATGCCAATCAAATCACAAGTTTCGAAGAGAGCAAAGCAAGACTCATCACACTCAATGTTGGCCTAACCCACCAATGGGGAGAAAAATGGAGAACAGGATTGCAAATGGGAGTGTATAACTATGAGTTGAATAATCTTAAACACGCCTATACACGCCCCGATTTTGAATTAAAATTTAATTCCACCTACAATATTGGTGATAAGTTTTTATTGAAATTAGACATCTTTCATTGGGGAGAAAGATGGGGAAGAACTACCACTTCTTTACAACAAACCACTCCATTTACCGATGTGAAAATGCCTGCATTTACAGATGCAAATTTTGGCATTGATTATCGTTACAGCAAGAACTTATCTGCGTTTCTACAATTGAATAACCTTGCAAACAACCGTTATCAAAGATTCTATGGCTACCCTGTTTATGGTTTAAACATTTTAGGCGGATTTACATTTACATTTTAATCGAAATTATACGAACATGGGTTCATTTAAAGTAAAAGGCAGCATTCAACTCAAGGGCGAAATTGTTCCCCAAGGAGCAAAAAACGAAGCATTACAAATTCTTTCAGCTGTTTTGCTAACCAAAGAATGGGTTGAAATTTCTAACATCCCTAACATTAGAGATGTGATGAAGTTAATTGAACTTCTTGGTGATTTAGGGGTTGAAGTTAAAAAGATAAGCGAAGATACTTATTCTTTTAAAGCTGAATCTGTAAACTTAGATTACCTACTTAGCGACGAGTTTAAACTAAAAGGTGCCAGCCTTCGGGGTTCCATCATGATTATTGGACCTTTGTTGGCTAGGTTTGGACTAGCATACATTCCAGAACCAGGTGGAGATAAAATTGGAAGAAGACCTGTTGATACGCATTTAAGAGGCTTTCAAAACCTTGGTGCAACCTTTGAGCACCTGCATCATGAAAGGTTTTATAAGATTAATGGCAAAGATTTAAAAGGTGCTTTCATGCAATTGGATGAAGCCTCTGTTACAGGCACTGCTAATATCTTAATGGCTGCAACTTTAACCAAAGGTACAACTTCCATTTACAATGCTGCCTGTGAGCCTTATATTCAACAATTGTGCAAAATGCTCATCAGCATGGGCGCAAAAATTTCTGGGGTTGGTTCGAACCTACTCGTTGTAGAGGGGGTAAGCGAACTCGGAGGTTGCCAACACAGAATGCTGCCAGACATGATTGAAATAGGCAGTTTCATTGGACTAGCAGCAGCCACCAACTCAGACATCACCATCAAAAATTGTGGCATTCCTCACCTTGGCATTATCCCAAAAATATTTCAACGCATGGGAATTAAATTGGAAATTAATGGAGATGACATTCGCATTCCTCAGCAAGATTCCTACGAAATTGACACGCTCATTGACGGTTCAACCCTTACCATAAAAGATGGCATTTGGCCTGCCTTTACACCCGATTTAATTTCTATTGCTTTGGTTACAGCTACGCAGGCAAAAGGAAGTGTGCTCATTCATCAATGGATGTTTGAAAGCCGCTTGTTTTTTGTAGATAACCTCATTGATATGGGTGCAAGAATCATTTTGTGCGACCCACACCGAGCAGTGGTAATAGGTTCAAACCGAGAAACTAAACTACGTGCCATTACCATGTCTAGCCCAGATATTAGAGCTGGTGTTGCCATGCTCATTGCAGCACTTGCAGCTAATGGAACCAGTACCATCAATAATATTGAGCAAATTGACCGTGGTTACCAAAATATTGATACAAGGCTGAAAGCATTAGGTGCCGACATCACTAGAATTGATTAATGAAAAAATCCCTACTGATATTTCTTTTGCTTCTTGCCAGTTTTACAAAGGCTCAAAAGCCATTTGCCATTGGGGATACGCTTCCAAGCTTTAGCTTTCAAGGGCAATTTACCAAAAGTTATACCTTGGCTCAATTGCGAGGTTCGTATGTGTTAATACAGTTTTGGGCAAGCTGGAATGAAGAAAGTCGGAAAATGCAGCGAAGCTTTGTAGACCCTTTTGTAAAATATAAAGATAAACGTTTTAGCAACGGCAGAAGGTTTAATATCATTAGCATTAGCATAGACCAAGACCTCGCTTTATGGGAACTTGCCCTTAAAAAAGATAATCTGCCTTGGAGAAACAATATTTGCGAAAAAAATCTATGGGAATCGTTGTTGCTACAACAACTTAAAGTTTTTGCCATACCTAGCAATTATTTGCTTGATCCAAATGGAATTATTGTGAAAGTAAATGTAAATGCTGATGAATTGGACGAATTCCTTCGCAACCTTTAGTGTCAGTATGTCACAACAAAAACAAATGGCAATAATTTTGAACCTTGTTCCCAAAAAATTGAAGCATGGAAAACAATAAAGAACACCAATCAGAAGAAATGGAATTTAAAGCTGATACTACCCATATTGAAGAAGAATTGAAAGAAGTAGCAGAAGAATTACAAAACCATGAGCCAATTGCCGCGCAAGAAGAAAATGTCAGTGAAGTTGAAAAATTAAAAGCCGAATTGGCAGCTACACAAGAAAAATACCTAAGATTATACTCAGAGTTTGAAAACTTCAAACGCCGCACCACCAAAGAAAGAGCCGACTTATTTAAATCTGCAAACCAAGAGGTAATGATTTCGATGATTCCAATTCTGGATGATTTTGAAAGAGCCATGGCAGCCATGTCTGCAGAATCTGATAAAAAGGGCATTGAACTTATCTATAATAAATTTAATAATACCTTAACTCAAAAAGGCCTCAAAGAAATGGAAGCAAAAGGATTGCCCTTTGACCCAGATTTTCATGAAGCAATTACAAAAGTTCCGGGTATGGGTGCAGAAATGAAAGATAAAGTAGTAGATGTTTTAGAAAAAGGATACTTTCTAGGTGATAAGGTAATTAGATTTGCAAAAGTTGTGATTGGAGAATAAATATGGCCAAAAGAGATTATTATGAAATTTTAGGTGTTGGGAGAAATGCCGCTGCTGACGAGATAAAAAAGGCTTATCGCCAAATGGCCATAAAGTTTCACCCAGATAAAAACCCTGGCAACAAAGAAGCTGAAGATAAGTTTAAAGAAGCAGCCGAAGCCTATGAGGTGTTAAGTGATACCGAAAAGAAAGCTCGTTACGATAGATTTGGACATCAAGGAATGGGCGGTGCAAGTGGCGGACATGGTGCGGGCATGAACATGGACGATATTTTTAGCCAATTTGGGGATGTATTTGGTGATGGAAACCCTTTTGAATCGTTCTTTGGCGGAAGCGGTGGAAGAAGAGGAAGTGGTGGCAAAAGACAAAGAGTTGGCACCAACCTTAGGGTTAAAGTTAAACTAACCTTGGAAGAAATTGCCAAAGGAGTTGAGAAAAAATTAAAAGTAAATAAGCAAGTTGCCTGCACTACCTGCGGTGGAAATGGCGCTAAGGATAAATCTTCTTTTAAAACGTGTGGTACTTGCGGCGGCGCTGGACAAGTTAGAAAAGTTACCAATACCTTCTTAGGACAAATGGCTACTACTGCCACATGCCCTGCTTGTAATGGCGAAGGAAATGTGATTACCAATAGTTGCGGAGGTTGCCGTGGCACTGGAAGAATGGAAGGAGAGGAAGTTATTACAGTTAACATTCCTGCTGGCGTTGCAGATGGCATGCAATTGTCTATGAGTGGCAAAGGAAATGCACCTGAACGCGGTGGTATTCCTGGAGACTTGATCATCTTAATAGAGGAAATTGAGGACCCAATTCTAAAAAGAGATGGGAACAATATTATCTATGACCTTTACATGAATTTTGCAGATGCTGCGTTAGGTACTCAAGTAGAAATCCAAACAGTGAGCGGCAAGGTTAAGCTAAAAATAGATGCTGGTACCCAACCAGGAAAAATACTTCGCCTAAGAGGAAAAGGACTACCAGAACTTAACTCAGGTTATACTGGAGACCAATTGATTCAAGTTAATGTTTGGACGCCTAAAAAGTTAAGCAGCGACGAAAAAGCAATGCTTGAAAAGCTTAGAACATCCGAAAACTTTATGCCTAAGCCAGAAAAAGGCGACCAAGGATTCTTTGATAGAATGAAAGAATTCTTTACCTAATCCTAGGACACCTTAACTTATTGAGGGGTGGTTGTAAACGTAAGTAAATCCCTATTCCCGTATACAAATAGCCATCTGCTAATCCTCCTCTATCAGGAAATAAACTTCCTTTCATTTTTGTAGTGGTTACCAGGTTAAAACTATTTTCCCAATACAAACTGAAATGCTTGGTAATCCTGCATCCAATTGAAAAACCAATATTCCCTATCAGCGCATTTTGCCTATTTAACTGAAAAACTTCCCAATCCGTTCTGGGATAGCCAATAGAGGAGATGGTATTTTGCTTGATAGAGTCATCTATAATGACAAAATACTTTGATTTGAAATTGATTAGCCCTAAACCCAAAACTAAATTATAAGTAAACCTGCCCCGGTTTAAACTTGCATTTTCATTTAAACTCTTTTGGTAGTTCAATTGCAATTCATCAAATATGCACTTTGAGCCAAAACGCCCATTTTGCAATATTGTTCTAACTTCACCATGTCTAAAGACTAGGCCAAATTCTGAGGTACTTTTATTTAGCAATCTATGTATTGAAACATGCCCTGTAGGTTGTAATTCATAAAACTCCTCTACATCCGTGGTGATGCGAAAATCCATTCCCTTGGTGGTTAAAAATGAATTGCCAATTCCAACTCCAAACCTATACTGAGAAATTCCCTTACCTTTGAATATGCTACTTTGAGCAGTAGAATTACCGACTATCGCCAAAAAAGAAAGACTTGTCAAAAAGTAAGCTATAAAGACAATCCTTCCCATTTCCTTTGTTTAATATTACAAGGTTCTTTAATTTTACTATCAAAACAAACATAATTCTATCTTAATTGCACCATGCTTATACAAATCAATAACGTTACAAAAAAGTATCAGAATCATACTGCCTTGTCACACATCAATTTGGACATCCCATCAGGTATAATTTTTGGTTTGTTAGGTCCCAATGGCGCGGGTAAGACTAGCTTAATTAGAATTCTTACCCAAATTACTGAAGCAGACGAAGGTACAATCCACCTTGATGGAAACCTCCTGAATAGAACACATGTGCAAGCCATGGGATACTTACCAGAAGAAAGAGGTTTATATAAGAAGATGCAAGTTGCCGATCAGCTGCTATACTTAGCCGAATTGAAAGGAATTCCAAACAAAGAAGCAAGACAACGACTCAAGTATTGGGTAGATAAATTTGAAATCAAAACTTGGCTAGGCAAAAAGGTAGAAGAATTGTCTAAAGGCATGCAACAGAAAATTCAATTTATTGGAACAGTTTTGCATGAACCTAAATTAATCATATTAGATGAGCCTTTCTCCGGGTTTGACCCCATCAATGCGCAAATATTAACTGAAGAAATCTTAGCGCTTAAAGAAAAAGGTGCTACCATCATTTTTTCTACCCACAGAATGGATTCTGTTGAATTACTTTGTGATAAAATTGCGCTGATAAACCTATCTGAGAAGGTACTAGATGGTGCCGTGCCTCAGCTAAAAGAACAATACAAAAAGAACCAATTTGAAGTGCAGTTCGAAGGACAACTTAATTTAAACCAGGATTTGTTCAACCTAGTTACTTCGGAAGAAAAATACGGTGTTCAAAAAATTAGCATTAGCACCCAAACCAGAATAAGCAACAGAGAAATCCTAAACCATTTGTTGCAATCCAACATAAACCTCCTAAGTTTTAAAGAAGAATTACCAAGTATGGAGGAGATTTTCATTGAAGCCGTAAAACAAAAAAATAACTTACACCATGCTGAATAAAACATTTTTAATTGCCAAAAGAGAATTCTTAACCAGAATCAAAAAGAAGTCCTTTTTAATAATGACCTTGGTGTCTCCCTTGCTTATTTTATTATTCTATGGCCTTATTTTTTACTTCACAGTTAACAAATCCATCGGAGAAGAAAATAAAAAAATTGCCATCATCGATAATGCTCAGCTACTCAAACAAGACTTAGAAAACACCAAAACCATTTCGTTTCATTTTGAGTTGGATCAAACCGAAAAATTAAATGACTTATTAAGCGAATCTTTTGGATACTATGCTGTTTTAAAAATTGAAAAAAATGAAGCGGGAGAGATAATTTACCAACTCCTTGCTAAAGACCAACCCAGTATTGGTTTAGTTTCTACCATTGAAGATAAAATTGAAGCCAAACTCAAAGATGAGCAATTGCAACAAAAAGGCATTGATAAAGCCTTGTTGAGCCAAATTAACAATACAAGGGTTAACATTGAAACTAAAAAACTAACCGACAATGGCTTTGAAGAAGGAAATGCAGGTTTAACTACCGCCATTGGCTTTGTGGGCGCGATTCTTATCTATTTCTTCATCTTCTTATATGGAGTTCAAGTAATGCGCGGGGTAATTGAAGAAAAAACCAATAGAATAGTTGAAGTAATTGTTTCTTCTGTAAAACCCTTTGAACTAATGATGGGCAAAATCTCTGGAATTGCTTTGGTTGGTTTGACCCAATTTCTGATTTGGGTAGGTTTAGTAGCCGCGCTCAGTGGCCCTGTTTCTGGCTTGGTAATGCAATTAATGGATGTGAACCCGTCCGAATTAAGTGCCATGAACCAAGGTGCTGGAGCAGCAGGAACTGAAAATACCAGCAAATTTGGAAGTTTGCTGGCTGGACTATCCAACCTAAATATTCCGTTGATTGTTGGCCTTTTTACTTTCTATTTTATTGCAGGTTACCTCTTTTATGGCGCACTCTTCGCGGCCATTGGCTCTGCAGTTGACAATGAAACAGATACGCAACAATTTATGTTTCCAGTAACTATGCCATTGGTGTTCTCCTTTGTATTGGCTCAAACTATCGTTATTCAAGACCCCAACAGCACCTTAAGCATTTGGCTATCTATGATTCCTTTTAGCTCGCCAATTATTATGATGGTGAGATTACCGTTTGGGATACCTCCACTTCAAATTTTTGCCTCAATGGCCTTTATGATAGCAGGATTTGTGTTTACCGTTTGGTTTGCTGGGCGTATTTACAGAATTGGTATTTTAACCTATGGCAAAAAGCCTAGCTACAAGGAAATTTTCAAATGGCTGTTTCAAAAGAATTAATGAAACAATCAAATACAAACATACTTTTAAGAATCTCTAATTTTCGCAACTTTCTCCTAACCAGGCTTTGCTTAACCTTAGGCTTTCAGATGCAGGCTGTAATTGTGGGTTGGGAGTTATTTAAAATAACCAAAGACCCCTTTTCACTTGGTTTAATTGGGCTTGCAGAGGCAATTCCTGCCATTGGTATTGCCTTATATGCAGGGCATATTGCAGATATTTATAATAGAAAATCTATTATGCGCATTGCCATTTTGGTGTTATTGGTTTCAAGTTTCGGTTTGAACCTAGCCCTAAATAAAGCATTAGGAGATTCGGTTAGTTTTTGGGTGTTTGGTTTCATTTTTGTTGGTGGGATTGCCAGGGGATTTTATGGGCCAGCCTCCTTTTCGCTTATCTCGCAATTAGTGCCAAGGGATATGCTAGCAAGGGCAAGTACCTTAAATAGCACCACATGGCAGTTTGCGGCTGTGGTTGGACCTGCTTTTGGCGGCTTTGCCTACGCTTATATTGGACTCAAAGGAAGCTTTGCAATCTTATCTGGATTAATGTTCCTTTCGTTTGTAGCGGTTAATTTTATCAAAGCAAGTAAACCTATTCAGTTGGTTCAAACCGAACCCATACTTATTAGACTAAAAGAAGGAATTGGCTTTGTTTTTAACAACAAGATTATTTTATCTGCTTTATCACTTGACTTGTTTTCTGTTCTGTTTGGTGGGGCCACTGCCCTGCTTCCTATTTTTGCAGATGAAATTTTAAAAACCGGACCAGAAGGTTTAGGTTTTTTAAGAGCTACACCTTCCTTAGGTGCAGTGATATCAATGATTTATTTGTCGTTTCGAAAGCCCATTCACAAGGCTGGAGAAGTGCTGCTTAAGGCAGTTGCAGCTTTTGGTTTGAGCATGCTCTTTTTTGGGCTGTCAGAAAGTTTTTGGTTGTCTCTGGTTTTGTTATTTCTAAGTGGCGTTTTCGATAGTTTTAGTGTGGTAATTCGCTCTAATATTTTACAACTTTACACACCAGACCACATGAGAGGAAGGGTATCCTCGGTAAATACCATCTTTATTGGCTCTTCTAACGAAATAGGAGCATTTGAAAGTGGTTTAGCAGCCAAGTTATTAGGCACAGCGCAGTCGGTAGTTTTTGGCGCATGTATGACACTTGGTGTGGTTGGCCTAACCTGGTGGAAAGCACCAAGCCTAAAGGCACTTAAATTTGAAGACAGCCAGCATTAATCTGGAAGTAAGCCATCTGGCAAATCCATATCTATGCGCTTTTTACGCTTATCAAAAGAGGTAATCCAATCTTCGACGATGGGAATTAAAACCAATTGATTATTATATTGAATTTCTGCCAAAACTTGCTGCGGCATTTCTAGCAACCTAATGATTTTACCGAGTGGCTTTTCACAGACATCATAAATGGTAAACCCATTTAACTCTTCTTCGAAAGCGATAGACTTGCGCTTTGCCTTTCCAGGCAAGAGGACTGTTTTCCCCACAAATTTTTCTGCCTGAAAGGTATCTTCTATATAGCGTAATTTGATAATTGGTGCATCATCAGAACCTTTAACAGACTCAATAAAAAAAGGAACGGGTTTTCCTTTGATAGAAAGAAAAACCCATTCCTTTAATGTAAGTTGGTAGTCGGGCAAAAACCTCAACTCCCCTTTTGTCCCATGAACCTTCGCAAGGGTACCGGCCTCCCGGAAATCTTCTCTACGAATTGATTTCAAAAGAAATATTATTCTGCTGGCGCTTCTTCAGTTGCTGGTGCAGCTTCTTCAGTTGCAGGAGCTTCCTCAGTTACAGGCGACTCTTCTGATGAAGGAGCAGCTTCAGATTCTTCAACAGCTACAAGTGCAGCAGCATCTGCGGCAGCTTTTGCGTTGATTTTGTCTAAACGAGCTTGGTTAGCTTTTGCTTCAACAGCAAGTCTAGCTTCTACTTCTTTAGAGAAAGCACCTTTTACACGGTCAACGTGTGCTTGTACTTTGTTGTTTTTGTCGCTTAACCAAGCCTCGAATTTAGCATCCGCTTGCTCTTGGGTTAAAACTCCTTTTGCTACACCTTTTTGCAAGTGATTTTTCATCATTGCGCCTCTGTACGAAAGAATGGCACGGCAAGTATCGGTTGGCTGAGCGCCGTTTTGCAACCAATAAGTTGCACGCTCAACATCCAATTCAATGGTTGCCGGTTGTGTTTGTGGAAGATATGAACCTATCTTCTCAATGAACTTACCATCTCTCGGAGCACGCGAATCCGCCACCACTACATGGTAAAAAGGCGATTTAGAACGTCCATGACGTTGTAATCTGATTTTTACTGACATATTATTTTTCTTTAATTAATCCCCGGTTCTCCTTTTCCGGGGGGTGCAAAGATGTGGCATTTCAAATAAAATTCCAAACTTTAGGGGAAATTCGTTGGAGGTATCTGGCGGCAAGCTTCTAGCTTTGAGCAGGTCGCCTTCATTCAGACATCCGCTTTAGCTAGCTGCTAGAGGCTAGTTGCTAGAGGTAATCCTTTCATAAAAGTCCAAACTGCGTAAAGTGGTGCGTAAAATGCTTGCTTTGAAATAAGTGCCACTCTTCTTTGTTAAGAGGCCCAAACACTGGATGTGAGATACTTTCGCCTTGGTAAGTTTCGTAAAAACTAATAAAGGATGCTACTTCTCTTTTTAATTCTGCTATGGCCAAATCAAGGTTTGGAAATTGATGGGGAAGTTTTCCTTCTGGCAAAAACGGCGCGGCAAAACCCTTTTTAAGGGGCGCTGGTCCTAACAACATAATTTGCTTTACGCGCTCAACTTTATCTTCTGGCGTAACCACAGAAACCTTTAATTCTCCTTGTGCAATTTTTAAAGGTAGTATCAAATGCTCTACCATATTTTGAGCCGACATGATGCCCCAAGCAGCTGGTGTTTCTGGCTTTAAAGTAGAAAGCAATTGCCAGATTTCTTCTGAGGGAAATTTTAAAAAACCTTCCATATGCTTAAGGATTAATAGCTATAATTCTATAAGCCCCCTTTTTCATTTTGAACCAAATTTGCCCATCACTACCTATCATAGCGCCTTTCTCGTCTCTATAGATTGCCAATGGATCTTGGTCTAATACTGCCTCAACAAAATCAGGCATAAAGATAGAATCAAAATTCTTTAGGAATGCTTCTTTTGTTTTAAAATTTCTAAGTGGGAAGTCAATTTTATTGGCAATGCTTGCTTTGTTTCTGTCTAATACATCCAACTGAAAATTCTTAAAGAAAAGAATAAAGTTTTTTGCATTTGGGAAATTGGCATCATCCCAACTAGTGGCAATGCTGCTGTCGAACAAAAGTTGAGGTATGTGCTGATAAGGGTTTGGAAGGGTGTAATCAATAACCTTTGCGTCTAGCCCAGGAATTTCTCCATCGTAGTTATTAATAACTCTTGCTTTAACCACTTCGGCTGTATCCTCTTTTGGTTCAATAATAATATGAGGAACATCTTCCTCGCAAGAATAAAGGCCCAATGCTAATAAGAATAGTACTACTAAAGAATTTATTTTCATATGCCAGTATAATTATGCGGACTGATTTTTAACAATTCATCCTTCACTTCGTCACTTAGGTTCAAACCAAAGATAAATGTTTTTATAGATTCTTTTGTAATTGCTTGGTTTGTACGAGTTAAATCCTTTAACGCTTCATAAGGTTTTTCGTACCCTTCTCTTCTCAAAATGGTTTGAATGGCCTCTGCAACTACTGCCCAATTTTGCTCCAAATCTGCTTCTAATTTTGGCTCATTTAACAACAACTTGCCCATACCTTTTAACAGAGATTGGTAAGCAATTAGCATGTGACCCAATGGTACACCTAAGTTTCTTAACACGGTACTATCTGTTAAATCTCTTTGCAACCTAGAAACTGGGAGTTTTTCTGACAAATGAATTAGGAGGGCATTGGCAATTCCCAAATTACCTTCTGCATTTTCAAAATCAATTGGATTAACTTTATGGGGCATGGCGCTTGAGCCAATTTCGCCTTCTTTAAGCTTTTGCTTGAAATAATCCATCGCCACATATTGCCACACGTCTTTTGAAAAATCTAGTAAAATGGTATTGATGCGCTTGAAGTTATCAAACAAAGCTGCCAAGTTATCATAATGCTCTATTTGGGTAGTTGGGTGTGAACGTTGCAAGCCTAATTGTTTGCAAAAATCATTACCAAAATCTACCCATTTTATTGAAGGATAAGCTACGTGGTGTGCGTTAAAATTTCCAGTGGCACCACCAAACTTTGCGGGATATTGCAGCAAGCTTAATTGCCTTAATTGCTCTTCTAAGCGTGCCACAAAAACTTGCCATTCTTTCCCTAAACGTGTTGGAGAAGCAGGCTGACCGTGGGTTCTAGCCAACATTGAAATATTTTCCCAATCCTTTGCTTGCTGCTGCATTTGGTTCAAAACACTTATTAAAACAGGCATTACAGCTTGGTTCCAACCCATACTTAATGACATTGGAATTGCAGTGTTATTGATGTCTTGAGAGGTTAATCCAAAATGCACAATCTCGGCATATTTGCCTAATCCTAACTTCTCTAAGGCCTCTTTAAGAAAATATTCAACAGCTTTAACATCGTGGTTAGTTACTTTTTCTTTGTCCTTAATCCATTGGGCATCTGCAAGTCCAAATGATTTGTATAAATCTCTTAAAGCCAATTTATGGTCTTCAGAAAATGCTTGTGCCAATTGAGGTAACGGCAATTCGGCCAAGGCAATTAAGTATTCAACTTCTACCCAAACCCTAAATTTAATTAAGGCAAATTCGCTAAAATAATCAGCTAAACTTGCAGTTTGTTTGTGGTATCTGCCATCAACCGGACCAATAGCTGTGAGTGCGTTTAACTCCATTTCTAATTTACTTTATTTGGGCAAACAATTGCAATTAGGCGCTGCCGATGCAGTATTTGTAATAAGGCCCCAAATATCATTTCCAAAGATAAGCACCATAAGTGTTAGTAGCGTAATCATACCAAAGTATTGTGCTTTCTCTAAAAAGGATTCACTTAAAGGGCGACCTAATACAATTTCAAATAACAAAAACAAAACATGTCCGCCATCTAAAGCTGGAATTGGTAATATATTCATAAATGCCAAGCCCAAAGAAATTAGTGCAGTAAATAACCAAAAGCGCTTCCAAACTACTTCGGAGCCAAAAAACTTGGCTATCCCAATAGGGCCTTGAACAGCTTTGTTAACAGCAATATCTCCTTTGAAAATTTTACCCCAACCTTTAATTTGTGCATCTATATTTTCTACTGCTTTGTTAATGCCCAGAGGAAAGGATTCGAAGAAACCATATTTAACTTCTTCGTATTCGAAATCTTTGGAGTCTATGCCAATACCAATAGCACCGCATCCATCCACCTCGCAAGGAAGATTAAGGTCTTTGCCTTCTCTGCTTACTAATAAGTTCACCTTTGAACATTTCTTTTCTTTTATGTAAGCCTGAAACTGATCTAGGTACTCAAAATTAAAACTATCCACTTTGGTGATGATATCCCCTTTTTTTAAGCCAGCTTTTTCGGCATTTGACTTTTCTCCAACAGCACCCACAAAAAAGTGAAGCCTTGGCCTAAAGAAATCTGTTTTATTATCGCCAAACTTCTTGATAAAATCATCTGGCAATTTTACTTCTGCAATGGCGCCAGCGCGCTCAACTTTATAAGATACACCTTCACTTAAGATGTGTTTGATTTGCAGCGCATCTTCAAACCTTACAATAGGTACATCATTTACTGAAACAAGTTTATCGCCTACTTGAAAGCCGTATTCTTTGGCTAATTCAGATGGAACAATACCTGCCTTTAAGGATTCATTTTTGATGAATTTATCGCCATAGCCATAGCTAATCATGGCAAAAATGATAATGGCAGCAATTACATTTACTACCACACCACCAACCATAACAATTAATCTTTGCCAAGCTGGTTTGCTTCTAAACTCCCAAGGTTGAGCAGGTTGCTTCATGGCTTCTTTGTCCATGCTT
The DNA here is from genome assembly GCA_027488905.1 of Bacteroidota bacterium. Taxonomy (GTDB): domain Bacteria; phylum Bacteroidota; class Bacteroidia; order UKL13-3; family UKL13-3; genus B1. Next base: position 440,650 of record JAIYAT010000020.1, read on the forward strand.
TCATCAATCATTCCAGCAATTTTCACATAACCACCTAAAGGCAACCAACCAATACCCCACTCGGTATCGCCGCGTTTAAAAGAGAATAGCTTTACATCCCAAGCATCAAAAAACAAATAGAACTTTTCTACTTTTATGCCAAAGGCACGTGCTGCTATATAATGCCCAAACTCGTGCAAAATCACCAATATCGAAATGGCCAAAATTAACTGGCCTGCCATTACCAATGCTTCCATTCAAAAATTTTTATAAATATTACCGCAATAATAGCGATTTAAGGCAATAAACTTTTTGCAAAGTTTCGGGTCTCAGTATCTGTTAACACATAATCATTTAGGCTTGGCTGTTTAATAAAACTAACAGATTGCATGCATTTTTCATTTATCTCAGCTATTTGTAAAAACTTAATCTTGTCCTGCAAAAAGGCTTCTACAGCTATTTCATTGGCAGCATTTAATATACAAGCCATATTGCCACCTTGGGCCATGGCTTCATAGGCCAAGGCTAAATTTCTAAAGGTATCCGTATCGGGTTGTTCAAAGGTTAAATTGCCATATTTTGAAAATGACATTCGTTCAAAGGATGCGCTGATGCGGTCTGGGTAGAAAAAAGCATAATGAATGGGCAACTTCATGTCTGGCAATCCCATCTGTGCTTTGATGCTGCTATCTTTAAAAGCCACCATGCTATGGATAATCGACTGAGGGTGCACAACAACTTCAATGTCTTCTCCTTTTACCCCAAATAGCCATTTGGCTTCAATTACCTCCAAGCCTTTGTTCATGAGTGTAGCAGAATCAATGGTAATTTTTGCACCCATGGTCCAATTGGGATGCTTTAAAGCTTGAACCTTTGTTATTTCTAAAAGTTGCTCTCTTTTTTTGCCTCTAAATGGACCACCAGAAGCGGTTAATATAATCTTCTCAACGCTATCAGGGTTTTCCCCCACAAGGCATTGAAAAATCGCTGAGTGCTCAGAATCTACAGGAATTAAATCTGTTCTATGTTCTGCGCACAATTGTGTAATCAACTCCCCTGCCACTACCAAAGTTTCTTTGTTGGCCAAAGCAATTCTCTTTTTATTCTGAATTGCAGCAACAGTTGGCTTCAAACCACTATAACCTACCATTGCAGTTAGCACAATATCTGCTGAGGTAACGCCCATTAACTCTTCAATGGATTTATTGCCAGCATATACTTTAATGTCATGTGGTTGCAGTGCATCTTTCACCTCCAAGTATTTAGATTCATCAGCAATCACCACATGGTTTGGCTTAAACTCTAATGCTTGTTTTATCAATAAATCACTGTTGCTATTAGCGGTTAAAACCTCAACTTCTAGCTTCTCAGATTGTTCTTTTATGACCTCTAAAGATTGCGTACCAATGCTTCCTGTGCTGCCTAATATGGCTATTTTCTTCTTCATCTTATTATATGTAAAAATGGTTGCAGGGCTGCTGCGATATTGCGGTCATTTGAAAGCCTTGGCACTTTGTTTTGCCCGCCCAATTTACCTTGCGATTTCATATACTGAATAAAAGCATCCTTTTGCAAAGGCTTAATTTTCAAAGGTTGCAGAATGTTTCCAGCTAACAAGTCTTTGTAATAAATATTCTTTTCTTGCAACAATACATCTGTGCGACTCGCCAATGCTACTAAATTCAAAGGAACTTCTTCAAATGCCACAAACCACTCATGATAAGGTAAACCACCTTCTGGTGGGTTAACTTGGGGTGCAACCGTAAACTCAATAATGGAAATACCCATTTCATTAGCTGCAGTTAATAAAGCATACTCTACTTCTTCGCCAATAACATGCTCACCAAAGGCCGAAATAAAATGTTTGATCCTACCTGTTACTTTAATTAAATATGGATTTTTTGAAACAAACTTTACGGTATCGCCAATATTGTAAGCATACAATCCTGCATTGGTGGTAATGATTAAGGCATAGTTTACGTTTAACTCAATCTCCGCTAAGATATACCGCCTTGGATTTTCAGAATAAAACTCTTCTGTTTTTATGAACTCGTAAAAAATCCCATTGTTTACCAGCAATAAAAGCCCTTCTGCATTTTGCGAATGTTTGTAGGCAAAGAAGCCTTCCGAGGCAGGATAGGTTTCAAGTGTATCTACCTTTCTACCAATACTTGCTTCTAGCTTTGCTCGGTAGGGTTCAAAATTTACGCCCCCATAAACAAACAATGAAAAATTGGGGAACTGCTCCCCTGCTTTTTTCCCGGTCTGCTCATAAATCTTATCAAAATACATTTGAACCCAAGGTGGAATGCCACTAATAAGAGTCATGTTTTCCTTTAAGGTTTCTTGGGTTATAGCTGTTACTTTTTGCTCCCAATCTTCGATGCAATTGGTTTCATAGCTTGGCATTTGGTTTTTCCTTAAATAAGCCGGCACATGGTGATTAACAATGCCACTTAACCTGCCAGTAGCCACACCAGATTTTTCGCTCAATACCGGGCTACCCGATAAAAAGATAAGTTTCCCGTCTAAAAATTCTGCTTTACCAGTTTCCGCGATATAACAAAACAAGGCGTTTCTAGCGCTATTGATATGATAAGGGATAGAATCTTTAGTAATTGGAATATATTTTACTCCACTTGTGGTACCAGAGGTTTTGGCAAAATAAAGAGGCTTTCCTGGCCATAAAATATCTTTTTCTCCATCCACTACCCTATCGATATAGGTTCGTAAACCTTCGTAATCTTTTACAGCAACTTTGTTCGTATAATCAACATGGCTTTTAATGGAAGCAAAGTTGTGGTCCTTGCCAAATTGTGTTTGAGCAGCCGTGTTTAGTATTTTGTTGAACCAAAACTCCTGCCACTTAATTGCTTCTTCACTTTCCTTTAAGATTTTATTCCTAAAGTAAATAGCCAGTGGCTTAGCCAAAATAGATTTTAAACCCATCTTTACAACTTCTTACTCGCCCTAGCTAATACATCCTTTAACTTAATATTCTTAAGCAAATTTACCGCAACAGTGCGAATTCCGGTTTTGACATTACCCATTTTTAGCGTGTTAACTGCCGACTCTAAGATGGTTCCCGCTTGCTTGTTTAAAGCGTTTTGGTTCAAACCATTTAATTTTGGATCTGCAATATTGATGGCTAAAGAATCACCAAACAATTCAGATTTAACATTTGCTAAGTTGTACTTTTTCTTCAATTGTGCATCCAAATTTGCAAGTGCAGTTGTTTGTAAAGTCTTATTAGAGGGCAAAGCAACTTTATTTGCTCCTTTATTGATTTTATCTAAAGAAATCTGACAATAAGCTTGGTTCAAACCGAAACCTAATAAGAAAAAAAACAAAACTATTATTCTATTCATATACAATTATTAGAATGGATTTAAAATAAATTTAACAAGCGACCAGATGGGTAACTTATCTCATACTCAAACCTAAGCTTTTGCTCTTGTTTTGGCAAAAGCTTTAATTTCCAAGACAGTTTACCACTTTCAGTTTCATGCAAGGCTCCACCAGTTTGCAATACTTTTACCTCAATTTCTTTATCGTTTGAAACAGGAACCTGATCTAAAACCTCTATTTCTATGGCCTCAGAAGAGGTATTTATAATTTGAATTTGCCATAAAGATTTCTCCCTTTTTGTTCCGCCAAATACAGACTTGGAGGATTGATCAGAAATTTTTGAACGTTTTACTACTACTCTTTTTTCTTGACCCAAAGTAAACAACATTGTATCGTTCTCTTGTCGGTTAATATAACCTGCACCTGTAAAGCTGCCTTCATAATAAATATTGGCCTCGGCACTAATTTGATTCAATAAATCATTGCATTGAACTGCTGTGTTTACAAATAAACGCTCATCCAATTTCGGAATGGTCATTAACTTAAACACCGCTGGCAACTCAAAACGTGTGAGCTCCACTTGGTGACTTCTACCATCTGAAGGAATTGAGTAAGGAACAGAAGTTTCAAAGTTAATTCCTGTTGGGGTTCGAAAAATTTCAGGAGGTGTAAAATAAGTCAGATTTGTAGTAACCGCGCTATCCATCATTTCCATCAGCCTTGGTTCATCCATTCTTGAGCCGCCATAAGTTCCTTCCATCGTTTTATAAACTCTAGGTTGCTCAAACCTTAAAAAATAAGGCTCTAAAGTTGGCATTACTGCTTGCGAATGCACATCTACATCTGAGACATTTAACCTCACATCTTGCCAATCTTCCCCACTAGATTGTGTAATATTTGCTTTTAACACAAATGTTATTGGCGCTCCAATTTTATTCACCCTCACATCATAAATTGGCATCCAATTCACTTCAGAAACCATATATTTCAGCGCCATTGGAGCATTAACAACTGCCTTCTCTACAACAACAATTGCAATTATCTCTTGATTCAAACTCAAGTTTCTTTGGGTGTATTGTGCTAACAATTGAGTCAAAGCATCACCTTGTTTAATCAAGTTTATTTCGGTTTGAGCCAAACGTAGTTTGCTGTTTTTAAATTCTGCTAGTTTTGCACTGTAAATGCCAAGTACATCTTCCAACTCTTCTGCTTTTAGTCCGTTAGCACCTCCAATTTGTTTATTGCTTAGGAGTAACTCTCTTTGCAATTGCAAACTTTCTAAATCGGCTTGAACCAAGAACAGTTCGTTGTTTACGCGCTCCAATGAATCTTCTAACAATTGAATTTCTTGAGGTTTAGCCTCCTTACCACTTCCAACTTTCTGGGTTGTCACAGATTGGATAACTACGCCATTGGGTACTTTTAACTCAACTGAATTTGCGATTAGAAACGGAGACAGTTTACCAAAAACCAATTGGTATGATCCTGGACCTAAATTTAAAGTACTCGTTCTTTCTACCAAAGCTTGGTTAAAAAAAACATTGACCTGCTTTATTTTACTATCAAAATCTAGGCGATGCTGCGCTGAAGCTTGCAAAACAAACAGAAGCATAAAAAGCATTATTACTCGGCTATTCTTCATAATCATGAAATTTTAGGACACTAACGAAAAACTAAAATACTATTGCCTACAAAGGAATGTTTCCATGCTTTTTCCTGGGTAAATTTACCACTTTGGTTTCAAGCATTTTGAATGCCTTTATCAACTTCGTGCGGGTTTCCTCTGGCAAAATCACTTCATCTACAAATCCTCTTTCAGCAGCGCGATATGGGTTTGCAAACAAATCTGCATACTCCTTTTCTTTTGCAACCAAAGCTGCATCTTTATCTTCAGCCAAATCAATATGTCGCTTGAAAATAATTTCTGCAGCACCTTTTGCTCCCATCACGGCAATCTCTGCACTAGGCCAAGCAAAATTCATATCTGCACCAATATGTTTACTGTTCATTACATCATACGCACCACCATAAGCCTTGCGTGTAATTACAGTAATTCTTGGAACGGTAGCCTCACAAAAAGCATACAATAGTTTAGCGCCATTTGTAATAATGGCATTCCATTCTTGGTCGGTGCCTGGCAAAAATCCTGGTACATCTTCAAACACCAATAAAGGAATGTTAAAGCAATCGCAAAACCTTACAAACCTTGCTGCTTTTTGGCTCGACTTAATATCTAAAACCCCCGCCAAAAACGCAGGTTGATTGGCCACTATTCCAATGCTTTTTCCAGCTAATCTGGCAAAACCAACCACAATGTTTTCTGCAAAATCTTTATGAACTTCAAAGAAACTTGCTTCATCAGCTACCTCATTGATAACATCTCTAATATCATAAGGTTGATTTGCACTTTCTGGAATAATATCTGCCAATGCCATTCGAGTTTCATCTGCAGGCGTATAGCTTAGGTCTGGCGCCTTTTCTTCGCAATTTTGTGGAATATAACTTAAAAGCTTTTTAAGCTTTGCAATCCCTTCAATTTCGTTTGCAGCAGTTAAATGTGCCACACCACTTTTTGCAGAATGCACAGAAGCGCCTCCAAGGTCTTCGCTGCTCACTTCTTCGTGGGTAACTGTTTTAACTACATTTGGACCAGTTACAAACATATAGCTGGTATTTTCTACCATCATAATATAATCTGTAATGGCTGGGCTATAGACTGCGCCTCCGGCGCAGGGCCCCATAATTGCAGAAATCTGAGGGATAACACCAGAAGCTAAAGTATTACGATAGAAAATATCAGCATATCCACCTAAACTTACCACACCTTCTTGAATCCTAGCGCCACCACTATCATTTAAGCCAATGATTGGAGCGCCATTTTTCATGGCTAAATCCATTACCTTACAAATTTTCTCAGCATGGGTTTCAGATAAAGAACCACCAAACACTGTGAAATCTTGAGAAAAAACATATACCAATCTGCCATTAACAGTGCCATAGCCTGTAACAACACCATCGCCTAAAACCTTTTGCTTTTCCATGCCAAAATCGGCACTGCGGTGCATTACCATAGAGCCAATTTCTTCGAAGCTGCCTTCATCTAAAAAGAAATGAATGCGCTCACGAGCTGTTAACTTTCCTTTTTTGTGTTGGGAAGCAATTCTATCTAAACCGCCTCCAAGTTTTGCCTCTTCTCTAAGTTGAAGCAATAGTTCTCTTTTATTTGCCATAGTTATTGCAATAATTCCATTATTTCTTCTACATCTATTTGCTTAATTATTGAAGCATCTTCCTCAATAATATTTTCTGCAAGTAATTTCTTTTTTTCCTGAAGTGCTAAAATCTTCTCTTCAACAGTGTCTTTTGTGATAAATTTATAGATAAACACATTTTGAGTTTGCCCAATTCTATGCGCTCTATCAATAGCCTGGCGCTCCACTGCCGGATTCCACCATGGGTCAATCATAAAAACATAATCAGCTTGCGTTAGGTTCAAACCGAAACCACCTGCCTTTAATGATATCAGGAAAAACGGAACATCCCCTTCTTGAAAACGATTCACCATTTTTTGCCTTGCATCATTGGTCATTGAACCATCTAGGTAACAATAGTCAATTTTTTGTGCTTCCATCCATTGTTTGTAAATGGCTAACTGACTCACAAACTGGGAAAAGATGAGTACTTTATGTCCTTCTGCCAAGGCGGTTTCTGCCATGGCAATTACCTCATTAAACTTGCCACATTCACCTTCAAATTCCGGGTTTACCAATTTTGGGTGATTGGCAATTTGCCTTAGTTTGGTTAAGCCTTGCAATAAAGTAAAATGACTTTTACCCAAACCCAATTCCCTTACAGATTTTATGATTTCGTTTCTATAATAAGATTTTACTTTTTCGTACTGTTCTGCTTGCTCTGTGCCCATTTCGCAGTAAACCACTTGCTCCATTTTAGCAGGCAAATCCTTTGCAACTTGGTCTTTCTTGCGCCTAAGTATAAAAGGATTAATTAATGCTTTTAACTGCTGCATTTTTAACAAGTCTTTCTGCTTCTCAATAGGGTAAACAAATCGCTCATTAAAAGATTGCAGACTCCCTAACAAACCAGGATTAACAAAAGCCATCTGACTCCATAATTCTTGCACACTATTTTCTATTGGCGTTCCTGTTAGCACTAATTTATTTGTGGCATACAATTGCTTAACAGCCTTAGAAACTTGTGAGTTGGCATTTTTTATGGATTGGCTTTCATCTAAAATAATATAGTTAAATTTTATAGCCTTAAATATTTCTAAGTCTACCCTAACTGTTCCATAAGTAGATATCACTAAGTCATAGCCAATAAAGTACTTGGCGTTTTTTATTCTATTAACACCCGTATAAATTAAGATTTTAAGTCCTGGTGTAAATTTTCTCGCCTCATTAAACCAATTAAATACCAAAGAATTGGGCACAACAATTAAAGAAGTTCTAATGAAGGTTTGCTTTTCTTCCTTAGATTTAATGGTAGAATGGTGGGCAATTCCTCCGTTTTGCAAGTACAGTTCTTTTGCGGTGGCTTGCTTTTTTGTTTCGGTTTGAACCAAAGGCGATGGCGAATCAAAAATACTTAATTGTACACCTGTTGCACCTGTTTTTAAAGCATCTTCAAACTCAAAATTTGAATCTTCAGTTTTGCCAACACCCGATTGATATAATTCTTTTTCCTTTTGAATTAACGCAAGTGTTTGAATGGTTTTTCCTAAACCCATATCATCTGCCAAACACCCGCCAAACTGATTATCTTTTAAAAAGTAAAACCAATCAAAACCTCCTTTTTGGTAAGGACGTAAAGTTCCTTTGAAATTCTCGGGCATATCAGTTTCTCTCATTTGCCCATAGCTTAACATTTTGCTTAGCTTATCACTTAGTTTTAAATACTTTCCTCCAGAATGGGATAACTCTTCAATTAAACCAATATGATGTTTATCTAAAACAATTTCTTCTTCGCTGCTGCTAAACTCAAAAATACCAGTAAGGTTACCAAACCACTCTTCTGGAATAATTGCAACTAAACCATTTGGCAAAATAAATTCTCTTTTGCCTTTTAAAATATACTCCCTTAAGGCTATAAATGAAAAAGAGTACTCGCCAAAACGCGCAATTGCATTTACATCAAACCAATCTTTTCTTTCGCTTACCTCAATTTTCAGTTCCCTCGGACCAATGTAAAACCTAGCGCTTTCGCTATTTTGCTTAACAGATATATTTGCTGCTTGTAGGTCTTCATGCACAGCATTTAACCAATCTAAAAATACATACTTATTGGCACCTTGTAACCCTAAAAATCCATCATTGGAGGCTTTCTCAATTTTAGCCTTAGCTAAAGTAAAATAAGGCCCGTGCACATGGGTAAGCCCAATTTCTTCCAAGAACTTTCTTTTACCTTCTTCCCATTTGGTATTTCTCCCAACCCTTTCAAAATGATATCCTGTATCACTTTTTATAAGTTTGGCTTGAACCAAATTTTCCGATAGATAATCGAAAGTTGCGTTACCATATTCAAACTCTAATTTCAAAGCCACTTCATTTTCAAATAAGGATTGCATATTTAGAATGCTTTTCCCATCTGGATAAGCCGATTTTATCGCAAAACAATCCGTTTTTACATCGTACTTTTCTACCAATTGCAATACAAATTTTGAGAGGTAAGTTTCTTCCGATTTCTTAGGAATTTGAATGTATCGTTTATTCATAAATGGCATTAGTTTTTTACCATCTATATTTTTTTCAAAATCATAAACTACATTTTCTACCATTAACCATGCAGGAGTTTGAGAAATAATCTGTGCTCCCTTATACATAAATTCAACCTTTTGGTTTTTGTACCTTAAAGTTGGGTAATACCTAATTCCTTCGGGACTGTTTTTAAAATGAAACCAAATATTGGCACGCTCATCTCCAACTGTTAATTTAACCGAGGTAGGATTATTATCATTGCCAATTTTATAAATCGTTTTTCCTCTTAGCGCATTCAGAACTTTATTCATGCGCTCTTCAATAAAGGGTCTAATAGACTCCTCTATAAGTTCCTTTGAACAATATTTCTGAAAAAACTCATTGGTTCTAATTTTACGCTTTAACTCAGTATTAAATCTTTTAAAGATATAATCATCGTCCACCTCATCTAATAATTTTATAAGCTTAAAATCTTCCTCACTAATTCCGCTGTTAAAATAATCTGCTGTTTTAGAAAACACCCTTTGATGGGTTAAGGTATAAGCTCCTTTACCATTTACTTGAACCACATGAGGCTCTAGCAGCCAACCCAAATAGGGATGCTGAAAAAAGGCATATACCAAAGCAAAGGGTTGTGTGTTTACAACTATCAATTCACTACACTTTAAGCAGGGCAAGATAGTTCAAAAGCTAAATATGAATCAAGTTTTATTCAGCTTATTTTTAAATCTAATTCTCCTTTAAAAACTTGATTTGCAGGCCCCACTAGCCAAATGTCAGAAAAATGGCTAGGTTCAGACATATAATTAAACCTAATTGTTAGTTCGCCTCCCATTACTTTAATAGTAACAGAATGATTTCCAATGGGTAATCCAACAAACTTAGCAGCGGCCAAAGCCACCGCAGTTGCTCCAGTGCCACAACTCAAAGTTTCATCTTCCACGCCACGCTCATAAGTTCTAATGGATATATCTTTCAAACCTAACAAATTTGCAAAGTTCACATTAATACCAGATTCGCGATAGTTTGGATTGTATCGAATAGCTTTAGCTAAATCCACGATAGGCAACTCTTTTACATTTTCAGATTTAAACTGCACATAATGTGGCGAACCTGTATTCAATTCATAAACACCTTCCTCCAAATAGGAAATTTGGGTTACGTCAATCATTTTCAAAGCAACTTGTTGGGTACTTAAATCAATTTTAACTTCATGCAAACCATCAATTGCTTCAAATACTGCTTCTTCGCCAATGATACCTAACTCATGCATAAATCTCCCAAAACACCTACCCCCATTGCCACACATAGAGCTTTCTTGTCCATCACTATTATAGTACTTCATGTATGGCATTCCAGCCCTTTCTTGCAACAAAATCAACCCATCTGCTCCAACCCCAAACCTACGGTCGCATAATTTTGCAACCAAAGCAACATCCTCTATTGGAAATTTCAAATCTCTGTCATCTATCATCACAAAGTCATTTCCAGTTCCTTCGTATTTATAAAACTTCATTCGTTTTACTCCCCTAGTTTATGCAATTTTCCATCATCAAAAAGATGATATTCCATAAAGTTGATGTACAAATGATAAACCTTATTTTGACTATCAAAAGTTAATACAAGGCCTGGTAATTTATCCATATCATACAGCAACAATTTTTTTCCATCAAAAATATAACCCCTAAAATGCAATTCAGAATCCCAATACTCCACCAAAAGTTGCCTTTTCAAAGGAATCTCACTTTTTAGAATTTCTTTAATTGCCAAAATTTCTAGCAGGCTGTCTGCAAAAAGACTATCTGTCTGAACGCGCAACTTTCCCAATTTTGAATCTATATCTTCTTTTTCAATGACACCAAACAAAGTATCTGACACAAAGTAATCGCCAATAATTGGAGATTGGTCATCTTCCAAATATGGTATTATCTCACTTCCAATAGAAGTTGTAGATTTTGCAGTATCGGTCACTTTGTTTGTGCTATTCTTAAGTTGTATTAAACTACTATCTGCCTTCAAAAGACTATCTAAAGCAATAGTTTTAGCTTTCTTTCCCTTAAAAATATTGAATCGTTCAATTAAAGTAGTTCTTTGTTTACCGCTATTTAATTTCTCAGAATATCTAACACTAAAAAAGTAATCCACTATCAATACAATACATAACAAAGAAATGATAGCATATAACCAACCCCATCTTTCTGGCTTTTTTATAAGCAATTCTGGTTCATCATATTCTGCCAAACCATCTTCAAGGATTGCTTTCCTGTTTCTTAGGTAAAACTCAAAATCCTCATGAAAAGCCATGTCATTATCTAAGCGTTGCTTAAATAATTTTGCCTCTTCAGGTTTCATTTCGTTCCTCAAGAATTTTTCAAAAAAGTACTGATGCTTGTCGTATTGAATTTGCATGAAGCCTTGGTTACATCAAAGGCAAAATTGAACATTTAATTGGTAAAATTTTAGGGTATTTTCATCCGTTAGACATTATGTTAAAAAAACCTGCCAATTTGCAGGGTGGAATAATTTTTGAAATTTTAAACAAAACCAAATAGCAGATATGAAAAAATACATTGGAATCTTTGCAATTGCTAGCCTTGGAGGTTTGGCAGCATTGGGCATTCACAGTTTCATACAAAAGGATGAAACTGCAAAATTTACAGAAAACTACCTGGCAAAATATGCCAGTATTTCAGAAAGCACTAACCGACCAGATTTTGTTGAGGTGGCAGAACTAGTTACTCCTACAGTTGTGCATATTATTACTACCGTAAATACAAGTTCAGAAGAAAATGTTGATCCCTTTGGCGGTTTTTTTGGCTTTAGCATTCCACAAGGCCCTAGACAAGGTTCTGGTTCTGGGGTAATTATCTCTGAGGATGGTTACATTGTTACCAATAATCATGTAATTGATGGCGCGAGCAAAATCACAGTCATTTTAAATGATAAAAGAGAATACGCAGCAGAATTATTAGGGAAAGACGCAAATACAGACTTAGCCCTATTAAGAATCGACGAAAAAAGTTTACCCTTCTCTGTAGTAGGTAACAGCGACGAGGTTAAAATTGGTCAATGGGTTTTGGCAGTAGGCAATCCATTTAACCTTACATCCACAGTTACCGCTGGTATCGTTAGCGCAAAAGGTCGCGGTTTGAACCTAATTAGAGACCCTCGTAATCCTGAAACCCAATATGCAATTGAGTCTTTCATTCAAACTGACGCAGCTGTAAACCCAGGAAATTCTGGTGGTGCGCTTGTATCAACTGAAGGAAAACTAATTGGCATCAACACAGCCATCGCAAGTCAGACTGGCCAATATGCCGGGTATTCCTTTGCCATACCTTCCAACCTAATGAAAAAAGTAATTGAAGATTTAAGAAAATATGGAAGTGTTCAACGTGGCTTGCTTGGTGTTCAAATACAAGACGTAACCAACGACCTAGCAGAAAGGGAAGGCTTAAAAGAGGTTAAGGGCGTTTTTATTGCTAAAGTTAATGAAAACAGCGCCGCCGAAGCTGCAGGAATAAAAGATAAGGATGTTATTATAAGCATTGATGGGGAATCCGTAAAATCCACCAACGAATTGCAAGAAAAAGTTGGAAAGAAAAGCCCTGGCGACAAAGTATTGGTTGGTCTATTAAGAAAAGGGTCAAAACTTGAATTAAACGTTACCCTAAAAAGCAAAGAAGGTAAAACCACTTTGGAAGTGAAAGAAAAAACTGAAACCAATAAAATATTAGGTTGTGAGTTCGAAAGTATTCCAAGAGAAGAAAGAATTAAATTAAAGATTTCAAATGGGGTAAGGGTAAAGAAAGTTGGAGAAAGCAGTAACCTTAGAAAAGCAGGAGTGCCAGCAGGTTTTATTGTGACCAAAATTGGTGAAACCGCAATTTCTACGGTGACACAACTCAAAGAAATCCTTGAAAACAAAAAAGGAGGAGTACTCTTAGAAGGAATCAACCCAGACGGCAGCAAAGGCTATTACGGGTTTGGGATTCAGTAAGAAGTCGATGGTCCATGGTCGATAGACGATAGAATGCTATCGACTATGGGCTATCGCCTATAGAATTGATATGTACCACGCTAAGAAACTCTCCAGGTAAATGAACTATCAGACATTTAAGCCACATAAGGACTTAGAATCCATAGTCAAATTTTATTGGACATTGGAAGTGCCTTTTGACCCAAAAAATCAAAAGCAAAAAATCGTACCTGATGGATGTATTGAAATGACATTTAACCTTGGCGACAAGATTAAAAGATATACTTCCGAAACGGAGTTTATATTTAATCCAAATGCTATGTTAATGGGACAGCGAACCAAATCATATTATATTGAACCAGTTGGAAATGTTGACACAATAGCAATTTGCATCTATCCCCATGGATTTGCAAACTTCGTAAATATACCACTCGAAAATTTAGTTGACCAAGAAACACCTATTGAAGATTTATTCAATAAAATTCAAGCAAATGAGTTGGAGCAAAACATCATTAAAGCAACCAATTCAATAGATCGTATTGAGATTATTGAAACATTTCTTTTGAATAAACTCAGCGAAGAGACAACAATTGAAAACATTGTAAAAACTACGGTGGAAACTCTTATAACATCTAAAGGAAGTACGCCTATTAATGTCATATTGAAAGATAATTTATCAAAAAGAAGACAACTCGAAAGACATTTTAAGAAGCAAATTGGAATAAGCCCAAAGCAATTAAGCAAAGTAATCCGTTTACAAGCGACCTTACAAATGTTGATTAGCCAAAATTCTGAAACATTGACTGAAATTGCTTATGAGAGTGAATACTTCGACCAAAATCACTTCATAAAAGACTTCAAAGAATTTGTTGGAGTAACACCCAAAGAATTTTTAGGGAATGAAAATATGGTTCTTTCTAGCCTTTTCTATAAATAAAATTCGGTCTGTCGCATTTATACTATTTCGACCCCAAACATCAACCTACTTTTGTCTAAATTTTAACAACAACCCATATGGCAATAAGAATAATAATAATTGCAACAGCCTTTTTAGGCGTTTGTCTTGCTTCATGTACAAACTCCAACAAGTCAAACTCAGAATCAATAACAAAAGACTCGTTGACAAATTCAAAAGTAAATAATATGAACAGTTATATTTCAATGTTTGAAATTCCAGCAACCGAAATTTCACGAGCAGTTAATTTTTACCAAGCAATATTGGACATCAAAATTGAAAAAATGGATGTACCAGGAATGCAAATGGGAATTTTGCCTTATGAAGGACAATTGGTAACAGGTGTAATTATAAAAGCAGATGGATACAAACCATCGGCTGACGGTGTAACTATTTATCTAAACGGTGGCGAAAATCTTCAAATTATTCTTGATAAAGTTGAAAAGAATAACGGCAAAATTATTGTACCGAAAACTGCTCATGCAGACGGTAACGGATTTTTTGCAATTTTCATTGACTCTGAAGGAAATAAAATGGCCCTTAATTCGCCAAACTAAAAGACTACCCTATGGAATAACGACCATGGACTATGTGACTTTTTTAACTATTTTCGCGCAATATGGAAATAGTGAATGGACAATATACCGCTAGTGGTATTGCGCTAACGGAAATTGCCAATGAATTTGGCGCACCAGTTTATGTGTATGATGGAAATACCATTGTAAATCAATTTAATACTTTAAAACAAGCTTTCGCTCCAATAGATATAAAGGTAAAATATGCTTGCAAGGCCTTAAATAATACTGCAATCCTAAAGCTGCTTAAAAAACAAGGTTGTGGACTAGATACTGTTTCTATCAATGAGGTTTTATTAGGATTAAGGGCTGGGTTCGAACCAAAAGACATCATATTTACGCCAAACTGCGTGAGCATCGAAGAAATTCAAGAAGCTGTAAACTTAGGGGTTCATATAAACATTGATAATATCTCCATCCTTGAACAATTTGGAACCATCTACGGCAACTCTGTTCCTTGCTGCATTCGCATTAACCCGCACATTCTTGCAGGTGGAAACACTAAAATCTCTACAGGCCACATCGATTCTAAGTTTGGTATTTCAGTATATCAGTTGCGCCACGTAGTAAGAGTGGTAAAATCTGCCAATATCAAAGTAAATGGTTTACACATGCACACTGGCTCAGATATTTTGGATGCAGGTGTTTTCTTAGAAGGAGCAGAAATATTATTTGATGCCGCAAAAGACTTCCCTGATTTAGAATTTGTTGACTTTGGCTCTGGCTTTAAAGTAGCTTATAAAGAAGGGGATATTACTACAGACATTCAAGAGTTAGGAGCAGCCTTATCGGCTAGGTTCCTTGAGTTTTGTGAATCCTATGGTAAAAACCTAGAACTTTGGTTCGAACCAGGAAAATATTTAGTGAGCGAATCTGGCTATTTTCTGGTGAAAGTTAATGTGCTTAAACAAACCACTGCCACAGTTTTTGTGGGCGTAGACAGTGGACTAAATCACCTCATTCGCCCTATGCTTTACGATTCCTATCATCACATTGTAAACCTTTCCAACCCAGAAGGCAAACAAAGAATTTATACGGTTGTTGGCTATATCTGCGAAACCGACACATTTGGTTGGGACAGAAAAATCAACGAAGTGCATGAAGGTGATATCCTTTGCTTTAAAAACGCTGGTGCATATGGCATTACCATGAGCAGCAATTATAATGCTAGGTTCAGACCAGCCGAAGTGCTTATTTATAATGGCAAAGCCCAACTCATCAGAAAAAGGGAAACCATGGATGACCTTATAAGAAATGAAGTGGAAGCCCACATTTAACATTTAATCTTTTTGTATTGAACCCAACCTTAAATTAAACACAAATGTTTCAAGAAACTATTCAAAAAGGATATACCCATAAAGGAGAATCTATCACTTTAGGTGCAGCAATGTTAAATGGCCAAGCAGATGCCACTTGCTTGGTTAAATTACCCTTGAAAACCTTTAACCGACATGGACTCATTGCCGGGGCAACAGGAACAGGTAAAACCAAAACTTTGCAAATGATTGCAGAAGAACTTAGCAAAAAAAGTGTGCCTGTTTTGGTAATGGATATCAAAGGCGACCTAAGTGGGATTGCTATACCAGGGACAATTAATGATAAAATTACAGAAAGATACCAAAGCATAGGACTAGAATGGAATGCGGCTGCCTGCCCAGTGGAATTTCTTACTTTAAACAATGGAAAAGGAACCCGACTTAAGGCAACTGTTTCGGAGTTTGGACCAATTTTATTGAGCAAAATCCTTGGTTTAAATGATACCCAAGGCGGTTTCGTAAGTTTATTGTTCAAATACTGCGACGACCATGAACTGCCGCTCTTAGACTTAAAAGACCTCACCAAAGTAATCCAGTATATTTCGAATGAGGGTAAAGCTGCCATAGAAAAGGATTATGGAAAGATTAGCACGACCTCAACTGGTACCATTCTTAGAAAGGTAATAGAATTGCAACAACAGGGTGGCGATACAATTTTTGGCGAACCTAGCTTTGATGTGTTAGACCTCATGCGCATCAATGAACAAGGGTTTGGATATGTTTCTGTTTTGCGTGTAAATGAGCTTCAAGACAAGCCAAAACTTTTCTCTACTTTTATGTTGTGCTTGCTAGCAGAGTTATATGCTAAGCTTCCTGAAGAAGGCGATTTGGATCAACCCAAACTTTGTTTATTTATTGACGAAGCTCATTTGATTTTTAATGAGGCAAGCAAAGAATTATTAGATCAAATTGAAACCGTAATTAAACTCATTCGCTCTAAAGGTGTAGGTATTTTCTTTATCACTCAAAACCCAACCGATGTGCCAGCGCCAGTGTTAAGTCAGCTTGGCTTAAAAGTACAACATGCCTTGCGTGCTTTTACGGCTGCCGACAGAAAAAGCATCAAACAAAGTGCAGAGAATTTTCCAGAATCTGAGTTTTATAAGATTGATGAAATGCTCACGCAATTGGGCATGGGAGAAGCATTAGTCACTGGTTTAAACGAAAAAGGTATTCCAACTCCTTTGGCAGCAACCTTGTTATGCAGCCCTAGTAGTAGAATGAACATTTTAACCGATGATGAAATTGACGGCATTTGCGCTAAATCCGCTATCGCCCGCAAGTATAACCAAGATTTGGATAGCCATAGCGCTTATGAAATCTTGAACCAAAAATTGCACGAGGCTGCACAAGCTACCGCTGAAACTGAGGCCGCTGAGGAAGCAGAAAAACCCGCAAGCAGAAGTAAAAACGAAAAATCAACTTTAGAAGAAATCATGTCTTCTCCTGTAACAAAACAAGTGGCACGAACCGCCGCAAATGTTATCACCAGAAGTTTGCTTGGAGCACTTGGCATTGGTGGCACAAGCGGCAGAAAAAAGAAGAGTTCTTGGTTTTAGCTAATACCTAACTTTCAAGGAAAATAAGCCTTGATTTCCATCATTGGGCTTTCACAATTTTTCTCATCACTTTACCTTTTTCTAAACTAATTTCAACATAATAGGTTGCAGCAGCTAATTTAGAAATGTCTATACATTTTGAATTGGTTTCGGTTTGAACCAAACGCCCTTGCGTATCATAGATTTGAATGGACTTTAAGTGATTATTGTCTAAGCCCTCAATTGAAAAACTTGCTTCTGTTGGATTTGGAAACAATTGAATGCTAACATTATCTCTTATATCACTCAAGGCATTTGAACCATTGCACATAACTTTGTTTAATTGAACCCAAATGTTATTGGCATATGTTGTTGGAACCAAACTACCATCATCAGGGTCGTTACCCATTCTAATAACAAGCAGTTTTTTTGAAGGAACTACCATCAAAATCTGCCCATTTTTTCCCAGTGCTGCATACATATCGGCAGGCGCATTTGGTGCAAGCATGCCATTAAAAACAAGTTGTGTTCCTGGCAACATATAATTGCTACTTCCATTCAACCAAGTTAGATAGCCATAAGCCCTATTTAAATTTTGAGAGGGTTTTGTCATTTGGTTAAAATAATTGGTATCTGTTAACACATCGGTTTGATCCCATTTTCCTCGGTTCAACAATAACAAACCATACCTTGCCATGCTTCTAGTGTTACTAAAAAACACATTGTTATAATCTATCTTAAGCCACAAACCAGAGATTGCGGTTTTGTTGCGAATACTATTATTAAAGTATTGCTGATAAGTTTGCTGGGTAGCGTTAGAAACAACTTGGTCTAGCAAAGTATAAGGCGCATTATGATAGGCCCAACGCTCACCGGCATTTGCCTTGTACTGCAAACAAGATTTAAGGGTGCAATCTTTGTTAATACCTATTCCATCATCCAACCCACTGGTCATAGTAAGTTGATTGCGAATACTAATTAAGCCTTCTTTCTCTGGGCTGAGGCTTGTCCAACCTGGGCCCAAATACTTTGAAGTGGAATCGTTAAGGTTTAAAAATCCTTCTTGCTGCGCAATACCCACAACCATTGCCGTTAAGGTTTTGCCTGCCGAAGCCCAATACCAGGAACTGTCTTGGTTAAAACTTCCGAAGTACTTCTCAAGTACAATCTTGCCATCCACCAAAACCATAAAAGATTTGGTTTGGGTTGACCCTAAAAAATTATACAGGGTATCTACTTTCTCTGTGCACCAACCCAAGTCTTTTGCACTTAAAGTATCCCAAGTTTTACCCACTAAAGGAGGAAAATACAGGTTCTGGGAAAAAGATTTACCTGCTAAAAACAAACACAAAATAAGAAGTAATAGTGGTTTCATAGTGCTTTGATTGTTGCAAAGCAAAATAGTTTAAAAAAGTTATAAGTTAATTTGTAATTCACATATTCTTACATTTTTCAACAAAAAAAAATATCAAGAAGGCTATGGTTAACTTCGCTCTCATTCAACCATGAAATTTTCACATTTACACGTACATACGCAATTCTCACTTTTAGATGGAGCTGCAGAAATTGGCAAACTTTACAAAAAAGCCATAAGTGACAACATGCCTGCTTTGGCCATCACAGACCATGGCAACATGTTTGGTGCTTTTGAATTTGTGGCTGAGGCCTACAAACACAAAAATGAAGATGGCACCTTAAAAGTTAAACCCATTGTTGGTTGTGAGTTTTATGTGGTTGAAAACAGACACAAAAAAACCTTTACCAAAGACGACAAAGACATACGTAACCATCAACTTATGTTGGCCAAAGATGAAGAAGGCTATAAAAATTTAATCAAGCTAAGTTCACTAGGTTACATGGAAGGTATGTATTCTAAATACCCACGTATTGATAAAGAGCTTATTTTACAATACCATAAAGGCATAATAGCTACCACCTGTTGTTTAGGAGCCTCTGTGCCTAAAACCATTTTAAAAAAAGGCGAAGCTGCTGGCGAGGCTGAGTTTAAATGGTGGTTAGACTTATTTGGAGAAGACTACTTCATTGAGTTACAACGCCACGACATTCCAGACCAAAACAAAGTAAATGAAGTCCTTTTAAGATTTGCAGAAAAATACAATGTGCCTATCATAGCATCAAACGACTCGCATTATGTAGAACAAAAAGATGCAAATGCACATGATATTTTACTATGTATCAATACAGGTGAAAAACAAAGCACACCCACTGTAAAAGAACTAGATGATGAAGTAAGCGTTAAAGGTAAACGTTTCGCATTTTACAACGACCAGTTCTTTTTTAAAACCACCGAACAGATGTCAAATTTGTTTGAAGATATCCCACAGGCTATTGACAACACAAATATGGTTATTGATAGAATTAAAACCTTAGACCTTAAGCGAGATATTCTATTACCAAACTATGAGATACCTATAGAATTTTCAAACCAAGATGATTACTTACACCATATTACCTATTTAGGTGCAAAGGAGCGATATAAAGACATAACTCCTGAGGTAGAAGAGCGACTCAATTTTGAGTTACATACCATTAGAACCATGGGATTTGCAGGATACTTTTTAATTGTATCTGACTTTATTAAGGCTGGAAGAGAAATGGGCGTTTTTATCGGGCCAGGCCGCGGCTCCGCCGCGGGCTCTGCTGTAGCATATTGCATTGGTATCACAAACATAGACCCAATTAAATACGACCTACTATTTGAACGTTTTCTGAACCCAGATAGAAAGTCGATGCCCGATATTGATACCGACTTTGATGATGAAGGAAGGCAAAAAGTAATTGATTATGTAGTTCAAAAATACGGCAGAAATCAAGTAGCTCAAATCATTACCTATGGCACCATGGCGGCAAAAATGAGTATCAAAGATGTTTCGCGCGTGCTAGATTTGCCATTACCAGAGGCTAATTTATTGGCAAAGCTTGTTCCTGATAAACCTGGCATTCAGTTAAGCAGAGTTTTACATGCTCCTTTAGAAGGCGATAAAAGCTTAAGAGATAAAGAAGAATTACAAAGTGAAGATATAGAAAATGTAAAGAAAATTAGGGAATTCTATGCGAGCGACACATTACAAGGACGCGTGCTCAAAGAAGCTGAAATCCTAGAAGGCTCTGTAAGAGGAACGGGTGTTCATGCCGCAGGTATTATTATAGCACCAACAGATTTAACAGATTTGATTCCTGTTGCAGTTGCCAAAGATTCTGAACTTTTAGTTACCCAATTTGAAGGTAGTGTTATTGAAGATGCTGGCGTAATTAAAATGGACTTCTTAGGCCTTCGAAACCTAACCATTCTAAGAGACGCAATGTTACTCATCAAACAAAATCATAATATTGATATTGTATTAGAAGATATACCTTTAGATGATGTAAAGACATTTGAACTCTATCAAAGGGCAGAAACTAATGGCACTTTTCAATTTGAAAGTGCTGGCATGCAAAAATATTTAAAGGATCTAAAGCCAGATAAATTTGATGACCTTATTGCAATGAATGCGCTCTATAGACCAGGTCCAATCAAGTATATTCCAAGTTTTATTGCACGGAAACATGGCAAAGAAGCTATTGTCTACGATTTGGAAGAAATGAAGGAATACCTAGAACCTACTTATGGTATTACCGTTTACCAAGAGCAAGTGATGTTGCTTTCCCAAAAGCTAGCAAATTTTACCAAAGGCGATGCAGACGTATTGCGCAAAGCCATGGGAAAAAAAGACCGATATACCCTTGATAAAATGAAAGGCAAGTTTATGGAAGGTGCCACTTCATTAGGACATCCAAAGGATAAACTAGAAAAAATATGGACCGATTGGGAAGCGTTTGCCCAATATGCCTTTAACAAATCTCACTCAACTTGCTATGCTTACGTTGCCTTTCACACAGGCTATTTAAAAACCCATTTCCCAGAAGAATATATGGCCGCAGTGCTCACCAATAACTTGAGCAATATGGAGAAAGTTTCCTTTTTTATGGAAGAATGTAAAAGGATGGGACTAGATGTATTGGGGCCTGATGTAAACGAATCTGTTTCAAATTTTTCTGTAAATAAAGCTAAACAACTACGCTTTGGATTGAATGCAATAAAAGGTGTTGGAGAAGCAGCAGTTGAGGCCATTGTCATTGAAAGAGAAAAAAACGGTCCTTATTCTAGTATTTTCGATTTAACAAAAAGGGTAAGTCTAAAAGCTGTCAATAAAAAAACCTTAGAATCTTTGGCTTATGCGGGTGGATTAGATTGCTTTAAGGGAATCAATCGTGCTCAATACTTTGCCAAAGGAAATGATGAAATAAATACCATTGAAAAGGCTATCCGTTTTGGCAATTCAGTTCAAACCAATGCCAGCAGTGGTGCGCTTAACCTCTTTGGAGCAGTTTCTGATACCAATGTTCCAGAACCAAACATTCCTACCGTAGAAGCCTGGAATTTGATGGAAGAATTGAAAGCAGAAAAAGAAATGATTGGCATTTATCTTTCAGGACACCCACTCGACCCTTACAAACTCGAAGTTAATAAATTAACCAATTTTAAATTAACAGACTTAAGTGAATTAGCACCGCATAAAGGAAAAGAAGCCAAAATTGCAGGAATTGTTACCTATGCAGAACATAAGGTTTCCAAAAATGGCAAAAACTATGGCAGCTTAACCATTGAAGACTATTCAGGTAATTATCAAATGGCTTTATTTAATGAGGACTATATCAACAATAGGAAGTTTATGGAAATAGGCTACTTTGTTTA
Source organism: Bacteroidota bacterium (assembly GCA_027488905.1). Classification (GTDB taxonomy): domain Bacteria; phylum Bacteroidota; class Bacteroidia; order UKL13-3; family UKL13-3; genus B1. Next base: position 462,810 of record JAIYAT010000020.1, read on the forward strand.
TATCCGTGGCAAAATTCAAAACAGATGGGGCAAAGAAGACGACTTTGAACTTAAAGTACAAAGTATGGAAATGCTCAACGAAACTAGAAAGCGCTATCTAAACAAAATCACATTAACAGCCGAGTTAGGGGAACTTTCTAAAACCCAATTAAGCTATTTACAAGAATTGCCTAAATCTAAACCAGGGAATTGCACCTTAAACTTGGAAATCCTAGACAGTAAAGAACAATCTAGCATTAAGTTATTATCAACTAAAATTAAGTTTGATCCAATTAACGAGGTGCTAGCAAGCTTCGACGAATTTGGTTTGGAATATAAATTCAACTAATACCTGACAATTTGTTGCATTTTAACTGATGGCATTTATCTTGCAAAATAAATAGAAAGATTAAATTTTAAATATGGCAATAGAAATAACAGACAGCAACTTTGAGGAAGTTGTGTTGAAAGCAGACAAACCTGTATTGGTTGATTTTTGGGCAGAATGGTGCGGACCATGCAGAATGGTTGGACCAGTTGTTGAAGAGTTATCAAACGAATATGCTGGAAAAGCTATCATTGGAAAATTAGATGTAGATAGCAATCCTAAAGTAGCAACTGAATTTGGAATTATGAGTATTCCAGCCCTACTTTTCTTTAAGGATGGAAAGGTTGTAGACAAGCAAGTTGGAGCAGTGCCTAAACATGTTTTGGCTAATAAGTTAAATGCTCAATTGGCGTAAACTTTAAATAAATACTATTTTGCAACAGTCGGCGCCAATTGGTTCCGACTGTTTTCATTTATGGCATATACTCTTACTGAAACAGATTTACTGCAAATCAATAACCTTGAGCTCCTCTCAAAACAAGTGGTAGAAGGATTTTTAACAGGACTTCACAAAAGCCCTTATCATGGTTTTTCTGTGGAGTTTGCCGAGCATAGGCTTTATAATTCTGGCGAAAGCACTCGAAATATCGATTGGAAACTATTTGCTAGAACAGATAAGTTGTTCGTAAAACGCTACGAAGAAGAAACAAACATGCGATGCCAAATTGTAATTGACACTTCATCTTCCATGTATTACCCATTAAATGGGTTAAACAAATTGAGATTTAGTGTAATCGCAGCAGCTTCATTAATTAGGCTAATGAAAGGACAAAGAGACGCTTCTGGCCTAACGCTGTTTAATGAAGACATCTGGTTCCATGCTCCAGCTAAACTAAACAGCACCCATCAAAGATTGTTATTTGCTAAATTAGAATCTTGCTTGAACCAAATGCAAGAAAGAAAAGCAAGCAACATCAGTGTAACTTTGCATAAGCTAGCCGAAACACTTCATAAAAGATCATTTATCATCCTGTTTTCTGATATGCTTTCAAATAATAATGAGCAATTATTTGAAGCCATGCAACATTTAAAATACAATAAACATGAAGTTATTTTATTTGATGTTCATGATAAAAATATAGAGTTAGATTTCAATTTGCCTAATAGACCTTATATATTTCAAGATAGCGAAACCGGAGAGGAACTTAAACTACATCCAAATGCGATAAAAACAATGTACTTAGAACAACTTTCTGAATGGCAAAACAAACTAAAAATACAATGCCTACAAAACAAAATAGACTATTTTGAAATAGCCATTGAAAACAACTTCGACCAAATACTTAATCCATTTATCATGAAAAGGAAATAGAATAAAAAGTAACTAATTTATTCTATTTCCCATTAAATATATTATTTTTTAATATCAACATTTGGCATTGGCATATAATCCTCTGGCGCTTCCATAAAAATTGAAGAAGGAGTTACTATTCCTTGCGCAAAGGCCCATGAAACTAATTGCCCAGAGCCCCTCAATTCAAGCGCCTTTACAATTAGCCCCCGATATTTTTCGATGCTGGAAGTTTCATAACCCATCTTCAAAGCTATTTCCTTGGAGTTATATCCCTTGCATATAAATCGAATTATTTTTAGTTCAATCGGACTTAAATGATGGCGCCATCTGCTTTCATCTTTTTGCTTTAATCCTAACTTTTCTGAAAGTTGTTCCCATATATTAAAGTCTTCCATATCTGAATAAATGCTCACACCTCTCAATAACTTAGGTATGGCATTTAAATAGCTAGAAGGCTCTTTCCGACAATAGTTTCGGTAACCTAACAGCTGCATTTCTTGATATAGGCTTTTGTAATACCCATGTGATACCATTAGCACTTTAAAATTTACTTCGAGCGTGCTAATTATTTTTAAGGTATCGAGGCCACTTAATATGGGCATGCGATAATCCATAATTAGCAAATCAAAATCTAATTTTTTCTCTTGAAGGGCTTGCAAAAAATCTGCACCATTTAGAAAAGAATCGACAACGTCGTACTGCGAGTTGGTAGTTAACTCTTCTTGAATAGATAATAAGTCGAAAGGACTATCATCTACAATTACTGTTTTAAAATTACTCATAAGCAAGGTGGAATTTTTTTTAACTGTTTTTATTTTTAAATAATTGTTAAAACAATTTTAAGAATTGAAGTTCAAAAAGAAAAATTCTAAAGCCATTTTTTATTAAATATAATCCTATAAACCAGATTGTTAACGCTAGTTTAAAATACTCAGATTTAAAATGACACAATTAAAATAAACAAAAAAGCCGCCCATCCAGCAATTGAATGAGCGGCTAAAAACACAACCATCTATTTTTTACAAATAACCTACCAAATTATTCGTAAATATTTTCACTATTTCTATAACCCGCGTTATTTAAGTACCAATCATTATATTGATTACCACCGCTGCTCACCCATGTTGCAAACTTTATATAGGCAGAATTGATATCGGCCTTTTCTATTGGATAATCAAAGGATGCGGGAATATTTATTGCCCAAGGATATCCTCCGTCTTTACTTACATAAGTTGTTCCTGCATTAACATTGGTATTGTCTGAAAAAGTGCCAAATATCGAAGCAGTTGCTTTGTCTGTCGGTAGCTTTCCAGGTAAGTGAACCTCATATCCTCTTCCAAAACCTGCAGAGCCATTCCAAATAAATGGATTGTATGAACCTAAACCAA
>JAIYAT010000018.1 GCA_027488905.1 Bacteroidota bacterium
GCTGTTTCTAATTCTAGTTGTTGGTTAACGTTTTCTGTTATGTTCTCAACAATTCCAAGAATTAATTCAACTTCTCCTTGGTTGTCTAGAATTGGAATTTTGAAAGTACGTGCAAAAATAAAATCCTCTCCTACTTCAACCTTAAGTTTCTGTATTAGTAAGGGTTCTTTATCTGCAATAACCATTTGATCTGTTTGGGTGTATTGTTGAATTTCGCCAGAGTGTTTGTAAATTTCCTCATCAGTTCTACCTAAAACCATTTCTTCTGAAATTCCAAAAATGTTTTCAAGTTCCTTGTTCCATAGCGTATAAACAAATCCTAGTTTTACATTTTTTACAAACACACCTATTGGCAAGTGCGAGATAAGTTTATTTAAGAAAATGCTTTGTTGTTCGTGTTTATTAGATTCTTCTTTTCTTTTAGTGATGTCCTCAATTACGATGGAAACCCTAGGAGGTTGGCTATTGCTAATCTTTCTGAGTTTAGCTGCATAATGGTGAATTTTCCCATTTAGCTTATACTGGTATTCGGCATCATGTGGATTTCCAGTTTTTTTAACAGTATCAAAATGGCTGCTTAGGTTCAAACCAAAGGGTTTATCAAAAAGCTCTTCAACAGACTTTTGTTTAAAGAAAGATTCTTCAAAACGTAATGCAACATTTTCGCTGCGCCAAACTTTAACACATTTATCAAATTCATCCATTTCAAAAATAATGTCTTGGGTAGAATTTAACATTATTTGGAGGTTTTCAGATAACAATTGTTGTTCTTGTAGCGCTAACTTTCTTTGTGTAATATCCAGAGCTTTCACAACAATTCCAGAAGGTTTGCCATTAAGGAAAATAGGGGTAATGTTTACTTCAAAATAACGTTGGCCATCTCTAAATTTATAGTCAAAGTCAAAGGTAAATTGTTCTCCTTTCATGGCTCGTCTATACCAACTGTTCCATAATTTGTAAAATGGGCGCTTATTCTCTGGGAATAGAATACTTACCCCAATTTTGGGCTCTCTCTGCCAAAAACCCTTAAAAAGATGCTTGAAAACTTTATTAAATGAAATGAGCCTAAAATTTTCATCTACACACCAAATGGCATCTTTGTCATTCTCCATCAGCGCTTCAAGATTTGCATCCATAAAACTTGCTGATGGCATTTCTAGCTGTTTTGTTTGGTTCAAACCAAAATACACAGCTAACATTGCAGCGAATAGCCCAAGCAAAAGAAGTGTTGCTGTGAAAGCATCTCCATCCATAAATTCTCTAATTACTGCTATTAATAGGAACAATAGACAGAAAGCTGTTGCGAGAAATATAGATTGTTTATTTGACTGCATTTGGGAATTGCCACTGTTTGTTTGCAAGATAAAACAAGTGTTCGCCTTTAACTAATAGGGGAGAAGGAAAATTATTTTCATACAATAATCCAGTGCCAAGTCCTTGCGGTAATTTTAAAGTTTTGGTTGCTACCCATTGCGCAATTGCGTTTAACCCAATATTCGACTCTAAGGCTGAGGTTGCCCACCATTCAATATTTAAATTTTCTGCAAGTTGAATCCATTGATTTGAAATATTTAAGCCGCCTAGCAAAGTAGGTTTAATAATTAGGAAGGCTGGTGAAATTTGCCTCAACCATTTTGCAATTTCTTTAGTAGGAGTTTTTCCAATTAGTTCCTCGTCAAGTGCAATAGGAATAGCACCTGTATTGCAAAGACGTTCTAAAGCTTCGTGTTGGTTAACTGCAATTGGTTGTTCAATAGAATGAATATGAAATCTACTTAACTCTTTTAGTTTTAACTTAGCATCATCAGCCGAAAATGCTCCATTTGCATCTAATCTTATTTGTATTTGTGAAGGTAAATGGTACTTTCTAAAATTCTCCAGCATGTTACATTCTGTATCAAAATCATGGGCGCCAACTTTAAACTTAATGCAGCTAAAACCTTCGGCAACTTTTCTCTTAGCCTCCTCTAGCATATTATGTAATTCAGACATCCAAACTAAGCCATTTATCCAAATCGGTTCGCCATTTAAAAAGTTAGATTTAAATAGATTTTGTGTGCCTCCAGTCTCCAAATCAAGTAAGGCGGTTTCAAGCGCAAACCTAAAAGAAGGATAAGCCTCTAACTCCTCTGATGAAATGGTGTCGCCATGATTGAGTCTACCTAAGAAATGTTGAATGTTAATTTCGAAATTAGCATGAAAATCTATACTTAATCCTTTTAAGGGCGCTGCTTCACCGTATCCAATTTGGTTTGGGTTTTTTGTGTCCCAAACCTTAATGATGTGTGCGGTATGAGTATCTATTTTCCCACGGGAGGTTCTTGCCTCAAAATTGAACTGAAGTTCATGTTTTAAGCATTCAAAGATTCTCATGTAAGGCTATGAAATAGTTGTAGATTTAAGGCGATGATAAAGCTACTTAAAGACAAATATTTAAGCAATGGGTCAAAATCCTCTTGTTTTTGAACCCTCCATGCCACGAGTAAGTTTAGCATAATCAGCAGGGTAATTGAGAAGGCTAGGAATGGCCCCATATTTTCAATTATGAAAAACAAGGTAAAGCAAAAAATAGATGCTAAAAGAAGAATTGTGTAATAGATTTTTGAACCAAAAGCACCTAAACGAACAGCAATACTCATTTTTCCTGCGATTTTGTCTGAATCTATATCGCGCATGTTATTTAAATGCAAAACACCTGTTGAAATACATCCAAAAGCGATTGCCAGCAGCCAGGTAGTTTGTGTGATGACAGCCGTTTGTAAAAATTGAGTGCCAGCCACTGCAATCAACCCAAAGAATACAAATACAGCTAAATCGCCTAAGCCCATGTATCCATAAGGTCTTTTGCCGTTGGTGTATGCAATAGCTGCGGCAATTCCTAGAATTCCAATCAAAAGTAAAACTAAAACACCTTTTGTACCAATCACCTTGGCAGATGCAATTAAGAGGATACAACCACTTATGAAGGAAAGAATTGCCATAAAACTCATTGCTTTTTTCATTTGTTTAGCAGAAATGGTTCCGGTTTGAACCGAACGTTTAGGTCCCTTTCTTTCATCATGATCTGCGCCATGAATGGTATCTCCATAATCGTTGGCAAAATTTGAAAGAATTTGAAGAAAGAGTGCTGTTAAAAAAGTGAAAATGCTAATGACTATTGACAGGTTTTGTTGAATTTGAACAGCAAAAAGTCCTGCCCAAATGCAAGACATGGAGAGAAATAGGGTGCGAAGTCGCATTGCTTGCAGCCATGCCGAAAATTTGCTTACTTTTGTTTGCTTCATGAGTCGGCAATTTAAACACATTCGCTTCTTGCTTAAGTATCCTGTTTACAAAATTTTTAAACAAAGGACACAATACATTAGCAACCAGCACTTTCTTATTATTGCTTCAGTTTTTGTAGCTGTTGTGGTGAGCTTTGCAGCTATCCTGCTTAAGTGGTTAATTCACTTTATCGAATCCATGCTTTTAAATACCAACTTATTGGAGCTTAGTTTTGCCAACTTGTTTCTACCATTAGCTGGGATTTTGCTTTCACTTACATTTATTAAGTATGTTTTAAAAGGAAAGAATTTTGAAAAGGGGTTGGCGAGCATCATTTATAAAGTCACATATAAAAAAGGTAGAATTGAGCTTTACCATACTTATGCGCATTTAATAACTAGTGCATTTACGGTAAGTTTAGGCGGTTCGGTAGGGGTGGAGGCTCCAATTGCAGCTACCGGTTCTGCCATTGGTTCAAACCTAGCCTCTCGTTTTTTCCTAAACGATAATGATAGAAACTTGCTTTTAGCTTGTGGTGCAAGCGCCGGTATTTCTGCCATTTTTAACAGTCCAATTGGCGCAGTAATTTTTGCGTTAGAAGTATTGTTGCGACGGGTTACAGTTCCTGCTTTTGTGCCTTTATTAATTGCATCAGCAACTGCTTCAGTAATCAGTAACTTTTTTTATAAATCTCAAATTATTAGTTTCAATGCAACTGCATGGGAGATTCAAGCAATTCCATATTATGTTATACTGGCTGTGATGTGTGGCTTTTTCTCCATTTATACCATTAGAGTTATATATGGTCTGGAGACTCGGTTCAACAATTCAAAATTGAAATACAATAAAGCAATTTTTCAGGGCTTAATTGTGGGCGGACTGATTCTATTTTCTCCGCTCTTATTTGGCGAAGGATATTTTGTAATCAATCAGATTTTGAATAACAAGTTTGATGAGTTTATGCGTAGCATTTCATGGCAAAGTAATTTCGGTTTTAATACAGTATTTTTAGTTTTTGTCCTAATTACCATCTTACTTAAACCTGTAGCAGCGGCGTTAACAGTTAGCTCTGGCGGGAATGGAGGAATTTTTGCACCTTCACTTTTTATTGGCGCATTAAGCGGATTGTTTTTTTCTAGAATTGTTAATCTATTGGGCTTTACAGAAGTAAATGAGCTCAACTTTGTAGTGGCTGGTATGGCAGGATTACTCAGTGGTGTATTAAGTGCACCTTTAACAGGAATTTTTATGATAGCAGAAATTGCAGGTGGATATACATTGTTAGTCCCTTTGATGATTGTTTCTGCAGGTAGCTTCTTTTTTACTAGACTGTTTGAGCCAAACTCTATTTACACAAAGAGATTGGTTCAAAGCGGCTTATTGCATAAGACACCTGAGATAGAACTGCTTAAAACGGTTAGTGCACAGTCTGTTTTAGAGACAAATTTTCCAACCTTGTTTACTGATGAAACGTTGCGCGGTGTAACGCAATTGGTAAGCAGCACAAGAAGAAATGTTTTTCCAGTGGTGAAAAGAAATGGCAAATTAGTGGGTATTGTGAGTATGGGTGATTTAAGGCATTATTTGTTTAAAACAGACTTATATGATAAAATAACAGTGAAGGAATTAATGCATACCGATGTGGTATGCGTAAACCAAGCAGATTCATTGCATGTTGTATTGCAGTTGTTAGAAGAGAATCCAGGTGTTTTTTATTTACCAGTTATTCATGAAGACAAATACGTTGGATGTATTTCGAAAAGCGTATTGCTTAATAAATACAAAGAGTTAATGCAAGAATGGATGGAGCAAAATCAGGGCTTATCCTAATTCTATAGAATAACCTTTTGCATGATTTGTAAGAATTTCTTGAAGTAAATCTTTCGATAATGGTTTTACATAAAAACCAGAAAGCAAATTAGCCGCGTTTGCTCTTTTTTGGTCATTTGGATCAAGAGAACTTGTAAGCATTACTATTGGTGTTTCCTTTTTGATTGGTTCATAACGTTCTAGAAATTCCCAACCATTTAGCCTTGGCATGTTAATGTCTAATAAAATCAGGTCAAAAATATCTTCTGAAGTTGCTAAAAACTCTAAGGCCTCTGTTGGGTCTAAAAAATTTACTACCTCATGTGGGATGTTCAATTTTCTAAGCAAACGCTCATTTGCCATGTTGTTGATGAAATCATCATCGATTTGTAGTATTCTCATTGTCTTAAATTATAAAGTGTTGGGATGCCGTTAAATTTTTATTTAAATTTTTAATAATGTCGTCAAGTTGTTTAGCTGATTCATGTAAGTGTTTTAGGGTAGTTTGATCTGCTTCGTCGGTGTAAGTAAATTCTTTTAATAGGGCAGATAATGAAATAATATTTGCAACAGGTCTTCTAATAATATGGGAAAGTGTGAAGCTATATTCTTCAAATCTTTTGTTTTGTTCGACTAGGATTTTCTCATGGCGTTTTCTAGTGGTAATATCTGTGGTTAACAAGACCATTCTTCCTTCATTATAATGATTAGGGCTTAACCTAAAAAAGATGAATTCGAACCAAGATTTTTCTAGTTCTTCAGCACATGTACATTCTAGTTCTTCAAAATCAATTTCCAACTCAAATTCTAGTATACCAAATCCGTGTAAGGCCTCCTCATATTTTTGGCTTAGTCCAATTTTATTTAAAAAGGAATGAGTGTGAACGTTTATTTTGCCTATCATTTCATTATCATTAGAAATATTAAGGTAAGATGTTAAACGTTCATTAACCATGATGAGGTTTCCAGCCGCATCGAACATCATAAAACCAATAGGCATTTTATTAATTACTAGGTTTAGTAGTTCTTGATTTTTTCTTCGTTCTTGTTCATAACTGCGTTTTTTTGTGATGTTTTTACTTACAAAAGTTACCCCACAAATTTGTTGGTTGTCATCAAGCATGGGATATGCTGTGTGTTCAAAATACTGTAAGCCCTTTTTGTTATTTACCTCTTTTTCACTGCTTGCCGTTTCACCGCTAAGCGATTTGTAAAAAAGTATTCTCCAATATTCCCTTTCTTCATTTGACATGGGCAAATCGAAAAAGGAACCATGAGGCATTAATCGTTGATTGAAAATTTTAAATATCAGTTTTTCAAATTTCAAATTTCCATGCGTATATAAACCTTGTTCATTTAAACACCAAATTGCAGTGTGAGTGCTCTCTAAAAGAGTGTTTAAACTAAGATTAGCCTTTTGCAGTTCAAAGTTTCTTCTTTCTAAATTGTTTTGAGCCAACTCTAATTGTCTGTGTGCGGTAATAAATAATCCAGCTAGCCCCGCACCTGGTATTAAGAACATAAAAATTTGTGTCACAGAAATTCCTTTTAAATTTTCAACAATTGAAATACCTATAACAAAGGAAATAGCATATAAATACCTGATAGTAGGGTTTTCTACCATAAAAAATGTAAAAAACACCAGTGAAACTACATATCCTGCAAAAGAAACTTGTATCGAATTACTATAATCATAAATAAGAATCAACCCAAAAGAAAATAATAAACCCCAAATAAAAATCTTTGAATGGTTAAATTTTCCTAAGAAAAAAAGCGTTGCATGTATAAATGAAACACTTATTGCCATTAGCATTGTGGCGATATTAAAGTTTGATTGAAAGCAAATAAAGATTAATGTGGAAAATTCCAAAAGTAAAATGATTTTGCGCGTTGATGCAATCAAGTGGGTATTCATGATTTCGTCCTGTTCTGTTTTTAAAGCCATTCAAACAAATATATCTCTTTTGAAATAAAATAAAAGACAATTAAGCATTTTTTAGGCTTTTTGTGATATTCAAGGTCAATTGTAGTTTTACGCTAAAACTCAATTCCTATTTTTTAATTTGTGTTTTCATAAAAATACATACCTTTGCCATCCGCTATTTTTAGCAGGGCCTATAGCTCATTCGGTTAGAGCAACTGACTCATAATCAGTAGGTGCCTGGTTCGATCCCAGGTGGGCCCACATGTTTTTCCCTCAAAAGGAGTTTTGATAAGCCTCGAAACTCCTTTTTTATTAAACTCCTTTTTAATGCCTGAGATATTTTCATTTAACATTGGAATCAGTGATTTGCAAAAGCAAATTCTTCTGGGAGCTTTGACTAAAGATAAGGCAGTTGCATTTTCTCACTTCGAACAGTTTAAACAAGAACTATTAAAGATAGATTCTGATATTTCTGCGGCGCTGCTTAAACTTGATATTGATTCAAGCAGATTACTTGCACATGTTTATTTTAACTTGATGAGCTTTCAAGATCCTGTTTTGTCTCATCTTAAAAGTGTTTACAAAGTCAATACCATTAGAGGAAAGTATTATCTACATATTGCAGAAAAAATTACACAAGTTCTTGAAAAGAATAATGTTCCATATATTTTTCTTAAAGGGATTCCAATTGTGCTTCTTACTCATAATAACTTTGGTCTTAGGCCAATGACGGATATTGATGTTTTGGTTAAACCAGAACACGTGGAGCTTGCACTAAAAATTTTCCAAAATGAGTTTGATTTGAAAGTTAAAACCTATGATTTAGCTTTTTATAAAAAAAATATTATTCATTCCATCACACTTCGAAGAGGAACTAATTTGGAAATTGACTTGCATTTTTATTTTCATGATTTTGCCTACCATACTAATAATGATGATAATTTATGGGAAAGCAGTGAAAGGATCCTGTTAAGTTCCAATCAATTTTGTGATGTGCCTTCCCCAACATTTCTATTATATAGAAATCTCATTCATGGTGCAGAGGGCAAGGCAATTAGATGGGTAACAGATGCTTTGACTGTTATTGAATTTTCAGGTGATAGAATAAATTGGCCAGCGTTAATTAACATGGCTAAAGTCCAAAATGTTCTATGGCCAATTATTAGTCGTTTGAAATATTTATATACTGAATTTGCGATGGAACTCCCTAAGGAAGTAGTTATTTTATTTAAGGAGTCGAATGTATCTATTAAAGAGAAAGTTTATTTTTACTATCTAACAAATTATTTAAATAAGGATACAAACAAAAGTTTAAAATTTAAATTCAGTTTAAAATGTTTTTTTGTATTGGACTTTTATCTATTCAGACGTACAAGTGAAAAAAAAGGTATAGTTAATTATTTTTTTAAACGTAAAAAAGTTTTGAGATTTATTAAAGATAATTATAGTGATAAAAGTCCCTATGATTAATTATTGATTTTTTATTACGTTTATGTATAGTTTACTTTGTTTAAGTATATTTAATAACTCTAAAATATGACTTTTTTAATTGATTCTCTTAATTTTGATATTGAAGACTTTGATGATGAGGTTGTTCTTGTAAATTTTAAAACTGGGATTTATTATTTAATTCAAGAAAAGGGGGTAGAAATTTTTCATGTACTTCAGGGTGGAGTTAATCTAAAGAGCTTTGAAGAGTTTTTATTTTTGAGGTTAACAGCAAATGAGCAAGATTCATTTAAGAAATTTATTGAAGAATTGAGGTTAGAAAGTATTTTGGTTCAAACCGAAATTGATAATACAAGTTTGATAGAGGATATAAATTTATCATTCGATGGTAGTGCTCAATTTATTTTTAAAAAGTTTGATGATATTAGTGCACTTGTTAAACTAGATCCAATTCATGAAGTAAATAAACAAGGTTGGCCTAACAAGAAATAGCTTTGGAAAAATTATTTCTTCCTTTACCAAATGGGCTATTGCTTAAAATTCACGCACCATTTGAGGTTACTAGCTTGCTGGTAAAAGGCCTTTCAATTGATTTACTAATTCAAAATGAATCAAGTGGAAAAGTTTGCTTGGAGTGGGGTAGGAAGCAATATTCTTATGAAAAAAACAAGTATTGGAAGAATTCTTTTGGAGCTGAGGATATTGTTTGGTATTCTAATTCTGAGGAATTATGTTTTTTAGGCAGTGGATTTGGATTTTTTCGCGAGAAGGGTACTGATAATTATAGTTTTTATATTGAAGATAACAGAACGGAAGATGTTTTAACCTATACTTATCCTCTGTTAAATTTTTTGGTTTATTTGCTTGATAAATACAGTTATTCTCCAATTCATGCTGCTGTCATAGGATTAAATGATAGTTATGTTTTATTGCCGGGAAAACAAAATGCTGGTAAATCTACCACCACTGCATCTTGGGCACTTTTAGGCGGCAAGGTTATTGGTGATGATATTTGTTTTATAAAGCCTGAGGCACCTTTTTTGGCTCATGGTTTATATCCTACTGTTCGTTTAAGAGAACCTTCCTTAAGCATGTTAAAGAATTATTTGGGGAATATTAAGTTATCACAAAAGGGAAATTCGAAGTATTTTTTAAATTTTAATGACCTTGATACAAATTGCTTCAAAAGTAAAGGCAAGCTAAGTGCAATTTTGTTATTGAATATAGAGAAAGATGAATGCTATCAGGAATTAGGTTCAAGGAAAAAGGCTTACATCAATTTGTCATCATCTATGGCATTTTCTGTTCACCATAAAGCAGATGCCATAAGAACTATGAAGACAGTAAAATTGTTGACACAAGAATTGCCCATTTACGAGGTAGGTCTTTCAAAAGATATTTTCAAAAATTATCAGTTTCTTAATAGTATAATTAAAGGTTTACAATAATTTTTTGTACAAACAGATTAGCCTTTTTAGCCCAATTTATTGGTAGAAAACCTTTCGTTTTATTATTAGTTCTTAGTTATCGGAAACTGTAACTGATTAATAAATAAGTGGCAACTATAGATTTTTTTGAACATAGGTTCAAAGTGAAATGCACCAGATATTAATGATATTTAAATTAATCAAGTTGCCTAATAATTTCTGTAAGTTGTTTGTTGGAAGGGTAATAATTGCTGAACTGTACCAATCCTCCTTCGCAGCTTAGCACAAATTGTTTTTCATCCTTGCTAAGGTCTTTGGGATTATTTATTAGGTTTGTTTTTTTGTCGCCCATTCCATCTAAACAAGCCTCAAGTGGTTCCAAGGGTATATTGTTAGTGAGTGCCACTTTATTTTTTGCTTGAACCAAATATTGATAATAGTCAATAGTATCTTTTACTATTTTGATAGGATTATAGGTTGCATGAGTATTTTCGAAGGTAGATTGCTGAATTTTAAAATAATATGAATGATTATTTGCAAGCTCTTCGAGTTTCAATTTATAGTCTACTATATCTTCTGCAATAATTCCATTAATATTATTTTCTATTAAATCTCCAACACTACTTTCTTTTAGAACTATAGGTGGAACTCCGAGTAATTGGCACTCTTTCATTATTTTATCAAATGAACTATATGCCAATCTATGTTGAGGATTGCAAAGTATATGATAACTTGGAATTTGTTCATTTAATTTAGTTGTGAAACCCTTGAATGAAATTTGGTTTATACTTTTATATCTTTCAGGAATCATGTTTCCATAGATGTCCAATTGATAATTTTTAATTGCTAAATTGTGATGTAAATCTAAAAATTTTGGATGTGTTTTAAACGGTGTAAATGCTCCAGCATATAACATTTTAAAGGGATCAAAATTCTTGGGCTGCAATAATCCTTCCCACTTCGGAATTTCTACTAAACTTGGTAAAATGATAGGATTTAGATATTTGTATTTATTTAAATTAGTTTTTGGGTGAACTTGAATAATTCCATTGGCTGCTGCTAGTAGCCACTCAGGTGGAATTTGTGGTAATGTGTTTCCATTTACTCTTAGACTAATACATAACCTTAAAGCAATTGAAAATGATTTTATTTTTTTTATAAATTCATAACTACTTGGACAATTCCAATAATGAAAAACAAGTAAATCTGATCCTTCAAGAATCTTTATTA
>JAIYAT010000040.1 GCA_027488905.1 Bacteroidota bacterium
AATCCATATAGATTGATGGTGTTAAAGGTTTCATTTCCGCTATTTTCAATGGTTACATGTTGCTTTGCTGGATTAGGATATAGGCTAAAACCTGATGCAGAATTTAAGCGCTCCCCAACCCCTATTGTTGCCCAAGGCTTAATTTCGCTTTGGATATAACTCACCTGACAGTTGTTCATTAAACTAGCTCTGATGAAATATTCAAAGTTGAAACCTTGTCCCCAAACTGAACTATCTATAAGACTGAATTCATTTGAATCTAAGATTTTAATTAAACTAAATACATTACCCGGTCTCCTTCTGTAAATTTCATATTCAAGTACGAGGCTATTAAAATTGGGTTTTACCCAGGTAAGCAAAGGGTAAAAACCCCCATTTGGCGAGTTTCCTGTAGTAAGTGCTAATGGTTCAGCAATTTTGCTAAAGGATGATGTTCTTCCGCAACTATCCACACTCTTTAACTTATATTTTCGCTTACCTAAAGTGAACCAATCAAGCGAATCTGTATATTTTCCTAGGGCCGAGGCCTGTATGGTTTTCTTTAATAAAAATGCTGCGGTGTCATTGGCTGCAGCCCAAATTTGATAGCTTGCAATGCGTTTGTTGGGCGACTTATTCCAGGTAATTTCTATTCCATAATTGACATTGTTTGGACTAAGACCATACTGGAAATCAATGGCACATATTTCTTCGGTAAAAACATAGTTGGATAAGGGCACAAAAGCAGTATCATTTTTTACGCAAGCCTTTTGGTCGGTAACCCGTAAGTAATAATAGCCTTGGTTCAATTTATCTAGTTCGGTTTGACCCGATTGGTTATAGTTTATCCAGTTTAGATAGTAAGGCATGGTTCCACCAGAAATGTTGCAACTTATCTTACCAGTTGGAGGATTTGTGCAAGAATCTGCTTGAATGGTAAATTGAATTTGAATAGGGTCTGGTTGCGTGAGTTTAACCGTGTCAACTACCATACAATTATTATTATCAAGCGCTTTTATAAGGTATTCTCCCGCGGCAAGATTTTCGAATAAAGGATTGGCGTTGAGGTTGCTTTGGTTCAACCCGAACTTTAAGGGTGCAGTTCCTCCCGAAGCAGATATTTGCAGAGAGCCTGTATTTTGTCCATGGCAAATTGGGTTTTGGCTGCTGATAGATTTGATAACAAGTTCGCTGTCTGGCTGGGTAATCGTAAATAGAATGCTATCTTTTTGCCCCAAGCTATCGTTTGCATATAAAAGGTAATTTCCTGCAACAAGGTTTTCAAACAGGGCAGTGTCTTGTAGGGGTCCATTGTTGAGTTTATATTGAACCTTTCCGATGGCGTTATTGACCAATGCCATCATCCTAGCGGAGGCTTTGTTTTTGCATAATACTTGCTCAAGAATGCTGTCTTTTACACTAAAGCTTTCTACTTTAAGGATATGTGTGATTGTAGCAGTACAGCTTGTTCCAGATACGATGGTTCTTAGCTTGTAAATGCCAGGGCCTGGAAATAGATAGAGGCAGGAGTCGCCTGTTGCGATGGTAGTGTATTGTTGGGAGTTTGGTGCTGTTTCAATTTGCCAAATGGTACTTGCTTTATTGATGGGGATATTGTTTAGGGCTTCGAGTGTTAGTATCCTGTTGTAGCTTCCAATAGAGCGGGCACGTAGCAGTTGCGAAGGTTTGCTAAACTTATTAATGATAATGGTTCTTCCTCTTTGCGCAAGGGTAGGGCAAATTGCTTCTTTGGCAAAGAGGTTTAAAGTAATTGGGTTTACGCTGCTGCTTATGGCTTGGCTGCTTAAGCAAACTTTTAAACTGTCGTTTCCTAATTGTGTTATAGTAAAATATGCGTTGCTATCTGCTTTTAAAGTTGTGGCGGCAGGTATTGTGTTTATGCTTTTAGATTTGATGGTAAAGCATACTGGTTCAAGTTCTTCCACACAAATGTCCCAATTGACTTTTCCCCCTTGTTCAAGTGTTTCTTGGTAGTAAACGTCAATAGCGGGTTGGTTTGAGGTGCATACTTGTGAAACGAGCAGAAAGTCGTAACGGGTTAACCCTGCTAAGGTGTTTACACCATTAACTTTACGCCATTCCAATGCTTCTATGATGATAGATTCTTTAAAAGCGCCAAGGGGTGTAAACCTTATATAGCCATTTTTCCCATCAATGCTGTTAGACAATGATGGAAAGGGAGGGCCATAATTGCCAAGATATGGAAAAGGGTTATTGATTGAATAGGGCGAGACATAAACAGCATTAACGCCGGGTGCCTGTCTTATGGAGCCCAAACGAAAGCTAAGCGAATCTCCATCTGGGTCTGTACATTTAAATGGCAAATAGGTTTCTTGGCCTGCACAAATAGCAAACCGATGGTCGAATTGTAATACAGCGCTGTTATTGGATGCAGGCAGGCAGCGGTTAACAAAAGTTTCGGTAACAAAGGGCGTATTTGCAACTACTGCGTTGGATGTGCTTGGTCTGGTGCCAATACTTGCACTCATAGATATCCAGCATGCATCAGAGGGAATGACACCTGTTTGCAAACTTATTTGCCCATCAAAT
The DNA here is from genome assembly GCA_027488905.1 of Bacteroidota bacterium. GTDB lineage: Bacteria > Bacteroidota > Bacteroidia > UKL13-3 > UKL13-3 > B1. The sequence goes on from JAIYAT010000040.1 coordinate 2,551, forward strand.
TTAAAGTCTTCTATGCCTGGATTTAATGTGCCAGCCGTTCTGGTATTGCAATTGTCGCAGATACTTTTATTGCATAAGTCTTTATCTGAAATGGCCAAACCACTTAGGCTTGAAATAACTTGAAGGTTTGAGCTAAAAAAACTTGTATTGACATAATTAGCGCTATTTGCAGAAATATTATGAGGAATTCCTGTTGGCAATACGCCACCTCTGATGTTAACATTAATTGTACAATTGCCAGGGCTAGTTCCAGAAACACAACCCGGGCAAATTTCTAAGCCAGCACAATCTCTATGTAAGCTAAGTTGTAAATTATAATTATTCTGCCCTGTGGTGGTATAAGAAGAATAAGAGCCAACTTGTGCAAACAGTATATTACAGCTTAATAAAGCAAATAATAATAAGGTAAATACTTTAGTAAAAAATGTTTTCATAAGCTTGGAAATAACTTATTTGCAAGTTCTGA
>JAIYAT010000038.1 GCA_027488905.1 Bacteroidota bacterium
GAGCCCCGTTGCCATAAATAAAATGGCTAAAATCGAAAAGATTGGCTTGAACCAAGTTTCTCGAAAACGTTTTGTAGAGATGTATAACATATATTATTAGGATTTAGTTTTGTGCTGTAATATAGGCTAAACCAAATTAAAAAAAAATTAAAGAAGGGAAATTCTTAATATAAGATTAATTAATAAAGTAATAACTTGATTTAAAACAATTTATAAAACCTAAAAATAGAAAAGAAAGGAAAAAAGAAAAAAGCAATTCATAATTTTTTAATTATTTTTTTACAAAACAAAAACTCAAACACTAATTCTAGAAAGCGAATCAGAAAATTTATGTTAAAATAAAAAGGGGCTGTCCTTCTGGACAGCCCCTTTTAATTTTAATAAACTAATTATAACTAGTTGTTTGTTTTAACAACTTTGACAGTTTTGTTCATGCCATTTAAACTAACCTGCATAAAATAAACGCCATCAGTTAAAGTATTTAATTCTTCAATTGGGTAATTACCATACCCTTTATTCACAACTAAAGACATCGATTTAACTATTCTGCCTTGAACATCAACAAAACTAATAGATGCAGTTCCTGCTTCAGTTTCATTGAATTCAAGATTCAAGGTATTATTAAATGGATTAGGATAAATCGCTAAACTAAGATCTAGATTAGAAGATTCTACATTAACCGCAACTGGTCCATAATATTCAAACTTACCATCAAAATCAACTTGCTTTAAGCGGTAATATAAGGTACTCGCACCTAATAAGGTTGCCTTAGCATCTATTGACCTGTAATTTACAGTTCTGTTGATATTGCCATTTCCTTTCTCAAAGCCAATTGTTTCAAAATTCACACCATCAATTGAACGCTCTATCTCGAAATGACTATTATTAACTTCATTGGCAGTTGTCCATTTTAACACTACATCATCATTAACTTGTTTACCAGTAAAGCTTAACAACTCTACAGGTAAAGTGCCGCTAATATCACCTACACTAAAAGCAGTATTGTTAAAATTAGCAAGACCTGCGCGAACTCTGCTGTAAGGATTAGCACCTGTTGCAGCAGCATAGGTAGAAGTTGACCAACTACCTAGTGTTGTGTTATAGAAAGCAACTGCAGATTGAGCGCGTGCAAACGATGAAAGCTCAACTGTATCTTGCCATGTTAAGGTAACTGAAGCATCAGAACCACCAGCAACACCTTCATTAATAATCCAAGTACGATTAACAACATTGCTTGTAAAAGGCAATCCTGTTAAACCACTAGAGAAAACACCATTTATAACTCTCACAGCAAAATTATCAGAAGTACCTGATGCAGATTGGCTAATTTGAGCAGGTGTATAAGAAAGTGTTGAACCAACAGGGTACAATAGGGCGGTTGCGTTATTTGAAATGTTTCTAATAACCGAACCAGTTCCATTGGTAACAACATAACCAACAGTACCAGCGCCAATAAATGTTGCTGAAGCACTTCCGATGGTTAGGTTATTATTTCCTAAAGTTAAGTTTCCTAAAACAAATTCTAACCTGTTGTTAACAGTTAATGGTCCGTTAGCAGTTACACCAAAAGCGTTGTTTATAATAACAGTATCTGCACCACTTGAAAGGGCATTACCTGTTAATTGAGAAGAAGAACCATTGAAGGTATATCTTCCACCAAAACTGTAGGTTCTAGTTCCACCCATAACAACGTTTCCAGTTAAACCACCAGTTGAAGTAATACCAGCAGCAGAACCAATACCTAATCTACCACCAGACTGAACAGTAAAGTTTCCACTTCCTTGTAACACCTCAGTTCCAAAATTCATGGTACCACCAGTTTGCACTGTTACATTTCCAAGGGCAAAAAGAGGTCCAGCTAAATTGGCAATACCAGTGCTGGTTACAGTTATATTATTATAAGTACCCGAAACAGATTGAAGTGTAGAAACTATTAAATCAGGAATTACAGTAAAGTTTGTGCTACTCGAAACTGAAGAAACGCCATTTCTATAGATGGTAATTAAACCAGTAATAGAACCCGCACTAACAGTAGCCGTAATTTGTGAAGTACTATTTACAACAAAAGTTGCATTAACACCACCTCCAAATTCAACCGAATCGATGTTTGCAAAATTAGAACCACTAATTATTACAACGGTTCCAATACCGCCAGATGACGGAGTGAAAGCATTAATGGTTGGCAATTGGATAACAGTGTAATTTGTTGCACTTGTACCGATACCAGAACCATTTTGAATGGCAATTGGACCTGTGGTTGCGCCGCCAGGAACCGTCGCTGTAATAGTGGTATTGTTTACAACAGTATAAGAAGCTATGGTACCATTGAACCTAACATTACTAATAAATTCAAAATTAGTTCCAGTAATAGTAACAAGCGTACCAGCAGCACCAGAGGTTGGTGTAAAGCTAGTAATCGTTGGAACACCAACAACTGTAAAAGGACTTGTGCTAGTAGCAACACCAGCCGCATTTCTTACGGTTACTAAGCCAGTAGTTGAGCCATTGGCAACTGTTGCAGTAATAGTGTTGTTATTAACAATAGTAAAATTAGCTAATGTTCCATTAAACCTTACAGTATCAGCCCAAGTGAAGCCAGTACCAGTAATTGTAACAAGCGCACCAAATGTGCCACTGGTTGGATTAAAGCTTACAATGGTTGGAGCTGGGATCACAACAAAATTAATAGTACTTGAAGCAGTTCCAAAAGGATTGGTTACACTAACAGTTCCAGTTGTAGCACCTGTTGGAACAGTAGTGGTAATTAAAGTGTCATTCACAACTGTATAAACAGGTTGAGCAGTTCCATTGAAACTAATTGCCGAGGCACCCGTAAACAATGAACCTATAATTTGTACAGGAGCACCAACTGGAGCAGCAGCAGGGTTAAAACGTAAAACTGTAGGAGGAGCAGAAAGCTCGGTACCAGTAACCAAAATTGCACTACCCGTAGCACTTAATCCATTTATAATGGCATTCTGATTAGTAGCACTAGATATAGTAGTTGCATGAGTTGTCCAAGTTGGAGCAGCCACAGTATTAGCAGTAGCTACCCTTACATTGTTGCTATTATTAACCCCGCCAATATTAGCTTGGTTAAAGTTAAGCGTAACGCCATAATTATATGGTGCAGTTCCACCAGTAAGGTCAGCACGTACAAAACGATTGAAAGCATTACCGCTAGGTGGGTTGGTAGTTGTTACGCCTGTAAAGTCGTAAACAGTAGCAGCTGAAGGAGCTGAAGCACCCCAAGTTAAACTAGCAACTGGTCTATTAGCAAAGCTGTAATTCGTAGTTGTATTTGCAGCAGGTGAGGCACTTGCAACAGCAGCAATAGGCAATACCGTTGGAGCAACAGTTAGGTGGTTTGAACCAATAGTAGTTGCTGTTCCTTGTGTGGTACTGCGAGGGTTATTATTATAATCAACATTCAAATTATTAATTGTACTACCAGTAATACCTTTACCGTAAGCATACCAAACCTCTGCATTTGAAGCATTAAGATTAAGATTTCCTGAACCGATGTTGGTAAACAAATTAGCTAAATTAATTTGTGTAGCACTTGAAGTTGGAGCAGAAACAGCAGCATAAGATAATACATCAGATGTAGCCAAATTTCTCCAAGTAGAAATATCTGATGCCAAACTACCCCACTGACCAATTGTGTTTGCATTTGAAGAAACCAATAAATTATAGTTGCTAGAATTAGCATTCCATGCGCCATTAGTTGCAGCGCCAGCTTGGTTAGATATTGCAAAGTGTGAACCAGTACCACCAGTTCTGCGGTTAGCAAGAATATTGTTTCTTAAATTGATGTTAGTGAAAAACTCTGTTAAAGTGTTGTTACCACGTAAGAAGGCATAAGTATTTTGATTACCTGCGCCAGCTACACCGTCAATTACAACAGTATTATTAATGGCATTTAATACCACACCAGAATTGTTAGTATTTAACCAAATTCCATTCAATTGAACATTGTTAGTAACATCAGTTCCAATTGAAATTTGATTGTTTATCAAATTAGAATTGATAAAAATACCAGCAATTTGAATACCAGCAACAACTGGAGCTGGGTTCAAACTAGTACTAGTTGAAGCGTTAGTAATATCAAAAATTCTATTATTACTAAATATAGGTGTTTGACCTTGAGTAATTATAATACCATTTGCAACAGTTGGGGCTGTGCCTGTGTTAGTTGCCCTAATTGCACTAATGGTATTGTTACTCACAGTTGGAACTGCATTAGTATTTAACTGGAAGAAAATTCCAGAAACTACACCTTGTGTGGCAATATTTACGCCTGCGCTTCTCAAGTTGAATATAGTATTATTTGTAACAGTAGGTTGAGCACTGTTTTGTAATAACATACCATACAAAATTGATCCAGTAGCAGCACCATTGGCAGTCATATTAGCAACAGTATTTCCGTTTAAAGTATAGTTAGGCGTATAAGCACTATTTGTTGAAGCAAAAATACCCGTGTAAGTTGTAATTCCTTCAAAACGTATACTATTTAGGGTTGTAGCATGCCCAACGGTATTACTATTAATAGTACCAATGGTTCCATTAGTTACATAAATTCCAAAGAACTGTGCAAAAACGTTAGCTGTGTTCAACCAAATACCTTGCACTGCATTGTTATTAATGTTAACTGTATTTGTACCACTATACCAAATTCCAAAAAATGTACTTTGCTGCGACCAAACAATACTACTTGTATTTGTAGGATCACCAATTACATTATTGGTAATATTTGTATTACCTGCTTGGGCACTGATACCTGCAAACTGTCCAAAAGAGGCTGGGTTTGTAAATGCTATATTTCTTACAATGTTGTTAGAAATAATTGTTGGTGCACCATTACCAACATTTGTTCTAATACCTGTGTAGCCAAAAGCTAATGGATATGAATATTGCGGACCGCCTGCATTTGGCTGGGTACCACCTATAATATTACCACTAATGATGTTACCATTAGAGAAAGAACCTGGTAGGAAAACAATTCCTTGTTGGGCAATAGCAGCGTAAACAGGTTGGTCATAAAAAATGCTATTGTTTGTAATCTGGAAGTTATCACCATTATTTCCTACAACACCAATACCTGCAACCGCGTAATTGCTTACTAAGTTATTGTTAAACACAATGTTATTGTTGTATACATTTGGATTACCAAATGAGTAAAGTCCTGGCAAGGCAGGAATACCACCATTTGGTTGAGTTGAAGTAGTATTATGTGTTATGATATTATTTTCAATTGTATCAAACGAACAAGGAATGGTAGTAAATAAATTATTTAAACCAACACGAAGTTCAATATTTCCCCCAGTTGTGCTAGAGTTACCACCTTCAATTATACAATTGCGAATTGCTACTCCAACTGCACTACTTATAGTGATTACTGAGTTACCTGCGCCAGGCACATAAGCGCCAGTAGCAGCGGTGTTTCTAATACGCAACAAACGTTGAGTACTATTTCCACCGGCTGGAATTCCAGAAAACTTAACTCTATTGGCACCCACTAAGGTAATCAAACCGTTAGTCACTGCTGTATTTAAGTAACTACCTTCAATTAAACGTGGAGTAGTGGTTGCAGCGTTTGGACGGATAGTAACTGAGAAAGTTCCAGCACCTAGACCATCTTCTGCAATTTGGTTCAACACAACAGCACCAGTCTCATTGGTAATGTCAGAGGTAATTTCAACAAAAATATTACCAGCAATTGCTCTAGTATTTAAAAATTCAAATAATCCACCAGGATTAGTCAAACTAGTATAAACTTGACCGGCACCAACAGGTATAACTGTATTGGCAGGAATTGAAGGTAAAAACTTATACCTAGCAGGATTGCGCGGGTATTGTGTGATTGTGTTTACATCAGTACCTACTGCTAAAATAGCATTAGACATAACATTTCCAGCAATATCTTGTGCTACCACAAAATAGAAAACTGAATCTGTTGAACTCAAAGAAGGAGTAAAATTCAAATAATCAATTGTAAAAGATGCCGTAGCGTTAGTTGCAGAACCTGTTAAAGTTGTTGCACCAGCGCTAAACCAAGTGGTTAAGTCTCTTGAATAATAAATTCTTGGACGATTAGCGCCAGTCATTGGAATACCATTGTTATCTGTAATAACAACATCGGTAAGCACCCTAGTACCTGTAATTGAACCGGCATTTGTGAAAGGAGTAAAACTAATCATTGGAGGGAAAGCATCAGGAGTTTGCGAGAAGTTACCAGCATGTGCACCCACGTCTGAAGGTGTATTGCTACTTCTAGCATTACCAAAGAAATCAGTCGCAACTGATACTGAAGGGTCACCACTGCGTTCAGCAGGATTATTGTTTTGAAGTGCTAAAGTTGCTAGTGCAGCAGTTCCAAATGCATTTGCATCAAAATTAGGATTTGCGCTTGAAGAGGCTAAATCTAATCCTGTTCTTGCTTTGAAGCTATTGCTATCGCCGCCCAATAATGTATATACACTAGAGAAAAGATTAATTACACCAGCCGTTCCACCTACTCCTGGTGTACGAATAATATTATAATTACTATTCACACGTGATGAATCTTGATAACGAACACCAATATTCAATCCAGCAGCAGTTCCGCTATTATCGATAAGGTTGGCGAAAATATTATTTTGAACATTTAATGTTTGGCCAATGATAATTGAAGATGAAACATCAAAAGCAACCGATGGAATTGAGCCAGTGGTTGGGGCACCTGCAATCATAACTGTATTATGATAATACCAACTTTGAGTTGTGTTTTGATGCCAAATACCTCTTACCAATGGATTATTTGATGCTAATACACCAGCTTGGTCTACCCCCATTCTTACCATATTATTGGTAAAAGTGATAAAACCATTCATGTTATAGATACCTGTTAAAAATGCAATACCAGTGCTTGTAGTATTTATGCTATGAATAAAATTTCTACCTGCTTGTGTATTATTACCAGCAACACCAGTGCTTGTATTCATTAACATACCAATTACTGAAACGCCTGTTGAAACAATTGATGGTGTAGCTTCTATGCTATGAACAGTGTTTCTATTAAAAGTACCATTGATAGCTCCAAGTGAATTGATATTTAAACCTATGGTAGACGAAGAGTTCTGAGTTGAAGTAGCATTCGAAGTACTCCATATATTTCTAACAGTATTATTGCTAACGTTAAGCGTCATTAGCACTCCTGTTTGTTCAATGGTGATACCTCTTGTTAAGGTAGTACTAGTTGTAGCAGCTAGAGCCATTGAATCAACTGTATTATCAATTAAATTCATCGCACCATTCACACTGGCGCTATAAATGATTCCATTAAACGGTGATAAGGTAACTGTACCAGTGTTATTTGACCTAGATAACATGCCATAAACACTATTATTGGCAATAGTACCAGCACCAGCAGTTTGAATAATACCATGCATTCCATAACCTAAATTATTAGAAACTCCAACTAAGGTCTTGATAGAGTTATTAGAAATGTTTTGGTTTAATGTTGAATTAGTAGAAGCGATACCTACAATTGAAGCTAAGTTAGTAGATCCAGTATTACTGCTATTTGCAAATAATCTATTAATGAAGTTATTAGTAATGGTGACAACATTTGAAGCACCAGAATTAGAAGAAATACCTGTTATTCTAACACTTGAACCTATTGTTACTGGTAAGGTTGAGATGTTAATGATTGTATCGCCAGAAATTGTAATATTACCAGTATTTGTATTATTAATACCAATAAATACATTATTACCAATTGAGTTGATACTTTGAATTGGATCACTAGAACCAATTCTATTATTTAAGATATTGTAAATTGAAGCAGTACCAGATACGTTAATTCCTGTAACGGTATAAATACCAGTATTATTAAAATTAAAATTCTGTATCACATTTCCAACAATATTGGTACCTGTTACAATACCACTAGAAACATTTATTAAGTTAGTTGTTAGCGCAGAGCTGAAAACCCAAGGTGCTCCAGCAGCATTTCTTTCTGAACCACCAATAAAATTGCCAGTAATACTGTTACCATCTGAACCAGCTGCAGGTATTAAATCAATTGCATTATAAGCTGTTGAAGTAAACGGCGCTCCGGTATTGAAGAAAAAGTGATTGTTCTGAATCAAAATATTGTTACC
>JAIYAT010000006.1 GCA_027488905.1 Bacteroidota bacterium
ATTGGTATAATTAATCTCTTGTTGAGTGAAAAACCACAACCAGAGCAGATGGAAAGCTTAAACGCCCTTAAATATTCGGCAGATAATTTACTTTTTCTTCTTAATGATATTCTAGACTTTAGCAAAATTGATGCGGGTAAAATGGACCTTGAAACCAACTCTATCAACCTCTTAGAGTTGGTTCAAAATAATATGAAAGCATTTATTGGAAAGGCTAATGAAAAAGGAATTCGACTTCAATTGAAATCTAGTAACGATTTACCAAAAGGCATTTTAGGTGATCAACTACGAATCAATCAAATCCTAAACAACCTGATTTCAAATGCTGTAAAGTTTACTGAAAAGGGCAGTGTAATTGTTTCATTGCAAAACCAAGCCATAAACGATAAGCAAGTAGAAATTCTTTTTAGCGTTTCTGACACAGGCATAGGTATTCAAGCACACCAATTGACATACATATTTGATGAATTTACACAAGCTTCTAATGAGACCACAAGGAATTATGGCGGCACTGGACTAGGTTTAGCCATCACCAAAAGACTCATAGAAATTATGGGAAGCAAACTCGAGGTAAAAAGTGTACATGGTTCAGGCTCTACCTTTTGGTTCAAGCTTAAATTTGATGTTGCAGCACCAACTACTTTGCCAAAACAAGAACTAGAGCCTACGGATTATGACCAACTGGCTGGCATGGAAGTATTACTTGTGGAAGATAATGCAATGAATGTTTTTGTAGCGCGCAAATTCCTTCAAAAATGGAACATCAATACAACTGTTGCCTCAAATGGTATTGAAGCAGTAGAATGCGCAGAGAAGGCGAGTTTCGACTTAATCCTAATGGACCTACAAATGCCAGAAATGGATGGATTTGAAGCCGCACTTGCCATCAGAAAATTCAACTCAAGTATTCCAATATTTGCGCTTACTGCCAATGTAAATTCAGAGGCAAAATCTAAAGTTCTAGAAAGTGGGATGAACAATTATATAAGTAAACCCTTTGACCCAATTGATTTGTTTTCAAAAATAGCAGAAGTAAGAAACAAGCAGATTAAGCCAATTGAAAAAAAACCAGTAAGTGGTGATTTAAGCAGTTTGCTTTAAAAGTTATTACTTCATTCTCCTACCTTTTAGCCAATTCCATAACAACACTATTGGATAGCACATCATCGCACCTAAAACGTCTGCCAGCATATCAGCATAATCAAATGACCTATTTATAAATATGGTCATTTGCATAAACTCAATCAGTATTCCATAAACGCTAGATATAAGAATAGCCCAAACAAAATGCTTCTTTTGAGGTAAGTATATTAATATGGCCTGAACCGAAAAAAGTATAAAATGTGCAACTTTATCAATCCCAAAATCGAAGGATACTTTTGGAATGCTCTCTCCATTAATTCCGCAAGCACCTAAAATAAGAAAAGCCCATAAAAGGGCTTTCCAATATAACTTTATAAAACTCATTCGTTAATGGCAGCAATGCCAGGCAATACCTTTCCTTCGAAATATTCTAGCAATGCGCCACCACCTGTACTTACATAACTCACTTGGTCTTCGAAACCAAATTTTGCTACAGCAGCAGCGCTATCTCCGCCGCCAATTAAACTAAATGCACCTGCCTTGGTGGCTTCTGCAACAGCTATGGCAGCAGTTTTTGTGCCGTTTTCAAAGTGTGTCATTTCAAAAACACCCATAGGACCATTCCACAAAATAGTGCGGGAGCTTTTGATAACATTTGCAAAATGTTCAGATGCCTTTGGGCCGATATCTAAACCCATCCAGCCTTTTTCAATGTGCTTGTTATCACAAGGCTTAAAATTTGCCTCATTTGAAAAAGCATCTGCCACAATTGAATCTTCTGGCAATAATAGTTTAACTCCCTTTTCTTCTGCTTTTTTCATCAAAGCCAGACAAAGCTCTAACCTATCTTCTTCGCAAAGACTTGAACCAATTTCGTATCCCATGGCTTTTAAGAAAGTATAAGCCATACCCCCGCCAATAATGAGGTTATCAACTTTGTCTATCAGGTTTTCTAAAATCAATAATTTATCAGACACTTTTGCACCACCAGTAATAGCAGTAAATGGCCTTTCAGCATTGTGTATCACTTTTTCTGCATTAGCAACTTCTTGTGCCATCACATATCCAAAGCACTTGGCATCTTTAAAAAACTTTGCAATAATTGCTGTAGAAGCATGTGCGCGGTGAGCAGTTCCAAAAGCATCATTCACATAAACATCGCCCATTGATGCTAACTTTTCTGCAAATGCTTCATCCCCTTTTTCTTCTTCTTTATAAAAACGTAGGTTTTCTAAAAGCATCACCTCTCCAGGTTGCAGATTTTTTGCCATTTCTCTAGCTTCTTCACCAATACAATCTCCGCCAAACTTAACTTCAACTCCTAATAACTCAGAAGTTTTTGCTAAAGTATTTCTCAAAGTATGCTTTTCAAAATCTACTGTGCCATCTTCTTTTAACTTCTTTAATGGACGACCTAGGTGACTCATCAATATACATGAACCCCCATCAGCAAGTATCTTTTTTAAGGTTGGAATGGTAGCACGAATTCTTGCATCATCTGTTATCTCAAGCGTTTTTTTATCCAAAGGAACATTAAAATCTACTCGAACTAAGGCTTTTTTGCCTGCGAAATTGATGGTATCTACTGTTTTCATAATTTAGAAATATTGCAACTTATATAAATGTATTAGTTATTTCATTGAAACACCTGGCTTGCAATTACAAGAAGCTCCTGCACATGTTTCACCTTTGCTGCTTTTTTGAATGCGTAAAATCAAATAAATGATAGCCCCAATAAAGAGTAACCCTACCAATAACCATTGAGATTTTTGATTCATAATCTAAAAATTAAGCTTCTTTCTTTTTCCTGAATCCCATTGCCAATGCGGCAAGTAACAAACCATACAAAGTAATTGAAGAAGCTAAGGCAATGGTTTCACCTGTCTCAATCACTTTTGGTTCAAACTTAAACTCAATGTTATGCTTGCCTGCTGGCACTTGCATGCCACGTAAAACGTAATTCACTTGCTGATGTGGAACCAAAGTTCCATCTAAATAAGCGTTCCAACCTTTGTCATAATAGATTTCAGAAAATACAGCATATTGAACTGAGCTCGCATTACTTTCATAAACCAATTTATTAGGCTGATATTTTGTAAGTTGAATACTTGCAGTAGAATCTAAATTAGCCGTAAATCCTGATAATTCATTTTCAAACTTTTTATTGATAACTGCAGTTTCTTTAGATTTAAAATTGGTTAAGGCATTCATCTCATCATCTGCTGTAGCCACCCATTTTAATTCATTTACAAACCAGGCGTTACCATTATTAAATGGATTTCTTTGCACAAATTTATTTCCAGATGAATCTGGAACGATAAAGTATTTTGCGTTTAACATGTTATAGCATTCCATGTTGTTTTTTGCCAATTGCCACTCAATGAGTTCTTGATACCTTCTCATTTTTGCCCCATGGTAACCACCCAAAGTCTTGTGGTAATAAGCTGTTAAGGCATCTTTATCAAAATCTGTAGAATTATTGTAAACTCGGTAATGCGGGTCTGGATCTGCCAAAATCTGTTCATCCAACATGGTTTTATCAATTGCTACTTCAGATTTTTTACGTTCAAAATCCTTGTCGTTCAAATAACGTTTATCAACACCCCATAAATCTACTAAAATCAAAGCTCCCATTGCAATAATAAAAACTTGTTGCTTGATTTTTCCTTGAAACGAAAACCATAACAATGCGGCCGCTCC